>NZ_JONR01000021.1 GCF_000711955.1 Nevskia soli DSM 19509
GCACCATGGAATCACCATGCCGCACTCTGTCCGACTTGCACTGCGCAAAAATGACCGCCGTCGCAGGCGCGATTCATTCTGTTACAGGCTCTAAGCATCGCAAGCTCGAGAACTCATCGAGCCGGACGATCTCGACCCCGCCAGTACGCCGCACCTCCACTTTTCGCAAACCGGCACCGCCGCCGATGTGCTTACATACGCGTCACAGTCCCAGCCGCATGCACCATGTCACAACCCCCTGAGCTGCGAATCGGTATCGATCTCGGCGGCACGATTATTGGGTGATGTCCAAGGAAATCCTAAGAAATCCCGTTTTATTTATTAATTGTTTGTTTTCAATAACTTTATTATTCAGTAATATCCCAGAAAATACCGAGTCATACCGCCCGTTTTGCGTAGCTAGATGTGTAGCTGTAGTCGCTTTATGCTGACCTGACTACACATCTATACGGAGTTTCACATATGGGCCGGATGACCGATGCTTCTATTCGCAAGCTGTTGCTCGAGGGGCGCCCCCTTGCCATCGCTGACGGCGAAGGCCTGACGTTCACGATTTCCAACAATCTCACAGCTTCCTGGATTGTGCGGTACCGCTATGCCGGTCGGCCGCGCGAAATCACCCTGGGTCGGTGGCCGCAGATCGGCCTGAAGGAGGCTCGGCTGGAGACGAGCAGGGTCCGGCTCGATATAGCAGCCGGAAAGGACCCCGCATACGAGAAGAAAGTCAGGAAGGAGCGTAAGCGCGGCAACTTCACCATCGCCGAGCTCTTCGAGGAATATGTGGAGCACCGTGGCCCGGAGCTTTCCCCTGTTACGGTCAAGAACACGCGGTCTCTGTTCGAAAAGGACGTTCTTCCTCGAATTGGGTCACGACTCGCCCGCGATTTGACTCCACAAGAAGTGGTTGGGCTGATCCGGACAGTCAAGGAGAGGTCGCATTCCGTTGCCCGGCGCATATGGGAATCCCTGTCGACCGTAATGTCCTATGCCTGCGCCTCGTCTGTGATTGATGAGAATCCCTTTCGGAACTTGAAGCCTTCGGCAGTTCTGGGCAAGAAGCCCTCTGTGCGCAAGCGCCTGCAGCTGACGCCGATCGAGTTGATGTCCCTTTGCGCGGAGCTTAACGAGGTCGGGCTCGTCAATCGGGTAGCCATCTTGATCCTTTTGGCGACCTGCGTGCGCAAGTCAGAATTGCTGGAAGCTCGCTGGGAGGAATTCGACCTTCGGACGGGTATCTGGACGGTGCCTGCGGCGCGTCGAGGTAACAAGGCTCGTCGGGAATACACAATTCCCCTGGCGCCGATCGTGGTGGGCTGGGTGCGCGAGCTTGAACCGTTCAGGAACGAATCTGGCTACCTGCTGCCGCGACAAGCGAGGAACTGGCGTAGCAGCGCGAAGCACATGAGTCGGACCACCCTGAACGTCGTGATCAAACGCCTAGGCGGACCGATGCGGGATTTTTGTCCGCACGATCTGCGAAGCACCGCGCGCTCCTATCTGCGGACACTGGGCTGCCGTGATGACGTGATCGAGCGGTCGCTCAACCACTCGCTGGGAGGTCTGACCGAGATATACCAGGCGGGTGACTTGATTGAGGAGCGGCGAGAGGCGCTCGGATTGTGGGCTGAGTTGCTCGGCGACGCGCACCTTGGCCGCATGCTCGAATCCCGTGCATTGCCGCCATTCATTCAAAAGCGGTGGAAAGAGGAGTTCAATGCCGGTGATTCACAGCCAGAAACTACGACCCCTACGGTCGACCTTTCCGATTTGTTCGGCCGGACCGCGCAGTCTGCATCGTTCGCTGCTTCAAATGGCTAGTTAAGCCTGTCTCGTTTGGCCTGCTGCAGCGGGCTGGCCACGCAGAAACTGCGTAATCTTCAGACAGACCAGACAACCCCGATTGAGCGGACGTCGGCTTTCGGGGTGCGGGCAGCAGGTCCGCAATGAAGGCCCAAAGCGGCCCCTCTGCCTGCAACGCAGCAAGGGAGCTCCTTCGAGGTGCACATATCACATATTACGCCGGTAGCGCCCACCGACCTCGAATAGAGTCTGGGTGATCTGGCCGAGCGAGCAGACGCGCACCGCGTCCATCAGCACTTCGAAAATGTTGACGTTGTCGATCGCGGCCTGGCGCAGGCGCTGCTGCATCGCGGCGGTGTCCTTGGCGTTGCGGCTGTGGAAATCCTCCAGGCGCTTGAGTTGGGACTGCTTTTCGTCTTCGGTGGAGCGGGCCAGCTCGATCGTCTCCAGCTGGGCGTCGCCGTGTGGGTTGCGGAAAGTGTTGACGCCGATTAGGGGCAAGGTGCCATCGTGCTTCTTGTGCTCATAGTAAAGGCTCTCTTCCTGGATCTTGCCGCGCTGGTAGCCGGTCTCCATCGCGCCGAGCACGCCGCCACGGCTGGCGATGGCCTCGAACTCCTTCAGCACGGCTTCCTCAACGAGGTCGGTCAGCTCGTCGACGATGAAGCTGCCCTGCAGGGAGTTCTCATTCTTGGCGAGGCCGAACTCGCGGTTGATGATTAGCTGGATCGCCATGGCGCGCCGCACCGACTCCTCGGTCGGCGTTGTGATCGCCTCGTCATAGGCATTGGTGTGCAAGCTGTTGCAGTTGTCGTTGATGGCGATCAACGCCTGCAGCGTGGTGCGTATGTCGTTGAAGTTCATTTCCTGGGCGTGCAGCGATCGGCCCGAGGTCTGCACGTGGTATTTTAGTTTCTGGCTGCGCTCGTTGGCGCCGTAGCGCTCGCGCATCGCCACTGCCCAGATACGGCGGGCGACGCGGCCGATCACCGTGTACTCCGGGTCCATGCCGTTGCTGAAGAAGAAGCTCAGGTTCGGCGCGAAATCGTCGATGTGCATGCCACGCGCGAGGTAGCTCTCGACGTAGGTGAAGCCGTTGGCCAGGGTGAACGCGAGCTGGCTGATCGGGTTCGCACCGGCCTCGGCGATGTGGTAGCCGGAAATCGACACCGAGTAGAAGTTCTGCACCTTGTTGGCGACGAAGTATTCCTGGATATCGCCCATCATCTTTAGCGCGAACTCGGTGCTGAAGATGCAGGTGTTCTGGCCCTGGTCCTCCTTTAGGATGTCGGCCTGCACCGTGCCGCGCACGGTGGACAGGGTCTTTGCCTTAATCTGCGCGTGCTCAGCTTCGTCCGGCTGGCGGCCGTTGGCCTCGACGAACTTCCCGATCTGTTGTTCGACGGCGGTGTTGAGGAACATCGCCAGGATCATGGGTGCCGGGCCGTTGATGGTCATCGACACCGAGGTGGTCGGCGCGCACAGGTCGAAGCCAGAGTACAGCACCTGCATGTCGTCCAGGGTGGCGATCGACACCCCGGAGTTGCCGACTTTGCCGTAGATATCCGGGCGCAGGTCCGGGTCCCAGCCGTAGAGCGTGACCGAATCGAACGCGGTGGACAGGCGGTGCGCGGACATGCCCTCGGAGACGCGCTTGAAGCGGCGGTTGGTGCGGAAGGCGTCGCCTTCGCCAGCGAACATGCGCGTCGGATCCTCGCCCTCGCGCTTGAACGGGAATACGCCGGCGGTATAGGGGAAGTAGCCCGGCAGGTTCTCCTTCATCAGGAAGCGCAGGGTCTCGCCTTCGTCGTCGAAGCAGGGCAGGGACACCTTGCGGATCTTGCTGCCGGAGAGCGACTCGGTGGTCAGCCTGGTGCGCAGCTCCTTGTCGCGCACCTTGGTCACCTGCTCGTCGCCGGCGTATTGCGCCTGCACCGTGGGCCACTGATCGAGCAGGCGTTTCGCCTCCTTGCTCAGCTCGCCGTCCTTGGTTTCGATCATGCTGTCGAACCCGCTCAGCGGCTGGTTTTGCGCCTCGAACAAGGCCTTGGCGATGCGCAGGGACTGGCGCTCGCGCGCCACGCGCGCCTGCCGTGCCAGTTCCTTGTGGTAGCCGCGCACATTGCCGGCGATGTCGGCGAGGTAGCGCACGCGTTCGCCCGGGACGATGGCGCGGCCCAGGCTGGAGTGGCGCACGCTGACCTTGGGCAGCCTGCCAGCGGGCAGCTTGAGGCCCTTGCCTTCCAGCCCTTCGCGCAGGGCCTGGTACAGGGCAGTGACGCCGTCGTCGTTGAAGTGCGAGGCCATGGTGCCGAACACCGGCATGGTGTTGGGCGGCTGCATGAACAGGCCGCGGTTGCGCTGGTACTGCTTGGAGACGTCGCGCAGCGCATCCTCGGCGCCCTTGCGGTCGAACTTGTTGATGGCGACGTAGTCGGCGAAGTCGAGCATGTCGATCTTCTCCAGCTGCGAGGCGGCGCCGAATTCGGGCGTCATCACGTACAGCGAGAGGTCGACGAAGGGCACGATGGCGGCGTCGCCCTGGCCGATGCCGGAGGTCTCGACCACGATCAGGTCGAAGCCCGAGAGCTTGCAGGCGGCAATCACGTCCGGCAGCGCGGCGGACAGCTCGCTGCCGGTGTCGCGGGTGGCGAGCGAGCGCATGAACACCTGCGGCGTCTCGATCGCATTCATGCGGATGCGGTCTCCGAGCAGGGCGCCGCCGGTGCGCTTGCGCGAGGGGTCGATGGAGATGACAGCGACCTTGAGGCGGTCCTCCTGGTCCAGGCGCAGGCGCAGGATCAGCTCGTCGGTGAGCGAGGACTTGCCGGCGCCGCCAGTGCCGGTGATGCCGAGCACAGGGGTCTTGATGTCGGCCGCCACGGCGACGAGGGCCTGGCGCACGTTGGCCGGGTAGGAGCCGTTCTCCACCGCGGTGATGACCTGCGCCAGCTTGCGGCGGTCGCCGGAGTGCAGCGCGTCGAGCGCTTCGCCCTCCGCCGGAGCCTGGGCGCAGAGGTCGTAATCGCTGCTGCGGATGACGTCGTCGATCATGCCCTGTAGGCCGAGCGTGGCGCCGTCCTCAGGCGAATACAGGCGGGTCACGCCGTAGCTCATCAGCTCGCGGATCTCGGCCGGCACGATGACTCCGCCGCCACCGCCGAAGATCTTGATGTTCTCGCCGCCGTTCTGACGCAGCAGGTCGACCATGTACTTGAAGAATTCGACGTGGCCGCCCTGGTAAGAGGTGATGCACACGCCCTGCACGTCCTCCTGCAGCGCGGCGTTGACGATCTCGCCGACCGAGCGGTTGTGGCCGAGATGGATCACCTCCGCGCCGGTGCCCTGCATGATGCGGCGCATGATGTTGATCGAGGCATCGTGGCCGTCGAACAGCGAGGTGGCGGTGACGAAGCGCACCTTGTGCGTGGCCTTGTAGGGAGCGGCGGTTTTGGCGACGGAGAGATCATTCATGGCGGGTGGGGACGGCCCGGTGGAGGTATAACGGCGAGAGTCTAGGCTTCTCGCGCAATCCCACATATGCCGAAAAATCCCGCGATTCGTGAGAGAATCTGCCACGGGTGGAATTCAAGCTCGGCGAGGTGAATCCTGCACATGGCGGAAACAGGAAAGGGCAGCGTTGCCATCGATTTTGTGCGGCAGGCGGCGCAGGCACTGGTGCGCCGCGGCCATGACCCCGTGCCTGTATTGCTACGCTGCAACATTGCGCCGACGCTCCTGCTTTCAGACAGCGCCCGAGTTACGCCGGAGAGCTTTGGCGCGCTGTGGCTGGCTATTTCTGCAGTGCTCGATGACGAGTTTTTCGCACTGGACGCACGGCGCATGAAGGTAGGCAGCTTTTCAACGTTGTGCCATCACTGCTTGAATGCTGACAACCTCGACGGCGTGCTGAAACGCATGAGCCGTCTCTTCAACATCCTGCTCGACGATACGGTGATGCGAGTGGAATCTCTCGGTGCGGAGGCCTTTTTGGTTTTGCGCTCGCGCCCTGGGCGGGAGCCCGAGCTGGAGGCTTTTGCACACGAAACGCTGTTGGTGATCTCCTATGGACTACTCTGTTGGCTGGTGGGCCGACGCGTGCCGATTCGCCGCGCCAGCTTCGCCTATACCCAGCCTGCCTGGTGGCCGGAATACCGCTCCATTTTCTGCGACGACTTACAGTTCGGCGGCACCGAGACCTGCATAGTGATCAGCGCCCGTCATCTGACGCAGCCGGTGATGCAGACGGCGGCTAGTGCTCGCGAGTTCCTGCGGGGTGCGCCGGCTAACTTCATCCTCAAGTACCGCGACGATCAGAGCCTGGCTTCGCGCCTCCGCCGCCGACTTCGCAGCCTTCCGCCGGAATCCTGGCCCAACCAGGCAACGCTGGCGCGCGAATTCCGGTTGGGTTCCTCGACCATGCATCGCAAATTAGCGGAGGAGGGTACTTCGCTGCGCGAGATCCGCGATGTCCTAAGGCGTGACTTGGCAGTTCGCCATCTGGCTGAATCAGGATTGAGCGTATGCGATATCGCGGCCGCCCTCGGTTTTGCCGAGCCCAGCGCGTTCCGCCGCGCCTTCAAACAATGGACCGGGGTGCGGCCGGGTGATTATCGGCGAGACTAAGCACCCGCTCGCAGCTTTGCTGCGACAGATAGCTGGCTCCCGTTATGAGCCGTGACGATCAGAATAGCGCCATCGCCTGACAACCGATGTTCTGCATTACTCGACTCTGCAGCTTTGGCGGAAGTCCCGACTTCTGTATGCAATCCAGGCGGCAGCAGCGCTTGCAGTGGGCAGGCAAAATCCATTTTCCGCGATGGCGGAATATGAAATCCGACAGCGTGGAACTTAGACGGCCGAAGGTCTGATTCTTCTGCACTAATAGGGAATCCCCTAAGTCGGCGAGTGTCTTTCCTAATTGTTGGCGGTCGCGGCCAGCGGACATAGTGTGACCTGCCCCCGTCCTTGGTGGCGCACGCTGTGGAGAGCTATCGTCATGGCAGTACGAAGAGAATCGGGCCAATGAGCGCCTGCATCGTAGGTTGGGCACATTCGCCCTTCGGGCGGCTCGAAAACGAAACACTAGAGTCACTCATCGTGCAGGTCACACGGCAAGCCCTTGAGCACGCAGACGTCGAGAGTTCAGATATCGACGCAATCTGGCTCGGCCATTTCAACGGTGGCTTCGTGCCCACTTCGTTTACCTCCTCGTTGGTGTTGCAAGCCGATGATGGTCTGCGTTGGAAGCCGGCTACGCGGGTGGAAAACGCCTGCGCCACAGGCGCAGCGGCGGTGTTTGCGGCGATAGACGCGATCGAGTCCGGACGTGCGCGCCTGGCGCTGGTGGTGGGCGCGGAGAAGATGACCGGCGCATCCACGGCGGAGACGACTGCGATTCTGGCGAACGCCAGCTACGTGCAGGAAGAAGCGTGCCGCGGCATGACCTTTCCCGGGTTATTCGCGGATATCGCAAGAGCCTATTTTGCCCGCTACGGTGATCACTCCGCCGTGCTGGCGCGCATCGCGGCCAAGAACCACGCCAACGGCGTGCGTAACCCTTATGCGCAGATGCGCCGAGATCTGGGCTTCGACTTCTGCAATTCCGTCTCACCGCGGAACCCGATGATCGCCGCGCCGTTGCGCAAGACCGATTGCTCGCTGATTTCCGATGGTGCCGCAGCCCTGGTGTTGGCTGATGAGCGCACCTCCTTGGCGATGCGCAGGGCGGTGCGCATCCTCAGCCACTCCCAAGTCAACGACTACCTGCCCACCTCGCGCCATGACATGGCCGCGCTGGAGGGCCCGAGGCGTGCCTGGCAGCAGGCGCTGTCTCGAGCCAACTGCGCAGTGTCCGACCTGTCGCTGATCGAGCTGCACGATTGCTTCACCATCGCCGAGCTGTTGCTCTACGAGGCTCTAGGACTGGCGCCGCCGGGTGAGGGTGCGCGCGCGCTCGACAGCGGCATGGTCTATCCGGACGGTGCCCTGCCGGTGAACCCTTCCGGCGGGCTCAAGGCGAAGGGCCATCCGATCGGTGCTACCGGCGTGTCGATGCACGTGCTGGCGGCGATGCAGCTTTGCGGCGATGCGGGCGAGTTCCAGGTCCGCGAGCCGCGGCTGGCCGGCATTCTCAATATGGGGGGTACGGCGGTCGCCAACTACGCCAGCATCCTGGAGGCGGCCTGATGAACTTGGCCCGCCTGCTGGTCCGTACTGCCGCTACCTTCCCCGAGCGTCCCGCCCTGATCCACGGCCAAGAGTTGCTCTGCGACTACCGTGGTCTCGCGCTGCGCGCCGCCCGCGTCGGTAGCTTCCTGCGCCATGACCTCAGCCTCGCCGCGGGCGAGCGCATCTGCCTGTGGATGTCCAATACGCCGGAATATCTAGAGATACTGTATGGCGCTTGGTTCGCCGGCTTGGTGGTGGTGCCGATCAACCTCAAGCTGCATCCCAGAGAGGTCGAATATATCCTGCAGGATTCCGGCGCCGCCGCCCTATTTGTATCGGCTGACCTCGTTGGGCAGTCCAAGAACTGGGCCGGGCAGCCGCGGCTGCGCGGGGTGTTCGTGCCGGGCACACTGGACTACGCTCGCCTGTACCGCGCCGAACCGATGGCCGAGCCGTTGTTTCGTGCCCAAGACGACATCGCGTGGCTATTCTACACCTCCGGCACCACCGGGCGGCCCAAGGGTGTGATGCAGACCCACGCCAACCTGCTGACCATGATCTCCTGCTATTTCATGGATCTGGACACGGTGTCACCGGATGACGGCACGGTTTATGCCGCTCCGATGTCGCATGCCGCGGGGATGCTCAACTTCCCGCACATCATCGGCGCAGCGCGTCACATCATCCCGCGCTCTGGTGGTTTCGACCCCCAGGAGTTGCTAGAACTGGCTGAATATCACGGTCGCCTGACGCTGTTCGCTGCGCCGACCATGGTCAAGCGCCTGGTCGACTATGTCGAGGCCACCGGTGCGGATCCTTCCGGTTTCCGCACTATCGTGTACGGTGGCGGCCCCATGTATGTCGAGGATATGCGCCGCGCCTTGCGCGTGATGGGCGAGCGCTTCGTGCAGATTTACGGTCAGGGCGAGACGCCGATGACCATCACAGCCCTGAGCCGCCATCACTTGGGCGACAGTGAGCATCCACGCTATCTGGAGCGCATTGCCTCGGTCGGAGTGTCACAGACCCTGGTGGAGGTACGGGTGGCTGATGCCCAGGGCTGCGCGCTGCTGCAGGGTGAGACCGGAGAGGTGGTGGTACGCGGGCCGAGCGTGATGAAGGGCTACTGGAACAACCCCGAAGCCACGGCACAGGCTATCCGAGATGGCTGGCTGTTCACCGGCGATGTCGGCAGCTTCGACGAGGACGGCTTCCTCACCCTCAAGGACCGCTCCAAGGATGTGATCATCAGTGGCGGATCCAACATCTACCCACGCGAGGTCGAGGAGGTGCTGCTGCAGCACCCGCAGGTGGAAGAGGTATCGGTGGTGGGCCAGCGCCATGACGAGTGGGGAGAGGAGGTGGTGGCCTTTGTCGTTACGAAGGATGGCCGGCCAATAGACGCCGGTGAGCTTGATGATCTGTGCCTGCAGACCATCGCCCGCTTCAAGCGCCCCAAGCAGTACCGCTTCGTCCCGGCTCTGCCCAAGAGTAGCTACGGCAAGGTGCTGAAAACCGCCTTGCGCGAACAACTGGCGGCTGGATGAGGTGCCGCGCCGCGCAGTTCTCGGCGGCGCTGTTCCTGGGGCTGGCTTGCACCGCGGGCGCCGATGGCATCAGCAGCCTGCGGGCGGCGATGCGCGAGGAGGAGCAGGGGCACATGCAGATCGGCATCGCGCTATACACTGCGGCGATCCAAGACCCGATGCTGTCCCAGCACGACCGCATGGCAGCGCATTACGATCGCGCTGGCGCCTACGAACTGTCGGGCGACTACGAGCAGGCGATCGGCGACTACAATCTGATCCTGCAGGCCGATCCGCGCAATGTCTTGGTGCTGGGCAAGCGCGCTGAGGCCTGGTGGAGCTTGGGTGAAGTGAAAAAAGCGCTTGCCGACTACGACGAAGCGCTGCGCTTGGAGCCGCGTAACGCCGTGCTGCTAAGCGGCCGCGGCAATCTCTATCGCGGCCGCTCTGATCTGACGCGGGCTTTGGCCGACTACGACCTCTCGGCACAGCTTGACCCAGGCAATCCGGCCGTGTATCTAAACCGCGCTCTGGCCTACAAGGACATGGGCGATAACGGTCGCGCCCTGTCCGACCTTGGCCAAGCGCTGCGGCTTGATCCGAAATATGCCAAGGCCTATTTATTTCGAGCCTACACCTACCGCGCTGCCGGAGACCTCGAGCACGCCATCGCCGACTACGACGCCGTGTTACGCCTGGACCCAGGCAACGCCACCGTCTACTACAATCGCGCTAATGCCAACGCTGCGCGTGGCCAAGCCGAGAGCGCCATCATCGACTATGGCCACGCCATCGCCCTAAACCCGCGCGATCCCTGGGCCTATTTCAATCGCGCCGGCCTATATCTGGAACGTGGAGAGTATGAGCAGGCAATCGCCGACTACCAGTCCACTCTGGCGCTCAACGGCCGTAATGCCGATGCTCATTTCAGCCTAGGCAGCGCGCGCTTCTTCTCCGGTCGCTACGCCGAGGCTGCGCAGGACATCTCGCGTGCCTTGACGATGCCCACCGACGGCGTGCTGGCTTTCTCGACCGGGAGTGATGGCGGCCTCGATACCAAGTATCGGCTTATCTGGCGCTACCTGGCACGCCGTCGCGCCGGGCAGGACGGGACGGATGAGCTCCGCCGCGGAGCCGCTGCACTCGATGGCGGTGACTGGCCCTCGCCAGTGATCGAGCTGCTCCTGGGGCGGATCGATGGCGAGCGCTTGCTGGCGGCGGCGCGCGACGCCGTCCCAGAGTTGCAGCGCAAGAAGCAGTGCGAAGCCAGTGCCTACTTGGGTGAGATGCGTCTCATCGGCGCCGATCGCGCCGGGGCGCTGTCGCTGTTTAAGGTCGCTGGCGAACAGTGCCCGGCGGGCTATATCGAACATCGGCTGGCGCTGGTCGAGTTGCAGCGGCTGGGGCAGCCTTGAGCGGGGAGGGCAACTGAGCGCCATGTATGCGCTGCGCTGGCGCATCGCACACTGGATGCTGGCGCACCGCCGCTTGGCCTGGGCGTTGTTCGCGGTGGTGACGCTGTTCTTCTCCGCAGGGCTGCCGCGGGTGCAGCTGCGCACCATTTTTTCCGACCTTCTGCCGAAGGATGATCCTTTCGTGCAGGTTTACAAAGACCATCCTGGCTTTGGCAATCCGCTGACCATGGCGGTGATGATCCGCCACCGCAATGGCACCATCTACGATGCGGCTACCCTGGCCAAGGTCTGGAAGTTCACCCGCGACATCGACCTGGCGCCGGGCGTGGACCACGACCAGATCCTCTCCATCACCACCGAGAAGGCGCGCTACTCCGAGGCGACGCCCTTCGGAGTGGACATGCGCCCGCTGATGGGGGACGCGCCACCGCGCACGCTGGAGGAGGTGCAGCGCTTTCGCGATCGGGTCGACAAGGCGCCGAACGTGCGTATTTTCCTGATCTCGCGCGATGAGCACGCAACCCTCATCACCGCTACCTTCATCGAGCAGCGCGTCGACTACGGTGTCGCTTTCCGTTACGTGCAAGGGCTGGTGGAAGCGGCGCGCGATGTCGATCACGAGGTGGAGCTGGCCGGCCAGCCGGTACTGATCGGCTGGGTATACCAGTATGAGCGGCAGATGATCGCGATCTTTGCTATCACCATCGGCGCCCTAGTGATGGCACTGGCCCTGTACATGCGTAACCTGGTCGGCGTACTCACGCCTATCGTCACCAGCGCCACCGCAGCTGTGTGGGCCTTCGGCTTGGTCGGCTGGTTACGCATCTCGATTGAGCCGCTGTTGATGGTGGTGCCGCTATTGCTCACCGCGCGCTCGTTCTCGCACTCGGTGCAGTTTACCGAGCGCTTCTACGAGGTCTATGCCCAGCTGCGCGACCGCCACCGCGCCGCCGAAACCACGATGGCGCTGATGATGGCGCCCTCGGTGCTGGGCATCGTCACCGACATCCTCGGCATCTTCATTGTCATCGCCGCGCCTATCCCGGCGATGGTGCGCCACGCCATCTTCTGCGGCATGTGGGCGGTATGGCTGATCCCCACCGGCGTTGGGCTCATCTCGCTGCTGCTGGCTTCTCTGCCGCCGCCGCGCGACATCGAGCGCCTGGTAGCGCGCCGCTCCGGCGTCCATGAACACCTGCATGGCGTGCTCGGCGCCGTCGCCAGCCTGAGCTGCGGCCGGTGCGCGCGCTGGACTGCGATGGTGGTGTTCGCCAGCGCGGCGCTGGCCATCGGCATCGCCCAGCAGATCCGCTTCGGCAACCCTGTGGAGGGGAGCGGTCTGCTGTGGGACGACTCCGAGTTCAACATTGCGGTGCGGGCTATCAATGCCAGCTTCCCCGGGGTGAACACTCTGGAGATCGTCCTCGAGGCGAAAAACCAGAAGGATCCGAACTGGGTCGCCAACCAGGCCGACACAATTCTCACCATGCAGCGCCTACAGCGACTGCTGGAGGATGGGGCGCTGCCACCGCGCGCCACACTGTCGTTCGCCGACTACGTCGCCGAAGGCAATCGCTTGTTCAGCGGTGGAAATCCTAAGTGGTTACCGTTGGATCCAAACGACACGGCGGTGAACGCGGCGGCGGTGGCGGTGATGATGGGTTCCAGCGCCAAGAATTTCGGTAACGTCGTCAACTTCACCATGGAGAACACCACCGTCTCCCTGTGGTACCGCGACAACAAGCAGGAGACGGTAGACGCCGCGCTTGCCGCGGCGCGCACCGCTGTGGACGAAGTGGGTGCCGATCACCAAGCATTCCGTATCCGTTTGGCCACCGGTACCATCGCCCTGCAGGAAGCGGTGAACCGGGTCATCGCACGCTTCCATGTGGTAGTGATCGCGCTGCTCAACCTGTTCATTCTGGCCTCGTGCAGCGTGGCCTACCGCTCGCTCAGCGCAGGAGCATTGTTGCTGATCCCGGTGAATCTGGCCAATCAGGTGCTGTACGCGGCTATGCACCTGATGGGCGTGGGCCTGGACGTGAACTCGCTGATCGTAGCCGCAATCGGCGTCGGCGTCGGCATCGACTACGGCATCTACCTATTGTCGCGCATCTGCGAGGAATACCTGGCGGCGAACGGCGACTGGGAGCGGGCCATCGCCGGCGCCCTGCGCACCACCGGCAAGGCAATCCTGTTCACCGCCATGATCATGATCCTGGGCATTGCACCCTGGTACTTTCTCTCTGGGCTGCGTTTCGTGGCCGACATGGGGCTGTTGCTGATCATCATCATGCTGATCAACATGGTGCTGGCCCTGGTGGTGCTGCCACTGCTGGTGTGGCTGGTCAAGCCGGCCTTCGTACGGCGGCTTCACCCTCAGCCGGTGGAGTTCAGCTTCGCCGCCGGCAACTCCGGCGTGACGCAGCCGGCGGGGCAGCAGCGGTCAGACTGAGCCGGGGGGAGCTGCCCCTGGTCCAGCACACCGCGGTCGAGCAGGCGCTCGACCAGGGCGGTCCTGTCCGGCACCGGGCAGTTGCGCCGGATCTCGCGCTTCGTCGCCTCCGGCGAGCCGCCGCCGTGCAGTGAAATGACCGAGTACCAGCCGCCTTGGTAGGAAGAGGTGAGATCTTCCACCAGCCGCGCCACCCCGAGGCGGCGCTGGGCCGGTACCTCGTCGCGGCCGGCCAGTACCTCGGCCAGGCTGGTGCGAATCTCCGGGTTGTGGTCCTCGTCCGGACCAGGCAGGACGACGATGAGGCCGCCGGAGACATGGCGGGCGAGACGGTGCATGTCGTAGATACGGGTGGCCAGCAGCAGCTTGCCGATGTTGGCGAACACCGTATCCGGCTGCACCGAGCCGGCCGCGCAGGGCGTGCGGTAGACCGAGGCGGCGACGCCGCAGACGTAGAAGCCTTCAGTGATGGCGATCAGCTCGACCATGGCGTCGCGGATGTGGGCGTGGCGCTCCGGGTCGAGGCCGTTGGCTTCGATCATCAGGGTGCCGGCACCGATCAGCAGGTCGCCGAAGCCGGCGCGTGCGCCAATGCAGGAATGGCGGTGGTTGGTGGCGTAGGACGTGGTCTGCACGCCAACCTTGACATGCTCTCCGGAGAGGACCCGCGCTCGTACGGCACGAACACGTCGGCGAACAGCACCACGCCGGTGGACTACCGTAGCGCGCCGAGAACATGGCGGCGCGCTCGCTCGGTCGGCCTACGGGCCGCGCCATGATGGTCACCCCGGGGCGTCGACCGGCACCGCGCAGCACACGGCAAAGTGCGCCTCCTCTGCTGTGTGGGTGCGGCACGGCATCACCAGGAACTCGTGCATGTACGGCGCACCGGTGACGATGGCCTTGGTGCCGCGGATGACGATGCCGCCGGGGTGGCGCTCCACGATGTGTACGTAGACGTCGGGGTTGCGTTGTTGCCCTGGCCGCAGAGAGCGATCACCTTTGGCGTCGGTCATGGCGATGCCCAGCGTCAGGTCTTGCTGCCGCACCTGTTCCAGACAGGCGGGAAAGCGGGCGTGGTAGTCGCTGCCGTGCGCGGCGTCGGCCGGCCGCACCCGGATTCGCGGCAGACCAGGCGCACCGCCTTGAGCTTGCGCAGCAGGTCCTCGGAGTGCTGGTCGATGTGCAGCATGCGGTTAACCAGGCGCCGTCCTGGTGCGCTGTCATCAGCGTGGCATGGGCCGGCACGTGCGCCACTGCCATGCCATCGACGAACACCCATGGCGCGTAGCGGCGCAGGGACTCGCGGTGGTCCTCGGCGGTCATCAGCATCGTTCGTCTCCAGGGCGGAGTGGAGCGGCATTCTGCGCGGGGCGGCGCAGGCGATTAAGCCGAGCGCTGCTACCGCGGATGCTCCGTCGCGATAGCGCCGTACTGGAAAGGGCACGCGCCAAAGCAGGTTTTTCCCGCCCCGGCCTTCGCGCTTGATGCAGGGATATTAGGGAAATCCCTACATAAACGGGGCAGCCTACTAATTGAGCGGTCTCGGGGCGGCGTCTACCGTTTGCAGACCGGCCAGAGTGCCGGCCCACACAGATACAAAACGCATCGACGAGGAGAGTTCATGGGAATGCTGATCAGCATCGACAACGGAGGCACGTTGACCGATGCCTGCGTCATCGCCGACGGCAAGGTGTTTCATGCCAAGACCCTGACCACGCCGCACGACTTGACCCAGTGCTTCATCGAAGTGCTGCGCCAGATATCCAGGCGGGTCTACGGCGAGGCTCGGCTGGATACGCTGCTGGAGGAAGTGGATTACATCCGCTATTCGACTACCCAGGGTACCAATGCCGTGGTGCAGCGCAAGGGGCCCCGCTTGGGTCTTTTGCTGCCGGTGGGCCAGGACCGCAAGGCACTGGTGCGCAACCAGGCCGAGGACGAGCTGCTGCAGGCTCTGGTCGGCGACCGCATCGCCAAGCTGGACCTGTCGCTGAACGACGAGGCGCTGGAATCCGAGGTGATCTCTGCCATCAACGAGCTGATGTCGCGCGGTGCCAACCGCCTGGTGGTGAGCCTCGGCGGCGGCAAGCTGGTGGAGGACGAAAGCCGCATCAAGCGACTCGCCTTGCTGCGTTATCCGCGCCATCTGCTCGGCGCCGTGCCGATCCTTTACTCGCACCAGCTCTCGGACGATGCTGACGACGCCCGCCGCACCTGGAGCGGCCTGCTCAACGCCTTCCTGCACCCGGCGATGGAGCGCTTCCTCTACAACGCCGAGGGCGTGCTGCGCGAGCGGCGTGCCCGCAACCCTCTGTTGATCTTCTGCAACGACGGCACCTCCTCGCGCGTGGCCAAGACCATCGCGCTGAAGACCTGGGGCTCCGGTCCGCGCGGCGGGATGGAGGGCGCCAAAGCCCTGGCGCAGCACTACGGCCGCAAGACGGTGCTGACCATGGACATCGGCGGCACCACCACCGACATCGGCGTGGTCGAGGCCGGCACGGTGCGTGAAGACAGCCGCGGCCAGCTGGAGGACGTGCAGATATCCTTCCCGCTGTGCGAGGTAGAAAGCCTCGGCGCCGGCGGCAGCTCGGTATTCCGCGTCGTCGACGGCAAGCTGCGCGTCGGGCCGGAGAGCGTGGGCGGTGCACCCGGCCCGGCCTGTTTCGGCTACGGTGGCAAGGAGGCAACCATCACCGACGCTCTGTTGCTGCTCGGCATCCTCGACGGCGAGTCCTACTTCGGCGGTTCGCTCAAGCTCGATGCCGAGCGCGCCCGCACCGCTGTCATCGAGAATGTGGCCAAGCCGCTGAACCTGTCGCTGGACCAAGCGCTGGCGGAGATGGAGCACGCCTACGTCGACAAGATTGCGGCGGCGATGTCGCACCTGGGAGGCAAGCCGGAGGAGACCTCGCTGCTCGCCTTCGGCGGCGCCGGCCCGATGTCCGCCTGCAAGGTGGCGGAGCGGCTCGGCCTGCGCGAGATCATCGTGCCGCGCATGGCGGCGGTATTCAGCGCTTTCGGTATTGGCTTCAGCGACATCGCCCACGGCTACAACGCTGCGCTGGGCGATGCCAGCGTTAAGTCGCTCGGCGCCCTGCTGGAGCAACTCAACCAGCGCGCGCAACGCGACATGTATGCCGAGGGCTTCGACCTCGGCGACTGCACGGTGGAGAAGTCGTTGAGCTGGGCCGGCAAGGACGGTCAGATCACGGTGCACCGACTCAATGGCAAGGCCGAGCTGCCGGAAGGCGCGTACGAGGCCGCCGACCTGCGGGTACAGCTGCGCGCCACCAAAGAGATCCCGCACTTCCATCTCAGCGCGGTGGACACAAAGGCTGGCGTCCAGGCGCAGACCCGGCAAGCGCGCACCGTGCGCTTGGCCGACGACCCGGCCAAATCGGGGAATCTCACCGCTAAGGGTCTGCCGCTGTTCCGCCACGAGGAGCTGCAGCCGGGGCAGTGGGGCATGGGCCCGGCGATCGTGGAGGAGGAGTACTTCACCTGCTATGTCGCCAGCGGCTGGCGCTTCCTGGTCAACGACAACCGTGACCTAGTCCTGAACAAGCAAAGCGAGAAGAACTGAACATGAAAGTACCGATGACGGAGTATCTGGAGATTGACCTCGATCGCGAGCTGTGGCTGTGCCGTGTGTGCGGCCACGAAATCGGCCCGGCGCGAGGTCTGTACAAGGAGGGTCTGCTGGTCCACGCCCGCGACCCACGCGAGATCCACAAGCCGGTCCTCGACCCGGAGATGTACGAGTTCACCTTCGCGCCGGACCCGAGCTGGGTGCAGATCCTTGAGTACTACTGCCCGAGCTGCGCCACCATGGTGGAAGTCGAGTACCTGCCGCCCGGCCACCCACCGGTGCACGACATGGACTTCGACATCGACGCGCTCAAGGCGCAGTGGAAGACCCGCAAGCCGCTAACCGCCGGCGAGCTCGCCGGCCCCGACATGGCCCACTTTGCGCAACACACCCATTCGCGCAAGGAAAAGGCGCAACACCGGCACGGAGGGCACTAAGACCATGAAGCGCATTGCAGTGGACATCGGTGGCACTTTCACCGACTGCTTCTTCACCTGGGACGACCGCTACATCCAGTCCAAGGCTCTCACCACCCATCACAACCTCTCCGTCGGGTTCCGCGAGGCGCTGCAGAACGCCTGCCAGAAGGTCGGGCTCGACGTGCAGGAAGTGCTGTCGCAGGTCGACTCGGTACGCTATGCCACCACCCTGGGCACCAACGCGCTGATTGAGCGTAAGGGGCCGAAAGTTGCGCTGCTGGTCACCGCGGGCTACGAGAGCTCGGTACCGTTGTCGCGCGGCCGCGGCTACGGCGAAGGTCTGGACCACACGGACCAGTCCAACCTGCCGGCCGCCGACCGGCCCGACGCGCTGGTGCCGATCCCGATGATCGCCGCGGTGCGCGAGCGCATCGACGCGGTGGGCGATGTGGTCATGCCGCTGGACGAGAACGACTTGCGCGAGAAGATCCGCAAGTTGGTTGACCGCGGCGCCCAGGCTTTCGTCGTCGGCCTGGTCAACTCGGTCACCAACCCGGCGCACGAGCGGCGGGTGGAGGAGATTCTGCTCGAGGAATATCCCGAGCACATGCTCGGTGCTATGCCGGTGGTGCTGTCGCACAAGGTGGCGGGGCGCAAGGGTGAATACGTGCGCTGGTCTTCCTCGATCATAGATGCCTTCCTGCACGACGTGATGTACCACGGCCTCAGCTCGCTGGAGCTGAACCTGCGGGAGTCCAGCTACCAGCGGCCGATGCTGGTGATCCATAACTCCGGCGGCATGGCGCAGCTCAATTCCACCGACTCGCTGCAGACCATCCACTCCGGCCCGGTGGCCGGCGTCAGCGCCTCCGAGCACTTGGCGATGCAGGCCGATCTGGGCAATGTCATCTGCACCGACATGGGCGGCACAAGCTTCGACATCGGCCTGGTGGTGCAGGGCGGCGTCAAGCACTACGACTTCAACCCGGTGATCGAACGCTGGCTGGTCAGCGTGCCGATGATCCACCTGGTCACGCTCGGCGCCGGCGGCGGCTCGATCTGCCGCTACGACCGCCTGCACCACACGGTCCAGGTGGGCCCGACCAGCGCAGGCTCCAACCCCGGCCCGGCGTGCTATGACCGCGGCGGCCTCAATCCGACGGTGACCGACGCCGACCTGGTGCTCGGCTACCTGTCTTCTGAGCGCTATGCCGGCGGCAACATCAAGCTCAACCCGGCGCGCGCCAAGAACACGCTGGAGGAGAGCATCTGCGACGAGCTGAACTGCTCGCCGATCGAGGCGGCGATGATGGTCAAGCGCCGCGTCGACGCCAACATGGCCAACGGCATTTTCCAGGAGCTGCGCGCCCGCGGCTACGATCCACGCACCTTCACCATGCTGGCCTACGGCGGCAACGGTCCGCTGCACAGCTGTGGCATCGCCAACATCCTGGGCATCAACCGCATCCTGGTGCCCCCATTCTGCTCGGTGTTCTCGGCAGTGGGCGCGGGCAACATGCACCAACTGCACATCCACGAACGCTCGCTGTTCATGTACATCTACGACAGCACCTCGCGCAAGCTCCTGGCCGACTATGACCGCTTCAACACCATCGTCGAGGAGCTGGAGCAAGCCGGCCGGCAGGACCTGCTGCGCCAGGGCATGGCACGCGAGCAGATCAAACACCGCTTGGAGCTGGACATGCGATTCGGTAACCAATTGGTCCAGACCACGGTGGTGTCGCCGAGCTCGCGCATCCGCAGCATGGACGATGTAATGGCCCTGATCAAGCAGTTCTCCGCCGATTACGGTCACCGCTTCGGCAAGGGCAGCGAGGCGCCGGAAGCCGGCATTCGCATCAACACGGTGCGCGTGCTCAGCTATGTCGAGCTGGAGACGGTGCGCTTCGGCGACATCGCGCCTCGCGGGCAGAGCCGCAAGCCGCCAGCGCCGGTGGAGCGCCGCAAGTGCTGGTTCGTCGACCACAAGGAGCCGCTCGACACCGACGTCTACGAGATCGGGCAGCTGGAGCCCGGCCACGTGGTGCAAGCCCCGGCGGTGGTGATATCGCCGGTAACCACCTACCTGGTCGAGCCGGGCTGGCGCCTGGAGCTCGGCGAGCACGGCGCCGCCTGGTTCACCCGCATCGGAGTGGCCAACCCGCACGCGCGCAACGCTACCACCACCGTCGGCGAGTCCGTCGTCGCCTGACGACGCGTCCACCCTATATCGGAGTACATCATGGGAAAGTCAGAAAACATCGGCGATCAGAAGCGCGAGCAGGATCTGATCAATCAGTTCCTCGCCGACAACGTGCTGTTCCTCGGGCCCGACCCCGAGATCATGGAGAACCACGACATTGCCCCGCGCACCGACGCGGAAGACAAGGCGATGAAGAAGGAGAGCGACCCGGCCGTGTTGGCCCTGGTGCGCGATCGCCTGCAGGCGGGCTGCAACGAGACTTTCGAGATGCTCGAGCAGATGGGCGCGGCGCCGGGGGCCAAATGGGGTGACCTCATCACCGGCATCTTCACCCCCAGCGGCGACCTGGCCGTCGGCAGCACCGGTGGCGTGCTGCTATTCGCCTGCCTGGTGCATCACCCGATCAAGTTCATCAAGAAGTATTGGGAGAAAGAGCCAACCGTCGGCATCCGCGAAGGTGACGGTTTCATCCACAACGATGCCCGCTACGGCAATATTCACAACACCGACCAGAGCCTGATCATCCCGATCTTCCACGAGGGCAAGCTGGTAGCCTGGGCCGGCGCCACTGTGCATGAAGGCGAGAATGGCGCGATCGAGCCGGGCGGTATGCCATCGGCGGCGGAGCAGGTCTACGACGAAGGCCTGAAGATGTCGCCGTTCAAGGTGGTGGAGAACTACGAACTGAAGAAGGACCTGGTGACCTACCTGCAGAACTCGGTGCGCGAGCCGAAGCTGCAGTACGAGGACATGAAGGTCAAGCTGTTCGTGTGCCGCCGCCTGGAGCAGCGCGTAAAGGCGGCCATCGCCGAGTTCGGCGTGGACGCGGTGATCTCGTCCCTGCGCCGCGGCCTGGAGGATTCCAAGACCGAGGTGCAGCGCCGCCTCACCGAGTGGCCGGAGGGCAAGGTACGCACAGTGGTGATGGCGGACAGCACCCTGCGCGAGAACTGCCTGATCAAGATCAACCTAGAGATGGAGAAGAAGGGTGACGAGTTGGTGCTCGACTTCCGCGGTTCCAGCCCAGAGTTCGCCAACCGCTGCAACAACACGGTGCTGTCCTCGCTCAAGGGCATGCTGTGTCAGCTGTTCCTGATGTTCGTCTGGCCCGACCTGCCGCGCAACCAGGCGGTGTTTGCGCCGATCCGGGTGATCTGCGACCCGAAGTCGACGCTGCGCTCGTCCTACACGACGCCCAACGCCGAGAGCATGATGACGTTCTTCCCGGCGTTCACTGCGGCGCAGCTGTGCGTGGCCAAGTTCCTGTACAACACGCCGGCCAAGTTCACCAAGGTCATCGCGCCCTGGCACAACATGATCCGTACCTTCATCTGGGGCGGCATGACGCAGCACAACGAGATGGTGGGAAACCTTTGCGCAGACCTCAATGGCATGGGTGGTGGCGCCCGCGCCGACCGCGACGGCGAGCATGCCATCGCGCCGATCTTCGCCTCCATGGCCGACACCGGCGAGCAGGAGCTGAACGAGGAAGAGGTGCCGTTCATCCAGATCGTGTCGAAGAAGATCATGTGCGACAATCAGGCGTTCGGCAAATACCGCGGTGGCCAGGGCTACGAGATGATTGCCTCCAACCTGAAGAGCAACATGTGGGGCTTCATGGTCTGCTGCATTGGTTCCAAGGTCTCAAGCACGCCGGGTCTGTTCGGCGGCTATTCCTCGCCGACCTACCCGCTGTGCAAGGTCAAGGGTGTGGATACCTTCGAGATCATGAAGAGCCACCCGGAGAAGTGGGAGTTCTCCATCGTCGACATCATGAACAAGCAACCGTTCGAGGGCGCCAAGTACAGCACGCACCACATGGGCCTGCAGTTTGAGTTGTGCAACCGCGGCGAGTTGTACATGATCATGCAGGGCAGTGGCGGCGGCTATGGCGACGTGCTGGAGCGCGACCCTGACCTGGTGATCCGCGACATCGAGGAAAACCTGATCTCGCACGAGGCGGCGTGGCGCGTGTACAAGGCGGTTTTCAACCCGGAGACCCTGGTGCTGGATCGCGATGCGACACAGAAGGCGCGTGACGCCGAGCGCGCCGCCCGCAAGAAGCGCGGCGTGCCGTTCAAACAGTTCGTCAAGAGCTGGAGCAAGCCAGAGCCGCCTGCCAACATTCCGTACTATGGCTGCTGGGGCGAGGACTGCAGCACGATTTACGCCGGGCCTTTCGCCGGTGTGCCGCGCAAGGTGATGAGGGCCGACAACATCGAGGCGGTGTTCATGCCCAATCCCAAGGACGTGCGCATCGCTGAGCTGGAAGATCGCATCCGTACGCTTGAGGCCAAGGGCCGCGGCTGAGAAGAAGACTGTGGCCGGCCTGGCCGGGGCCGGCCACAGCGACGCGTCGCCCCAAGATGCAAACCGGCCGGAAGCGGAGCAGCGCCCAAGGAGCGATGCCGGCTATTCATCGACTACAGGCCGGTGTACGATCCTGAGACTAGAAAAAGGGCAGGCGTGGCTGTGGAGGACGGCGATGCCAAACAGGAATCCGTACATTGGGTTCGAGAAGGACCGCAGGCGCGTGCACAGCTTGTGGGAGCGGTTCAACTCGGGCGAGGTCGATGCGGCGGGACTGCACGACCCCTATTCGCGCCTGTTGGTGAACGAATGGCAGCGCTGCGCCCGCGACGGCGTCGACCCGACACGCCGTATCGGCGTCAGATGCGCCGACGAGGAGTTCCAGCGCCACCTCGAGGAAAACCGCCAGCTGGTCAGCATCGCCCGGCCCTACATCGATGGAGTCATTGAGCGCCTGCACGACGTACCGGGCATCGTGCTGCTGGCCGACCGCGACGGCGTGATCCTCCATATCGACGGGGACCACAGCGTGCGCCGCCTGGCTGAGGACCGCTCCGGGGTGGTGGAAGGCTCGCGCTGGCAAGAGTCGGTTGCGGGCACCAATGGCATGGGCTCGGCCCTGCTCAAGCGCCAGTCGGTGCACGTCTATTCCACCGAGCATTTCTGCGAGGGCTGGCACAGCTGGACTTGCGCCGCCACGCCGCTGCTGGACCCGGAGTTCGGCGACCCCATCGGCGTGATCGACTTCACCACCGTCGAGCGCGACTACCGCGAGCAGGCGCTGAACCTCACTACCTCGCTGGCGCGCTCGATCTCTACCCACGTCGGCGCCGAGATCAGTGCTGCGCGGCAGCAACTGGTGCGGCGCTACGAAACGCTGTGCTCGCGCTACCGCGCCGAGCAGCTGGTGCTGGTGGACGACCGCGGCCGGCTAATCCGCACCGGCCGTGGCCAGGAGCAGGATTTCAATTCCAGTCCCGAGGCGCTGCGGCTATGCGCCGACGCCATCCCGATCCATAACGGCGGCCGCCGGCTTGGCACCGCCTACGTCCTCGGCAGCGACCTGACGCGGCCGGCGTCAGCCAGCCGCGCGCGCCGCAGCGCAGCAATGCCGCAGCGCCCGGCGCCTGCTCCGCCGCGGTTGCCGTGCGCGGCGCCGCGTGGCGGAGCGTCGCCGTCGGGCACCGAGGCCGACCCTGAGCAGCTGCTGCGGGCAACCGCCGACTATCAAGTCATCTTCGACAACGCCATCGTCGGCATCTGCTACAGCATCGACCGCGTCATCATGCGCTGCAACCGCCGCTTCGAGCAGATGTTCGGCTACGAACCCGGCGAGCTGGACAACAAGGAGTTCTTGCAGATTTACCCTTCCGAGTCCGACTTCCTGCGCATCGGCAAATCGGTCTACCGCTACTTCCATACCCATCGCATCTACTCCGATGAGCGCCTGATGCGGCGCAAGAACGGCCAGCTGTTCTGGTGCGCAGTGTCGGGCAAGCGGCTCGACCCGCCGGGGCAGTCGCCGCGCACCGCAATTTGGATCTTGCAGGATGTATCGCGCCGCAAGGACGCCGAGGAGGCCCTGCAGCGCGCCCACCAGCGCCTTGAAGCCCTGGTGCAGGAGCGCACCTCCGAGGTGCGCAAGAAGAACGAGGCGTTGAAGCAGGAGATCGCCCGCCGCAAGCGCATCGAAGAGAAGCTGCGCGAGAGCCAGAAGCGCTATCGCGTGCTGTTCGAGACCTCGCCCGTGGGCATGCTGGTCACGGACATGAAGGGCGACGTGGTCGAGGTCAACAAGGCGATGGCACGGATGATCCCCAAGGCCGAGCTCTCCGCCTGCATCAAGGGCGCGAAGAACGCCCGCGTATCGATGATCCACCCCGACGGCAGCGTGATGCGCCGCAACGACCTGCCCGATGCCCGCGCCCTGCGCGAGAATCGTACCATCCCAGAGTTCGAAGTCGGCATGCGCAACGCCGAAGGGGCGGTGCGCTGGTTCAACGTCACCAGCGCGCCGATCCCGGTCAAGTCCTTCGGCGCGGTGGTGGCGCACCGCGAGACCACCGAGACCAAGCGCCTGGAGGAGCAGGAGCGCATCAAGCGCCTGGAGCTGGCACGCGCCTCGCGCGTCAACACCTTAGGCGAGATGGCGGCGGCGATGGCGCATGAGCTGGGCCAGCCGCTCAGCTCGGTGGTCAACTACCTCTCCGGCTGCCGCCTGCGGCTGGAGGCTGGAGACTACGACCGCGAAGCCGTCTACGACACCCTCTCGCAGGCGCTGTACTACGCCGAGCAGGCCGGCGACATCATCAAGCACATCCGCCAGTTCGTGCGACGCCACGAACCGAACAAAGTGATGTGCGATCTCAATGCAGTGATTTGCGAGGTGGTGCGCTTCATGGATATTGAGCGGCGCCAGATCGGCGGCACCATCGAGCTAACGCTCTCCACTTTCCTGCCGCCGCTGATGCTCGATCCGCTGGAGATCAAGCAGCTGATGGTCAACCTGATCAAGAACGGCCTGGAGGCGATGACGGGGATGCCAGAGGGTCATCGCATCCTCGGCGTCAGCACCCGCGCGCGCGGCCGCAAGTGGGTCGAGGTGGCGGTGGCCGACCGCGGCCACGGCGTCACGGCGGACGATGCCAAGAGTATCTTCAATCCTTTCTTCTCGACCAAGAACAACGGTCTGGGGCTGGGTCTGGTGATCTGCCGCTCCATCGTCGAGTCGCACGGCGGCAAGATCACGGTGGGTGCCAATACCCATCGCGGCGCCACCTTCAGCTTCAATCTGCCACAGATGGCGACGGACCATGACCAACGATGACGAAACGGTGTTTATCGTCGACGACGAAGAGCCGGTGCGGCGCTCGCTCAAGTATCTGCTGGAGTCGGTCAAGCTGCGCGTGGAGGCCTTCGAGTCGGCTGAGTCCCTGCTCAAGAAGCTGACTCCCACCGCGCACGGCTGCATCGTGCTCGACGTGCGCATGCCTGGCATCGGCGGCCCGGAGCTGATGGACCACCTCAACCAGGTCGGCCTGACCATTCCCATCATCTTCCTCTCCGCCCACGGCGACGTACCGCTGGCGGTGCGCGCCATGCGTGGCGGCGCCATCGACTTCCTGCAGAAACCGCCCAACAGTCAGGTGTTCCTCGAGTGTGTGCGCCGTGCCCTGGCCTCGGACCGCCAGGCGCGGCGAGACCGCGCGGAGACAGCGGTAGTCACCGAGCGCTTGTCTGCGCTCACCGATCGCGAGCGCGAGGTGCTGGAGCGCCTGGTTGCCGGCCAAGGCAACAAGGCCATCGCGCGCGACCTGGACGTGAGCTACAAGACCGTCGAGGCGCACCGCGCGCGCGTGATGCGTAAAATGCAGGTGTCCAACTATCCCGCCCTGGTGCACCTGATCCTCAACGCGCGCCGAGGCGTTGGAGCCAAGTAGAGCTGACGGTAGGCGCCGCCCCCGCTGCGGCAATAAGCCCCCTGCAAAAAAAACCGGAGAACGGCGAGTCCTTACGGCCTTGCGCATCCTTGCGCGCGCTATTTCCGGCATTTTCCCTCCATGTTTCTCCCGTGCGCAGTACCCGGCCGGAATAGGGGAATTCCCTAATTGCTTGCGGCATTTCACTACGCACAGGTTCCAAATTCCGCAGTGTCCATGGCGAAGCCGAACGACCTCAGTCGACATCTTCCTAATTGACCCTTCCGGCGGTGCGCCGATACTTCAAGCGACGCTGTGAGGGCGAGAAAAGACACCTGTAGCGGCGCAGCCGCAAGGTGCGAATCCGCACACTGCCCCGCTGGCTGAATTACATAAACCTGGAACAGGTGCTGGTACTGGAGGACACATGCGCATCAAAAAGTACGATTTCAACTACGGCCGCCGAGCGCTCATGGAGAAAGCTGCCAAGGGAGTCTTCGCCACAGGCGTGCTGACGCCGCTGTGGCCCTTGATTGCCAGAGGCGACAACTTGGCCAAGGCCTATCCCGACGAACTGGTATCGATCGAAGCCTATACCAAGGGCAAGGTCAAGCCTGGTGACGCGATCACCGCCGACAACGTCGACGTCGTCAAAGATCTGCTCGATCCGATCGCCTATCAGCAAGTGAAGACCATGGGGCGACGGATCATCATCGTGCCGCCAACCACGGATATCACCAAGATGTTCAATCACGATTTTCTCGAGGCCACGCTGAAGAACAAGGGCAAGTCCAAGTTCGACGCGACCGGCAACGTGGTCTACGAGGACGGTGGGCCTTGGCGCGGTGGCACGCCGTTCCCCGATCCCAAGGACGGCAAGGAGGCGCTATTCAACATCACCCTGAGCTGGGGGCGTCACGACTATTCGCTCTACGCCATTCGCGACTGGGATATCCAGCCCAGCGGCGACGAGGCCTACCACTATGATTTCGTCTGGGCCGAACTGAACACCACCGCACGCGCCGACGGTCAGGTGTTCAACGGCATGAAGGATATGCTGCGCCTTCAATCGGTTTGGTTCACCTCCCCGCAGGACACGGCCGGCACCTCGTTCCTGTCGCAGTGGTACTACGACCAGCGCAAGTTCCCGGAGTTGTACGGCTACCTGCCGGCATTCAAGCGCGTGCGTCAGTTCCCCACCAACCAGCGCTTCGAGCCGCTAGTGCCGGGCATCACGTTTTTCCTCTCCGATGCCTGGTCTTCCGGCGATCCACTGCTGACCTGGGGCAATTTCAAGACCATCGGCCGCCAGCCGATGCTCGGGGCCATCAGCCAAAACTGGAAGGGCAGTTTGCCGAACTGGGAGCGGCCGCGGCATGGTGGCGGCAAGGGCAAAACCTTCCTCGACACTTACATGGAGTTGATTCCGGAGTGCATCGTGGTCGAGGCCGAGCCGGTGGGCTATCCCCGCGCGCCGGTGAGCAAGAAGCGGGTATGGATCGACGTGCGCAACAACATGTACGTGTCGAGCATCACATACGACCGCCGCGGCGAGGTGTGGAAGTCGTTCGAAACCGGCTCCGGTCAGTTCGTCGACGGCAATGCCGTATTCAAGGACACCTCCGGCCACCCGGCTTGGTCCTGGACGCACGTGCTGGTGCACGACATCCAGTCCAACCGCATGAGCATCCTCGCTCACGTACGCGAGGTGAAGGGCGGCTACCAGACCACGTTCAACATGGATGGCGATGTAGTCAATAAGTTCTTCACGGTGCAGGCGATGCAGCGCCTCGGCGCTGCCTGATGGAAGGTCCGGGTGCGGCAGGTTGCCGCCGCGCCCGGATCATCTCCGGTCCGCTGCGGCGGACCGTTACGCACGGCCCTGCCTTGCAGCTTGAGCACGAAGAGCCCCACCGGCGAGGGCCGGCGCAAGAGGGTGGCTTTTGGGCCCGAGGCAGGCTGGCCATCGACGACCTGACGCCTGGTTCCCGAGGATTTCATGCTTTCATTTCGCTACCGCATCGCCAGCTGGACCATGCACCACCGCAGGGTGGTGGCGGCGGTGTTCGCGCTGACTACGCTCGGTTTCGCTGGCGGCCTGCGTAACGTCGAGCTCAAGACCATTTTCTCCGACCTGCTGCCGAAGGACGATCCGTTTGTGCAGGTGTTCAAGGATCATCCGAACTTCGGCAATCCGCTTACCGTCACGCTGATGGTCAAACGCAAAGACGGTGACATCTACAACGCCGAGACCTTGAGCAAGGTTTGGCAGATTACCCGCGACATCGATCTGGCGCCGGGCGTGGATCACGACCAGATCCTGTCCATCGCCACCGAGAAGGCGCGCTATGCCGAGGCCACGCCCTTCGGCGTGGATGTTAAGCCACTGATGGAGGACCACGCTCCATCCACACTGGAGGAGATCGCGGATTTCCGCGCGCGTGTGGACAAGTCGCCGAATGCACGCGTATTCCTGATCTCCGGCGATGCCACGGCTACCCTGATCAATGCAACGTTCATTGAGCAGCACCTGGACTACGGCGAGGCTTTCAAGTACGTGCATGCCCTGGTGCAGAAGTACAGCGACGCGCACCACGACGTCTACCTGGCCGGCCAGCCCGCGCTGACGGGTTGGGTCTACGAGTACGAGTCACAGATGTTCACCATCTTCGCAGTAACTCTGGGCGCCTTGGTCTTGTCCTTGGCGTTCTACATGCGCAACGTGGTCGGCATCGTCACGCCCATCGTCACCAGCCTGGTGGCGGCGATCTGGGGCTTCGGCTTCGTCGGCTGGCTCAAGTCGCCGATCGAGCCGCTGCTGATGGTGGTGCCGCTGCTGCTGGTGGCGCGCTCCTTCTCGCATTGCGTGCAGTTCACCGAACGCTACTACGAGATCTACTCGCACGTGAAAGATCGGGTGAAGGCGGCGGAGATCACCATGGGCGTGATGATGGCGCCGTCGGTGCTGGGCATCTTCACCGATATCGTCGGCATCTTCCTCATCGCCATCGCGCCGATCCCGGCGATGGAGCGCTTCGCCCTGTTCTGCGGCTTCTGGGCGATCTGGCTGATTCCCACCGGCGTGATCCTGATCTCGCTGTTGCTGGCCTTCCTGCCGGCACCCAGGAATGTCGACAAGCTGATCGGCCGCGGCGGAGACAGCGGCGTGCATCGCATCATCAAGGCGGTGCTGCGCAGCGTCGCCCGACTCAGCTACGGCAAACCGGCGCGCATCACCGCCGCAGTGGTGGTATTAGCCGGCGCCTTCGCCGTCTACAGTGCGCTACAGATCAAGATCGGTAACCCGGTGGAAGGCAGCAACCTGCTGTGGGACAAGTCCGAGTTCAACACCGCGGTTCGGCAGATCAACCGTCATTTCCCCGGGGTCAACACCCTGGAGATCGTCTTCGAAGGCAAGGGATCTGGAGACGGCGACCGCGTCATGCACCAGGCCGACACGGTGCTGACCATGCAGAAGCTGCAGAGCCTGATCGAACACTCGCCGGCGCCGCCCCGCGCCACCCTGTCCTTTGCCGACTACCTGATGGAGGGCAACCGCCTGTTTTCCGGGGGAGATCCGCGCTGGATGCCCCTGGACCCCACCGACACCGGCGTCAACGCTGCGGCGCAGGCAATCATGCTCGGTAGCAGTGCCAAAGCCTTCTCCAACGTAGTCGACTTCGAGCAGGTCAACGGCACCGTCTCTCTGTGGTTCAAGGACAACAAGCAAGACACGGTCGACGCCGCGCTGGCCAATGCCCGCCGCGCCGTGGAGCAGGTACAGATCGACCACAAGAATTTCCGCATCCGTCTTGGCACCGGCACCATCGCTCTGCAGCAGGCCATGAACAATGTCGTGCACGAGTATCACTGGGTCATCATCGGCCTGCTCAACCTGGTGATCCTGCTTGGCTGCAGCTTCGCCTACCGGTCCTTTGTCGCCGGGTTCATCCTGCTGATCCCGGTGAACCTGGCCAACTTCATCATCCAGGCCTCGATGCACCTGATGCACATCGGCCTGGACATCAACTCGCTGATGGTTGCTGCCATCGGTGTGGGCGTGGGCATCGACTATGGCATCTACCTGCTGTCACGCATCTGTGAGGAATACCACGGCCAGGATCGCGACTGGGGCAGGACCCTCACCGCCTCACTCACTACCACCGGCAAGGCGATCCTGTTCACCGCCACCATCATGTTCATCGGCATCTTGCCTTGGTACTTCCTGTCCGCGCTCAAATTCATGGCCGACATGGGCCTGCTGCTGGTGTTGACCATGCTGATCAACATGGTGCTGGCATTGGTGGTACTGCCGCTGCTGGTTTTCCTGTTCAAGCCCTCCTTCGTTGGCCGCAAGGACCTGCTGGTGGGGGAAGGTGTGGACCTGTCCGCCTTCACCGCTTCCGAGCCTGAGTTGGCGGACGCATTGTGACGCACTCCTATCGGAACATGCTTATGCCTACGCCTCCTTCCGAGCCAACGCGTCCGCCGGGCCGCCCGCCGACGCCAGCGCCGACCCGCCGGCGCCCATCGCGGCCAATGCTGCTGGCGCTGTGCCTCGGTCTGCTCTCCGCTGGCGCCGCAGCCGAGCTCGCGCCGCCGCTGCTACCGGTGGTAAGCGGCACGATACACGAGGCGATGTACGGCATCGCCGCCCACGGCGATGCCATGATCGCCGTGGGCGCAAGCGGCATGATCTTGGAGAGTGGCGACGCAGGGCAGAGTTGGAAGGCCGCCACTGGCGTGCCTACGTCGCTGGCCCTATTGGGCGTGGCCATAGCCAATGGGCATGCCGTCGCTGTCGGCCAGGTCGGCACGGTACTGGTAATGGATCAGCGCGGCAACTGGATCAAGGCCGACAGCGGCACCGATGCACGCCTGTTCGGCATCGGCGTCAATGATGCAGGCCGCGCTGTCGCGGTGGGCGGCTTCGGCACCGCCATCAAATCCGAGGACGGCGGCCGCACCTGGAGTTCCATTTCGCCTGATTGGAAGACCATCACCGCCACCGGCGAGCAGCCGCATCTCTACGGCGCCGCGGTGGACCAAGCCGGCGTCATCACCGTGGCCGGTGAGTTTGGCCTGATCCTGCGCAGCAGCGACGGTGGCATCAGTTGGAAGCAGCTGCATAAAGGCGACGCCTCGCTATTCGCGCTGGACCTGCATGACTCGGCCGTGGGCTTTGCCGTGGGGCAGAACGGAACCATCTTGCGCAGCAGCGACGGCGGTGCCACCTGGGCGCAGGTGGACAGCGGCAGCAGCGCCATCTTGCTCGGTGTGCGCGCGATTGGCGGCGGGCGTGTCGTCGTCACCGCCATGCGCGACTTGCTCGAGAGCCGCGACGACGGCCGCAGCTGGCACGACATCGCGCACGGCGAGGCCAGTACATCGTGGTACCAGGGTATAGCGCCCGCCCCGCAGCAGCAGGAGGCGTTTGCGGTGGGGCATTCCGGCCAGATCATCCGCGTTGGCAACTGAGGAGCTGAAAACCTCACGCGGCCACAAGTAGACAGTGCGAATCGAGAGGGGAGAATGCAGATGAACAAGGTGCTTTTAAGAAAAATCGCGCGGCTCTGTGCCGGCCTACTGGCAGCAGGTGCGCTCGCCGTCTGGGCGCCGCCCGCGGCGGCCCAGGATGCCTCAAGCGTTGACGCCAGCAGCACACCGCCTGTAGGGGGCGATTCCGGCGGTGGCGGCTTCGGTGGCCTGTTCAAGGACTTCGACATCAGCTTCGGCGGCTTTCTGCGCCTCGAGACGGCCTTCTCCACCGGCTATGAGAACCCCAACAACGAGCGTGGTGACCCGTACAACGGCGTCAGTGTGCACCGAGTGCCGGGGGTGCCAACGCCGGGTATCCCGCTCACCGCCTTCGTCGTTCCCAATCCGCTACTGGCCACCGACGTGGTGCGGCCACTGGCACCGTCCAACAACATGTTCAACTACCACACGGTGCGCGGAGAACTCGAGGCGGGCATCAAGATCAACTCCAACCTCAACTTCATCTTCCGCGCGCGCGCTCTGGTCGAGCCGGGCCACTACAGCGACTTCAACGGGGCCTCGCTCACCGGCACCAACGAGGGGGGCATCACCGGCGGCGACCCGGCCCTGTACGGCGGCGCGCCGAACTACTTCCAGTACCGAGTGGACGGCGACAAGCATCCCAACCCGCTGGAAATCGCCGGCCCGAACTACCTGTTGTATTTCCCGGTAGCGATCCTCAACTACACCAACGGCCCCCTCAACATCCGCGTCGGCAACCAGCAGATCGCCTGGGGCCAGATGATCTTCTTCCGCATTTTCGACACGCCGGACGGCCTGGATCTGCGCCGCCACTTGGTGCTGGGCAAGGCTACGGAGGAATATTCCGACTCGCGCGTGCCGGCGCCGGCGATACGCATCGGCTACCAGATCACCGACTCGATCCTGGTCGATACCTTCGCCGAGAAGTTCCAGCCGACGATGTACCCCAATCCCAATACGCCGTACAACGTCATTCCCTCGCAGTTCACGGTGCACGACCGCTATTTCGAGGGCAACTACGAGAACAAGATCAACTACGGCATGCGCCTGACCGCCGACTTTGGCCAGTACAGCGCCGGCCTGATGTACGTGCGCCGCTACAACCCCGACGGTATCTTCCGCTGGACCAAATCCAACGTGAACAAGGATTTCCCCATCGTCAGTTCCACCGGCGGCGTCAACACCCTGGGTGTGGTGGAGAACACCTTGGCTCTCGCGGCGCTGACCAACTCCGGCTCCAGGTTGGCGCAGACGCCAGTGGAAGTGGCACCGGGCGGTGTCTACTCTGCCGATGAGTGGTTCCATTATGCCGCGCAGGTGCGCCTCAACGGCATTGGGGCTCTGAACTCGCTGATCAACGATTTCGAGCCGGCCACCGGCCTCCTGCTGGCCGATCCGGTGACCACCTACTCGGCGGCGCACAACGAACTGGATACGTTTTTCACTGCGGCCGGCGATAGCCTGCGTGGCCATATCGCACGCGACTATTTCCGGGAGGACGACATTGGCCTGAACTTCGGTTATGTCACCGAGGCCGAGCCGGGCTCGATCTTCGACCAGATCCTGGTGCACCTGGAAGCGAGCTACACGCCGAACCGCACCTACACACCGATAGACCTCGGGCAAAACCCGCTGCGCCAACATGAGTGGACGGTTGGCCTGGTGGCGGAGAAATACCAGCGTTTCTCCGAGGCCTTTCCGGCGACCTATATGGTGTTCCAGGCCCTGCACAAGACCAAGAGCGACTTGTTCGGCCGCTCGCTTCAGGGCTATGGCGGCACCGACACCACAGCCGCGCCGGGCGTGGCCGGCGGCGCGAACTACTTCGTGCTGGCCGGCATCCAGCCATTCCCAGCCTCGATTTACGAGGCCTACGCTGCGATTCTGGCCGACCCGCGCGGCGGCGTTCTGGCCCAGCCGGGCCTGCGTTGGAAGCCGCGCGGCGACATTACGGTGGAGGGCTTCTATACCTATATCAATGGCCACCTGGGCAACCCCAATCGCAATGCGCTGTCAACGCTGGATTTCGCCGATGAGTTCAGCCTGCGCCTGACCTACCAGTTCTGATGATCGGCGCCGACATCCGCAAGTTCCGCAGGTCTGCCACCGATCCGTCTGGACCGGTGGCAGCAGCGACCTAGGCCGGTACGCATGCGCATCCGCCGTTACGACCGCGGCTACAGCCGCCGTGCTTTCCTGGCGCAGGTGGGGCGGGGCGCCGCCGCGACAGGCGTGCTGATGCCGCTGTGGCAGGCAATCGCCGACAGTGGCAGTGTGGCCAAGGCCTACCCGGACGAGTTGCTGTCAATCGAGGAGTACAGCAAGGGCAAGCTCAAGCCTGGCGACATGATCGACGCCGGCAACGTCGAGCTGGTTAAGGACTTGCTGGAGCCGATCAAGTACCTGCAGGTGGCCAAGCTAGGGCGCAAGCTCAAGCTGGTCAGCACCACCACCGACATCATGCGGCTCAGTCCCTGGGAGTACATTGAGGCGACGCTGCGCAACAAGGGGCTGGCCCGTTTCGACGCCCGCGGCAATGTCGTCACCGCCGATGGCAAGCCCTGGATCGGCGGCAATCCCTTTCCCGCAGCGTCCAATGCGGTGGAGCTATTCGCAGGGCTGACCCTGAGCTGGGGCCGGCACGATGCCTCCTTCTACGCGATCAAGGAGGAAGACGTGTCGCCGGAAGGAGAGGTGCTGTTCCACTACGAACTGGGCTGGACCGAGCTGTCGCCGGTGGCGCGGGTACGCATGGAGCCGCGCCCGTACTGGCCGGGCAAGGAAAACAAGCTGCGCTTCCAGTCGGTGTTCTTCCAGGTACCGGAGAACGTCAAGGGCACCTCCTTTCTCAACGTCTGGGACTATGACCAGAGCACCTTTCCCGAGCTGTACGGCTACGTGCCGGCGTTCAAGCGCATCCGCCAGTTTCCCACCGACCAGCGCTTCGAGCCGCTGATCCCGGGATCGACCTTGTACCTGTCCGATGCCTGGGCCGCCGGCGACCCGCTCTACACCTGGGGCAACTATCGCATCGTTAGCCGTGGTCCGATGCTCTCCGGCGTCTCCGGTGGCTGGAACCCGGAGCACCCCAACTGGGAGCACAAGACCCATGGTGGCCCCAAGGGCAACACCTTCTGGGATACCGAGGTGGAACTGGTGCCGGAGACAATCGTGGTTGATGCTGAACCAGTGAAATTCCCGCGTGCGCCGGTATCCAAGAAACGCGTCTGGTTCGACGCACGCACCGGCTTGCCCATTGCCATGGTCTCCTACGATCGGCGCGGCGAGCCCTACCGCTCCTTCGACGGCGCCTATGCGTTGTACGAGCGCGATGGCAAATCCTTCATGGATGGGGCCCATCCTTACTGGTCCTGGGGCCACGTCCACTGCTTCGACAGCCAGACTGGGCGCATGACTCGCCTGCAGCAGGTGCGCGGCATCAGCGGCGGGCACAGCACCCGGGCCAACGATCCCGGGCTGTATGAGCAATATCTGACCACCAGTGCCCTAATGCGCCTGGGCAGCGCCTAGCCTGACCCGGCGCAGCTCACAAGAAGAAGGAAAAAATCATGTCTCACGCCGTTATTGATTACAGGAACTTGTTTGCGCTTGATCGCAAGGTCGCTCTTGTCAGCGGCGGTAGCCGTGGCATCGGCGAGGAGATCGTGCGTGCCCTGGCTTCAGCCGGCGCCTCAGTGATGTTGACGGACATCCTGGCGGACGAGGGCCACGCTCTGGCGAAAGACCTGCGCGGCCGCGGGCTGCGCGCGGAGTTCATGCGGCAGGATGTTGCTGACGAGGTGCAATGGGAGATGGCGGTGGCCGCCGTCGTGGCAAAATTCGGTGGGCTCGACATCCTAGTCAACAATGCTGGAATCGAGAAGCAGAGCCTGATCGCCGATCTGTGCTTCGAGGATCTGCAGAAGGTGCTCGACATCAACATCTCCGGGGTGTTGCTGGGTTGCAAGCACGCAGTGCGGGCGATGCGCCCCGGTGGAATCGCCGGCAAGGGCGGTTCGATCATCAACATCTCGTCCATTGCCGGCCTCGGCGGCATCCCCGCCTTGAGTGCTTACACAGCCTCGAAGGGCGCGGTGCGGCTACTGACCAAGTCGGTTGCAGTGGAATGCGCCCAGCTGCGCACTGCTATCCGCTGCAACTCGATCCACCCCGGGCTGATCGATACGCAGATGGCCGCGCGCTTCCTGCAGGGTTTCGTCGACCTGAAGCTGGCCGAATCGGTGCAGGCATCGAAGGAGGCTTTCCTCAACCAAGTGCCGATGGGGGAGCTGGGCCGGCCGCAGGACATTGCGGCGGCGGTGGTCTATCTGGCTTCCGACGCCGCACGCTACGTCACTGGCGCAGAATTGCATGTGGACGGCGGCTATTACGCGATGTAATCACCTGGGGAGATGAAATCGTGGGCGCACTGCTCGACAAGATCAATCTGTTGCACCCCCTGGTCTGGCTCGACGACCTGAGCTACGTCGAGCGCCTGCTTGGCGGTGGCCGGATCGACTGGCTCGACGTTGCCGGCCTGGTGGCGCTGCGGCGCAAGGCCGCAGGTTTGCTGCGGGCGGAGTTGACGGTGCTGCCGGCCGCGGCGGTGGCCGCAGCCTGGATCGAAGCGCAGCCGGAACTGCGCCAGGCGATGGCGTCCAAGCCGCGCCCGGTGGTGCCGTTGCGCACCTTGCTGGCCGATCCCGGCCTTCGCGCCAGGCTCGACGAGCTGATCCGAGCCCTGCGCGCCGGCCTGCCAGGCCGGCCCCTGGTTCTGGCGCTCCCCTCGCCGCGGCGCTGGCTGGCCGAGGCCTACAGCGCCGCCCATGGCGCCGGGGCCGTGCTCAGTGCCGGGGCGGAGGAGATCGACACCGCTGCTGTCTACGTCGCTGAGTTCCTGCGGAGTTTCGGCGAGAGCGGCCTGGACGCCGTGCTGCTGCAGGAGGCGCTTGGCGCCGAGCCCGCCTCCGCCGCCGAGATCTCCTGGTACCGGCCGGTTCTCAACATCGCCGGCCACTACCGCTGGGATCTGGGCCTGCAACTGCCCGACGCTTCCGGCTTCGCCGGCCCGGCGCGGGACCTCGATTTCATCATCGCACCGCAGCCGCTGTCCGGTTGCACATTAGGGGTGGCACTGGATGGGGAGTTCTGGTCCGGCGCCGCGCCGCCGCAAGTGCCCGCCGGTGGCTTCCTTTTCGCGGTAGTGCCGACGAACGCGGTGCCCGAGCAGGTGCTGGCGCGGCTTGCCGTGCTGCGCGGCGGTGCCGATTGAAGCGTGCGCTGCGCAACGCCGGCCTGGCAGCCGCCGGCTTGTTCCTGGCCTGCGCCGCCTCCGCGGCAGAACTCGAGTGGCAATTGCAGATCGAGCTGAGCGTAGAAGGCCAGCAGGACTGGCACAACGGCCAGCAATCGTCGAAGGGCAGTACCAGCCAGCAATACAGCATCGAAACTCGGCTGCGCTCCGACGGCAAGCTGCAGGGTGCCAACTTGCTCGATCTGAATTTCGACCAGCGCCTGGCAATCAAGCAGGAATACATGCGACGCAAGGGTCTGGAAGAAGCCAAGCAGGCCGGTGGCGGCCAGTTGCGGATCCCCAGAACCGACGCCGAGCGCCAACAGGTATCGCAGCAGGCCCAGCTCGACATGTACAACTGCAGGGGCGATCCCGATTGCATGTCCGCGGTGGTGCAGCGCTACTCGGCGGTGTTCGCCACTGCCCCCTCCGCGGATGGCGAGCCGGCAGGCAGCGCCGCCGGTGCCGCGTTGCTCGACCGGGCCGGACGCTACCTGTTCTTCTTCGGTTACGACGGCTGCCCCAACCGTATGAAGGCGGCGTTGGAGACGCGGGTCGAAGGGCAGATCGCCTTCGACCGCGCCGGCAGGAAGCTGGTGCCTTTCACCCTGGAGCGCCGCGGCCAATCCAGCGGCGACACCGCGGACCGGAAATCGCTGTGCCGACGCTACACAGCTGTGGTGGACACTCAGGACCATCGTCTCTACCTCGACAACGTCTACCTGCCTTCCGCGCATGGCATCTCGCTGCGTACCCTGCACGGCTCCCCGCAGCAGCGCGAGGAAGACTTGGCGCCGCTTGGCGAAGCGCTGGAGTGGGCTTCGCAGATCCTGCGGCAGGCCGACGAATCGGGCAGCGCTACCGGCGAGCTCTCGCTAAAGGCCCCCTTGGACGGCAACGCCACGGTGGGCGGCCTGTTCAGCGGGTCGGGCAAAGTCACGATGAAATGGTCGTTCCTGCCAATTCCGCCGTCTTAGGGAAATCCCCCTGTAGTAGCGGCAAGTTCCGGATTGTGGCGTCCGCGCAGGCAATCGGATACTGCCACCACGCCGCCGCATCCGCGGCTTCGCCTACGACAAGGATCACCGCGGCGCGGTACTCCGCGCGCCAGCTTCGGGAGGACAACAATGCACTTACAGCAGGGCGGGGTCCGGGTTCGCAGGGCGGACCGCTGTGCCTCCCTGATCGTAGCGGCTGTGGCACGTCCCGGCCGATCCATGTCAGTTGGCATTTGCTTCGGGGCATCGGCCGGGAGATTTCGCTCCGCATGCGCTCCTGTTCCACCCTCCCTCAGTAGGGGGCGCGTGTTTTTGAAGCCGGTTTGTGACCAGGCCGGCTCTTTTTTTCAGAAGCCGAATGCCGATGGTGGTACACACCGCGGTCCGGGCCGAAGCAACGTCGAGGCGTGACATGACGCCGCTACGGCCGGACCTTTAAACCGGGAACCAAGATGGTGCAGAAGTTCAGTAAAACGTCGGGCGGGACCGCGGGGCCGTCGCTGGGTGATCCGGTGGTAGCCGATGGGGACCTGCTGTGGGTGCCGGGGCCGGAGCGCGTGGTGTCGGCGCCGATCACCCGCTATTTACAATGGCTGCGGCTGCGGGGTCGGCCATTCACCGATTACCACGAGCTATGGCGCTGGTCGGCGGACCGTGTCGAGGACTTCTGGGCTTCGATTTGGGAATACTTCGGCGTACTCTCCGACACGCCGTACGAGTCGGTGCTGGAACGCCGTGTCATGCCCGGAGCACGCTGGTTTACCGGCGCGCGCGTCAACTATGCCGAGCACGTGCTGCGCCATGAGGCGGAGCTGGCAGAGGAAACCGCGCTGCACTACATCTCCGAGGGACGCTCCTACGGCAAGCTCAGCTGGGGCGAGCTGGGCCGCCAGGTACGCATCCTCGCGACGCGGCTGCGCGCTATGGGCTTGGCACCCGGCGACCGCGTCGTCTCCTACATGCCCAACGCGCCGGAGACCGCGGTGGCGATGCTCGCCACCACCGCGATCGGTGCGATCTGGTCTTCGGCAGCGCCGGAGTTCGGCGCCGGCGCTGTACTGGAGCGCTTCCGCCAGATCGGGCCGCGGCTGATCTTCGTCGCCGATGGATATGTCTATCACGGCAAGACCTTTCTGCGCGGAGTTGAGGCGGCGCGCATCGTCGGTGATCTGCCGACTCTCGAGCATGTGGTGTGGCTACCCTTCGTCGATGCGGGCGCCGGCTGCCCAATCGCCGGAGCACTTTCCTGGCACAACATGCTGGCCGGGCCAGAAGTGCCGCGCGCCGCGTTTCGCTATGAGCGCGTGGCGCATGACCATCCACTGTGGGTGCTGTTCTCTTCCGGTACTACAGGGTTACCCAAGGCCATTGTGCACAGCCATGTCGGCATCTTGGTAGAGCTGTTGAAGCTGACCCAGCTGCAGCTCGGGTTGCAGCGCGGCTCGGTGATGTTTTTCCACAGCACTACCGGTTGGGTGATGTGGAACATCCTTCTGTCGGCGCTGCTAGCCGGGGCTGCCGCCGTGCTCTATGACGGCGATCCGATGTACCCCGGGCCAGAGCTGTTGTGGCAGCTAGCGGAACGCACCGGAACCACCTCCTTCGGTGTTAGCCCGACCTACGTCAAGATTTTGCAGGACAGCGGCTTCATCCCAGGCGAGTGCTGCGACTTGGTGCAGTTGGATTCGATCGTGCTGAGCGGCTCGCCGGCGACGTCAGAAACCTACGCCTGGCTTTATGCCAGAGTCAAGCGCGATCTATGGGTGAATTCGATCTCCGGCGGCACTGAGCTGTGCAGCGCACTGGTCGGTGGCGCGCCGATATTGCCGGTTCACGCAGGCGAGATCCAGGGCCGCGCGCTTGGTATGGACGTGCACGCCTGGGACGAGGCCGGCTGCGACCTGAGGGGTGACGTTGGCGAGCTGGTGGTGCGCAAGCCGAGCCCCTCAATGCCGCTACGCTTTTGGAACGATGCGGATGACAGGCGTTATCTCGAAACCTACTTCGACGTCTGGCCGGGTGTTTGGCGTCACGGCGACTTCATCCGCTTCAACGAGAACGGTGGTTGCCATATCCACGGCCGCTCCGACTCCACCCTCAATCGCTATGGTGTGCGCATCGGCACCGCGGAAATCTATCGGGCCGTCGAGAAGATTGAGGAGGTGGCGGACTCCCTGATCGTCTGCTGCGAACTATCGGACGGCGGCTTCTTCATGCCGCTGTTTGTTCAGATCCGCGATGGTGCAGTACTGGATCAGGCGCTGTGCACCCGTATCCAAGATAAACTCCGCCGCGAGTGCAGTCCCCGGCATGTGCCAGACCGCATCATCCAGGTGCCGGATATTCCTTACACGCTCAGCGGCAAGAAGATGGAGGTTCCGGTACGCCGTATCCTGATGGGCTGGCCAGTGGATAAGGCGGCCAGCCGTGAGGCGATGAAGCGGCCAGATGCTTTGGAATTTTTCATTACATTCAAGTGGCGATGAAACGGCGGGGTGCCTGGCTCCCAGTTCCGCAAAGTGGCGAGGCTGTGTGAAAACATGTTGTGAGGATTTCCGGAATTCTTTTGGAAAAATTAAAGCGCTTGATTGTGGGTCACTCAAATTGGGCCGCCACTCTATGAGCGAGTTCTTATGAGCGGCTGGTTGTCGGTCCAGACTGGACGGCAGCTATGTGGCGGGTGCGGTCGCGGTTGCGACATGCTGTCGACCACAGCGGACATCGAAGCGGGCGGCGCCCACGGCGCCGCCCTTAGAAGGTCAGGCTCAGATCTCCGTTTCTTCGGATAGCGTCAGCGCGTCCTGAAGCTCAACGCCGAGGTAGCGAACGGTGTTCTCAAGCTTCCGGTGACCGAGTAGCAACTGGACAGCGCGGATATTCTTGGTTCGCTCGTAGATCATGCTCACCTTGGTGCGCCTCATTGAGTGTGTGCCGTACGCCGTAACATCTAACCCGATCTGGTGGCACCAATCGTCCACGATTCGGGCGTATTGCCGGGTCGACAGGTGCGTCGATGGTCCACCGCGTCCTGGGAACAGGTGGTCCACGGGGAGGAGGCTGGCATCCGAAATCCACTGAGCTAAGGCACGCCTGGTGGTCGGCATGATCTCAAACACCGCAGGGCGCTGCGTTTTCCTCTGCAAAATTGTGGCGCGGCTCAGTACTTCGGTGCCGTGAGCAATATCTCGGACGTAGAGCGCGATCAGATCGCAGGCTCTCAACTTGCTGTCGAGAGCCAAATTAAACATCGCAAGGTCCCTGCAGCGATCGGCGAGATTCAAGTGCGCCCTGATGGTCCAGACATCCTTCTGCTTCAACGGACGCTTCTGTCCGACCAGTTTGCCCTTATTCCAAGGCTCTCGAACGGGAGAGGAGGTGATTCCATTCATGGCTGACTCCTTGTCGCCGGGATGGGGAGTCAGTCTGCTCGCTGCACGCAAGCGGCCGAGATTCGAGGAATTTGTGGCGGGTCCAGACGTAAGAATGACATTCCGCCGCAAATAGCGGACGTCGAAGGGGCGGCGCACTTGGCGCGGCCGTCCAGGACTCAAGCTCAGATCGCCGCCTTGTTCACCGCAAAGGCCCAGGCGGCCGCAGTGACCGAAAGTCTTTTTGCGAGCCCGGCTTCGAACAAGCATCAGGCCCAATCGATTTTGGCATGCCAAAGATCGATTGGTCTGGACAAGTTGGCATGAGCAATCGCGTGCAACTCGCGGGCTCTTGAAGGAGCGGTGTGGGTTCTGGCCTGGTCCAACCTGACACGCCGCAGCGTGCTCGTTCCAGAAGATGCCTGAGCGTCCCAATTTAGGCGCAGGAACGAGGTCGATGAAAGCAAAACGGCTGATCGCGAAGATGCCGGCATTGCCGGCGCAGATCCTCTTTAATATTGATCTGAGGCGAGTCGAAGCACCTTGAGTGCCAATGACATGGCGAGTGCAGTTCGAATCTGTGTAGCTACGAGTGTATGGCTTGATGCAGTGAAATGATTAAAAACAATAGCTTGGATGCATTACGGATAGGAATTGATCTTGGCGGCACCAAGATCGAAGGCATCGTCCTGCGCGGCGAAGCCGAAGTCGTGCAGCGCCTGCGCATCGCCACGCCGGCCATGCAATACCAGGCCACCATCGCCGCCGTGGCCGGGTTGGTACGCGATCTGGAACAGGCCGCCGGCAAGAGTGGTCTGCCCGTCGGCATCGGCCACCCCGGCGCCATCTCCCCGGCCAGTGGCCGCATCAAGAACGCCAACTCCACCTGCCTCAACGACCAGCCGCTCCGGCAGGATCTGGAGCACGCCCTCGGCCGCACCGTGCGCATGGCCAACGACGCCGACTGCCTAGCCCTGTCCGAAGCCTTCGACGGCGCCGCCGCCGGCGCCCGCAGCGCCTTCGCCGTCATCCTCGGCACCGGCGTCGGCGGCGGCCTGGTGGTGCAGGGCGGCCTGCTGGCCGGCCCCAACGCCATCGCCGGCGAGTGGGGCCACAACCCCCTGCCGTGGCCGCGTCCGGAGTGGGGCGAATCGCCGGGCCCGCTGTGCTGGCACGGCCTCCACGGCTGCATCGAAACCTGGCTCTCCGGTCCCGGTCTCGCCGCCGACCACGCCCGTACCACCGGCGAAAAGCTGTCCGCCGAAACCATCGTCAGTCGCGCCGAATCCGGCGAAACCCAGGCCGCCGCCACCCTGGCCCGCTACGAAGACCGCCTGGCCCGCGCCCTGGCCCACGTCATCAACCTCGTCGATCCCGAAGTCATCGTCCTCGGCGGCGGCGTCTCCCGGGTGCAGCGGCTCTACCGGCAGGTACCGGCCCTGTGGGCGCCCTGGGTCTTTTCCGACCGCGTCGCCACCATCCTGCGGCCGGCCCTGCATGGCGACAGCAGCGGCGTCCTGGGCGCCGCCCGGCTGCCCCCCGTCACACCGCCGAAACCGCCCTGAAAACCCCCTGAAAAGCCGCTGCAACACAGGCCCCGGGACGGGACCGCGGCAATGTAAAAATCGGTGCAGCCTTGGACGCCACCCCCGAATCGCGGCACAATCGCTCACAGGCTGAACCCGCCGGCGCAAGCCGGGTCTTGCCAGGCCCACGCCGGCGCCAAGGAACCTTATGCTGAAGTCCGCACGCATCGCCTTACTGCTCGCCGCCACCCTGGCCATGGCCGGCTGCCAGAAGGATTTCACCGCCTACGCCCTGACCAGCTCCGGCTCCATCGTTCAGTTCAAAACCAACAAGCCCGGCACCGTCAACAGCACCGTCCCCATCACCGGCCTCTCCACCGGCCAGAGCGTGGTGCAGATCAGCTACCAGCCGTCGACCGGCGTGCTGTGGTGCATCACCAACGACGGCTTCCTCTGCACCCTCGATCCCGTCGGCGGCACCGCCACCATCGTCAACACCACCAGCGGCCTGCCGTTCACCCAGCAGCTCGGCAACCGCAACAACACCGTGCGCCTGATCAACCCGCTGATGAGCTTCGACCCGGTCAGCGGCGACGTGCGCGTCATCAGCACCCAGTACAACCTGCTGGTCAACATCACCAGCGGCCTGATCGACAACAACGGCAGCCAGGTCGTCTACGACAGCCAGGACGTCAACGACAAGAAGACCCCCCAGCTCGGCGGCATCGCCTACACCAACCCCGTCGTCGGCGCCGGCCAGACCACTCTCTACGCCCTCGACATCGCCACCACCAGCCTGGTGCGGATCGGCGACAAGAACACCAGCAACGCCGGCTCCGCCAACGGCGGCGACCTGCGCACCATCGGCACGCTCAACTCGTCCCTGAGCACCAACACCGGCTTCGCCATCTCCCCCGATAACGGCGACGCCTACGCCGTGCTGCAGAGCGGCGGCCCGGCCACGCTCTACACCGTGGACCTGGATACCGGCGCGCTCACCAGCCTGGGCCAGGTCGGCGGCGACAACAACTCCCAGGAACCGACCATCACCTCCCTGGTCATCTCCCGCTAGCACCCGTCAGCGCCGCTCCGGCGGCGCAGGCCCGCGGTTCCGGCCCGCTCTGTGGGTAGAATGAGGCATCCCCCATCACCAGGGCTGCCGTGAGTCCCGTCCGTTACGCCGTTTCCCTCGATCCCCTCAGCCACCTCTACACCGTCCGCTGCGAACTGGCGGACGCCGCCGAGGGCCAGGTCTTCAGCCTCCCCTCGTGGATCCGCGGCAGCTACCTCGTCCGCGACTTCGCCAAGCATGTGCTGCGCCTCACGGCCACCGTCAACGGCGCCCCCGCGGCCATCCAGCGCATCGACAAGCGCAGCTTCCGCGTCACCGGCCACGGCGCCATCACCCTCGACTACCAGGTCCACGCCTACGACAGCTCCGTGCGCAAGGCCTGGCTCGACACCCACCGCGGCTTCTTCAACGGCAGCTCCCTCTTCTACTGCCCGCAAGGCCACGAACAGTCCGCCTTCGAAATCACCGTGGCGAAGCCCGATGCCGCCCTCTGCCCCGGCTGGAAACTCGCCACCGCCATGAGCGAAGTGGCCATCGACGACACCGGCTTCGGCACCTACCTCGCCGCCGGCTACGAAGAACTGATCGACCACCCGGTCGAAATGGCCGACTTCCAGCGCATCGAGTTCGACGTCGATGGCGTCCCTCACAGCCTCATCCTCTCCGGCCGCTGCGAGCCAGACGCCGTGCGCCTCGCCGCCGACCTGCGCCGCGTCTGCCACGTCCAGCGCGAACTGTTCGGGCAGGAGCCCAAGCTGCGCCGGTACCTGTTCCTCACCCAGGTCACCGCCAACGGCTACGGCGGCCTCGAGCACCGCGCCTCCACCGCCCTCGTCTGCGCCCGCGACGCCCTGCCCAGGCCCGGCCAGACCGGCCTGCGCAAAGGCTACCGCGGCTTCCTCGGCCTGGTCAGCCACGAATACTTCCACCTGTGGAACGTCAAGCGCATCACCCCCCAGCGCTTCGCCGAATCCAGGCTCGCCGCCGAAGGCTACTCCCAGGACCTGTGGGCCTACGAAGGCATCACCTCCTACTACGACGACTACATGCTCCTGCGCGCCGGCCTGCTCGACGCGCCGGCCTATCTGGACCTCCTCGCCGAAACCGCCACCCGCCTCCAGCGCACCCCCGGCCGCCTGGTGCAGACCCTGGCCGACTCCAGCTTCGAAGCCTGGATCAAGTACTACCAGCCCGACGAAAACACCCCCAACGCCAACGTCAACTACTACGTCAAAGGCGCCCTCGTCGCCCTCTGCCTCGACCTCACCCTGCGCCTCAAATCCAGCACCACCCTGGACGAAGTCATGCGCACCCTGTGGGCCCGCTACGGCCGCGACGATAAACCCGTTCCCGAAAGCGGCTTAGAACACATCGCCGCCGAACTCTCCGGCCTCGACCTGCGCCCCCTGTTCGACAGCATGCTCCGCTCCACCGCCGAACTGCCCCTGGCCGAGCTCCTCGCCGAATTCGGCATCAAGGCAGTTCTGCGCGCTGCCTCCGGCCCCACCGACGAAGGCGGCCGCGGCGAAGCCAAACCCGCCACCGCCTGGGCCGGCCTGCAACTGCGCGGCGCCGATACCGGCATCTCCCACGTCCTCAACGGCTCCCCCGCGGAGCGCGCCGGCCTCGCCGCCGGCGACGTCCTCGTCGCCCTCGACGGCCTGCGCGTCACCAACGCCAACTGGAACAAACTCCTCGACCACCTGCCCATGGGCTGGGAAACCACCGTCCACTACTTCCACGGCGACGAACTCCTGCAAACCAGCCTGACCCCGGTAGCCCCGCCGCTGGACACCTGGGTGCTGACCCTGGCCGAAGTGGAAGGGGAAAACCTGGAAAGGCGTCGCAAGTGGCTGGGCTGAGCCACTGTCCGGATATTCAGCATGAGAGGAGAGAGTGGGGGGAGTGACCGAATGCCAGAAACCAGAAGGCTGAAGGTAGAGGGTAGAAGGCAGAAGGCAGAAGCATTGAATCTCCCCGAACGACACCCCCTCCACCGTTCGTCCCGAGTGCGCCGCGAAGCAGCGCGTATCGAGGGATGAACGAGCGCAAACCCTCAAGCAATGGCCTTCTGGACCTACATCCTGCGCTGCAACGACGGTGCTTACTACACCGGGCATACCGACAACCTCGAGCAGCGCATCAACCAGCACCAGCACGGCGAGATTCCCGGATTCACGTCCAACAACCGCCGTCCGGTCCAATTGGTGTTCTCGCAGGCATTCAGCACCCGGGAAGAAGCCTTGACCGCCGAATTGCAGATCAAGTCATGGAGCCGGGCGAAGAAGGAAGCGCTGATACGCGGTGATTGGTCTGGGCTACAGCTTGCAGCAAAAAAGCAGTTTGATTAGCCCGAATCAATAGCCACGCTCTCCCCCGTTCGTCCCGAGTGCGTCGCGAAGCAACGCGTATCGAGGGATGAACGGGCGCAGTAACCTCCCAGGCCGCGTTCTTTGAACCTCCTCACACTCCGCAGCCCAACCCAGCACCGGCACCGCCTCCCGCTCTGGTCCGGAGGCAGGGCAGGTGGCAAGCGCCACCCTCCCCACCGTTCGTCCCGAGTGCGTCGCGAAGCAACGCGTATCGAGGGATGAACGGACGCATCACCCTCTCAAGCCGCGTTCTTTGAACCTCAGACGACACGCCCAATACCAGCACCAACCCCAGCCCCGGTTTATAGTCATCCCCCATGACCGAACTCCTCATCAAGGTAATCGCCGCCTACTTCCTCGGCACCCTCATGGGCGGCGACATCATGCGCCTCCTGCGCGGCGGCGCCGACCTGCGCGACACCGGCTCCGGCAACGTCGGCGCCACCAACGCCCTGCGCACCCGCGGCAAGAGCTTCGCCCTCGGCGTCCTCCTCATCGACATCGGCAAGGGCGTCCTCGCCGCGCTCGCCATCCCCGCCATCCACTGGCCCGGTGCGGAAGCCGCCATCCTGCCGCAGCAAAGCGTCGGCTACCTCTGCGGCATGGCTGTCGCCCTCGGCCACTGCTATCCCGTCTTCCAGAAATTCCGCGGCGGCAAGGGCGTCGCCACGCTTGCCGGCGTCTTCGCCGCCCTGCTGCCCGCCGCGCTGCCCTGGATGCTGCTGGTCTTCGTCCTCGCCGTCATCCTCACCGGCTACGTCGCCATCGCCTCCATCGGCGGCGCCGCGGCCTTCTTCGCGTACGTCGCGGTATTCCACGGCGGCGTCCAGTCCGACGCCGGCCTCTTCGCCCTGGCCATGCTTTTTCTGGTCGTCTTCAAGCACCGCGAAAACATCGCCCGCCTGCTCAAAGGCACCGAGCATCGTTTCGACAAAGCCATGATCCTGGAGCCTCTCTGGAGGTCGTTCGCGCGACGCGTTGCGAAGTCCAAGGCCCCAGGTGCAAGGCGCGAGTGACGTGGCAATGACTCATTGCAAGGAACGAGCAACGCAGCAGATGGGGCCTTGGATTCGCAACCCTTCGGGGCCGGGCGCCGGCGGCACATTGCGGCGTCACTCGTCGCTTGTTTGGATTACCAAACTGCGCTCCTCCTTCCTTGCACTGTACCGCCGGCGCCTTCGGCCGCGTGCGCAAACGACCTCCAGAGAGGCTCCATGGCTCGCCCGCTAAGCGAAGACGAATTGCTGCGCCTGATCGACGCACTCGCCCCCGGCGAGTGGCAGTCCGGCGAAGCCCTGGCCGCCGAAGCCGGCGTCACCCGTGCCGCCCTCGCCAAGCGCGTCACCCACCTGCGCGAGTGGGGCCTGCAAGTAGAAGCCGAAGCGGGCAGGGGCTACCGCCTCGCCCAGCCCTTGCAGAGACTGGACGCCGCAAACATCCGCACCCTCCTGCCTGCGCAGACCAGCGCAAAGCTGCGCCACGTCGAAGTGCTCACCCGCACCGACTCCACCAACCAGCGCCTGCTCGAAGCAGACTCCGCCCAAGACCCCCAAGCCCTCTTCGCCGAACTGCAAACCGCCGGCCGTGGCCGCCGCGGCCGCGAGTGGCGCTCCCCCTTCGGCGCCAATCTTTATCTGTCGCTCGCCTGGAGCTTCCCCACCTGGCCCCCTCAACTCAGCGCCCTCTCCCTCGCCGTCGGCGTCGCCTGCGCCCGCGCCCTGCGCAAGGCCGGCCTCGATCAGGTCATGCTCAAGTGGCCCAACGACCTGCGCATCGGCAATGACAAGCTCGGCGGCATCCTCATCGAGCAGCGCGGCGAAGCCGGCGGCGCCTGCCGCGTCGTCATCGGCATCGGCATCAACGTCTCCATGAGCCCCGAGCAGGCCGGCGCCCTGGGCCAGCCCTGGACCTCCGTGCAGGCCGCGCTCGCTTCTACTTCGAATTCCAAAAACCCCCCGTTCGCTTCGAGTGAATCGCGCAGCGATTCGTATCGAGAAGCCAGCGCTGCGCCCGAACGCAATGCTTTAGCCGCCGGCTTGCTAGCCGAACTCATCACCGCCATCACCGAATTCGAAACCGCCGGCTTCACCCCCTTCCTCCACGACTGGTCCACGCTCGACGCCACCGCCAACCAGCAAGTCCGCATCGAAGGCGGCGGCGAACCCCTGCAAGGCATCGGCCGCGGCGTCGATGCGCAAGGCGCATTGATCGTCGAAGCCCAGGGCCGCCGCCACCACGTCCACGCCGGCGAAGTCAGCCTGCGTTTCGGCCCCGCTCCATGAGCCTGCTCCTGCTCGACGTCGGCAACAGCCGCCTCAAGTGGACCGCGGCGGATGAAAGCGGGCTGGGCGAGGGCGGCGCCATCGAGCACGGCGGCAACCCGGCGGCGGCGGTCTCCGCCATCGGTCTCACCAAAGCAGACGCCATCTGGATCGCCAACGTCACCGGCGCCACCCTCGGCGACAAACTCGCCGCCGTCCTCAAACTGCGCTTCGGCACCGCGCCAAGATTCGCCACGGTCCAGGCCGAATACTCCGGCCTGCGCGTCGCCTATGCGGAGCCCCAACGCCTCGGCATCGACCGCTGGCTCGCCCTGCTCGCCGCCTGGACCGAAACCCGCAACGCCGCCTGCACCGTCAGCGCCGGCACCGCCCTCACCTTCGACGCCGTCAACGCCCAGGGCCAACACCTCGGCGGCGTCATCGCTCCCGGCCTCCTCACCATGCAGCAGGCCGTACTCGGCGCCACCCGCTTCCCCTCAACCGGCCCCGCCCAGACCTATTCCGACGGCTTGGGCACGGATACCGACGCCTGCGTCCGCCAGGGCGCCCTCCACGCCGCCGCCGGCATGGTCGAGCGCCTCGCCGGACGCTACGCGGCGCGCGCTCCGCGCCTCATCACCGGCGGCGACGCCGCGCGCCTGGCGCCCCACCTGGAGAGCGGCTGGTCCATCCGTCCCAACCTCGTCATGCAAGGCCTGCTCGCCTACGCCCGCGACGCAAAGTAGGAAAGTTCTTGCTGTCATCCCCCGACTATGACCTCGGGGGCCAGGCTCTGAGCGAAGCGAAGGATCTGGCTGCATACCATCAACCCGCGACGCCCCCAACAGTAGGGCGGCCTGTGGCCGCCATCGCCCCGCACGCAACGCCCCAAGCCGGCGGCCACAGGCCGCCCTACAAATGCCGAAGAAGTACGAATGCTTTTCCCTCTCCCGCCCGCGGGAGAGGGCGGCCCTCAGAGCCGGGAGAGGCCATGCCACACAGGCGAATGGAATAAACCCGCCCCTCAAGCGTCTAAACCCCGAACCCTCCCAACCAGGCATCCCCCATGCGCCCCCTGATCGCCGCCCTCTTCGCCCTCGTCCTGCCGCTACAGGCAGCCCACGCCGACGTCACCCCCGCCAAAGCCGAGGCGAAGACCGAAACCGCCACCTTCGCCGGCGGCTGCTTCTGGTGCATGGTCCCGCCCTTCAAGAACCTGCCTGGCGTCATCTCCGTCACCTCCGGCTACACCGGTGGCCATGTGGCGAATCCCAGCTATGAAGAGGTCTCCTCCGGCAAGACCGGCCACGCCGAATCCGTGCAGGTCGTCTTCGATCCGACCAAGGTCGGCTACGCCAAACTGCTCGACGTCTTCTGGCACAACATCGACCCCACCACCCCGCAAAGCCAGTTCTGCGACGTGGGCGACCAGTACCGCACCGCCGTCTTCTACCACGGTGAGGAGCAGCAGAAACTCGCCATCGCCTCGCGCGACGCCCTGCAAGCCAGCGGCGTGGTCAAAGGCCCCATCGTCACCCAGATCGTCCCCGCCTCCACCTTCTACCCGGCCGAAGAAGCGCATCAGGACTTCTACATCAAGAACGAAGTCCGCTACCAGATCTACCGCCACGGCTGCGGCCGCGACCAGCGCCTGAAGGAGCTGTACGGCGACAAATCCGGCGGCCACTAGGCCGCCGCCTTTCCCCCAACCAGCCGCCCCCCTCCGTTCGTCCCGAGTGAATCGCGCAGCGATTCGTATCGAGGGATGAACCCGCGCCACCCTCCCCACAATCCCGCTTTTATCCCCCACAAATCCGTATTGCACAAACAGCCGGCAATCCCCACCCCGAACCGTTTAAGCTGTCTCATCCCCCTTTCCCGAGTCCCCCATGAACTCCCCCGAAACCCTCAGCTACGTCGGCACCCTGTGGGACACCCAGATCGTCCCCCAGCTCATCGAATACATCAAAATCCCCAACAAATCCCCGATGTTCGATGCCGACTGGGAAAAGCACGGCTACATGGACCAGGCCGTCTCCCTCATGGAGAAATGGGCCAGGGCCCAGCCCATCCCCGGCATGCAGCTCGAAGTCGTGCGCCTGCCCGGCCGCACCCCCCTCATCTTCATCGACATCCCCGCCACCGGCACCGCCTCCGGTGAAGACTGCGTCCTCCTCTACGGTCACCTCGACAAGCAGCCCGAAATGACCGGCTGGGCCGAGCACCTCGGCCCCTGGAAGCCTGTCCTCGAAGGCGACAAGCTCTACGGCCGCGGCGGCGCGGACGATGGCTACGCCATCTTCGGCTCCCTCGCCGCCATCCTCGCCCTGCACAAGCAGGGCGCCCCCCACGCCCGCTGCGTGGTGCTCATCGAAGCCTGCGAAGAGTCCGGCAGCTACGACCTGCCGTACTACGTCGACCACCTCGCCGGCCGCATCGGCAAACCCTCCCTCATCGTCTGCCTCGATTCCGGCTGCGCCAACTACGACCAGCTCTGGCTCACCACCAGCCTGCGCGGCCTCTCCGGCGGCAACCTCACCGTCAAGGTGCTGGAAGAAGGCGTCCACTCCGGTGACGCCTCCGGCGTCGTCGCCTCCAGCTTCCGCATCCTGCGCACCCTCCTGTCCCGCCTCGAAGACCAGGCCACCGGCTGCATCCTGCCGCAGGACCTGTATGTGGAAATCCCGCCCCAGCGCATCGAGCAGGCGCAACAGGCCGTCAAAACCCTCGGCACCGCCGTCTACGACAAATTCCCCTTCGTGACAGGCATGCGCCCCATGAACGAAGACCCCGCCGAACTGGTCCTCAACCGCACCTGGCGCCCCGCGCTCTCCGTCACCGGCCTCGACGGCATGCCCCCGCTCACCAGCGCCGGCAACGTCCTGCGCCCCTTCACCGCCGTCAAACTCTCCCTGCGCCTCCCGCCCACCCTGGACGCCGCCATCGCCGGCAAGGTCCTGCAAGAGCTGCTGGAAAAAGACCCGCCCTACGGCGCCCACGTCACCTTCGAAGTGGAGAAGGCCTCCGCCGGCTGGAACGCCCCCCAGCTCTCCCCCTGGCTCGAAGCCTCCGTGGCCGCCGCCTCGCAGGAATTCTTCGGCCAGCCCCCCGCCTACATGGGCGAGGGCGGCACCATCCCCTTCATGGGCATGCTCGGCGAGAAATTCCCCGGCGCCCAGTTCCTGATTACCGGCGTCCTCGGCCCCGGCTCCAACGCCCACGGCCCCAACGAATTCCTCCACATCCCCATGGGCAAGCGCGTCTCCGCCTGCGTCGCCCGGGTCATGGCCGACCACTACCAGGCCAGCACCCAGGGCCTCACCACCGGCGCAGCCGCCACCGAAGGCCACACCCAGCACGGCAACCACGGCTGCTGCTGAGAGAAAGTGTTCAGAAGGTGTTCCCCTCGCCCGTTCACGGGAGAGGGGCAGGGGAGAGGGGCTTTGAAATCCTGGTCAAGCGCCGCCCTCTTCCCGCCGGTCCTCCACCTAACCGTTCGTCCCGAGTGAATCGCGCAGCGATTTGTGCTTTTGCGAATGTCCCGAGTAGCGTTGCGGAGCAACACGTATCGAGGGAGGGAGGGGCGGTAGGGTGGGTGAAGGACCGCGCCGCCCTTTCCCCCACCGTTCGTCCCGAGTGCGCCGCGAAGCAGCGCGTATCGAGGGATGAACGGTGGCGCGCGCACTCTCAACAAGTGACTGGTAGGTCAGGGAGAGAAGGATCACAGCCCCCCGCCCAAGCTGTAAAATACCCCCACGCCGCAACGGCGCCCCGCCACCCGCGGGCCCGTCAGGGAAAAAGCCGGTTTAGCTCAGTTGGCAGAGCACCTGATTTGTAATCAGGGGGTCGGGGGTTCGAATCCCTCAACCGGCACCACTGAAGTAGCCAATCAAGATTTCTGCGCTTTCTTTGTTATTTCTTCCGCTATGTGCGTTAAGAAATCCTGAGCGACCTTAACAGTGACTTGACCGTTTTCTTCGATGAACAAAATGTCTCTCGTTGCATCATCGATCCGATGGTCTAACTTGCACAGTATTTCATAGTTTCCGTTGATAGAGATGCCAAAATAGTGACAAGTGAATCGTGAATTCAACGAAGTGGGCTTAAGCAGTTGCAGATCGATCTCCGATGCCGCCGCATAGACGGGTAGCACTGCGTGATAATCGTTTCTTGTTATCTGCCGCTCTTGGGTTGAATGGTTGCCGAATTCAATTGAGTGAATAAGCAAAATTTCATTGAAGTATTCCTGTTTGAGGGCTAGTAAAGGGGAACTTATGGTGACTCCAAGATTGGAAATCCGTGCTTCCCAAAAAACATATGTAACATTGCCAATTTTTTGAAAACGGCCGTCAAAGAAGGTTGCTAATTCATACCCGCCCCCGAAGAAACCAAGTAATGAACTCGAACTTGCCGCTGAAGCTTCTGCTCGAAGCATCAATCCCGTTGTAAACAGCGAGGTGGATATTGCGGTTGCAAGCGAATTTATTTTACCTGTTGCTTTGAATGAATTTAGTGGGATGTTAGATAGTGATTTGACGAAAGCTTCTGCCCCAGTTCCGGTAGCTACTACGGTGCCGATGAGAGATGTCGAAAGTCTATTTTTAGTATTAAATTCGAACGTCTTAAAAAGATCTTTTTCAAGTGTCCAGCCAATGAAGCTAACGCCTTGTTTGACAATGTCTGGATCTAAAGACGAGAAGTAGTCTTTTATCTTACTGAATGACAGCTTATTCTCCGAAGCCAGAAGTTTCAGCTCTTTGATCACGATCCGAGCCGCAATATAGCTGCCCGCCCACGCAATAGCAGTTGTTGCGTTGAGAATTTCTATTTTTTGACGAAGGCCGATAATCGACCAGCCTGATCCTGCGGGGAATATATTTTCGACTCCACCGATCATGGGGACTGAATGTTTCCGATCTATACGTTCGATACCTGAAATCAAGAGATCGCCAATTAGTATCGGACAGCCCTCTACGGTATAAGCAGCAATAATGGTCATGTATTGATTCCATTAAATCGAGCTCGAATGAAGCATGATGGTGTAGAGTAAATTGGGGTCGGCTGTCATTGATTTATGACTAGACCTCCGTGGAGTTGCAAGGCAGGAAAGTGCAAACTAAGCAGCAGTAATAACTATCAATAATTGCGACTATGCCAACTCTTCAAGCAACGACTTTCGAGGATAGCCATCACTCCTTCACCGCGGCGCTGACGCAGCATGGTCTCAAATACAACAAACACATTAAGCTTGGCGCTAATCCTGTAGCGTCGAGACTCAATATTGAGATCATAATTTCTGGTGGTTGGGGTGCACTCGCGGTTGCTTGTTTGGCTTGGGCTCACGTTCGGAAAAGCAGGCGTATTAATGTCACTACAAAGGACAAACATGCAGTGTGGCTCGAAGGATATTCAGCTGAGGAGGCGGCAAGGATTTTGGAATCCGCATCCCGCATCGCGGCTATAGAAACAAAACCTATAGAGACAAAACAAGAAGACGACGCAGAATTTTGACACCAAATACCGTCGATGAAGTTCGTTCTACACTATCGTGGACCATTGCGTTCGAATGGGAATCCAGCGCACAAGCATGATGTGCGACAAGCATTTCACGCTCAACTTAAAGCGTTGTGGAATCAATCTCCGCTAAATGAATACGGCGAGTTCCTTCAGCCACGGAAAGCGCCCGGAAATTATTCTTCGTTGAGACCTCTTGGGGCATTTACGTTCGTGCCCCTGGTTACAGCCGAAATCAATGCAGTAGCTGAATTGCGGCTCACGCTTCTAAGACCGGAACCTCCCGGACAGCTGATTACTCAAGGCGGCGACATTGACAACAGGTTGAAGACTCTTTTTGATGCGTTGACGATGCCGCGCTTACTAAATGCCTTACCTATTGGTATTACGCCGACTCAGGATCAAATCCCGTTCTTTTGCTTGCTGGAGGATGACAATCTTGTTACGTCAGTCTCCGTGAACACGCAACAACTGCTTGAACCGGTATCGGATACTTCACTCGCAGATGTACTCGTCGAAGTAACCACAAGAGTGACGCGAGTAACTTTCGGGAACGGTCAATTCGCATAGCTACACTGAGGTGGTTGACGGTGATATCGAAGTAGTGCAAATGGGGGGGGTATATGCTGCTTAAACTGGCCATCGCTCTAGTCATGCCTCTTCTTTGCTTCCTTTGGACAAGCGCGCATCCAGAGTTGCATCGGCGGCCGTTCTTGATTTTCGTCCTTGGAGTTTTTATTGGAGTGCTCAGCATTCTTGGAGAAGCAGCACTCTCGCATTTTAGCGGGATGCCTAAGGTGTTGACGGATTCTCCATCCGATAGCATGGCGCCCCTTCTCATCAGCGTACTGAGCGCCGCAACGGCTGGCAGCCTTATTGCCGCATCTATTTTGCTTCAGTCACAGAGACTGCACGAGACCGAGGTCAAGCAGGCCGCTGCGTCCATGGAGCGGCTACAGAACCAGTTAAGCGGTATCGAATTGGATTTGAAGCAGATCGGTGCTCATTCAGGCGGTGAGGAGGGTAATGCGTCCTACGTGGATCTCTTGCGACGATTCCAAGTGGATGCAACTTTAGAAATCCGACAGGTGCAGGATTTCCTTAAAAAATACAAATGACGCGAGCCTTGGCATGCAACTGGTCAATATTCACTGAGGCCAGCGAGCGTGGCCCGGATGGAATGAAATGGAATCCGGGGGGCTTTGCCGCCATCAAATTCCATATTCCCGCGCTGTATCTGGGTTCTTGTTAACTGAAACGAGGTCGCTCTCAACAATTAAAAAGCCCGCCGAAGCGGGCTTTCCTTTACACCACCAGACTAAGCCTTAGCGGCGATCGTCTCGGTCATGGCCATGCCAGCCATGATCCTCGTGCCAGCGATGCTCTTCATGCCAGCGGTGCTCTTCCCACCGGCGATGCTCACGCCAGCGGTCGTCGTCGCGGTAGACCACGTTCGGGCCGTAGTAGACCGGGGCCGGACCGTAGTACACCGGTTCCGGGGCGGCATAAACAGGCTGGGCATAGCTGCCACCCAGGTTGAGGCCGATGGAGACGTCGGTATGTGCCATCGCCGCGGTAGGAACCAGGGCGAGCAGGCCCAATCCGGCAACCATACTCAAAGCAATGCGTTTCATGACACGTACCTCCGTTTCGATGTCCGCCAGCAGGTTGCTGGTTGACGTGAGCACTGTAGGCCCGCGGGGGTGAATGTCGGCTGAACACCGCCGGCGCGGCCAGCACCACCGCTTTGCGGCCAATGAAGCCGGCGTAATGGGGCCGCAGCGCCCGATCAAGGCTCTTCGAGTCCCCTCCTTATGCAGCATCCGCAGGTGGCGACGACCCTCGCATTCCTCAAAGCGCGGTAACGTACGGACCTCACCCCCGCACCCCGTTACTCTGCATCTTCAACCTGGCGATGTTTTCCGCGTCATATCGTGGATCCGGGATGAATTCAGAGGCTTGCGACGCTCTGGATAAGCCGCAGGGCCTGCCATCCCCGATGCGAGGATGGCTGAAAGACCAACCCTGCAAAGGCTTCGGGCACAGTCAACCGACTGGGCTCAATCAAGCAAGTGGAGAAACAATATGAGCATGCAATCACGCAAGTTGATGCTGGCCTCCGGCATTGCGCTGGCTTCCATCGGTGGCCTGGCTGTTGCCGGCACCGCCGGTGCCGCGGTCATCGCCGCCCCGCTGGCGCATTCGGCCACCTTCGTCACCACCATCGCGCCTTCGCTCAACGTCCTGCCCAACATCGCCCCCAATGTGGCACCGACGATTGCCCTGGCACCGACCCTCGCCATCTCTCCCACGGTAACAGCGCCCGTCCTGGGCGGAGCCACCCTTACCGCGGCGCCGCTGCCCGGGCTGAAGTAGCCAGCCCGCCGTTCGGCCGCGTTTTGCGGCCCGAGCGGCACCTCACCTGAAGCCGGAAGGCCGGGGCGCATGCATGCCCGCATGCACCCCCGGCCTTTCTTGAATCCGGCCCTCGCTGCCTTCATATTTCCAAAATGAACGGCGGTACGGCGTTACGGATGACGAATTTGCGGCTCAGGGCATGGATGGTTCCGGCCCTGCTTTTCCTCTGTTGCGGCGGCCCCGCCGTCGCGGCGCAGAGTGCGGCCCTCGCAAAAGAAAAGACCCGGACACACAAGGCGCCTACGCATGCGCACGCGTCGAACAACCATCGCGGCAAGGCCTCGGTCTACAGCCGCAAGCTCTCAAAAAGACCGATGGCCGACGGCACCCCGCTGGACCTCGACTCCAACGCCGCCGCCAGCAAGACCCTGCCGCTCGGCTCCCGCGCAAAAGTCACCAACCTGCGCAACGGCAGAAGCGCCGAAGTGGTGATCAAGGACCGCGGGCCCTTCGTGAAAGGCCGCATCATCGACCTCTCCCCGAAGACCGCAAAAGCCCTGGGCTTCCGTACCGGCACCGTGCCGGTGGAAGTCACGCCCATCGACGACCGGCAGGCCCAGGCCGAGCACGCATCGAAGCCGGGCGCCGTGCTGATCGGCGATGCGCAATGGCCGCATGCGCCGCCGCCGATACAGTGAGCGCGCCGTTCAGTGGAATAAGGGCAGGTTAGCCGAAGGCGTAACCCGCCGCTTCGCATCAAGCGCCGCGATCCGAAAGAAGAGGTTGCACCGATGCCCCTCAGGGCTTCTCGCGCTCGGTGCCGCGCACCACACTGTCGCGAGCAGGAGTGACACTTCGGACAGCATTAGCCGTTTGATCGTATGCCCTTGGGCCGGCCTGGCGGGTAGCAACCAGGAAGCGCACCGGCACCCTTGCGGCGCCCGCTGATGCGCTCCCCGATTGCCCCCTGACCGGTATGAGCGCTTTGATTATCGGCAGGCGCCGGGTATAGCGAGAGTGGAACGGATGGACGCGGGCGCCGCGCCGCCAAGCGGTGGCGGGGCAGGGGAGCCGCAGTGCAGCAAAATTCAGACGGGATGCAGCAGCGAGCCCAGGCCCAGGGCACGTAGCAGGCTCATCACCGCGTGGTGGACATCCCGGTTGAACAGGAACAGCAGCACCAGTGCCAACACCACCAGCAGGAAATCGGAAGAACGCGGACTGCTCCAGGAGCGTGCCGTCTTGCGCGGCCGCGGATACACCGGGGCCGCCCGCGCCCCCTCGTCGAAAGCCCGCCGCCGCTCCCGCACCGCCGTCGCCATCAGCTTCGCCGAGCGCCAGCGCATATACAGTGCGCGGGCCTTGTTGTCGTTCCCTTCAGCCTCGGCGAAAGCCTTGGCCATCAGCGGCTCATCGCGCACACCGTTCTTCAACTCTTCCAGCACCGCGGCATAGGCGGCTTCGTCGTTGTCCGGGCGGGTCGAGGACGGCATGGTGGCAAGCAGGGCTGGTGCGGGCGTCAGGTACGCCACGCAGCTTACCCGGCCCGCGGTGCGGCGGGCCAGCCAGTTTGATCAATACGTCCCGCTTTCGAACGTCGCGCGGCGGAATGTATGTATTCCGCCGCGCGACACGGTCCCGCATTCGGTCAAAGATCAGGCCGCCGCTTCAACCCCCAGCAACTGCGTATTGGCAATCGCCGGATCGCTGAAGCCGTCCCTGCCGGTCTCGACATGCCCCGCCAGCCGGTGCTGGAAGCCGCTCTCCGCGTTGGAGGTCACCACCAGGTCGTACCAGCCGAAGCTGCCTTGCAGGTTCCAGTGGTGCTCCACCCGCTGCCCCGGCGCCAGCACCTGCGAGAACTTCTCGCCGCTGTAGGTGTTCTCCACCGTCACCTGGCAATGCGCGCCGCCGCGGTTGACCAGGATCAGCTCCAGGTTGCCGCGCAGGCGGTCGTAGCGGTTGGTGATGCGCAGGTCGGCGCGCGGCGCGCTCAGGTCGCCCTTGAACTGCCGCAGGAAGCCGTTGGCCCCATACACCGAAAGATCGTACGCGCCCGCCACCGCCCAGGAATCCGCCAGCGACTTGCCGGCCTCCACCGTGTAGCTCCACGGCCCGCTTGCGCCGTCGCCGGAGCGCACGTGGAAGCAGGCGCCGGCCAGGCCGGTGTTGACGAAGTCGATCCAGAAACTGCCCTGGTCCGACCAGCCCGCGGCGTGCAGCTCATAGGGCAGGGCGCGGGCCGGGCGCAGCCCGCCTTCCTGTTCCGGCAGCGCCTGGTGCGCGGGCGGCACCGCGTCGAAGTCCGGGTGGCGCAGTTGATCCGGCGGCGCGAAAGAGCTGGTATCCGGCAGCGTCACGCTGCGCGAATCCGGCTTGGTGAAGTCGAACGCGCTGCGCAGGTCGCCGCACACCGCGCGGCGCCAGGGCGAGATGTTCGGCTCCGTCAGCGGCGCCTTCACCGTGCCGAAGCGCTCGCTGATGAAGCGGATGATCGAGGTGTGGTCGAACACCTGCGAGTTGACCCAGCCGCCCTTGCTCCACGGCGACACCACCAGCATCGGCACGCGCGCGCCCAGGCCGTAGGGCCCGGCGGGATTGCCCGAGCTGCCGGCGAAGATCTCGTTGGTCGTCGCCACCGTCGACTTGCCCTGCGTCGCGGAAGGCGGCGCATACGGCGGCACCACGTGATCGAAGAAGCCGTCGTTCTCGTCGTAGGTGACGAGGAACACCGTCTTGGCCCACACCTCGGGGTTGCTGGTCAGCGCGTCCAGCACCTGCGACACATACCAGGCGCCGTAGTTGGCCGGCCAGTTCGGGTGCTCGGTGTAGGCTTCCGGCGCCACCACCCAGGAAACCTTCGGCAGCGTGTTGTTGGCCACGTCGCTGCGCAGGATGTCGAACAGCGTGCCGCCGGCCGAGATGTTGGTGCCGGTGCGCGCCTTCTCGTACAGCGCGCTGCCCGGCTGCGCGTTCTGGTACTGGTGGAAATACAGCAGCGAGTTGTCGCCGTAGTTGCCGATGTAGGCGTCGTCGGTCCAGCCCCAGAAGCCGGCGGCATCCAGGCCGGTGCCGGCGTCCTGGTAGATCTTCCAGGAGATGCCCGCCTTCTCCAGCGCTTCCGGATAGGTGGACCAGCCGTAGCCCGCCTCGGCGTTGTCGATCACCGGGCCGCCGCCGGTGCCGTCGTTGCCGACATAGCCGGTCCACATGTAATAGCGGTTCGGGTCGGTCGGTCCCAGCAGCGAGCAATGATAGGCGTCGCAGATAGTGAAGGCGTCGGCCAGCGCGTAGTGGAAGGGGATGTCCTTGCGCGTCAGGTGCGCCATGCTCGCCGCGCCCTTGCTCGGCACCCACTGATCGTACTTGCCCTGGTTCCAGGCCTGGTGCGTGGTGGTCCAGTCGTGCGCCAGGTCTTCCACGAACTGCAGGCCCAGCTTGTCCGCGTTCGGGCGGAACGGCAGCACATAGCTGCCGCCGTCCGGCTGGTACCACACCGGCTTGCCCGAAGGCAGGTTCACCGGCCGCGGATCGCCATAACCGCGCACGCCGCGCAGCGTGCCGAAGTAATGGTCGAACGAACGGTTCTCCTGCATCAGGACGACGATATGCTCGACGTCCTCGATGGTACCGGTTCGATGATTGCCGGGAAGCTCCAGCGCGCGGGCGATGCTGGCGGGGAACATCGAGGCAAGGGAGGTGCTGCCGAGCAGCCGCAAGAAATTGCGGCGATCCGTCGTGGTCATGATCAGTCCTTTGATTGGGTATGGCTCAACCAACCGAAGGCTAGGCCGCCAAAATGTCAGCGCCTTGACACATTCATGACCGGATTGCTGCTGTAAGCCTGCCGTAATATTTGGCCCGAAAAGCCGAAAAAACCGTTACCGGCGCTCCACGCTTTTCCGATCCCCAAAACCCCTCTCAGGCACGTTTAACGTCCCTTGGCGAGCCCGTCAAAACCCATGCTGCATTCAACGCTCACCGCATGCGTGCCAACAAAAACCCTTGGCACACATGGCACGCATGGAGAAAAAGGCCATGTAGGTCGGATCAAGCGAAGCGGATCCGACAGCGGTAGGCGGAACAAGGCCGTCCCGGGTGGCCCGCTTTGCGGGCGTATCGAGGGGCACAGCGCATTCCGCCATTCCTTCCTTCGCCCAAGACCGGGTAACTCAGGCCTCCGCCCCACCATCCGCCTTCCCGCCCCCCAAAGCCTCCACCAGCTTGCTGGTCAAAGGCTTCAGGAAATAAGACTCCGTCGGCATCAAATCCACCCGGATGCCCTGCGCCGTCAGCGCCTCGGCCACCACCGGCCCTACCGCCGCCACGCAAATCCTGCCCAGCGCCGCCTTCAATGCCTCGCCCTGTTCCGCCGACTCGGCTACCGTGATCAGCCGTTCCACCTGCGCCCGGCTGGTGAAGGCGATAGCGTCCACCTCGCCCGCGGCGATGTGCACGATCAGTTCGATCACTTCCGCATCGTGCGTGTTGTCGGCATACACGTAGGGCGCCACGGTGCGCACGCTGGCGCCCGCCTGTTGCAGGAACTGCGTCAGCGGCAGGTTGGGCTCGGTGCCGTAAAGCTGCACGCCCACGCCGCGCCCGCTCAGATCAAGCTCACGCAGTGCCTTGATGATGCCCGCCGTGGTCGCCACGTCCGCCGCGATATCGGGCTTCATACCCAGTTCGCGCAGCGCGCGCGCCGGTTTGGGTCCGCGGGTGATCTTGCGTACGCGCGCCAGGTGGGCGATGAAAGGCGTATGCAGCGCCGGCTCATGCTGCTCGATGCAGCTCAGCAGCCTGCGCAGCCCCTCGCCGGTGAGCACGATGAAATCGTCGCAGCCGCCGCTGTTGAACCAGCGCACCCACTCCAGCACCGGCGCCGGGTCCGGCGCATCGAGTATCCCCACCAGCGGGCAGCGCAGCACGCGCGCGCCACGCCGTTCCAGCATGGAGACGAATACGTCCAGCTCGCGGCTCTCCGCCACGGCGATGGTACGTCCCTGGAGTGGATGCTCCGTCATCTGCGCAAATTCCCGGTAATGCAGCGAATACGGTGAGGCGCAACAAGCCTAACGCATCCGGCCGGGAATGAAGCAGGAGAAAGAATGCGGGGCGAATTTCCGCCCCCGCAAAAAAATGGCGCCAGCGAACGGGGAATTCGCCGGCGCCGCCACTCGGACAGCGTCAAAGGGGGAAAGCCGCTGCCCTGCTACGGCGACCCAGGGAGGGAAGTGCCGTAGCCGAAGATAAGGCACCGCCCCGGGACGTAAGTTCGGCGCTTTACGTTTTTTAACGTCCCGCCCATTCCGCCGCTCGTTTTCTTGTACAACAGGCTGTATTGATTGAGGTTTACGGAACACGCAGCGCATGCACGCTGAACAGCTGTCGCTCGTCCGTCCAGCATGCCGCCGGAACATAACCGGCATCGCTGGCCAGCGCCTGGAACGAGGCGATGCTGTACTTGTACGAGTTCTCCGTGTGGATGCTCTCGCCCGCCTGGAACTCGAAACGCGCGTTGCCGATGCGCACGCTCTGCGCGCCGCGGCTGACCAGGTGCATCTCGACCCGCCCCTCGGCCTCGTTCCAGCGCGCCGCATGTTCGAACTCGCCGATCCTGAAGTTGCCGCCCAGCTCGCGGTTGATGCGGCGCAGGAGATTCAGATTGAACTCCGCCGTCACGCCGGCCGCATCGTCGTAGGCCGCGTTGAGCACGCGCTCTTCCTTCTGCAGGTCCACGCCGACAATCATCACCGCGCCCGGCCCGAGGATCTCGCGGGTACGTGCGAGGAACACCGCCGCTTCCGGATGGGTGAAGTTGCCGATGGTCGAGCCGGGGAAGAAGCCGCCCAGTGCACCCGGCGCCGCCGAGGCGGCAGCGGGCAGGGCGAAGTTCTGCGTGTAGTCCGCGCATACCGGCGCGATGCGCAGCCCGGGGAAGGCGCGCGCCACGCCGGCCGCGCCGGCGAGCAGATGCTTGCGCGAAATATCCACCGGCACGTAGGAGAACGGCTGTTCCAGCCGCGACAGGATCAGGCCCACCTTGCTGGCCGAGCCGGCGCCGAACTCCACCAGGCTGGCCTGCGGGCCGAGTAGCGCGGCGATAGCAGGGGCCTGCTCGTCGAGGATGCGCAGCTCGGTGCGCGTCAGGTAATACTCGGGCAGCTTGCAGATGCGGTCGAACAGCACCGAACCCGCCGCGTCGTAGAAGAATTTACAAGGCAGGGTCTTCTGCGTGGCGGAGAGCCCGGCGACCACCGCCGCCTCGAATTCCTCCAGCGTCGGTTCCAGATCCTGCAGCTGCTGTACCCCGAGTTGAGCCGTTGCTGCTTGAGCGTTCATACATCCTCCGCAAGGCGGAAGCCACTGAATTGCCAGCGTGCAGCTGGAGGAAAGAAATTGCGATACGTCGGCCGCGCATGGCCCGGCGGCGTGGCGCAGGACCGTCCGCGCAACACCATCTGGTTGACCATGAACTTGCCGTTGTACTCGCCCACCGCGCCCGGTGCCACGCGGAAGCCGGGGTAGGGCAGGTAGGCGCTGCCGGTCCACTCCCATACATCCTGCGTGAAGCCATCGGCGAGCGGACGCGGATGGACGCGAATCTGTTGATCCTGCTGCGCCTTCACGCCGCCGTGCAGGCGGCTCGCCACTTCCCATTCCTGCTCGGTGGGCAGGCGCTTGTGCGCCCAGGCGGCATAGGCGCAAGCCTCGTAGTAGCTGACGTGGCAGACCGGCTCGTCGTGGCGCAGCGGCGCATCGCCGTGCAGGGTATAGCTGATCCATGCGCCGTCCCGCTGTTCCCAGTACATCGGTGCCTGCCAGCCCTCGGCCTGCACCGTGGCCCAGCCGTCGGACAGCCACAACCCGGCGCGGCGGTAGCCGCCGTCATCGATGAATTCGAGATACTCGCCGACGCTGACCGGGCGGCTGGCGATGCGCAATGCTTGCAGCAACGCCTGGTGCCGCGGCATCTCGTTGTCGAAGGAGAAGCCGTCGCCGTCGTGGCCGATGTCGTGGATGCCGCCGGGAATGTCGAGCCAGCGCAGCGCCGGCGCGGACCGCTGCGCCGGAGTTGCAGCCGCCGCACTGTAAACGGGATGTAGCGGATTGATCGAGAAGGCGTGCTTGATGTCGGTGACGAGCAGTTCCTGGTGTTGCTGCTCGTGATTCAATCCCAGTTCCACCAGCGCGGCGATCGTCGGCGTGTTCTGTTCCAGCAACGCGCCCATCGCCGCATCCACATGCGCGCGGTACGCCGTGATCTCGTCCGCCGTCGGCCGCGTCAGCATGCCGCGCGAGGCACGGGCGATGCGCACACCCACCGCTTCGTAATAGGAATTGAACAGGTGGCTGAAGCGTTGGTGGAACACGCGGTAGCCGGGCTGGTGCGGCAGCAGCAGGAAGGTCTCGAAGAACCAGGTCGTGTGCGCGCGATGCCACTTGGCCGGGCTCGCGTCCGGCATGGACTGCACTTGCTGGTCCTCCGGCGACAGTCGCGCGGCGAGGGCCTCGGTGCGGGCGCGCACCGCGTGGTAGCGCTCGCGCAAGACCGCGCCGGAGACGCGCAAGGCTGGACCTGGTTGGAGCTTCCCTGCGTCCATGTTGGAGTTTCCGGGTCTACTTGACCTTGACGCCCCGCCAGAACGCGATCCGGTCCTTGATCTGCGCGGCGGCATCGGACGGTGTCGGGTAATACCAGGCGGCATCCTTGCTCTCGCTGCCGTTGGCGGCAACGGTGTAGTAATGCGCCGTTCCCTTCCAGTGGCAGACGGTGGTGGTATCGCTGGGTTTGAGGTAATCGGCATTGACCGATTCCACCGGGAAATAGTGATTTCCCTCGACGACGACGGTGTCGTCGGATTCCGCGATCACTACCCCATTCCAGACTGCGGTGGTCATTGCTGCCTCCTGCTTGGCCGCCGATCCGCGTCAGCCCTTGAAGGCGGGCCGTGGGCGGATCGTGGGTTCCTGCTGATGTCGGCGGGTGCGGCGAGAGTATCGCCGGGCCAGCTCCTCTGGATTATCGGACCGGGTCGTATGCCGAACTATGACCGGCGGTCCGGCGCATATGTTCAATCGTACGACGGATCGGTACCGCAACCCGATTCATGGAGGCGGCCCGCGGGATTGCAAGGGGGCCGCGAACGGCACCGGATTGGCCCGTGGCAGCCCTTGCCCGGAAAGCGCCGTGCGCTTGCCGGGCGACCGTCCGGCCGCCTTCCCGGCCGTTTCGCTATTCCGGTGCGCTGACCTGCACCTTCGACTGCTGCAGCCCGGCGATATGCACCTTGTGCTTGGGCTCGAAGTTGGGGCAGGGCCACATGCCGGCCTTCATTTTTTTCAGCTCCTCGGCGTCGTGGAAATCGCGGTAGGGCGTGAGGTCGAGGGTATCGGGCACCCGGGTCAGATCCTCGTCGCCGATGACCTTGATGTAGTCCTGCATGAAGGCGTCGTACGCCTCCCAGGTGATGCCCTCGGCGCGCACCGCGGCCTGCTCGGCGTGCAGGGCGATCTGGTGCGCATGCAGGTAATGCATGCCGAGCAGCTGGATCAGCGACTTCTCCACCGCCTCGTGCACGATCAGGAAGCGGTCGGTGAGCACCTTGCGCTTGCGGTAGATGAAACTCTTCGGCATGTGGCGGTCGATGAAGATGGTGTGACCGTCGATGCTGTAACCGGCGAGATAGGGAATGTCGTAGCCGCGCTCCAGGTGGGCGCGGGCGCGGATCGCCTTCACCGCGTGGTCCATCATGCTCTGCCCGATCAGCCATTCCGGGCGATGACCCTTGTGCATGACCTTCTGCACCGGGTTGAGCGCCTTGAGCATCTTCGGGTGTCTGTCCGTGCCGTGCATGCCGTGCTCCTCGTTGGATATTCGAATCTACGGTCTGTGAATCAACGCCCGGTGTCAGCGCGCGATGGACACGCCAACGCCGACGCGGGTGATGGAATGGTTGTAATCGATCAGGCTCTCGCCGTAACCCTGGAAGAAGGAGAAGGTCCAGAAGAAGGCCGGGTCGCTGGCGCTGTTGGGAATGGTGTAGAGCAGGCTGGCCGCGCCGTGCCCGGTCACCGGGTTCCAGCGGAACATGGCGTTGGCCAGGTGCTTGTTGAACAATTGCTGCTCGTAATGCAGTTCGCTGTAGCCGAAGTAATTGGTGATGTCCGGATTGTCGTCGCGGGTCGGGTCAGTGCGTGCCTTGCCCTTGTTCTCCGGCAAGCGCCACCACCATTTCCAGTAGATCAGGTGATCGCCCGCGGCCTGGAACGGCGCGAAGTAGATGCGGTTCCAGCTGCGCGAATCGGGTAGACCCTTGCCGTTGGACTCGTGTTCGATGCCGACGTCCGCGCCGAGGTGGAACCATTTCTCGCGGTCGGCGGGGATATAGCGGTAGAACAGCTCCGGGTTGTAATCGCTCTCGCGGAACGGCTTGGAATCGGGCGAGTCATAAATGTCGAAGAAGGACTTCTGGGTATAGGCCACATACAGCGGGACGCCGAACAGTCGCTGTTTCAGGCTGATCTGGAACAGCATTTCGGTCCGGCGGCCGTGGTAATCCTCCGAATACGTGACCGGCAGGATGTACATCGGCTTGTGCAGGGATAGACCCTTGCCGGCGGAGACGATCTGGTAGGGGTCGGTATCGGGCTGCAGCGCGTCGTGCTTGTGCTCCGCTGTCACTGCGCCGGGGACACCTGGCGCTTCCCGCGTCGATGCCGTCGCGACCACCGGGGCGATATCGGTCAGCCCGGGGCCCGGCGCAGTGACCGGGGCCACGGTGGTGCCGGTCACGGCCACATCCCTGGGTGTGGCCGGCGCCAGGCCGTTGCGCATGCTCCCGGCAAAGCCCCACGGACCGGCGACGGTGCCGCCGGTGGTACCGGCCGGGAGGCAGGCCTCGGGGGCCTCCTTCCTTTCCGGCGCGGTGCTGCAGGCCGCAGACAGCAGCGCCCCGAGGGCGCAAACTATGTTAAGAAACGTACGCATCGAGTCCCTTCCTTGAGCGTAACGAGAAGAATCAAGCTGGAAATCGAGCCGGACCTGATGTTTTTTCGTCGCCGGAATCTTTCAACAGCCCCAAAGCAACCTCATACAGCCTGAACGCCGTCTCAAACCGAATCCAAATTTAACCGATGCTCGCAGACATTGCCCTGCTCCTCCTCGCCGCGGTCATCGCGGTGCCGCTGTTCAAGCGCTTCGGCCTGGGCTCGGTGCTGGGCTATCTGGCGGCCGGCATCGCCATCGGACCGTGGGGCCTGGGTCTGATCTCGCAGGTCGAGGAGATCCTGCATTTCTCGGAGTTCGGCGTGGTGCTGCTCCTGTTCGTGATCGGCCTGGAGCTGCAGCCCAGCCGCCTGTGGCGCCTGCGCACGGCCGTATTCGGGCTGGGCGGCGCGCAGGTGCTGTTGAGCACCGTGGTGCTGGCCAGCTGGGCCATGATCCGCCACCAGACCCTGCCCGCGGCGATCGTGGCCGGCTTCGGCCTGACCATGTCCTCCACCGCCTTCGTGCTGCAGATGCTGGGCGAGCGCAAGGAACTGACCGACCGGCACGGCCGCGCTGCTTTCGCCATCCTGCTGTTCCAGGACCTTGCGGTGATTCCCTTCCTGGCATTGCTGCCCTTCCTCACCGCCCAGGGCGCGGCGGTGCACGACGGCGCACCGTTCTGGGTCGGCGCGGCCAAGGCCGGCGCCGCGCTGGCCTTCGTGGTCTTCCTCGGCCGCTACCTGCTGCGCCCGGTGCTGCGCATCCTCGCCGCCACCCAGGTGCCCGAGATCTTCACCGCCGCCGCCCTGCTCACCGTCACCGGCACCGCCCTGGGTATGAGCGCGGTGGGCCTGTCCGCCTCGCTCGGCGCCTTCCTCGCCGGCATGCTGCTGGCCGATTCCGAATACCACTACGAGCTGCAGGCGGACATCGAGCCGTTCAAAGGCCTGCTGCTGGGCCTGTTCTTCATGGCGGTAGGCATGTCCGCCAATATCGGCTTCATCGCCCAGGAGCCGCTGCGGGTGCTGGAAGTGGTGGCCTTGCTGGTGACCCTGAAGGCGGTAGTCCTGTTTTTCATCGGCCGGGTCTATGGCCTGCCGGCGCGCTCGGCGCGCCTGCTCGGCGTGGCCCTGTCCCAGGGCGGTGAATTCGGTTTCGTGCTCTTCGCCCTCGGGCGCAGCGCCGGCCTGTTCGATCAGCGCACCGACGACATGCTGGTGGTGGCGGTGACCCTGTCGATGATCGCCACGCCGCCGTTGTACGCGTTGGTATCGCGTTTCGGCGGCCGCGAGTCGGAAGATACACGGCCGTTCGACGAGATCGATGCGCCGGAGAACGACATCATCATTGCCGGCTTCGGTCCTTTCGGCCAGATCTTCGGACGCATGCTGCGTCTGAAGAAGATTCCCTACACCGTGCTTGAGCGCAACTGGCAGCACGTCGATTTCGTGCGCCAGTTCGGCAGCACCGTGTTCTACAGCGACGCCGGGCGCATGGAAGTACTGCGCGCGGCCAAGGCCGACAAGGCGCGCTTCTTCGTGCTGGCCATCGCCGACGTGGAGGAGTCCCTGCGCATCGCCGAGATGGTACGGCGCAATTTCCCGCATCTGCGCATCTTCGCGGTGGCGCGCGATCGCGCCCATGCCATGCAGCTGATGGACCTCGGCGTCACCGACGTGATTCGCCGCGCCTACGGCTCGAGCCTGGAGATGACGGCGGAGCTGCTGCGCGCCCTGGGCGAATCGGATGAGCGCATCGCGCGCGACGTCGCGCGTTTCCGCCGCCATGACCACGACACCCTGCTCAAGCAGCAGGCGATCCATCGCGACGAGCAGCAGCTGATCCAGACCGCCAAGGAAGCATCGAAGGAGCTGGAGCAGCTGTTCGAAGCGGATATGGAAGAGCAGGAAACCGCCGGCAGCTAGCTGTCGCGGTCCGCACGACGGGCAAAAAAATGAGCCGCTGGAACACCGGGGTGTTCTTCGCGGCCCAAGGCTCAGGGTCGTGCCGATGCGGGACTCGCCGCGCCGGGCTTAAACGTTCAGTCCTAAAAAATGGGCTGCTGGAACACGTAGTGCGCTCTTCGCAGCCCAAGGCTCAGGGCCGTGCCGCGGCGGACCTCCGCCGCGGGCTGAATCGAGGTCCTAAAAAATGAGCCGCTGGAACACCGGGGTGTTCTTCGCGGCCCAAGGCTCAGGGCCGTGCCGGTGCGGACCTCCGCGCCGGGCTTGACTGGACGGTTTGAGAAAGTGGGCTGCTGGAACCGGAGTTCTTCGCAGCCCAAGGCTCAGGGACCGTTGAGCGATGCGGCGGTCAGGCCGCACCGAGTGCCGAAATCCTTCCTTGCGTCGCCGGTGGGACGAGCCGCGGCTCGTTACCCACTTCGCGCTGCAGCTTCATCGCGGCGCGGATCAGCGCCTGCGTCGAATTGCCGCCTTCCGGGTAGCGGCTGCTGCCCACGCCCCACACCAGCCGGAAGCGCTGGCTCTCGCAAGGCACCGGGTTGTCGAGCAACGCGAGCACCTGCGCCATCGCCGTATCGATGTTGCGGTCGGCGTGCTGGCGCAGCAGGAAGACGAAACCGTCGTGCGACAGGCGCGCCAGCAGGTCGCCGTCGCGCAGCACCGGCGTCAGCTGTCCGGCCAGCGTCTTCATGATCAGGTTGACGCGGTCCTGGCCGACCTTTTCCACCAGGGCGCGGTAGCCGCGGATCTCGCCGTAGACCACGGCGAACGGCGGCGGCGTCCTGCCGCTGACAGTGATCAGTTGTTTCAGCAGGGTTTCGTTGAACAGGCTGCGGTTGGGCAGTCCGGTAATGGTGTCGTAGTAGGCCAGGCGGCGGACGCGCTCGGATTCGATGCGGCGCTTTTCGATGCGGCGGCGTTCCGCCATGGCGCGCGCATCCATCCGCGCCAGCAGCAGCACCGCGGCCAGCAGCCCTCCGGTGATCAACGCCACCGGCAGGCCCATCCAGTCGCCGCCGAGCAGGTTGCCGGGAGCGCACAGCGCTCCGCCGGGGAAGTGGGTGGCGGCCATGCCGGTGTAATGCATGCCGCAGATGGCTACGGCCATCACCAGCGCCGCGGCGACCTTGGCCGGCACCACGCGCCTGTCGGGCAGGTGCCGCACCGAGAAGGAGATGAACAGGGCCGCCGCCGAAGCGAACACGGCGATGGCCACCGAGGCGGCGAACAGCAGCGGATCGTAGCTGACACCCGGCTGCATGCGCATCGCCCACATGCCGCTGTAGTGCATCAGGCAGATGCCGGCGCCCATCACCAGTGCTCCGGCGACAATGCCCGACAGGGTGAGCTGGCTGCGGCTGATGATGTAGAGCGCCAGCAGCGAAACGGTGATGGCGGCGACCCAGGACAAAACGGAGAGGCCGAGGTCATAGGTGATTTCCACCGGCAGCCGGAAGGCCTTCATGCCGACGAAGTGCATGGCCCAGATGCCGGTGCCCATGGCCAGTGCGCCGGTGAACAGCCAGAAGCGTTCGCGGGCGCCGTCGAACAGTGCGATCCGGCCCCCCAGGTCCAGCGCCGCGTACGAGGCGAAGGCCGCCACGCAGTAAGAGGCGATGACCAGTGAGAGATCGTAGGTTCCGTTCATGTCCGTTCGTTATTGCTTTCGCGAATACCCTGGGCGGTGCGGCGATGGGATACAGAAGACTGCTTTTCCGGCCCGCTGCGGCGTCGCTACCGATGGGCGTACGCCGAGGCGTGATGAGCGGAAGAACGGCCGCCTGAACGGGGAGTCAACGGCTGCATCTGGCCGACAAACGGCGCGGCCGCGCCGCCATGCGCGGATCGGCGGCATCCGTGGCCGTGGCCGCGCGGAACCGTCCGCAAGACCGCCGGGACGGGGATTGCGGCCCCGGCGCCGGATTTCCGGGATAATGTGACACCACCTTCAGCCAGCCGAACAGGCATGACTTCCATTGTTCCCAGCGTGATGGTTGCGCTCGTCGCGCTGGGCATGGCCTTGGCCTTCATCTCCGCCGACTACCGTTCGCCAACCTCGCGCGCGCTGGCGCTGACCCTGGTGTTCATCGGCGTGGCCATCGGCGCCAATGTCGGCTTCCTGTTCCGCATGACCCCCGGCGCCGTGATGCCGGGCTGGCTGGCCTTGCCGGAGGGGGCGGCCCTGGTCGCAGTGCTGGAATTCGTGCTGCGCGTGCGCCGCACCTTGCCGGCAGGCGAGCTGGATGTCCGCATCGGCGACTACACCTTGCGCCTCGGCCAGCTCGCCGCGGTGACGTACTGCGTGCTGTCGCTGTTCTTCCCGGAGATCCGCTCGCGCGATTTCCTGTTCGCCGCCAGCAACACCAGCGTGCTGTACAAGCCCGGTTTCTGGCTGTTTGCCGTCCCCATCCTGCTCTCCGCCGGTTCCGCGCTGTTTTCCGGTGCGCTGGTGCTCAACCGGCGCCCCGACCGTGCCGAGCGGGTGCGCCTGCTGGCGCTTGGCCTGTCCACTCCGTTCTTCATGGCCGGTTTCGTGCTGCGGGTGGAGTTTGCCTCCATCACTGTTCTGTGCGGCGAGATGATCTTTCTGGTCGGTTCGGTGCAGTACCACGTGCTGCAGGGCCAGCGCGGTCAGTTCCTGTCGCGCTTCCTGTCGTCACAGGTGGCCTCCCTGGTGCGCGAGCGCGGCCTTGCCGGCGCGATGAAGCAGAATTACCTGGAGATCACCGTGGTGGTCAGCGACGTGCGCGGATTCACTACCTACGCGCAGGCGCATCCTTCCTCGCGCGTGATCCAGGTGTTGCGCGACTATTATGATGCGGTGGGCGAGGTGGTGGCCGCGTACGGCGGCACCATCAAGGACTATGCCGGCGACGGCATCCTGATCCTGGTCGGCGCGCCGATTCCGATGTCCAACCATGCCGCCGTCGGCCTGGCTATCGCACGTGGTGTGCGGGAGGCGGCGCGGGAAGTGACGCAGCGCTGGAGCAGCGAGGAACACCGGCTCGGCATCGGCATCGGCGTGGCCAGCGGCTTCGTTACCGTCGGCGTCATCGGGTCCGCCTCGCGACTGGAATACACCGCGGTGGGTCCGGCGGTGAATCTGGCCTCGCGCTTGTGCGAGCAGGCGGCGGATGGCGAGATCCTGGTGGATGGGCGCACGCGTGAACTGGCGATGGAGGTGCCGCTGGAGGCGCGGGAGGCGGTTGTGGTGAAGGGGTTTGCGGAGGCGGTGCCTCTGTATGCGTTGCCTGCGGCCGGGTAGTCCTTGCTTGAAGGCTTACGATTTCATTCCAGCCTTCAAGGCGGAACCGGGATTTCAGGCAGCGCGGTCAGTGCCTCGCGCGCAAGCGCGTACGCCAAGATTTCAGAGTAAGAAACCTCAAGGCGCTGCATTGCCTTGAAGCGACAACGAAACCTACTTGCTCTTCGCCGGCGGCTGCTGCCCAGGCACCACTGGCGTGGGGGCCGGTGCCGCGGTGCTGCTGTCGTCGCCGTAATCGCTCAGGCCGAGGTCTTCCGGGGGCGGGTTGCCGTCGTAGACCAGCGCCTGCCGGTGCTGCAGGTAGGCGGTGCGGATGAACAGATAGGTGTCGAACTGTGATTCCAGCAGGCTGTCCGAAGGCAGCGCATTGGCGCGGATGTTGACGCTGTTGAGGACATAGTCGACCAGGTAGTGGGGCAGGTCGTAGCGGCCGGGGATGTAATGGGCCGGCGCGGTGAAGATGTCGACGCCCTTGCCGACGATGTCGCGGTTGTCGCTGGGTCCCATGAAGGGAATCATCAGGTACCAGCCCTCGCCCACGCCCCAATAGCCCAGGGTCTGGCCGAAATCCTCGTCGTGCTTGGGCAGGCCGACGCGGTTGCCGACGTCGATCAGGCCGCCGATACCCCACAGGCTGTTGACCACGAAGCGGCCGGTATCGGACGCGCCCTGGCTGAATTTCGCCTGGAAGAAATCGTTGACGATGGTGGTCGGATAGACCAGGTTGGAGAAGAAGTTGGTGACGCCTTCGCGCGCCCAGCCCGGGGTGACGGCGACATAGCTCTTGGCCGCCGGCTTGAGCACGTACTGGTCGGCCTTGGAGTTGAAGGTCCACATCGCCCGGTTGACCGGTTCGAGCGGATCGGCCGGGTCATCCGCCGGATGGTGGGCGCAACTGGCCAGCAGCACGGCGACGGCAATGGAGCAGTAACGATGCATTCTGCCCATATGAAGCTCCCTATTCGAACCGCAAAATTTTGTCGAGGCCGAAGAACCGTGCGAGCTGGATGATCTGCTCGTTGGCGCCGCGGATGCTCAGATGCTTGCCCCGGGCCTTGCTGCGCCGGCTCAATTCCAGCAACAGTGCGAGGCCGGCGCTGTCGGCATTGCTGACGCCGCCAAGGTCCAGCGTGCCGTCGACACCCAACACTTCCGCCTGCGCCAGCAGCTGCGGCACCCGCGTGAAGTTGAGTTCGCCCTGAAGCGCGCCCTGGCCCGTGGTCACGGCTGTTATTTCCCTGTCTGGCTCAATTCGCTTTCGGCTGCGTGGCGTTCGCGCTCGAATCGGACTTGAACTGGCCATTCTGCATCCGGGCGATCACGTCGTCGAGGCTGGTGCGCTTGATCTCGGCATTGAGCTGGGTCCGGAAATTCAGCACCAGCGATACGTTTTCGACGTTGATGTCCAGGATCTTCCACTCGCCGTCGACCACATGCACGCGGAAGCCGATGGCGTAGGACTGGCCATTGTCGCGCGACAACGAGGTGTTGACCGCGGCCTCGGTCGGATTGAGCATGCGCGGCGGCATCCAGTTGATGCTGACCGACTTGTAGTTGTCGAGCATGGCGTTGGCGTAGCTGTGCACCAGCATGTCCTTGAACGCCGTGGCGAAGCGCGTACGCTGGTCCGGGGTGGCGTTGCGGTAGTTGAGACCCAGCACGGCCCTGGCGATGCCCGGCACGTCGAAGCGCGGCACCACCACGTCGTTCACCGCCTGATAGAACTTCGGCTGGTCGGCCTTGTACTCGGCGTAGTGATCTTTGATCATGCCGCGGATCTGGTCGGTGGTGGTCTTCAATGCCACGTCGGGCGCCTGCGCCGGCGTCGTGTCCGCCTGGGCAACCACGCCCAACGACGCCGTGACAGCCAGGGCGAGCGCAAGAAGGGGGCGGGTCAGAAGCTTGATCATGGGTGACGACTCCTTATTTTGATTTCGGCGCCGGTGTAGGCGCCGGCTGCGCGGCGTTCTGCGGTTGCGAGCTACCCTGGTTATTGTCTTTCTGCGTCATCGAGGTCAGGAACTGGCCGATCAGGTTTTCCAGTACGAAAGCCGACTGGGTGAACTTGATCTCGTCGCCGTTCCGGAGTGTCTTGTCGTCGCCACCCGGTTCCAGACCCACGTATTGCTCGCCAAGCAGCCCGGAGGTCAGGATCTTTGCAGTCGAGTCCTCGGGGATATTGGACTGGCGCCCATCGATTTCAAGGGTGGTCACCGCCTGAAAGCTGGTGGGGTCGATGCTGATGCCCTTGACCCGGCCGATCTTGACGCCCGCCATCCGTACCGAGGCGCCGATGGCGAGCCCGCCGATGGTGTCGAACTTGGCGGTAATGCGGTAGTTGTTGCTGCCGGTGCCCACCGTATCCAGGCTGGCGACGCGGAAGGTCAGCAGGAAGATCGCCGCCACGCCAAGGCAGACGAAAAAGCCGACCAGTATTTCCAGGGTTCTCGATTGCATAAAGCAAAATCCTCGACTCACAGCCTCGGTTCCGAGGCACTAAACCAGACTGAATGCTTCGCCGGCGAAGGCCTAGCGGAACATGAACGCGGTCAACACGAAATCCAGCGCCAGCACCACCAGCGACGACACCACCACGGTGGAGGTGGTGGCGCGCGATACGCCTTCCGAGTTGGGCGCGGCATGGTAACCCTGATACAAGGCAATCCAGCTCACCGCAACGCCGAACACCAGGCTCTTGATCAGGCTTTCGAAAATATCGTGCGGATGCAATCCGCTGTGGATCTGCGACCAGTAGGACCCATCATCCACACCCAGGGCAACAACCCCCACCAGATGGCCGCCGGCCACGCCGATCGCCATCAGCGAAAAGATCGAGGCGAGCAGGGGCATCGCGATGATTCCCGCCAGAAAGCGCGGCGCGATGACCCGCTTGATCGGATCGACCGCCATCATTTCCATGCCGGAAAGCTGGTCGGTGGCTTTCATCAGGCCGATCTCGGCAGCCAGTGAAGAGCCTGCCCGTCCTGCGAAGAGCAGTGCCGTGACAACCGGCCCCAGCTCGCGAATCACGCCGAACGCGACCACCACGCCCAATGCGGACGCGGCGCCGAACTGGGCCAGCGTGCGATAACCCTGCAGCGCCAGCACCATGCCGATGAAAGAGCCGGAGATGGCGATGATGATCAGCGACAGCATGCCGATCATGTACAGCTGCTGTATCACCAGCCGCGGCCGCAGCAGCGCCGCCGGCAGGGCGGCGATCATGGTGAACAGGAACAGCGTGGCTTCGCCCAGGCCGCGCAGGAAATCGCCGACGATCTGCCCCAGCTTCATGCGGCGGCATCTCCGAGCAGGTCGGTGGCGTAGTCGTGCGAGGTCTTGTAGTGGAAAGGCACCGGGCCGTCGGGCTTGCCGTCGAGGAACTGCCGCACCATCGGGGAATCGCTGGTGCGGATCGCCTCCGGCGTGCCGTGCGCCAGCACCTTGCCGCCGGAGACGACGTAGGCGTAGTCGGAAATCGACAGTACCTCGTCCACATCGTGCGAGACCAGGATCGAGGTCATGCCGAGGGCCTCGTTGAGGGTGCGGATCAGGCGCATCAGCACGCCCATGGAAATCGGGTCCTGGCCGGTGAAGGGTTCGTCGTACATCACCAGCGCCGGCTCCAGCGCCACCGCGCGGGCCAGAGCCACGCGCCGCGACATGCCGCCGGAGATCTGCTCCGGGTAGAGACCGGCCGCGCCGCGCAAGCCCACCGCTTCCAGCTTCATCAGCACGACGTCACGGATCATGCTGTCGGGCAGGTCGGAGTGCTCGCGCAGGGGGAAGGCGACGTTCTCGAATACCGTCAGGTCGGTCAGCAGGGCGCCGTTCTGGAACAGCATGCCCATGCGCTTGCGCAGCCCGAACAGCTGGCTGCGCGACTGCTTGTGGACGTCCGCGCCGTCGAATTCGACGGTGCCCGACTGCGGCCGCCACTGGCCGCCGATCAGGCGCAGCAGGGTGGTCTTGCCGGTGCCGCTGGGCCCCATGATGGCGGTGACCTTGCCGCGCGGGATGTCGATATCCACCCCGTCATAGATCACGCGCGGGCCGAACGCGAAGCGCAGGTCGCGCACGCGCACGAGAATCTCTTGGCCGGTCGGGGTCATGGGACTGGGAAGCCGGGATATTTGGGCTGGGTATGCGGGCAGTGGATGCGGAGACTACCGTAGCTACGTCATTCTACGCGATTGACACCGCTTTAGAGGCGCCCCGGACCGCTTGGTTCCACGGTTCCGGTCGATTCAGTGTGACGCAAGACCCAGATTGTTCAGCAAGCAGGGTTCGAGGCTGCGCACCACCTCGGTCACCGAGGCCGGGCCGCCGAGTTCGGCCACCTGGGTCATGCGCATGCCGGTCAGCCCGCAGGGATTGATGCGCTCGAAGGGTTCCAGGTCCATGTTCACGTTCAGCGCGATGCCGTGATAGCTGCAGCCGCGGCTGACGCGCAGGCCGAGCGAGCCGATCTTCCGCATTTCGGTGACCCCGCCGGGCCAGTCGCGCTCCACGTACACCCCCGGGGCATCGGCGCGGGCCAGGGCCGCGATGCCGTAGCCGGCCAGGGTATCCAGCATCGCCTGCTCCAGCCGCCGCACCAGTTCGCGCGCGCCGTAGCCGAGCCGATGCAGGTCGAGCAGCACGTACACCACCGCCTGGCCCGGTCCGTGGTAGGTGACCTGGCCGCCGCGGTTGCTTTGCACGATGGGAATGGCCCCGGGTGCCAGCACATGTTCCGGTTTGCCGGCCTGACCCTGGGTGAACACCGGCGGATGCTCGAGGAACCACAGTTCGTCCGCCGCCGCCGCGTCACGGCTGGCGGTGAAATCCCGCATCAGCGCGTAGGTTTCGCTGTAATCGCGCAGGCCCAGCCGGCGCAGCAGCGTCCCGCCCTGCGCCCGGGCTTCCATTTACAGGGACAGCACCACGCTGGAATCGGCGCTGATGGCCTTGGTGATGCGGGTCAGGTGCGCCTCGTCCTCGGCCACGAAAATCAGCGTCAGGCACAGGTATTTGCCGTTGGCCGAGGTGCGGCGCTCCACCTCCAGCCCGGCTTCGGGCTGGAGGTGGCTGCGCACCAGCGTCTGCAGCCGGCCTTCGACTTCGTCGTCGGGACGGACGAACACCTTCACCGGGAAGGAGCAGGGGTAGACGAGGCCGACAACTGCGGAGGTCTTGGTTTCCATGCGATCCAATATAGGGCCGCCCGGCTGCCTTTCAAATTGTCTTCAGGCCGGGTTTACATCCCCAGCCAGAGCTTGATCTGGTCGACCAGGCGATGCCAGAAGCCACCGGCCGGAACGTCCTTCAGCGCTACCAGCGGCACCGTCTTGAGCGGCTTGCCGGCGAGCAGGATGGTGGCCTCGCCGACCTTCTGGCCGGCGGTCAGCGGGGCGATCAGCTTGCCGCTGATCTGCGGCTGCACTTGCAGCTGGCTCTTCTCCCCGGCCGGCAGGGCCAGGTACACCGGGTCGAGCGTGCCGACGCCGACTTCGTTGTCCGCGCCCTTGTAGACCCGCATGCTCTGCACCGGCGCCGCGGCGCCGAGCACGCTGGCGGTGTCGAAGTTGCGGAAGCCGTAGTTGAGCAGCTCCTGGTTGGCCTGTTCGCGATAGGCCCAGCTCTGGCCACCCATCACCACCGAGATCAGGCGGCGGCCGTCGCGCTTGGCCGAAGCCAGCAGGCAGTAGCCGGCGGCCTCGGTGTGGCCGGTCTTGATGCCGTCCACCGTGGGGTCCTTGAACAGCAGGCCGTTGCGGTTCTGCTGCGGGTGTTCGATGCCGTACTTGAACTCGTGCTCGGAAAAGTACTTGTAATCGTCCGGGAAATTCTGGATCAGCGCATGGGCCAGGATCAGCAGGTCATGGGCGCTGGTGTAGTGCTGGTCATTGGGCATGCCGCTGGCGTCGACGAAATGCGTGTTGGTCATGCCCAGCTTCTGCGCATACTGGTTCATGATCTGGGCGAAGGCGTCCTCGCTGCCGGCGATGTGCTCGGCCAGGGCTACGCTGGCGTCGTTGCCGGAAACGATGATGATGCCCCGCAGCAGGTCTTCGATGGTGACGCGGCTGCCGAGCGTCAGGAACATGCGCGATTCGCTCGAGTCCTTGCCTTCGGCCCAGGCCTTCTGGCTGACCAGCGCGGTGTCGGTGAGCTTGAGGCGGCCCTGCTTGATCATGTCGAAGGCGACATAGACCGTCATCACCTTGGTGATGCTGGCCGGCGGCACGTGCGCGTCGATGTTCTGCCCGGCGATGATCTCGCCGCTCTGGTAGTCCATCAAGCCATAGCTGTGGCCGTCGATTGCCGGCGGATCGGGCGCGGCGGCGCGGGCGGCGCCGGAAAGGGAGAAAAGGGCGATAACGATACCGAGCAGGCCGGATTTGAGATTCATCGACTGGGAGCCGTTCAACTTGTAGGGAGGTACTGCGGGAGAGAAGGAACGCATGCGCATTTTACTTCACGGGGACAGGGGAAACTAACTATTCGATGACGGGGACGGCGGGCAGCCGCAGCTCGCTGAGGCGCTTGCGCACCACCGCCAGCAGCTCGTCGTCGATGAAGGGGCCGATCAGCACGCGGCTCACCGCGTTGCCGTTGCGCGTGTCGTTCTTCAGCTGCACGTTGGCGATGCCCAGGCCGTTGAGCTGGTCGCGCATCGTCACCGCGTTGATCGGATCGTTGAACAGGCCGGCCTGCAGGTAGCGCGCCGTCGGCGTCACCGTCTGCGCCGGCACGCTCACCACCGGCGGTGCGGACGGCGCCGAGGACAGCGTATTGGCCAGGCTCAGCCGCGGCGGCGCCGGGGCGGCGGCGACGGCGATCGCCGCCGTTGCGACGGTGGCCGGGATGGTCGGTGGCGGCGGAGCGGCAGTGGCGACAGCCGCGGGCTGCGGCGGCGGTCGTGGCGGCGGTGCCATCGCCATTGCCGGCGCCTGCTGCTGCGGCGCCGGTGCAGGCGGCCGGGGCGTGCCGGCGTACTGGATGGTTGGCGTCGGCATGCTCGGGTCGATGGCTTCCACTTCCACCGGGATCGAGCCCTTGCCCAGGCTGCCCAGCTTCACCGCCGCGGTATAGGACAGGTCGATGATGCGGCCTTCGTGGAATGGCCCGCGGTCGTTGATGCGCACCACCACGCTCTTGCCGTTGTCGATGTTGGTGACGCGGGCATAGCAGGGGATCGGCAGCGTCTTGTGCGCCGCCGTCATCTTGAACATGTCGTAGGCCTCGCCGCTGGAGGTGCGCTTGCCCTGGAATTTCTTGCCGTACCAGGAGGCGTAGCCGCGCTCCTTGTAGCCGCGGGCGTCCTTGAGGATGACGTAGTGGTCGCCGTAGACCTCGTAGGAGTCCGGGTTGCCGCTGCTGCTCTTCGGCTCGGGCTGCGGCACCGCATCGGGGATGTCCGCCACGTTGGCCGGGATCTCCGCCGCCGATGGCGGCCCGTCCTGGCTGGGATTGTTGGACTGATTCGGGTAGATCGGCACGATGCGCGAGTGTCCGCCGGACGCCGGGCCCGACCCTCGGGATGGGCGCACAGCCTCCCCGCCCCCGCAGCCGGTGAGCAGGGCGGCGAGGCAGCACAGCGCAATGGCGGCGAGGCTGCGCATGGCAGCGACGTCAGACCCGATCACGGACTATCTTCCGCCAGTTTCAGCTCGTACGCCAGCGAGGTCACCGCCATCGCGTAGAAGACGCGCGGGTTGTAGGACATCACGGCGTAGAAATTGGGCAGCGCGATCCAGTATTCCGAGGCGCCGTTGTTGTGGCTCAGTTCCAGCAGCCCCGCCGGCGTGTCGCCCGGAAGCGCCGCCGGAGCGGCCACGCCGGCGGCACGCAGGGCGGCGACGGTCTGCGGCGGCAACTTGGCGTTGCGCGTCACTTCCGCCGATGGCGGCGTGGGGGAGTCGATCCCGGCCAGCAGGGCCTGGCCGCGGCGCCAGCTGCGCTGCGGGTCGTAGTTCACCAGGTAGTTGGCGACGCTGCCGATGGCGTCGGCCGGCGACCACAGGTCGGTGCGGCCGTCGCCGTCGAAATCCAGCGCCAGGGTGCGGTAGTTGCTGGGCATGAACTGGGCGAGGCCCATCGCCCCGGCGTAGGAGCCGCGCAGCGCGGTCGGCTGGAAGCGGTCGTCGCGGCACAGCACGAACAGCTGCGTCAGCTCCTCGAAGAAGAACGGCGCCCGCGTCGGGTGATCGAAGCCCAGGGTGGAGAGCGAGTCGAGCACGCGGAACTTGCCGGTGTAGGCGCCGTACTTGGTTTCCACCCCGATCAGGGCGGTCACCACCTCGGGCGGTACGCCGTAGCGCTCCTGCGCCAGGTCCAGCCACTTCTTCTGCTCCTGCATGAAGCGCAGGCCGTTGGCGATATTGGCCGGGGTGACGTGCAGCGGCTTGTAGTCCTCCCAGGTCAGCGTCTTTTCCTTGTTGGTCTGCTCGCTGTGGATCAGCTGCGGCAGCAGCTGTGCCTGCTTCAGCGAAGCCCTGACGTCGTCGAGCTCGCCAGGGGAGAAGGCGTAGCGGGTTTTCAGCGTCTGCAGCAGCTGCGGCGTCTTGGTGTTGCCGCTATAGTCGGCGGCGGCGCCGGCTGTGCAGCAGGCCAGCAGGAGGGCAGTGAAAAAGCGCATGCTGGACTAGCTCGTCAGGAGTTTGCGGTGCGTCTGCACCGACATGAGGATGCCGAAGCCGGCCAGCAGGGTCACCGCCGAGGTGCCGCCATAGCTGACCAGGGGCAGCGGTACGCCCACCACCGGCACCAGGCCGATGACCATGCCGCAGTTGATGAACACATAGATGAAGAAGGTCAGGCCGAGGCTGCCGGCCAGCAGGCGCTGGAAGGTGTCCTGGCCGCGCATGGAGATGACCAGGCAGCGCACCACGATGGCGGTGTAGAGCAGCAGCAACAGCAGCACCCCGATCAGGCCCAACTCTTCCGAATACACCGCGAAGATGAAGTCGGTATGGGCTTCCGGCAGGAAATCGAGCTTGGCCTGCGTGCCCATCAGCCAGCCCTTGCCGAACAGGCCGCCGGAGCCGATGGCGATCTTGCTCTGGGTGATGTGGTAGCCGGCGCCGAGCGGGTCGCGCTCCGGGTCGAGGAAGGTGAGCAGGCGGTTGCGCTGGTAGTCGTGCAGTTTCAGCCACAGCAGGGGCGCCGCTGCCGCCACCGCCCCCACGGCGAGGATGATCCAGCGCCAGCGCAGGCCGCCGAAGAACAGCGCCAGCACCCCGGCGGTTACCACCAGCAGGGCGGTGCCGAGGTCGGGCTGGATGGCGATCAGGCCGGTCGGCACCATGATCAGCGCCAGGCTGACCAGGATGGTGCCGAAGCTCGGCGGCAGGTGGCGGCTTTGCAGGTAGGCGGCCACCGCGATCGGCGCGGCCAGCTTCATCAGCTCGGACGGCTGGAAGCGCATCACGCCCAGGTCGAGCCAGCGTTGCGCTCCCTTGGCGTGCTGGCCCAGCACGGCCACCGCCACCAGCAGCAGCATCGAGAAACCGTAGAACCAGGGCGCGGCGGCGCGGTAGAACTCCGGCGGCGCCTGCGCCAGCACCACCATCACCACCAGGCCCAGCACCAGGCGCTGCGCCTGGCTGATCACCATGCCGAGCGATTGCCCGGTGGCGGAATAGAGCACGAACAGGCCCAGCCCGGCCACCGCCATCAGCAGCAGGCCCAGCACCAGGTCGAAGTGCCAGCGCGCGAACCAGGCGCCCCAGCTGCCGACGGGCTTGGGGGCGGAAGAGATGACGCTGACGTTGACGGTCATGGCTGTGCTCTGCGGTCTGGTGCTATAGCGGCGGCGGTACGGCGCCGCCGCTGTCGGGCAGGCTCGGCGCGGGGGCGCTCTGCCAGCCATCGGGGTGTTCGTCGCTGTCCTCGTCCGGTTCTTCCGGCGCGCCGTCCGCGTCCACCGCCGGCGCGGGCAGCGCCGCCGCCGCCGGGTTGTTGTAGGTCACCCGGCCGAGCAGGTACTGGTCCATCAGGGCGCGCGCCACCGGCGCCGCCGAAGTGCCGCCGTGGCCGGCGTGTTCGGCCACCACCGCCACCACGATCTGCGGATCGTCCGCCGGGGCGAAGGCGACGAAGAGGGCGTGGTCGCGCAGCCGGTAGGCCACCGTTTCCAGCTTGGCCGCCACGGTTTCGTCCTGGCGCAGGCCGGCCACCTGGGCGGTGCCGGTCTTGGCGGCGACGCGGTAGGGTGCGTCCTTGAATACGGCATAGGCGGTGCCGCCGGGCAGCGCCACCAGTTCCATCGCCGCGATCACCTTGTCGAACGCCGCGGTGTTGCCGGCTTCGACCACGGGCAGCGCTTCCGGCCGCACGGCGGTGAGGTCGTGGCTGACCGGGTCCTCGACCGCATGCAGCAGGTGCGGCTTGAAGCCGCCGCCGTGCATCGCCAGCCGCGCCGTGGCCTGGGCCAGTTGCAATGGCGTCACCGTGAGATAGCCCTGGCCGATGCCGGTATTGAGGGTTTCCCCGGGATACCAGGCCTGGCGATACATCTTCTGCTTCCAGGCGCGGGTCGGCAGCAGGCCGGTGCGTTCGCTCGGCAGGTCCAGACCGCTGACGCGGCCGAAGCCGAAGCCGTCGAGCACGCTGACGATGCGGTCGATGCCCATGTTCAGCGCCGCCTGGTAGAAGTACACGTCGCAGGATTTCTGGATGGCGGTGTTGAGATCGACCCAGCCGTGACCGCTGCGTTTCCAGCAACGGTAGCGGCGCTCGCTGCCCGGCAACTGGAAGTAGCCCGGGTCGAATACCTTGGCGTCGGGGTTGAGCGTGCCGGCGATCAGCCCGGCCACGGCGATGAAGGGTTTCATGGTCGAGCCCGGCGGATAGGCGCCGAGCAGGGCGCGGCTGTACAGCGGCCGGTCCGGATCCTCCAGCAGGGCGCGGTAGCTGGCGCCGTCGATGCCGTCGACGAACAGCTGCGGGTCGAAGCCGGGCTTGGACACCAGGGCCAGCACCTCGCCGCTGCGCGGATCGATCGCCACCGCCGCGCCGTCCAGTTCGCCCAATGCCTGTTCCGCAACCGCCTGCAGCCGGGCGTCGATGCTCAGGTAGAGATTGGCGCCGGGCGTGCCGCCCTTGTAGTCCAGTTCGCGCAGCGGCCGCCCGCCGGCATTCGCCTCGACGATCTTGTTGCCGGGCATGCCGCGCAGCGCATCTTCGTGGCTTTTCTCGACGCCGGACTTGCCGATCTGGGTCAGCCCCGAGTACTGGCTCTCGTTCAGCGTGGCGTAGTCCGCGTCGGAAATGCCGCCGACGTAGCCGATCAGGTGCGAAGCCTGCGCGCCCAGGGGGTAGGCGCGCACCAGGCTGGCGTCGACCGCCGCGCCGTCGTTGCGGAAGTCGTAGCGGTTGATCTCGAAGTTGGCCACTTCCTCGGCGGACAGGTTGCTGCGCAGCGCCACCGGGCGGTAGCGCGGCGTCTTGTGCATGCGGTCGCGGAAGCGCGTCACGTCGCGCTCGCTGATCTTCACCAGCCGGCCCAGGCGCGCCAGGGTGTCGTCCAGCTTGTGCGCCTGCTCCGGCACGATGTTGAGCACGAAGGACGGCTGGTTGTGCGCCAGCAGCGCGCCGTTGCGGTCGAAGATCAGACCGCGCACCGGAGGCACCGCCACCAGGCGCATGCGGTTGTCGTCGGCGCGGGTGCTGAAGTAGTCGTGCTGCACCACCTGCAACTGCACCAGCCTCAGCACCAGGAATGCCAGCAGCAGCGCGCACAGGCCGATGGCGACATAGACGCGGCCGCTGAAGGCGCGCCGCTCTTCCCACAGATCCTTGATTGCCTGGTAGCGGTTCATCGGCTACCCGGCCCGGCGCGCAAGCTCAAGGCAGGAGGCCGCGACGGCTGCGGCGGCCGCCTGTGCTTCCCAGCAGGCCGGCGGCCAACGGCCACAACAGACTGGTGGAGATCAGGGGCAGCCAGCGGCGCAGGGGATCGGCGGGATGATGAGTCAGGCCGTCGATCCAGAACATCAGGAAGATATACAGCGCCCACACCGGCACCAGCACCAGCGTGGCCTGCCACAGCGGGAATGACAGCAAGGTCCCGCTGAGACGCCGCGCAACGTACGCCACCGTCACCAGTCCCAGCGCATATTGCCCCAGCGGCGCACCGTACAGCACGTCGCAACACAGCCCCAGCAGCCAGGCCGCCACCAGGGCCGGCATTTCCGGGGCGTATATCGCCCAGTAGGCCAGGGCCATCACCAGCAACAGCGGCCGGAACGGGCTCACCGCATCCGGCAGCGCCGTCACCTGCAGCACCAGGGCCAGCAGCAGGCTGAACAGGAATACCAGCGGATTGCTGTCGCGGTTCATCAGTACACCGCCGGCGCTGGCGCCGGAGCCGGGGGTGTGGCCGGCGGCGACGCCGGTTTGGCTGGTGCCGGGGCGGGTTTGGACTGCGCCGCGGCAGGCTTGGACGGTGCCGCAGCGGGCTTGGATTGTGTTGCGGCGGGTTTGGGCGGTGCGGCCGCGGGCTTTGCCGGTGCCGGTGCGGGCTTGGGTGCCGTCGCCGCCGGCGCCGCCGGCTTTTTCTGCGGCGGTTCGGGCTTGCGGGCGGCGGGCGGGGTGGTATCGCGCTTCGGCTCGGAGGCGGCATTGGAGCCGCCGACGGCATCCGCGGCGTGGTCGCCGGCGGCCTCGGGTTCGGCGGCCTGCTGCGGCCGTTCCGCCCACACCAGCAAGGCCTGGTGGCCCTGGTTGAGTTTGGCGGTCGGGTAGGCGATGCCTTCCATGAAGTTCTCGCCGGCGGGGTGGCGCAGTTCGTTGATCCTGCCCACCGGGTAACCGGGCGGATAGCGCCCGCCGAGCCCGGACGACACCAGCAGGTCGCCGACCTTGATGTCGGCGTTGCCGGGAAGGTAGGGCAGGGACAAGGTCTGGCCGTCGCCGCGGCCCAGGGCCACGGTCTGCAGGCCGGTGCGGTTGATCTCCACCGGCACGCCGCTGTCGGCGTCGGTGATCAGCAGGGCCACGCTGCTGGCGGGATTGACCTCGATCACCTGCCCCATGATGCCGTCGGCGTCGACCAGGGCCTGGCCCTTGTAGACGCTGTCGTGCTCGCCCTTGTTGAGCACGATCTGCCGGTACGGCTCCTGGCTCACGCCCATGATCTCGGCGATCAGCACCCGCGTCTGCAAGGAGGCGGCGGAGGAGAGCAGTTCGCGGATGCGCGCGTTCTCGGCTTCCAGCGCATCCATGCGCAGCACCCGGCCTTCCAGCTCGAGCTGCTTCTGGTGCAGGGCGGTGTTCTCGGTCAGCAGGTCCTCGCGGCTGCGGAAGTGGTCGCCCAGGCCGGCGGTGGAACGCGGCAGCGAGGTCACCCACAGCAGCGGCTCCAGGGCCCGCGCGGTCCATTCCCGCACCGGGCGCAGGCGCGCGTCGCCGTGGTTGTCGGCGACCATCAGGCCGATCGACAGGGTCGCGAAGAGGAGGAATTTCAACCCCAGTCCGGGGCCGCGGGGAAACAGCGATTTGCGGGCGGAGTCGCTAAGCGTGTTCAAGGGCCGTGGCGGGGTGAGTGAGCAGCTGGATATGGGGATTCCAGACTGCCCGGACATTCAGTCAAGCATAGGGCTCGGCGCGTGCGCCGACAACCGATATTGCCAGGAGAGCGGGCCCCGCTTGGCGGAACCCGCGAGGGCCGGTCCGGAACGCTGCCGGAACAGCCGTTGCACCGCTCAATCCATCAGGTAGATATCGCCCTGGCGATCGAGCATGTCGAGCAGCATGCCGCCGCCGCGCGCCACGCAGGTGAGGGGGTCGTCGGCGATGATCACCGGCAGTCCGGTTTCCTCGGAAATCAGCTTGTCCAGGTCGCGCAGCAGGGCGCCGCCGCCGGTCAGCACGATGCCGCGCTCGGCTACGTCCGAGCCCAGTTCCGGCGGGGTGCGTTCCAGCGCCTGCTTCACCGCCTTGACGATGCCGGCCAGCGGCTCCTGCAGGGCGTCGAGGATCTCGTTGGAGTTCATGGTGAAGTTGCGCGGCACGCCGGCGGCCAGGTGGCGGCCGACGACGTCGATTTCCTGCACTTCCGGCCCCGGGAAGGCGGTGCCGATTTCCTGCTTGATGCGCTCGGCCGTGGCCTCGCCGATCAGCATGTTGTACTGGCGGCGGACGTAGCTGACGATGGCCTCGTCGAACTTGTCGCCGCCGATGCGCACGCTCTCGGCGTAGACGATGCCGTTGAGCGAGATCACCGCCACTTCCGAAGTGCCGCCGCCGATGTCCACCACCATCGAGCCGCGGGCTTCGGAAATGGGGATGCCGGCGCCAAGGGCGGCCGCGATCGGCTCTTCGATGACGAAGACCTTGCGCGCGCCGGCGTTTTCCACCGACTCGCGGATGGCGCGGCGTTCCACCTGGGTGGAGCCGTAGGGCACGCACACCACCACGCGGGTCATCGGGCGCATCACGCGGCCCTTCTGCACCTTGCGGATGAAGTGCTGCAGCATCTTTTCCGTGACCGTGTAGTCGGCGATGACGCCGTCGCGCAGCGGGCGGATGGTGGAGATGTTGGTGGGGGTGCGGCCGAGCATGCGCTTGGCGTCGAGGCCCACCGCCTCGATTTTCTTGCTGCCGCGGGAATCCAGGCGGATGGCGACCACCGAAGGCTCGTTCAGGACGATGCCCTCGTCCCGTACGTAGACGAGCGTGTTGGCGGTGCCGAGGTCGATGGAGAGGTCGTTTACGAAGAGGCGGCGGACGGCGTCGAACATCGTTTTGTGAGAATCCGGATTCGTTGAAAGAAACAGTGGAGAATGCGTCGGTACTGCGGGGCAGCTCTATTCGGGATTTTGGCGCTACCGGCACCGCCACGGGGCGGGCCCGGGCGCGATGCGGCAGGCGTAGGGAATGTGCAAATCGTTTATCATTTCATGATAGCGCATTTTCTTCCGTGAAAGTCTGCCGTTTGGCCGGTTCTGCACTGTTATCGACCAGCCCGCGACAGCCTGCCCGATCCTCAATCCAGCCAATACCAACCGATTGAATCGCCGATGAGCCTGAGTCCGGAACAAGTCAAACAGGTCGCGCATCTTGCGCGGCTCTCGCTGCCGCCCGAAAAGGTCGAGCCTTACGCGCGCCAGCTGTCCAATATTCTGGACATGGTGGGCCAATTGTCCAGCGCCAGCACGGACGACGTGCAGCCGATGGCCCATCCGCTGGAGATGGTGCAGCGCCTGCGCCCCGATGCGGTGAGCGAGGAAAACCGCCGCGAAGCCTTCCAGGCCATCGCCCCGGCCGTGCAAGACGGCGTCTACCTCGTACCCAGGGTCATCGAATGAGCCTGCACGAACTCTCCCTGCGCGAATTGGGCGAAGGCCTGCGCGCCAAGAAGTTTTCCAGTCGGGAGCTGACCGGCCACTACCTCGGCCGCATCAGCCAGCACGACAAGGCCCTGAACAGCTACATCACCGTCACCGCCGACCGCGCCCTGGCCCAGGCCGACGCCGCCGACAAGACGCTGGCCGCCGGCGCGGGCGGAGCCCTCACCGGCATTCCGCTGGCGCAGAAGGACATCTTCTGCACCTCCGGAGTGAGGACCTCCTGCGGCTCGAAGATGCTGGACAAGTTCATCGCCCCCTACGACGCCACCATCGTGCAGAAGCTCGATGCGGCCGGCATGGTGATGCTGGGCAAGGCCAACATGGACGAGTTCGCCATGGGCTCGTCCAACGAAACCTCGTACTACGGCCCGGTGAAGAATCCCTGGGACCTGGAACGGGTGCCGGGCGGTTCCTCCGGCGGCTCGGTCGCCGCGGTTGCCGCCGGCCTGGCGCCGATCGCCACCGCCACCGACACCGGCGGTTCGATCCGCCAGCCGGCCGCGCTGACCAATCTCACCGGCATCAAGCCCACCTACGGCCGCGTTTCGCGCTACGGCATGATCGCCTTCGCTTCCAGCCTCGACCAGGCCGGGGTGGTGGCGCACAGCGCCGAGGACGCCGCGGTGGTGCTGCAGGCCATGTCCGGCTTCGATCCGCGCGATTCCACCAGCGTCGAGCGGCCGGTGGATGACTACATCAGCGGCCTGGGCGCTTCGCTCAAGGGCTTGCGCATCGGCTTGCCCAAGGAATACTTCGCCGAAGGCCTCGATCCCGGCGCCCGCGCCTGCATCGAGGCGGCGATCAAGGTGTTCGAGGGGCTGGGGGCCAGCGTGCGCGAAGTGTCGCTGCCCAGTTCGCCGCTGTCGGTGCCGACCTATTACGTGGTGGCCCCGGCGGAAGCCTCCAGTAACCTGGCCCGCTTCGACGGCGTGCGCTACGGCCATCGCGCCGAGGGCGTGCACACCCTGGAAGAGCTGTACAAGCGCAGCCGTGGCGAAGGCTTCGGCGCCGAGGTGCAGCGCCGCATCATGATCGGCACTTATGTGCTGAGCCACGGCTACTACGACGCCTATTACCTGAAGGCGCAGAAAGTGCGCCGGCTGATCTACGACGATTTCCGCCGCGCCTTCGGCGAAGTGGATCTGATCCTGGGGCCGACCGCGCAGAGCGTGGCCTTCAAGCTCGGCGACAAGACCGACGACCCGGTGGCGATGTATCTCAACGACATCTACACCATCGCCGCCAACCTCGCCGGCATCCCGGCCATGAGCCTGCCCTGCGGCTTCCACCAGGACCTGCCGATCGGCATGCAGCTGATGGGCAATTTCTTCGACGAGGGCCGCATGCTCAACGCCGCCCACCAGTACCAGCAGGCCACCGATTTCCACAAGCGGCGGCCGCAAGCGTTCGCGTGATGCTCCGCAGCCGTCACTGGATGTCGCTGGGCCTGTCGGCGCTGGCCGCCGGCTGCGCAGCGTCCGGCGGCCAGGAGCCGCCCTTGCCGTTTCCGAAGGAAACCTACGGCGCGCTGTTGACGGAATTCAAGCGCATACAGGCCGAAGGCAGCCATGCCGGCTGCGGCACGGTGGGGTTCGAACTCGACGACGCGGGGCACGCTTCCGGCTTCAGGATTTTTTATTCGGCGCCGGATATCCGCTTCGCGCAAGCGGAAATCCAGGCGTTATCGGCGACGCAATTTCCACCAAACACGCAGCCGCGCCGTCGCGCCATCTCCATGACGGGCGGCCACGATGACGGCAAGAGCGGCATGGCCGAGTGCAATCGCCACGACTTCAAGCAAGCTGGGCATCAGGCCACAGCCGAGGGTTATCTAGAATGAATTGGGAAGCCGTAATCGGGCTGGAAGTGCATTGCCAGCTCCAGACCAAATCGAAAATCTTCTCCGGTGCGGCCACCGCCTACGGCGCCGAGCCGAACACCCAGGCCGACGGCGTGACGCTGGGCTTTCCCGGCGTGCTGCCGGTGCTCAACGGCGAAGCCCTGCGCATGGCGGTGACTTTCGGTCTCGCGGTCGGGGCGGAAGTGGCGGAGCGTTGCGTCTTCGCGCGCAAGCACTACTTCTATCCGGACCTGCCCAAGGGCTACCAGATCTCGCAGTACGAGCTGCCGATCGTGGGCAAGGGCAAGCTCGACATCGAGCTGGACGACGGCCGCGGCGGCGTCACCCACAAGACCATCGGCATCACCCGCGCCCACATGGAAGAGGACGCCGGCAAGTCCCTGCACGAGAATTTCTCGGGCGCCACCGGCATCGACCTCAATCGTGCCGGCACGCCGCTGATCGAGATCGTCTCCGAGCCGGACATCCGCACCGCGCAGGAAGCGGTGGCCTACCTGAAGAAGCTGCACCAGCTGGTGGTGTACCTGGGCATCTGCGACGGCAACATGCAGGAAGGCAGCTTCCGTTGCGACGCCAACGTCTCCGTGCGCCGCAAGGGCGAGCCCTTCGGCACCCGCACCGAGACCAAGAACGTCAACTCCTTCCGCTACGTCGAAAAGGCCATCGAGTACGAAATCCAGCGCCAGATCGAGGTGATCGAGGGCGGCGGCAAGATCATCCAGGAAACGCGCCTGTTCAACCCGGATACCGGCGAGACCAAGTCGATGCGCGTCAAGGAAGATGCCAACGACTACCGCTACTTCCCCGATCCGGACCTGCTGCCCATCGTCTGCACGCCGGAGTACATCGCCGCCATTCGCGCCAGCCTGCCGGAACTGCCGGAAGCCAAGCGCGCGCGCTTCGAGCGGGATTACGGCCTGTCTCCGTACGACGCCAAGACCCTCGTCAGCTCGCGTGAACTCGCCGCCTATTACGAAGCGGTGGTGAAGGCGTCCGGTGCCGAACCCAAGCTCTGCGCCAACTGGGTCGCCACCAACCTGCTCGGCGCGCTGAACAAGATCGGCCAGGACATCGACACCTCGCCGGTCAGCGCCGACGCCCTGGCCGGCCTGCTCAAGCGCATCGCCGACAAGACCATTTCCGGCAACGGTGCCAAGGAAGTGTTCGAGGCGATGCTCGCCGGCGAAGGCGACGCCGACAGCATCATCAAGGCCAAGGGCCTGGTGCAGATCACCGACGAATCGGCCATCGTCAAGGCCATCGAGGAAGTGATCGCGAAGAACCCCGGCCAGCTCGCCGAGTACCGCGCCGGCAAGGACAAGCTGTTCGGCTTCTTCGTCGGCCAGGCGATGAAGGCCACGCAGGGCAAGGCCAATCCGGACGCGTTGAATCGCTTGCTCAAGGAAAAGCTGGCGGGATGAATCGTCTGACCGGTTTTGTATTCGAGAACAAGGTGGCGCACGGCGCCTTCGTCGAGCTGTCCGAAGGCGTGGGTGAGATGCTCGGCCGCCGCGCCTACAGCGGCGACGTGCGCAAACTGCTCGGCGAGGCCATGGCGGCGATGCCGCTGCTCGCCACCCATCTGGGCTACGAGGGCCGCATCAACCTGCAGTTCCAGGGTGAGGACGCGGTGAAGATGCTGGTGGCCCAGGTCGACCATCATCTCGAAGTGCGCGCCATGGCCAAGGCCCCGGAGGACTTGCAGGGCAGCTTCACCGGCCTGTTGCGGGGCGGGGTGCTGGCGCTGATGCTGGAGCCCAATGCCGAGCACCGTGAATCCACCCAGGCCTCGGTGCCGATCGAAGGCACCTCGCTGGCGCAGGCGCTGGAAGCCTATTTCACCCAGTCCGAGCAGTTGCCGACGCTGATCCGTCTGGCCGCCGACGGCGACCGCCTGCGCGGCTTCCTGCTGCAGCGCATGCCGCTGGAAGATGCCCGGGGTGGCGAGGAGGACTGGGAGCACGTTTCCATTCTCGCCGCGACCCTGAAGCCGGAGGAGATGCTGCAGGCCGATCTCGCCACCCTGCTGGGGCGCCTGTTTGCCGAAGAGGAAGTGCGGGTGTTCGAGCCGCGCCCGGTCACCGTGGCCTGCCGCTGCTCGCGCGCCGGCATTTCGCGCCTGCTGCTGTCGCTGGGGCGCGAGGAGTGCGACTCCATCCTGGCCGAGCAGGGGCGCATCGCCGTCACCTGCGAGTTCTGCGGCAAGGAATATGCGTTCACGCAGTTCGAGACGGCGGAGTTGTTTGCCGCTGCGGGCGCAGTTCCGTCCACGACTCGACATTGAAGCCCTCGGGCTTCAATGTCGAGTCGTGGGTATGTAGGTATGTCCATCCTGGACAAGACCGGGCCATCCGTGGCCCGGACTGTTGAAACAAGCGTCGCTAATCCAGAGTTCTGCTGAACCCATGATCGTTCCGCGCTATCGCATTGCTGATTCCGGCATCGCCGGCGCCGGCAAGGGCTTCTTCCTTGACGAGCCGGTGGCGCGCGGCCGCGTCATCATCGCGCCGGACAAGGTGCATACGCTCATGGCGGAGCGGGAGTTGCGCAGGTTCCCGCCGGGGTCGATCGAGGTCGATTCGAGCGTGCGCTGGTTCGAGGACTGGTTTTCGCTGACGCCGGAGTGGAGCGACGAGTGCTACGTCAACCACTGCTTCGCCCCCACCGGCCTGTGGCACCTGGGCTTCATCTTCGCCCAGGACGATCTTGCCGCCGGCACCGAGCTGACCATCGACTACCGTCTGGTCATCGGCAGTGGCGAGGAGATGCCGTTCCGTGATTCCGCCACCGGCCAGCCCATCGTCGGCCTGCAATGGCAGGACAACCTGCGCCAGAGCGCGCAGCGGTTGCTGCAATTAATCGGAAACCGCGACTGACCGACGGGTTGCACGAGGGGCTGGCTTCCCCCGCAGGCGGGACTTCAGCCGGCTCAAGGCCCCTGCAGCGCCTTCAACTGGTCTTCGGCCACCCGCGCCTCGGCCAGCGCCCGCGCGGTCTGTACCTTGCGGTCGGCCAGGTAGACCAGGTGGGCGGACTCCGCCGGATCCTTTTGCGCCACCTGGGCGGCGGCCACGGCGTCCTGCGCTTCCTTGAGGGCCACGGGAGCACGGCTGGCGAGCTGCGGATCGGCCTGCAACTGGCTCAGCTCGGCACTCACCTTGTCCGCTCCCGGGTCCTTGACCGAACCGTGGAACAGGCAGGAGGCCAGGGTCGTCAGCGACAGCAGGACGCCAACGCGCAGCAATGATCTGATCGGGCGATTCATGCGTTAGACCCCAGTGGCGGGTGGTGCGGCTGCGGGTGCATCCGGCGTCGGCGCGGCTGGCACAGGAGCGGATTCCGGCGCGGGGACCTCCGGCGCGGGTGCCGGTGCATCCGGGACGGGCAGGTCCACCGATGGCGGCGGCGCCACAGGCAGGTCGGCCGCCGGCGGCATGATGGGCGCGCTGGGCGCCGGTTGCAGCGAGCGCACCACGCTCTGGGTGCGGACCTTGCGCGCCTTGGCATCCGCCAGTTCGGCGTCGGCTGCGGCCTCTTCGGCCAGCCAGCGTGCCTTGGTGCGGTTCGGGTCGTTCGGGTCCGTGGTGATCTGCGCCGCCAGGGCGCGTGCCGCGTTGAGCTTCTCGTGGGCCGAACGCATTTCGGCCGCGGCATAGTCCGCCGCCCTGGCGTCTTCCGCGTTGATCACGGCGTTGCTGGCGTTGCGGATCGCCTCGGTTGCCGTCTTCGGCGTTGTTGCGCAGCCGCACAACGCCAGTCCGGCAATCGCGGACAGTCGCAGCACGGCACGATGTGTTTTCATCACCGGCGCTTCCTCGTTTATTGATGTGATGTTGCGTCGGGCGCAGCCGCGCCGGACACCCCTGATCTGGGCTCTAGCAGACTCCGCCGGACCCGCTAAAGTCAAGTGCGCGGGCGGCGCTCCGGCTCATCCAAAAGGGCCCCGGCCACGTAAATCAGGGAGCAATGATGAAACTCACCTCACCGCGGCTGCGCCATGTCGCTGTTTAGCACGATACTGATCGGCTGCGTCAGCCTGATGACCGTGTTCGCCCTGGTCTGGCTGGTGCAGCTGCGCACCCGCAACGCCGGCCTGATCGATGCGGTGTGGGCCTGGACGCTGGGCCTGTTGGCGGTCTGGTATGCCTGCCGCGGCCCGGCGCTGGTGCAGCTGCGCCTGCTGCTGGCCCTGCTCGGCGGCGTCTGGGGTCTGCGCCTGGGCATCCATCTGCTGTTGCGCAACCACGGCAAGCCGGAAGACGGCCGCTACCGCCGCTTCCGCCAGCAATGGGGTGCGGCTGCCGATCGCAATATGTTCTGGTTCTTCCAGTTCCAGGTGCTGTTCTCGATGTTGCTGTCGCTCAGCTTCGCCGTGGTGGCCTGGAGTCCCGCCGAGCCCGGCAGCCTGTGCACCGCCGCCGCCATGCTGGTCTGGCTGCTGTCGGTGGCCGGGGAAGGCGTGGCGGACTGGCAGCTGGAGCAGTTCAGGCGGGATCCCGCCAGCCGCGGCCAGGTGTGCCGGCGCGGGCTCTGGTACTACTCGCGTCACCCCAATTATTTCTTCGAATGCCTGCACTGGCTGGTCTACGTCCTGCTGGCGGCGGGCAGCGCCTGGTGGTGGCTGACGCTGGCGGCGCCGCTGGTCATGGCCTTCCTCCTGCTCAAGCTGTCCGGCGTGCCGCTGACCGAGGCGCAGAGCGCGCGCAGCCGGCCCGGCTATGCCGACTACATCCGCAGCACCAGCATGCTCATTCCCTGGCCGCCAAAAAAGCAGTGACCAGTGGTTAGTGGTCAGTGACTGGTTTGCTCCCGATCTGCGCTTCCATTCCTTTTGCAGCCTCAATTTCCGCTTCCGTACTGGCCACTAATCACTAGTCACTAACCACTCATGAATATCATCGACCTGTGCGAACGTGGTTACATCCCCGACCCCCTGGCCCGGGCCGGCATGCGCAGCCTGATGCGTCGGCGCCTGGCGGACGAGGCCAATCACGACGGCGAAGTGCGTTCGCAGCGCTTCAACCGCTTTCTCGACGAGTTGCGCGCCAGCCCCATCGCGGTCGAGACCGGGGCCGCCAACGAGCAGCACTACGAGGTGCCGGCCGAGTTCTTCCATCTGCACCTGGGGCCGCGCCTGAAGTATTCCTGCTGCCTCTATCCCACGGGCCGGGAGACACTGGCGCAGGCCGGGGAAGCCATGTTGTCGCTCTACGCCGAGCGCGCCGGCCTGCGCGATGGCATGCGCATCCTCGACCTGGGCTGCGGCTGGGGCTCGCTGTCGCTGTGGCTGGCCGAGAAGTATCCGAACTCGCACGTCATCGGCCTGTCGAACTCCCATGGCCAGCGCGAATTCATCCGGCAACGCGCAGCGGAGCGCGGCTTCGACAATCTTACCGTCCTCACCGGCAACGTCGTCGACTTCGATTTCCCCGCGCAGGACGTGGCGGCGGGATTCGACCGCGTCATGTCGATCGAGATGTTCGAGCACATGAAGAACTACGGCCTGCTGCTGGCGAAAATCGCGCGTTGGCTCAAGCCGGACGGGCGCCTGTTCGTGCACATCTTCGCGCACCGCCTGCTGGCCTATCACTTCGAGGTGCAGGGACGGAGCGACTGGATGTCGCAACACTTCTTTACCGGCGGCACCATGCCTTCGGAGAATCTGCTGCTCAATTTCCAGGATGATCTGTCACTGGAGCGGCAATGGTGGGTCGGCGGTCGACACTACGAGAAGACTTCCAACCATTGGCTGCAGGGCATGGACGCGCAGAAGGACGCCATCATGAGCGTGTTCCGCGCCGGCTACGGGGAGGCGCTGGCGCCGATCTGGTTCCAGCGCTGGCGCATGTTCTACATGGCTGTGGCGGAACTGTTCGGCTACGCTGGCGGCAACGAGTGGGGGGTGGCGCATTATCTGTTCGCGCCGCGCGCGGCACGTTGAGATCTACAGGGACTGGTTTTTCCAACACGGACCTCGCATGGAACGCATCGCCTTGTCTGCACTCGTCTTGTTCGTCGCCGGCGCCGCCCAGGCCGAGACCCAGGTCGAGCGCTTCTACGGCTACGCCTACGATCTGGCCAGCGGCAAATACCTCTACACCGAGGTCTACCGCGAGGAGATCGAGCAGGACCGCTGGATCAGCGGCCATACCAGCTACTACGCCGCCGACGGCAAACGACTCGGCGAGAAGACTCTCAGCTTCGCCGCCAACCCCTATATCCCGGTCTATACCCTGAGCCTGCCCGGCTACGGTTATTCGGAAGGCATCAGCAAGGTCGGGCCGGACGGCGTACAGATGTTCAAGGAAACGCCGGAAAAAGGCCGGCAGACCGGCACCGCCGCGAAGGTCGGCAACATGGCCGCCGACAGCGGCTTCCACAGCTACCTATACGACCATATGCCGGAGCTGGCGGCCGGCCAGACCATCAAGTTCCAGTTCGCCGTCGCCGGGCAGCTCGACAGCTACGCGTTCCGTGCGCGCAAGGTCGGCGATATCCGCTTCGAGGGCAAGGCGGCGATCCAGCTCAAGGTCGATCCGGATTCCCTGCTGCGCTACCTGGTCGATCCGCTGATCCTTACATATGACCCACAGACGCGGCGCCTGCTGGAATATCGCGGAATTTCGAATGTTATAAACCCCTCCACCGGCAGGCCGTACAATGCGCGTATTGCCTACTACTCGAAGCCGCCGGACGATGCGCCTAAAAACCTGCCGCCGCTGGACTGAACGAGCTCTGGGGCTCGCCGCATCTTCTCTCCTGTTGCTGGCCGGTGCGGCCCGTGCCGACGCCTGGCAGCCGCCGCTCGACGAGGCCCTCAAGCAGGCCGCCTCGAAACATGCGCCGATCCTGGTGGAATTCCACGCGCCCTGGTGCTACTCCTGTTACTACATGGCGCACAACGTGCTCAACGGCCCCGAGTGGGACAAGGTCAAGCGCGAAGCGGTGGTGGTGGATCTCGATGCCGACGCCCCGGAAGGCAACTACTGGGAACAGCGCCTGGCGGTGAAGGCCCTGCCCAGTTACGTCGTGCTCAACGAGACCGGCGACGAACTGGGCCGCATCCTGGCCGAGCAGACGCGCCCCGATTTCTATCGCCAGCTCGACGCCATCATGGCGCGCACCACCTCGCTCGAGGCCTTGCGCGGGAAGGTCAGGGACGGCAGCCCGGCTTCGCTGAAGGCCGCCCACGAGGTGCTCAAGGCCTACCACGCCCGCAACGATGCACAGGGAGGACTCGCCTGGCGCGATGCCCTGCCGCAGTCCGCGCAGACGGCGCTGGACAAGGATGCGCGCGCCAGGCTGTGGACTGCCCGCCTGCAGCTGATGCAGGCCAGCCAGAACAAGAATGCCACGCAATGCGCGGCGCTGGCGCCGTCGGTGCTGTCCGGCGAGCTCGGCTGCGATCGCGCCTACGAACTGGACCGCGTGATGGCCTGCACCGCGAGCCTGCCGGAAGCCGACAAGACCCGCTTGCTGGCCGCGCAGAAGCCGCTGATGACCCGCCAGCTCTATGCGCAGGTGTTCGTCACCCATCCCAGCTGCGCCGATGCGCGCAGCGTGGTGCTGACCACCGCCGACCTGGACGATACCCTCAAGTATCCACAGGCCACCGACGATGTGCTCGAACACGCCATTGCCGACGCCAAGCAGCGCCTGGGCGGCAACCTGAAAAAGGACCGCAACCTCGCCGACAACCTGCGCGTGTTTCTCGACCGCGCCGGCAAGACCGATGAGCTCACCCTGCTGTATCCCAAGCTGATCGCCGCCTACCCCGACGATTACGTCTACTACTACCGCTTCGGCAAAAGCCTGATCGCGCGCGGCCAGTATCAGCAGGCGCTGATCTACCTGCAACAGGCCGCGCCGAAAGCCTACGGCGTCAACCGCCTGAATGTGGCCGAGCAACAGGCCCAGGCCCTGCTCAAGCTCAACCGGCCCGACGATGCCAGACAGGCTGTGGCCGACGCGCTCAAGGCCAATGGTCCGTGGTTTCCGGAGCAGGCGGCCAAGCTGAAGGCACTGGTGCAGTGATGTACGTCCTGTACAAGAACGCGCGAAAATGTACGTCCTGTACAAGCACGCGTCGTCCATGACGCGACTCTCAAAACAAGCTCAAGAGCACAAAAGTTCGTGGCTAACGAATCCTTCGCCCGCCTGCTGATCCGCTGCGCCGACCAGCCCGGCATCGTCGCCGCCGTCACCAGCTTCCTGTTCCAGCACGGCGCCAACATCACCGAACTGGACCAGCACTCCACCGATCCCATCGGCGGCAAATTCTTCATGCGCCTGGAATTCCAGACGCCGAAGCTGGATCTGTCGCGCCAGGCCCTGGAGCAGGCCTTCGCCGAGGCTGCCGGCCGACGCTACAACATGGATTGGCACATCAGCTATGCCGCCGACCGGCCGCGCATGGCGGTGCTGGTTTCGGCGCATGATCATGCCGCGCTGGAACTGCTGTGGCGCTGGCAGCGCGGCGAGTTGCTGGTGGACATTCCCTGCGTCATCTCCAACCACGACACGCTGCGCGCCGCGGTGGAAGGTTTCGGCATTCCGTTCCATCACGTGCCGCAGAATACGGCGGAGCAGCGCGCCGAGGCCGAAACGCGGATGCTGGAACTGCTGGGCGAGGATGCCGACTTCCTGGTGCTGGCCCGCTACATGCGCATCCTCGGGCCGGCCTTCGTGGCGCGCTACCCGAACCGCATCATCAACATCCATCACTCCTTCCTGCCGGCCTTCGTCGGTGCCGATCCCTATCGCCAGGCCTACGAGCGCGGCGTCAAGATCATCGGCGCCACCGCGCACTACGTGACGGCCGACCTGGACCAGGGGCCGATCATCTCGCAGGGTACGGCGCATGTTTCGCACAGCGACGAGATCGACGATCTGCGCAGGCTGGGGCGCGATCTGGAACGGCAGGTGCTGGCGCGGGCGGTGCGCTGGCATGTCGAGGATCGCATCATCGTCGATGGCAACAAGACCATCGTCTTCGATTGAGCGGTTGCGGGATGTTCCCCGCTCTCTATGGAGTGGGGCGGGCTGAGGGGCCGCTTTTCGCCTGACTGGGCACACCCTACGTTCGCTCCGAGTGCCCGCGAAGCGGGTGTGCTTTTCCGAATGTCCCGAGTGAATCGCGAAGCGATTTGTATCGAGGGAGCGGCCAAGCACGGACCCATGCCCCTTCGTCATTCCGGCGAAAGCCGGAATCCGGGAGCCCCATACGTCCAACCCGGAAACAGCGCCTTGCCGCCCGGCGTCCTCAGCCGTACCGTCGCGGCGCCGCGGCCAAACTAAAGCGCCGGGGCTTCGTGCAACAATTCCTCAATACCTGCATCGAGAGTCCCCCGTGCCCCAAGCCCAAGCCAACGGCATCCAGATCGAGTACGAGACCTTCGGCAAGGCGACCGATCCGGCCATCCTGTTGATCATGGGCCTGGGCGGTCAGCTGCTGTTGTGGCCGGAGGCGCTGTGCGAGGCGCTGGCCCAGGGTGGCTTTTATGTGATCCGTTATGACAACCGCGATGTCGGGCTGTCGAGCAAGATCGACAGCGCGGGCAAGCCGGATCTGACGCGCGCGGCTCTCCGTTACATGCTGCGGCTGCCGATCAAGGCCGGCTACGGGTTGGAAGACATGGCGGCGGATGCCGTCGGGCTGCTCGATGCGTTGCAGATCCGGCGCGCGCATATCGTCGGCCTGTCGATGGGGGGCATGATCGGTCAGATCCTGACGGCCCGGCATGCGGAGCGGGTGAGCAGTTTCACGGCCATCATGACCACCAGCGGCAATCCGTGGCTGCCGCAGCCCAGTTTCAAGCTGCGGATGCGGCTGACGCGGCGGCCGAAGCACACCAGCCGCGAGTCGCTGGTGCAGCACTCGATGAATACCTGGAAGCTGATCGGCAGCCCGGGCTACCCGACCGACGACGCGACCTTGCGGGCCATGGTCGAGCGCGACCAGAAACGCAGCCTGTACCCGCGCGGCATGGCGCGGCAGACGCTGGCGATCATGGCGGCGAAGAGCCGTTTGCCGCTACTCAAGCGGATCGCCGCGCCGACGCTGGTGATCCACGGCGAGGCCGATCCCCTGGTGCCGGTGGCGGCGGGGCGCGAACTGGGCCGGCTGATTCCCGGCGCCAGGCTGGAGATCATTCCCGGGATGGGGCACGACCTGCCGGCGCCGCTGCTGCCGCGAATCGGCAAGCTGATCCTGGATCATGTGCAGGCGGTGGAAGGCAGCGCGCGGGCCAATTTCCAGGGAAAACCGCAGGCCACCCCGGCCTGACGCTCCAGTCAGCCCGGGCGGAGCGGCTTCAGGCCTTCTTCTTGCGGCTCTTCGGCTTGAGCAGGGTGCCGGTGCACTGCGGCGAGCCGCAGCGGCAGGCCCAGAGCTGCTTCAGGCGCGGCGTATAGCGCACTTCCAGCTCGATGCCGTAGTCGTAGGTCAGCTCTTCGCCGGCCTTGACCGGGCGCAGCGTCTCGATGAACAGGCGGTCCCGCGCCGGGTCGCCGTCCTTGCTTTCCCACAGCATCGGCTCGCAGTTCGGGTCGCAGCTGTGGTTGATCCAGCGCGCCGAATTGCCGCCTTCGGTGCCGTCGATGACGTAGGTATCGTTGAGCACGAACAGGAAGGTGTGGCCGGTCTCGACGTTATCGCAGTAGCGGCGGTCGGCCACCGCGTGGCGCAGCAGCTTGCCGCGATATTCGATCAGGCTCTTGCCTGCCGGGAGGTCGGTGGCGGCGAACACGCCATTGCCGTGGATGGGGGAGCGGCGGACAAGGATCGAACGGGACATCTGCGAACCGGAGGTGTGCGGGGTATGAAAACCGTGAAGCAATATTCTCGCCTAGTGGAGGCCGCAAGAACAGTGGTGAAAATCTGCGGTTTGGCTTTTCATCTCGAAAATGCCCTGGCCGGCCGGCCGCTGACACTGGCGCCGGCCTCGGCCGGCAGCCGCAGGTAGAGCAGGGCGGACCCGACGGTGATCGCGGCCAGGATGGCGAAGGCCCAGGTGAAGTCCACCGGCAGCAGGGTTGCCTCGTGACGCAGTGCCAGGCGCAGATGCAGCAGCTGCGCCGCCAGGCCCACCCCTACGCTCAAGGAGAGCTGCTGCGCGGTGCTGGAGAAGCTGGTGGCCTGGCTCATGCGCGACTCGGTGACGTCGGCGAAGGCGATGGCGTTGAGGCAGGTGAACTGCAGCGAGCTGAAGAAGCCGCTGCTCAGCATCAGGGCCACGATCAGGGCTTGCGACGCCTCCGGCCGCAGCAGGCCGCAGGCCAGCAGGTAGGCTCCCGCGATCACCGAGTTGGCGACCAGCAGGGAGCGGAAGCCGAAACGCCGCACGATCCGCGCGGCCATCAGCTTCATCAGCATGGCGCCGATGGCTCCGCCGAAGGTGAGCAGGCCGGAGCGCAGCGGCGTCATGCCGAAGCCGAGCTGCAGCAGCAGCGGCATCAGCAGGGTGAAGGCGCCGATGCCGACGCGGAACAGCGAGCCGGCGGAGATGACCACGGCGAAGGTGGGGACGCGCAGCAGCGTCAGGTCGAGGATCACCTGTGTCCGGCCGCGCGCGTACAGTGCATAGCCGCCCACCAGCAATGTGCCCGCACCCAGCATGGTCCACACCAGGGCCGGCGGCAGCACGTCCTTGCCCAGGGTTTCGAAGCCGAACACCAGCCCGGCCAGGCCGGCGCCGAGCAGGCTCCAGCCGCGCAGGTCCAGCTGCCTGGGCTCGGCTTCGCGCACCTCGGCGATGTAGCGGCTGACCAGCCAGTAGCCGAGCAGGCCGATCGGCAGGTTGATGTAGAAGATCCAGCGCCAGGAGGCGTAGGTGGCGATCAGTCCGCCCAGCGGCGCCCCCAGCAACGGCGCCAGCAGGGCCGGCACGGTGAGGTAGGAGATCGCCGTGACCAGCTCGCTTTTCGGCACATTGCGCAGCAATACCAGGCGCCCCACCGGCACCATCATGGCGCCGCCGATGCCCTGCAGGATGCGCGCCGCCACCAGTTCCGGCATGTTCTGCGCCGCGCCGCACAGCATCGAGCCGCAGGTGAAGACGACGATGGCGCCGCGGAACACGCGCCGTGCGCCGTAGCGGTCGGCCACCCAGCCACTGAGCGGGATGAATACGGCCAGGCTCAGCAGGTAGGCGGTGATGGCCAGGCTCAGCCGCAGCGGGTCTTCGTGGAGCGAGCGGGCGATCGGCGGCAGCGCGGTGGTGATCACCGTGGCGTCCAGGTTCTCCATGAACAGGGCGCAGGCCACGATCAGCGGGATCAGCATCGAGGGCCGCGGCAGTCCTCCGCTCATGACCTGGCCCACATACTTTGCGGCGCCGCGGCGATACCGCTACAGCGGGGGTGGCGCAATGCGTTACGCTTGGGCATGCGCCTTCCCGCCGACACCGCAACCAGGAAACCCGTCATGCAAAAAATGAAATCCATATGCGCCGCGCTCTGCCTCGGCCTCAGCTTCACCGCGGCGGCGGATGCCCTGGCCACGCTCAACGACGCCGAGTTGTTCAAGAAGGTGCAGAAGGACATCGCGGGATTGCCGCACGCCGAACTGGATGCGCTGACCGAGGCGATGGCGACCTGTTCGGCGGTCAGCGTCGGCCAGCGGGTGCCGTTGTTCGAATGCGAGCGGGAGATCAACATCTACTGGGCGCATTATAACCGCGGCCGCGCCGTCGATAATTACATGGCGGCGCTGGGCGGCATGTTCGTCGGACTCGACAATAATGCATTGAATCCCTCGCAGGAGCTGACGCAGACCTATCGTCACGCGGCCACCGACATGTTCACCCTGACCAAGACCATCAACGAGCGCTATCGCCAGCTCGACAAGTAAGCGTGGCCGCCGTTGCCTCTTTGCACGGCTGATTTGTTCAGAAACGGTTCAGCAAGCTTTCGGCATGCTCGGAACTGGTGCGTCGGCCGCGCGGTCTGTAACGCGTGGCCGGGTGCATCGTTCAGGATGAACGGCATGTGCCGGGCCCTGTTCCAGTCTGTGCAAATCAAACGGCCATGGAGGCTTACAACATGCTTAACACCGGACGCACGCGGCAGTTCGCTGCGCTTGCAGCGCTGACCTTGCTTCCCGCGGTGGCTTCGGCCGCCGACTACACCTACGTCGAAGGCGGCTTCATCGAGCGCCATGACTACGGCCAGGCCGGTCCCGGCGGTCGTGTCGCCGGCTCTTTCGATCTGCCGGTATTGCCGCTGGCGATCATCGCCGAATACACCGGTACCGATAACCTCGACCAGTTCGATGTCGGCGCCATCTTCCATGTGCCCATCATCCCCACGCTGAACCTGTTCGGCGGCGCCACGCTGGAACACGGCGATCGCAATGATGGCGACACCAGCACCGGTATCGGCGCCCGCGCCGGCGTGCGCTGGCAGACCACCGGCAATCTGGAGCTGGCGCCGGAACTGCGCTACACGCACCTGTTCGGCAGCAATGAAACCTCCGTGCGCCTCAACGCGCTCTACAACATCGCGCCGCATCTCGATCTGCAGGGTGCGATCCAGGGCGGCGACGAGCAGCGCTACGAAGTGGGCATGCGCTACAACTTCGGGCTGCACCTGTAGCACGAGACGATCACTCGATTCACCGTGGTCGATCGGCCGCGAGGGGCTTTCGGGTCCTTCGCGGTTTTTCCGCGTGGGGTGTTCATGCCGGGAATCTGCTGCTAATCTTCAGGGGCAATGATCAAGACATGGAAGTTTTTGGCGCAGTCCACCTGCGCCTTTGCCGTGCTGCTGCAGGCGCCGTTTGCATGGGCGCAGTCCGCCGGGCGGCAAGAATACATTTCGGATGAAATCAGCGTCACCATCCGCCAGAAGCCGACCAACGACTCCGAGTCCCTGGGCGTGATCAAGAGCGGCGCGCGCGTCAGCGTGCTCGAATCGCTCGGTGCCGACAGCTTCGCGCACATCCGCACCAGCGACGGCCGCGACGGCTGGATCACCTCGCGTTTCCTGTCCGAGCAGCCGGCGGCCAAGGATCAGTTGACCCAGCTCAAGCAACAGCTCGATCAGGCCCACGCCCAGGCCCAGTCCCTGCAGCGCGACCTCGACACGGCGCAGCAGCAGCTGGCCAAGGCCAAGCCGGCGCTGGAGATGGCCGGCGAAAACGACAAGCTGCGCGCCACCATCGCCCAGCGCGAGGAACAGGTCGGCGCGCTGGAGCGGCAGTTCGATGCCGAGAAGGCGCGGCGTGAAACCCTGGTCACCGGCGGCATCCTGGTGGGCGGCGGCATCTTCGTCGGCCTGATCCTGCCGTGGCTGGGCGGCCGCAAGAAGCGCCGTAGCGATTTCTGAAGCGGCATGCGGGCGTATTGCCGCGCGAGCGGGTAAAGTCGGCCTTCGACCATCGCGGGCTGTGCCCCTTGCGGGAAAGCCGATGAATAAGCCGCATCCGCCAAACAAGCCGTCTCGTCCAGCGGGATTTCAATGCTGCGCGTCGGCCTGATCTCCGATACCCACGGACTGCTGCGCCCGGAAGCGCTGCGCGCGATGCGCGGCAGCGACTACATCGTGCACGCCGGCGACATCGGCGATCCCGCCATCCTGGAGCAGCTGGAGCGGATCGCGCCGGTGACCGCGGTGCGCGGCAACAACGACAAGGGAGCCGAATACAAGAGGGTTGCGGAAGCCGAGGTATTGCAGGCCGGCGAGGTGCTGATCTACGTCATCCACGATCTCAACGAGCTTGACCTCGATCCGGCGGCTGCGGAATTCCAGGTGGTCGTATCGGGGCATTCGCACCGGCCGTCGAGCCGGGAGCGCGACGGCGTGCTGTACATCAATCCAGGCAGCGCCGGGCCGCGGCGCTTCAGCCTGCCCATTTCCGCGGGAGTATTGCGCATCAGCGGCAAAACCATCGAAGCCGAACTGCTGGACCTGCTGCCCCCTGCGTAGCGCAGGGGGCAGCGGGGCTCAGGGCTTGCCGAGGAAATCCATCTTGCCCAGCTCCACGCCGTTGTGGCGCAGGATGGCGTAGGCCGTGGTGCAGTGGAAGTACATGTTGGGATGGACGAAGAACAGCACGTAGGGCTGGCCCTTGAACTCCATCGGACCGCGTGGCGAGGGCAGGGTGATGTCCTTGGCCTCGCTGCCGTCGATCTGCTCCGCCTTGAAGCCGTTGATGAAGGCCAGGGTCTTGTCGATGCGCGCGTACAGCTCCTCGAACGTAGCCTCGGTGTCGTCGTATTTCGGCACTTCCACGCCGGCCAGCCGCGCCGTGCAGCCCTTGACCTGGTCGGTGACGATCTGGACCTGCCGCGTCAACGGCAGCATGTCCGGGGCCAGGCGGCCGTTGAGCAATACCTCGGGCTTGAACTTCTTGGCCTCGGCGTGAGCCGCGCCCTTCTCCAGGATGCCGCGCAGGTTGGTGAGGGCGCGGACGAAGACCGGGACCGATACCTGATACATGCTGATACTCATGGTGAAACCTCCGAAAAGCTTATGGTTATGAAATTAGGCGCGGCCATTCTAAAGCGTATGGAGGAAACTGTAGGTTAAGCTCGCGTCCCTATGGCCCACGCAAGAATCATCGGCACCGGCAGCTACCTGCCCGAACGTGTCGTTACCAATCAGGAACTCGAATCCAGGATCGACACGTCCGATGAGTGGATCGTGTCGCGCACCGGCATCGAGGCACGCCACGTCGCCGCGGACGGCGAAATGACCAGCGACCTGGCCTTCCACGCCGCCAGCCGGGCCATGCAGTCCGCCGGGGTGGGCCCGCAGGACATCGACCTGATCATCGTCGCCACCACCACGCCGGACATGATTTTCCCCTCCACCGCCTGCCTGTTGCAGGCCAAGCTGGGGGTGAAGCAGGGGGCCGCTTTCGATGTGCAGGCCGTCTGCACCGGCTTCATGTACGCCCTGGCCACCGCCAATCTTTACGTCACCAGCGGCCAGCATCGCTGCGCCCTGGTGGTCGGTGCGGAAGTCTTCTCGCGCCTGCTCGACTGGAACGACCGCCGCACCTGCGTGCTGTTCGGCGACGGCGCTGGCGCCGTGGTCCTGCGCCGCTCGGAAGAGCCCGGCATCCTGACCAGCAATCTGCACGCCGACGGCAGCCTGTCGCATATCCTGCGGGTCGACGGCGGCATCAGCCACGGCAAGATCCGCGGCAATCCGTTCCTGGAGATGGACGGCCAGGCGGTTTACCGCACGGCCGTGCGCGCGCTCGACGACAGCGCTACCGAGGCCCTCAACGCAGCGGGCATCACCGCCGACCAGCTCGACTGGTTCGTGCCGCACCAGGCCAATATCCGCATCATCAACTCCATCGCCGACAAGGTCGGCCTGCCGCGCGAGCGCGTGGTGACTACCGTGGCACGCCACGGCAATACCTCGGCGGCTTCGGTGCCGCTGGCGCTGGATGCAGCGGTGCGGGATCAGCGGATCAAGCCCGGGCAGCTGGTGATGCTGCAAGGCGTCGGCGGCGGGATGACCTGGGGGACGGTGTTGCTGCGCTGGTAGGTGCAAGCTGCAATGATCGGGTTCATCGGTCCCAGTGCCAAACTCCGTTCGCCCCGAGTGCCCGCGAAGCGGGCGTGCTGTTCCGACCGTCCCGAGTAGCGTTGCGAAGCAGCGCGTATCGAGGGAGGGGCCAAGCGCGGAACCATCCTCTATCGTCATTCCCGCGCGGCGAAGCCAGTTTTGCTTTTCGCTTCGCTGTCATCCCCCGACTACAACCTCGAGGGCAGGCTCTGAGCGTAGCGAAGGATCTGGCCGCTTAACTCAACTTTGAAGTGTCGCGGCGTGCGCTTGCGCGCGTGCCGGATCCTCCTGAACGTCTGGGCGGAGTTTTCGCCTGCGGCGAGTCACTTTTCTTGACGCAAGAAAAGTAACCAAAAGAACATGCCCCGGAGTTTGCGCCGGACTATCGCAAAAGAAGAAGCGCGATAGCCCGGTGCCCTGCGCTTCTCGCTCGTGGCGGGGTCTGAAGACAGGCCATCCCTGGCCTGTCTTCAGACGCTTCGGCATCCTGCCTCGCCCGGCGCGAACACACGCGCCGGCTGATGCCGCCACGAGCTGTGATGCTCGGCGCAAACTACGGGGCGGAAAATCAAAAGCAAGAAG
>NZ_JONR01000022.1 GCF_000711955.1 Nevskia soli DSM 19509
ACCCGGTAACCCAGTTCGATCAGCTGCCGGCCCCAATGGTGGGCGCCGCCGCAAGCCTCCATCAAGACCTGGGCGCCTCGCGTCTGGCCGCGGAAAAAGACCAGGAACTGGTCCCGTTTGAGCGTCTTGCCGAACCGCTTTTCGCCTCGGGCATCAAAGCCGTGCACTTGGAACTTGTTCTTGGCCAAATCCACCGAGAAAACGGTAATCTCCATGTCGGACTCCTCTCTCTTCGTTAGCCGGAACCTCAGCAATTCCAGCTTGGCACTTAGATGCCGTTACTTAGAAGGGGGAGGAGTCCATACCCATCGGATGAAGCGGAGCGGAATCCGGGACTACTCGCCAAACACCATACCATCAACGCTGGACAAGTCACCGGCCCAGTCCGTTGACAGCTCCCCTCGTTCAACAAATCCGTGAAACGAAGAGTGCGGCCAGTCAGCAGCTTTTGTGACTAAACCATGTTTGACGGGGTTGTAGTGGATATAGTCCACATGCCGCTTCAAGTCGTCATCGTCACGGATGGTGTGTTCCCAAAAACGGCTTTGCCACAAATCGTATCCGGCGGTGCCGGCACGACGCTCAGCTAATCCCGCCTTGGCAACCGATCGCGAAAAGCTGGCTTTTATAAGCCGCCAGCGGCCGGAATAGTCCGAATCCTCAGCAGGCAGAGCCCATATCGCATGCAAGTGATCCGGAAGGATCACGATAGCGACGGTTTCAAATGGCAACCTCTTCTGTGCCTGCGCATAGGCCGTGCGCAATTGCGATATACAATCGACTAATAGCCGCGAACTTCGATCTCGCAGCGTCACGGTGAAGAAATAGGTGCCACCTTCTACGCGATTGCGGCGGTAGAGGACCATACGGTGGCGCAGTCCCGGATTACGCTTCGCTTCATCCGGGCTACTTTCTACGGATGCTCGATTTCCGCCGGATTGCTCTCCGCCGCCTCCACCGCCGGCGTACGCCAGCCGCTGCGCACTCCCCAGAAGTAGAACAGCAGCGCCGCCACGGCAACGCACAACTGGTCCCAACCGTAGGGAATGTAGTCGTGCCCCTCGAATTCCTTGCTGCCGGCCCAGGACAGGGCCGCGACGGCGGCAAGATAGGCGATCAGCCACCAGGCGCCGCGCAGGTGCCGGCTGAAATCGCGCCATTGGCCCTGGGCCTGGTAGTAGAGGTACACCGGCAGCGGCAGGATCAGCAGCAGCATGATTTCGCCGGTGTGCGGCCAGCGCGCCCAGAACAGCATCAGGGTGGCGAGGATGAAGGCCATCGGCGCCAGGATTTCCAGGCCGGGCACGCGCAGCGGGCGATGCAGCTTCGGCGCGGTACGGCGCAGTACGATGACGCTGATCGGCACCACCAGGTAGGTGACGATGGTGGCGACCGAGATCACCGCCGCCAGCTTGCCCCAGCCGCGGAAGAAGAACAGGAAGATGAAGGACACCCCCAGGTTGAACCACATCGCCGGGCGCGGGATGCCGAAGCGCGGATGCACGTTGCCGAAGATCTTCGGCACGGTGCCGCTGCGCTCCATGGCGTAGATCATGCGCGCGGTGGTGGCGGTGTAGGTGGTGCCGGTGCCGCTGGGGCTGACGAAGGCATCGGCGTACAGCATGATGGCCAACCAGTTGAGGTTCAGTGCCAGCGCCAGCTGGGCGAACGGCGAGCTGTATTCCAGCGCGGCCCAACCCTCGTGCAGGTGCTCCGGCGCCACGGTGCCGAGGAAGGCGACCTGCAGCATCAGGTAGACCACGGTGCTCAATGCGATCGAGCCGAAGATGGCGAAGGGCACGCTGCGCCCCGGATTGCGCGCCTCGCCGGCGAGATTCACCGGGCTCTGGAAGCCGTTGTAGCTGAAGACGATGCCGCTGGTGGCCACCGCGGTGAGGATGGCTGCGACGTTGCCGACATGCTGGCCGCCGTGGATGCCGACCTGGAAATTCTCCCAGTGGAAGCCGGTGCAGACCAAGGCGACGGCGGTGACCGCGGGGATAACCAGCTTGAAGAAGGTGATGGCGCTGTTGGTGCTGGCGAAGACCTTCACGCTCCAGAAGTTGAGCAGGAAATAGACCACCACCAGCACCGCGGAGATGGACAGGCCGGCGACGGTCAGCTCGCCCTGGCCGTTGTTGGCGTGCACATATAAAGCCTGCGCCCAGGCCCAGGGCCAGGAGCTCATGTACTGCACCGAGGCTTCGGCCTCCACCGGGATCACCGAAACGATGGCGATCCACGCGGCCCAGCCGGCGACGAAGCCGACCAGGGAGCCGTGCGAATAGTGGCCGTAACGCACCGCGCCGCCGGACTCCGGGAACATGGCGCCGAGCTCGGCATAGGTGAAGGCGACGAACAGGATGACCACCGCGCCGATCAGCCAGGCGTAGACGGCCCCCGGGCCGGCGAGCTGGGCGGCGCGCCAGGCGCCGAACAGCCAGCCCGAGCCGATGATGGAGCCCAGGCCGGTGAACATCAGGGCGATGGCGCCGACGTCGCGGCGGATCGCGCTTTCATTGGACATGCAGGATTCCCCAGAAAATGAAAAAAGATCGCTACCGGGACGCAAATTCGGCGCCGCAAACAGACTGTTCAGGCCGCAACGGCCGGAATTTTTCCTTCCGATTCAGCGATCAACGAATAATCCGACTGTAACCCGCTTGACTCGGCTCGCGCCATCCCGATAATTCGCTGCCTAAGCAGTTAATGCCGGGGCAGAAGATGTCAAAGCAGTATTACCATCCCGATACCTACACCACCCGCAACAGCATCGGCTACCTGGTGAAGCGTGCCCACGGCCTGAGCCTGGACGCCCTGGAACCGGGCTTGGCCGAGCATGGGCTGACCTTCACCCAGTACGCCGTGCTGATGGCGCTGCGCGATGACCTCGCGCTCAATCCCAAGGACATCTGCATCAAGCTGCGCCACGACAGCGGCGCGCTGACGCGGGTGCTCGACCAGCTGGAAGCGCGCGGACTGGTGGAGCGGCATCGCAGCGCCGAGGACCGCCGCGCCATCGAGCTGCACCTGACCGCCCAGGGCCATGCCGCGCTGAAGACTGTCGTGCCGCTGGTGGTGGAGCGGATCAACAGCGCCATCAAGGACTTCAGCCCGGCCGAGACGGATGAACTGCTGCGCCTGCTCAACAAGCTGATTCTCGGCCTGCACGCCGAGATCGCGGACCAATCCGGAGCCTCCGCATGATTCGCACTTCCAGACTGGCGCTGGCGCTGGGCGCCGCGCTGCTCACTTCCTGCGTGCTGCCGCCCAAGGATGCGCCGCGCGAACAGGCCATCGGCGATACCGCGCTGGGCCTGAGCACGGCCGCCATGCCGGCGGTCGGCGACAGCTGGTGGCATGCCTACCAGGATCCGCAGCTCGACCGTCTGGTCGAAGCGACCCTGGCCAACAACCCGACGCTGGCCCAGGCCATGGCGCGGGTGCGCGAGGCGCAGGCCATGGCGGATACCGCGCACGCCGGCCTGCTGCCCTCGGTGTCGTACGACGCCAAGGATACGCGCCAGCGCTTCAGCAACAACGACATCATTCCGCCGCCCTATAACGGCGGCATCTACTGGGAAGGCCAGCAGGGCATCAACCTGTCCTGGGATCTCGACTTCTGGGGCAAGCAGGCGGCGCTGATCCGCCAGGCGCGCTCGCAAACCGCCGCCGCCAACCTGGATATCGCCAGCGCCCGCCTGGCCCTGGCCGGCGCGGTGGCGCAGGCCTATGTGGAGCTGTACCGCAACTTCGCCCTGGCCGAGGTGGCGCGCCGCACCGAGGAACAACGCCTGCACATCCTCGACATCACGCGCAGCCGCGTGAAGGCCGGCCTCGATACCAATGTCGAGCTGCGTGAGGCGGAAGGCGCGGTGCCGCAGGCCCACGTCGAGCTGACGCAGGCACAGGCCGCGGTGGCGTTGTCCATCCACCAGCTCGCCGCCCTCTCCGGCCGCGGCGCCGATGCCTATGCCGAGATCAAGCAGCCGCACCTGAACCTGGACGCGGCGCTGCCGCTGCCGCAGGCCCTGCCCGCCGATCTGCTCGGCCGCCGGCCGGACGTGCTGGCGGCGCGGCTGCGGGTCGAAGCGGCCACCGACGGCCGGGCCGCAGCCAAGGCGGCCTTCTATCCCGACGTCAGCCTCACCGCTTTCGCCGGCACCAGCGCCATCGGCTTCAAGACCCTGTTCGAGGCGGCCTCCGGCGCCTACGGCGTGGGCCCGGCGATCCACCTGCCGCTGTTCGATGCCGGCCGTCTCAAGGCGAACTTCCGCGGCGCCACCGCCGAGATCGACGACGCCGTGGCCGGCTACAACGAAACCGTGCTGCAGGCGGTGCGCCAGGCTTCCGACCAGCTCAGCACCATCGACGCCCTCAACTACGAACTGGGCGAGCAGCAGAAATCGCTCAACGCCGCCGAAGAGGCCTATCGCCTCGCCGGTGAGCGCTACAAGGCCGGGCTGTCCGGATACCTGTCGGTACTCAATGCCGAGACCCAGGTGCTCAGCGCGCGCCGCCAGCGCGTCGACCTTGTTTCGGCCCACGCCGTCTCCCGCGTGACCCTGCTGCTGGCCCTCGGCGGCAGCTTCGATGCGGAGGCGCCGGCGACGGCGCAGACCGCATCCACCACTCAATAACGCATTCCAGGTCAGAGAACTGCCATGAGCAATCCCAACCCTACCGCCCCCGCCCCCGCGGCTCCCGCCAACGGCTCGCGCCGCCGCGGCCTGCTGCTCCTGTCCCTGGTCGTGGTGCTCGGCGCCATCGGCTACGGCGCGTACTGGCTCCTGCTGGCCCGCTACTACCAGAGCACCGACGACGCCTACGTCAGCGGCGACGTGGTGCAGATCACCAGCGAGGTGCCCGGCACCGTGGTGGCCCTGCACGTCGACGACACGCAGAGCGTGCAGCGCGACCAGCCGCTGCTGGAGCTGGATCCGGCCGACGCCGAAGTGGCGACGGGCAATGCGGAGGCCAACCTGGCCCGCGCCGTGCGCCAGGTGCGCACCCTGTTCGCCCAAGGCGGCCAGCTGCGCGCGCAGATCAACGAGCGCCAGACCGAATTGAAGCGCGCGCAGGACGACTACAAGCGCCGCGCCGGACTGGTCAGCGACGGCGCGGTGTCGAGCGAGGAGCTGTCGCACATGAAGGACAGCGTCACGCAGATCCAGGCCAGCTTGGCCGCCGCGCGCGAACAGCTCAACGCCACCACCGCGCAGATCGACGGCACCACCATCGCCAACCATCCGCAGGTGCTGGCCGCCGCCGCCGCGGTGCGCGACGCCGCGCTGGCGCTGCACCGCGCCCACATCACCGCGCCGGTGGCCGGCGTGGTGGCGCGCCGCTCGGTGCAGGTGGGCCAGCGCGTCGCCGCCGGCACGCCGCTGATGGCGGTGGTGCCGCTGGACAACGTCTGGATCGACGCCAATTTCAAGGAAGTGCAGCTGGAAGACATGCGCGTAGGCCAGCCGGTGACGCTGCACGCCGACGTCTACGGCGGCGACACCGTGTACCACGGCAAGCTGGTCGGCCTCGCCGCGGGCAGCGGCAGCGCCTTCGCCCTGCTGCCGGCGCAGAACGCGTCCGGCAACTGGATCAAGATCGTGCAGCGCGTGCCGGTGCGCATCGCGCTCGACCCGCAGGAGCTGAAAAGCCACCCGCTGCGCATCGGCCTGTCGATGACGGTGAAGGTGGACATCCGCGATACCTCCGGCCCGCTGGTGGCGAGCCAGGTACGCACCCAGCCGATCCCGACCCAGGCCAGCCTGGGCAACGACCCGGCGGTGGAAGCGCGCATCGCGCAGATCATCGCCGAGAATGCCGGACAGGCCGGCGCCGCGGCCGATCGCGGCACCCCGGTGGCCAAGGCCGCCAATGACATCGCGGCGGGCGCAGGCCAGCCGTGAGCGCCGCGGCACCCACCGCCGGCGCCGCGCCCGCCAAGGCGCCCGCCGCCCCGCTGGCGCCCCTGGCCGGCGGCGCCAAGACCATCACCGCGCTGGCGCTGGCGCTCGGCACCTTCATGCAGGTGCTGGACACCACCATCGCCAACGTGTCGATCCCGACCATCGCCGGCGACCTCGGCGTGTCGGCCGACCAGGGCACCTGGATCATCACCTCCTTCGCCGTGGCCAACGGCGTGTCGGTGCCGCTGACCGGCTGGCTGATGCAGCGCTACGGCGTGGTGCGCACCTTCGTCTTCTCGGTGCTGATGTTCACCATCGCCTCGTTCCTCTGCGGCGTGGCCTGGAGCCTGCCTTCGCTGATTTTCTTCCGTGTGCTGCAGGGCGCGGTATCGGGCCCGATGATTCCGGGCTCGCAGGCCTTGCTGATTTCATTGTTCCCGCCGGAGAAGAAAGGCACGGCGCTGGCGATCTGGTCGATGACCACGCTGGTGGCGCCCATCGCCGGGCCGATACTCGGCGGCTACATCTCCGACAACTATCCCTGGCCCTGGATCTTCCTGATCAACCTGCCGGTGGGCCTGTTCTGCGCCGCCATCTGCTGGCGCTTCCTGAAAACGCGCGAGACGCCCACACGCAAGCTGGCCATCGACAAGGTTGGCCTGGCGCTGCTGTTCGTCTGGGTCGGCGCGTTGCAGATCATGCTGGACAAGGGCAAGGACCTGGACTGGTTCGAATCCACCCCGATCGTGGTGATGGCCATCGTCACCGCCATCAGCTTCGCCGCCTGGCTGATCTGGGAGCTGGGCGAGAAGCAGCCGATCGTCGACCTGTCGCTGTTCAAGTCGCGCAATTTCGCCATCGGCACGCTGGCCCTCTGCCTGGGCTACGCGGTGTTCTTCGGCAACGTGGTGTTGATGCCGCTGTGGCTGCAGACCCAGGTCAACTACACCGCCACCTGGGCCGGCCTGGTCGCCGCGCCCAGCGGCGTGGTGGCGGTGCTGATCTCGCCGTTGATCGGGCGCTTCATGGGCCGCTACGACGCGCGCTGGTTCGCCAGCGCCTCGTTCTTCTTCTTCGCCGTGTCCTACTTCATGCGCGCCGGCTACACCGCGGACTCCAGCTTCATGGCCTTCGTCATTCCCCTGCTGGTGCAGGGCGTGGCCATGGGCATGTTCTTCGTGGCCATGCTGACCATCTCGCTGGACCGTCTGCCGGCGCACCGGGTGCCGGCGGCATCCGGACTCAACAACTTCCTGCGCATCACCGGCGGCAGCTTCGCCACCTCGCTCACCACCACCTACTGGGACCGGCGCGAAGCCCTGCACCAGTCACGCCTGGTGGAATCGGTCACGCCTTACGATCCGGCCTTCCAGTCGGCGATGACGCAACTGCACAGCCTGGGCCTCAACGACCAGTCGGCGGCGGCGACGCTGATGCGCGGCGTGATCGGACAGGGTTACCTGCTATCCAGCCTGGACATTTTCTACTTCTCCGGCTGGGTGGCGCTGCTGCTGATCCCGCTGTGCTGGATCGTGCGCAAGCCGGCGGGCGGCGGCGGCGCGGTGGCAGCAGCGGACTAGGGCCTGTTAACGCTAATTTGATCGCTGAATCCTTTTACCGGCGGGCGCTGGTAAAGGTGGAGCGGCCGCGACGGTTGACCAGGCCCTGAAGACCCTGGCTGGCCGGCGCGGCCGTTTCCATTTCAGTTATTCCGCAGCAATACAAATCGATGTGGCACCGGGCTGATTCCGTTCGCCCGCAGTCGCACATTTCGGCAATGCCCGCATATGGGCGCCGCTTCGCATCCTCTCGCCGCGCAAATGCGCAACTTAGATTGCGTTCACTCTCTATGTTCCTTAAACTGATCCCACAAGGAATCAAGCTGGAGGAGCGCTGTACCATGACCTATGACCTGATCATCAAGAACGGGCTTCACTTCGACGGCACCGGCGCGCCGGCGGCTTTGCGCCATCTCGGCATCCGCGGCGGGAAGGTCGTGGCGGTGTCGGAGTCGATACTGGACGAAGCCGGCTGCCGTGAGGTGATCGACGCACAGGGCAAGTGGGTCATGCCCGGCTTCCTCGATACGCATACGCATTACGACGCCGAGTTGCTCGCCAGCCCCGGCCTGAAGGAGAGCGTGCGCCACGGCGTCACTACCGTGACCTTCGGCTCCTGCTCCATCGGCATGGTCTGCGCCGAGGCGGAGGACTGCTCGGACATGTTCACACGGGTGGAGTCGATCCCGCGCGAGCACGTACTGCCGCTGCTGCGCAAGACCAAGACCTGGAACACGCCGGCCGGCTACGTGGCGTACCTGGAAAGCATGCCGCTGGGCCCGAACACCACCGCATTCCTCGGCCATTCCGACCTGCGCGTCTCGGTGATGGGCCTGGGCCGCGCGGTCGACCGCGACGCCCGCCCCACCGCCGCCGAGATGCAGAAGATGGAACAGGTGCTGGAGGAAGGCCTCGACGCCGGTCTGCTCGGCCTCTCCACCATGACCACCAAGTGGGACAAGCTGGACGGCGACCGCTACCGTTCCGCCTCCCTGCCCACCACCTATGCGCGCTGGAGCGAATATGCCCAGCTCAACAAGATCCTGCGCCGCCGCGGCAAGATCCACCAAGGCGCGCCGAACATCGTCACCAAGGTCAACACGCTGCTGTTCCTCGGCGCCAGCCTCGGCTTGTTCCGCAAGAAGCTGAAGACCACCCTGATCACACTGATGGACGTGAAGTCCGACGGCATCATGCACCGCGTGGTCGGCAAGGTGGCGCACTTCTGCAACAAGTTCCTCAACGCCGACTTCCGCTGGCAGGCCCTGCCCTGCCCGTTCGAGGTCTACTCCGACGGCATCGACCTGGTGATCTTCGAGGAATTCGGCGCCGGCCAGGCGGCCCTCCACCTGCAGACCGAGATGGAGCGCAACCAGCTGATGCAGGATGCGAGCTACCGCCGCTGGTTCCGCCGGAACTACGAGAACAAGTTCGGCCCGCGCGTCTGGCACCGCGATTTCCACGACGCGCAGATCGTCGGCTGCCCGGATACCACGCTGGTCGGCAAGAGCTTCGGAGCCGTGGCAGACGAACGCGGCATCCACCCGGTCGACGCCTTCCTCGACCTCGTGGTGCTGCACGGCCGCAAGCTGCGCTGGCGCACCCTGATCGGCAACTACCGTCCGCATCGCCTGAAGAAGATCGTGCAGGACAAGGGCTCGGTGCTGAGCTTCTCCGACGCCGGCGCGCATATCCGCAACATGGCTTTCTACAACTTCCCCCTGCGCATGCTCAAGCTGGTGCAAGACGCCGAACTGGAAGGCCGGCCCTTCATGCCGATCGAAAAGGCCGTGTGGCGCCTCACCGGCGAGCTGGCCGACTGGTTCGACATCGACGCCGGCCACCTGCGCCTGGGCGACCGCGCCGACCTGGTGATTGTCGACCCGAAGGGACTGGACGATACGCTCGGCGCCTATGCCGAGGCGCCCATCGCCGAGTTCAACGGGCTGATGCGCATGGTCAACCGCAACGACGCGGCGGTGACGGCGACGGTGATCAATGGACGTGTGGCTTATCGTGCAGGCACCTATGCAGCGGACTTTGGACTGGCTCAGGGGTACGGACGCTTCCTGCGGGCTGGCGAGCATCCGGCGCGCGATGCCCAGGCATCGTCCCTCGCTCAAGCCGCCTAGCCCCCCCCGTTGCCGACCGGCATCCCGGATGAAAGCCGTCACTCCAACTCTTGTCCGCCGCACCCAGCAGGAACGCCGCGAAGCCACCGTGCGCAAACTGCTCGACGCCGCCACCGAGGCGCTGATCGAAGTCGGCTACACCAACACCAGCGTGCAGGAGATCTGCAAGCGGGCCGGCGTCTCGCACGGCGGCCTGTTCCGGCACTTCAGCTCGCGCATCGAACTGCTGATCCGCGTCGCCGATCACGTCGGCGACGGCCTGCTGGCGCTCTACCGTCGCGACTTCGAGCGCCTGCGCAAGTCCACGCCGGACGAACTGGTGCTGGCGCTGAAACTGCTGCGCACCAACACGCAATCGCACCTGCACCAGGCCTGGTTCGAACTGCTGATGGCGGCGCGCACCGACCGCGTGCTGCACGACGCGCTGGTGCCGATCTGGAAACGCCGCGACGAGGCCACCCAGCAATTGGCCGTGGCGCTGCTGCCGGAGACCGCACGCAAGCTGCCGGACTTTCCCATCATGGTGGACACCATGGTCACGCTGTTCCATGGCGAGGCGGTGGACCGCTTCCTGCGCATCGATCCGCAAAGCGAGAAACTGCGCATGGAATGGCTGCTGAAGCTGCTGGAACTGCTGCTGCCGAAAGGGAACCAAGCATGAATGCCGACGCCCGGGGATACGCCTGATGGAAGTCCTGGTCCAGAATCACAAGGTCTACTGCGAGCGCAGCGGCAAGGGGCCTCCGGCGCTGTTCGTGCACGGCGTGCCGGACAGCGCCGACGTCTGGCATGAGGTGATCGCCGGTGTGCAGGAGCGCTACACCTGCTACGCCGCGGATTTCATGGGCATCCACCGCTCGGCGGAGAATCCGGGATTCGACTATTCCTTCGACGGCTACGCCGACTGGATGGAGGCCCTGGTGCAGGCGCTCGGCATCACCGAGCCGGTGACCCTGGTGGTGCACGACTGGGGCCTGATGGGCCTGGCCTGGGCCAGCAAGTATCCGCAGCGCGTTGCCCGCATCGTCATCACCAACACCGTCTTCACCCACCTCTACAAATGGCATTTCTGGGCCCGGGTCTGGCGCACGCCGATCCTCGGCGAGATCTCCATGCTGGCGATGAACCGCTTCGTCATGCGCCGCGAGATGCACCGCGGCTCGCGCAAGCTGACGCTGCAGCAGATCGACCACACCTATGGCGGTTCCTTCTCCAAGCGCAGCTCGCGCTTCGTGGTGCTGAGGATGTACCGCTCCGCCGATCCCGCCAAGCTGATCGGCTGGGAGACACGCTTCGAGGCGGTGGCGCAGCGCGTGCCGGTGAAGGTGCTGTGGGGCGAGCACGACCCTTATCTGCCGCGCTGGGTCTCGACCTGCTTCTACACGCAGGATGTCGAACTCATTCCCGGCGTGGGGCATTGGGTTCCGCTGGAAGCGCCCGAGCGGGTGATTGCCGTGCTGCAGGCCTGGACCACGAACACAGCCGCCGCAGCCTGAGCCGCACTCGCGACCCTGCTAGGCGTCCGGCAAGGGCCTGAATCGCGCCGGCACGTGCGTGAATCCGCGCACATTCGGGTTGTGCGCCCGCGCCAGCCGCTCCTCGAGGATCTCATAATCCGGCATGCGCTTGAGGATCTCCTCGAACACCACGCGCACTTCCATGCGTGCCAGCGCGGCACCCAGGCAGGAATGGATGCCGTAGCCGAAGGCCATGTGGTCGCGTGAACCACGGCGGACATCGAAGACATCCGGGTCCGGGAATTTGTCCGCGTCGCGGTTGGCGGAGATGATGCACAGACCGACGCGGTCGCCCTTCCGCAGTGTCTTGCCGCGCATTTCCACGTCCTGGCCGATGCGGCGCACGATGATCTGCGAAGAGCCATCGAAGCGCAGCACTTCCTCCACGGCTTTCGCGATCAGCGCGGGATCCTCCACCAGCAAGCGGCGCTGCTCCGGGTGCTGCCATAGACGATAGGCCATGTTGCCGATCAGCTTGGTGGTGGTTTCATTGCCGGCAATGGCCAGCAGGATCAGCGTACCGATCACCTGGTCGCGGCGCAGCACGCCGTCCTTTTCGCTGCGCATCAGGATGCCGATGAGATCATCGCCGTAAGGGCCATCCGCGTGCTTGGCGGCATGCTCGCCGAAGTAGGTCGCCATGTTCATGTAGCCTGAGACGTTGCGCTCGGACAGGTCGTGCTGCTTGTCCTCCCGGGCGATCAGGTCGTCGGCCCAGCCGCGCACCTTGTCCTGGTCGGTTTTCGGTACGCTGGTCAAGCTGGAGATCACATCCATCGGCAGGAAACAGCCGAGGTCGGCGACGAAGTCGAACTTGCCGCCGCGCAGATGCGGCTCGATCAGCTCGACGGCCTTCCTGCGCGTGTAATCCTCCAGGCGCCTGATGCGATCCGGCGTCATCAGCGGCGCGAACAGGTTGCGCACCCGCGTGTGGTCCGGCGGATCGCTGAAGATGAACATGGGGAACGGCAGCTTCTCGCCGGAATCCGGTTCGAGCGACACCGCGCCGGTGTTGATGAAGGTCTTGAAATCGCGGAAGGCCCGGTTGACGTCCTCCCACTTGGTCAGCAGCCAGATGCCCAGCTCTTCGTTGTAGTACACCGGGTCCTGCTCCCGGAGCGCCTGGTACTGGGGATAGGGATCCCAGTGGAAGCGGTGATCGTAGGGATCGAGATGGGCCTGCTTCATGGGCTGTCGCCTGTATTTGTTGTTTGAATGGCGGCCGGGGCCGGTTAGGAGCCGACGCCCTGCGACTTGGGCAACCTGACTTCCATGCCGTCCAGGGCCGCGGTCACCACCACCTGGCAGCCCAGGCGGCTGTTGCCACGGCGCCCCTCCACCGCTTCGAGCATGGCGAGTTCACCGGAGCCCGCCTCGGGCAGGCTCCGCAGCCGCTCCTCCGGCAGGTAACAATGGCAGGTGGCACAGGAACAGATGCCGCCGCACATGCCTTCCACGCCGGGCACCATGTTGAGTGTGGCGCCCTCCATCAGGTTCATGCCTTCTTCCACGGTCACGGTGTGACTGGTGCCGTCGTGCTCGATGTACTTGAGTTGAATCATCTGTTCACCCTGATCCGCCGGACGTGGATTCCCGCCTCAGGCGGTTACCGTTTTTGCCGGCTTCGCGGCTTCCTGGGCAGCCAGCACCCTGGCCTGGCGGTCACGCAGGTCGTAAATGGTCCAGTCCTGGTTGTTGTTGCGGTACTGGCTGTTGTCCACTTCGGCGCGGTCGGTATAGAACTGGGCATACCAGCGACGCAGCTTGGCGATGGGGCCGTCGTTGGCGCAGAGCATCGGCGTGGGGCGGTACAGCTTGCGCTCCCAGATGTAGACGTCTTCCATGAAGGCGTCGTAGGACGCCTTGCAATAGCCTTGCGCCGCCGCGTCCAGCATTTCCGGGGTGAACTGCCGGGGATCGGCCTTGACGATGACGCCGAACCAGTATTCCAGCGTGTTCTCGTCCACCGGGCACCAGGCGGTGAGGATGATGCTGTCGAACTGGGCGCTGTCCTGCGTCTGCCAGGTGTATTGGTAGGCGGGGCCATGGCTGATCGAACGGACATAGAGCTTGTCGTCCTGCACGTCGGCCGCCAGGCGCGTATGCGTGCCCCACATCAACTCGCCGCACATATGGCCGTTCCACACCGGAAGCCAGGTCTCGACGTTGTAGCCGTGGATGGGCAGCAGATGGCCCTTGTCCACGGTGTTCTCCATCACTTCGCGAGGATGCGTCTTGATGGTGATCTTGAAACGATGCCAGGCCTTGGTCCAGCCGGCGGTGGCGTATTCCTCCAGCGGCAGGATGTCGAAGTCCGGCGGCCCCTGCTCATGATCGTGCCAGGCCAGGACGGTTTCATTGATCTCCTTGACCACGTAAGCGCGCGTCCGGGCCTTGGGTGGAATTTTCTCGCAATAGGGAATCTTCACGCACTGGCCGCTGCCGTCGTAGGTCCAGTTGTGGAAGGCGCACTGCAGCAGATTGCCCTTGACCGTGCCGGCGGAGAGATCCGCACCCAGGTGCGGACAGAACGCATCCATGCAACGCACCTGCCCATCCTCGCCGCGGTAGATCACCAGGCGCTGGCCGAAGTAATCGCGCGCCACCGGCTTGCCGGTCTCGAATTCATCGCTCCAGCCGAGCATGTGCCAGCCGCGCGCATAGCGCGGCGAGCCGTCCGGCAGCCGCGGAATGGTCAGCAGGTTGCGCTGCACTGTCGCGGCGCTGCTTTGTTTCAGATCGTCGGCCATGCTATCGCTCCGTCACCTCAAGGCTGCCTGAAATTCATGCTATGGATAAAAAACATTTTTGTCAAAATGTTTTTTATCCATTTTCAGCTTGACTGTCCCTCACTGCTGCGCGGGCGTGCATCGAGAAATACCGCCTCGATGATCTCGGCAACGCGCGCCGTCGCGGGCAGCTCCAGGCCAAGCTGTGCCGCACTGGACAAGGCCGCGGCGAGATCCTTGCGGCCGAGCGCCGCGAACGGCCCGAAAGCCTTGCGCACGGCTTCCGCCCCCGCCGCGGACAGCTTGCCGCGGTTGCCGATGAAGGCCTCCATCTGCGGCGTGACCACACCGTTGGCGCGCCCCACCTCGATCAGCAGCGCCGGATCGAGCCCGCCCACGCGGGCCAGCGCATCCGCCTCGTGCATGGCGGCGAAGGCGGCATAGGTCATCAGGTTGTTGCACAGCTTGAGCGCGATGCCGGTGCCGACCGGGCCGGCATGGATGACCTTCCGGCCGGAGGTGGCGAACACCGGGCGGCAACGTTCGACGATCTCCCCCGGGCCACCAACCATATACGCCAGCGTGGCCGCTTCGGCCCCCGAGGCGCCACCGGTAATCGGCGCATCGATGAGATGGATGCCGCTTTCCGCCGCCTGCCGCGACCAGCGCAACAGGGCGGCTTGCGTCACCGTGCTGTGCACGGCGATAACGCTATCGGCCGCCATGTTCCGCAGCAGGCCGTCGGCTCCCTGCAGCAGGGATTCGACATCTGCGTCGTCACGCACGCACAGGCCGATGATGCGGCATTCGCCAGCCATCGTCCGGGGCATCGCGATGCGGGCACCAAGGCCGCTCAGTTCATCCAGCGGCTCCTGCGCCACGTCGTACACATACAGCGGCTCGCCCAGCTTGAACAGGTGCCGGGCCATGGGCTTGCCGATGTTGCCCAGGCCGACGAATCCCAGGCTCATGGCGGAGCCTGATCCTGCTTCCAGTCCGATTCCAGCATCTTCGGCGTCAGCACGTTGGGGCGCACTTCCATGAACTCCACCGCCACGCCGGGCGGCAGCTCGAAGCAGGAGGCAATGGCTGCGCCGATGGTTCCGGCTTCAGCGGCGCCGTCGAACTTCGGCCCCTTGCCGAGCCAGTCCTGCATCGCCTCGCCCAGCGCGGCCGGATCGAAGTTGGCGACGCTGCCGGTGGCCACGGCGCCGGGGCTGAACACGGTGACCATGATGCCGTCCCGCTTCACTTCATGGCGCAACTCCTTCGAGAAATGTTCCAGCGCCGCCTTGGCCGAGGAGTACAGGCCAAGGTGGGAGAACTCGTTGTCGTTGCGCACGCTGGCCGAGGAGATGTTGACGATGCGACCGCCGCCGTTGGCGCGCAGGCGCGGAATCGCGCTCTGGCAGGTGAAGATGGCGGAGATGAAATTCAGCTCCAGCAGCTTGCGCACCTCCGCTTCCGGCATGATCTCGAGACGGCGGGCGAACTGGAAGCCGACGTTGTTGACCAGGCCGTCGAGCTTGCCCCACTTCCCGCCCACCGTGGCAAAGGCTTTCTCGACGGCCGACTTGTCGCAAACATCCACAGCGATGCCGATGACGCGATCGGTCTTGAGCGCCGTTACGGATTCGTCCAGGCGCGCCTTGTCGCGGGCCAGCAACGCCACCCGGGCGCCCCGCTCCAGCAATACCTGCGCGGTGGCCAGGCCGATACCCTTGGAAGCACCGGCGACGACGATGACCTGATCCCTGACCTGCCATGTGTTCATGCATCTCTCCTAAGAGCCTGTAACAGAATGAATCGCGCCTGCGACGGCGGTCATTTTTGCGCAGTGCAAGTCGGACAGAGTGCGGCATGGTGACTCCATGGTGCGCTCTGGCCGGCGCAGCACTGCGCAAAAATGGCCCCGTCCCGAAGGGTTGCGCCCAAAATCGCGCCAGACTGCGTTGTCAGCCCCAGCCATGGAATCACCATGGCTGGGGCCTCCGCCTTGCCTGACGCGGTTTTGGACTGCAACGCAGGTGCGATTCATTCTGTTACAGGCTCTTAGGGCCGCATCCACTGGCCGCCATCCACGTTCATGATCAGCCCGGTGACCCAGCCAGCATCGTCCGAGAGCAGGAACATCAGCGCCTTGAGCAGATCTTCCGGCGTGCCCAGCCGCGCCAGCGGCATCGCGGCGACCATGCCCTTGATGTAGTCCTCGGGCACCTTGTCGCGCAGCGCCTGGGTATCGGTGGGGCCCGGCGCAATGGCATTGACACGGATACCCCTGGGACCCAGCTCCCGCGCCAGCACGCAGGTGATGCCGTTGGTGGCAAGCTTGGTGAAGGAGTAGTAGTCGTAATTCATCCAGGCTGCGGTGGAGGACTGGTTGACGATGGCAGCGCCTGCGCCCATGCACGGTGCGCACGCACGGGTCATCACCACCGAGCCGAGCATGTTCACGCTCACCACCTTGTTGAGGTAGGCGAGGTCCACCGTCATCAATGGATTGAAATCAAGGGTGCCGAACATGGCGGCGTTGTTGACCAGGTAGTGGATGGCGCCGTACTTGTCCTTGACCTGCTTCGCCAGGGCGGCGGCGGAGCTTTCGCTCGACACGTCCACCTTGACGAACAGTACTTCGCCGCCGGCCTTGCGGATTTCGCCGGCCACGCGCTCGCCCTGGGCTTCGTTGATGTCCGCCACCACCACCTTGCAGCCGGCCTTGGCCAGGCCCTTGGCATAGCCTTCGCCGATGCCCTGTCCCGCCCCGGTCACCACCGCCACCTTGCCTGTCAGATTCACGCCTCTCTCCTCCTCATGATTTGTTGTTGTGCGGGCGCTCAGCCCGGCACCGCGACAGTCTTGGTCTGCAGGTACTCTTCGAAACCCTGCACGCCCATCTCGCGGCCGACGCCGCTCTGCTTGTAGCCGCCGAAAGGGGAATCGGGCGCATAGAAATTGGCGCCGTTGATGTTGAGCGTGCCGCTGCGGATGCGCCGCGCCATGCGCAAGGCGCGCTCCGGGCTGCCGAAGATGGAGCCGGACAGACCGTAGATCGAATCGTTGGCGATACGCACCGCGTCGTCGTCGTCGCGGTAGGGAATCGCCACCAGCACCGGCCCGAAGATTTCCTCCTGGGCGATGCGCATCTCGTTGCGCACGTCGGCGAACAACGTCGGTTCGACGTAATAGCCTCTCGACAGGTGCGCCGGCTTGCCGCCGCCGCAGACTAGCCGCGCACCCTCGCGCTTGCCGATCTCGATATAGTCCAGCACCCGCGCCTGCTGCCGTGCACTGATCAGGGGGCCCATGATCTGACCTTCGCCGAGAGGATCGCCATACGGCAGTTGTGCGAAGGCGTACTTGAGGAACTCCACCCCTTCCGCATAGCGCGACTGCGGCAGCAGCAACCGCGTCGGAATGGCGCAGCCCTGCCCGGCGTGGTAGCACACGGCAAAGCCGCTGAGCAGGGCGGTATTGAAATCGGCGTCGTCGAGCAGGATGTTGGCGGACTTGCCGCCGAGTTCCAGGAATACCCGTTTCACCGTGCCTGCCGCCTGCGCCATGATGCGGCGGCCGGTGGCGGTGGAACCGGTGAAGGACACCACGTCCACGCGCGGATCGGCGCTGAGCACTTCGCCCACGGCGGCAGGGTCCGCGGAGGTCAGCACGTTGAGCACGCCGGGCGGCAGGTCGGTCTGCTCCGCCGCGATCCTGCCGATGAGCGTTGCGGTCCACGGCGTCTCCGGCGCCGCCTTGAGCACCACGCTGCATCCTGCGGCCAGCGCCGGACAGATCTTGGCCATGTTGATCTGGAACGGGAAATTCCACGGCGAGATCGCGGCGACCACGCCGGCCGCCTCCTTCCAGATCAGGCGCTTGCTCGGCACGCCCATGGTATTGACCACCGGCAGTTCGCTGTCCCAGGCGTAGCGCTGCATCAGCTCCAGGTAGTAGTCGAGGATGGCGATGGGGCCATCGCCCTGCGGCCCCTGGCGGGTAATGGCCATGGGCGCGCCGGTTTCCGCCGACGCCTGCTCGCACAGGGCCGGCGTCGCGGCGCGCAGGCCGTCGCGCAATTGGGTCAGGCATTTCCGGCGCAGTTCGCGATTGGTGGACCAGTCGCTTTCGTCGAAGGCGCGGCGTGCGGCGGCGATGGCCGCTTCCGCATCCGCGGCGCCGGCATCCGCCACCATGCCGATGGTCTCCTGCGTCGCCGGATTGATGTTGGGATAGCGCTTGCCGGAGCGCGCCTCCACCAGCTTGCCGTCGATGAGCAGGCGCGCCTCGCCCTGCCCGGCGCTGGAATCGGTCTGTGTTGCGGCTGCCGCTGTGCTCATGCGTTCCTCCGGATACGGCGCGCCGCCGCGCCTGCACCGGGCGGGGCTGCCTTTGTAGTGAGCCGATGCTAGTCGCATAAAACATTTGTGTCAAAATGTTTTATGCCATAAAGTCGCGGCGACCATAACGACGACAGCCGTGGAATCGCGCACGGCGGGAGCGAGCATGCACAAATCCGGCGCAGGCGCGATTTATTCGCGGATAAGCTCCAAGGCGCTGCTGTTTGCGGCGCTGCTCGCCCCTGCTTGCCAGGCGGCAGGCGCCGAGGCCGCACAGTGGCCAAGCGTCGGCGGCAGCCTGGAGAGCCAGCACTATTCGCCCCTGGCCGATATCCGCAAGGACAATGTGGCGAAGCTCCAGGTGGCCTGGACCTATCACAGCGGCGATTTTTCCAAGGGCGATGCCAGCCACGGCGGCACGGCGCTGCAGGTCACCCCGTTGATGGTCGACGGCAGCCTGTATTTCTGCACGCCCTACAACCGCATCGTCGCGCTCGACGCCGAGAGCGGCCGCGAGAAGTGGACCTTCGACGCACACGCGAAGCTTGACGGCATCTACACGCCGGTATGCCGGGGCGTGGCTTACTGGCGCGACACACAGGCTGTCGCAGGCGCGCCCTGCCGCGAGCGCATCTTCATGAGCACGCTGAATGCGAAACTGTGGGCGGTGGATCCCGCCAACGGACATGCCTGCAAGGACTTCGGCGAGGCCGGAAATGTGGACCTGCTGCACGGCATCGGCGAAGCGCGGCTGGCCGAGTACTACCCCACCTCCGCACCGCTGGCGGTGAACGATGTGGTGGTGGTCGGCGCCTTCGTCAAGGACGGGCAGCGGCTGCATGCGCCGGGCGGGGCGGTGCGCGCCTTCGACGCGCGCAGCGGTGAATTGAAATGGGTGTTCGATCCGGTACCGCCGGGCACGCACGCGGTGAGCGCAGAAGAGGTCAAACACGGCGCCACCCTGACACGCGGCACGCCCAATGTATGGGCGCCGATGTCGGCCGATCCCGCGCACGGCCTGATCTACCTGCCCACCGGCAATCCTTCGCCCGATCACTACGCCGGCACCGAGCGCGGACAGATGGATTACTACGGCTCTTCGGTGGTCGCGGTGGATGCCACCAGCGGCGCGGTGCGCTGGCACTTCCAGACGGTGCACCACGACCTGTGGGACTACGACGTGGCGGCGCAGCCGGTGCTGTACCAGCAGCACGTCGACGGCAAGGAGGTGCCGGCGCTGATCCAGGCGACCAAGACCGGGCAGGTGTTCCTGCTCGACCGCCTCAGCGGCGTCCCCTTGTTCCCCGTGGAGGAGCGCCCGGTGCCGGCATCCACCGTGCCCGGCGAAACCGCTTCACCGACCCAGCCCTTCGCCACGCGGCCGGCGCCCCTGGCGCCGCTGAACATCACCCGCGAAGACTTGTGGGGTCTGACCAGCTACGACAAGCGCAAATGCCGGGAGCAGTTCGACGCCCTGGACTACAAGGGCATCTTCACCCCGCCTTCGCTCAGGGGCTCGCTGGAATACCCGGGCCTGGGTGGCGGCGTCAACTGGGGTTCGGTATCGGTGGACCCGGTGCACAACCGCATGGTGGTCAACCTGCAGACCGCCCCCTTCACCCTCAAGCTGGTCAAACGCGCCGACTACAAGGGCGGCACCGCGGGCAGCGACCTGGTCGGCCTCGGCCCGCAGGAGGAGACGCCCTACGTGGTCTTGCGTGGCCCTTACCTGTCGCCCTGGCAGACGCCCTGCGTGCGGCCGCCCTGGGGCAAGCTGGTGGCGATCGACCTGAATACCGGCAACAAGCTGTGGGAGCATGAACTCGGCACGCTGCACGGCCTCGCTCCGCTGGTCGGCGACCGCCTGCACTGGGGCACGCCGAACTCCGGCGGCTCGTTGCAGACCGGCGGCGGCCTGGTCTTCATCGCCGCCACCATGGACAAATATTTCCGCGCCTTCGACGCCGACAGCGGGGCGGAACTGTGGCGCACGGAGCTACCCTACGCCGGCAACGCCACCCCGCTCAGCTACCGGGCGCGGCCCGGCGGACGCCAGTTCCTGGTGATCGCCGCGGGGGGCCATGCGCCCCTGGGCACGGAACCGGGCGACGCCATCGTGGCCTTCACCCTGCCGGGGCAGTAGCGCCGCCGGCACGCCGCGGATGCCCTCGGTCGATCTCCAGGTAATCCATTTGGCCCTGTTGCAGCATCAAAGCTGCAACAACCATCTCCAGCCGAGACCGCCCATGTCAGCCCGAATTTCCTTCAGCCTCCTGTTTGCCGCCGCCCTGCTTGCCGCCCAGCCGGCCTCGGCCGGCACCCTGCACGACATCATCGGCGACATCACCGGGCCCGCGGTGCGCGGCTCCGGCACCATCAAGACCGAGACCCGCCAGCTCGGCGCCTTCGACGTGATCCAGTCCAAGGGCAGCGTCGATCTCGACATCAGGATCGGTCCGCAGTCGGTCACGGTGGAAGCGGACGACAACCTCTTCGACGTGATCCGCACCCAGGTTTCCGGCGGCGCGCTGGTGGTGGACAGCAAGGGCAGCTGGAGCAGCAGGCACAACACGGTGGTGCACATCACCGTGCCCAGCCTGGTCGCGCTGGGCATCCAGGGCAGCGGCGACGCGCGGATCAGCGGCCTCTCCGGCGACAAGCTGGGGGTGAAGATCGAGGGTTCCGGCGACGTCGTCGCCGAAGGCCAGGTGAAGAACCTGCACCTGGTGATCCAGGGCTCCGGCGACGCCGACATGGGCAGGCTCGCCGCCGACGAGGTGCAGGTGCGCATCGACGGCAGCGGCGATGCCACGGTCAAGGCCCTCAAGTCGATCGACACCACCATCCACGGCAGCGGCGACGTCACCTGGAGCGGCGACGCCACCCACGTCCTGTCGCAGGTCTACGGCAGCGGCGAGGTGCGGCACAAGTAAGCGCCGCCCTGCCGTCTTCCGCCACCGGCCGCTTTCACGCTCCGGTGGCGGACACGCCTAGAACGCGGTGTGCGGCACGCTCAGGGTCGTATCGTCCAGCTTCTGCAGCAGTTCCGCGCAACGCTTGGCCCGCGGCAGCTCGTAACGGAAAAAGTAACGGCAGGCGTACAGCTTGCCCTCGTAGAACTCGCGGCTCTCGCCCACCGCCGACTTCTCGCCCGCCCGCGCCACCTGCGCCTGCTGCAGCCAGATCCACGCCAGCACGATGTGGCCGAGCATGTCCAGGTAATAGGCCGCATTGGCCAGGAACAGGTCCACCTGCCCCTTGAGCGCCGCGTTGGCCAGCACCTGGGTGGTGGCGGCGACCAGCTCGACCGCCTTGCCCAGGGCCTCGGCGTACTCGCTCAGTTCGGTATCGTGCGCAGCCGCCTTGGCGGTGGCGCCGATCTTTCCCAGCAACAGGCGCAAGGCGGCGCCGTTCTGCATCATCGCCTTGCGGCCGAGCAGGTCCAGCGCCTGGATGCCGTTGGTGCCCTCGTGGATCGGATTGAGGCGGTTGTCGCGGTAATAGCGCTCCACCGGGTAGTCGCGGGTGTAGCCGTAGCCGCCGAGCACCTGGATCGCCAGCTTGTTCGCCTCCAGGCACCATTCGCTGGGCCAGGCCTTGGCGATGGGGGTGAGAATCTCCAGCAGCAGGCGCGTATCCTCCGCCTGCTGCGAGGCAGGCTCCGCCTCCAGCTCGTCCACCAGCCGGGCGCAGTACAGGCCCAGGGCCAGGGCGCCTTCCACATAGGCCTTCTGCGCCAGCAGCATGCGGCGCACGTCGGCGTGCTCGATGATCGCCACCGGCTTGGCTACAGGGTCCTTGTTGGAGGCCGGGCGGCCCTGCTGCCGTGTCCGGGCATAGTCCAGCGAATAGCGGTAGCCGGCGATGCCCAGGGCGGTGGCGCCGAGGCCGACGCCGATGCGCGCCTCGTTCATCATGTGGAACATGCAGGCCAGGCCCTGGTTCTCGTGACCGACCAGTTCGCCCAGCGCCGGCTCGGTTTCGCCGAAGTTGAGGGCGCAGTTGGTGGTGCCGCGATAGCCCATCTTGTGGTTGAGGCCGGCCAGGCGCACGCCGTTGCGCGCCCCCGGCCTGCCGTCCGCGTCGAGCCGGAACTTGGGCACGATGAACAGGGAGATGCCCTTGGTACCGGCCGGCGCGCCCTCGATCCGCGCCAGCACCAGGTGCACGATATTGTCCGACAGCTCGTGCTCGCCGCCGGAAATCCACATCTTGTTGCCGACGATGTGGTAACCGCCGTTGTCCTGCGGGATGGCCCGGGTCTTGATGTCGGCCAGGGACGAGCCGGCCTGCGGCTCCGACAGGCACATGGTGCCGAAGAAGCGCCCTTCCAGCATCGGCTGCATGTAGCGCGCCTTCTGCCGTGGACTGCCGTGGGCGCGCAGCAGGTTGGCCGCGGCGGCGGTGAGGAAGGAATAACCTGCGGTGCCCACATTGGCCGCGCTGAACTGCGAATTGGCCGCGGCGGCGATGGTATAGGGCAGGCCCAGGCCGCCATCCTCCTGCGGGAACGCGGCGGCAAGGAAACCGCCGGCGATATAGGCGTCGATGGCCTCTTTCACCTCCGGAATCATGTGCACCCGCGTACCGTCGAAATGCGGCTCGTTGGCATCCGCCTTGGCCGCGTGCGGCAGGAATTTCTCCCCGGCCAGCTTGGTGGCGGCGTCGAGCACCTGGTCGAAGGTGCCGCGATCATGGCCGGCGAAACGCTCGTGCCGGCACAGCGCCGGCAGGTCCAGCCATTCGTACAGCAGGAAATCGAGATCGCGGCGGGGAATCAGGGACACGGGGCCTCCAGAGATGGTTTTTATACGCTGCGGCGAAACTAAGGTACCCGGCCAATGCGCGCAAGCGGCCGGGCGCGCTATTCTCCGCAGTTCCACCGCTACCCGTAATCCGGAGCACCGATGTCCAACGCCGCCGCCCGCCCCCTCATCCCCGCCGCCGATCCCGCCGAACTGGAACTGTTCCGCGACAACGTGCGCCGCTTCTTCGCCGACGAGGTGGAGCCGAACATCGAGAAGTGGGAGAAGGACGGCCGCGTGCCGCGCGAGTTCTACTACAAGATGGGCGAAGCCGGCCTGCTGGCGGTGGACCTGCCGGAGGAATACGGCGGCATCGGCGCCGGCTTCGAGTTCTCCATGATCGTGCTGGAGGAGGCCGGGCGCATGGGCTTCCTGGCCCTGTCCTCCAACCTGACGGTGCACTCGGACATCGCCGCGCCCTACATCCTGCATCTCGGCACCGAGGAGCAGAAGCAGCACTGGCTGCCGAAGATGGCCAGCGGCGCCGCCATCGGCGCCATCGCCATGACCGAGCCGGGCGCCGGCTCCGACCTGCAGGGCATCAAGACCTCGGCCCTGCCCGACGGCGAGGGCGGTTACCTGATCAACGGCTCCAAGACCTTCATCACCAACGGCCAGAACGCCGACGTGATCGTGCTCGCCACCAAGACCGATCCCAGGGCCGGCGCCAAGGGCACCACCCTGTTCCTGGTCGACGCCACCCTGCCCGGCTTCAAGCGCGGCCGCAACCTGGAAAAGATCGGCCAGCACAGCGCCGATACCTCGGAACTGTTCTTCGACAACGTGCGCGTGCCGGCCAGCGCCGTGCTCGGTCGCGTCGGCAATGGCTTCGGCCACCTCGTGGACGAGCTGCCGCGCGAGCGCCTGGGCCTGGCCGTGACCGCCGTGGGCCATTCCCGCGGCGCGCTGGAAAAGACCATCGACTACGTCACCACGCGCAAGGCCTTCGGCGCCGCCATCGCCAGCTTCCAGAACACCCGCTTCAAGCTGGCCGAGATGAAGACCGAGATCGAGGTGCACCAGGCCTTCGTCGAAAAATGCATCCGCCTCTACGCCGAACACAAACTCGATGTGCCCACCGCGGCGATGGTGAAGCTGTCCACCACCGAACTGGAAGCGCGCGTCACCGACGGCTGCCTGCAGCTGTTCGGCGGTTACGGCTACATGGTGGAGTACCCGATCTCGCGCTACTACGTCGATGCGCGCATCCAGCGCATCTACGGCGGCACCTCGGAAATCATGAAGGAAGTGATCGCCCGCTCGCTCGTGGGACGCAGCTAGGAACTCATACTTTAGTACTAGTGCTTTGGTGCAATTCTTTTGCCCTGGCGCATCCCGCATAGTGTTTGCGAAAGCTGCTTGTCCGAAGCGGATTTCCCCCGGACATGGCGCGCGGCAGGCCTCCGGCCCGACCCACCCGGCCGGAGCCACCGCTGCCGGAGCCGGTGGATCAACAAACACAGACGGGGGACAGCTATGCCCAAAGCCGATCCGACGGTCATCATTGCCGATGATCACCCGTTGTTTCGCGTCACGCTGCGGCTGGTAGTGCGGGGTATCGCCCCGCAGGCGCGCGTCGTCGAAGCCGATTCCTTCGATTCGCTGAAAAACGCCGTGACGGCGAATCCCGATGCGGATCTGGTACTGCTGGACCTGGAGATGCCGGGCGTCGAAGACCTGTCTTCACTGCAGTTCCTGCGCAAGGATTTTCCTGGCCTGCGCGTCGCCGTCATTTCCTCACAGTCCCAACCCGCCGTCGTGAGCGCCGTGCAGGCGCTGGGGGCCGCCGCCTTCATCCACAAATCGGTGATGCCCGAGCAGCTGCAGAACGCCCTGCGCAGCCTCCTTGCCGGTCAGGACTGGCGGCCGCAGCCGGCACCGGCGCCTCCGCGCCTGCCGGAAGGAATTGAAATCGGGGGGCAACAGGAACGCCTGTCGCAGCAGGAGCTGCGGATCCTGCAATATCTCGAAAAGGGCTTTCTCAACGAGCGGATCGCCGAGGGCCTGAGCCTCAGCGAACCCGCCGTCAGAACCCATATCAGCGCAATCCTGCGCAAGCTCGATCCGGGCCATTCGGGCCAGACCGAACTCAATACCTAGCCAGCGTTTCCATTCTCGCGGCTCTCCCTGAATGCCGTAGTAAATTGAAATCTTCCAATCCGGGAGCGGCCCGGCAGCGGCCGCCCTCGCGATGCGAAGCTTCAATGCGTACTGGTGGTGCTGGTGGTCGCAGTGCTGTTCCCGCTCGAGGACGAAGAAGCGGCCACGATGGCGCCGATCACGGCGGCAGTGCCGACCCCGATGACGATCTTGGCAGCCACCGAGCCTTGTGCCGCGGAAGCCGCGCCCGAGGTGGAGCCGGCCGCCACGCCCGTGCCCCCATCATCCGGCACATAGGCCGCGCTCTTGCGCGAATCCTTGTCCTGCTCGTCGGCGAGCAGCACCGGCGCACTGAAAGCAGCTATGGCAAGCAAGGCCGCAGTCACGATTTTCTTCACGAGGTTCTCCCTTTCGGATTGGCTGTCCGGCGCAATCACCGGCGTCTTCCGGTGTCCATGCGCCTGCAAGGGATTTGGCCCGAGAACAGGAGGGCCCTCAATCGGTACTTGGTACTAGTCCTTAAGTACTAGTGCCGCCGGCGCAGGTGCCGGCACCGCTTCACGTTTCCCTACCGGAGAACGCGGCAAAGCGGTGCAAGACCGGCAAGGAACCCGCCGGCGCCTTGCACCGGAGCAGGTGAACCCGGCAACGGCCGCTGATGCTCAGGCGGCGCCCACATCCCCGGCCAGCAGCTGCTGTGCCAGCACCGCAGCCTGCGTGCGGCTGTTGAGCCCCAGCTTGTGCAACACCGAACTGACATGGGTCTTCACGGTGGACTCGCTGATGTGCAGGTCGCCGGCGATCTGCTTGTTGAGCCGGCCGCCCTTGAGATGCAGGAGAATCTGCAATTCCTGCCGCGACAGGCGCTCCAGCTTGTCTTCAAGCCCATCGCCACCGGTCGCCGGGGCACCCAGTACCGACTGCGGCCACCAGTTGTCTCCCGCCAGCAGGCTGCGCAGGGCTTCCTGCAACTGCGCGGGTGTGGCCGATTTGTGCACGAATGCCGCCGCTCCCAGGGCCTGCACCGAGCGCACCCAGCAGCGCTGCGACAGGCTGGAGATGACGGCCACGCGCAGGCCGGGAAAATCAGAGCGCAGGTATTGCAGCAAAGACAAACCCTCGACGCCCGGCATCAGCAGGTCGAGCAGCACCAGGTCCACATCCGGATTGGCCGCCAGCGCGGCCTTCATCGAATCGAGGGAATCCGCCTCGACGATCTCGGCCGCTGCGTCGATGTCGCGCACGATCAAGCGCAGCGCCACGCGGAAAAGCGGATGGTCGTCCGCGATGATCAACCTCGGTTTGTTCCCAGTCATCCCTGTCCTCGTTTGCGGCAGTCCGCGTTTGCTCCAGATGATTGACCTGGACGCGCGCCGCTATCAGTAATATCAGCCGCCCGCAGCCTGCGCGCACCGCCGCCACTGTGCCAGGCCGCCCACAAGTGCTTCATAGCGCGGACCGACCGACGGCAGCAACTCCCGGTGCCGTTCCGCACCGCTCCGGTGCCAAGATCCGGCAATAGGCGTTCGAAGCAAGAACGGTCCGCCGCCAGTCGTGACGCGCCCACCGTGGCGCAATTTGCCTTCATGATATGCGCCTGGCGTCACACCACCTTGCGGGTCTGCACCGCCCAGGCCTCGGGCAGCACCCGGCATGCAAGGGCTGCGCCATAGCCGATCCGGGCCGCTCAGGCGCCACCGGCTTCGCGGCTCAGGCGCGCCACCAGCATCGTATGCCGCTCGATCATGCTCGCCCCCATGGTCATGACGCGCCCGCTGTCGGTGCCGGTCTCGATTTCATTGCAGAGCCCGGCCAGCGCATCGGCGCCGAGCTGCAGGCTGGCGCCGCGCAGGGCATGCGCGATGCGCTTCAGCGCCGCCACATCATCCGCGGCGGCAGCGGCGGCAAAACGGCGCGCCTGTTCGGGCACATCGGCAACCAGGGCCGCCACCACCTCCTGCACGCCGGCGTGTTTGAACACGCGCAGCATTTCATTCCAGGCGACCGGATTGAAATCGTCCACCGCATCCTTTCCGTCACTGTCCGCCGCCTGGGTCCGCAGCAATTCGGCGAGGCGCTGCCGCGCGAGGGGTTTGACCAGGTAGGCGTCCATGCCCGCTTCGAGACAGCGCTCGCGGTCGGCATCGTCCTGGCGGCCGCTCATGGCGACGATGCGCGGCCGGCGCGGGCCCAGCCGCAGGCCGATCTCGCGGGCGGCTTCGATCCCGTCCAGAACCGGCATTTCGACGTCCATCAATACCAGGTCGTATGTGTGCGACAGCACCGCGTCGACCGCCGCGCGCCCATCCTCCGCCACGTCCACGGCGGTGCAGCCGAGCCGCTGCAGCATCAGGCCCGCCAGCTTGCGATTCACCGGATCGTCGTCGACGAGCAGAATCGCCGGTACGCCGTTAGGGCTCATCGATGTTTCTGAATACGTTCGGGAATCCCCGAATGGTGCAATAGAGCGGAAACGCTTGCAATTCCACTCCCGGCATCACCGCTCGAAACTGCCATTCCATTGACGATTCCCCAGCGGCGATCCAGGGCGCGCCGCGCGCCGGCCGGGATTCCGGCCTAGCGGTAGCGCTCGGTCAGCCGCCGGCGCTTCTTGATCTGGCGCCCGGTCAGCACGTTTTTCTTGTCCTTGAACGGATTGTCGCCGGTCTTGAATTCCAGCCGCAGCGGTACGCCCTTGAGCTTGAACGCCTGACGGAACACGTTGGTCAGGTAGCTCTTGTAGGAATCCTTGAGCTTGTCGGTCTGGTTGCCGTGAATCATGATCGACGGCGGATTGCGACCGGACTGGTGCGCATAGCGCAGCTTGATGTGACGGCCCAACACGGCGTGCGGCGCATGCCGCTCCACCGCCTGCTCCAGCACCCGGTTCAGCTCCGGCGTGGGCAGATCGCGGGTGGTCGCCTCGTAGGCCTCCACCACATCCTCCATCAATTCGCGCAGGGACGACCCGTGCAGCGCGGAAATGAAGTTCAACGAGACGAAATCGAGGAACGGCAGGCGGAAATCGACCTGGTCCTTGACGCTGCGCCGCTGGTCACCCGGCAGGCTGTCCCACTTGTTCACCGCCAGCACCAGGGCCCGGCCGTGATGGGCGATCAGGCCCATCAGCCGCGCATCCTGCATGCCGATCTCCTCGCGCGCATCGACCATGGCAATGACCACATGGGCGCGCTCGATCGCCTGCAGCGCCTTGACGATGGAGAATTTTTCGATCACTTCGCTGACGCGCGAACGGCGGCGGATGCCGGCCGTGTCGATCAGCTCGAAGCCACGTCCTTCCCACTCGAAGAACACGCTGATGGCGTCGCGGGTGGTGCCCGGCTGGTCCGAGGACAGCACCCGGTCTTCGCCCAGCAGGCGGTTGACCAGGGTCGACTTGCCGGCATTGGGACGTCCCACCACGGCAACGCGGATGCGGCCGTTGTCCTCCTCTTCCCGCGGGGTCGGCTCGGTATTCGCCAGCAACGAGCGCAGCAGGGGCGGCACGCCGTCGCCATGCTCGGCCGAGATCGGCAGCGGCTCGCCCAGCCCCAGGCCGAAGAAGTCGGCGACGGTGGCGCGGCCCATGCCCTCGGCCTTGTTGGCCAGCAGGCGCACTTTTTTGCCCAGCTTGCGCAGGTATTCGGCGATATCGCGGTCGGAGGGCATCACCCCGGCCTGGGCGTCGACGATGAACAGCACCTCGTCGGCCTCGTCGATGGCCATGCGCGCCTGCTGCTCGGCCAGCGCCGACAGGGCATCGGCCGACTCCGGGCTGAGACCGCCGGTATCGACCACGATGAAACGCTTTTCCTCGAACTCGCCGCGGCCGTACTGACGGTCGCGGGTCAGCCCCGGGAAATCGGCAACCAGCGCGTCACGGGTGCCCGTGAAGCGGTTGAACAGGGTCGATTTGCCGACATTCGGGCGACCGACAAGTGCGAAAACTGGGGTGGACATGGGGGGATTGTAGTCGTTACGGGCCAAAACGTACGTTTGGGCCAAAAAACAAAGCCCCCTTTCCCTACCGGGAAAGGGGGCTTTGGAGTGAAATTCAGCGCGGCGGCTTGACGTCGAAAGCGCGCAGCTTGCCCGCCATATCCATGATGTAGAGCAGGTCGGCACCGGCCACCGGCGGGGTGACGATGGGGCCACTGCCCAGACGGGTGCGGCCGACGATCTTGCCGTCCGCCGGCGACAGCCAGTGCAGGTAGCCCTTGTAGTCGCCCACCACCACATAGCCCTTGAAGTAGGCCGGCGGCGACAGGCGGCGGTATTTCAGGTCCTGCTGCTTCCAGGCGGCGGCGCCGGAAGCGGCGTCCAGCGCCCACACCGTACCGTCGTCGTCGGTGACGAACAGCTTGTCGCCGCCCTGCACCATGCCGGTGTAGCTCTTCACGCCACGGCGCCAGCGGCTGTCGCCGGTGTTGTAGTCGATCAGCGCCAGGTCGCCGCCATAGCTCACGACATACAGACCGTCGGTGCCGGCCAGCAGATCGGAATCGATATCGGTCAGCTGGTCCAGCACCGAGCGGCCGGTGGCGACCGAAATGGTCTGCTCCCAGACCGGGCTGCCATCGATGAGGTTGAGCACCGCCAGCTTGCCGTTGTCGAGGCCGGTGTAGACGCGGTTGCCGATGATCAGCGGCGCGGACACGCCGCGCAGCGTCAGGCTCGGCTCGTACCGGTCGAAGCTCCACTTGCGCTCGCCGGTGACGGCGTCGAGGCCGTATTCACGGCCGTCGGAAGACTTGGCCACGACCACATTGCCCGACCCGACGGGCGGCCCCAGCGCTTCACTGGGAGCCCGCGAACGCCAGACTTCCTTACCGTCGGCGCGCTTCAAGGCGATGATTTCGCCGTCGAGCGTGCCCACCAGCACCAGGTTGTCGCTGATGCCGGGGCCGGAAATGACGCGGGCCTTGGTGCGGACGCGCCAGATGATGTCGCCGGTCTTGGGATTGAGGGCGTAGACCTTGCCGTCGAGGGACGCCGCGAACAAGGCGTCCTCGCCCAGAGCCAGGCGGAAGCCGGAGTAATAGCCCTCGCTGCCGCCGCCGATGCTGCGCGTCCAGACATCGTCCGGGCGCACCTGCGCGTCCTTGATGGAAACCAGCTTGGCCGGCTCCCGCGCCTTGCCCTTGCTGGAGCAGCCGATCAGGGCCACGGCGGACAGCGCCACGGCCAGCGCAAGCCGCATGCCGCGACCGGCGGCGGCCATCAGGATTTCACCGCTGCGGCATCGCCCAGGTCGTCGAGCTTGCGCTGCAGGCCGTCACGGCTCACCGCATCGGCGGCCGAAGCCTGCAAGGCCTGCTCGTAGGCGCCGCGCGCCGCGGCGCGATCGCCCTGCGACAGCTTGATGTCGCCGCGCAGTTCGGCATACAGCGGCGCATAGGTGCCGGCATCGCCGGCGAGCTGCTGCAAAGCCTCGTCGGCCTTGTTCTGCTGCCACAGCACTTGCGCCAGCCGCAGCCGGGCCAACGGCAGCAGGCCGGCGTCGTAAGCCTTGTTGCGCAGATGCAGCAGGGCGCCGACACGCGCCATGAAGCCGGGGTTCTGTTCGAACTGGATCACCCATTGCAGGCGGGCGGCGGCCTCGTCCAGCTTGCCGTCGAGCACGCCCAGCTCCGCCAGCTTCAGGGCACCGGCGGCGGCGTACGGGGTATCGCTGAAATCCTTGACCAGGCGGTCGGCCATGGCCTTGGCGTCGTCGTACTTGTTCTGGCCGGCGGCCTTGCCCAGATCCCCGAACACATGGGAAGCGTCGCTGGCGCGGCCGTCCTGGTGCTGGCCCCAGCCCTGCCAGCCGAAAATGGCGGCCAGGCCCAGCGCCAGGCCCGAAGCCAGGGGGAACCAGTTGTCGCGCAGCCATTGGCGCAGCTGTTCAACCTGTGCTTCTTCGTCGTAATGATCGGTCACAGCGTCTTCTCGGAATATTTCTTGAAGGTTAACAATAAAAAGCGCGCAAGGCCCACAGCTTAACCATGGACCCGCACGCTGGGAGCCTATTAAAGACCCAGCAGCCGCACCAGTTGCGCCGGCAGCTCGGCCCAGGGGCAGAGGAAGGGATCGCCCTCGCCGCGCAGGGATTTTACTTGAACCACGGATTGGGCTGCCTCGTCGTCGCCCAGGATCAGGGCATAGCGGGCGCCGGAGTTGTCGGCGCGCTTGAGCTGCGACTTGAGGCCGCCGCCGCCGGCGTTGAGGGTCAGGCGCAGCCGGGGCTGCTGGTTGCGCAGCTGCTCCGCCAGCTTCGACGCGGCGGCCTCGGCCTGGGCGCCGAAACGGCAGAAATAGACATGGGAGGCGTTGCCCGGAACCGCCGCCTGCTGCAGGGCGATCAGGGCGATCAGGCGCTCGATGCCGAGGCCGAAGCCGATGCCCGGGGTGGCGGGGCCGCCGAGCTGCTCGACCAGGCCGTCATAGCGGCCCCCGGCACAGACGGCGTCCTGCGCGCCAAGCTGATTGGTGGTCCACTCGAACACCGTATGCGTGTAGTAATCCAGGCCGCGCACCAGGCGCTGGTTGATGGTGTAGTCGATGCCCAGATCGCCAAGGCCGCGCTGTACCGCCTCGAAATGCGCGGCGGAGACGGCATCCAGATGATCCAGCAGCCGCGGCGCGCCGACGACGATCTCGCGCGTGGCCGGCACCTTGCTGTCCAGTACGCGTAGCGGATTGGTGCCGAGACGACGTTTGGAATCCTCGTCCAGCGAGGACTCGTAACGGCTGAGGTACTCCACCAGCGCGGCGCGGTACTGCATGCGCGCCTCGGGAGTGCCCAGGGAATTCAGTTGCAGGGTGAAGCCGGACACGCCCAGGCGCCGCCACAAGGCGGCAGCGATGGCGATCACCTCGACGTCGATGTCGGGCGTGGCGATGCCGAAGGCCTCGACATCGAGCTGGTGGAACTGTCGGTAGCGCCCGGCCTGCGGGCGCTCGTAGCGGAACACCGGGCCGGTGCACCAGACCCGCTGCTGCTGGTTGTAGAGCAGACCGTGCTCGATGCCGGCGCGCACCACGCCCGCGGTCAACTCGGGACGCAGGCTCAGGTTCTCGCCGCCGCGGTCCTGGAAGCTGTACATCTCCTTCTCGACCACGTCGGTGACTTCACCGACGGCGCGCTTGAACAGCTCGGTGCGTTCCACCACCGGCAGGCGCAGCTCGCCGTAGCCATAGGCGCCGAACACTTCGGCGGCGACCGCGTACAGGTGCTGCCAGGCCGCGGCATCGGCAGGCAACACATCGTTCATGCCGCGGACGGCCTGCAGCTTCTGGGTCATATGCGTCGGAAAATAATGAGCGGCGGGACGATCAACCGCCGCCGGCAGGCACGCTCAGGCGCGCCGTGTCGTTGCTCTTGATATACGGCTTCAGGTCGACGACCTGGCCCTGGTACTCCACGCTCACCCCCGGCGCATTGCCGAGGAACAGGGAGTACGGCGCCTTGCCGGCAAGCACCTGGCGATCGCCGGACTGCACCACGCCCGACAACAACACCTTGCCGCTGCTGTCTTCCACGCGTACCCAGGAGGTGGCCTTGAAGCCCAGGATCAGGGCACCGGCCGGAGCCGGGCCGGCGGGCGTTGCCGCTGCGGTGGCAGCCGCGGGCGGCGAGGACAATTCGGTGGCCAGGGTCGGCTGCGGTCCCTGTCCGGCGGTCGGAGCCGGGGCCGACGGCGGGGACGGCGCGGCAACCTGCGCCGCGGCGGTCTGGCCGCTTTCCGCCGGCGTGGTCGCCAGCTCGTTGGTCGACAGGGGCTTGGCCGCGCCGCCGTCCACGGCGGCCGGGGCAGCGGCGGACGGCTCGGGCAGCACCGGCACCGGCTTGGCCGCGCCCGGCACGTCGGCCAGCACCGGCCGGTGACCAGTCGGATCCTCGCGCAGGAACCAGGCGGCCACCGCCACCAGCAGGACGATGCCGATCAGCCACATCAGCCAGGGCGCACCGCCGCCGCCACCGCGACGACGATTCTTCTTCAGGCTGCTGCCGGTCTCGCTGCCGCCGAGCAGCAGCTTGGTCGGCGCCTGCGGCGCCCGCGGGGCCACCACCTTCTCGTAGGCGGAGAGCAGTTCCTGCTCCGACAGGGCCAGGGCCTTGGCGCACTTGCGGTAGTAACCCCGCACGTAGACCGGCTCGCTCAACATGGTGAAATCGTCGCGTTCCAGCGCCTCCAGGGTGGCCGGGGCCAGCTTGGTCAGGCCGGCCAGTTCCGAGATGCCGATGCGGGCGCGCTCGCGCGCCAGGCGGATCAGGCGGCCGGGCCCCTGGCGGGGAGAGTCCTGGCCGGCTTCGTTCGGATTGGCTGCCGCCGTCGGGGCGGTCGTATCGGTGGTCATGGAGCGGAGCGTAGTTTGAGCAGCTGGGCTGCTTCTTCGGATTCGGGGAAACTGCGGATCAATTTAAGCGAATACTGATGCGCGGCGTCATCGTTGCCAAGCGCCGTTTCGGTTTTGAAGCCGAGCAGCAACACCTGCGGCGTCTGTGGGCCGGCTTTCTGGTAACGCTCGAGGAAGGCCCGGGCGCTCAGGTAATTCTGCTGCTGGTATTCGGAGACGGCCATTTCCGACAAGGCCGGGAAATAATCCGGGTCGAGCTGCAGGGCACGTCGGAAATTGCTCTCCGAACGCTCCAAGTCACCAGCCTGGCGCGCGCAGGTACCGGCATTGGTCCAGGCCTTGGCCGGCGTCGAGTAATCGCGGTTCTTCACCGCCAGCATGAAATTGCGGTCGCCTTCGTCGTATTTCTTCTGGTCGCAGAGGAACACGCCGTAGTTGTTGCGGATTTCCGGATCGTCGCCGTCGAGGCTGATCGCGCGCCGGTATTCGCTCTGGGCACCGTCGGTTTCCCCGCGCTGCCAGTAGACGTAGCCGAGCCCGGCGTGCGCCTGCGCGATGCCGTCATCCTGCTCGATCGCCTTCTTCAGCTTCGCCTCGGCCACATCCAGGCGTCCCTGGCTGGCGTAAGCCAGGCCCAGCTGGGTGTTGGTGCGGGCCGCCGCCCGGTAGTCGGGCTTGGACGGCTGCCGCGGGCCGCTGGTCTCGGTGACGCAGGCGCCCAGCGCCAAGGTCAGGCCGGCGAGCGCCAGCCGGGCGAGAAAACGGTTGAGGGTCGGACCGGGGAGTTGCATCAGCCGACTTTAACGGGAATGTCGCCCAGCCGCTGCTTCTGGCGCGACTGCACCTTGCCCACAAGCTGGCCGCAGGCCGCATCGATGTCGTCGCCGCGCGTGCGCCGCGTGGTGGTGACGATGCGCTTGGCGCGCAGGATGTCGGCGAATTGCTGGATCCGTTCCGGCGAAGAGCGCTTGTAGCGCGTCTTCGGGAACGGGTTGAACGGAATCAGGTTGACCTTGGCCGAGAGGCCGGCGAGCAGGCGGGCCAGCTCGCGCGCATGCTCGGGATGGTCGTTGACGCCGTCGAGCATCACGTATTCGTAAACGATGTGAGCCTTGCGATCCTTGCCGGTGGTGTAGCGCCGGCAGGCCTCGATCAGCTCCGCCAGCGGGTACTTGCGGTTGATCGGCACCAGCTCGTTGCGCAGCTTGTCGTTGGGCGCGTGCAGGGACACCGCCAGCGCCGTGTCGACGTCGTCGCGCAGCCGGTCCATGAACGGCACCAGGCCGGAGGTGGACACGGTGACGCGGCGCTTGGACAGGCCGAAGCCGAAATCGTCGAGCAGGATCTTCACCGCGGCCAGCACGTTGGCATAGTTGGCCAGCGGCTCACCCATGCCCATGAAGACCACGTTGGAGATGACCCGCTCGTTCTGGAAATCGCCGCCGAGGGTCTTGGCCGCGAACCACACCTGGGCCACGATCTCGGCCGTACTCATATTGCGCGAGAAGCCGCCCTGCGCGGTCGAGCAGAAGCTGCAATCCATGGCGCAGCCGGCCTGCGAGGAAATACACAGGGTGCCGCGATTGGCCTCGGGGATGTAGACCGTTTCGATGAAGGTCTCGGCCTTGCCTTCGGCGCTCTCGAGCCGAAGCACCCACTTGCGCGTGCCGTCGACCGAAACCTGCTCGGTCACCAGCTGCGGCGGCTTGATCACGAAATACTGCTTCATCCGGCCGCGCAGATCCTTGGCGATGTTGCTCATCGCGTCGAAATCGTCCACGCCGCGGCGGTAGATCCACTGCATCACCTGGTCGGCGCGGTAGGCCGCCTCGCCCATGCGCGCGAATTCCTCGCGCAGGCGTTCCCGGTCCAGCCCGAACAGGTTGACCCGGGGGCTTGCCGCCACATCGACCGGACGTGCCGCCTCCCCACCCGCCTGGGCGCCCGCATCATGCGGGAACACGGGGGGCTGGGCGGCGGCTTCGGTCATGGCTTCGAGGGGTTCAGCGGGTGCGCGGGCACAGCTCGGTGACGCGGAAGAAGTAGGAAATCTCCTTCGCCGCGTTCTCCGCGCTGTCCGAACCGTGCACGGCGTTTTCGTCGATGGAGTCGGCGAAGTCCGCACGGATCGTGCCGGGGGCGGCTTTCTTCGGGTCGGTCGCGCCCATCAGGTCGCGGTGCTTGGCGACGGCGTCTTCGCCTTCCAGCACCTGGACCATGACCGGGCCGGTAATCATGAAGTCGACCAGGGCCTTGAAGAACGGGCGCTCGCGGTGGACCGCGTAGAAGCCTTCGGCCTCGGTGCGGGTCAGGTGCTTCATGCGCGCCGCGATGACGCGCAGGCCGCCCTTCTCGAAGCGGCTGTAGATCTCGCCGATGACGTTCTTGGCGACCGCGTCGGGCTTGATGATGGAAAGAGTGCGTTCAACAGCCATGATGGATTCCGTGCTTGTGAGGGATGCGCCCGAGAAAGGCGCCAGATGGACCAAAAGCACGGGATTTTACCGGGATAAGCCCCTCCCCGGCAATGCGTTGCGCTGCAGCAACAACAGGGCCGGAGCGTAGTCCGGCCGGGACTTCAGACGGCGAAACTCTCGCCGCAGCCGCATTCGCCCTTGACGTTGGGGTTGCGGAACTTGAAGGCCTCGTTCAGGCCCTCTTTCTGGAAGTCCACGGTCAGCCCCTGCAGCATCGGCAGATGCTCGCGCTTGACCACCACCGCCGCGCCATTGGACTCGAACACCTCGTCTTCGGGACCCGCGGCGTCGGCATAATCCAGGGTATAGGCGTAACCGGAGCAGCCGGACTTCTTCACGCCCACGCGCAGACCCAGGCCCTTGCCGCGCCGGGCCAACTGGGCCTGGACACGCGTTGCAGCGGATTCGGTCAGCGCGATGCTCATGAAATCACTCGATAATTCAGGATGTTGCAGCAAAACCAGTGAGGGCCGCGCGGAGCGCGTCCTCTCCTAACAAAGCACAATGGGCGCGATCGTCGGCGATTTCAAGCGCCTGACGCAACTCGGCGGCGCGCAAGGCCGCCAGTTCCGCCGGGGTCTTGCCCAGGCTCCATTCCACGATCCAGGCGCCCACCGCGATGCTGCTCGGGCAGCCATAGGCGCGGAAACGCACATCCGCCACCCGCCCGCCCTCGAAGCGCAACTGCAGGCGCAGCACCGAGCGCGCCGCCTTGCTGCCGGCCTCGCCGGTGACAACCCCGGGCGTTCCAGCCGGAAATTCGCCCACATGCCGGGGATGGGTGAATCGCTCCCAGATCGGTTCGGCGTACCCGAAGGGGTTGGTCTCAATTTGGTTCATTTCATCTCCGAGCAGCATCTTTGCCGTCCCTGGCGAAACTGAGCCGCTATTCCCACCCCCGGCCCGGCCATCCTTGGCCGGGCGTTCGCGCTCGCCGGAGATGCCATTCAGGCATCTCCAGAAACGCGATCGCTCACCCATATTGGCGACAACTCCCGTAACCACAATACCTGTTCGATCACCGCGGCGGCGGCCTGTTCGACCTGCTCGGCCGTGGTGCCCCGCCCCAGCGAGAAGCGCAGGCTGGCGTTGGCCAGCTCGTCGTCGCGCCCCAGGGCGCGCAGCACATAGGACGGCTCCTGCGTGGCGGAAGAGCAGGCCGAGCCGCTGGACACCGCCAGGCCCGGCAGCGAGGCGCGCAGCGCCTCGCCTTCGACGCCTTCGAAGCTCACGTTCAGCACATGCGGCGCGGCGCGGCCGGGATCGCCGTTGCGCAGGATGCGCGGCAGCACCTGCAGCCGCTGCCACAGCAGGTCGCGCAGCCCCGCCAGGTGCTCGGCGTCGGCCGCCAACTGCGCCGCGGCGATCTCGAAAGCGGCGCCCATGCCGGCGATCTGGTGGGTGGCCAGGGTGCCGGAGCGCATGCCCCATTCATGGCCGCCGCCATGCATCTGCGGCGCCAGCCGGGCGCGCGGCTTCTTGCGCACGTACAGGGCGCCGACGCCCTTGGGGCCGTAGATCTTGTGGGCGGAGACCGACAGCAGGTCGATCGGCACCGCGCGCAGGTCGATGGCCAGCTTGCCCGCCGCCTGCACCGCGTCGACATGGAACAGCACGCCGCGCTCGCGCAGCAGCGGCGCCAGCCGCGTCACTTCCTGCACCACGCCGATCTCGTTGTTGACCCACATCAGCGACACCAGCACCGTTTCCGGCGTCAACGCCTCCAGCACCTGTTCCGGGCTGACCACGCCCTCCGCTCCGGGCTTCAGGTAGGTGACGCGCACTCCCTGCGTTTCCAGGTGGCGGCAGGTATCGAGCACGCATTTGTGCTCGGTTCGCGAGGTGACGATATGGGCATTGCGTACGCCGCGGAACTCGAGCGCGCCCTTGATCGCCAGATTGTTGGATTCGGTGGCGCCGGAGGTCCAGACGATTTCGCCCGGCTCGGCGCCGATCAGCGCCGCCACCTGGGCGCGCGCCTTCTCCACCGCGGCGCGCGCCTTGTAGCCGGGTCCATGGGTCGAAGCGGGATTGGCGAAGCTGCCGTCCGCCGTCAGCAGCGGCAGCATGATTTGCAGCACACGGGGGTCGAGCGGCGTGGTCGCCGCATAGTCGAGATAGATCATGCGCAATTATGTACCGGCGGCGGTGGGCCAGGGCGGCCCCTTCAGCTCCACCGTGTTGCCTTCGGGATCCCGCAGGTAGATCGAAGGTCCCCGCCCTTCGGCGCCGTAGCGCGACTCCACCTCGCCCGGAGCGGCGCCGGCGGCGGACAGATGCGCCTGGATCGCTGCCGCGTCGAACGGCTCGACGCGCAGGCACAGGTGATCGAGGTTGCGCCCCTCCACGCCCGGGGCCGCGCCGCCCATGCGCCCGAGCTTGCTGTCCACATCGACCAGGTCGATCAGCGAACGCCCGGCACGCAGCTGGGTCAGGCCGATCTCCTCCTGGGTACGCTCCAGCGTGCAGCCCAACACCGCGCAGTAGAACCCGAGCATGCGCGGCAGGTCGCGCACGCGCAGCACCAGGTGATCGATCTCGCGCAGCTGAAAGGGCGGGTTCATGGCCTAGGGTGATGGAGCCGAAGCGCCGAGATAGGCATCCAGATCGGCTTGCACGCGTTGTGCGGAGCGCTCGAGATCGCCCAGGAAGGCATGGCACATGGATGCATCGAAGCCCCGGCCATGGCCGGCAAGATTCTGCCCCATCATCCAGTCCTCGACCTTGTAGGCGAACGTCTCGTAGCGCGCCAGCTCGGCATAGAGCCCGGCGATGCGGCTGGTGTCCTCGAACTTCATCTCGGCGAAGACTCCGCTATTGGCGGCGGTGTCGTAGGCCGCACGCACCAGCAGCGGCGTGATCAGGCCTTTCCACTCCGGCAGATCGTCGCAATGCGCCGGCGGATGCGGCGTCTTCATCGCCGCATCGAGTTGCTGATTGATCTGGTGGTAGTAATCGCTCATGGTAACGAGCCGCTTGCGGTCGGCCAGCAACTCGCCATGAATGCTGGCCTGGGCCTCCGCCACCTTGTGCCCGGTCTGCCGCGCCTGCACCCAGGCATTGATCAGCAGCGCCAGCAGCACGCCCAGCAGGACCGAGAAGGTTTCGACCAGCAGGTCGCTGAGGTCGAGATGGCCGAGACGCAGCCAGCGCTGGCGCGCAGGGGGTGCGGATGTCATCGCGGCATTCCAGGCGCTTCGCCGACTATGGCCCTTTAAGCGGCCAGCTGCGCGGCACGCAGTTCGCCCAGCACCGCCAGGAAGCGGTCCACTTCAGTAGCCGTATTGTCTTTGCCCAGGCTGACCCGGATGGCGCCGTAGGCGACGTCACGCGCCAGGCCCATGCCGAGCAACACATGACTGGGCTCGCCCTTGCCGCTGGAACAGGCGGAACCGCTGGACACCGCGATGCCCTTACGGTCCAGCGCCATCAGCAGGGCCTCGCCTTCCCAGCCTTTCAAGCCGAACTGGACGGTATTCGACAGGCGCGGCGACTGTTCGCCGAAGATGGTGATGCCCGGCACCGCGTGCAGGCCGGTGGCGAGCCGCTCGCGCAAGGCCAGCAGATGCGTGTTGCGCGCCTCGAGTTCCTGCTGCGCCAGTTCCGCCGCCGCGCCGAAGCCGACGATGGCCGCCACGTTTTCCGTGCCGCCGCGCAAGCCGCGCTCCTGGCCGCCGCCGTGCATCAGCGGCGCCAGCTCCACACCCGAGCGGATCACCAGCGCGCCCACGCCCTTGGGCCCGTACAGCTTGTGCGAGGACAGGCTCATCAGGTCGGCGCCGGAAGCGGCGAAATCCAGCGGCAGCTTGCCCGCACCTTGCACCGCGTCGGCCAGCAGGAGGGCCTTCGCGGCGTGCACCAGCGTGGCGGCGCGCGGCACGTCCTGGAGCACGCCGGTTTCATTGTTGGCCACCATCAAGGCGGCGATGCACAGCGGACCACGCCTCAGCAGCGCCTCGAACGCCGGCCAGTCGACCAGGCCCTGGCTGTCGATGGCGATGGTCTCCACCTGCCAGCCCTGCGAGCGCATCGACTCGGCGGTTTCCAGCACCGCCGGGTGCTCGGTGCTGCCGTAGAGGATGCGGCTGGGCTGCTTTGCCACGCCGGCTGCCCCCTTCAAGGCGAGATTGTTCGATTCGGTACCGCCCGAGGTCCATACCACCTCGGCCGGCTGCGCCCCGGCCAGGGCAGCCACCTGCAAGCGCGCCGCCTCCACCGCGTCGCGTGCCGCGCGGCCGTAGCGGTGCACGCTGGAGGGGTTGCCGTAGGGACCGCTGAGGTAGGGCAGCATCGCCTCCAGCACCCGCGGCTCGAGCGGGGTGGTGGCGTTGTGGTCGAAGTAAATGGGCATCAATCGCTCCCATCGTGATGGTGCGACCATTCGATTGGAGGCTCCAACGGGATGTCGTCCTGATCCTTCAACAGCATCCACCAGAAATCGAAAGCCAGGAACAGGGCTGCTGCCGGAGCCAGCAGCAACCACCACCACTGATTCATTGCCGCACACAGCACCATTCCTGCGAACAGGCCGACGACGGCACCCAGGACAGCACGCCAAGGATGAAACGAAAACGGATCCTTCCGCCGCTGATGCTGCGCCGGGGGAACGATATCGTGGTTCGAGTCCATGACGGTCCTCAGCCGGTACGACGCACCTTGCTCTCGGGCAGAGGCTGTTCACCGGTCGCGGGCATGGGCACCTTTCCCTCACCGCAGAAATCCGGCAGCTCCAGCTTGGACATTTCCAGCTCCGGCATGCGCGAATCCATCTGGTGCAACAGGCGGCACACCTGCACCAGGCGCTCGTCCAGCACCTGGATGTGTTCCAGCATCGAGCCGATGGCGTTGGCCACCGGGTCCGGCATGTCGCGGCTGAGGCCGTAGGCGTCGAAGCCCAGGGTCTTGGCGATGGCGACGACCTTCTCCGAAGGCGGCGGCGCTTCCTGCACGACGCGGGCGGGGATGCCGACCACGGTAGCGCCCGGAGGCACTTCCTTCACCACCACCGCATTGGAGCCAATGCGGGCGCCCTCGCCCACCGTGAACGGTCCCAGCACCTTGGCGCCGGCGCCGACCACCACGTGATTGCCGATGGTGGGATGGCGCTTGCCCTTGTTCCAGCTGACGCCGCCCAGCGTCACGCCCTGGTAGAGGGTGACGTCGTCGCCGATTTCCGCGGTCTCGCCGATCACCACGCCCATGCCGTGATCGATGAAGAAACGCCGGCCGATGGTGGCCCCGGGATGGATCTCGATGCCGGTGAGCCAGCGCGACAGGTTGGAATGCAGACGCGCCAGCCATTTGAACCCGTGGGTCCACAGCCAGTGGCTGATCCGCTGTCCCCAGATGGCATGCAGCCCCGGGTAGCAGGTCAGCACTTCCCAGGTGGTGCGCGCAGCCGGATCGCGATCGAATACGGATCGGATGTCTTCGCGGATACGAAAGATCACAGTGGACTTCCTGTCCAGGCTACCAGCCATCCATGGCTGGACTGTTCAAACAAGCAAGGCCCAGAGATATTCATGTTCATGCGGCAACCTTCATGGTGCGGGCGCGACGGAAGCTCAATTCGACCGAGCGCACGCTGGGGACGTTGAGCAGGCGGCGCGACAGCTGGCGGGCGGCATCGGGTTCGGAAGCGAATTCCACTTCCAGGCGCAGCGACTCGTCGTCGAGGTTGCGGGCGAGGAAGCTGGTGGGGAGCCGGCCCAGTTCGGCGAAACGGCCGAGTACACGGGCAGGCAACTGCGGATCGAAGTCCGCCTCGAGTACCAGACGGGCCGACGGGGTGAAACTATGCGGGAACTGCGACGAATCCATGACGGGAGAACTCCTGAACGGGATGGCAAGAAAGGCGCGTACGACGACAACACCGGCCCCCGGCGAGGGCCGGGCCGGTAATTCGCGTCATCTGCGACATTCGCATGCTGTGCATCACGTTCAGTTCTGCTGCGTCACGGTGGAAAACGCCGCCTTCGCAAGGCGGAATATCGATATTCTGCGCCCCCGGGGGCGGTATCTCAAGCCGACCGCATTGGAAAGTCCGGCGCAAGGCACTGAGAAACGGGGATTTTTCTCCCGGCAATCCATCCGCAATCCGGCCCTACGCCTGTCCCTTGGAGGCCTGTACCCGCTCCCGCTCAAGCGCATCCGTCACCGATGTGAGGATCCCGCGCAGGATGTTCATTTCGTTGGAGTCCGGTGCCGCACGGCCATAGAGCTTGCGCAGGCGGCGCATCAGCAGGCGCGGGTTGGTGCGGTCGATGAACTGGGTGCGTGCCAGGATCTGCTCCAGGTGCACATAGAAGCGCTCCATCTCGACCTGGTCCACCGGCTCGTGCACCGGCAGTTCCAGCGGCGAGGCGCCGGCTGCGAGCAGCAGTTCGTAGCACAGGATCTGCACCGCCGAGGCCATGTTGAGCGAGGTGTAATCGGCGCTGGTGGGAATGGCGATGAGCTCCTGGGCGCGGTCGATCTCCTCGTTGGTCAGCCCGGTGCGCTCGCGGCCGAACATCAGGGCGATATCGCCGGCCATGTCGCTGGCGGCCAGGCGCTGCGCCCATTCGCGCGGCTGATAGGGCTGGGCCGCGATATGCCGCGGCCGCGCCGTGGTGGCGGCGACCCGGGTGCAGCCGGCCAGGGCCTCGTCGAGGTCGGCACAGATCCGCGCCTTCTCCAGCAGGTCCACCGCTCCCACCGCCAGGGCGTCGGCGCGCGGATCAGGGAAGATTTCCGGCGCCACCAGCACCAGGTTGTTCAGCCCCATGGTCTTCATCGCCCGCGCCGCCGAACCGATGTTGCCGGGGTGCTGGGTGCCGACGAGAACCACGCGAATGCGGGATAATAGGGACATCTTCGTTTTCGTTAAACGGGATTTGGGAATCGGGAATCGTAACAGCCAGGGCCCCTGTGCGGCGCTTTTGCGATTCCCCATTCCCCATTCCCGACCTCCGTCCGGAACCCGCTGCCCATGCATCCGCTCGTCAACATCGCTGTTTCCGCCGCGCGCTCCGCCGGCAACTTCATCATGCGCAACGCCGACCGCGTCGACCAGTTGCAGATCGAGCGCAAGGGCCGCAACGATTTCGTCACCCAGGTGGACCGCGGCGCGGAAAGCGAAATCATCAAGATCATCCGCAAGGCCTACCCGCAGCACGCCGTGCTGGGCGAGGAAGGCGGACAGGACGGCGACAACGAAGTGCTGTGGATCATCGATCCGCTCGACGGCACCACCAATTTCCTGCACGGCCTGCCCCACTACGCCGTGTCGATCGGCATCCAGGTCAAGGGCAAGCTGGAACACGGCGTGATCTACGCCCCCAACACCCAGGATCTGTACTGCGCCACCCGCGGCAGCGGCGCCACCCTCAACAACCGGCGCATCCGCGTCAGCGGCACCAAGGACATGGACAGCGCCCTGATCGGCACGGGCGTGCCGATCAGGGCCAGCAACCTCGATGCCTACCTGCCGATGCTGCGCGCCGTGGCGGAAAGCACCGCCGGCGTGCGCCGCGCCGGCTCCGCTGCCCTGGACCTGGCCTACGTCGCCGCCGGCCGCCTCGACGGCTTCTGGGAACTGGGCCTGAAGCCCTGGGACATCGCGGCCGGCCTGGTGCTGGTGCAGGAGGCCGGCGGCATGATCAGCGAAATCTACGGTGCCCCGGATGCACTGGAGACCGGCAACGTGCTGGCCGCCACACCCAAGCTGCACCCCATGCTGGTCGACGCCCTGGCCGGCGTCGCCCGGGCCGCCGCGGCACAGGAACAGCGCGAGGGTTAAGCTGGATGGACCGCCGCACCAGGCCACATTAGGCCACCAGGGGGAACACCGATGCGCATAGGACTGATCATCGCCGGGGTGCTGCTCATCGCCCTGAGCGTGGGCTCGCTGATGGGCAAATTCCAGTACACCGAGAACAAGGAAGTGCTGAAGATCGGCGGTTTTTCCGCCAAGGTGCAGGAGCAGCAAAGTGTGCCGCAATGGCTGGGCATCGCCGGGCTGATCATCGGCGGCGTGCTGGTGCTGGGCGGCGCCCTGCGCAAGGGCTGAAGCCGGCGCCGCGGAACTTTCCACTCCTCCGCGCCCTCTTCTTGATGCGGCACCAAGGCCTGCCGGCACGGCAGGAACAAGGCCCGGCACGACGCCGGGCCCAGCGGTTCACCCAGGGAAGGAGCGTTCCATGCGCATCGGATTGATCATTGCCGGCGTACTCGTCGCCGCGCTCGGCATCGCCGCGGTCAGCGGCAACCTGCACTTCAAGCAGGACAAGGAAGTCCTCCGCGTCGGCGACCTGTCCGCCAAGACCGAGGAAACCCGCGGCGTGCCTCAGTGGCTCGGCTTCGCCGGCATCGTCATCGGAGGAATCCTGGTGCTCGGCGGCGCCCTGAACAAGAAAGCCTGAACCGGCGGGATTCGTAGCCCGGGCGGCGCGTCAGCGCCGCCCGGGCTACGGCAAAACTCAGACGACCGCACCGTCCTTGTCGCGGCTGTTCGCCTTGGTGTGATCTTCCGGCGGAATCAGGTCTTCGCGCTTGATGTCGAGCAGCACGGTGACGCCGCTGGAGATGTAGATCGAGGAATACGTCGCTACGATCACGCCGACGATCATCGCCACCGAGAAGCTGTGCACGCTCTTGCCGCCGAAGAAGAACAGGCAGAACAGCACCATCAATACGGTGAAGTGGGTGATGATCGAGCGCAGCAGGGTCTGGTTGATGGACAGGTTGATGATGTCCATCACCGGCTGCTTGCGCAGGTTGATCAGGTTCTCGCGCACGCGATCGAAGATGACGATGGTTTCGTTGTTCGAGTAACCGAGCATGGCCAGCACGCCGGCCAGGGTGGTCAGGTCGAACTCCTCCTGGATCAGCGAGAGGAAGCCCACGGTCATGATCGCGTCATGGCATAGCGCGGCGATGGAGCCGGCGGAGAACTTCCACTCGAAGCGGAACATGACGTAGAGGAAGATGCCGAGGAAGGCGGCGCCGAGCGCGATGAACCCGTCCTCGGACAACTCCTTGCCCACTTCCGGCCCGACGAACTCGATGCGGCGCAGCTGCACGTGATTCTTCTGCGCGTCCAGCGCCTGCAGCACCTTGGTGCTGATCTCGGCCGAGGCGGCCTTGGAGGCCCCGTCGGTGCCGGCCTGCGGCAGCAGGCGGATCAGCACATCACTGGTGTTGCCGAAATACTGCACCACCGCATCGGGGTAGCCGCCCTTGTTGAGTGAGCCGCGCACGTCGTCGAGCTGCACGGTCTGCGGGTATACCACTTCAACCAGCACGCCGCCCTTGAAGTCGATGCCGAAATTGAGGCCGCGGCCGATCAGCAGGCCGATGGCGATCAGGGTCAGCAGGATGGACAGCCCGAGCGCAACCTTGCGCTGGGCCATGAAGTTGATCTTCGGAACTCTGGAAAATATACGCATTGATCTTTCTCCGGACCCTGTTGCCGGCCTAAACCGGCAGGTCCTTCAGCTTGCGGCCCTTGAAGACATAGTGCGCGATGGTGCGCGTGCCGACAGTGGCGGTGAACATGGAGGTGGCGAGGCCGATCATCAGCGTCACCGCGAAACCCTTGACCGAGCCCTGGCCGAGCAGGAATAGCACGAAGGCGGCGATGAAGGTGGTGACGTTGGAGTCGGCAATGGTGAGGAAGGCGCGCTCGTAGCCGGCGTTCATCGCCGCGTGCGGCGACAGGCCCAGGCGCAGCTCCTCGCGGATGCGCTCGTTGATCAGCACGTTGGCGTCCACCGCCATGCCCAGGGTCAGCACCATGCCGGCGATGCCGGGCATGGTCAGCGTGGCCTGGAAGATCGACAGCACCGCGACCAGGATGATCACGTTGAGCAACAGGGCAATGTCGGCGAACAGGCCGAAGACGGTGTAGTACACCGCCATGAACACCACCACCAGGCAGAAGCCGGCGATGGCGGCCTCGGTACCGCGGCGGATGTTGTCGGCGCCCAGGCTGGGGCCGACGGTGCGCTCCTCGACAATGGCGATCGGCGCCGCCAGGGCGCCGGACTTGAGCAGTTCGGACAGATCGTGCGCTTCCTTCTGGCCCAGGCCGGTGGTCTGGAAGCGCTTGCCGAAGGGCTCGCGGATGCTGGCGACGCTGATGATGTCGTTGATGTCGCGGCGCTCGCGGATCTCGTCGCCCTGCGCGTTGTGGTTGGTGTCGTAGACGGTTTCCTTGTACAGCACCGCCATCGGCTTGCCCACGTTCTGGCGCGTGAAGTCGAACATCTTGCTGGCGCCGGTGCTGTCCAGGGTCACGCTGACCGCCGGGGTGCCGCTCTGCTGATCGACCGTCGGCGCGGCATCCACCAGCTGCGGACCGCTGACGATGACGTCCTTCTTCAGCAGGTAGGGACGGTGGCCCTCGCGGGTGTAGAACAGATCGTCGTCCGGCGGAATGAGGCCGGTCTGGGCGGCGCTCTCCGCCGCGCCGAGGGTCTCGTCCACGGCGCGGTATTCAAGAGTGGCGGTCGAACTCAGGATGACCTTGGCGCGGGTCGGGTCCTGCACGCCGGGCAACTGCAGCAGGATGCGGTCGGCGCCCTGGCGCTGCACCACCGGCTCGGTCACACCGAGGCGGTTGACGCGGTTGCGCAGGGTGATCAGGTTCTGCTGCACGGCGTAGTCGACGATGCGCTTGGCCTCGGTGTCGGACATGCGCGCCTGCAGGGTCGGCGTGGCCCCGGCCGGCACCGTCACCGTCAATTCCTTGTATTCCTTGCTGATGGCGGCGCGGGCCTTTTCCAGCTTGTCGGCATCGGCGAATTCCAGCACCACCGTGTCGCCCTGGGCGCGGCGGGCCGTGTAGCGGATGTCCTGCTTGCGCAGGAAGGTCGGCAGGTCGCTGAGGTAGCGCTGCACTGCGGCCTTGCGGGCATCGTCGATATCCACTTCCAGCAGCAGGTGCACGCCGCCGCGCAGATCCAGGCCCAGCGGCATCGGCTTGGCGCCGATCGCTTCCAGCCAGGCCGGCGTGTTCGAGGCCAGGTTGAGCGCGACCACGTAGGTCGGCCCCAGCGCCTGCTTCAGCGCATCCACCGCCTTGAGCTGGGTTTCGGTACTGGCGAAACGCACCACCCACTGGTTCTTTTCGGCGCGCGAGGACTCGTCGCCGAGCTGGTCGGCCGCCAGGGCCTTGGCCACCTCGTCGCCGAAGCCCGCCGGCAGCGCATCGCCGCTGAGCGTGGCGATCTGCACCGCCGGCGATTCACGATAGACGTTGGGCAGCGCATACAGGGCGCCGAGGAGGGTGGCGACAATCAGCGTCACCGTTTTCCAGAGTGGATATTGATGCATCGGAAACCCGCTTTAAATGAACCGCGCTTCGCTTATTTGAATAGTCCGGGCCACGGATGGCCCGGTGCTTGACAGGACGTCATTACCGCCAGGACGTCAGGCTACTCAAGACGCTTACAGCGTCTTGAGTGTGCCTTTCGGCAGAACACTGGTAATGGCGCTCTTCTGCACCTTGATCTCCACCCCCGGCGCGATCTCCACCGTCAGGTAGACCTCGCCGATGCTGGCGATGCGGCCGGCCAGGCCGCCGGTGGTGATGATTTCATCGCCCTTGGCCAGGGTCCCCAGCATCTGGCGGGTTTCCTTGGAACGGCGCATCTGCGGCCGGATCAGCATGAAATAAAACAGCGGAATCATGATGATGAACGGGAACACCGTCACCAGCAGACTCTGGCCCTGCGGCGCGCCCTGCTGGGCATACGCGGGCGAAATCAGCAAATCGAGAAGCTGCACGGAGAAATTCCAGGCTGGGAAAAGAGCGCCGGATTATGCCACGAATGGCCGGCCGGACCGCGCCCCCGGCCGGACTGGGGTAGGTCCAGGGGTAGGTCCGGGGCGGCCCCCGCCTGTGCTAGCCTTTAGGGCTGAGCTTATCCCCCTCCGGAGTGCCTGAATGGCCAGTTATAACGCGCCCCTGCGCGAAATCGAATTCGTCCTCAACGACGTGCTCAACGTCGGCCAGCTGGCCAAGTTGCCGGCTTTTGCCGATGCCACGCCGGAAACGCTGATCGGCCTGATCGAGGAAGCCGCCAAGCTGGTGCAGGAGGAAATCGCCCCCCTCAACGCCAAGGGCGACGAGCAGGGCTGCAAGTGGAACAACGGCGAGGTCAAGGTGCCGGACGGCATGCCGGAAGCCTACAAGCTGTACTGGGAGGCCGGCTGGGTCGGCCTGTGCAATCCCACCGAGTACGGCGGCCAGGGCCTGCCCTACACCCTGTCCAAGGTGGTGGACGAGATCCTCTGCTCCGGCAATGTCGCCTTCGCCCTCTACCCCGGCCTGACCATGGGCTGCTTCGAGGCGATCATGGCCAATGCCTCGGACGAGTTGAAGCAGACCTACCTGCCCAAGCTGGGCACCGGCCAGTGGACCGGCACCATGTGCATGACCGAGCCGCAGGCCGGCTCCGACCTCGCCGCGGTGAAGACCAAGGCCACCCCAAACCGCGACGGCAGCTACTCGCTGGAAGGCGGCAAGATCTTCATCACCTCCGGCGAGCACACCATGGCGGAGAACATCATCCACTTCACCCTGGCGCGCCTCCCGGACGCGCCCGCCGGGGTCAAGGGCCTGTCGACCTTCGTCGTGCCCAAGTTCCTGGTGAATGCCGACGGCTCTCTGGGCGAACGCAACAAGGTCACCTGCTCCTCGATCGAGCACAAGATGGGCATCCACGGCTCCTGCACCTGCTCGATGCAGTTCGAGGGCGCCAGGGGCTGGATGGTGGGCCAGCCGAACACCGGCATCCAGAACATGTTCGTGATGATGAACCTGGCGCGCATCCTGGTCGGCTTCCAGGGTCTGGGCCAGTGCGAGCTGGCGACGCAGAACGCCATTGCCTACGCCAAGGACCGCAAGCAGGGCAAGGCCTTCAACGGCGGCGCCACCATCATCAACCACCCCGACGTGCGCCGCATGCTGCTGACCATGAAGGCGACCACCGAAGGCGCCCGCGTGATGGCCTACGAGACGGCAATGTACGTCGACCTGGCCCACCACCATGAAGACGCGGCGGTACGCGAGGAAGCGCAGGACTGGGTGGAGCTGAACACGCCCCTGGTCAAGGCCTTCTGCACCGACTCGGCCTTCGACCTGGGCAGCCTGGCGGTGCAGGTCTACGGCGGCCACGGCTTCATCCGCGAGCATGGCATCGAGCAGATCGTGCGCGACTCCAAGATCCTGTGCCTGTACGAAGGCACCAACGGCATCCAGGCGATGGACCTGGTGCGGCGCAAGCTGATGCTGCACAACGGCCGCCTGGCGCAGCGCTTCTTCGCCAAGGTGCGCTCCGAGGGCACCGCCGACGCCCCGGTGGGCTTCATCGCCAAGCCGCTGCGCGAGGCCGTGGAGGAACTGGAAAAGACCGTGCACTGGCTGCAGGAATCGTTCAAGACCAACCCGGACGACGCCGGTTTCGGCGCGGTCGATTTCCTGCGCGCCTTCGCCCTCACCTACCTGGGCTTCAACTGGTTGCGCATGGCCAAGGCCGTCTCGACCAGCGGCGACGAAAACTTCAAGCGCGGCAAGCTGGCCACCGCGCAGTTCTTCGCCGCCCGCATGCTGCCGCAGGTGCACGGCCTCTGCGCCAACGTGCGCAGTTCGGCCGGCGAGCTGATGCAGCTCGACGCCGAAGCGATCTGAGGCACAAGCCGGTAGCCGGGGAGCACTATTCGCTCCCCGGCTATCGCAGCGTTTCGACCACCAACGTCACGCCAGCCGGAACACCGGTGAATCAGCCCGTGAGCCGCGCCAGCAGCGGTCTTTCCAGCAGATTCGGCGGTTTGTGGTGGTTTGGCGGGGCAACTGCAACACAGCTGTCACAGCTTTGTCTTGTGCGCGGGCTGCCGCCAGGCGGCAGTACAGCGCCGGCGATCCATTTCGTGTCGCCAAGGCCAATGCCTGGACCGTAGCCATGTTTGGCGTGCTAGCATCGTTGAGTCGCCCTCATCAAGGATGCCCAGATGTCCTCCGTTTACGACTTCACCGCCAACACCATCGACGGCCAGAGCATCAAGCTGGACGCCTACAAGGGCAAAACCCTCCTCATCGTCAACGTCGCCAGCAAGTGCGGCTTCACGCCGCAATACAAGGGACTGGAAGCCCTGTACGAGAAGTACAAGGACCAGGGCCTGGTGATTCTGGGCTTCCCCTGCGACCAGTTCGGCCACCAGGAACCGGGCGACGAGAAAGAGATCATGGAGTTCTGCTCCCTGACCTATGACGTGAAGTTCCCCATGTTCGCCAAGATCAAGGTCAACGGCGACGACGCCCACCCCCTGTACAAGTATCTGAAGAGCGAGGAGAAGGGCATCCTCGGCACCACCAACATCAAATGGAACTTCACCAAGTTCCTGGTCGACAAGACCGGCAAGGTGTTGAAGCGCTACGGCTCGATCGACACGCCGGACAGCATCGGCAAAGACATCGCGCCACTGCTCGCCTGAAAAAACCGCAGTAAAAACCGCTTCACCAGCAGTACCTTCGGGGGAAGGGGGTCTTGTTATGCGCGCATGGCGCGACGCATTGCTGTTCCATCTGTTCATCGCCGCGGCGGCGGTCGGCGTGTTTTTCGCGCTGCGCCCGCCGGAGCTGGGCTTCGGCATCCTCGGGCTGGTCGTGGTCTACAACCTGCTGTTGCCGCTGATCGCCAGCCGCAGCGGGCATCGCGACTGGCTGGAGCTGTGGCTGTTCCTGCTGCCGCTATCGGTGCTGCAGGTGCTGCCGGACTGGGTGTTGACGCAGCAGTTCGGCATCCTCGCCTTCCCGGACCTGGGCGGCCCGCACATCGGCGCGGTGCCAGCCTACATGGCCGGCATGTGGGTGATCCCGCTGTTCTGGATCCTGTGGCTGGCGGGGCGTTCGACCCTCACCGCCGCGGTGCTGGCCCTGCTGGTCTTCGCCGGAGCGGAATGGGTGGCGCGGCCGCTGCAGCTATGGCACTCGCAGCACGTGACGCAGTTCATGGGCATCGCCGACTACGTGCTGGTGCCGGAGATGCTGCTGGGCTGGGCGGCGGCCTTCGCCTTCCAGTACACCCGTGAGAGCAATCCGTTCGCCCGGCTTGGCGCGGCGGTCTGCGTCACCACCTTCTACACCGGCGCGCTGGTGCTGGCGTATTTCCTGAGCGAGCACGTGGGGTTGCGGCTGCCGCTGCATCCGGGCTGAGCCGACACTAAAAATCCCGCCGTCATACCGGCGAAAGCCGGTATCCAGGGTCCTTGAACGCGCACTCCGCCGCTCTGGATTCCGGCTTTCGCCGGAATGACGTCGTTCCGTTTCAGCGCCGTGCCTACAGGTTCTGCGCGCCGAAGGTATCGCAGCGCTTGAGGTCGCCGCTGTCGAAGCCGGCGCGGAACCAGCGCACGCGCTGTTCGCTGCTGCCGTGGGTGAAGCTGTCCGGCGTGACGCTGCCCTGCGCCTGCCGCTGCAAACGGTCGTCGCCGATGGCGGTGGCGGTGTTCAGCGCCTGCTCGATATCGCCCGGCTCCAGCCACTGGTGACGCTGCTGCGCCTGGTTGGCCCAGACCCCGGCAAGGCAGTCCGCCTGCAGTTCCAGCCGCACCGATAAACCGCCGGCACCCCGGACGTCCTGGCGCGCGGCACTGACTTTCTGCGAGATGCCCAGCAGGTTCTGCACATGGTGTCCGACTTCGTGGGCGATGACGTAGGCCTGGGCGAAGTCGCCGCCGCCGCCGAGGCGGTCGCGCATCTCCTGGAAGAAGCTGGTGTCGAGGTAGACGCGCTGGTCGCCCGGGCAATAGAACGGGCCCGAGGCGGAGGTGGCGCCGCCGCAGGCGGACTGTACTGCGCCGCTGAACAGCACCAGGTGCGGCGCGGTGTAGGTGCGGCCGGCCTTCTGGAAGATGGCACCCCAGGTATCCTCGGTGTCGCCGAGGATGGCGCGGACGAAATCCACGCGCGGGTCGTTCGGATTCGCCGGGGCCGATGCGGCGGGGGGCGACATGCCCTGCTCCACCTGGTCGACCAGGCCCAGCATCTCCAGCGGGTTGCGGCCGGTGGCCCAGCTCAGCAGCAGGGCGATGACCACGCCTCCGATGCCGATATGGCGGACGCCGATGCCGCCGCCGCTGCCGCGGTCCTCCACGTTGTCGCTACGTCTTGCGTCGCCCCAGCGCATGGCACCTTCTCCCTGGCCTTTTACGGATTGTAGCCCGGGAAGCGCGCAGCGCTACCCGGGTCGGACCTGGCGCTTTACCATCCCCGGGTAGCGCTGCGCGCTTCCCGGGCTACTCGGCTTCGGGCGCCGGCGAGGCAGCGCCCGCGCTGCGCGAGGCCGCGCCTTCCGGGCCGGCCAGGAAATCCGCGGCGAAGGCGTCGTAGGTTCCGGCTTCGATGGCAGCGCGGATGCGCTTCATCAGGCCCAGGTAGTAGTGCAGGTTATGGGTGGTGTTGAGGCGCGCACCGAGGATTTCGTCGCAGCGATCGAGATGATGCAGGTAGGCGCGCGAGTAGTTGGCGCAGGTGTAGCAGCTGCAGGCCGGATCGAGCGGGCCGGCGTCGTCACGATGGCGCGCATTGCGGATCTTGATCACGCCCTCGGAGGTGAACAGATGCCCGTTGCGCGCGTTGCGCGTGGGCATGACGCAGTCGAACAGGTCGATGCCGCGCCCCACCGCCTGCACCAGGTCGCGCGGCGTGCCCACGCCCATGACGTAGCGCGGCCGGTCCGCCGGCAACTGGTGGGCGATGCCGTCGAGTACATGCAGGCGCTCGACTTCGCTCTCGCCCACGGAGAGACCGCCGAGCGCGTAGCCGTCGAAGCCGATCTCGGTGAGGCGGGCCAGTGACTCGTTGCGCAGCTCAGGGTACATGCCGCCCTGCACGATGCCGAACAGCGCACCTTCCGCGCCGGCGTGCGCGGCCTTGCAGCGGGCGCCCCAGCGCGCCGACAGGCGCAGCGATTCGCCCGCCTGCTCGGCGGTGGCGGGGTACGGTGTGCATTCATCGAACTGCATGATGATGTCGCTGCCCAGCGCCAGCTGCACTTCGATGGAGCGCTCTGGCGAGAGGAAGATGCGGTCGCCGTTGATCGGCGAGGCGAATTCCACGCCTTTCTCGGACAGCTTGCGCAGCTCCGCCAGGCTCCACACCTGGAAGCCACCGGAATCGGTGAGGATCGGCCCGTCCCAGTGCATGAAGCCATGCAGGCCGCCGAGCTTGCGTACGATCTGCTCGCCCGGGCGCAGCATCAGGTGGAAGGTGTTGCCGAGGATGATCTGCGCCCCGGCCAGCTTCAGCTCCTCCGGCGTCATCGCCTTGACCGTGCCGTAGGTGCCGACCGGCATGAACTGCGGCGTGTCGATCACCCCGCGGGCGAAGGTGATGCGGCCGCGGCGGGCGGAGCCGGAGGTGGCGAGCAATTCGTATTTCAAGTGCAAACTTCAAGCGTATGCGGGTGCAAAGTATGACCGATCGGCCCGGATTGCCGTATCCGCCGGCCCGGAACGCTAGAGTAGACATCCCGGGGCGGCCCTGGCGCCGTCCACCTCAACGCGGGAGCACAGGGTGAATACGCAATGGCTGTATCTGGGCATCGCCATCGTCGCCGAGGTGATCGCCACGTCGACAATGAAGGCGACACAGGGCTTCAGCCGCCTGGGACCCTCGCTGGTAGTGGCGGCCGGCTACCTGGTGGCGTTCTATTTCCTGTCGCTGACCTTGCGCACCCTGCCGGTGGGCGTGGCCTATGCGGTGTGGTCCGGCGTCGGCATCGCGCTGGTGTCGCTGATCGCCTGGCTGGTCTATGGCCAGACGCTGGATGGGCCGGCCATCGTCGGCATGGCGCTGATCGTGGCGGGGGTGGTGGTACTGAACGGGTTTTCGAAGTCGGTGGCGCATTGGCCCTGGGCTGGGTCCTGAACTCGTAAGGCGCCCGCCGGCCCGCTAAGCTGGCCGCCATGATTCCGATCAACGATGGTGCGCCGTGCCGCATGAAGAGACACTGATTGCCACCCTCGCCCTCAGCCTGGCACTGGCTTTCGTTTTTGGCTTGCTCGCGGTGCGGCTGCGGCTGCCGGCACTGGTGGGCTACCTGCTGGCCGGCATCGTCATCGGCCCCTATACCCCGGGGCTGGAAGCGGATGTGCACCTGGCGCCGCAGCTGGCCGAGATCGGCGTGATGCTGCTGATGTTCGGGGTGGGCACGCATTTCTCGCTGCGCGACCTGATGGCGGTGAAGGGCATCGCCCTGCCCGGCGCGGTGGCGCAGATTCTGGTGGCGACGGCGCTCGGCGCCGGGGCGGCGCACCTGTGGGGCTGGTCGCCCGGCGCCGGGATCGTGTTCGGCCTGGCATTGTCGGTGGCCAGCACGGTGGTGCTGCTGCGCGCGCTGGAGCAGCAGGGCACGCTGGAATCGGCGGACGGCCGCATCGCGGTGGGCTGGCTGATCGTCGAGGACCTGGTGATGGTGCTGGCCCTGGTGCTGTTGCCGGCACTGGCCGTGCCCCTGGGCGGGCAGGCGCCGGCCGGCCACGCTGCCCCGCCGGGGGAGTTGTGGCAGACGCTGGGCATCACCCTGGGCAAGGTGGCGCTGTTCGTGGTGCTGATGCTGGTGGTGGGCGCACGGGTGTTTCCCTGGGTGCTGCAGCGGGTGGCGCGGACCAATTCGCGCGAGCTGTTCACGCTGGCGGCGCTGGCCCTGGCGCTGGGCGTGGCTTACGGCTCGGCCAAGCTGTTCGAGGTGTCGGTGGCGCTGGGCGCCTTCTTCGCCGGCATGGTGCTGAACGGCTCCGACCTGAGCCACCGCGCTTCCACCTACCTGCAACCGATGCAGGACATCTTCGCCGCGCTGTTCTTCGTCTCGGTGGGCATGCTGTTCGACCCGCTGGTGCTGCTGCAGCATCCACTGGAGGTACTGGCGGTTCTGGCCATCATCGTGGTCGGCAAGTCGGTAGCAGCGCTGGGCATTGTGCTGCTGCTGCGGCGGCCGCTGAGCACGGCGCTGACGGTATCGGCCGCGCTGGCGCAGATCGGCGAATTCTCCTTCATCCTGGCGGTGATGGGTGTAAACCTGAAGCTGCTGCCGCCGCAGGGACAGAGCTACATCCTGGCGGGTGCGCTGCTGTCGATCACCATCAACCCACTGGCGTTCAAGCTGGCGTCGCGCTTCCGGCCGGCGCCGGCGGGCTGAAAGCTCGCGTGGTGGTGGAATCCGTATACTTCGGGCCTGCACGGGCAGCGTGCCGCTGTTCGAATGATGGAGACCCATGCGCCTGATCCTGATTCCGCTGGCTTTTGCCCTGCTGTCCGGCTGCTCGACCAGCAGCGTGCGGAACTGCAGCACGCTCGCCGGCCCGGGCTGGACGCCGCTGAACCAGCCGCCGGCCGCCGCCACGCAATTGCTGGCCCAGGAAAACCTGCCCGCCGACAGCCAGATGGTGTGGCTGAGCAAGGGACCGGAGCAGCTGATCGCCTGCTATTACGCCAGGGGCATGACCAGCCCGGGCTGCGGCGGCTCGGAGGCCTACAAGTTCCTGCAGAAAGATGGCCGCTGGATCTCGCAGGGCCAGCTGCTGGATTACTGCGACCTCGGCCCCAGCTAGGGAACCTCTGATGAATCCCAAGCCCTGCCGGGTGGAGGCAAGGTGCGGGAAAATTTTCACAATCGCCGGCATCCGCCTTGCGATGAAAATGCGGCGTCGCAACCCAAGGAGTGGATCATGCCCAGTGCCGGAAAGCGCAAGCCGCGCCCCGCAGTCGCGCCTTATCTGAGCGTTCATGACGCGCGCAAGGCGCTGGATTACTACCAGGCGGCCTTCGGGGCGGTGGAGATGATGCGCTGGGTCGACCCGGACAACGGCAGGATCGGCCATGCCGAGATCCGCATCGGCGAGCGCTCGATCTATCTGGCCGACGAATACCCGGAAACCACCGAACTCGGCCTGCGCAGTCCGCTGACGCTGGGCGGCAGCAGCTTCCAGTTCTGGCTGACGGTGGACGACGTGGACGGAGTGACCGAGCGTGCTGTGGCCGCCGGCGGCAAGCTGCTGCGGGCGGTGGAGCAGTCCGCGCAGGACGGGCGGCGCAGCCGGGTGGAGGATCCTTGCGGGCATATCTGGACCATTTCCAGCCACTGAGGGACGAAGGGCTGTTTCAGTCCAGGCGTATAAAGGCCCAGGCAAATCCGGAGCCGGGGCTTCGCTGAGCTCCGGGGGACGGCTACCATGGCCGGCAGCGCAGGCCGAGCTGCTGACAGAGGGCTGTCAGCAGCGGTCGTTCAACATGATCGACATCGATCGACGGGAACATTCATGTCCACACAACAATCGGCACCGCAGGGCGGCAGGCCCGCCGCGGTGATCTTCATCTTCATCACGGTGGTGATCGACGTGCTCGGCTTCGGGCTGATCATTCCGGTATTGCCCAAGCTGATCGAACAGTTCATGGGCGGCGACACGGCGCGTGCGGCCCTGGTCTATGGCGTGTTCGGCACCGCGTGGTCCCTGATGCAATTCCTGTTCGCGCCGCTGCTGGGCGCGATCTCGGACCGCTTCGGGCGGCGCAAGGTGATCCTGATTTCCTGCTTCGGGCTGGGGCTGGACTACATCGTGATGGCGCTGGCGCCGGGCGTCGGCTGGCTGCTCCTGGGCCGCATCATCTCGGGCATCTGCGCTTCCAACTTCAGCACCGCCGGCGCCTATATCGCCGATGTCAGCCCGCCGGAGAAAAGGGCGCAGGCCTTCGGCCTGATCGGCGCGGCCTTCGGTGTGGGCTTCGTGCTCGGGCCGGCGCTGGGCGGCTTGCTGGGGGATATCAGTCCGCGACTGCCGTTCTGGGGCGCGGCGACACTGGCCTTGATCAACGCGACGTATGGGCTGTTCGTGCTGCCCGAGTCGCTGCCGCCGGAGAAGCGCGACGGGTTTTCCTGGCGCAAGGCGAACCCGGTGGGCTCATTGACGCTGTTGCGCTCGCATCCCGACTTGATGGGGTTCGCCGGCATCCACTTGCTGTTCCAGATCGCGCATTGCGTGCTGCCCAGCGTGTTCGTGCTGTACACCGGCTACCGCTACGGCTGGAGCAGCAGCACCGTGGGCCTCACCCTCACCGCGGTGGGCGTGTTCAGCATCATCGTGCAGGGCGGCCTGGTGAAGCCGGCGGTGAAACACCTGGGCGAGCGCGGCGCGCTGTATACCGGACTGCTGTTCGGCATGGCCGGCTTCGCCGGCTTTGCGCTGGCGCCGACGGGGTTCTGGCTGTGGGCCTCGTTGCCGGTGTTTGCGCTGATGGGCCTGTTCAGTCCCGGACTGCAAAGCCTGATGTCGCGTCGCGTGGCGCCGTACGAGCAGGGCAAGCTGCAGGGGGCCAATGCCAGCATCATCGGCATCGCCGGAATGATCGGGCCGGGATTGTTCACCGTGTCCTTTGCGCATTTCATCGACAAGGGGCGCGCCTGGATGCTGCCCGGCGCGCCGTTCTTTCTCGCCGCGGGGCTGCTGGTGCTGGCCTTGGCGCTGGCCTTGCAGGCGGCGCGGCCGGTGGCCACGCAACCAGGAGCCTGAGCGTGGAGGAAACGCCCGCTCCGACCAGGGTCTACTACAACAGCGCCTGCCCGGTGTGCAATGCGGGCATCAAGGATCAGCGCGAGCGGATGGAGGCTTGCGGGGCGGCGGATGTGCAGTGGATCGATGTGCACAACAATCCGCAGGCGGTGGCGGAGGTGGGGGCGGACCTGGAGACGGTGCGCGAGACGCTGCATGTGAAGACTGCGGACGGGGAAATCGCCAGGGGCGCGGACGCCTTCGCGGCGCTGTGGTCGCGCACGCAGGGCCAGGGCTGGCTGGCGGCGCTGGTTCGTTTGCCGCTGCTGCATGCGCTGGCGCAACTGGCTTACAAGGGCTTTGCGCGGCTGCTGTATCGCTGGAACCGCAGCAAGGGGCATTGGTAGCCGTTCGCGCGCTGGACCACACCAGTGAGCCCCGGCCGCGTCGGCAGCCATTGACAGACGGGCGCTGCGTCGAAAAGCTAGCGGCGTCATTCCCCTAGACCGCACCCCATGCACGGGCCTTCTCCCAAAGTCAGCGTCAGCCACGGCTGCGTCATCGCCAGCAGCTTCCGGCCGCATCCCTTGCTGCGCAATGCGCATGTGCAGACCATCTATCCGACGCTGATGCGGCCGCTGCCGCCGCTGGAGGTCCGGCGCGAGCGGCTGGAGCTGGCGGACGGGGATTTCGTGGACCTGGGGTGGAGCGGCAATACGCAGGGCACGGGACCTCTGGCGATCCTGCTGCATGGGCTGACCGGGGGCTTCGAGTCGAAGTACCTGCGCGGGACTGCGGGGCAACTGATCGCGCGGGGCTGGCGCACAGTGGCGCTGCAGCTGCGCGGCAGCGGGCCGGATACGAACCGGCTGCCGCGTTGCTACAACCATGGCGATACCGAGGATTTCCACACGCTGTGCCGGGTGCTGCGTGAGCGCGAGCCGGGGACGCCGCTGTTCGCGGTGGGCTGGTCGATGGGAGCGAACATCCTGCTGAAGGCACTGGGGGAAAACGGCGACACCTCGCTGCTGACCGCCGCCGCGGCGGCGTGTGCACCGTTCCAGTTGCAGGCTTGCGCCGAGCGGCTGCGGCGCGGATTTCCGCGCGTCTACCAGAGACACCTGATCAATGGGCTGGGCGCGATCCTGCGGCGCAAGCATGGGCCGGTGCCGTTGCTGCCGAGAGCCGATCTGCAAGCGGCGCTCAGTGCGAAGGATTTCTTCGCATTCGACGACGCCTATACGGCGCCGATGAACGGGTACCCGGATGCCATCGGCTATTACACGCAGGCTTCTTCCGGGCAGTTCCTCAAGGGGGTGCGGCGGCCGACGCTGGTGATCAACGCCGTGGACGACCCTTTCATGGTGCCCTCGATCCTGCCGGCGGCGACGGAGTTGGCGCCGGCAGTGACGCTGGAGCTGCCGCAGCATGGCGGGCACCTGGGGTTCATTGCGGCGGGTGCGGGCGGGCGGCCGAAGTACTGGCTGGAGGAGCGGGTATCGGAGTTTTTGTTTGAGGCGCATGCGGCGGCGCAAGTCGGCAGAGCGGGCTAATTTTTCAAGTTTTCGGGGTGGGCCGGGACTGCCCTCGCCTGCATGCGTGCCATGCGTGCCAAGGCTGTTTGTTGGCACGCATGCGGCGAGTGAACGATATACCTCGGCCTGCCGGACGGCTGGGAACGGCCAGGGAGGCGGAATTCAAGGCAATCTGCATGCGGCGGGTGCTTTCGGGTGTGCACAACTGGATTCGCGCCTGCGCGGGAATGACCTATTTCAAGTTATGCCGCACTTTCCCGGCCTTGTCGGCTCCGCTTTGCTTGAGCCGACCTACCACTACCACGGTCTCCGGAATCTCTACGGCGTGCCCACGGAGCCTGTGGGGTCTGGAGCGGCGCGGGACGGGAGCCACATGGCGTCGCCGTAGCTGAAGAAGCGGTACTTCTCGGCCACGGCGTGGCGGTAGGCCTGCATCACCCGTTCGTAGCCGCCGAAGGCGGAGACCAGCATGAGCAGGGTGCTTTCCGGCAGGTGGAAGTTGGTGAGCAAGGCATCCACCGCGCGGAAGCGGTAACCGGGGGTGATGAAGAGGCGGGTTTCGCCGTCGAAGGCGTGGGTCTGGCCGTCTTCGGTGGTGGCGGACTCCAGGGCGCGGACCACGGTGGTGCCGACGGCGACGACGCGGCTGCCGCGGGCGCGGGCGGCGTTGACGCGCCGGGCGAGGTCCTCGGTGACGCTGAGGCGCTCGGAGTGCATGCGGTGGTCCTCCATCGCATCGACACGCACCGGCTGGAAGGTGCCGGCGCCGACGTGGAGGGTGACGAAGCCGGTCTCGACGCCACGGGCGGCGATGGCGGCGAGCAGGCTGTCGTCGAAATGCAGGCCGGCGGTGGGCGCGGCGACGGCGCCGGGGACGCGGGCGAAAACGGTTTGGTAGCGCTCGCGGTCGTCGCTGTTGGCGGGGTGCTCGATGTAGGGTGGCAGCGGCAGTTCGCCGTGCTGCTCCAGGGCGGCCTGGAGATCGTCGGTTTCGAAATCCAGCTTATAGAACTCGCCTTCACGGCCTTCCACCACGGCGACGAGGGCGTCGCGAGCCAGGAGGAGCTTCGAGCCCGGCTTGGGCGGCTTGCTGGCGCGGACCTGCGCCAGGGCGTGGGTGGCGTCCAGCACGCGCTCGATCAGCACCTCGACCTGCCCGCCGCTGTCCTTGATGCCGCGCAGGCGCGCCGGGATCACCCGGGCGTCGTTGAACAGCAGCAGGTCGCCGGGGAGCAGCATTTCGGCGAAATCCGGCATGTGGCGGTCGGCCAGGGTGCCGTCCGTATTCAGGCACAGCAGACGGCTGGCGCTGCGGCGCTCGGCCGGGCGCTGGGCGATGAGGGCGGGCGGAAGCTCGTAGTCGAAGTCGGAACGGCGCATGGGGCGGAATTGTACCCGCCACCCCTACGCCTGTAATGGCGCGCGCCGGCCGGCTATAATCCGCCTCCCAAGCCTGAGTGGCGGAATCGGTAGACGCAGCGGACTCAAAATCCGCCGAGGCAACCCCTCGTGAGAGTTCGAGTCTCTCCTTAGGCACCAGAAATTCAAGCGCTTACAGAAACAGCAGCGGCTATTTTTTAGCCACTGCCTAATATTTGTCTGATATCTTGTTCCAACCCTACCGTACTGGGTCGACGTGCTCAGGCTTGCGTTCTGCAACCTAGGCGAAGGTATACGCTGCTTCGCAGAGAAGTTCAGCGCGCCGTTGCAGCGCCTGCGGCTTCTCCTTGCCGAGGGCATGCCACTTAGATTCTCAATCGACGAACCAATGTTGCCCGTGCTTGAAGTAGACGTGCGCCGGCAACCCATAGTGCTTCTTTCGCCTTCTCCCCATATCTCTCCCCAATTACTTCCGCCTAAGCGACGAGAAATCAGGTTCGGCGTACTGAGTTCCTTTCGCTAACATGGCTCGCGACACAGCAGACCTAGTCACCCTAGGGCGCCCATCTCGACGAACGACTGGCCATATACCGTGGGGCCTCAGAACTCGTAGCTGCGCCGCTGATTGCTCAACACCAGTCAACTCGACGAGTTCTTGGTCCGAGAGCAATGCATCAATTCGGCTGCCCTCTGGCCACTCTTTGTTTGGCGCCGGCCCCGGGAACTCCTCGGGGTCGGGCCTTCTCGGAGTCTTCTTTACCCCTAGAAACTCTCGCGAACCATTGGCCGTTGTCACGAATCCTCGAGGACACACACCCAAGGTACATGGTCGCCATCAATTCGCCACATCCGATCCGGGCCATTAGCTTGGATAGCGCAGTCACCTCCGAGAGCATGTAGCAATCTTGCCCCTGCTCTGCTCGTCGTTTACGGCAGACCTGGAGGAGACCTGTGTAAACATGGGCGTTCAGCAAGGCTCAGTCCGAGCCAGGATCGGGATCAGGGTCGATGCGCCCCCGCAACTCTGCCTCGATCTCGGAAACTGTCTTTTCAGAGAGGTCGGTGAAGGTCAGGGTCCGGCGCTTGCGGTCGTAGACGATCAGCGCATCCTTCTAGCCGAGCAGCCGATTCTCGAAGCCAAATTTCCGGCCGTTGCCAGTGCTTTTGATTCTGGAGTAGACCTTCAGTGACTTATGGTCGATGCGGATTTCGTGGGGCACCTGCTGGCCGTCGCCGCTCAGGAAGTCCTTGAGGCCGGTGAAATGCTGATCGAACTCCGTGGGTGCGCTGCGACGCACGACGACCTGCTGCCAAAATAGTTGACCACCCGCACCACTGACCTGACCGTGGAACGCTTGGCATGTCCGCAATTTTCTGCTTTGACACCACAGATTGGTGCTGTGGCCAAAAGCGGGCGGGCTTACGGCCTCTTGTCAGAACGTCCGTTGCTTGGGGCGCGTGGGAACATCAGTACGTGTGCAAGCGCCACCCTGCGAATCTTCGATTGGTCCACGGGAATGGCCGGTCTGTATGGATATGCGCTGCTTAATCGGAGTTGGCGAGCAGCAGCCAGTCGAGTCCTGAGCTTCGCCGCCGCGAAGCAGCCATTCAACGAGCATTTTAGCGTCCGCTTTCGGCAGCGCAGGACACAGACTTGGCGGGATAGCCACAAAGCCGACTCACGCAATTGGCGACTCCATTCGTCAGGCAAGATGTGGCTCAACCAGCCTTGCCCAGCCTTGTAGTTGCCTGGTCAATTCCTTCTCGTATCCCCAACAGTGATACTGGAGGGCCATGCCGAGCATGAGAGATCGCGTCAAACGGAAGATAACGGCAGCAGCATCGCCCTCATCGTCTGCCGGCTGCAGAGAAACCAGCCTGTCGAACTCGTCCGCGGAACGTCGCGCCAGATCGCGCAAAGTTGCGGCCAACTCCTTGTCGCCTTGAGCTGCAACATTCAGCTCGAGGAATGCCCGCATTAGCGGCTTCGAGTGTAGAGTCGACCAGACGCGCTCAACGCGCATGCCGAAGCTATTGGCATGCGGAGGAATTTCTTCGAGCGCCTGCAGAAGCATGAGGCGGCTGCGTCCAAACAATTCTTCAGCCGCGGCCACCAAAAGATCAGCCTTAGTCGGGAAGTGATGGCCGGTCGCGCCATTGGATACCCTCGCACGCCGAACGATTCGCCCAATGCTTGTCCTGGCGAAGCCGTCTTGCGCCAGGCTAGCGATCGTTGCATCGATCAGCCGCCCCCGCATCTCCTTACTTCGTTCCACTTGGGTCCGTGGGCGTTGCCGCCGGCCTTGATGCGCTCCAGTGCGTTCCGTGCCTGCCATGGTGGCTCCAAATCCTGTTTCGCTCCAATGAGGAATTCGTCCTACCGATAGACGGCACAACAAAAGGAGCTGAAATATTTGCGCAATATGTATAGATGTTGGATATTCAACCTGTAAATTTGAACAAGCGCAATGCTGCAATGCGACATCCGCATAAAGGCATCGCAAGTTCAGGCGTTATGTTTAGGCCCGCTCGGGGGAGCTGGCATTACATCGATCGATGGGCCCCAACCATTAGAGGCCCCGCCGGAGTGAGCATGAAGCATTCAGTGTCTGCAGATGGAGCGGCGCCGCAAGGAGAAGCGTTTCATAGACTTGAACGAGAGGACCTGCTGTCCAGGCTTCGTTTTGCGCCAGAGGCGGGCCACATCTGGCTCGATACCAAGCGCATGTTCCTGCTGCATACCGGCGCGTTCGGAACGCTGCGTCAGGAGTTGATCGAAACTGTCGGCCTCGCCCATGCCCGCGGCATATTCACCCGCATGGGATACCAGTCCGGCAGCCGCGATGCGGAGCTTGCCAAGAAGATCCGCGCAGACATGAGCTATTTTGAAAGATACTCCGTCGGCCCTCAGCTGCATGCCCTCGAAGGCATCGTGATGGTTGAGCCGGTGCGGGTGGAGATCGACGTGGAGCGCGGCCACCATTACGGCGAGTTTCTGTGGCGGGAATCCATTGAAGCGGAAGCGCACATGGCGGTATACGGCACCGGAGCCGAAGCCGTATGCTGGATGCAAATCGGCTACGCCTGCGGCTATGCCAGTTCCTTTATGGGCCGAGCGATCCTCTACCGCGAGGTCGAGTGCAAGGCGCAGGGACACAAGACGTGTCGCATCGTCGGCAAGACGGTGGAGGAATGGGAAGACGCCGAGGACGATCTTCAGTACCTTCGGGCTCAATCGTTCGTCAACAAGACCATTGTCGACTTTGGCGCTGGCAAGCGGCCGCTCCGCACCACACCGCACGACGACGCGTCGACGACAGAACGGCGCAACCAGTCGCGCGTCCTTGTGGGGGCCTCGGCAGGCTTCAACATCGTCTGCCACACCATCAAGCGGGTGGCTCCCACCGACGCCCCCGTGCTGATCCTGGGCGAAAGCGGCGTCGGCAAGGAGATGTTTGCGCGGGCACTTCACGGTGAAAGCTCGCGTGCCGACAAGCCGTTCATTGCGGTCAACTGCGCCGCCATTCCGGATCAGTTGATCGAAGCGGAGCTGTTCGGTGTCGAAAAGGGCGCGTTTACCGGCGCCGTCAGCAGCCGTCCTGGCCGCTTTGAACGCGCCAACGGCGGCACCTTGTTTCTGGACGAACTTGGCTGCCTCAGTTTGCCGGCGCAGAGCAAGCTTCTGCGAGCCGTCCAGGAAGGAGAGATCGAGCGCGTCGGCGACAGCAAGCAGCGGACCGTCGACGTACGAATCATCGCAGCAACAAACGACGACTTGCGCAAGGCGGTCACCGAGAAGAAATTCCGCGAGGATCTTTACTACCGCCTGAACGTCTATCCGGTGCATATCCCGCCGCTGCGCGAGCGGCAGGAGGACGTGTCATTGCTCATGGCCTATTTCCTGGAGCGTCTGTGCAGGCGTCATCGGCGGAACGTGCCTGGCTTCACCGATCGGGCAATTGACCTGCTCCTGTCCCATACCTGGCCTGGCAACGTGCGCGAACTGGAAAATGTCATCGAGCGGGCGGTCATCCTGGCACAGGATGACGAACCCATCGACGCCTGTCACCTGCCCGATCTGCGGATCCAGAAGAGTCCCACGCGCACCATGAACCCCTGCGCCTCAGGCCGCCTGGTGCCCCGCGATCCTGAGACCGCACCAGCAGCCGGTCCGGTTTGTGCCGAGTCGCCGGAGTCCAGGGTTGAAGACCTCGATGCCGGGGATCTGGACGAATCGGCCACGGGGATTCAGTTGGATACGATCCGGCTGGCCATCCAGCGGCACCGTGGCAATCTCTCCGCAGCAGCCCGTGACCTCGGCATTACGCGCGCGCAGATCGCCTACCGCTCCAGCAAGCTCGGATTAACCGACCTGTTGCGGCGCCGCTCCTAGGAAAACTCCGAATAACCACATGCCCCGCCGTTACCCGGGCGCCACTCCAAATGCCATGCACAGCGTAGCGGCCCAATCTGCGCTTTGCGCACTTGGGCAAGTCAGCGTCCGTCAAAGGCAAGCGTTTGATCGGAAGTCCGCGCAGCTGCAAAGTAAGCAGCCTGCAGATACTGATCGGTCTGCCCCTCTTGCCGATCGATGTCCTGCAGAGCCTGTGCCTGCATATCCTTCAGCTCTTCCTGCCTGGCAACGATGATTTCATCCCGCAGAGCTTGGGCCCTGGAGGCGAGTTCCGGGGCCATGGCCTGCTCCGTGTTGGAGGAGTCCATTGCGTTCAAGGCATCGAGGGTGGCAGCCAGATCCCGGTAACGATCGAGGGCCCCGAAGACCTCGCGGGTTTGCTCGTTCGGCACCAGATATCCATCGCCCATCAGCGCAGCGGTTCCCTTCGAATCCGGGCTGCGATCGGCCAGTGCCGAAAGGCCCTGCGCCTGGATGCTGCCAGCCTCTGCGGCGAGTCCCTTTTTGCGTGCCTCGAGGCTCGCGATGGCCTGCACATAGGCCCGCTGCGCACCGAGCTTGTCGTCGAGGTTGTCGTAGGCGTAGGCGATGGCGAGCATTCCTTCTTGCACCGCGGGATCGTTCGGATCGCGTTTCGCCAATATCCGCCAAAACAGCAGCGCTCGCTTCAGCCCTTCGGTGCGGTCCTGCGGGGGATCGCCGCGCTCGAAGGAAGCTGGGCCACCGTTTCCATCCAGCTCGGGATCAAAAACACCGAGCTCGGTCAGCGAGTGCTTGAGCGGCGCGGGCAGCGGCGCCAGGGTATTCCCGGGTTCATGATCCAGGCGCACGCGCTTTATCTTCTCACCGGCCGGCGCCAGTTGCGCCCAGCCCATACCGAGAAGCGCCGGTTCGGACCACCGCCCCCCCATGCCAACCCTGCCGAGCGCACCCATGGCGGTGATGCCCTGCTTTTTGCGGAGGAAGTACCAGCCTAGAGTAAGGTTGGCCTGATCCCGGACTGCGGCGAGGTCCTTGTCCAGGGTTTTCAGGCGACCGATCAGGTCCAGCAGGCTCAAACCCTTTTTCTCCTCGCCATTGTGAACCATTGCCACGGCCAGGTTGTAGCGCCTGAACGCCGTGGTAAGGAGCGCCTTTTCCGAATGGCTCATGTAGCGGAAGGCTTCTGTACCTTCCTTGTCGCGGTCCTGCAGTACCTTTTCAGCTTCCGGATAGCGATCGTGGAGGAATAGGATTTGCGCGTAGGCCAGCTGCCAGTCCTGCACCCGATCATCCGGAACGCGGCTCCCGATCGCCTGTAGTTCGGCTTCGGCTTGCGCGACTTTCCCAACGTCGTAATCTTTCAGGGCGATGTTGAGGCGTTCCGTAGCGACGGCCTGGCTCTGTTGGTGCTGTGCATCCAGGCGCTCGCAGATCTTGCGAGAATAGTCCGAGAGACCAACCTCGCGCAGCACCGCCGCCGTGCGCAGCCAATAAGCCGGAGGCAGTGCTTCGCCAGCGCCGGTCGAAAGCTTCAGCAACTCCACTGCCGCGCGCTCCGCCTGGCCGGAGTTGCGCAGGTATTCGGCATAGGCAACCGCCGGATCTCCCAGATCTCCGGGAATATAGCGGCCGTCCACGCCGCCGAAGCGTCCCACTTCATGCAGGGTTTTCAGGGCCCAGCCCTCTTTGGACGCCTCCGTGCGGTAACGCTGCAGTGCGATGCGAGCCGGCGTGACGAGTCTGGATGGCTCCAGGCGCAGGGAGATGCTGGTGATCCCCTGGCCTCCTTCCAGCGAACCATCCATCACCACAGTCTGCTCGGTCGCACCTTGGGCGGATGATGCGGTGACCTGGAATTCGGCATGCAGTGCATGCGGGCCCTCGGCTACGGTGGCGCTGCCAACCCGGGCCAGGCGATCGCCGGCAAGGACGGAATGAAATGCAGTGTCGTCGACCTCCCGGCTTGCGACCAGCCGGTCGTCCAGGGAGATGGACACATGTTTCAACTTGAGCGAGCTTGCCACGCTGCCGACATAGATGGTCAGGCTTCCAGGTGCTGCCGGTCGCGCACGGTCGACATCGGCCTGGAGCTGTAGCGCCTGGTATTTGAGCTGCTGGAATTCCGATACCGGGTCGCGCTGCGGGAGTCCATCCGTCACTGTTACAGGCGGAGCTTGATCGGCAATGGCGCCGAGCGCCAACGCGCCCAGCAGAATGGCTAGAGTCTTCGCAATCATGGCGACATCCTCCGCTGCGTTCAGCGGCAAAGACTGGTCACACGCGGCACGTCGCTATGATTTTCCCTGAGCGGAGCCGCGAATGAATTCTTGTGGGTCAGGCAGTGCGGTCTGAATGAACTTCCTGCGCGGCTTGCTCGGGTGCCACCTGGACGGCGGCCAGTTGCTGCTGGCCGAAATTCCGATGTACTTCCGCCTCGCCTTCGCGCATCGCCGACTTGAAGTTCTTAACCGCAGCCCCGAGGTCGCCTCCCGCCGTTCTCAATTTCTTGGTGCCGAAGATCGCGATCACCATGACCAGAACGATCATCCAGTGCCAGATGCTGAAGCTTCCACTCAACATACAAACTCCTCCTTTATTGAATTATTGATCAACGTCGTCGTCTCGCTGTTGTGCTTTTCCGCAAACGCCGGCCTGATCCACCAGACCAGCAGCGGCAGTACGATCAGCGACAGAACCATGTTGATCGCCATGATCGCGATCAACAAAAGCCCCATGTCCGCAACGAACTTCAGACCGGACATGAGATACCAGGGCAAGATGGCCATGATCATGATCGTGGCGGTGAACAGAATCGCCCGGCCTGTCGTCCTTAATGCCCCACCGAGCGCCGCGGACCAGCGCGCATCGGCGGTGCCGTGCCGCTGCTGGAGCTCTTCGCAGATCCTGGAGAGCAGGTAGATGCCGTAGTCGATGCCGACGCCCACGCCGATGGCGGCGACGATGAGGGAGTTCACGTCGAGGCCGACGCCAAGCATGTGCATGGCGGCCAGCAGCCCCTCGTTGGCCAGGTTCACCGGGACCAGCAGCATCGCGCCGGCGGTGAACGAGCGATACGCGCCGGCGCAGAGCAGGAAGATGAACAGGTTGACGCCGCCGATGACGACCCACTGATAGCGCGCGATGACGCGATTCACCGCCTCCTGCAGGGCGATGGTGCCGGTGCCGAGGCGCACGCGGAAGTCGGGGTGGTCGGCTCCGACCTGGTCGACCGCGGCCCTGGCCGCCTGCAAGGCGCCGTCGACCGTCTCCTGCTTGTTGTCCTTGTACCAGAGGGAAACCGTCGAGTTCTGCATGCCCGGGTCGAGAATATGGCTGAAACTCTTCGCGCTTGACCCCATCATCGCGCCGACTGCTGCGGCCTGAACGGAGCGCTCGCGCGGGTCAAGCGGCGCCCAGCGGGGATCGCCGCCGCTGAACAGGCGATTGGCTTCCATCAGGTAGTCGGCGAACGACAAGCTTGCGCGCGGCGGATGGTCGCCTGCCTCCAGCGCGCGCTGGAGGGCCAGTTCGGTAAATACCGTATCCTGGTGCTGCGAGGTGGCGATCGGCGCGTCCTGGTCCTTGGCCTCGAGCACGATCTCGAGGGTATTGACGCCGGGGAAGCTGCCGTTGATGGCCCTGACCGCGGTATTGAACTCCGAGTCGTAGCGAAGCAGGTTCGTCCCTTCGACCGGGTTTCCGATCTGGATCTGCGAGGCGACGTAAACCGCCGCGGCGGAGCCGGCGAGCGCCAGCGCGGTCGTGACCCGCGCCCGCTTGCCGGTGACCAGCGCCGCGATTCCGCCAAGCAACCGCACCAGGATGCCCGGGCGCCCCGCCGACACCTTCCGGTCTTTGAACCGGTGCAGATTGCGCGGCGGCGGCAGACTCGCCAGCAGCAGGGAGATCAGGACGCAGCCCGTAGGAATGAGCCAGACGGCCCACATACCGCAGAAGATGGCGTGCCGCACCATGGCCGGGATCGGCGCCGCAACCACGACCACGATGCCCAGGATGTCGGTCATGATCCCCAGCACCGAGGGGACCATCATCACGCTCATGGTCAGCTCCGCCGCGCGCCGACGGTCCGCCACTTCGGGATAAACCTCGAAGTAGCGCTCGGTGAACTGGACACTGTGCGAGAACGAGCGGGCGGTAAGCAGCAGCGGCACCACCATCAGGAGCGGCTCGATGGAAATACCCAGCCAGCCGACGAAGCCGAAGGCCCAGATCGCGGCTGTTGCGCTGGTCAGAATCGGAGTCAGGACGCCGACAACACTGCGCATGTAGAACACCAAAGCCAGCACGATCACGCCGACGGTGACGGCGGAGATCGCCACCATCTGGTGCTCGTAACGGTAAACGGTGCCAATCAGTATCGGCATGCCGGCGACATAGATCTCGTGCTGCGCGTCTGCAGTCCGGTCCGCCAATTGCTCGACGAAGTCGAACACCTGCCCGTAATCGAGCTTGCGCTCGATGAAGGTGGCCAGCACCAGGGCGGAGCGGTTGTCGCGCGAGATCAGGAACTGGCGGACGTTCGGCGCCTCGTCGATGTGCGCCCGGAAGCCGGCGATTTCGTCCGGCGTGGCGGGCGGGTGATCGCCCATGAGGGGACGCATGTCGATGCCCTCGGGCGTCGCCTCGGCGTAGCGGGCTTTTTCCGTGGTCACCGACAGGATCTGCTCGTGATCGACTGCGGGAGCCCGATCGATCGCCCGGGTGTAGTCCCAGACCTTGCCCAGGGTCTCGTCGTTGAAGATGTCGCCATTCTTGCGGCGGATCATCGTCATGATGGTCAGGGGGCTGCCGAACCCCGGGTGGTCCTTGTAGACCTGAACGAACGGATCGTCCTGCGGCAGCAAGTCCGAAAAGATTGTCTTGAGCTGAACCCGGGGGAGTCCGGCGGCAAAGAACAGAGTGAGCAGGCCGAACACCGCGAGAGCCGCTTTCCGATGCACCAGGGTCCAGCGCGCAACTCTTGCACGGAGCGGGTACATGCTCGGCCTTGCCAGATAAGTCCTACTTCAATCCCAGGCGCATCAGCGCAAGCTGGGTGAGGTACTTGTCGTATATCTGCGGATTGTTGGCACCGCTGAAGTGCGTATTCTCGACCTGCCGCACCTGCTCCAGACGGCTGACGCTGCCGGTTTGAATATCCGAGGCAGTGACGTGGGCCCAGCTCCAGTAAGGGTGCTGACCATCCATGAATTTCTGGCTGCCGTTGTCATACAGACTGTAAGCGCCGTCGAAGGAACGGTATGGTTGGCCGTTGCGGTCGAAAGTGACCATGCCCACCATTGCCTGATTGCGCGCGTCGAACCAGACCCGCTTTTTCGACACTGGCGCACGCGGAAATTTGACGGGCTCTGCCTCGACGATGATGGTTTCGGGAACCAGCTCCACCGTGGCATCCCAGAAGGTCTGGCCTTTGGGGCCGCCGTGGGTGGTGTGCTCCCAGTTCGGATGGGCGGCGTTCCAGCTCTCCGACAGACCGGCGAGAAAGGGTCCGCGGCCGACAATCTTGTAGTTGCCCCAAGTGTACAAGGGATCGCCGGCACCCCAGGCATCCGACAGGAACAGAGTCAGTCCCGGAAGGAGCGGCTCAAAACGTTGCTCCGCTGGGAACTGGCGGATGCGGCGGAATTCGGGCACGTACCCGTAGAGGGCCGGAAACGTACTGGCATCATAGTCCCAGACATTCAGGAACGACGTCCCTCGGTAGTTTTGCGGCGTGAGGAAGAAGATGGACTGGTAACGGAGCTTGTCCTCGTGACCAGGCCAGTAGGGCTTCGGATCCATTGAGACGCGACCGATCGGCGACATCTCCGCCCAGCCGCCACTGTAGGAGAACTTGACGTCACCGGACGCCACCTCCGTGGTGTACATATTGACGGCGTAGAAGGAGGCATCATGCCGCCCCCAGCTCATGGTCTGGGCAGCAAAAAGTTCCAAACCGCTCTTCGGATCGGGAAACGGGTTGCCCCCGATCCATGGCTTGCCGTCCGCCTTGTTGACGACGTTGCCGCGCGCATCGAAGCCAGCCTTGCCGCTGTTGCTCAGGGTGGCTTCGATATACTCCCAGGGGGACAGGCGCATCACGTCGGTCGTGGTCTTCACGACCTTGAGCTTGCGGCCCATGGTGCGGATTTGCTCGAAGCGGACCGGCTCCAGCAGGTCCTTTACGACTTCGACGTTCGAGGCGTCGATGATGTCCCCGGTCTTGATTCTGCCCTTGGTGTAGGCCTCGATTGAAAGCAACTCCTCCGGGTAAGCCTTGGAAACGTCCCCGGTGGCCGCGATCGCTTTGGCCAAGGGCATCAGGACACCGCAGCTGAGGACGCCGCGCGCGGCGTCACCAAGGAACTTCCTGCGGGAGTAGCCGCGGTCATATCGAATCGTCTTCATACTCGGCCATTCCTGCGTGACGCCAAAAGCAAAAGGACCGGCGGCAAGCTGAGCTTGCCGCTGGTTCAACAAACCTGGCTGAGACTGGATGTCGCCAGATTTCCACGGCAAAGGGATGCACGGCGGCGCAGACTGATCCGGAGCCGCGGGCTCTCTGGGAGCAAGGCTGGGAGCCGGGCTCGCATTTCATGGGGCCTTCGGCGGACCGGACTCTGACGGCGGCGCCGGTGCAGGTTCAGTCGGGGCCGATGCATCGGCAGACGGCGCAGAGCCGGGCGCGGACTGATCCGGAGCCGCGGACTCACTGGGAGAGACGCTGGGGATCGGGCCGGAGTCTTGTGGGGCCTGCGCCGTGACGGGCTCTGACGGCGCCGGTGCAGGCTCGGTTGGAGCCGGCGCAACCTCGGACGAAGCAGCGTCGGGCACGGAAGCAGGCGGCGGCGCGGGCTGATCCGTAGACGCGGGCTCATTGGGAGCCGGTCTGGCGGCCGGACCGGCATCTTGCGGTACCTGCGCCGGAGCGGGCTCCGACGGGGTCGGGGCCGGCTCACTCGGAGTTGGCGTTTCGGCGGTCGGCGCGGCTCTCTTGTGGTACCTGCCCGCATGCCTTTTTGTCGGAGCCGATGCCGGAGCGGGAACCGGCTCGCCAACAGGCACTGGCTCGGCTGCCGCGGGGGCGGCTGCCTCCGCGGCTTCGCCGGAGAGCGGTTGTGCACCATCCGACGGAGCCGACGCAGCTTCGCCCATCGGAGCCGAGCTTGCCTCCGGCGTAGAAGGCCTTTCAGAGAGCGGCGCGGCCGAGGATCCGGAGTCGGTCACCTTCAGTTCGACGCGGCGATTCAGCTCGCGCCCCTCGTCGGTCGAATTGTCCGCAATCGGTATCGACTTGCCGAAGCCCTTGCTGGTCATACGCGCCGGATCGATGCCGCGGCTGGCGAGATATTTCATCACGCTGGCCGCACGCGCCTCGGAGAGCTTCTGGTTGTACGGCACAGAACCTTTACCATCGGTGTGTCCGTCAACTTCGACCTTGATGTCCTTCCTCGCCAGGAGCGCGTCCGCCACCTGATCGAGCAAGGTCTTCGCGTTTACGGTCAGCGTCGCCTTGTTGAACTCGAAGTTGACCCCGCGCAGCACGATCGTGTCGCCAACCTTGCAGCCTTCAAGGCCGATCGGCTGACCGGGCGTGGGAGGCTGGCATGTCGCGGGTGCCGACTCCGCGGCCGGCGCCGGTTCCGGAGCGGGCTGCTCCACCGGAACGACCTCAACGGGCGGCGCTGGAGCGGCCTGCGCGGCTTCATGCACGCCTCCGATCGGCAGCCGAACTCCGAGATGAAACAGCGGCCCCGCGCTGTAGCTCTGTTCCTTGTGATAGAGAAGCTCCGCGCGGAGATATACCGCACGGTTGAAGAACGGCTGGTCGAAACCCAGCCCCGCGTTGTAAACGAAGCGATCACCGCCTTCGGCGTTGGCGTGAATGAACAAGCCTGCGTTGTTCGGGGATAAATAGTAATTCACCCCGATGCCACCACCATAAATGTTCTGGCTGGGAGCCTGGCCCACTTGGTCGGGGCACTGCACCAACAGCCCGCAAAGCAAACCGGTGGTCGGCATCGTAACCGTCTTGCCGCTGTAGTGCAGGTAGTCGCCGAGGATCTCCACCCCAAGGTGCGGCATCACGGATTTGCCGATGGCCATCGCTCCCCCAAAGCCATCGCCGGAACTCGGATTTCCGCGATTTCCGGCGAGTGAGGCCATAGGGGCAATGTAGTAACGATCGTCGAACAATTCGTTGTCAGCGGCGGACGCCGTGGACAGACTGAACGCAAGCGATCCGACCGCCAGAGAATGCAACAACGGTGTTTTCATCTCAATCCTGAACCTTCATCTTTTTTGAGCCACGCCCAACGAGTCGGTAGTACCTAGATCAAGCCGCACAACTGAGCCCGGTGTACGGCAGCGCAACGATTCTTCGTGCCCAAAGCCCGGGACAATTCTTTGAGATGCCACTTGACGGTGTTCAGCGATACTCCCAATCGAGCCGCTGCTTCCGTGTTGGTCAAGCCCTCCCTCACACACCGCAGTACCGCGATTTGCCGGGACGTCAATGTGGCTGGGTATCGGTCGCACCGCCGGATATCTGGACGAAGCAAATGTTCATTATCAAATTGAATTGAATTCATGGCCGGCCTCGCCCTCCGGAAGGTCGTGGTAAGAAGCCCAGCGGCAACATGCCATTGCCGCTGGGAGACATACCTAGAAGCAGGGGGTTTGAGTGCCATCCAGGTAAAAATGATGACTACGAATCTTTAGAGCTGATAACTAATACGCAGGTTGATCTCGTTTGAAGAATCAATCGCACGGATCAAATTGTCGGTTGGAGTGCCGTAAAGGTGTCCATTCACGTAGTTGTAGAACAGGTCGACACTGAGGTTGTGGCCTGGATTCCACTTGATGAGCGGCTGAACCAGCACACCGCCCTTAACGTCATACAGGATGGCCCACTCCGCCACATACTTGCGGTTCGGCCACGGCTGGAAGCCGGCAAATGCAAGATAGTTGGCGCTGGAAATACCGCCCGGCGTTTTGATGCCCGAGTAGTCATTGCCCTGGACTCCGACCGGCGCGTTCACGCCGTATGTACCGCTGTTGCCGCCGTAACCCTTTAAGCTCAGACCGACCAGATCGCTGGCACTGCGATGCTGGAACTCGAAAGCGAGATAGGCCGCCGGGAAGGCCTCGGTGTAGCGAAGCCACTTCTCGCCCACCAAGGTCAGGATGTACTCGTCGGTCTTCTCGCCACCATGCGCGAGACCGACGTCGGTGAGACGGCGAGCGGGCGTGTACTGGCCTTCGAAATTGACGATGAATTGGTTCCAGAACGATCCCGGGTCCTCGGTTTCGTTGACGTAGACGCCACCTAGGCCGAATACGTTTTCACGGTAGTAGTCGCGTTGCACGTTGCCGCGGATGCTGCCGTCGGACGCGAGGAAGAAAGTATTCAGCAGATTGCTCGCCTCCTGGACATTGTCGACTGGTGAAGCGTAGAGGTCCCGGACTGCCGGGTACTCATCGATGATCGTGTTCACCATCTTCAAACCATCAAGGCGCAAACTGCCGGCGGCTCCGAACCACTCCTTGTTGCTGTAGACGCCACCCGGCCCGATGGTCAAAGGCGTGTGCGACAGTGCTTCGCCCGCGCTGCCATACATGCGGCAGGTCGTAGGGTTGTAGACCGGACACAAAGCGCTGCCCACCGGCGCTTTCGCCGCATAAGCGGTCTGGACGAGGGCCCCGAGATCGTTTCCCCAGGCCGACCCGTTCGGATTGGTCCCGGTCAAGCCCTTGTTGATCCCGCTCTCCGACCAACTGAATACCCCAAGTGGATTCAGACGGCTGACGAACATCGCCGAGAAGCCCCAATTGCCGTAGTCTGCCTTCAGGCGGATGCCGTAGTTGAGCTTGCTGTCGTAGTTGCCCGTGTAGTAGTTGTCGAGCGGTTTGTAGAACTGTGCAGGAGCGACGTTGTACGGCGTATTCGGGTTCGGAATGACCGATGGCTGGAACTTTTCGACGTAGCCGTCAACGAGTATGGCATCGCTCGCCTGGAGCGTCCCACGTAGTGCCAACGCCGGCACACGCTTGTCGGAGAATTCTTCGATCGCACGGTCGAGGACCAGGTGGCGGCGCAAATCCAGACCATCCGGCATGTCGAACGTCTGGAAGAAGATCGCCTGCCCCCAGGCGATCTGCTGGAGCCCGAAGCGAATGTTGTAGGAGTCGCGCTTGTATTCGAGGAGGGCGGTCGGGAAGTCGATCATGTATTGTCGACCCGCGAATTCGGTCGGATTCAACTTGCCGCCGTTGCGCCCCTTGGATTCGAAATAGTTTGGCGCGCCGATATCGGCGTAGCGGTCGCCTCCGCCGGCAGCGATGCCACCCTGGACATTGGCGACGCTCCGCGCGTCGAAGCTCTTGTAGACGTCCGGATCGAAGACTGCGCGCATCTGGATGTTCAACCGGAGCGCATCCGTGAACGCCATATTCATTTCGCCCGAAAAGCGAAGTTCCTGGTAATCGAAAAGTGTGTTGGAGTTCGGGATATAGCTGTCACGACGCACCGTGTCGTTGGTGTGGATCAGGCCCAGAGAATTCGGGATGGGCACGGTCCACTTCGGCACAAGGCCACCAACAAGCGTCGGCGGCAAGTAGGCCTGGCGCGGCACTGCAACATGCTGGAAGGGCGCATTGCCCTGGTTGTCGTAGTTCTGGATCCCGGTCGTATGGATCGCGGTGTCGTTACGCAACAGGCCGTTGAACGTCGTGCGACCCCAAAGATAGGACAGGAATCCGTCTGAGTCGCCTTGGTCGGCCCTGGCGGCTGCTGATCCGGCCATCATCACAATGCCGGCACAAATCGCGCGGCGCATGGCATGAACTGAGTACATCTTGCTGTTCTCCCCGTGTTTTATTCGTCTGCGAGTTGAAATCAATTGACGCTAGCCGCCAACCTCAGCACGCGGCCGCTGTGACCGACAGCGATCATCGAGTCGTCTGCCGTACTGGTGCCGCGGCCAAGACCGCTGTACCAGTTGAGGCTCAGGTCGAGTGCTTTCAGCGGCTGCCAGGTCTTGCCCGCATCGGCGCTGAAAAGGCCGCTACGCATGCCGACCGCAAACACATGCCCGTCCGGACTCGACTCGATGTCGAACAGGCTGGCCTGCGAATGCGCATCGAGCTGGGTCCAGGTCTTGGCGCTGTCAGTGGTCATGACGATCAGACCATCCTGTCCTGCCGCGTAGCCCGTCCCGTCGTCCCGGAGGTGCATGCCGAAAAGCGTCGGCGGAGTCGAGCCTTTGGCGGCTTGTGCCTGGAACACCGGTGTCCAGGTCGTGCCGCCATCGGTCGAGCGATTGAGCTGGCCGTACTCGCCGCCGATCACAATCGAGCCATCATCGAATGCCTTGGCGACGTAGAGCGTCGGCTCGTCGCGCGCCGCCACGAAGTCGCTCGTTTCATCGGTCTTGTAAAGCGCCGCCCAATCGGGCTTGAGCTCGGCCCAGGTCTGGCCGTAATCGGTGGATTTCAGCAGGGTGCCAAAGGCACCGACGGCAACCGCCAGGCCGCTCTTGTTCAGGCTGACCCTGAGCAGGCGCTGATCGGTGACTGACTCAATCTTGCGCCAGGGCTTGCGATCGTCGCGAACCAGAATCAGACCCTCCTGGCCAACTGCGATCGAACGCGACCCGCTGATCGCGACACCGAACAGCGACAGCCCGGTCGGCGGATTGACTTCGTGCACCCAGGTTTTTCCGCCATCCGTAGTTTGGAGCACGAGGCCGCCCTCGCCGACCGTCTCACCAAAATCGCCATTGAAGGCGACCGAATAGAGACGATCGTGGGGGGTGAACTGGACGATTGCCTGACTTCCACTGGAATCAGCGAACGCCGCGGGATAAATGCCCACTGCAAGGGATAAAATGAGTGGTTTTACGAATTTCAGGCGCGCAAAGGGCTTCATGGTCGACGCCACCGGTCTGAAGGGATTGGAAAGTGGCGGCCGCTTACAAGCCGGCCGCCAAAGAGGGGACTACACAAGCCATCCGCCGATCACGCACGCCCCAGGGCCTGCAGCGCCTGCGCGGTGCAGTAAGTGTTGAACAGCCATTCCGGATCGGCCTGGAAGCGGGCTTCAACACCCGCGGCACCCTTGCTGTGATTGCAAAGCGACATGCGCCGGTTCTGGAAGTCGTAGATGTGTACATAGATCCAGGACCAGGCGGGGTTCACGCCATCTGCGCTGAGTACGACGCGCTTGCCGTCCTTGCCACCGCCCTTGAATTGGCCGTGTGCCATTTCGAAATTCGACCAGAGCTTGCCCTGGCGGTCGTAGCGGATGTTGCTGGCCGCCATGCTGTTGCGGGCATCGACATAGGCCACACGCTTGGACACCGGCGAACGCGGATACCCGGTCGGCTCGCAGCTGGTGACGATGACTTCCGGCGCCATCTCGTACGGGATGTCGAAGAACTTGGGGTTGTCCTTCTGGCGCGGCGGCTCCCAGTTCTCGTCATGCTTGGAGAAGTCGGCGGCCCAGGGCCCGAGCATCGGCTTGCGCTCTTCGATCTTGTGGTTGCCCCAGGTCAGGAAGGGGTCGCCGGCGGCCCAGGGATCGCTGAGGAACCAGACGGCGCCGGGGACGAGCGGCTCGAAGCGCTGGTTCGACGGGAACTGGCGCACGCGGCGGAACTCGGGAAGGTAGCCATACAAGTCCGGGATCTTGCGCTGGTCATAGTCCCAGACACTCAGGAACGAGGTGCCGCGCACGTCGGGCGAAGCAGCAAAAAACACGCTCTGACGGCGCAATTCGTTTTCCAGCCCCTTGAAAACCTTGCGGTCGGTTCGGGCAGTGCTGTTCAGTTCGACCCACTGGAAATTGTAGTGGTACTCGAGCTTGCCGTCAGTGCCGTAGTCCTTCTGTTCTATGACGTAGCAGGCGTTGTCGGCACGGCCGATGTTCATGGCCATGTTGCACCACACTTGCTTGCCGTCCGTAGGGTTGACAAACGGTAGACCGCCCTGCCATTTCTTGCCGCTTTCATCCACGGCATTGCCGTTGGCGTCCCACTTGGCGGCATGACCCGATTTGATGTCCGCGAGGGTCGCATCATAGTAAGCGGCGTTAACAAGATCGCGGGGATTCAAGGTCGGGGCCTTGATATAGATCTTGCGGCCCTCGGGGCCGGTGATCTGCTCATACACGCCCGGATCCAGCAGGTGCTTGACGTATTCGACGTTGTCCTTGGTGATGTAGTCACCGACTTTGACCTTGCCTTTCGACTGGGCCTCGACCGACAGCAACTCATCCGGGTAGGCCTTTTGGATGTTGTCGAGATCCTTTGCGAACAACTTGTCGAGCGGCATCAGCACGCCGGCGCCCATACCGTAGGCTACGGACTGCATCATTTTCCTGCGTCCGTAATTGATGTCGTATTTCTTGATTCTCATCTCAAAACCCTCCAGATTGCGCTCTCGCGCCTCGCAGCGTTAAAACGATCCGATCAATATCGGGGAATGACCAACCGGTACACCTTGTTATTTGCTCATGAGCCCGGCGGAATTCTCCATTCCGCCTGCATCCAGCGAATGCAATGAAGCCCCGCTTTCCTGTGATGCGAATCTTGAGAGGTCGATGCCCTCGCCAACGATCAAGTCGGTGCGGGTCGCGAATTTCGGCTTTGTAAGCCAGACCAACAGCGGCAGCACGATCAGCGCGAGCACCATGTTGATCAGCATGATCGCGACGAGCAGCAGGCCCATGTCGGCCATGAATTTCAGATCGGAGAGGAAATACCAGGGCAGGATGCCGATCAGCATGATCGAGGCGGTGAACATGATCGCCTTGCCGGTGGTGGTCATCGACGTGGTGATCGCCCGGCCCCAATCCTCGCCTTGGGCGTGGTACTCCTCGCAGATGCGCGACAGCAGATAGATGCCGTAATCGATACCGACGCCGACGCCGAGCACCGTGACCAGCACCGAATTGATGTCCAGGCCGATGCCCATCAGGTGCATCGTCGCAAGCAGGTAGAAATTCGCCAGCAGAGTCGGAATCAGCAAAATCACCGCGGCGACCGACGACCGGTAGGCGTAGGTGGCGATCAGGAAGATCGCCGCGCAGCACAGACCGACCAGAATCCAATGATAACGCTCGACCACACTGTTCATCGCCTGCTGCAGCGCGATCGTTCCAGAGGCCAGACGGATGCGGATGTGCTCGTGATCGACCCCCACTGCGGCGACCGCTTTGCGTGCCGTCTCCAGCGCGCCGTCAACGGTAGCCTGTTTGTTATCGCGATAGAACAGCGACACCGTGGAATGCTGATAGCGGGTGTCGGTCATATCGGCGAAGTTCAGCGGATTCTGGCCGAACGCTACCGCCGTCGCAGCGGCACCGACCGCCTTGTCCGTCGGATCGATCGACAGCCAGGCCGGGTGCCCGCCGGAGTAGAGACGGTTGCCCTCGTCGATGACGTCGGAGAAAGAGCGCGTTACGCGAGCCGGCAGTGGGCCACGCTCGGCTGCCCTCTGGATCGCCTTTGAAAGCTGGTAGGCCTCCAAAGTGCGCGCCGCTCGCACCTGCATGTTCCCGGGGTCTTTGGATTCTAGAATGATCTCCAGCGAGTTCACGCCGGGGAAGTGATCGTTGATATCGCGCACCGCGGTGTTGAACTCGGATTTCTGCCACAGCAGGTTGGTACCCTCGACCGGGTTGCCGATCGCGATGCGGCTACTCAGCACAATTGCGGCGATGGTCAGCGCAGTCATGACCACCAGCGTTACCTGTGCCCTGCCGCCAAAGGTCACCAGTGCTATGCCGCGCAGGACGTTCTTTTGCAGCTTGTGGATACCTTTCTCGCGTTCGCCGCCGACGATCGCGTCGATATTGCGGGGCGGCGGAAGGTAAGAGAGCAGGATCGCGATCAGCATGACGCCGGTCGGGATCAGGTAAACCGCCCACATGCCGCAGAACAGGGCGAAGCGACGCATCGCCGGGATCGGCGCCACGCCGATCACGAAGATCGCGATCACATCGGTCATGATGCCGAGGATGCTTGGCGCCATCATCACGCCCAGGGTCGCCTGGGAGGCCTTCACCCGGTCGCGCAGATGGGCGTAGATCTCGTAATAGCGCTCGGTGTACTGGATGCAGTGTGAAAATGAGCGGGCCACCAGCAACAGCGGCACAACCATCAACAGGGGCTCGATCGGCGAATGGATCCAGCCAACCATGCCGAAGCCCCAGATTGCCGCGACGAAGCTGCAGGTGACCGGTACGACGATGCCGGTGACATTGCGCATATAGAACGCCAGCGCCGACACCAGCAGAAGCAGAGTGACGCCAAAGATCGCGTAGGTCTGCTTTTGCAACTTGTAGACCCAACCGGTCAGGATCGGCTGCCCGACGACACGGAAAATGTGCTTGTCATCGCTTGCTGCACGGGTCAGGTCACCGATCGCCGAAAATACCTTGCCATAGTCGAGTTGATCTTCGCGGAAAGAGAGTCGCAGCAGAGTTGCGGTCTGGTCGGCTGAGACCAGATAGGTGCGGGCGATCGGCGAACGCTCGACCTTGCGCTCAAGGTCCGCCAGGTCCTTGGGATCGGTCGGCACCTCGTTGCCCATCAGGGGCTGCATCTGGATGCCGTCGGCGGTCGCCTCGGCATAGGTCGCCTTCTCGGTCGTGATGGACAGGATGCGGTCGTGGTCGACGCCCGGGATCAGATCGACATCACGAGTCAGCTTCCAGATCTTCTGCAGCGTGTCGGCCTTGTAGATCTTCTGACCGTCGGTCCGCTTAAGCATGATGGTAACAGTCAGCGGATCACCAAAATTCGGGTGATCGTGATACGCCTGCACGAACGGGTCGTCGGTCGGCAGCAGATCAGCGAAGATCGTACGAATGTCCAGCCGTGGAATGCCGGCGGCAAAGAAAAGTGTGACAAGGATGAAAAACATGCCGACCGAACGGCGGTGCCCAACGACCCAGGCGGCAACCCGGAAGCGGAACGTATCCATTAGTGCTGAACGCCTTTGGTTAGTGCGGTTTGATCGCGGCTCCCGACTGCCGCGGAATGGGAATCACGCAGGAATCGATTCATGATCGCGAGGCCTTTTCCCGTGCGCCGATTTCCCATACGGAACACTGCCGCGGTCTGCGAGACAGCGCATGTCGACGAAGATAAGAATGCGGTCGCATTAGAATGCGACTGCCCCAGCCCTAAGCGGATCATTGAATACATTTTCTCCTCCACGTTTTATCGCTCTTGGCCGATGTACGGCCTGCGACTGATTTTTTTAACTACCGGACTACTTGCATGCTCCTAGAGTGGCTCCAGAAGCGTTACTCGGTTGCGCATGCAAAACTCTTCAAACGCATCAACTGGCAAAACTAGTTCGACAAAAAGTTCCTTGTGATGGATCGAGAATTGAAACTCGATATAGCCATCCCGGCGCCGGCGCGTGACGCGTACGAATCTGCGTGCCACGTCAACCGGACATTCCGCACCTTTTCCTTGCTCGGCAATGGCTGTTTCCTCAATACGCTTGATGCTTCTGGAACCCTATAAAAGCTATAAGCATGCCAACTATGCGGGATGACTCGAGATACTATTATTTGATTGATTTAATTGCTTTTTATTGTCTTCTTATCGTCAATTGGCCGAATCGAGTTTTGAGAAAAACATCAACATTTGATGAGATTTGAATTAAATATTTATAAGTATTTAAGAAAAACATGCGTCATCAACCCAAGGGGCAGCCGGGCTCAGCACGGCACGTCATATTTTTTATGCTGTGACCTGAAATTCATTTCGATGAATATGTCGCCCCACCCGCCGCACCGCAGCAGCGGTGCGGCATACATCATCAATTGAAGGGTTTAGGAGCGTCGGCGAAATAGATCTGCAAAACCGAGCTTTTCGGCACGATATGCAATCTGGGCTCTGGTTATTCCAAGATCTCGAGCGGCAGCCGATAAATTCCCCCGGTGCCGCTCGAGCGCGATGCGGAGCAGGTCTGGCGTCGGCATGTCTGCCGATAAGAGGTCTCTACCGGACACATTCAAAGGAATGCCCGATCCGGGTGACTGCTCTATCGTCATTTTTTGGTCGCAGCCGACGAGCTGCCCCGACGACGATGGGTTCATTAAACCTCGCCGCTTGCTTCGCGCTACGATTTCCGGCAAGTGACAGACGTCGATCGATCCACCATCGGTCGCCAGAATGACCGCACGCTCAATCACATTCTCCAATTCGCGGACATTGCCAGGCCAATCGTGTCCAAGCAAGGCATCTATGGCGCGGTCCGTGAATCCTGAGACGCTACGACGATGGCGTGCCGTCAGCCGGTCAAGGAAGTACTCCATTAGCAGTGAAATATCTTCGATCCGCTCGCGCAACGGTGGAATCCGTACCGGATAGACATTCAGTCGGTAAAACAGATCTTCGCGAAAGGACTTGCGTTCCACCGCTTCACGCAAGTCCTCATTGGTGGCTGCGACGATCCGGACGTCTACCAAACGCTGCTTGCTGTCCCCCACCCGCTCGATCTCGCCCTCTTGAACTGCACGCAACAACTTACTCTGTGCCGGCAGGCTCAAGCAGCCAAGCTCGTCCAGAAACAGCGTACCGCCGTTCGCCCGCTCGAAACGGCCGGGCCTGCTGCTGACGGCGCCGGTGAATGCGCCCTTTTCCACGCCGAATAGCTCCGCCTCGATCAGTTGCTCCGGAATGGCGGCACAGTTGACCGCGATAAACGGCTTGTCCGAGCGCGAACTCTCGCCGTGAAGCGCACGGGCGAACATTTCCTTGCCGACACCACTTTCACCCAGAATGAGGACCGGAGCGTCGGTAGGCGCCACCCGCTTGATGGCGTGACAAACAATATTGAACCCGGCGGACGCTCCGACCAGCATCCTGGCGTCATGATACCGTCCCGCTGGATCATCCCCTCCGCGCTCCCTGCGTGCCGACGTATCGCGGGCTTTGGCGGCCCCGAAGTCGACGACGGTGCGGTTGACGAACCCCTGCGCCCGAAAATAGGAAACGTCCTCTTCGGCATCATCCCACTGCTCGAGCGGCTTACCGATGATGCGACAGGTGGAGTCGCCGGTGGCACGGCAAGAGACCTCCCGATAGACAATGGAGCGTCCCATGAAAGCACTGGCGTAGCCGCTGGCGTAGCCGATCTGCATCCAGCACGCGGACTCCGAGCCGACGCCATAGGCCATGATGTGAGCCTCGTCCTCGATCGACTCATGCCAGATGAATTCACCGTAGTGATGGCCGCGCTCGACGTCGACCTCCACTTTCACCGCTTCCACCAGCACAATGCCCTCGAGGGCGTGCAGCTGCGGGCCTACACAGAAGCGCTCGAAATAACTCAGCTCCGCGCGAACTTTTTTTGCAAGCTCGGCGTCCCGCGCTCCCGACTGGTAACCCATGCGCGTCAGGATTCCGCGTGCCTCGGCAATCCCGACCGTCTCGATCAGCTCCTGCCGCAGCGTGCCGAAAGCGCCGGTGTGAAGCAGGAACATCCGCTTGCCATCGAGCCATATGTGCCCCGCCTCGGGCGCGAACCGCAGGCGCAGCAACAGATCTTCCCGCTGAAGCCGTTCATAGGCTTCGCCGGTGCCGCGCTGCGCCCCTTTGGGAGGCGTTTCCTGTTTCATGCCACCTCACCACATACTCATCAAGTTACAAGCCACTCGGGCATGGCCGCACTCGCGTCGCCTAAGACGGCTTGCCGTCGTGCTCACCGAAGAAATCCAGCAACAGCCGGTTGAAGCGCGCCGCCTGCTCGATCTGCGTCCAGTGGCCGCATCCGCCGAAGACATGCAGCTGTGACCGGGGGATCAACTCGAGGAGCTTGTAGGCATTGGACAGCGGGATGACCCGGTCCTCGCGCCCATGGACGATGAGCGTCTCGTGCTGCAGGGCCCGAACCGCCTCTTCGGGGCTGGCCATCGCATTGACCCATCGCTGTCTCGGTGCCGGAAACATCGCCTCATAAGACTCCTGGAATCCGGGGCGGATGCTGGCTTCATAACGGACCCTGGCGAGCGCATCGTCGACATGGTTGCGATCCCGTGAAAACATGCTGATCAGGCGGCGCATCGCCTGGAGCGAAGGTTGATAGCCCCAGATTTCATCGAGCTCGGCGGTGATCTGGAAGCGCACACCGACGCTGCCCATCAGGACCAGCCGCTTGACCCGTTGCGGATGACGAATTGCAAGTGCCAACGCCAGGGCGCCTCCGAAGGAGTTGCCCACGATGTGGGCATGCTCCACATCCAGGGCATCCATGACGCCCAACGCGTGCCCAATCCACTGATCCATGTCGTAGCTGAAGCCCGGCGGCCGCTCGCTGAATCCGAAGCCCACCAGATCGGGCGCGATCACACGATGCGCTGCAGCCAATGCTGGCATGACCAGACGCCAATTGGCGTAGGCGCTCACACCCGGTCCAGATCCGTGGATCAGCAACACCGGGGCGCCCTTGCCCACATCGTGCAGGTTGGTTTGGATGCCGGCAGCCCGCACCAATGTTCCCATTTCCGGATTCGGATCAAGCACCCGTGCTCCCCGGACCATGGCCGCGGCCCGGGCGCTCTTCTTTTTCAAAGTCGTGTTCACGGCTGGATTGGCACCTTCATGGCGTTGTCGGATTTGTCGTGGAACATAGCGAATGCCCGCTCGATGTCACCCAGGGGTGCCAAGCCGGCACGGCGATCACGCCAGGCCTTCGGCCTTGAGCGCCGCCTGCACCGCCGGGCGTGCCCCGATGTGCGCGGCATAGCTCTGCAACGTCGGCCACAGGCCGAGGTCTACGCCGACGTGCCCGCACCAGGACAGCACCGTGAACAGGTAGGCGTCGGCGACCGTGAACTCATTGCCCACCAGGTACGGTTTGTCGCCGAGATCACCCGCCAGCTGTGTCAGGCGTGCGATGAGGATTTCCTTGACCACGGCCCGCCACTCGTCCGGACACCTGGGGTTGAACAGGGGAGCAAACCCCTTGTGCAGTTCGGTGGCGATGAACGTGAGCACTTCAATGATGCGATACCGCTCCCGGCTGGCCGGCGGAGGCGCAAGCTTTTTGTCCGGGACCTGGTCTGCCAGGTACAACACGATGGCCACGCCCTCGCTCAGCCGCTCGCCGTTGTCGAGGATCAGGGCCGGAATGTAGCCGTAGGGATTGACGCCACGGAAGTCCGCGCCGTTCTCGGTGCGCTTGGACTGCAAGTCGACTTTTTCGATGTCGAACTTGAAGGCGCCCTCCCGCAGCACGATATGGGGCGACAGCGAGCAGGCCCCCGGCGTGTAATACAGCTTCATCTCTGTTCCCCGGTTGTGGATACCGTCAAAAGAAACGATCGAAATGGATTTGCGCGAACGGAACGCGGTAGCCGACCATCAGCATCTCGTGCAGCGCATTGGTCATCGGCGGCGGCCCGGCGAAATAGAACTCGAACTCGGCCATTCTGTCCGACAGGGTACGGCGCACCAGCTCATGGACGAATCCGGTCTCGCCGCTCCACAACGCAGCCTCGTCAGCCGGCAGAGACACCACGGGATGGAAGTGAATACGGTCGCCGAATTCCGGCAGCTCCCGCAGGAACGACTCCCCACATACGTCCCGGGGTGTGCGCGCGCCGTAGAAGAAATGCAGGTGGCGCTGCCGCAGCATCCCGGCCTGCGAGGCGCCGCGGGCTATCGATACCATCGGCGCCAGCCCCGATCCGCCGGCGACACAGACGATGTCGCGGGAAACGTCCTGACGCAGGTATGCCATCCCATACGGTCCGTCGAGCTCGACCTCATCTCCCGGGTGCAGGTGGTGGAACAACACCTCGGTGGCCTTGCCGTGTGGAACACGCCGGATCTGCAAGTGCCACTCGCCGCCTTCGGCCGCGCGGGCGAGGTTCGACATCGAGTAGGCACGTGGCGACGATACCCCCGGAATGGCGAGCATGGCGTACTGCCCAGGCAGGAACGTCGCCGGCTCGGCCGTGCGGAAGCGAAATTCACGGATGTCGTGAGTGATCTCGCGCACCTCAGCCAATCTGGCCCGCATGCGCTTTGGCGGGATCATCGGCTTTGCTTCCGCCTGCGGCCGCATCCTGATGCGCAAATCGGTCCTGGCCCGGCACTGGCAAGCCAGCAGACGTCCCTTGCGCCGGTCTCGCTCGGTGATTGCGGGAGCTTCAGGCCACAGGTTCTCCACTTCCCCGGAAACGACTTCGCACTTGCAGCTGCCGCAGCCGCCGGAGTTGCACTCGTAGGGGAAGCCGATGCCGGCGCGCAGCGCCGCGCGCAGGACAGTATCACTGTCGCCCTGTGTGAACACGCCGCCTTCCACACCCTCGATCGCTATGTTGTACTGCTTCATATTGCTCATGTCTGATGAAGACCGCGGCAGGTGACGCTGGCCCGGAGTTGCGGCCCGGGCCGCTCAAGCATCCGTCCCCTCACCGGCGCTAAAACCCGGGCAGCGAGTGGCGAAACGCGCGTGTCGCCTGCTTGGCGGCGTCAGCCGCGTCCGAAACATCCGGCAAGGCGGCGCAGAAGGTGTCGATGGCGCGATCGGCCAACGGCTCCCACTTGGCGATCCAAGCCTTGATCACGTCCGCATTGCCCGGCACATCGGTCATCATCTTCACCAGTGCCGAAGCCCAGCGGCGATGACGGACTCCGTCGGTCAGCTCGGCGTCGATCACCAGCCCCAGCAGCGTGTCGCCGTTGTAGCGGGCCGACTCACCTAACTTGCGCAGCACGGCTTCTTCAATGGCTGGCTTGGCCACCAGATCCAGGACGACAAAGCATTCCGCCCAGTCATATGCAATCAGGACCTTCTCCATCAGCTCGCGGAAGCCCTGCCACGCGACGTCTTCCTCCCAGTACCGGCGCTCATCGACGCCGAAGCCCTTTTCCGGGAAGGCCAGCGACAGTTCCTTGGCACGGTAAGCCGTGTGACTGAGCCAGCGCAGAGAATCGGCGCCCTGGAAGGCTGCGCAGATGGAAATCGTGCTGGCTGGCCCCATCTGGGCAAGATAGGCCGAACACATCTGTAGGGTATGGAACAGGTAACGGCCCGGCGTGTAAAGCCTGGCAAGCGTACCGGCCCAGTTCGGGCTCAAACCCTTGTCATGCTCGCGCTCGTTGAACTGGTCAAACAGCCCCATCACGTAGGTTTCCGCACCATCCTGCATGATGTTGTAGGTGCGATAGATCTGCTCGTCCGGATCGCGGAAGGCGTTCCAATCGGGGTGTTTCAGCGGGCTGGCGTCACGCTTCTGCTTGTACCAGCGATTCATGAAGACATCGGGATCCAGCTCGAACGGCTCGGCCCCCGGGCGCGTGCTGATGTGCAGATTGGTGGAAACAACTTCGTATTCACTGGGTTTACGCCGACGTGCGGCGAGATGACTCCAGGTCTTCAGCGGCTTCAGAACTTCATTGTTGCTCATGACTTTTCTCCTCGTGCGCCCCGTATTGCTCAGAGGTGCTTGGCAAAATAGAAACGGATCTGGCCTGCTTTGGTCTCGATGCGGCCGGCGAACGACGCCATGTCCACCTCAAGCTGGTTGAGCTTGAACGGCTTGCCCAGCATCTCCTCGATCGTCTCCTGTCGGAGGACCATTTCATCCTCGGTCTGGATCCGAACATAGGCGACCTTGTCCTCCATCAGGATCTTCTTCCCGGGGTTGTCGACCTCGGCGGCTTCGAACACCGCCTTGGCCAGGGCTCCCTGGCGCATGATCGGCCCCACCATGTTGTTGATATGCGCCTTATCCATTCCACTCATATAGCTCACCTGTTGTTTCCATCGGCGACCGCTCGCCCCGCGGGCATTTCGGACGTTCGTTCAGTACTAGGTATGGGCAAACAGGGATTGGACGCCTTCGGTTTCCACGAGTACGTCATCTCCCTCGATCTTGATCGGGTACTTGGCCAGGCGGCAATCCGACGGATTGACCCCCGCTCCAGTGCGGCAGTCGAACATCCACTGGTGAGCGCGGCAGATGATCGTCTTGCCGTCGAACTTGCCTTCTACCAGCGGGATATCCTGGTGCGGGCACACTGCCTGAAAGGCGACGATCTCGCCGCCGCTAGGCCATACCACCAGGATTTCACGGCCATTGACCTCGAAGGATTCCATTTCGCCCTCCCAGAGATCTTCCACATTGCAAAGCTTTACGAACGCCATTTTGTTCACTTCCGGATGGGTTTATCGGGCAGCCGCCGGCGCTTCCCAAATCACTTCGATGCACTCCATCGGCTTCAGACCGGATTCACTGACCTTCATGGTCCGCGGAATCAAGTCCTTCGAGCCTTGGCGGCGCACCCGAAGGCCGTAGCCGGGGCGGTCGGCAACACGCCGGTTCACCGAGTGATGGGCCGCCGCGGAAGCGACTTCGTCCATCGTGTTCTCAGTGTCCACTGCAACGAGCTGGAGGACGAAATCCCCCTCAAAATTTGACGTCAAAGGAAAAAGTGCCACCGTTGGGCCTCCTCTAAAATTGTTCATTAGGCCCGGGGTCCGTGCCGTTGAACCCCGGGCTCTTCATATCTTCGGACTTCAGCTGGCCTTCTTCAGATGCTCCGCACGGGCCGCATCAGCCCATGCGTATTTGTGTGCGTCGTCGCCGATTTCGCCCGGCGCGAGGCCCATATACGTCAGCGCACCGCCGAGGTCCATCGGCTGAATCATGCCTGCGAGGAAGCGGTCGACGAGCGACAGGTGACCCTGGTAGCGCGACGGCTCCTGCTCGAATACCCATTTGCAGCCTTCCGAGCAGAAGTGATAGACGCGGCCATTGTGCATATGCGGCACATCGCGGACGCGCCACGCCGGGCCCGGTGTGGCGTTCACCGGCAGCTGGCACATGTTGCAGACCACCGGCAGCGTCTCCGGATAGGTCTGCTCCATGCGACCTTCAACGACGTTCTCGGTGATGACGTCCCAGCACTTGCCCCAGGTCGCATTCCAGCCCGGGTACTTCTCTTCCAACCAGGCACGCTCTTCAGGCGACACGCCGGCGGCAGGATCCCACCAGACGGTCGGACGCCAGAACCACACGCCGAGATGCATGCCGTGGTGCTGCCAGTCGATCTCGTCGAGTAGATGATCCCAATACCAAGGCTTCTCCAAGCCGAGGTCGAGCAGCGAACGCTCGAACTGGGTGACGATCCACTCCTGCATGAACTCCTTGAACGACTGCTTGCGGTGCTCAAGCGGCGTGTAGTAATCCATCATCGGGCCAGTAAGCACCGAGAACAGCTTCCAGCTGCGCCACAGGGCGATGTCAATCAGCTTCTGCGCCTCGGCCTTTCGGCCGTTGGCGACCAGGATCGGGATCAGCGGACCGCCGATCTGGGCATGGCGCGATTCGTCGGTCTGAATGCTCGAGATAAGGCTGGAGAATGTCCAGTCACCGGCTTCGGCTGCGTCAGCCGCTAGGCCGAGGAACTGCATGTTGGTGAAGCCGGTCTCGAACGCAAAAGTCAGCATCAGGCCGATTTCTGTCGCGTTACGGGCAGCGAAGATATCGTCGAACATGTGGCGAGCGGCGATCGCGGCCCACTCGTTGGTGTCCATCGCCTTGTGCGCCCAATCGAACTGGCGATCCTTCGACACGTGCTCGTGCGGGAAGAACAGCTGGATCTGGCCGTGGCGAATCTCGTCCATCATGCCCAGCGTCGCCATGTTGCGCTGGCCCGGGGCCTTGCCAAAGCGGGCCATGCGGGCTTCCGCCTGCGACGCCTGGTATTCCTGGCGAGCGATGGCGCCATAGTGAGCTTTCAGCACGCTCCTCCAACCCGGGTCCGCGTTTTCGTAGATCTTTGCGCGCTCCAATGCGGCCTTGACCGAATAGGCCCCGGCGTCCTTTTCGCGCTGCACCTTGACGTACTCGGGGTAGGTCTGCTTGAACGGTTCGTCGTAGGACTCCCACTTCTCAAGCGGAATGCCCATCGTTCCCGACAATTCGGGCGGAAACAGCTCATCCTCCTGGACATATTTCGGGGTCCAGTTCGTGGTGCGCGCGATGTCGTACCAATCCATTCTTTCCAGCGTTGCCATAAAGTTCTCCTCTATTGATCCCTGATGGCCTGATCGAGCCACGCGGATACTGTGAACCCGGATGCCCGGACTGCCTTTATTTCATCGACCCAGATCTTTGGCCGTCTTGCCGGCGATACCCCAGTTGGTCTTGGGGATGTCCTGAATCACCACGCGCACATTTTCCTTCGGCGCACCAACCGCCTCGTGCAGGGCCTGCGTCACCTTGTCGATGACGGCCCGCTTTACTTCTTCGCTGCGGCCTTCCAGCAGATAGACATGTGCCAATGGCATGTGTGCTCCTTGTTTACTGAAAGCGCAGCGATACGCTGCCCAGATCCTGTATGCGTAGGGTGACGTGGTCGCCCGTCGCCACGGCCGCCGCCTCGGTGATGCCACCCGACAGGATGATGCTGCCCGCCGGGATCTCCTCGCCGCGGGCGCCCAAGTGGTTGGCAAGCATGGCCACAGCCGCCGCCGGATGGCCGAGCACCGCGGCGCCGGCGCCGAACGATACCGGCTCGCCGTTGCGCTCGAGCACCACACCCAGCGTGCGTAAGTCCAGGTCAGCGGCGGGCCTGGCCTGGCCGCCGACCACGAAGCGTGCGGCGGAGGTGTTGTCGGCGATGACGCTCTTCAGGTCGAATTTGAAGTCCCGGTAACGCGAATCGATCACTTCGATGCCGGGCATGATGAAGTCGGTCGCCGCCAGCACCGTGCCGACATGGCAGCCGGGACCGCGCAGCGGTGCCTTGGTAACGAACACGATCTCCGGCTCCACCTTCGGATGGATCAGGCTCTTCACCGCGATTTCGCCCCCTTCCGGCACGCAGAAGGCGTCCATCAGAAAGCCGAACACCGGCGTCGTCACCCCCATCTGCTTCATCTTCGCGTGAGACGTCAGGCCGGCCTTGAAACCGACCAAACGGTTCCCGCGGCGCAGCTTGCTGCGCCGGATTTCGTCCTGGATGGCGTAGGCATCGTCCCAATCCATCGCCGGATATTCATCCGTGATCTTCACCGTGTCCCGCGCCTGCAACTCGCAGGTTTCCAGGTGCTCCGCCAAGCGCATCACGCTGATTTGATCGAGCTTCATGGTCGCCTCAGGCCGCCTTGGCCGCATGCGCCTGCCGGGCACGCGCCAGGGTGATGGCGGTATCCTCGATCATGTCTTCCTGGCCGCCGATCATCTTCCGGCGCCCGAGTTCAAGCAGCAGCTCCCTCGCGGGAATGCCGTATTTCTTCTCGGCGCGTTTGGCGAACAGCAGGAATGACGAGTAGACCCCGGCGTACCCCAGCGTCAGTGAATCACGATCGATCCGTATGATGTGATCCATCATCGGCACCACCAGGTCTTCGGCGACATCCTGGATCTTGAAGACGTCGACGCCGGTCTCGATCCCCATGCGGCTGCACACGGCGACGAAGACCTCCATCGGCGTATTACCGGCGCCAGCCCCAAGACCCGCGGCCGCAGCATCGATGCGGGTGGCGCCGCAAGCGACGGCCGCGATCGAATTGGCGACCCCCATGGCCAGGTTGTGATGGCCATGAAAGCCTACCTCGGTCTCCGGCTTGAGTGCGTCGCGCACCGCCGTAATGCGGCTCTCCACGTGTTCCGGGAGCATGTAGCCGGCGGAGTCGGTGATGTAAACACAGTTGGCGCCGTAGCTCTCCATGAGCTTGGCCTGGCTGGCCAGGCCTTCTGGGCTGTTCATGTGCGCCATCATCAGGAAACCCACCGTGTCCATCTCCAGCTCCCGCGCGCACTTGATGTGCTGCTCGGAGACATCGGCCTCGGTGCAGTGGGTCGCCACACGGATGGTGTGCACGCCCAGCTCCAGCGCCATTTTCAAGTGATCGACCGTGCCAATGCCAGGCAGCAGCAGGGCCGACACTTTCGCCTGCTTCATCAGCGGAATCACCGCGGACAAATATTCCTGGTCGGTGTGGGCCGGGAAGCCGTAGTTCACCGACGACCCACCCAGACCGTCACCATGCGTCACTTCGATCAGGGGCACGCCGGCCTGGTCCAGGCCGCTGGCAACGGCCTTCATCTGCTCCAGCGTCATCTGATGACGTTTCGGATGCATACCATCACGCAACGTCATGTCGTGGACGCGGATTTTTCTTCCTTTCAGATTCATGTCTTCTCTCCTTAAGCGGCGACCTGATCGGGCACCGGTTCCAGCGTCATCGCTCCGCTGAGTATTTCTTCGGCGAACATTTCGGCTGTGCGGGCGGCCGCAGCGGTCATCACATCGAGGTTTCCGGCATACTTCGGCAGGTAGTCACCCAAGCCGCCCACCTCCAGAAATATAGACACGCGGTCGCCTTCGATGACGGGGCCGTTGACCAGGTTGTAGCCGGGCACGTACTTCTGCACTTCCTTGATCATTGCATGCACCGAGGCTTCGATCTCCGCAGCCTTCGGCGGCGTTTCGGTCAGGCAGTGCACCGTGTCGCGCATGATCAGCGGGGGATCGGCGGGATTGAGGATGATGATGGCCTTGCCTTCGCGCGCTCCACCGACCTTGGCCACTGCGCCAGCGGTGGTGCGGGTGAACTCGTCGATGTTCTTGCGCGTGCCAGGACCAGCGCTCCTGGAGGCTACGGTTGCCACGATCTCGGCGTAGCGGACCGGCTGCACCCGCGATACCGCATAGACCATCGGAATGGTCGCCTGGCCGCCGCAGGTCACCATGTTGACGTTCATGCGGCGGCTGCCGACGTGCTGCCTTAGATTCACCGGTGGCACGCAGTAAGGGCCGATGGCCGCCGGCGTCAGATCGATCATCATCACGCCGAGGGCGTTGAGTTTGCGGCTGTTGTCGGCGTGGACGTAGGCGCTGGTCGCGTCGAAGGCGATTTGTACGTTGTCCTCGCGGGCGTAGGGCAGCAGGCCGTCAACCCCTTCCGACGTAGTCTTCAAGCCCATGTCGCGTGCGCGCGCAAGGCCCTCCGACTCCGGGTCGATGCCGACCATCCAGACCGGTTCCAGCACCGGGCTGCGCTTGAGCTTGTACAGCAGATCGGTACCGATGTTGCCTGAGCCGATCAGGGCGCAACGAACTTTCTTCATATTCAATCCTTCATGCATCAATGTATGGGTTTGCCTCCGCGGCGCCATGCAAAGCCTGTCGGCCTATACGAAGCGGACGCAGCAGTCACCGATTCCTCCCACCGTGGCACGCAGGTTGTCGCCTGCACCGACCGGCAACAGGGCCGCTAGCGAGCCGGACAGAACCACCTCTCCCGCACGCAGGCCGATGCCGAGCCGCCCCAGCGTGTTCGCCAGCCAGGCGACTGCACTCACCGGCGAACCCATCGTGGCGGCACCGGCACCGGTGGCGATGACCTCGCCGTTTTTCTCGATCACCATGCCGCAGGTGTTCAGATCGACCTTGCGCGGATCGACCAGCCTGTCACCCAGCACCATGACACCGCAGGAGGCGTTGTCGGCGACGGTGTCCTGAATCTTGACTTTCCAGTCGTGGATGCGGGAGTCGACGATCTCGAAGCAGGCCATCACGCCTTCGGTCGCCGCCAGTACCGCGGCGTTCGTCACCCCGGGCCCCATCAGGTCTTTCTTCAGGATGAAGGCGATCTCCCCTTCAGCCCGCGGCTGGATTAGCGAGGCCATCGGAATGGACTGCCCTTCGCCATAGATCATGTCGTCGAGCACGTAACCGAAATCCGGTTGCCCGACGCCGAGCATGTTCATCACCGCCCGGCTGGTCACGCCGATCTTCTTGCCGACCACCCGGGCGCCTCCAGAGAGGCGGCGAGAAATCATCTGCTGCTGAACCCGGTAGGCGTCGTCGATGGTGATATCGGGGTGGCGGTTGGTCAGCGGTTCGACGGTCCTGCGCGCGGTCAGCGCCTCATGGAGTTCGTCGCCGAGCTGCGTTATGAGCTTTTCGTCCATTGCAGGTCCTAGAGCTTGACGCAGACGTTCTTGAGTTCGGTGTAGAACTCGAGCGAATGCACGCCGCCTTCGCGGCCGATACCGGACTGCTTGGCGCCGCCGAACGGCGTGCGTAGGTCGCGCAGGAACCAGCTGTTGACCCACACCAAGCCCACCTCCAGTTGGGCCGACACACGATGTGCACGCGCCAGGTCGCACGTCCACACCGAGGCGGCGAGACCGTAGCTCGTCGCGTTGGCGCGGCGGACGACCTCATCCTCGCCGTCGAACGGCATGACCAGCACACAGGGTCCGAAGATCTCTTCACGGGCCACGGTCGACTCGTCGCCGAGGCCGGTCCAGATGGTGGGCTGCACCCAGGCGCCCCCGGACAACTCGGTGGGTACGGGCGGAATCGAGCCGCCGGTTACGACCGTCGCCCCTTCCTCCACCGCTTTGCGGTAATAGGACAGCACTTTCTCCCGGTGTTCCCGGGAAATCAGCGGCCCCATATTTGTCGTGGGATCAGCAGGCAGACCCAGCTTCAAAGCTTCGGCTCCGCTCTTCAGCGCCGCGACGAAGCGCTCGAACAGGCTTCTCTCGACATAGACGCGCTCCGTGCCCAGGCATACCTGGCCGCAGTTGGCGAAGCACGAACGCAACGTGCCCTCGATCGCCGCGTCGAAGTCGCAATCCGCGAATACGATACCCGGGTTTTTGCCGCCCATTTCCAGCGACACCGGACGCGCCCCGTCCGCCGCCGCCTTCATGATTGCCGCGCCGGTGCGTGTCTCGCCGGTGAAGGTGATGGCATTGATGCCACGGTGGGTAGTGACGAACTCGCCCGCCGATTCAGGGCCGAAGCCGTGGACGACGTTGTAGACGCCCTTCGGCACTCCGACCGTATTCATCACTTCGCCCAGTAAGGTGGCGGTCTGCGGCGTCTCTTCCGAGGGCTTCACCACCACGGTGTTGCCGCACGCCAGCGCCGGCCCCACCTTCCAGGTCATCAGCAGCAACGGCAGGTTCCACGGGCAGATCACGCCGACCACGCCCACCGGCCGGCGCACTGAATAATTGATCGCCCCGCGCCCGTCGGGGGTGGCCATCTCGAAGAACTCGGTCGGCACGTTCTTCACCACGTCGGCGAAGATCTTGAAATTGGCGGCACCGCGTGGGATGTCGATATGCCGCGCCAGGTTGTTGGGCTTTCCGGTGTCGGCGCACTCCGCTTCCAGGAATTCCTCGAAGCGCCGGTTGATCTCGTTGGCAACGCCGTAAAGCAGATCGACGCGCTCGGCCACCGCCAGCTTTCCCCAGGGCCCGCCGAGAGCCGCGCGAGCCGCCGCCACCGCCGCGTCGACCTCGGCCTTGCCGGCCTCATGCACGGCGGCAATGACGTTGTTGTCTAGCGGCGAGCGCTTCTCGAACGTCCTGCCGGTCGGGACGAACGCGCCATCAATAAAGTTGAGAATGTTCTTCATCTGCTTTTCTTGTTGAGGTTCTGAATTCTTTGCCGCTCTATTCCACGGCGCCGATCGCATCGAGTCCGGCCCGGGCGATCATGGCGTCCTGTTCTTCGCTAGCGCCGGACACGCCAATTCCACCGATAACATCGTCACGCAAGCGGATCGGCAGGCCACCGCCGAACGCCACGAAGCGCGGACGCCGCACCAGACCGTCCCGCACCGCGTCCGAATGCCCGCGCAGGACCTCGCTCCAGCACGACGTGGCCATCCCGAAGCTTGCCGCGGTATAGGCCTTGTCGATGGCGATCTCCACCGAGTGCAGCGGCGCACCCGCCATCCGCACGAATCCAGCAAGCACTCCGCCGCGATCCACCACGGCGATGTTGACCAGCAGGCCAGCATCGTCGGCGGCGCGCGCCGCCGCGCCGAGAGCGGCGTGCGCGCCGCTCCAGTTGACGATGCGCTGTTGCGTGCTGATCTTGTCCATAGGCGTTCCAGGCGATGTTCGCAAGGCAGGCAGTGCGCGCTCAGGTGTAGACCGTTGTGAACGATTCGGTCGCTTCCCCGTGATGGTAGAAAATGCCGCGGCCGATGCTGTCCTCGGTCCAGGTAGTTACCGGGCGATCCGGCTGCGCCAGGTATCCGAGGCCGGCGAAGGTCTCATTGCGGTTTCCGCTCGGGTCGAAGAAGTAGATGGTCTCCCCGCGCGTAATGCCATGACGCGTCGGCGCCACGTCGATCTTGACCCGGTTCTTGGCCATGACGTCACCGGCTTTGAGGATATCCGCCCAGCTGTCGAGGAAGAACGAGACATGGTGCAGGCCCATCGTCGGAGCGCCGACGAAGGCGATATCGTGAGGCTTGGTGGTGCAGAACAGGAAAGCGGCGATCTGGATCGATCCACCCGGTCCGACTACCGCCTGCTCGGACAGATGAAAGCCCAGCACTTCCTTCATGAATTTGCAGTTGTCGGCCACGGTGTTGATGCCCTTCTCCGGATCGAGCGGACACATCAGCAGACAGTGATCCAGCCAATGGGCGCCGGCACCCTTGAGGCCATCCGGCCACGGATCGGGATTGGTCGATCCCACATCGGTGCCGACAACTTCCTTCTGCTGGAACAAACGCATCTCGTGGCCGCTCGGCAGATTGAACTTCAGCATGCGTCCGACGAACGGAAGAGTTGCGACGGGCAGCATTTCCGTCTTGCTGCCGTAGGTCTCGATGCGCTGCTGGAGGACGTCGAGGTCGGCATCGTGCTCCACCTTGTAGGCGACGTGGTTCAGGCCGGCGCGGTCGGACGGGCTGAGGATCAGCGAATACTTATCCCATTCGTCCCAGCACTTGAGATAGACGTTTCCATTCGGATCGGTGTGGACCACCTTCATGCCTATGACGTTCTCGTAATGCTTGACCGCAACCGCCATGTCCATCACCTTGATGCTGGCGTGACCAATTCTCATGACACCCATTGCAAACTCCTCCTTCCCACTAGTTGGTTATGCCGGGGAAACCGGTCAGCCCGCGGCAGGGCCGGAACCTACGATCAAATTAACGAAGCCCCGCTGCATCTTGCCGATGACTTCCACCTCAACGTCGGTCTGCGGAGCGGCACGGCAGGCCAGGGTGACGCCGCGCGCCTCTTCCTCCGCAGTCACATGCTGCCGGCTGACTGCACCGACTTTCAGGCAGCGGCCACGCATCACCTTGACCTTGCAGACGCCGCAGCCGCCATTGACGCAGCCCACCGGGATTCCGCGGCGACCGAGCTTCAGCATTCCCTGCAGCAACGTCTCCCCGGCCGCGCAGACATAGGTCTCTCCCGTCTGGCGCAGCGTCACGCTGCACGGGGACACGGTCCGGGCGGACATCGATCGGGGCACGTGCGCGCTCGGGCTCATACGTTCTTGAACAGCGGGCTGCGAGCCTGCTGCGCATCGGCGGACGAGATGAACTTTTCGGTGTAGATGTCCCGCTCAAACAGGCGCCCCTGCATCAGCGTGGTGATGCAGGCGTCAATCATCAGCGGCGGGCCGCACAGATAGGCCTTGTGGCCGCGGAAGTCGCCGTTGAAGTGGGCCTGGGCCGCCTGGTGGACGAAGCCCCTGAAGCCGCTCCAGCCGCTGTCCTGCGGCTCATGGGACAGTGCGGGAACATAGGTGAAGGTGGGGTTCTGCTGCGCCAGCGCCAGAAACTCCTCGTGATAATAGAGCTCGTCTTTTGTGCGCTGCCCATACACCAGGGTGATGGGCTGCGCGCACCGCTCTTTGAGCAACTCGTGGATCATCGAACGTGGGCTGGACAAGCCGGAGCCGCCCGCCATGAAGATAGTCGGGAGCTGGGCTGACTTGCGTACGAAGAAGCGCCCGTAGGGGCCGGATAGCCGGACCGTGTCGCCCACCTGGAGTCTGTTGTGAACATAGCCGGTACCTGCTCCGCCCGGCACGATGCGCACGTTCAGTTCAATGGAGCTGCCGCCCGGTGCATTGGCCAGAGAAAATGGTCGTGCGAAGTGCTCTCCGGGAATTGCCAGGTTGACGTATTGCCCCGCCTGGAAATGCAGTGGCTGTTCCAGCTCGATGAACACGCCCTTGATGGTCGGCGTCAGCGTTTCCAGCCGGCTGACCTTACCGACGAAATCCAGCACCGGAATCGACTGCGCGTCCGGATCGGCTTCCACCTCCGCCGAAATCACGACGTCGCTCTGCAGGGTGGCGCAGCAAGCCAGCGTCTTGCCCTCGTCACGCTCGAAATCCATCAGGGCGAATGACGATGCATCACCGTGATCGACCTCGCCTTCGAGGACGTCGATCTTGCAGGTGGCGCAGAGACCATGACAGCAGGCATGCGGCAGGTAAATGCCCTTGCGCAACGCCGCGTCGAGAATGGTCTGACCGTCATCGACTTCGACAGTCTCGCCTAACGGTTCAATGGTGAGTCGGTAAGCCATGCTATTTTCAAAGATTCATGTAGTGTCACAGCCTCTCGGAGCTGGCGCCCCATTTAGCTGCAGGTGCCATTGATGCCGTTCAGTCCCGGCGTGCGAAAGCGGATGACATCCTTGTGCCCAAGGCCGTTTTCGGCGATCGACTTGTCGTAGTCGGGATGCCAGGACGTACCGGACTTGAACCACTCGACTGTCGACCAGTCGACCCTGGCGAAATCCGGGTGGGCGCCGTAGCAGCCGGGCAGCACTTGCTCCAGGATTGCCTTGAACGGCATCGCCCCGGGAAAGGGAAATGCCAAAGGCGCGCAGTACATCAGGTGATCCTCCCAGCCGATGTACAGCAGCTGCTTCCCGCGAAAGTTTTCGACCTTGTCCTTGGGCTCGAAGACATAGGTACTGATGGCAACGGTGGCCATTGTTGATTCGTCCTCTCAATCAGTAAAAGCGCAGAGCAAATATTTTCAATATGGAAATCGCCAGATCGGTCGCCGTCACGCGCCGCCGGCGTCATCGCCGTGCCATCGCGCAAAGTTCTTCTGGTCCTCCGAGCCTTCGAAATCGAAGTTGTCCCGTCCGAAGTTCGTGTGGTAATAGTCCAGCACCGCGCGGAGGGGATCGAATCCCGGCACGGTGGGGTCTACGCCCGGATTGAAGCAATTGCCCTGGTAGATCTGGTGCACCGGCAGCCACGACTGGACGTACTTCTCCGGCTCATAGTCGAAGATGTCCTTGCAGTGATCGGAACAGAAGTGATACTTGTCGCCCTTGTAGTCCGATTCGCGGTAGCAGATCTTGGTCGGGTCCGTCGGCTCGGTGAAAAACATCGGGATCTGACAGGTCGTGCACAGCATCGGCAAGGTGCCGTTATAGAAGCGTTTACCCTCCTTGGCCTGCTGCTCCCAATGCTCGAACCTCGGACGGTATAACTTGTCGAACGTATCCGGATACTTCGCTGACAACCAGTCCTTTTCACCATCGGTCGGCGTCCAGGTATGGAACAGCGCCGCAGCTCCATAGTTGTAGAACGTCGACCACGCCTGATGGCTGAGGTGATCCTTCTCGATCGACGCCTGCTCCCAGCCCTTGGGCTTGCGGATGCCGTAGCGCGCGAGATCGTTGAACAAGGCGCCGCCGTTCTGCTCGCCGTAGATCTCCCAGGCTTCCTTCCAACTCATCACCTTCTTCGGAAGCATGTAGTCCATCATCATCGACACCAGCGTGAGGACCTTGTAGCCACGCCAGAACCACTTGTCCAACCAACGCTGCACGATCGGTACGTTGCCCGGATCCTGCTCAAGAATGAACTTGATGATTTCCAGCCCAAGCGTCATGTGGCGAGATTCGTCGGATTGTGCCGAGAAGCCGAACGTGACGGTGGCCATGTCGCCGTTGTAGGCCGCACCCGACATGAATGGGACAAACAGCAGGTTGGTCAGAACGTACTCGAAGGCAAAGCTGATCGCCACCACGAACTCGAATGGCCCGGCGGACATCGCGTCGTCGAAGAACGACTTGGGCACCGACAGGTACCACACGCGGTCGTGCCAATGACGCCACGAATGCATGCCGTTGTAGTACTTGTTGTAGTTGGACACCGTGTGCATCTGCGTCTGCGCGTGCCGCAGTTCGTCAACCGACTGCATCTGGCAGGCAATGCGGGCACTGACACCGTCGAACTGGCGACCGACATGCGCGAAGCCTCGGTGAGCCATGTACTCGAGCGGGCTTACCCCCTGGATGAACAGCTTCAGGGTATTGATGTAGCGCGCGTCGGACACGCCGAGGTGGCCGTTGTTTTGGGCGAAGGCGTCAATGATCGCGTAGAGCTTCTTTTCCTTCTCGCCCTGGTATTTCCAGTACGCGTCCATGGTCAGGCGGAACGGGTCTTCCCACTTGTCCCAGTCATGGATCTTGATCCCCTCGTAGCGGGTGTAGGGGAACACCTTCTCCATCGGCTGGTAGGTGGTCTCCCAGCCCAGGCCGCGAGTCAGGTGGTTGTAGCGCTCCTTGAGCCCCAGCTTCTTCTTGCTTGCTTCCATATCCATAATCTATGTCTCCTCCGCCCGTCTACCGTTTCCAGCTCAGCGTCAATTGGTCGTCGTCCTCATCCAGATGGCCCGTGAGCGTGATGAGGTTCAGCTGAATCTCCTGCAGATCGAACGAGCGGCCAATGCGCGATTCGATCGACTCGCGGCGGATCACCAGCCGGTCCTTGCAATCGATCTTCACCATCGCCGGAGACGTGGTGCTGACGGCATCCGGGTTGTCCTCGAGGATTGCCTCGATCACCGGCCGGCTGTCTTCGTTGGCCTGAAACGCAATGAATACCTTGGACATGTCTTCCCCTAGACGCTCAAGCCGAGCTTGGCGGCGCGGCTGTTGAATTGTCCGAGGACCTCGTCGCTCGCCACCTGCGCCTGTTCACCCAGGGCCCCCGTAACGACCGGAACGAGCGACGACACGGCGCGCTCCCTCCAGGTACGGGTCCATTCCGACAGCAGGTCGCGATTTGCGGTCGACTCCGCCGCAGCAGTCTTGATTTGCGCATCAACCCACTTGGCGGTTTCCTCGTACCACTCCGTCATGAAGGCAGTCAGCATGGCTACGGCACTGCCATTGCGCATGGCAAGGTGATCATCGACGATCCGGTCATAGACCAGCGGGTACAACAGCCCATCGAGGACGAAGTTCTGCACGGTAAACAGCATGAACCAATCCTTCAGGACGAAGCTGTCCTCGATGTAACTACGCAGGCCCTGCCACTCCGGCAGTTTGAGCCAAGCCTGCTTCGCGATGTCCAGGGACTCCGGGCCCGCCAGCAGCAGGCCCAGGCGCGTGAGGTACTGCGCGATGCCGAGCTGATCCATGGCGTGAAAGCTGGACGGCGCGGTGATGGCCGTGCCGTAGCCATAGGCACAGATCGAGAAGTTGTTCATGTTCGCGCCCCACGCGACGTGCCGCAGCGGCAGCAGCAGGTGCAAGGCCGTGCTCTTCAGATCCTCAGGCAGGCTTGCGGCGAGGCCGCGCGATTCGACGAAGTCGAAGTTCGACTCCATCGCGTCCTGCTGACGCGCGCGGGTCATGGTCCAGTTGGCGTAATAGAACTGCCGAGGGTCCTTGAAGGCGTACCAGTCCTTCATTCCGATCGCAGTCCGCGCGGGATCGAACAATTCGTGCGCAGGGTCCCAGGTGGGCCGGTAATGAAAGTTGGCGTCGGGTTGCAGCCCCAGGGTAGCCTCCTGGTAGCGCGACGCCGGCTTATCACTACCGATCCGATCCGCGACATTGGCAAAAGTTTGCCGCAGCGGATCTATCTTGACGGTTTTCAAATCAATATGCATTGAAACTTCCGAATCGAATTGGATTTATTTTGTTTATGAGCAAGATGTGTGACGCCTTTTAATTGGCGACCACAAAATAAATAATGTGTTCGATCGTACTCCTCCTGTTTTGAGTACACCTGTTTTGTGGCGATGGCAGGGAGATCAATGTCTCGGCGTTACCATTGCTCGCCTCTTCATTCCCCTATCGCCATATTCGTGCCAGCCTTTCAAGAAAAAATGTTATTTTTTTATTTCTTATTAATCAATATGTTATGAAATCACGTCCAAGCAACATGGCAGTATTGCCAGATCAATCTTTGAGACGTTTCCGCATATTTCTGATTAAAGATTTACTAACTCAGGGCAACGCCGAGTCCTCGTCACGACGTACAAACCTCTTCGTGATGCCTGGTCACATATGATCAATTATTAATGGCTAAAACGGACTATTTAGATCTTTATAATTTTTTTAATAAAGTACAAATTTATATATTTTAATTAAATGCCGCTTATTGCACGTTTTTTCATGGATTTTAACCGTGCGTTGACCACATGTCCCCGCGCGCGCCGATACAACAGCAGTTCAGTGAGGAGAAAATGCAAGGCGGCATCTACCAGATCCTGCGCGTCGTTGTGCCGCAGGTTTACGGCCAGCGCCATATCACCACTTGCTTGCTCCTGGCGTTGACCGCAGCGTTCCGGTGTCGCGCTTCGCCACTCCGCGCCCATGCCGGCCACGAAAAGCCGGCTCCAGTCCGGCACTCGTACGTACGAGCACTGCAACACCAGTCGCGGCGAAATGATCGATTGTCACTCGAGGCAGCACGTCCACGGACGGCGGCCCTGGACGTGCTGCCTACATCGCTCTCAGATCACGAAGAGATCGACGAACTCGTGCACCGGGCAGGCTTCGAGCTTGGCCTGGACCAGGGCAACCTCCAGGATGGCTTTTTGCTGTTTCGCGGGAAAGCGTCGGGCCAGATTGGTCCTGAACTTCGACTCAAGCAGTGGAATGCCCTCCTTGCGGCGCAGCTTGTGGCCGATCGGATAGTCCACCGCGACTTCTTTCAACCGGGCGCCATCCTTGAACTGCACCGTCAAGGCGTTGGCGATCGAACGCTTCTTCGGGTCGTGATAGTCGGCGGTTAGCTGTTCGTCCTCCTCGCAGACAATCCGCTTGCGCAGCGCGTCAATACGTGGATCGGCGGCCACGCCGTCCTCGTAATCGGCGGCGGTGAGGCGCCCGAAGATCAGGGGCACCGCCACCATGTACTGGATGCAGTGATCGCGGTCTGCGGGGTTGTTCAGTGGCCCCTGCTTGTCGATGATGCGGATGCAGGCCTCGTGGGTACGAATCGTGATGCGCTCGATGTCTTCGACCTTCTTGCCTGCCTTCATGATCTGCTCATGCAGCGTCATGGCCGCCTCCACCGCGGTCTGCGAGTGGAACTCCGCGGGGTAGCTGATCTTGAACAGTACGTTCTCCATGACGTAACTGCCGTAGGGGCGCTGGAACTTGAACGCATTGCCCTTGAAGGACACGTCATAGAAACCCCAGGTCTTGGCGGTGAGGACGGATGGATAACCCATCTCTCCGGTTCTGGCCATCAGGGCCAGGCGCACGGCGCGGCTGGTCGCGTCGCCGGCGGCCCAGGATTTTCGTGAGCCGGTATTGGGAGCATGGCGATAGGCGCGCAGGCTCTGCCCGTCCACCCAGGCCAGCGACACCGCGTTGATGATCTCCTCGCGACTGAGGCCGAGCAGTTCCGCAACCACTGCGGTTGAGGCCACCTTGACCAGCAGCACATGGTCGAGGCCGACCTTGTTGAAGGAATTCTCGAGGGCGATGCAGCCCTGGATCTCATGGGCCTTGATCATCCCGGTCAGCACCGTCTTCATGGTCAGCGGCTTCTTGCCGGCGGCCACCGCATTGCGCGAGATCCAGTCCGCCACGGCCAGGATGCCGCCGAGATTATCGGAGGGGTGCCCCCATTCGGCCGCGAGCCAGGTATCGTTGAAGTCCAGCCAGCGGATCATGCAGCCGATGTTGAATGCCGCCTGGACCGGATCGAGTTGGAACTGCGTGCCCGGCACTTTGGCACCGTTCGGGACCACTGTGCCGGGAATGATCGGCCCGAGCAGTTTGGTGCACGCCGGGTATTCGAGGGCTTCCAGGCCGCAGCCCAGGGTGTCGATCAGGCAGTTGCGGGCGGTTTCGTACGCCAGCTTGCTCTCGATCTTGTAGTTCAGAACGTAGTCTGCGATATCGACCAGAACCTGGTCGGGTTTGGGGCGAATGTTGTTGATCAGGGAGGTCATTGTGCTGTGATGTCGAACCATTGGGGTTACCTGCGCTTTTCGATCGGCACGAACTCCAGGTCTTCCGGTCCGACGTAGTTGGCGGACGGGCGGATGATCTTGCCGTCGATGCGCTGCTCGATGATGTGCGCCGACCAGCCCGAGGTGCGGGCGATGACGAACAGCGGCGTGAACATCGCCGTCGGCACCCCCATCATGTGGTAGCTCACCGCGCTGAACCAGTCCAGGTTGGGGAACATCTTCTTCTCGCGCCACATCACCGATTCAAGCCGCTCGGCGATGTCGAACATCTTGGTGTTGTCCTGCTCTTTGGAAAGGCTGCGCGCCACTTCCTTGATCACCTTGTTGCGCGGATCGCTGACCGTGTAAACGGGGTGCCCAAAACCGATGACGACTTCCTTGTTGGCGACGCGCTTGACGATGTCGGCTTCGGCTTCGTCGGGGCTGTCGTAGCGCTTCTGGATTTCGAAGGCGACTTCGTTGGCGCCGCCATGCTTGGGCCCGCGCAGCGCGCCAATGCCGCCGGTGATGGCGGAGTGGATGTCGGAGCCGGTGCCGGCGATGACGCGGCAGGTGAAGGTGCTGGCGTTGAACTCGTGCTCGGCGTAGAGGATCAGGCTGGTGTGCATGGCCTTGACCCAGGATTCCGGCGGCGTGACGCCGTGCAGCAGGTGCAGGAAGTGGCCGCCGATGCTGTCGTCGTTGGTTTCGACGTCGATGATGTTGCCGTTGACGGCGTAGTGGTACCAGTACAGCAGCATCGA
>NZ_JONR01000023.1 GCF_000711955.1 Nevskia soli DSM 19509
GCACCAAAGAAGGAAGCGCCCAAAGCCGAAAAGGCTCCGGAGAAGGCACCAGCCGCGCCGGCCAAGGCCGTTGCTCCTTCCAAGCTCGCCGTCACCATCCCCGACGTCGGCAACTACGACCACATTCCCGTGATCGAAGTCTTCGTCAAGGACGGGGATGTTGTCGAGAAAGACGCCCCCCTGCTGACCCTGGAATCCGACAAGGCCACCATGGATGTGCCCGCACCGGCGGCGGGCATCGTCAGCGGCCTGAAGGTCAAGGTCGGCGACAAGCTGTCCCAGGGCGATGCGGTGTGCACCCTGGAGGTTTCCGGTGGCGGGGAAGCCGAGCCGGCTGCCGCAGCGGAAGAAAACAAACCCACTCCGGAGAAGAAGGCCGAAGCCGCTCCGGCCGCTTCAGCGCCGGTTCCGGCCCCCGCTGCACCAGCCTCAAGCGACGCCATCCCCTACGCCAGCCCGGGCCTGCGCAAGTTCGCCCGGGAACTGGGCGTGAATCTTGCTCAAGTCTCCGGTAGCGGCCCGCGTGGGCGGATCACGCGCGATGACGTTCAATCTTTTGTGAAACGGGCGCTGTCATCGCCCACGCCGGCCGCACCAGTTTCTGCTCCCTCCGGGGGCGGGATTCCCGCCATCCCGGCGGTGGATTTCAGCCAGTTCGGGCCGATCGAGTCCAAGCCGCTGGCCAGGATCCGCAAGCTGTCGGCCGCCCATCTGCACCGGGCCTGGCTGAATATCCCCCATGTGACGCAGACCGATGAGGCGGATATCACGGAGCTGGAAGCGTTCCGCAAGAGCCAGAGCGATGAATTGGTGGCGGCCGGCGGGGGCAAGCTGACCTTGTTGCCGTTCGTGATGAAGGCGGTAGCCAAGGCGATTCAGGCCTATCCGGAATTCGCGGCTTCGCTGTCGCCGGATGGGGAGAGCCTGATTTTCAAGAAGTATCTGCATATCGGCTTTGCGGCGGATACGCCCAATGGGCTGGTGGTCCCGGTGGTGCGGGATGTGGACAAGAAGGGGATTGTGCAGCTGGCCCAGGAGACCGGGGAGCTGGCGAAGAAAGCAAGAGACGGCAAGCTCAAGGGCGAGGAGATGCGCGGCGGCTGTTTCTCCATTTCCAGCCTGGGCGGCATCGGCGGCAGTCATTTCACGCCGATCGTGAATGCGCCGGAGGTGGGAATCCTGGGTGTGTCCAAATCCACCGTCAAGCCCATCTGGGACGGCAAGGCGTTCCAGCCCAGGCTGATGGTGCCGTTGTCGCTGTCCTACGATCACCGCGTCATCGATGGGGCTTATGCGGCACGGTTCATCGTGTTGCTGGTGAAGCTGTTGCAGGATCTGCGCAGGCTGGCGTTGTAGCGCATCCACTATCGTCATTCCCGCTTCCGCGGGAATGACGACTTGATAAATTTTCCGCCCACAAAAAAGGGGCCGCATTGCGGCCCCTTTGCACAGCACCTGCCGATCGATCAGAACTTCACGTTCATCTGCGCATAGAAGAAACGGCCGGGCAGGTCGTAGGTGGAGGCGTCGTAGCCGTTCAGCGAGCAGCTGTAGCACACCGGCGGATTGGCATCGAACAGGTTGTTGACGCCGGCGCTGATGCTCGGCTTGTACGGCAGCGGCAGGGTCCAGCCGAACTGCACGTCGTCATAAAGAATCGAATGCAGCCGGTTGGTGGTATCGCAGACCGGACTCCCGGCGGCATTGCCGCACTGCTCGTTCAGCGCCGACAGGTAGCGCAGGGCCCAGGTTGCCGTGAAGGGATCCAGCCCCCAGCTCAGGCGCAGATTGGAACGCCAGCGCGGAATGCCGCTGTCGGTCACCTCGACGCCCACCGCTTTCGGATCTTCGAGGCCGCTGTCGGTGGCAATCTGCTTGTAGTTCGCGGTGTAGGTGGTCTGCCAGTTGGCGCCGAAGCGGCCGATGGCGTACTTGGGACTGTCCCAGGTGATGCCGAAGTCGAGACCCTGGGTATCGATCCGCCCGAAATTCTGCAGGATATTGTTGAAGCCGTTGATGTCTCCGGTACGGCTGCGGGTGATGCCGCTGCAGAAGCTCGAGGTGGGATCGCCGCTGGCGACGCAGCGGTTCAACTGGGTCTGCGCGTCCGGGGCCTTGATGGCGCTGTCGATGCGGTGCTTGTAGTAGGTCAGCTCGAAATCGAGGTGACTCGACCAAGCCTGCCGCTCGGCCCAGGACGGACTATAGATCACGCCCACCGTGGTGCTCTTGGCGGTCTCCGGCCGCAGGCTGCTGTTGCCGCCGGTCTGCACCGAGATCTGGGTGTTGTTCTGCTGATAGGTGGCGGGATTGGGCACGCCCAGCAATGCGCAATTTGCCTGGGTGGCGGCATCCGCTCCGGAACAGGGATCGACCAGCGTGTCGTCGAAGCGCGCCTTGGAGCCGTACAGCTCGCCGACCGACGGCGCGCGGAAGCCCTGGGCGTAGGTGGCGCGGATGGTGATGTCCGCAACGGGTTCCCAGCGCACGGCGAACTTGTTCTTCACCGTACTGCCGAAGGTGGAGTAGTTGGAATAGCGCGTGGCCAGATTCAACTCCAGGCGCTTGGCCAGGAACTGCTTGGACAGCAGCGGCACCGACAGCTCCAGGTAGGCTTCGTCCACCGTGTAAGCCCCGCTGGTCGGCGCAGAAGGCACGCCGTTGGACTCGCCGGCCACCACCACCGAGTCGGGAGAATAGCTGCCCTGCACGCGGCGATGCTCGTAGCCGGTGGCGAAATCCAGGGTGCCGGCCGGCAGGGTGACGGGACTGCCGGAAAGATTGGCGGTGAAATCGTCCAGCGTCTGCGTGCTACTGTCGTTTTCCGTGAACAGGATGTAGCTCAGCATGTCCGAGGTGATGGTGCCCGGACCGCCGAAGACGTCCAGCGGTACGCAGGGCGCCGTGCACGAGCCCACCGGGCCCAGGGCGTTGGCGATATGGCGGATGTTGTAGGTGCCGTGGACCGTCTGGGTGGCGTCATTGGTGGCGCTGACGTAGTTGATGTCCCAGGCGTAGAACTTGTCGAACAGGTGGAACTCGCCCTCGAAGCCGGTGCCGATGTAGCGCGTGTTCACATCCTGGGCGAAGACGCGCGGGCCGCCCTCCACCGGACGCCGGCCGATCAGGGCCAGGTTGGTGTTCGCGTCGAGGGTGTAGCCCAGCGGGTTGTAGGGGTTCGAGGCATCCACCCCCACCGTGTCGGCCAGGCCGCCGGTACCGGCGCCGGCACCGAGGAAGATCGGTTCCGGCGCAGCCTGGTTCACCGAGTGCCGGCCCTGATAAAGACCCTTCAAGTAGAAGCGCACGTCATCGTTCAGCTTGTAGCGGCCCTGGCCGAAAATCGCGGTGCGCCGCGACGGCGTCAGCAGCAGGTTGTAGGGCGCATAGTTGAAGCGGTCGTCATCGCCGAACTGGTGAAAGTCGTTGGGGAAATTCGCCTTGCCGCTCACCGGGCCGTTGAGCGTGACGTCGCATTGCGACTGGCTGTTCGAATCCAGCGGACAGAGCGTGCTGTTGTTGTTGTTCGGCGGGGTAAAGATGTAGCGGCCATTGGGCGTGGCGGAACTGCCGCCGGCCAGCCCCAGTCCCGGAATCGGGAAAGACGATTGATCCCAGGCCGAAGCGCTGATCTGCTGTTGCTGGAAATGGCTGATGTCGATGAAGTAGTCGGAGCGCGCGGTCTGGCCGCCGAGGGAAATATTGCCATTGTAGGTCTGGCCGCCACCCTTCTCGTACTTGCCGAAATAGGCGTGCAGCAGCCCGCCATCCTGGCTTTTCTTGGTGATGATGTTGACCACGCCGCCGATGGCGTCCGAACCATACAGCGAGGAAGCGCCGTCGGTGAGGATCTCGATCCGCTCGATGATGCTGGCCGGGATGGTGTTGAGATCCACCGCGCCCGAAACGCCCGAAGCCGAGGATTCGTTGACCCAGCGGATGCCGTCCACCAGCACCAGGGTCCGATTGGCACCGAGGTTGCGCAGGGAGATGGTGCTGGAACCGGAGCCGACACCGCCGCCATCGGCCGGGAAGCCGAAATTGCCGGCCGAGTTGAACTTGGTGTTGAGCGAGGAGCCGCTCACCGACAGGCGTGCCAGGAAGTCGCCGACGGTGGCGATGCCGCTGGCCTCCATCTCCTTGGCGGTGATCACCTGAACCGGTGAATGGCCTTCGCGTTCCGACTTCTTGATGCGGCTGCCGGTGACTTCCACCGCCTGCAGCTTGGTGGCGCTGGTACCGTCTCCCGAACTGTCCTGGGCCAGCGCCGGAAACGACGCTGCGGCCAGAAGCGCGGCGCACAGGAACAGCTGCGCCAATATCGCCATGACATGACTAGGTTTCACGCGGCTTCTCCCTCTTTCCTTGAGTGGATCAACCGCCACAGCAACAGCCGGTTCCGGCTCGCAAATCCCCGTCCCCTGCCCTGCCGCAGCGGATCATTTGACGAACAACCGATTTGTCCCCTTGTCCCGGCGCCTTGCCCGTAATCCGCAGGCGCCTCGCCGGTACGGCTTAACATTACACCCATGTGAAAGCCTTGTGAAAGCCGCGGCGACCACTCCCTTCCGGGCGCCCTCGTGGGGAAGGACGGCGAGGGGTACCCGGCTCCTCCGATTTGATGGACAATCCCGCGCAGTTCTAGAGCCCAAAAAATGCGCATATTCAGGAATCTGGCCGTGGTCACGGCCACCCTCATGACCGTGGCCGCCTGTCACCTCGACCGCGACGACCCGCTGGTATTCGGCACCCGCCTGCCGCAGCCCGCGGCCGACCAAGGCCAGGCTCAGACCCAGGCCGCCGCGCCGGCACAGCCGCCGCAGCAGGCCCCGCTACCGCCGATGACCATGAACGAAATCGCCGTCGCCTACGTCAAGCTGGTGCTCTCCCTCGGCGAGTTGGACGAAGGCTATGTCGATGCCTATTACGGACCGCCGGAATGGCGCGACGAGGTGAAGGCAAAGAAGCTCGACGCGGCCAAGATCGAATCCGAATCGCAACGCCTGATCGTGCGCCTCATTGCCACGGCGCCGGAAGCCTTGCCGTCCGACCCGGAACTGGCGGCGCTGCGCAAGAGCTACCTGAAGAACCAGCTCGGCGCCCTGTCGGCGCGCGCCGCCATGCTGCAGGGGCGCAAGTTCTCCTTCGACGACGAAGCCCGTGCCCTCTACGACGTGGAGGCGCCGCACTACGCCGAATCCGATTTCCAGCCGGCACTGAAACAACTCGACGCCCTGTTGCCGAAAGAGGCCGGCACCCTGGCGCAACGCTACAACCGCTATATCGACCGCTATGCCGTCCCCAAGGACAAGCTGCAGAGCGTGATGCGCGCCGCCATCGGCTACGCCCAGCTGCACGTGCGCGGTCACCTCGAACTGCCGCAGGGCGAGCGCTTCGAACTGGCCCTGGTCGGCGACAAGCCGTGGAGCGCCTACAACTGGTACCAGGGCAATTTCTACAGCCGCATCGAAGTCAACGCCGAGCAGCCGGTCAGCATCAGCCGCGTCATCCAGCTGGCCTCGCACGAGGGCTACCCCGGCCACCACGTCTACAACAGCCTGCTGGAAAAGGACCTGGTGCGCGGCCAGGGCTGGCCGGAATACCAGGTCTATCCGCTGTATTCGCCGCAATCCTTCATCGCCGAAGGCTCCGCTGATTTCGGCGTGGAACTGACCTTCCCGGAAGCCCAGCGCCTCAATTTCGAGCGCGAGCTGTTCGACCTGGCCGGATTCGACGCGAGCCAGGTCGAAACCTACGACCGCGTGACCCGCGCCGCCAAGGCGCTCAACCCCGCCGCCATCGAAGCGGCGCGGCGCTATCTCGACGGCCGCATGGACGCGGATTCCGCCGCCAACTGGCTGCAGATCTACGCCCTGGCCTCGCCCGAGCGCGCCCACCAGCGCATCGCCTTCTTCGACCACTACCGCAGCTACATCATCAACTACTCCTACGGCGAGGAACTGATCCGGAACTACGTCGAGGCCAAGGGCGGCCGCGACGCCGGCTCCGACGCCCAGTGGCATGCCTTTATCCGCCTGCTGAGCAGCCCGCGCGTCGCCACCGAACTGAACTGAGCCCCGGCATCGGCGAAAACCCGGGGCGGCAGACTGCCGATTTGGGCCCTCCGCACGTTTAAAAATGCAGGGGGGCCTTCCCGCCTCCGGGGGCGTCGCTGCTACACTGGAAGGGTGCAGGCGTCAGCATTCAGCGCGCCGGATTGATGACTACTTTGGAGACAGATGATGTCGGACAGCAAGGTCTATCGTCGCATTGCGCGCATGGACGAAGAGTTTCCGGGGCTGCTCGCCGCGTTCAAGCCGGCGCTGAAGGGCCTGATTCCGGATGAGGTCAATTTCACCGAGGATTCCTACGACGAATTGTTCGCCGTCCTCTCGGCCGCCCTCTACTACGTGAAGGACGTCAAGCTGCGCAAGGCCTCCGCCAACAAGTCCGGTGGCAATCCCAAGCTGGTCGCCATGCTGGTGGACGAGGGCGTCAAGGACAAGGACGCTGTCCTCGCCGCCAAGGTGCTCGAGCGCCTGGCGCCGTACGTGCCGCCGAAGGTCTTCGTCACCACCCTGTCCACCATGTACGGCAGCAGCGATCCGCTGTTCCGTGAATACCACGGCGCCATCGGCCGCATCATGGCCGACCTGTACCGCATCGCCACCGGCTTCGAGCCGGGCGAGCACTGCCCCGAGGCCCTGGTGCAGTGGGCTTCCGGCCCCAATCGCGAACTGCTCTTCAACGAACTGTTCGCCTGAGGCTGACGCGTCCTTAAAAAAGCGGCCGGGAGATTCCCGGCCGCTTTTTTTGTTGCCATTGCTGTCTTTGCGCCTGTTAAAAAAATCTAAAAAACCGGGAGCCCGGCCCGATGCCCCGTGCCGGACTCCCTTACAACGCGCTTACAACAGAACCGCGAAAAGCGTCTTACTTGGCGACGCCGGCACTGGTCGTCGCCGACACGCCGGTATTGAGCGAAGCACTCGGCAGGGCATTGCTGACGGTGGCGCTGGCGCCGGCCGTCGTCGCATCGACCTTGGCCTTGGCCGCGGTCTTCGCATCGGACGCCTTGGTCTTGATCTTCGCCACATGCTCCTTGGCGCTATCCTTGGTGGCGGCGGCAGTGGTCTTGACCTTGTCGGTCGCGGCCTGCGCCGTGCCCTTGGCGGTGTCGGTCGCCGCCTGCGCGGTGCTCTTCACCGTGCCGGTGGCGGCGCTGGTGGTGTCCTTCAGGGTGCTGCCCAGGCCCAGGCCGCCTTGTGCGCTGGCGTCGGTCTGCACCGTCGCGCCCGTACCCAGGCCGAGATTCGCGCCGAGGCCGGCCTTGGCCTCCCCGTCGGCAAACGCCGCACCTGCGGCAAGCACGGTTGCCAGGGCCAGACCGGACATCAGTTTGCTGTTCATTGACCAAAAGCTCCTTTGAGTTTCTTCAGTGGTGTCGAGGGTTTGGATGGATTCACCCGTCCCTTCGACGCCCGCATGATGCAAGCGTCCGGCTGAATCGATCCTGAATAGCGGCCCCTCGAAAAGACTTTCTTTCACGGCGGCAAAATCGCCGCCCCAAAGAAAAAGGCGGCCGCAGATTCTGCGGCCGCCTTTCGGACAGCGTACTGCGTTCGGCTTACTTCGCGGCCGGGGCCGGAGCAGCAGCGTCGGCGGCCGGAGCAGCCTTGGCCTTCTTGTGCTTCTTGGCCTTCTTCTTCGGAGCCGGGGCAGCTTCGGCGGCCGGGGCGGCAGCCGGAGCAGCGGCGGCAGCCGGAGCGGCCGGGGCAGCGGCGGGGGCGTCAGCGGCGAAAACCTGGCCAGCAACCAGCAGGGCGCCCGAAACCAGCAGGGTGGAAAGCAGCTTGGAACTCATTGTGATCTCCTAGGTGATGGTGTCATGCCGTCGTTCATTCCGCTGTACGGTTTGAATCGGCGCGGCAAGTATCATTGGTATTTACTGAACGGCTTCTGAACCCGGTAGACAACGCCTCCCAAGGCACCGGAGCCGGCACGGAACCTAACACGAAATGCCAACGAATGCCTCACATGCGGCCATCTGGAAGATCGTCAGAACCATTCCGCATGGACGCGTCGCCAGCTATGGACAAGTGGCCCGTCTCGCCGGCCTGCCGCGTCATGCCCGCATGGTCGGCGCCGTCCTCGGCCTCGCCCCCGCTGCGATGAAACTGCCCTGGTACCGGGTGATCAATTCGCAGGGCCGCATCGCCCTGCCGCCGAACAGCCCAGGCTTTCGCGAGCAGCGCAAGCGTCTGCGTGACGAAGGCGTCATCGTGGTGAAGGGAAAGATCGACCTGAAGAAATTCGGCTGGAAGGCCGGCAACGACAGTCCCCTGCTGGATTGAACCACGGGGCGCGCAAACCCCCGCTGTCGCACCGCCCATTTTGCGAAACCCGCCCCGCCGCATCTCCTGCGGACGGACGAGACGGGCGCCCCGCCCCCTGTGCCAAGCTGCGCTTGGCCGCGGCATCCCGGGTGAAGGCGCACTTCAAAGTGCTCCCGCCCGGCATGCGGCCGGCAACGGCAAACAATAATCCGCAGCGCCTTGGAGCCCATAGGCTCCTGATCCGCCGCGGCCAGTGGAGGAAAGAACCATGATGGGTGCAGGCAAGGCGCGGTTCCGCAAATTCTCGATCGCCGCCGCAACGGCCCTGCTGCTGTGTACAGCGCAGGCCGTCGCCGACGTCGACAACGCCACGCTCGGCAACGAGGCGGACGGCACCGACTGGGGCGCCTTCGGCCGCACCTTCAGCGAGCAGCGCTTCAGCCCGCTCGACCAGATCAACAAGCAGACCGTGCCCAAGCTCGGCCTGGCCTGGTCGCTGGACCTGCCCGACGTGTGGAACGTCTCCTCGGCGCCGGTGGAAGTGGACGGCGTCATCTACATCGCCGTCGGCTTCAGCGTCATCTATGCGGTGGACGCCGTCAGCGGCAAGCAGCTGTGGAGCTACGACCCCAAGGTCGACCCCGTCAAGATGCGCATGGCCTGGGGCATTCGCGGCCTGTCCTTCTGGAAGGGCAAGGTCATCGCCGGCGTGCAGGACGGGCGCCTGTTCGCGCTCGACGCCAAGAGCGGCAAGCTGCTATGGGAAACCCTCACCACCGAACCGGGCGACAACCGCTACATCACCGGTGCGCCGCGCGTGTTCAACGGCAAGGTCATCATCGGCCACGGCGGCGCCGACTTCGGCCACGTCCGTGGCTATGTCACCGCCTACGACGCCGAGACCGGCAAGCAGGACTGGCGCTGGTACATCGTGCCGGGCGATCCCGCCAAGGGCTTCGAGAACAAGGCCATGGAAATGGCCGCGAAGACCTGGAACGGGCAGTGGTGGAAGTTCGGCGGCGGCGGCACCGCCTGGAACGCCATGACCTACGACCCGGAACTCAACCGCGTCTACATCGGCACCGGCAACGGCGGCCCCTGGAACGCCAAGCTGCGCAGCCCCGGCGGCGGCGACAACCTGTTCCTGTGCTCGGTGGTGGCGCTCGACGCCGATACCGGTGAGTACGTCTGGCACTACCAGACCGCCCCCGGCGAAAGCTGGGACTTCAATTCCACCATGGACATGGTGCTGGCCACCATCAACATCGACGGCAAGCCGCGCAAGGTGATCCTGCACGCGCCGAAGAACGGCTTCTTCTATGTCCTCGACCGCGAGACCGGCAAGCTGATCTCCGCCGAGAAGCTGGGCAAGGTCACCTGGGCCAAGGGCATCGACATGGCGACCGGCCGGCCGATCGAGGAACCCGGCGTGCGCTACGAGGACGGCGAGGCCCTGATGTGGCCCGGCTCCGGCGGCCTGCACAACTGGCAGCCCATGTCCTTCAGCCCGGACACCGGCCTCACCTATATCCCGGCGCACGAGCTGGCCGGCTACTACAACGACAAGGGCTTCGACCCCAAGACCTACGACATGGACCGCGACGGCTCCATGGGCATCCACGCCTTCTTCGACGACGTGCCGAAGAGCGCCGGCAGCAGTTCCCTGCTGGCCTGGAATCCGGCCACGCAGAAGAAGGCCTGGGAAATCCCGCTGCCCGGCGCCACCAATGGCGGCGTCATGAGCACCCACGGCGGCCTGGTGTTCCAGGGCCAGTCCGACGGCAAGTTCGTCGCCCGCGACGACAGCACCGGCGCCGTGCTGTGGAGCGCCGACATGGGCGTCGGCACCCAGGCACCGCCAATCACCTACAGCGTCGGCGGCAAGCAGTACGTCAGCATCCTCGCCGGCTGGGCCGGCGGCCAGATGCTACTCGGCTCGCTTAGCGCCCAGCACGGCTGGGTCGGGCGCAACCATCCGCGCCGCCTGCTCACCTACGCGCTGGGCGGCACCGCCACCCTGCCGCCGTCGCCGCCTTCCGCACAGCCGGTGCCGGTGGATGACGCCGCCTTCAAGGTCGATCCCGCCCTGGCCGAGAAGGGCAAGGTTCTCTACCAGCACTGCCTGATCTGCCACGGCACCGCCGTCGTCGCCGGCGGCTTCGCTCCCGACCTGCGCGCCTCGGCCATCCCGCTGTCCGCCGAAGCCTTCGCCGCCGTGGTCAAGAACGGCGGCCTGCAGAGCAAGGGTATGCCCCCCTTCGCCGAATTGAGCGACGAGGACCTCACCGCCCTGCGCCACTACATCCGCCAGCAGGCGCGTTACAAGCCCAGCGCCTGGGACCAGATCAAGACCGCCTGGCACTTCATCTGCCTGATGATCAAGATGAAGCTGATGGCCCTGGGGTGGATCAAGCCGTAGGGCGGCCCGTGGCCGCCGCTGCGCTCCACCCGGACGGAGCAACGGCGGCCACAGGCCGCCCTACTGTCCCGGATTGAGGCATAGGGCGGCTACTGAAATTCAGCGCAAAGTCTTCACCCACGCCTCTGTCTCATCCCATAGGCGTGCGGCGACGGCGCGGTCCAGTGCCTCCGCACTGGGCTGCGCCGGCCGGCACTTGTCGTAATACAGGCCGCCGGCGAGCCGCGGATGCGTGGCGCAGTGGATCTGCGTCTGCGCCCCTTCCTCCGGCGTCAGCAGGAAAAAACCTTCCACCGGTGCCAGCGCATTGCGCACAGCTTCGATCAGCCGGTTTCCCGCCAGCCCTTTGGCTGCGATGTTGGTGAACACCGCACCGGGATGCAGGCAGTACGCCTGTACCTTCGACGTCTCGGCATAGCGGCGTTGCAACTCGAACGTGGCATGCACCAGCGCCAGCTTGGACAGCCCGTAGGCGGTCCAGGAATTGTAGGGCTGCGGTGGCGCGAACAGTCCCGCGTTGGAGCCACGCGTGTGCAGCATCGACACCACGTTGACCACGCGCGCCTCACCAACCTGCCGCGCCGTGTCCCGCAGCAAGGGCAGCAGCAAATGGGTCAGGTGCAGGGTGCCGAGGTAATTGGTGCGCCACTGGATCTCGAAGCCGTCCGCCGACAGATGCGGTTCCTTCCACTGCGACAGCAGGTCGAGATGGACGCCGGCGTTGTTGACCAGTACATCGAGCCGGGGGTCTTGCGTACCGGCATACCACGCCGCGAAACGGTTCACGGAATCGGCGCGGCTCAGATCGAGCGGATGCGCGGTGACATCCATCGCCGCGTCCACTGTCTGCAGGCTCTGCCGCAATGCCGTGAGCGCGGCTTGCGGATCGGAGCGCGTGGTGATGACCACCGACGCGCCCCAAGCCGCCAGCGTCCGCGCCGTCTCGAAGCCGATGGAACCGGGCGATGCGCCGGTCACGATGATCTTCCTGCCGCGCAGATCGGCCGGCTCCGCATAAGGCGCGGCGGCGAAGAGACTGCGGATGCGGCGCGATAGCGGGCGTGTAGGGCGTGCGGGTGTCATTGAGACGGACGGTGTCGGCGGAAACTTCCGCTCCGTCCTATCAAATCATGCCGGGCAATCGACGCCACCGTCCGTCCGGATGATGGAGCGCGCTCCAAAATGCCTTGTATTTATTGGCAGAGGTTTACGGGCTCAAACTCCTGCTGCTCGCCACCGTCCGTATGCGCGCCGACAGCGCCGCGCTGGAATACAGCGCCGCCTTCTCCATCACCGCATCGACGAAGGCACGCGTTTCCAGCGGCGTGCTGCGGCGCACCCAGCGCGCGGCCCGCTCCGTATCCCAGCCCTGCGCGTCGGCGGGCAGGCGCTGATCGATGAAATCGGGGCCGCAGTTGTATGCGGCGATGACCAGCAGCAGCCGCGTCATCGGCGCATCGATATGGGAAAAGTGATCCTGCAGGGCGCCGAGGTAGGCCACGCCGAGCTGGATATTGGTGGCGGGATCGCGCAGCTCCGCCGGCGTCGGCTTGCGGTCGGTCCCATGCATGAAGCGATAGCCCTCGCGCGCACCGGAAGCCGGCACCAGCTGCATCAGGCCGCGCGCGCCGGCCACCGACACCGCATCGCTGCGACAGCCCGACTCGATCTCGATCAGCGCCGCCACGAATTCCGGCTGCACCCGGAACAGGTCCGCCGCCGCCCAGGCGATGCGATAGATGTCGGCGCTGCAACGACCGCCGGCATAACGCACCGCTTCGGCTTCGACGTCGCCGAAGGGATAGGACGCGCCGACATGATTGTCCTGGTCGAGTTGCTGCGGCTTCGGCGATGCCGCTTGCGCCGTCGCGACGACAACGACCGGTCCGGGCGCAGGCGCGTTGAGGCTCGGCGCGGTCCGCGGCGCCGCGGACGCCGGCGCCCTTGCCGCGGCCACCACGACGGCCGCTTGCCGGTCCGCGTAGATCGCGCCGGGCATCGACTGCCAGGCTTCACCATGCGCCGCCCGCGCACCCGCCGCAGACGTGCTTGCGGCAGGGGCAACGGCGTTTGCCTTCCGTGTCGCAGCAGGCGCCGCAACCGCCGCCGTGGACCGGGCAGTACCCGCAAGCCGCACCGGCGCAACACCCACCGGTACCGCGCGCACCGCAACCGGGGCTCGCACCTGTTGCACTTCGCACCCCGAAAACCCCGCGACACATACGATCACTGCGAGCACGCGCACTGCGTGTCGCACCAACACCGGCTGGCGGCGCCTCATCCTGAGCTCCTCGAAACGTTCTTCTGAAAATGCTTTTATGATGATGCTTGTACACGGTGCCAGGAACGCCCGCAACGCCCCAAATGGGTAGGGCGCGTTACCGACGTGACCGGGTGTGCATTTTGTTGCTGCGCAACAGGAGAGATTTCCAGCGAATATTTTCAGCTGGCGCAGCGCATTGCATCGCGCGGGGATTTTAAGGCGCGCCATGCCGGTCGACTACGGCAAGCCAGGGAAAGTCCGCTTCAACTGAATCTGCTGGAGATCGCTGCTTTCCGCGTCCACTTCGCGTTGCAGCAGCGCAGTCCTGCGCGGACGCTCTGCACCGCGTCTTCATCCGGTGCAGATGCAGCGGCAACTCCTTCGCCTTGATCGGAAGCCTTGCTTCGCTTCAACGTGAGATACAGGCTTTCGGCCAGGGACGCGATCGACCTGCCGGGGACCCTGCGCAAGGCCTGGCCAGGATGAGCCGCGGCCCTCGCGCCGGGCGGTCCCTTGCGTCCGGCGGATCCGGTAGTGGATCTTGTTGTTATAGTTATAATGTAACAGGATGTCGAGCCGGTTGAAGCGGTGCCGGATGGTTGGTCCAGTGGACCGGCCCCGAAGGATCATCAGGGAATCACATGTTGATTGCGGCAATAGCCTGCGCTGCGTTTTGCGCCACCTATGCGGGCGGCCTGTTCGCGCTGCGGCTCAAGGACCGCCTGCACCTCGTGCTCGGCTTCAGCGCCGGCGCGGTGGTGGCCGTCGCCTTCTTCGACCTCATCCCGGAATCGATTGCCTTCGGACAGGGCTTCCATGCACCCGCGACCCTGCTGCTGTGGACCGCGGTCGGCTTCCTGTTCTATCTGGTGCTGGACCGCATGCAGTTCTTCCTCGGCCACGGCCATGGCGCCCATCACGAGAATGGCCACGATCACGTCCACGACCATGGCGGCGACATCCGCAATTTCGCGCCGCGCGGTTCACTCGGCGCCGTCAGCCTGTCGGCGCACAGCCTGCTCGACGGCATCGCCATCGGCACCGCCTTCCAGGCATCGGCGTCGATCGGCGCGGTGGTGGCCGTGGCCGTGCTGGCCCACGATTTCTCCGACGGCATCAATACCACCAATATCGTCCTCAAGAACGGGGGCACCCGGCAGCGGGCGCTGCGCTGGCTGCTGGCCGACGCACTGGCCCCGGCGGCGGGCATCGGCCTGACCTTCCTCTTCACCATCCCGCAGACCGTACTGGGCGTGGCGCTGGCCCTGTTCGGCGGCTTCTTCCTTTACATCGGCGCCAGCGACCTGATTCCGGAAAGCCACCACGCCCATCCCAAGCTGCTGACCACGCTGATGACGCTGCTGGGCGCCGCCGTCATTTATTGCGCGGTGGCGCTGGTCAGCGGCTGAGTGGTGTATCTCTGAAGTTATAGACCCCGCGCCGGTTCGGCTCCCGGCCCGACGCGTTCCCGCAGGCGCGGTGTCGCAAAATCCAGGAAGGCGCGCAGCTTCAGCGGCAGCAGGCGCTGGCTCGGATAGACCAGGCTGATCGGCACCGCCGGCAGCTCGTAATCGCGCAGCACGATGCCCAGCGCCCCGGCGGCGACCGCCGGGGCAATCGGGTACGACATGGTACGGGCAATGCCCAGGCCGCCGAGCGCCGCCTCGATCACCGCCTCCGCGGTATTCGCCCGCAGCCGCGGCCGGATCTGCACCGAGCTGCCGACCCGGTTGCTTGCGAAGTCCCAGCGGTCGCCGGCCGATAGCGCGTCGAAGGCGATGCAGTCGTGCGCCGCCAGATCTTCGGGCGTTCGCGGCGTGCCGCGCCGGGCAAGATAAGCCGGGCTGGCGAACACCACCAGGTTGGCGGTTCCGATCCGCGTCGCGATCAGGCTGCTGTCCGGCAGCGCGCCGATGCGCACGGCCAGGTCGATGTGATCCTCGATCAGGTTCACCACCCGGTCGCTCATCTGCAGCCGGACGTGGATATCCGGGTAGGCCTTGAGGAATTCGGCGATCACCGGCACCACGTGCACCCGCCCGAACACCAGCGGCGTGCTGATCACCAGCTCGCCGGTCGGCGCCCGGTATTCGCCGGCGGCAATGCGCTCGGCTTCTCCCACGTCTTCCAGGATGCGCTTGCAGGCCGCCACGTAGTTGCGGCCCGCGTCGGTCAGGACCAGCTTGCGCCCGCCGCGCAGCAGCAGGCGGATTTTCAGGTGCGCTTCCAGGTCGGAAACCTTGCGGCTGATGGTGGGCAGCGGCATGCCCAGGCTGCGCCCGGCGGCGGACAGGCTGCCGGTCTCCACCGCCTCGAGGAGAATCGACATGGCTTCAAGCCGATCCATACCTGTTTCCTTCCATTTTCTGGAAGGGTAATTCTCAGGTATGCCGGGTAGTTGTCAAGGATGGAAGGGCGTAACTTGCACGCCCTCGGCCATCCCGGCCAAAAGGATTTCAAGCCAAGGAGGTAGTCATGTCCAACCCCAACGACACCACAGGCAACCAGACCGTCCGTTCCAGCGCGCAGAGCGTCGGCGGGCAATCCGGCGTCATCCCCAATTTCCACCACCTCGCTTCCCACGGTCCCCTGGCCCTGGAGAGCTACATCCATCTCTACCTGGAAGGCGCCGCCAAATCGGGCCTCGACACCACCAGCGGCAAGCGTCGCACTGCCTGATGCGGCGCCGGGTCCGTCAGGCGACGGTTCCGGATTGAAGCAAGCGCCATAAAAAGCCCCGGTGCGGTGCCGCACCGGGGCTGATTTTTTACGGCGGGAGAAATCCGCCGGGCTATGTGCCCAACAGGTTTACCAGAGGCTGACGCGCTTCTCCGGCGGCAGGTACATCTTGTCGCCTTCCTTGACGCCGAAGGCCTCGTAGAACGAGGGCTGGTTCATTTCCGGCACGGTGCCGCGAACCGCCTGCGGCGAGTGCGGGTCGGTCTTGATGCGGACCATGATGTCGTTGTCGCGCGCCTTGCCGCGCCAGACCTGCGCCCAGCCGCCGTAGAAGCGCTGGTCGCCGGTCAGGCCGTCGATGGTCGGCGCTTCCTTGCCGCCCAGCGACAGCTTGTAGGCCTTGTAGGCGATGGCCATGCCGGAGTTGTCGGCGATGTTCTCGCCCAGGGTCAGCTCGCCGTTGACGTGGTAGCCGGGGATCGGCTCGTACGCGGAGTACTGCTCCACCAGGGCGTGCGTCTTCGCCTTGAACTTGTCGAGGTCGGCCTGGGTGAACCAGCCCGGCGGGCTGAGCAGGTTGCCGTTGCCGTCGTACTGACTGCCCTGGTCGTCGAAGCCGTGGCTGATCTCGTGGCCGATGACGGCGCCGATGCCGCCGTAGTTCACCGCGTCGTCGGCCTTCGGGTTGAAGAACGGCGGCTGCAGGATGGCGGCCGGGAACACGATCTCGTTCATTTCCGGGTTGTAATAGGCGTTGATCGTCTGCGGCGTCATGCCCCATTCGTCGCGGTCGATCGGCTTGCCCAGCTTGTCGACGTTGCGCTGGTATTCGAAGCTCTGCGCGCGGACCATATCGCCGATCAGGTCGCCCTTGGTGATCTGCAGAGCGCTGTAGTCGCGCCACTTCACCGGGTAGCCGATTTTCGGCGTGAACTTGGCCAGCTTGTCCTGCGCCTTCTGCTTGGTCTCCGGGCTCATCCAGTCGAGCGTGTCGATATCGGCCTTGTAGGCGGCGAGCAGGTTTTTCACCAGCTGGTCCATGCGCGCCTTGGACTCGGGCGGGAAGTACTTGCCGACGTAGATCTTGCCCAGGCCTTCGCCGATGGACTCTTCCACCACGCCGATGCCGCGCTTCCAGCGCGGCTTGTTCTCCGGGATGCCGCGCAGCGCGGTACCGTAGAACGCGAAGTGCTCGTCGACGAAGCCCTTGCTCAGGAACGGCGCGAAGTCGCTCAGCAGGTGCCAGCGGAAGTAGGCCTTCCACACCGGCAGCGGCGTCTTCGCCAGGATCTTGTTGAAGGCGGTGATGTAGCTCGGCTGGCTCACCACCAGGTAGTCGGTCTTGCCTTCCACGCCGCTGGCGGCGAGGTAGGCCTTCCAGTCGTAGCCGGGCGCGAGCGCCGGCAGCTTGGCCAGCTCGACCTTGTTGTAGGCCTTCACCGGATCACGCAGCTCGACCTTGGTCCACTGCACCTTGGCCAGCTCGGTCTCCAGCGCCACGATGTCCTTGGCGTCCTTCGTCGCGGCCTTGTCGCCGGCCAGGGTGAGCATCTTCTCGACGTGCTGGCCGTACTGGGTGCGCGCCTGCTTCATCTTGTCGTCGTTGAGCAGGTAGTAGTCGCGGTCCGGCATGCCCAGGCCGTCCTGGCCCAGGTCGAACACGTACTTGGTCGAATCCTTGGCGTCCTGGTGCACGCCCGGGGTGTAGGGCGCGCTGACGCCGATCACGTTGAAATGCCCGATCAGGCCGGCGATTTCCTTCTTGTCCTTGAGCGCGTCGATCCTGGCGAACTCGGCATCCAGCGGCTTCAGGCCCTGCTGCTCCAGCGCCGCCTCGTCCATGAAGGTGGCGTACAGATCGGCGATCTTCTGCTGATCCGGATCCTTGGCGTCGACGGACTTCTGCAGGTCCTCGACGATGCCGCGCAACTGCGCCTGCGCATCGTCGCTGAGCTTGTCGAAGGAGCCGTAGCGCCCCTTGTCGGCGGGGATCTCGGTCGTCGCCAGCCACTTGCCGTTGACGTGCTTGTAGAAATCGTCCTGCGCGCGGACCCCGTCGTCCACGTATTGCAGGTCGATGCCGGATACCAGGGCGGGGGCCGCGGGCGCGGCGGCCTCCGGCTTCGGGGCCTCCGGCGGCTTGCTGCAGCCGGCGACCAGACAGGCGCAAGCTGCGCCCAAAAGCAGTTTATTCATCGCATGCCTCTGAATTTGTCGAAGTTATTTATGGGGTGGTGAGTGCACCAGACGGCCGATCATAACAGGGCGCCCGCAGCCCGCAGCCGTCACCCGGGGCATAACTTAATGAGACGCGCCATGGCCCGAAAGGGTTTAAACCGAAGCCGCGATCAACCCGATGGAGGCCCAGTAAGTCGACAGGATCAGCGCCTGCGCCCCCCGGTAGGAGCCGGCGAACCGGCGCAGCGCCAGCGAGGAATCCGACACCACGAACAGCAGCGCCCCGGCCACCGCCAGCAGCGCCGGCCGGCCGCCCAGCGTCTGCAGGCGCAGCGCCGCCGTCAGCGTCATGCCCAGCAGCACCAGGCAATACAGGGCCACCGGGATGCGCAGGCTGCCGGCGCGCGGCAACAGCCAAGCGCACAGGCCCAGCCCGTAAACCAGGGGCAGCAACGTCCAGAGCGGCGGCCAGGCCAGGGGCACGCCCTTGAGGAATGCCAGGATGAACCCCACATGAGCCAGCAGGAAGCTGCCCAGGCCGGCGGCGAACCAGCCGTCTCCCTCGAACATCAGGCAGACGTCGCCCAGCAGCGACAGCAGCAGTGCGGCGGCGACGAGCAGGCGGTAATCGGAACCGGTTGCCGGCACGAGGCTCAGCGCCGCGCCCAGGATCAGCGCGGTGGTGAGCGGCTTGAGCAGGTAGAAGGCGGGATGGCGCCGCTCTTCCCAGTCGGCGGCAATGGCGAGCAGCGCGGAAATCGCGGCGGCGCAGAACAAGGTGGCTGGTATCATCAAGCCAGCTTATCCGGGCTTGAAAGAAAACGCCCGGCTTGATGGCCGGGCGTGGCGCGGGCGCCAAAATGAGAAGGGCTGTTCTCGTGGGCGCAACCTTACGCGCCCTTTGTGAAACATCCATGACGGAGCGCAGCTATGGCAGTGGAAAAAATTGTAAAGAGCGACGCCGAATGGCGTGCCCTGCTCACCCCCGAGCAATACCAGGTGACCCGCCAGGGCGGCACCGAGTGCGCCTTCACCGGCGCCCTGTGGGACGACCACCGCGACGGCGTGTTCAGCTGCGTCTGCTGCGGCGCCGCCCTGTTCGATTCGCACAGCAAGTTCGAATCCGGCACCGGCTGGCCCAGCTTCTTCCGTCCGGTCGACGCCGAGTCCGTCGCCTCGCTGGAGGACCGCAGCCACGGCATGCGCCGCATCGAGGTGCGCTGCGCCCGCTGCGACGCCCACCTGGGCCACGTCTTCCCCGACGGACCCAAGCCCACCGGCGCGCGTTACTGCATCAATTCGGCGGCGCTGAATTTCGAAGGCAGAACCAAGCCGTAATGTCATTCTGAGCGCGGCGAAGGATCCGGCCGGATCCTTCGCCGCGCCCGCCACCACCAGCACCGCAAAACCAAGCTCATGCGCGTCCACTGGCTGCAACACGCCGACTTCGAAGACCTCGGCTGCATCGCCCCCTGGCTCGCCGACGCCGGCCACCTAGTCTCCGGCACCCGCCTCTATGCCGGCGAAACGCCGCCCGACGTCTCCGCTTTCGACGCCCTCGTCGTCATGGGCGGCCCGATGAACATCTACGAGTACGCGCAATATCCCTGGCTGCGCGGCGAGAAGGCGCTGATCCGCGCCGCCGTCGATGCCGGCAAACGCGTGCTCGGCATCTGCCTCGGCGCGCAACTGCTGGCCGACGTGCTGGGCGGCCCGGTGACGCGCAACGCCGACAGCGAGATCGGCTGGTTCCCGCTGACCCTCAGCGCGGCGGGACGCGCATCACCATTGTTCGCCGACCTGCCGGAAACCTTCACCGGCTTCCACTGGCATGGCGACACCTACGCCCTGCCATCCGGCGCCGTCTGCCTGGCGACCAGCGAGGCCTGCGCGCAGCAGGCCTTCGCCCTGGGCGATCAGGTGCTGGGCCTGCAATTCCATCTGGAAGTGACGCGCCCCAATGCGGAAGAATGGTTCCGCCACGAACAGCCGCAGCCGGCGCGCTACGTGCAGACGCCGGAACATATCCTGGCGCAGCGTGAGCGCTTCGAGGAAAACAACCGCTGGATGTGGGCGATCCTGGGACGGTTTTTGTAGGGCGGCCTGTGGCCGCCGCTGCCGCTCGACTTAAATCAACACCCCGGCGTCATACCGGCGAAAGCCGGTATGACGGATTCGGATGACGCCCGGCGATCTGTCCTATACCCCTACCGGAACACGCTCGTCCGCAGGGCCGGCATTACGCTGCTTGCGCGCCCGCTTGCTGCGCACCGGCTTGCGCCCCAGCTCATTGACGTAGCGGTGCAGGGTCTCCGTCGCCTCGGCGCGGCCGTCGCCGGCGTGTTCGCCCATGTTGGAGCGGTAGTAGTCGTAGTTGCCCATGAAGCGGTCGATATCGCTCGGCGTCAGCCGGTGGCGGTCGCCGCGCATGCCCACGCCCATGCGCTCGATCATGTAGGCGTTGAGGCGCTGTTCGAAGGCTTCTTCCGGCACCGCCAGGATCGGCTTGCTGAAGTGGATGGCTTCACCGATCAGCTGATTGCCGGCGGTGGAGAGCACCGCCTTGCAGCCGGCGAGATCGCGGATGAAGCCCTCGTTGCTGGGCGCGCGGAAATCGATGTTCTCGGACTGGCCGCGGAACGGCGTGCCGTACACCACCACCGGCAGGTCGAGCAGGCGCAGCGCGCGGTCGATGTGCGGCAGGTACTGGTGTTCGCCCTTGTTGAAGTAGGCCATCAGGAATTTGCCGTCGCGCGGCTGCACCTTGAGCACTTCCGGCCGCAGCATCGGGCCGACGATGTGCATGTTCGGATAGGCCGGCTGCGCCGGATAGAAGCTGGAGATGAGGATGCGTTCGGGGATGCCCATCAGCGCGCGGTAGCCGATGGCGTCGCGCATGCCGAGCAGGCGCAGGTCCGGCGGGAAGTGCGGCTTGCAGTAGGCGATGATGCCGACGTGGTCGTAGCTGATGCGCGGGATCTTCAGCTTCTGCGCCGCGCGGTGCGTCCAGGCCTCGGAATCCGAGATCACCAGGTCGATGCCGCGTTCGCGGAACTCCTTTTCCACCAGGGCCGAACCGGCGCCGCCGAACAGCAGGTCGGCCATCGGCGAGAAGTTGCGCGACAGGGTGCGCGAGGTCGAATGGCCGCCGCGCTCGTTGTAGGCATAGCCGATGATGGGGATGCGCACCGTCGGGAATTGCGGCGCCAGCACGTCGTAGGCGTCGCCCCCGGCGAACACCGTTACCTCGTGTTCGGCCATCAGCGAGGGCAGTACCGCGCCGCTGCGCATGGCGTGGCCGCGCCCGTAGCCCATCACCCCGTATGCGATCCGCATCGTCGCCTCCCCGCGGCGCCGGTACGCGCCGGTTGTCCTGAACGATCGGATTATCCGGACCAATTGTGACAAACCGGTGGAACGTCACGGGATTGTCACCCCGCGGAATCCGGCTATGATGGCTTTCAGATCCCTTACAGCTCCCCCATGGACTTCCTGTACAACCCAGACATCTGGGCTGCTTTCCTGACGCTGGCCGGTCTGGAGATCGTGCTCGGCGTCGACAACATCATCTTCCTCTCCATCAGCGCCTCCAAGCTGCCGCTGGAGCAGCAACCCCGGGCCCGTACCATCGGCTTGGCCGGCGCCATGCTGACGCGCATCGCCCTGCTGCTGTCGCTGGCTTTCCTGGCGCGCCTCACCGCGCCCTGGGTAACCATCCTCGGCCAGGAACTGTCCGGCCGCGATTTCATCCTGCTTATCGGCGGCTTGTTCCTGATGGGCAAGAGCACGCTGGAAATCCACGAGCAACTGGAAGGCGCGGAAGCCACCGCCGCAGGCGGCACACCGCGCACGGCCAGCTTCTTCGGCGTCATCACGCAGATCATGATCCTGGACATCGTGTTCTCGCTGGATTCGGTCATCACCGCCGTGGGCATGACGCAGAACATCCCGGTGATGGTCGCGGCCATCGTCGCCGCCGTGGTGGTGATGATGTTCTTCGCCGGCACCGTGGCGCGCTTTGTCGACGAGCATCCCACCATCCGCACCCTGGCCCTGGCGTTCCTGATCCTGATCGGCATGTCCCTGGTGGCGGAGAGCTTCGATTTCCATGTACCGAAGGGGTATATCTACTTCGCCATGGCGTTCTCCGGAGCGGTGGAGATCGTCAACTTGCAGATGCACAAGCGGCGCAGGAAGGCTGCAGGCAAATAAGCCTGCCCCGCGGCGGCCGGGTCCGCCGGCTACTGCACGGTCAGCGTGAGGCTGCTTCCGGCCGCGGTGATGACGAATTGGCCTCGCGCCGGAGGGGTCACCGTGGCGCTGAGGGTGCAATTGGTCGCGGCGGGAACCGTTGCGTTGCTCAGGGTGATTTCCGTCGTGGTGGAATTCGGCATGGTGGTCGCCACCGTGCCGGGGGTGCAACTGTAGCTGGGACCGGCGTTGATGCTGAGGCCGGAGCTGAACGTGATGGAAGTGCTGACTCCGGTTTCGTCCGTGGCCAGGCTGTTGGTGATCTGCACGCCCACCACGGTCGTGGCGCCGAACTGAATCGTGGAAGGATTGACGAAGCCGCTGAAGCCGTTGCCGGCGCCGCTGCTGGAGCTGCTGCTCGAGCCACCACCGGACGAAGATGAGGAACTGGATCCGCTGTCGGGGCAATTCAGCGTGCCGGTGCCGATGCAGAGCGTGTGCCCGCCGCACGCGGCCAAGCCGGACAGGCAGGCCCATCCAAGTCCGATTTTCCAGAATCGTTTGAGCACACGCTTCTCCTCGGCAGCCATTGCACACCTGCCGGCCTGGTGCGGGTTCCGTCAAACGACAGCGTTCCCACGCTGTTCTTCCCGAACACCAAAGCCGATCATTCGGCGACGCGGGCGGCACGCATGGCCGCCTTCAGCCTGATTTTGCCCTATTGCGCGGCGCTTCGCGCGCGCATGAGCGGTACAATGAGCCGATGCAATTCGAAGCTCCGAATCCCGAAGTAGTGGCCTTGGTCGCGGCGCTGAATCCCGCGCAGAAAGAAGCGGTTACGGCGCCTCCCGAACATCGCCTGGTATTGGCGGGCGCGGGCTCCGGCAAGACCCGCGTGCTGACGCACCGCATCGCCTGGCTGATCGCGGTGGAAAACGTCTCGCCGCATTCGATCCTGGCGGTGACCTTCACCAACAAGGCGGCGTCGGAGATGCGCGGGCGCATCGAGTCGCTGATCAACGTTCCGGTGCGCACCATGTGGGTCGGCACCTTCCACGGCATCGCGCACCGCATGCTGCGCCTGCACTGGAAAGAGGCGCGCCTGCCGCAGAACTTCCAGATCCTCGATGCCGATGACCAGCAGCGGCTGGTGAAGCGCGTGCTGCGCAGCCTCGACCTGCCCGACGACAAGTGGCCGCCGAAGATGGTGACGGGCTACATCAACGGCCAGAAGGAAGAAGGGCGGCGCCCCGAAGCGATGCAGGACCAGGGCGACTACGCGCAGCGCCAGCTGGCGCGGGTCTACAGCGCCTACCAGCAGCAGTGCGAGGCCAACGGCCTGGTGGATTTCGCCGAGCTGCTGCTGCGCGCGCACGAGCTGTGCCGCGACAACCCGCAGATCCAGGCGCATTACCGCAACCGCTTCCGCCATATCCTGGTCGACGAGTTCCAGGACACCAACACCCTGCAATACGCCTGGCTGCGCGTGCTGGCCGGCGATCGCGGGGTGCTGTTCGCGGTGGGCGACGACGACCAGTCGATCTACTCCTGGCGCGGCGCCAAGGTCGAGCACATGATGCGCCTGGGACACGATTTCCCGGGGCTGGAAGTGATCCGCCTGGAGCAGAACTACCGCTCCACCGGCACCATCCTCAAGGCCGCCAACGGCCTCATCTCCAGGAACAACGGCCGCCTCGGCAAGAACCTGTGGACCGAGGACGGCGAGGGTGAGCCGATCCAGCTTTACGCCGCCTTCAACGAATACGACGAGGCCGAGTTCGTCGTCAACAAGATGAAGTCGCACCTCGACGGGCGCTGCCGCTATGTCGATCTCGCCGTGCTGTACCGCTCCAACGCGCAGTCGCGCGTGCTGGAAGAGTCGCTGATCCGCAACCGCATTCCCTATCGCATCTACGGCGGCCTGCGCTTCTTCGAGCGCATGGAAGTGAAGGACGCGCTGGCCTACCTGCGTCTCACCACCAGCCGCGACGACGACAACAGCTTCGAGCGCGCGGTCAACACGCCGGCGCGCGGCATCGGCGCGACCACGCTGGAACGCCTGCGCGCCCTCGCGCGCGAGCAGGGCACTTCCTTGTGGAAGGTGGCGCAGGAAGCCGGCGCGGCGCTGGGCCGCAGCCACGGGAACCTGAAGCAGTTCCTCGACCTGATCGACGGGCTGGCCCGGGACATCCAGGACGAGCCGCTGTCGAAGATGATGGAAACGGCGATCGAGCGCTCCGGCCTGCGCGAGCACTACAAGAAGGAAAAGGGCGAGCAGGCCGAATCGCGCCTGGAGAACCTGGACGAACTGATCAACGCCGCGCGCGGCTTCGAACGCCCGGCGGAAGACGAGGGCATCGCGCCGCTCGATTCCTTCCTGGCCCATGCCGCTCTGGAATCCGGCGAGCGCCAGGCAGGCGAGGGCGAGGACTGCGTGCAGCTGATGACGCTGCACTCGGCCAAAGGCCTGGAGTTCCCCATCGTCTTCCTGGTGGGCATGGAGAACGGCCTGTTCCCACACCAGCGCGCGGTGGAGGAGGGCAGCCTCGAAGAGGAGCGCCGCCTCTGCTACGTCGGCATCACCCGCGCGCGCAAGCAGCTGTACCTGAGCTATGCCGAAGTGCGGCGCGTCCACGGTGTCGAGCAGATCGGCTCGCCCTCGATGTTCGTGCGCGAAATCCCGCCCGAGTACATCGTCGAAACGCGGCCGCGCGCCGGCATCCTGCGGCCGACCTTCTCCCAACCCTCGCGTTCCTACGGCTCCGGCGGCGGCTATAGCCCCGGCAGCAACTATCCCAGCCGCGGCGGCTACGACCGCACGCCGTCGCGCACCGCGACCAGCGCCGCCACCGCCAACGATGTGCCCGGCGGCTACAAGCTCGGCGCGCGCGTGCGACACGCCAAGTTCGGCGAAGGCACCATCCTCACCTTCGACGGCGACGGCGACCGCATGCGCGTCGAAGTGCGCTTCCGCGAAGCCGGCACCAAGTGGCTGATGCTGGCGCAAGCCAAGCTGGAAGCGCTATAAAAGCGCCCATGAACAAGGCCGAGTGGATCCTGCTGCTGGTGGTCGTCGGGATATTGGTGGCGCCCTTCGTCACGGTGAAGGCGCTGGCGACCTTCCGCAGGCGCGGCAAGCTGCCGCCGGCGCAGCCGTACAAGAACGGCGACGAAGACTAAGCCCAGCGTAGCCCGGGAAGCGCATAGCGCTACCCGGGGTCTTTCATTCTGCGGTGAACCTCCCGGGTAGCGCTACGCGCTTCCCGGGCTACGGCTTGGTGCTGAAACTCAACCCGCCTTCACCTTCACCAGCATCCCCTTGATGCCGTTGTCGTCGAGCCGCTGCAGGATTTCCTGCGCCTTGGCCAGGCTGGCCTGCGGCCCGATGCGCACGCGGAACCAGGTCTCGGCCTGGTCGATGGTCACCTGCTCAATCTTCGACTCCACCCCCAGCAGCGCCAGGCTGGCGCGGCTGCGATCGGCTTCCTCGCGGGTCTTGTAGGCGCCGACCTGGATCAGGTACTGCCCCGGTTCGGCGATTTCCGGCGTGGTGGCCTTGCCGGCCTTGGCCGACGCCGCGGCGTCCTCGCGCGGAATCACCACCTCGTAGCTCGGCAGCATCTCGTAGAAGGCGTACTTCGACGGCTGCTTCGGCGGCAGCGGAATCGGCTTCTGCGCCTGCGCCGCAGCGGCGGCCGGAGTCGCAGCGCTGGCGATCAAGGGTGAAGTCTTGGCCGGGCGGTTGATCCATACCCAGCCGGCGGCGCACAGGCCCAGCGACAGCCCGATCACCAGGCCTACCACCAGCCCCGGGTTGCCGCCGCCGGACCTGCCGCCACCACCACCGCCGCTGCGACGCGCGGCGGCGCCGCGTCCGGCATTGCCGCGGCCACTGCCGGTACTGCGGTTCTTGGCGTAATCCTTCGCCATCACATTTTCTCCGGCGCGGACACGCCCAGCAGATCGAGGCCGTTGCGCAGCACCTGCTGCGTCGCCACCGCCAGCGCGATGCGCGCGTTGCGCAGGCCGGCGTCGTCCACCAGCATCGGCTGGGTGTTGTAGAAGCCATGGAAGGCCGCTGCCAGCTCGCGCAGGTACTGCGCCACCAGGTGCGGCTCCATCAGGTCCGCCGCGGCCGCGACGATGTCGGGATACTTGGTCAGCTGTCCGATCAGGCCCAGCTCGGCGGCTTCGGTGAGGTGCGGCAGCGCCGCCTTGCCGGTTTCCGGCGTCCACGCCGGCAGGCCGCGCTCGCCCAGCTGGCGCAGCACGGCGGCGACGCGCGCGTGCGCGTACTGGATGTAGTACACCGGGTTGTCGTTGGTCTGCGCCCGCGCCAGGTCGATGTCGAACACCAGCTGCGAGTCGGACTTGCGCGCCGCCAGGAAGTAGCGCGTGGCGTCGCGGCCGACCTCGTCGATGAGGTCGCGCAGGGTGACGTAGCTGCCGGCGCGCTTGGAAATCTTCACCTCTTCGCCGCCGCGCATCACCGTCACCATCTGGTGCAGCACGTATTCGGGCCAGCCCTTCGGGATGCCGATTTCCAGCGCCTGCAGGCCGGCGCGCACACGGGCGATGGTGCCGTGATGATCGGCGCCCTGCTCGTTGATGACGCGCACGAAGCCGCGCTGCCACTTGGCCACGTGGTAGGCCACGTCCGGCAGGAAATAGGTGTAGCCGCCTTCGGACTTGCGCATGACGCGGTCCTTGTCGTCGCCGAAGTCGGTGGTGCGCAGCCACAGCGCGCCGTCCTGCTCGAAGGTGTGGCCGCTCTTCAGCAGCGCTTCCACCGTCTGCTCGACCTTGCCGTCGCTGTAGAGCGAGGACTCGAGATAGTAGACGTCGAAGTGCACGCCGAAGGCTTTCAGGTCCAGGTCCTGTTCGCGGCGCAGGCAGGCGACGGCGAAGCGGCGGATGGCTTCGAGATCGTCCGGGTCCTTGGCGGCGGTCACATCCTGGTCGTCGGCGATGACGGTCTCACCGGCGAGATAGGCCTTGGCCACATCCTTGATGTACTCGCCGCGGTAGCCGTTCTCCGGCCAGCCCGGCTGCTCCGGTTCGACGCCCTTGCAGCGCGCCTGCACCGACAGCGCGAGGTTGGCGATCTGCGCGCCGGCGTCGTTGTAGTAGAACTCGCGGCAGACGTCCCAGCCGGCGGCGGCCAGCAGCCGCGCCAGGCTGTCGCCCACCGCCGCGCCGCGGCCGTGGCCGACATGCAGCGGACCGGTCGGGTTGGCGGAGACGAATTCCACCATCGCCTTCCTGCCCGCGCCGTTGTTGTTGCGGCCGTAGGCCGCGCCGGCATCGAGGATGTCGGCAACTATGGACTGGAAGGCGGCGGGCGCCATGAAGAAGTTGATGAAACCCGGCCCGGCGATCTCCACCTTGGCCACCAGCGGCGAAGCCGGCAGCGCCTGCACCAGCTCCTCGGCGACCTTGCGCGGCGGCTTGCCCAGCGGCTTGGCCAGGGCCAGCGCCAGGTTGGTGGCGAAGTCGCCGTGCTTGCTGTCCTTGGTCGGATCGAGGTTGATCGTCTCCGGCGCGGTCACGGCGGAGCCGGCCAACAGCGTAGCGAGTGCCTGGCGCAGCAGGGCAAGGATCTGGAGTTTCATTCGGATGCGCGGTGCTTCGCGCGATGGTCAGGTTTTGAACTGCGGATTGTACCGCCTGCGCATCGAGCGCAGCGGCAAATAGTAGGGCGGCCCGTGGCCGCCATTGCTCCGTCCAGGTGATGCGCAGCGGCGGCTCCCTGTAGGTCGGTTCGGAGTGCGCTGTCGGCTCCGCTACGCTTGAGCCGACCTACGACCGCCGCGGCAAGGGGTGGCCTAAAACAGGTCCGCCGGATCGACATCCACCGACCAGCGCAGGCGCTTGGCCGCGGGCAGCGTTTCGATGGCGGCGAGCCACCGTTCCAGCAGCCGGTGCAGGGCGGAACGCGAGGCGCCGCGCAGCAGCAGTTGCGCGCGGTGATAGCCAGCGCGGCGGGCCATGCCGGCAGGCGCGGGGCCGAGCGCCTCGACGCCGGAATTTTCCGGCATCAGTTCGCGCGCCTGACGCAGGAAGGCCAGCGCCTCGCCTTCCTGCCGCGCCTCGGCGCGGAGCAGCGCCAGATAGCCGAAGGGCGGCAGGCCGAACTCGCGGCGCTCGCGCAGCAGGGCTTCGCAGAACGCCGGGTAGCCTTCCTGCACCAGTATCCGCAGCAGCGGATGCTCCGGCTGATGCGTTTGCAACAGCACTTCGCCCGGCTGGCCCTTGCGGCCGACGCGACCGGCGACCTGGGTCACCAGCTGCCCCATGCGTTCCAGGGCGCGGAAGTCGCTGCCGTACAGGGCCTGGTCGACGTCGAGCACGCCGGCGAAGCTGAGGCCGGCGAAGTCGTGGCCCTTGGCCAGCACCTGGGTGCCGACCAGGATGTCGATGGCGCCGCGGCGCACGTCGGCCAGCAGCCGCTCCAGTTCGCCGGCGCGGCCCAGGCGGTCGGAATCGAAGCGCTCGATGCGGCGGCCGGGAAAGCGCAGCCGCAGGCTGTCTTCCACCCGCTCGGTGCCCTGGCCCACCGGCACCAGCTCGGTGCCGCCGCAGTCGGGGCAGGCCAGCGGCATCGGCACGGAATGGCCGCAGTGGTGGCAGATCAGGCGGCGGCGGGCGCGGTGCAGGGTCATCCGCGCATCGCAGTTCGGACAGGGCGCGACCCAGCCGCAATCGTGGCACAGCAGCGCCGGGGCATAGCCGCGGCGGTTGAGGAACAGCAGGGCCTGGCCCCCGCCGGCAAGATGCCGCTCCACACCCTCCAGCACCGGCGTGCTGAGTCCGTGCTGCAAGGGCTGGGCGCGCATGTCGATGACGCCGATGCGCGGACCGGCGGCGGTGAACACGCGCTGCTGCAGGCGCAGGTGGCGATAGCGACCGGCCGCGGCATTGTGGCGGCTCTCCAGCGCCGGAGTGGCGCTGCCCAGCACGGCCGGGATGCGCAGGCGCTGCGCCCGGATCAGGGCCAGGTCGCGCGCGGCATAGCGCAGGCCTTCCTGCTGCTTGTAGGAGACGTCATGCTCCTCGTCGATGATCAGCAGACCTGGCCGCGCCAGCGGCAGGAACACCGCCGAACGGGTGCCGACGAGCACGTCCACCTCGCCGCGGCGCGCGCGCATCCAGTTGCGCGCCCGCTCGTTGTCGCTGAGGCCGGAGTGGTAGCTGGCGACGCGGGCGCCGAAGCGGCGCTCGAAGCGCTCCGCCAGTTGCGGCGTCAGGCCGATCTCCGGCGCCAGCACCAATACCTGCTTGCCGGCGGCGAGGGCGTCGGCGGTCAGTTGCAGGTAGATCTCGGTCTTGCCGCTGCCGGTGACGCCCTCCAGCAGGGTCGCCGCGTAGCCGGGCGGCGCTGCGCGCAGGGCTTCCAGCGCGGCGGTCTGCTCGGCGGTCAGCGGCGGCGGCGTTTCCAGGATGCGCAGTTCCGCGCCGCCGGCCGCCGCGACGTGTCCGATCCAGCCCCGCTCCAAGGCGCGGCGGATGGCGGCGGCGGCTTTGGGCTGCGCTTCCAGCAGGGTGGCGCGCGACAGGGCGCCTTCGCCCAGCTTTTCCAGCACCGCGCGCAGCGCCGCCGAGCGCGCCGGCAGGTCGGGCAGCGCGACGCTGCCGGCGGCGGTCAGGCTGAGCAGGGTCGGCGCGGCGGTCGAGGGTGCGGCCTTGCCGTGGCGCAGCGGTCCCGGCAGGGCCGTGGCCAGCACTTCGCCCAACGGATGGTGGTAGTAGTCGGCGGCCCAGCGGCACAGGGCCAGCAGTTCGGCGTCGAGCAGGGGTGTTTCGTCCAGTACCGCCGTCACCGGCCGGCATTCGAACTCCGGCTCCCCCACCTCCCGGGGCGGTTCCAGCACCACGCCGATCTGCTCGCGCCGCCCGAACGGCACCCGCACCCGCACGCCCGGCAGCAGCCTGCCAGGCTCGATTTCGCCCAGGGCGTAATCGAAGGTACGCCGCAGCGGTACGGAGATGGCGACGCTGACCAGCTTCACGGAAGCCTTGTGGATAATTGTGTGGACAGAAAGCCACGATGCGGCGGCGTACGCAGGGAGGCAAAATCGGGCCAAACTTGTTTCATAAATATAACAATATATAAATCATTAACTTGCGAGACATTTTGAAAGATGGCTCTGCGCCGGCTCTTGACCCCGGTCAAATCATGCGTTCCCCGCCCCATGTGTATAAAAACGGTGCAGCACCCCATTTTCCCCCGCCGCAGCAATAGTGCGGAATGACCTAATGGCGCGGGTTCCGCCTCGAAACGCCCGTGGTGAGCCGTGTTCAGCCGCCCGCGATGCTGCCGTCGAGCCGCGTCTTGCGGGTGTGCAGCATACGCCGCTGGGTGCGGCCGATCAGCCCGATCCAGGCCGGCGACAGCAGCAGGGTGGCGGAGATCACCGCGATCACCAGCTGATACTCGAAATTGGTGATCAGGCCGCTTTGCACCCCCACCGCGGCCAGCACGAAGGAGAACTCGCCGATCTGCGCCAGGTGGGCGCCGGCATAGATCGAATAGCGCCAGGGGTCGCCCAGGGCATGGAAGATCAGGGCGTTGATGACGGTGTTGCCGAGCAGCACCGCCACCGCGATGAAGCCGACCAGCATGGCGTGCTCCACCACGAAATCCAGGCTGACCAGCAGCCCGACCGAGACGAAGAACACCGCCACGAAGACCACCCGGAACGGCTCCATCCGGTCCGCCACCCACTCGGTCTCGCGCGCGGCGCCGACCAGCATGCCGGCGAGAAACGCGCCCAGGCTGGCCGACAGCTCGAAACCTTCCGCCAGCAGGGCGAAGCCGAGGCACAGGGCGAAGGCGACGAAGATCTGCAGCTCGCGGTCGCCGCGCAGCTTCTCGCTGAACGGCAGGCGCAGGTTCTTGCCCCACACGATCCAGGACAGCAGGGCCAGGGCCAGGGTGCCGCCGACCAGCTGCAGGGCGATGGTCTTGCCGCTGATGCCGTCGTTGCCGAAGAAGTCGATCACGATCAGCATCGGGATCACCGCCAGGTCCTGCGCCAGCAGCACGCCGAGCGCGTCCTTGCCGATCTTGGCCTCGGTCTGGCCGGTTTCGCGCAGGTAGTTCAGCACCAGGGCGGTGCTCGACAGGCTGACCACGAAGCCCAGCAGGATGATGCGCGAGTGATCCCAGCCCAGCCACCAGCCGAGCAGCCAGATGGCGCCGACGCTGGCGCCGATCTGCACGGCGGTGCCGATGAAGGTGATGCGCCAGCGCGTCAGCAGGTCGCGCGGATTGTTCTCCATGCCGATGAAGAACAGCAGCAGCAGCACGCCGAATTCGCCGATGCGCGACAGGGTGGCGCGCTCGGTCAGCAGCGCCAGGCCGTGCGGGCCGAGCAGGATGCCGGCCGCGAGATATCCCACCACGTGCGGCTGGCGCAGCGCGCGCGAGATGAAGGCCACGCCCAGGATTCCCAGGATCGCGGCCACGATCTTCAGCATGAAGGGATCGTAATGCATAAAATATCGCTGTAATTACCCAATCTTAGTGTGCGCAGACGGGTTCGCGTTCCCTTCGATCCGAACCCGCCTGACGAACGCGCGCCGCCAGCATCCGCATTCCATGTCCGCCACTGCTTCCGCCAGCGTTCGTTACGCCCTGCCCGGCCTGGTGCTCGGCGCGGTGCTGATCGGCCTGGCACCGATCTTCGTGCGCCTGGCTGGTGTCGGCCCGACCGCGGCGGCGTTCTGGCGCGTGTTCCTGGCGCTGCCGGTGCTGTACCTGCTGCAACGGGCCACCACCAGCGTGGCGACGCGCGGCGAGCAGGCGCGCCGCGGCGGCAGCACCCTGATCCTGTGGCTGGCGGGGCTGGCCTTCGCCGGTGACCTGGCGGTGTGGCACCAGTCGATCCACCTCACCTCGATCGCCAATTCCACCCTGCTCACCAACCTGGCGCCGGTGTTCCTGACCCTGGTGCTGCACTTCGGCTTCGGCCAGCGCCATGCGCCGCGCTTCTGGTTGGGCCTGGTGCTGGCGCTGACGGGCGCGGTGGTGCTGCTCGCCGGCAGCCTGCGCATCGGCCCGGAGACCGTGCTGGGCGACCTTTGCGCCATCGTCACCGCGATGTTCTATGCGGCGTATCAGCTATTGGTCAGCCGCGGCCGGCAGAATTTCTCCGCCCTGGACGTGATGCTGCGTAGCTCGGCCGGTGCAGCCGTGGTGCTGCTGGTCATCACCATCGCCACCGGCGAGCCGTTCTGGCCGCGCGATGCGCATTCCTGGGCGATCCTGGCGGCGCTGGCGGTGATCTCCCACGTCGGCGGCCAGGGCCTGATCGCCTGGGCCCTGGCCCACCTGCCGGCCTCGTTCTCCTCGGTGACCCTGCTGGTGCAGCCCATCGCGGCCACCATCTTCGCCTGGCTGATCCTGAGCGAAGGCTTCGGGCCGCAGCAGGTACTGGGCGGGGTGATCGTGATGGCCGGCATCCTGCTGTGCCGCTTCGCCATGCCGGCGCGGAATCCGCAGGTGGAGGCGGAGAAGGCCGGGGCTTAGCGTTGATCCGGCTTCAGCCGGTACCGACACCGCCCGGCACGTTGTAGTCGAAGCACTTCTGTTCGACCCGCTCGTTCATGCGCCAGCCCTGCGCGGTGCGGGTGAATTTGTCGTGGTACCAGAGGCCGAGGAACATCACCTGGCTCTTGCCTTCGCCCAGGTTTATCTGCATCGGGTTGAAGCAGATGATGGTGGAGCTGGCCAGGTCGCCCTCGATCTTCAGCGCGGCGTTGCTCACCATGTGGAAGTAGTTGGGAAATTTCGGCAGCACCTCCGACAGCCAGGCCTTGATTTCCGGATAGCGGCCGTCGATGCCGCCCATGGCGCGGTAATCGATGTAGGCGTCGGGCGTGAAGATCGCGTCGAGCAGGTCGAAGTTCTTGGTGTCGATGGCGGTGGCGTAGTCGGTGAACAGTTGCTGGATTTCCAGGCGATCGGAAATCTGCTGCAGGCTCAACATGGGGCTCCTCCGGATGTTTTTGCTCGTCGCAGCAGCATGTGCATTCGGCAGGGGCGGGGCTTCGTCCGTTTGGGGCAGTGGCGGCGGGCCGCTTTACACGCGCGGCCGGGCGCCAGATGGTGGCTGCAATGCGTTACGCTTGCGGGTACACATTGAGCGAGACCGCATGATGATGCCGGTGTTGTCGATCCAGAACCTGTCCAAGAGCTACGCCTCGGGCCTGCAAGCGCTGAAGGGCGTGAACCTGGAAATCCGCAAGGGCGAGATCTTCGCCCTGCTCGGGCCCAACGGCGCGGGCAAGACCACGCTGATCAGCATCGTCTGCGGCATCGTCACCGCCAGCGAGGGCGTGGTCATCGCCGACGGCCACGACATCGTGCGCGACTACCGCGCGGCGCGGACCAAGATCGGGCTGGTGCCGCAGGAACTGGCCACCGACACTTTCGAAACGGTGTGGGCCACGGTGAACTTCAGCCGCGGCCTGTTCGGGCGCGCGCCGGATCCGGCGCACATCGAACGGGTGCTGCGCGACCTGTCGCTGTGGGAGAAGCGCAAGGACCGCATCATGACCCTGTCCGGCGGCATGAAGCGGCGCGTGATGATCGCCAAGGCGCTGGCGCACGAGCCGGAGATCCTGTTCCTCGACGAGCCCACCGCCGGCGTCGACGTGGAGCTGCGCCGCGACATGTGGGCGCTGGTGCGCGGCCTGCGCGAGAAGGGCGTGACCATCATCCTGACCACGCACTACATCGAGGAAGCCGAGGAGATGGCCGACCGCATCGGCGTGATCAGCAAGGGCGAGCTGATCCTGGTGGAGGACAAGGCGACGCTGATGAAGAAGCTGGGCAAGAAACAACTCACGCTGCAGCTGCAGGAACCGATGGACGCGATCCCCGCCGCGCTGGGCCAATGGCAGCTGGCGCTGAAGGCCAACGGCAACGAACTGGAATACAGCTTCGATACCGGCGAGGACCATACCGAGATCCCGGCCCTGCTGCGGCGCATGGGCGAGCTGGGGATCGCCTTCAAGGATCTCAACACCCGGCAGAGCTCGCTGGAGGACATCTTCGTCAGCCTGGTCACCACGCGCAAGGGAGCGACGGCATGAGCTGGCTCGACTTCAACCGTCGCGGCGTCTGGGCCATCTATCACTTCGAGATGGCGCGCTTCCGCCGCACCCTGCTGCAAAGCCTGGTCACGCCGGTGATGACCACCTCGCTGTACTTCGTGGTGTTCGGCTCGGCCATCGGCTCGCGCATGACCCAGGTCGGCGGCGTGCCCTACGCCGCCTTCATCGTGCCCGGCCTGATCATGCTGTCGCTGTTCACGGAGAGCCTGTCCAACGCCTCGTTCGGCATCTACTTCCCGAAGTTCACCGGCACCATCTACGAGCTGCTGTCGGCGCCGGTGTCCTCGCTGGAAATCGTGCTGGCCTACGTCGGCGCCGCGGCGAGCAAGTCGATCCTGCTCGGCCTGATCATCCTGGCCACCGCCTCGCTGTTCGTGCCGCTGCACATCCTGCATCCGTTCTGGATGCTGGCCTTCCTGATCCTCACCGCCGCCACCTTCAGCCTGTTCGGCTTCATCATCGGCATCTGGGCCAAGGGCTTCGAACACCTGCAATTCATCCCGATGCTGATCGTCACGCCCCTGACCTTCCTCGGCGGCGCCTTCTACTCCATCGACATGCTGCCCCCCGCCTGGCGCACCGTGACCCTGTTCAACCCGGTGGTGTACCTGATCAGCGGCTTCCGCTGGGCCTTCTTCGGTACCGCCGACGTCGGCGTGGGCATCAGCCTGTCGATGACTCTGGGGTTCTTCGGGCTGTGCCTGGGGCTGGTGACGTGGATTTTCAGAACCGGGTACCGGTTGAAGAATTAGGGGTCCGGGTCCGCGGCTGTTGATGCAAAGCATGGTGTTTTTCATCATGCGTGCCATGCGTGCCAAGGGTTTTTGTTGGCACGCATGCGGCGAGCGGTGCGCGTACAACGTTGTTCGTCCACGCGTCGAATTCAGCAGAACTGGATCCCCGCCTGCGCGGGGATGACGAAGAGGGATGGGTCCGCGCTTGGCTCCTCCCTCGATACAAATCGCTGCGCGATTCACTCGGGACGAACGGAGGGTGGCGCGGCGCAACGGAAAAAGCGGCCCCTCACCCCACGCCCGTGACTCGGAGCGCGCAGCGGTGGAGCGGGAACGGGCGACAAGAACCCGGATGACGTTTGGGCCCTTTTCCGTCATAGCGGTGTCCGGTTAGCGTGTAGCCTCCAGGAAAACAACCATGTCCAATAACAATCTCCTCGCTCAGCCCCTGAACCTGCCCTGCGGCGCCACGCTCCCCAACCGCATCTGCAAGGCGGCGATGACCGAGGGTATCGCCGATGCGCAGTTGCGCGCCACGGAGCGCCATGTGCGGCTCTACCGCCGCTGGGCCGAGGGCGGCGCCGGGCTGCTGATCAGCGGCAACGTGATGATCGACCGCCGCGTGCTGGAGCGGCCGGGCAATGTGGCGATCGATCCGGCGACGCCGGATGCGGAGGCGATGACGCGCCTGCGCAACTGGGCCAGGGCGGGGACCAGCAACGGCAATCACCTGTGGATGCAGATCAACCACGCCGGCCGGCAATCGCCCTGGTACGTGACGGGCCAGCCGCTGGCGCCGTCCGAGGTGCAGCTGAACCTGATGGCGAACTATCGCCGGCCGCGCGCGTTGCGCGAGGAGGAGATCCTCGACTTCATCCAGCGCTATGCCAACGTGGCGCGCACCGCCCGCGAAGCGGGCTTCACCGGCGTGCAGGTGCACGGCGCCCACGGCTACCTGATCAGTTCCTTCCTCTCGCCGGTGACCAATCGCCGCAGCGATGCCTGGGGCGGCAGCCTGGAGAACCGCGCGCGTTTCCTGCTGGAGGTGGTGAAGGCGACGCGCGCAGCGGTGGGCCCGGACTACCCGGTAGGGCTGAAGCTCAACTCGGCGGATTTCCAGAAGGGCGGCTTCAGCAACGAGGAATGCCTGCAGGTGGTGCAGTGGCTCAACGGCAGCGGCCTGGACCTGCTGGAGGTCTCCGGGGGCACCTACGAGCAGCCGCGCCTGCTCGGCTACACCGGCGAAGCATCCACCGCGGTGGATGCGACGCAGGCCTCGGTGACGAGCAGCAGCACGCAGCGGCGCGAGGCTTATTTCCTCGAATACGCCATGGCGATCCGCAAGGTGGCGAAGATGCCGCTGATGGTGACCGGCGGCTTCCGCACCCGCGCCGGCATGGAGCAGGCCCTGGCGGAAGGCTCGGTGGACGTGATCGGCCTGGCGCGGCCGCTGTGCACCGATGCGGACGTGCCGAAACGGCTGCTGGCCGGCAGCGATGCGAAGCTGCCCGATTACGAGCACCGCCTCAGGCTCGGCAACGGCGTGTTCGCGCCGACCACCAAAGTGTTCCTGTTCAAGCTGGTCAACCTGCTCGGACAGCAGGGCTGGTACTACCAGCAGATCGCGCGCATGGGCGATGGCTTGAAGCCGGTGCTGGAACGCGGCGTGTTCGGCGCGTTCGTGCGCTACCTGTGGGATGAGTACACGACGGCCTGGCGGATGAGAAGGGCGCGGGCGGCACTGCGGGGGTGAGTATTTTGTAGGGCGGGCCATGCCCGCCGCTGCGCCGCACTCGGATGGAAACAGCCGGCGGGCACGGCCCGCCCTACGAGTACCGCGTCATGCCGGCGAAAGCCGGTATGACGGTGTTGATGGTTTAAACCGACCGGCTCGTCTCAACGAAAATCGTAGGCCAGGCTGAGGCTCGCGGCGTACTGCCACTTCTCGTCGACGGTCGGGCTGTTGCCGGCCTGCCCGAGCAGGGTGGTGGCGGCGAACACGCCGTCGAGGAACCAGTGGTCGGCGAAGATGTAGGTCATGTTGGTGCCGACGCCGACGGACTTGAGGCCGCCGCCGGGTGTGTACACCGGCAGGTGGGTGTTCTCCGAGACCTGCTCGGTCACGCCGAAAGCGTGGTTCATGTAGTTGGTGTCGGCGATGGTCACCGAGGCGCCGGCGAAGACGAAGAATTTCTTGTTGCCGGCCACCGGCATGTAGACGCTGGCGTCGCCGATCCAGCCGCCGACGCCGCCGAGGTTGTGGCGGATGTCGCCGCGCACGATCACCGGGAAGATGACGTATTCGGCGAACAGCTTGGGCGCAGCCGAGGGCGACAGGTTGGTGCGGCCGCGCAGGCGATAGTAGGTGCCTTCGTTGCGACCGAGGTCGTAGGTCAGCGCCAGGCCGGCGCGGTAGTCGCGGCCGCGCAGCAGGTTCACGCCCAGGCCTTCGCCGGTGGAGAAGAAGGCGAGGTCGCGGTAGCGGATGTCGATGGTGGGGCCGGGCTCGAAGTAGTAGTTGTCCGAGCCTTCGAAACGCGGCAGGAACTCGCCGCCGAAGCCGATGATCTTCTCCCAATGCGGGGGATCGGGGTCGAAGCGCTTTTTCAGGGCGATGCCGGCGGAGTACTGCCATTCGCCGAGCGGGCTGGGAGTCTGCGCCTGCGCCGTCCCGGCGGCGGCAAACGCGACGATGCACAAGCCGCCTCTTGCAAGGAAGCACATCAGAACAGCGCCCAGTGATCGCCCAAGCTGCATTCCCGGCTCCGTGGCTTGAGGGTTATGGAGCTAGGCTACCGCGTTATGCGCCGCAGGTGGAAACTAAAGTCGTCACGGAAAACCGATGGGGGTCAGTTGAGAACGCGCGGTACGGCCAGGCGGAAGGGATCGATCATGGCGTCGAAGGCTTCGCCCTGGTCGGTCACCATCTGGAAGCTGCCGTGCATGGTGCCGACCGGCGTGTTCAGCGGACAGCCGCTGGTGTACTGGAACTGCTCGCCGGGCTTGAGGGTGGGCTGGTAGCCGACCACGCCGGGGCCGCGCACTTCCTCGGTCTTGCCTTCGCCGCTGGTGATGATCCAGTGGCGCGAGCGCAGCTGCACCGTCACTTCGCTCTCGTTGCGGATGGTGACGTGGTAGGCGAACAGCCAGGACTGGCTTTCCGGCTCGGACTGGTCCGGCACGTAGCGCGGCTCCACCGTGATGCGCACGCCGCGTGTGACCGTATTGCTCACCGGATTTCGCCCCTCGATCTGCTGCTCACATGAAGCCCGCCTGTAGTTGCGCCGCTTCGCTCATCATCTCACGGGTCCAGGGCGGATCGAACACCAGCTCGACCTCGGCCTCGCGCACACCGGGTATCTGCATCACCTTGCTCTTGACGTCGGCCACCAGCACATCGCCCATGCCGCAGCCGGGGGCGGTAAGGGTCATGACGATGCGCACCCGCCAGCCGCTTTCCGCGGCCGGCTCCAGGCGGCATTCGTAGATCAGGCCCAGTTCGACCACGTCGATGGGGATTTCCGGGTCGTAGCAGGTCTTCATCTGCTGCCACACGGCCTGCTCCACCTCGTCTTCGCTGGCATCGGGGGCGATATCCGGCACGCCGGCGGGCGTCTTGCCGATGGCATCGGCGTCCTTGCCCTCGATGCGGAACAGATGGCCCTGCATCTGCACGGTGTAACTGCCGCCCAGGGCCTGGGTGATGCTGGCTTCGGCGCCTTCGGGCAGCTCGACGCGGGTGCCGGCGGGAATGAGCACGCCGACTACATCGCGGCTGAGGGTGACGGTTTCGTAGGACATGCTTGGGGAACTGGGGGCGGGGGAGCCGCGATTAAAGACCAATCTGGTCCGGTATTTTAACGCCTGTCGCGAATCGGCGCAGGGCGGTTGTGGGAACGCTCCTTTCAATGCAGGATGTGGGCCTCCACAACGACCGGGATGTCGCCCCATGAATGCATCGCTCAAATCCGCCATGGCACTGTGCCTGCTGTGTGTCGGTGCCGTTCAGGCCGACCCGCTTGAAAAGGCGCCGGAGCGCCGCGCCGTGACGGTGAGCGGGCAGGGCGAGGTCAGCGCCGCGCCGGACCGCGCGCGGCTGAGCATGGCGGTGGAGGAGACCAGCCCGGACCTGAAGGCGGCGCAGGCCAAGGTCAACGGCGTGGTGCGCACCTATCTGGCGCAGGCCAAGGCCCTGGGCGCGAAAGACGAGGATGTCTCCACCGCCGGCCTGAGCATCAACGCCGAGTACGACTATTCCAACCCCAAGGGCGGCCGCAAGTTCCTGGGCTACCACGTCACCCGCAGCATCGAGGTGGTGGTGCGCGACCTGGACAAGATCGGCGACTACCTGCAGCGCGCCACCGACGCCGGCATCAACAACGTCTCCAATCCACAGCTGGAATCGTCCAAGGCCGACGAGTTGCAGCGCCAGGCGCTGGCCAAGGCGGCACTGGACGCCCAGGCCAAGGCCCGCGTGCTGGCCGACACCCTGGGGGTGAAGCTGGGGGCGGTGCACACCATCAGCGCCAGTTCCGAGGCACCCCAGCCGGGTCCGCAGCCCCGTATGGCCTTTTACGCAAAGGCGGCTGCGGCACCCGAGGGCAACGACCAGATGGGCTTCGCCGCAGGCGAAATCCGTTTCACCACCAGCCTGGTGGCGGAGTTCGACCTGGGAGCGCCCTGAGGCGAGGTAAGAGCCTCGGACAAGCCCGCGCGTGCGAAGTTCACGGATTGATGGGATAATTCCGCACTTTCCTCCCTCAACGGGATAGAAAGTGCCGCAGAACCCGCCGTCAGCCCACCCTTTGGTCGGCATCATCATGGGCTCCCGCTCCGATTGGGAGACGATGGCGCACGCCGCACGCACGCTCGATAGCCTGGGCGTAGCGTACGAAACACGCGTGGTTTCCGCGCACCGCACTCCCGATCTGCTGTTCGAATACGCCGGCTCCGCCGCCGGGCGCGGCATCCAGGTGATCATCGCCGGTGCCGGCGGCGCGGCGCACCTGCCGGGCATGGCCGCGTCGAAGACGCGCCTGCCGGTGCTGGGCGTGCCGGTGCAGTCGAAGGCGCTGAGCGGGATGGACTCGCTGCTGTCGATCGTGCAGATGCCGGCCGGGATTCCCGTGGGGACCCTGGCCATCGGCAACGCCGGCGCCACCAATGCGGCCCTGCTGGCCTGCTCGATCCTGGCCCTCGGCGACGCCGGGCTGGCCGCACGCCTCGACCACTTCCGCGCCGCGCAGACGGCGCAGGTGCTCGAGCATCCCGACCCCAGCGTTCCGACGTAACCAGAAAGCAGCCCACTCATCGTGAAGATCGGCATCCTTGGCGCCGGCCAGCTCGGCCGCATGCTGGCTTTGGCCGGCTATCCACTCGGCTTCGAGTTCGCTTTCCTCGACCCGGCCACCGAAGCCTGTGCCGCGCCGCTGGGCGAGCACCTGCGCGCGGACTACCTCGACCTGGCGGCGCTAGAGAAATTCTGCGCCGGCATCGATCTCGCCACCTTCGAGTTCGAGAACGTACCGCAGCAGGCCGCCGAATTCGTCGCCGCGCGGACACCGCTGTTCCCGGCGCCGCGCGCGCTGACCTCAGGCCAGGACCGGCTCAGCGAGAAGCAGATGTTCGTCGCTCAGGGCATCCCGGTGCCGAAGTTCGCCGCGGTCAGCTCGCGCATCGGCCTGGAGGCGGCGGCCCAGCACACCGGCCTGCCGGCGGTGCTGAAGACGCGCCGCATGGGCTACGACGGCAAGGGTCAGTACGTGCTGCGCAGCGCCGCCGATTTCGACGCGGCCTGGGCCCAGCTCGGCGCACAGCAGCTGATCCTCGAATCCTTCGTGCCCTTCGAGCGCGAGGTGTCGTGCCTGGCGGTACGCGGCCGCGACGGCGAGGTGAAGTTCTACCCGCTGGTGCAGAACGTGCACCGCAGCGGCATCCTGCGCACGGCGCGGCCGCGCAACGGCGATCCGCTGCAGGCGCTGGGCGAGGAGTACGCGCGGCGCATCCTGCAACACCTGGACTATGTCGGCGTGCTGGCCTTCGAGTTCTTCGTCGCCGACGGCGGCCTGCTCGCCAACGAGATCGCGCCGCGCGTGCACAACTCCGGCCACTGGAGCATCGAGGGCGCGGAGTGTTCGCAGTTCGAGAACCATCTGCGCGCCATCGCCGGCCTGCCGCTGGGCAGCACCGCGCTGCGCGGCGAATCGCTGATGGTCAATTTCATCGGCAGTGCGCCGGCGCTGGAGGCGATGGCCGCGCTGGAGGGCGTGCACGTGCACCTCTACGGCAAGCAGCCCAAGCCGCTCCGCAAGATCGGCCACGCCACCCTCACCGCGCCGGACAGCGCCACGCTGGAAGCGCGTCTGCGCCGGCTCGAACCCCTGCTCGACCAGGACGGCTGACCCCCCAAAGCAGGGGCAGTGCGATGGACATCGCGCTGCGGTCACCCAAAATGCGCTAGGGTCGGTATGGCGATTCCGGACCGGCGGCGCGTTTTCACTCAGCTGCGCTTAAGGTTCGGTCCTGTACTTTGTGAACCAGCGCCATGCCACCGCATGGCGCGGAAGCGCAAGCCGTTGCCAAAGGGGGAGTCAGCCATGTCCGCAAACCATCCGATCCGATCCAGTTCAGCGATCCTGAGCAGCCACAAGGCGCTGCTGCGCGCGGCGATCTTCGGCCTGGCCCTGCCGCTCGCGGCCTGCGTAGTGCCCGATGGCGGCTATGACCAGCCGCAACAGCCGTATCCCTACCCGCAGCCGCAACCGGTCTATACCCAGGACCCGTCGCAGCCCCAACCCTACCCGCAGCCGCAGGATGGTTCCTACGACACTTCGTACGACGCCACCGCCAGCGAGCCGCCGCCGCCGCTGCCGGTCTATGACCAGCCGGAATGCCCGGGGCCCGGTTACATCTGGACCCCCGGCTACTGGGGCTACAACGGCGGCTATTACTGGGTGCCCGGCACCTGGGTGGAGCCGCCGCAGCCGGACGTGTACTGGACCCCGGGCTACTGGGGCTGGGCCGGCAATGTCTACGTCTTCCACGGCGGCTACTGGGGTCCGCAGGTCGGCTATTACGGTGGCGTGAACTACGGCCATGGCTATGAAGGCCACGGCTACGAGGGCGGGCGCTGGGATCGCGGCCAGTTCCAGTACAACCGCGCCGTCAACAACATCAACGTCAACCGCGTTCACAACACCTACAACAGCACGGTGATCAACAACATCACGGTCAACAACACCAGCTACAACGGCGGCCCCGGCGGCACCCGCGACCGGCCCGACCCGCAGGACCGGGGCAACCGGCAGCGCTTCCGCCCCACGCCGGAACAGTTGCAGCACCAGAACGCCGCCAGCGGCAACCACTCGATGTACGTGTCGGAGAACCGCGGCCAGCCGCCGGTCGGAGCGGTGCAGCGGCCGGGCATGTTCGGCAACCGCACGCCGGTCCAGGTTCCGGTCAACAATGCGCCAGGACAAAGGCCGCTGGACCAGCAGCGCTTCCAGGATCAGGGGCGCCAGCAACAGGACCAGCAACGCCAGCAGGAACAACAGCGCTTCGAACAGCAGCGGCAGCAGCAGGATCAGTTGCGCCAGCAGGCCGACCAGCAGCGCAACAACGAGCAGCAGCGTCTGCAGGAGCAGCAGCGCCAGATGCAGCAACAGCAGCAGAATCAGCAGCGGCAACAGCAAGATCAATTGAGACAGCAACAGGATCAGCTGCGGCAGAACCAGCAGCAGCGCCAGGATCAGATGCGCCAGCAGCAGGACCAGCAACGCCAGCAGGAACAACAGCGCTTCGAACAACAGCGGCAGCAGCAGGATCAGCTGAGGCAGCAGAACCAGCTGCGGCAGGAGCAGTTCCGCCAGCAACAGCCGCAACAGAACCCGCAGCAGCAGTTCCACCGCGAGCCGGGGAACACGCCGCCGACCGTGCCGCAGCGTCCGAACCCGCCGCAGGCGCATACGCAGCACGAGGACGTGCGGCCCAAGCCGCAGTGAGTTTCGAAGCGTAGTTTGCGATTGCGGTGACGGTGGCCCGGGAAGCGCATAGCGCTACCCGGAAGCCGTTGCAGGGAAAGGTGAAACGTCCCTGCGAACGCCAAGCGTTCGCAGGGATGGTGCTCAGGTCTTCTTCAGCGCCGCGTTCACTTCCTTCCACAAATCCCGGTAGGCCTCCGCGGCGTAGCCGTAGGATTCGAACACTTCCAGCGGCGCGCGGTGCTCGCCCATGCGTTCCACCGCCGAAGCGTAGGGAATCACTGTCTTGGCCACGTCCTTGATCATCTTCGGCGGCTGCTCGATCAGCATGCGGTGCAGCAGGCGGCGCCGGTCGGCCATCGAGTAGAACGGCTTCAGCGTGTTGCGCGGATAACCTTCCGCCTCGTAGTAGTCGATCACCGTCTTCAGCGCGCGCAGCGACAGGTGCGTCGGCACCGTCGGCACCAGCACGAGGTCGGAAGCGGTGAAGACGTTGTCGGCGAGGTGCGACAGGCTCGGCGGGCAATCGAGCACCACCAGGTCGTAGCGGCGGTTCACCGGCTTGAGCCGTTGCAGCAGCGCGTCGCGCGCGCCGTCCTTGCGCAGCCAGGTGTCGAGGTGGCGCGTGTGCAGGTCCGCCGGCAGCAGATGCAGCTTGTCGTAGGCGGTGCTCTGGATCTGGCCTTCGATGTCGGCCCCGGCGCGCCACATGGACTTGTCCGGGATTTCCTCGGTATTGGCCTGCAGGTACCAGCTGGCGGCGCCCTGGGGATCGAGGTCCCACAGCAGGGTGCGCAGTCCGGATTGCGAGGCCAGGTAGGCCAGGTTGACCGAGGCTGCCGTCTTGCCGACGCCGCCCTTGAGGTTGTAGACCGCCAGCGTTTTCATGCGCGCGCCTCCCCATGAGGCCCCCTTTTGATGGGGCCTTGCACCATGCACGGCCAATCCGGATCCGCCCATCCGGATGGATGGGCCCCAATCGGCGATACGCTGAATTTAGAACAATTTCACGGACTTGGCACAGACGGCCGGGAGAGGGCCGCATTCCGCGCAGCCGTGAAGGCTGCGCGGAAGATCATTTAGTCATTTTAAATCAAGGACTTGATCAGATATCGAGGTTGCTGACCAGCAGCGAGTTGCGCTCGATGAAGTCGCGGCGCGGCTCGACGTCCTCGCCCATCAGCGTGGTGAAGATCTGGTCGGCGGCGACCACGTCTTCCACCTGCACCCGCACCAGGCGGCGGATCGCCGGATCCAGCGTGGTTTCCCATAGCTGGCTCGGGTTCATCTCGCCCAGGCCCTTGTAGCGCTGGATGTTGAGGCCGCGGCGGGTTTCGCTGAGCAGCCAGTCGAAGACCTGCTCGAACGTGCTCACCGCCTGGGTGCGCTCGCCCCGGCCGATGGTGGCGCCCGCGCCGAGCAGGGTTCTGGTCTGCTCGTTGAAGCGCACCATCTGCTGGTAGTCGACGCTGGCGAAGAAGTCTTCGCCGAAGCTGTACTGGTATTCCAGCCCATGCAGGCGCCGCTCGATGCCGAGCAGCGGCCCGCTTTCGCCGATGGCGCCCTTGACCTTGTAGCGCGAGGCGCTATGGCCGTCGTTGAGCGCGGCGGTGAAGGCGGCGACCCAGGTCTCCAGGGCGGCGGCTTCGGTCGGCACCGGCGCCATCTTGCGCAGCTGTTGCAGCAGGTCGGCTTCGTAGTGGCGCGTCAGGCGATCGACCACGCCATTGAGGTGCGAGTAATCGCGCACCAGGTGCGACAGCGCGGCCTGGGTCAGCGGCGGCTGGCCGGTGGCCGGGATCAGCACCGCGTCGTCGAGGGCGGCGCGCAGCTGCCACTCCTCCATCTCGCGGTCGTCCTTGATGTAGGTTTCCTGCTTGCCGGCTTTCAGCTTGTACAGCGGCGGCTGCGCGATGTAGACGTGGCCGCGCTCGACCAGGCTGTACATGTGGCGGTAGAAGAAGGTCAGCAACAGGGTGCGGATGTGCGCGCCGTCCACGTCCGCGTCGGTCATGATGATGATGCGGTGGTAGCGCAGGTTTTCCGGCTTCATGTCGTCGCGGCCGATGCCGCAGCCCAGCGCCGTGATCAGGTTGCCGACCTCCTGCGAGGACAGCATCTTCTCCAGCCGCGCCTTCTCGACGTTGAGGATCTTGCCCTTGAGCGGCAGGATCGCCTGGAAGCGGCGGTCGCGGCCCTGTTTGGCGGAGCCGCCGGCGGAGTCGCCCTCGACCAGGAAGATCTCGGACTGCGCCGGATCCTTCTCCTGGCAATCGGCCAGCTTGCCGGGCAGGCCGGCGATGTCCAGTACGCTCTTGCGCCGGTTGAGTTCCTTGGCCTTGCGCGCGGCTTCACGGGCGCGGGCGGCATCCACCACCTTGGCGCCGATCACCTTGGCTTCGCGCGGGCGCTCGAGCAGGAATTCCTTGAGCTTCTCCACCAGCACCGATTCCACCGCGGCCTTGACCTCGGAGGACACCAGCTTCTCCTTGGTCTGCGAGGAGAACTTGGGGTCGCGCACTTTCACCGACAGCACCGCGGTGAGGCCCTCGCGGGCGTCGTCGCCGATCGGCTCGACCTTTTCCTTCTTGGCCAGGCCTTCGGTCTCGAGGTAGTCGTTGATGGTGCGGGTCAGGGCGTTGCGGAAGCCGGTGAGATGGGTGCCGCCATCCTTCTGCGGGATGTTGTTGGTGAAGCAGAACACCCCTTCCTGGTAGGAATCGTTCCACTGCAGGGCGGCTTCGACCACGATGCCGTCCTTCTCCGCGTTGACGTAGACGATGGTCTCGTGCAGCGGTGCCTTGTTCTTGTTGAGGTACTCGACGAAGGCGCGGATGCCGCCGTGGTATTCGTAGATGTCCTCGCGGGCGCTGGCTTCCTCGCGCAGCACGATGCGCACACCGGAATTGAGGAAGGACAGTTCGCGCAGGCGGCGCGCCAGGATGTCGTAGTGGAATTCGGTCTGGGTGAAGACCTTGTGGCTCGGGTAGAAGCGCACCAGGGTGCCGCGCTTGGTGGTCTCGCCCTGCTCCGCCAGCGGCGCCTGGGGTTCGCCCATGCGGTATTCTTGGTGGTAGTGGCGGCCGTTGCGGTAGATGTCGAGCAGCAGCAGCTCCGACAGCGCATTCACCACCGACACGCCGACGCCGTGCAGGCCGCCCGAAACCTTGTAGCCGCTGCCGCCGAACTTACCGCCGGCGTGCAGGATGGTCATGATCACTTCCGCCGCCGAACGCCCCTCTTCCTCGTGGATGTCCACCGGAATGCCGCGGCCGTTGTCGTTCACCGAGACGCTGTTGTCGGCGTGCAGGATCACCTGTACCTCGGTGCAATAGCCCGCCAGGGCTTCGTCGATGGCGTTGTCCACCACCTCGAAAACCATGTGGTGCAAGCCGGTACCGTCGTCGGTATCGCCGATGTACATGCCGGGCCGCTGACGGACCGCTTCGAGGCCCTTCAAGACCCGGATGCTGCTGGCGTTGTAGGTGGTGTCGTCGTTCGGGGGAGTGTTCATCGTCTGGTTCTGTTCTGACTCGCTATTTTACCCGTTTGCCAGGGGTCGCAGGAGGCCATGTTCCACGTGGAACATGCGGGCGTCGGGGGTGTTTTTCAGCGGACCGGCGAGTTCCAGCGCGGTCACGAACTTCTGACCGGGATAGGCCAGCAATACCTTCAGTAGACGCGTTTGGAACTCGGAAGACAACTCGGCGGAGAAATCGTCGAGCAGCAGCACCGGCACCCGGCCGCCCCGCTCCGCCACGATCCAGCACTGCGCCAGGATGAAGGCTGCCACCAGCAATTTCTGCTGGCCGCGGCTGATGCGGCCCTTCACCGATCTGGCGGGGCCGCCCTCGCCATCCGCCTGGCTGTCGCTCATGTGGCTGGTATAGAAGCCCAGTTCGGCGCGCTGCGGCCCGCTCATGGTCAGGCCATGCCGCCGGTCCCGCTCCAGGCTGGCTTCCAGCACCTCCAGGTAGGCGCGGTCCGCGTCCCAACCCTGGCTGTAGCGCAGCTGCCAGCGTTCGCCCGGCAGCAGGTCGGCCAGCAAGGCCTGGCTGCGTGCCTCCACTTCCAGGGCATGGGCCCGGCGCAGGGCGCTCAATTGCTCGGCGGCTTCCGCCAATTCCCGGTTCCAGGGCGCCAGCATGGCCACCGAACCGCCCTCGCGCAGCATGGCATTGCGCTGGCGCAGGGCGCGGCGCGCCCGTTTCCAGGTCGGCATGAATCGATGTTCCACGTGGAACACACCCCAATCGAGGAAGCGGCGACGGATTCCCGGCCCCTCTTCCAGCATCCGGTGCATGCCCGGATCGAGGATCTGCAAAGGCAGGCGCCGCACCAGCTCCGACAAGGCCAGATCACCCTGGCCGAACTCGATGGCGATCTCCCGCTCCCGCCAGGTCAGCTTGAGCAGTTCCGGGGGCACGCCCGAGGGATCGACGACCTGCCCCGCCACCTGCCAGGCCTGGGTGCCATCCCGCGCCAACTGCGCCGGCAATACGCGCCAGCTGCCGCCCCGCCCCAGCACATGCAGGGCTTCCAGCAGCGAGGTCTTGCCGGCGCCGTTCTCCCCGGTGATCAGGTTGAAGCGCGGATGAGCGTCGAGCTGGAGGTTGGTGAACAGGCGGAAATCACGCGCCTGGAGCTGGGAGATCAACATGATCCCGGCCGCCCTGGATTCGTTTTAATCAGTGCGCAAACAAAAACGCCCTCACGTCGGAACGTGAAGGCGCTTGCTGAAACTCGGCGTAAGGACCGGGATGCCGCTACACCCTCTCCCCTCTCGTTCCAGCCTTGATGCGTGAACAGCTGGCTTCTCAGGATGCGGACGCGGCTCAAAGCCGCATCGGCATCACGACGTACTTGTTGGCGTTGTTGGCCGCGTCGTAGACCAGGCCGCTGGCGTCGCCGCTGCGCAGTTCCATGATGAACTCGTTGCCTTCGATGGCGTCGAGCGCGTCCAGCAGGTAGCCGACGTTGAAGCCGATCTCAAGCGGGGCGCCTTCGTACTGCACCTCGACTTCCTCCTCCGCCTCTTCCTGCTCCGGGTTCTGCGTCTGGATGCGCAGGGTGCCGCCCGACAGGGTCAGGCGCACGCCGCGGAATTTCTCGTTGGACAGGATCGCCGCTCGGGACAGCGCCGCGCGCACCCGGCCGCGGTCGCCATGCACGGTCTTGTCCGAGCCTTCCGGAATGACGCGCTCGTAATCGGGGAAACGGCCTTCGATCAGCTTGGAGGTCAGCTTCAGGCCGTCCAGGTCCACCTGCACCTGGTTGGCGGAAAGATTCAGCTGGATCTCGGTGTCGTCCGCTTCGACCAGGCGCTGCAATTCCAGCACGGTCTTGCGCGGCAGGATCACCTGCAGGTCCTTCTTCACGCCGGTGTCGCGGCGCAACTCGGCCATGGCCAGGCGGTGGCCGTCGGTTGCGACGGTGCGCACGCGGTTGGCGCGGATCTCCAGCAGCAGGCCGTTGAGGTAATAACGCACATCCTGCTGCGCCATGGCGAACTGGGTGCGGCTCAGCAATTCCTTCAATTCCTTGCCGGTCAGCGTGAGCCTGGTTTCGGAGCCCGCCGCGCTGAGCGAGGGGAATTCGGCCGCATCCAGGGTGGCCAGGGTGAAGCGGCTCTTGCCGGACTTCATGGTCAGGCGGTTCTGGTTCAGCTCGACGCCGATGGTGGCGCCTTCCGGCAGGCCGCGGCAGATGTCGTGCAGCTTGCGCGCCGGCGCGGTGGTCTTGCCGGGGCTCAGGTTCTGCACCTGCACGCGTCGCTCGACCTGGAGCTCCAGGTCGGTGGCGGTCAGCACCAGCTCGTCCTCCTGGGCCACCATCAGGATGTTGCTGAGGATCGGCAGCGACTGTCTTCGCTCCACCACGCCGATCACCGACTGAAGTGCGGAAAGCAGCTCGCCTCTCGGGATTTGGATATTCATGGAGCCGGATCGGATGGTTGGGCAGGTGGACTAAAGATAAATATGGGTTTGAATATAAAAGACAGCTGTATTAATAGTGTCGTCACTTTTCGCTGGATAAATCTGTAAATTCCAGCATATTCAATAACTTGTATTCTTTTTCCGGCCGAATCCAGCACCTGTGCAAGGCCTCGTTACCCTCTAGCAAGCTGTGCACAAATAGATATTCAGGCTTATCCGCTGGATTATACACAGGCAATTCCAGGCTCCGTACCCAGCTTTGCAGGGTGCTCAATTGGTCAGCATGCGCAGCAGGTTTTCATAGTCCTCGCGCAGGCGTTCGTCGTCGCGTTTCAGCTCCACCACCTTGCGGCAGGCGTGCAATACGGTCGTGTGATCCTTGCCGAAGGCGGCGCCGATTTCCGGATAGGAGTGCTGCGTCAGTTCCTTGGCCAGCGACATCGCCACCTGGCGCGGGCGCGCCAGTGTGCGGGTGCGGCGCACCGAGCTCAGATCGGTCAGGCGGATGTTGTAGTAGCCGGCGACGGTGCGCTTGATGTTCTCCAGCGTCACCGCGCGGTCGTAGGACGCGAACATGTCCTTGAGGCAGCTGCGCGCGAACTCGGTGGTGATCGGGGTTGCGGTGAGGCGCGCCGACGCGTTGAGGCGATGCAGCGCGCCTTCGAGTTCGCGCACGTTGGAGCGGATGCGCTGCGCCACCAATGCGGCGACGTCGTCCGGCATGCGGATGCCGAGCGTCTCGGCCTTGGCCAGCAGGATCGCCACGCGCGTTTCCAGTTCGGGCGGCTCGATCGGCACCGACAGGCCCCAGGTGAAGCGCGACTTGAGGCGTTCGTCGAGCGCGTCGAGCTCGCGCGGATAGCGGTCGCAGGTCAGCACGATCTGCTTGCGGCCGTCGATCAGGGCGTTGAAGGTATGGAAGAACTCTTCCTGCGAATGCTCTTTGCCTGCGAGAAAGTGGATGTCGTCGATCAGCAGCGCGTCGACCGAGCGATAGAAATTCTTGAACTCGGCCTGGCGGCCGAAACGGATCGCCGACACCATCTGGTTGAACCACTGCTCGGCGCCGACATAGACGATGCGCGCATTTTCGCGGCCGGCCGAGATGGCATTGCCGATGCCGTGCATCAGGTGCGTCTTGCCCAGACCGGACTGACCGTAGATCAGCAGCGGGTTGTAGACGTTGCCCGGGCTGCTCGCGACATGAAGGCCGGCAGCGCGCGCCTGCGAGTTGGATTTGCCTTCGATGAAGGTCTGCAAGGTGTAGCGCGGATCGAGCCGGCCCTTGGCGAACGGGGAATAGTCCTCGCCTTCCGCCGGCGCCGCGCCGCTGCCGGTGCCGGATGCGGCGGGACGCGTCTCGGCGCCGCTGCCGACCGCGATGTTGACGATGAGGTCATAGCTGGCGAGGCTCGACACCGCGCGCTGGATCTTCTGCAGGAAGTCGGTGCGCACGCGCTCCATCACCACGCGGTTGGGCGCCAGCAGCGTCACCTGGTCGGCCGAGACCACGGCGCGCAAGGGCCTGATCCAGGTGCCGATTTCCTTGCCGGGAAGTTCCGCTTCGAGGCGCTCGACGCACCGGTCCCAAAGGTCCTCTCTCAGCATGCCCCGTCCATCCGTCTGCATTCGTTTTTGGACGAAGAGTCTAGCCGCTGGTCCCTGACTTATCCACAGGCTGAAGCCACCCTGTCGAGTACAATCACGGACGCCCTTGTATCCGCACCGAATATTCTCCGGAAGGCGTCCGAAACCGGCGCCCGGCCGACGGATTTGCGGCTGCTGTTGCTTGGGATGTTGCTTGATGGGGCGTTAGACCTATAAAATAGCTCTCTTTTGTCCCGCTCGAGCAAGCAGTCATGAAACGTACGTTCCAGCCGCACACCCTGCGGCGCAAGCGCACCCACGGTTTCCGTGCCCGTATGGCCACTGTCGGTGGTCGCCAGGTGCTGGCGCGTCGCCGCGCCAAGGGCCGCGCCCGTCTCATCCCGTAAGCTGCTTGAGTTCAAGCTTGAGCCCGAAGTCGGACCTGGGTCGATGCACGCACGCGCACAGCTGCAACGCCGCGTCCGCATCCGCCAGCCTGCCGAATTCAAACAGGCTTTCGCCAAGGGCTTCAGGATCACGCGGACGCCGCTAGCCGCGGTATGCAGGCCGAATAACGGCACGGACCACGCGCGTCTCGGTCTGGCCATCGCACGCAAGGCCGCGCCCCGGGCGGTGGATCGCAACCGCATCAAGCGGCAGATCCGTGAAAACTTCCGGCACAATCAGCAACGCCTGCCCGCCGTGGACCTGGTGTTCTACGGCACGCCCGGCCTGCATGGCATGAACAACGAGCAGCTGCGCGCAACCCTGGCGGAAATCTGGCTCAAGGTGATCGATCGATGCGGTGGCTACACGTCCTACTCGTCGGATTCATCCGCGCCTACCAGCGCTTCATAAGCCCCCTGCTCGGGCCGCGCTGCCGTTTCTATCCCACGTGTTCCCAATATGCCGTCGAGGCCATCGAGCGTCACGGCCCCGTCAAGGGCCTGTGGTTAGCCTTGCGCCGTATCGTGCGCTGCCATCCGCTCAATCCGGGCGGCCACGACCCGGTTCCGGAACACCAGCCCACCCACTGCTCCACCATCTGTAAGCCCAGGTAGAAGCTCTCCATGGAAAATCGCCGCATGGTACTGGTCGCGTTTCTCGGCCTGTTCCTGTTCCTGCTCTACCAGGCCTGGGAAACCGACTACGCCAAGCCGGCGCAGACGCAGCAGTCGGGCAATGCCAGTGGTGTCGCAGCCGATGCCGCCGGCAAGGCCAGCACCGCGGCGGCGGGCGCCACCGATGTCGCACCCGCGGCGGGTACGCTCACCCAGCAGCATGTGCAGGTGCAGACCGACCTGCTGATGGTCGACATCGCCCTGGCCGGCGGCGAGATCCGCCGCGTCGAGCTGAGCGACTACAGCACCGACAAGAAGCACCCCGACCAGAAGCTGGCACTGCTCGACGACCGCAACGGCGAGCTGTTCACCCTGCTCAGCGGCATCGCCGGCAGTGAGCAGCCGCTGTCCAGCAACCAGTCCAGCTTCACGTCCCCGCAAGCCGCCTACAAGCTGGCCGACGGCGCGGCCACGCTCGACGTGCCGCTGGAATACACCGACGCCTCCGGCTACAGCGTGCGCAAGGTGTTCCATTTCAAGCGCGACAGCTACGAGATCGGCGTCACCCAGACCCTGGTCAACCACAGCGGCAAGGAGTTGCAGGCTGCTTCCTTCCTGCGCTACCAGCGCACGCCGCCGCCGGCCGAAGCGGGCCCCGGCTTCATGCACACCGCCGGCGGCTTCCTCGGCATCGGCGTCTACCAGCAGGACAAGCCGGGCAGCAGCGACTACGCCTACAAGAAGAAAGCCTTCAAGGACCTGGACAAGGCGGAGTACGACGTCAAGCAGACCGGCGGCTGGATCGCCATGCTGCAGAAATACTTCGTCGTCGCCGTCATCCCGCCGCCCGATCAGGCGGCGGAATTCAGCGGCAAAAAGAATCCGAGCAGCCAGCAGCCATACCAGGCGCAGTACACCGGAGTGCTTGCGCCGGTGGCCGACGGTACCGAACACAGCTACGACAGCCGTCTCTACATCGGTCCGATTGCCCAGGGCAAGATGGAAGGCGTGGCGCCCGGCTTCGAGCTGACCGAGGACTACGGCATCCTGAAGTCGGTGGCCAAGCCGCTGTTCTGGGTGCTGTCGCAGTACCACAAGCTCACCGGCAACTGGGGCTGGTCGATCATCCTGCTGACCCTGACGGTGAAGGCCCTGTTCTTCAAGCTGTCCGAGGCGCAGTACCGCTCCACCGCCAAGATGAAGAAGTTCAGCCCGCGCATCAAGGAACTGCGCGAGCGGTTCGGCGACGATCGTGAGCGCCTGAACAAGGCGATGATGGAGCTGTACAAGAAGGAAGGCTTCAACCCGCTGGCCGGCTGCTGGCCGCTGCTGGTGCAGATGCCGGTGTTCTTCGCCCTGTACTGGGTGCTGGCGCAGAGCGTGGAATTGCGCCAGGCGCCGTTCATCCTGTGGATGCAGGACCTGTCCGGTCCCGACCAGTACTACATCCTGCCGGTGCTGTACGGCATCAGCATGTGGGTGCAGCAGCGCCTGTCCGGCCAGTCGGCGACGATGGACCCGACCCAGGCGAAGATGATGAACATCATGCCGATCTTCCTCACCGGCCTGTTCCTGTTCTTCCCGGTCGGCCTGGTGCTGTACTGGCTGGTCAGCAACCTGACCAACATCCTGCAGCAGTGGGTCATCGCGCGCCGCCTCGAGGCCGCGGACCTGAAGAAAGGCGAGCTGGTGAAGAAATAGGCCACGCCTCCCGCAAGCCCTGCAACAACGATCCCCGCTCCGGCGGGGATCATTGTTTTTGGCGCCACCCCATGCGCGTACACTGCTGCTCATGAGAACTGCGGTCACCGACACCATCGCCGCCATCGCCACGCCGCCGGGCCGCGGCGCGGTGGGCATGGTGCGCGTATCCGGTCCGCTGGTGCCGCGGATCTGCGAGTCGCTGGCCGGCAAGCTGCCGCCACCGCGCACCGCCGCGCTGCGCAGCTTCCGCGACGCCGCCGGCGCGCGCATCGATCAGGGCCTGCTGCTCTATTTCCCCGCGCCGAACTCCTACACCGGAGAGGATGTGCTCGAGTTGCAGGGCCACGGCGGTCCGGTGGTGTTGAGCCTGCTGTTGCGAGCCGCCTGCGCGGCCGGCGCGCGGCCGGCGCGGCCCGGTGAATTCTCCGAGCGCGCTTTCCTCAACGGCTGCCTCGACCTGGCGCAGGCCGAGGCCGTGGCCGACCTCATCGACGCCTCCAGCCGCAGCGCCGTGCGCGCCGCGCTGCATTCGCTCCAGGGGGAATTCTCCAACCGCGTGCAGGGCCTGCTCGACGAGCTGATCGCGGTGCGCGCCGACCTCGAGGCCGCGCTGGATTTCGCCGACGAGGACGTGCCCTGGATCACGCCGCAGACCCTGCACGACCGCACCGCCGGCCTGGTCGAAATCACCGCCGACCTGATCCGCGAAGCGGCGCAGGGGCGCCGCCTGCGCGAAGGCATGACCGTGGCCATCGCCGGACAGCCCAACGTCGGCAAGTCCACCCTGCTCAACCGCCTCGCCGGGGCCGAGGCCGCCATCGTCTCGCCGCATGCCGGCACCACCCGCGACCTGCTGCGCGAGCACATCGTGGTCGACGGCCTGCCGCTGACCATCATCGACACCGCAGGCCTGCGCGAGACCAGCGACCCGGTCGAACAGGAAGGCGTGCGCCGCGCCTGGGCCGCGCTGGAAAAAGCCGAGCTGATCCTGTTCCTCGCCGACGACCGCAACGGTCTCACCGAAACGGACGCCGCGCTGTTGGCGCGGCTGCCGCCGGAGATCGAAACCCTGCTGTTGTTCAACAAGTGCGACCTCAGCGGCGGCGCCCCATCGCGCGACAAGGACGCCCAGGGCCGCATCCGTCTACGCCTCTCCGCCGCCGGCGGCCAGGGCATCGATCAACTCGCCGCCGAGATCAAGCGGGCTGCCGGATTTTCAGCCGCCGATGCCGAAGGCCTGTTCACCGCAAGGGCGCGCCACCTCGATGCCCTGCATCGCGCCCAGGCTTCGCTGCGTCTTGCCCGCGCTCACGGCGCGCGCAACACCTCGCCGGAACTGATCGCCGAAGAGCTGCGCTTGGCACAGCAGGCCCTGGACGAAATCACCGGGCGCTTCAGCAGCGAGGACCTGCTGGGCCGCATTTTCTCCAGTTTCTGTATTGGCAAGTGATTAACCGCGGAATTTAAGTGTCGGTGGTTGTTCTTTAACGATTTCCCCCATGCTCGCGGCTTGAGTAGGCTTGGGGTGGGTAGTACGATGGGAAGAATGTCGATTAACCTCAATCTGGACAAGGCACTAATTTTCCGGATTGTGCATCGCGATAACCTGCCTTGGATTCTGGATCACGGCCTACATTGTCGGAACTCTGGGATATTCGATCCGAATTACGTGAACATTGGCAATCCCGAATTGATCGACAAACGCCACCATCGGGTTGTGTCAGTGCCCCCCGGTGGAACTCTCAGCGATTACGTCCCTTTTTACTTCACCCCGTATTCACCAATGCTGTACAACATTAAAACTGGCTGGGCGGGGATTCGGCAACGTACGAATGACGAGATCGTGATCTTAGTATCCTCCCTTCGCCGCCTAGCCGAGTTGGGACTTCCTTTCTTGTTTTCCGATCGACACGCATATCTGACGAGTGCGCAATTTTCGTCTGACATGGCTGATCTTATCCGCATCGACTGGCCAATCCTTCAGCGGCGAGATTTCAAGCGAGATGTTGAGGATCCTGGCAAAGTGGAACGTTACCAAGCGGAGGCGTTGGTTTACGGACGGCTACCAGTCGAAGCCTTGATAGGAGTGGGTTGTCACACCGACATCGTAGCAACAAGAGTCCGCGTTTTGTGTGATCAAAGAGCATTGAACTTGCGTGTAGTTACCTCCCCCAGTTGGTACTTCTGATGATTCTATATACGAAGGGAAATTTATTGGAGGCCGATGTAGACGCCGTGGTCAACACGGTAAATACCGTGGGTGTAATGGGAAAAGGTATCGCTTTGATGTTCAAGGAAGCGTTTCCCGACAACTTCAAGCAGTATGAGGCGGCCTGCAAGAAGAAAGAGATCAAAGTTGGCCACATGTTCGTAGTAGAACGCCTCGAGCTTCTTGGTGGCCCTCATTGGATAATTAATTTTCCGACCAAGAAGCACTGGCGGCAGCCGACTAAGTTGGAATGGATCGTTGAGGGGCTGGCAGACTTGCATAGAGTGATTACAGAAAATCACATTCGCTCGATCGCAGTTCCCCCTTTGGGTTGCGGCAATGGTGGCTTGGACTGGAAAGACGTTCGACCGACTATTGAGGCTGCGTTAAGCGACTTGGCGGGTGTTGATGTCCTCGTGTTCGAACCGACCGACAAGTACCAGAACGTCGCGAAGCGCTCAGGCGTACAGAAACTTACTCCAGCTAGGGCGTTAGTGGCAGAACTGATTCGGCGATATTGGGTGCTTGGTATTGAATGCACTCTTCTTGAGATTCAAAAATTGGCTTGGTTTTTGGAACGCAATATCGAGAAGCTGGGGCTTGCTGATCCCCTGGACCTTCGTTTTGAAGCCAACAAATACGGCCCATACGCCCATCGCTTGCAGCATTTACTGAACGCTATGGACGGGAGTCACCTCCACTGCGAAAAGCGATTGGCCGACGCGGGTCCCCTGGATATCATCTGGTTTGACGATTCCAGCACGGACTTTGTAGCCGCGTATTTAAGTAGCAGCGATGCAAAGGTTTACCGTGATGCTTTGGAGGTCACGGCAAAATTGATCGATGGCTTTGAATCGCCACTTGGCCTGGAACTTTTAGCGACAGTGGACTGGCTAGTTTATAAGGAACACTGCGAACCCACTAGAGACGCACTCAAGAACGGTCTGCGGCATTGGGCGGGAGGGGGGCTGGCAGCCGAGCGAAAGACGAGACTATTTGATGATCGGCTTATCGATCTAGCGATAGGTCGGCTCGGAGAATGGCCATCGGCCTAGAGTCGTTGGCTCACCGCCGCCAAATGGGTTCGCGGTTCCGTTCGGCGAGTCGCGCCGGTGGTCGGTCCGCACAAGAACCCCGGTTCGGCGCATACTAGCGCCAGCCGATATCGCCTGCCACGGCGTAGACCATTGACCGCAACGACTCCTCCCAAGCCTGAATTCTGGTGCGCTTCCTGCCACCGGCACCGGCCCATCGCCATGCTCGCCGCGAAGCGGGACAAGACCCGTTCCTACTGCCGCGACTGCTACGAGAAGAGGAAGCTGGCCTTGCGGACCATCAAGCCCGGCTGAAGCGGCTTTACGGCTTTGCCGGGGGGCGCCGCAGCCGCCACATCAACACGGCAACCCATAGCGCGATCATTGCCGCCAGCGGCACGATAGCCGTGGTCAGGATCGAGCCGGGCAGCTGTGCCGGGAAATAGGCGTTGGCCTGCAGCACCAGCCGGTGCACCAGGCAGATGAACACCACCAGCAGGGCGCCCAGCCACTGCGCGTGGGCCACCAGGAATTCGACGGTCGCGTCCAGCCTCGGCGGTGCCAGCCAGTAGTCCCCGTTGGGCAGGTTCATGCGTTCGCGCGAGTTGCGGTAGACGCTGCTCATCACGGTCACCACCAGCGAGGGGAAGCCGGTGACGAAGATCAGCATGAAGGCCACGTAGTTGACGCGCGACATGAAACCATTGGCTTCGCCGCTGGCCGCGAAATGCGAAGCCACCAGGCTGGGCAGGGTGTTCGAGGTCGCGGCGACATAGCCAAGCCCGCCCACCATGATGGCGATGAACAGGCTGCGCGACAGCGTGCGGCGCACGGCGGAACCCCGGCCCGGCCGGAGCGTTCGGCGCCGCCTCAGCCCTGCCTGGGCGGCAGCGGCACGCCGCGGCGGGTGAGCAGGTCCTTCAGGCGCTGGATGGCGGGGAAGATTTCCTGGTTGCGGTCGGCGCCCTGCTGGTCGTAGGCGCGCTGCTCGGCTTCGACGATCTCGCGGTCCTGGCCGAAGATGCCCTCGGTGAACCAGTGGATGAAGGGCCACAGCAGGTGGATCATGCCGGGGATGCCCGGCTTGCGGATCATGATCAGGCCGTAGGTCTGGTTGGCGCGCTGGTCGACGTCGGTCGGCATGTAGGCGTTCCACAGGTCCAGCGCCGGCTGGTCGGTGCCGGAGCCCGCGGTCCAGAACTTCAGCGTCTGGTAGGGATAGCCGGTGCGGATGGTCATCAGGTCGTGGCCGTCCTTCGCCACGTCGTGCTTGCCGCGGCCGATCATGAAGCGCTCGCCCAGCGGCTGCTTGCCGGCGGCGCGCGAGAAGGTGTAGTCGGCTTCCAGCCAGTCGTCGCCCTCGCGCACGTCGAGCAGGGTCGGGCGGATGCTGCCCATCAGGCTGCGGTGCAGGAACTGATGGTTCATGTCCATCAGGTTCTCGTGCATGAACGAGTAGTGGCAGTTGATGGTGCGGTCCAGCAGGCGGTGCTTGTAGGCCGGGTTGGAATAGGTCGGCAGGTCCGGGAACGGCGTGGTCTCGGCCAGGGCCTGGTTGCCGGTGAAGACGAAGATGAAGCCGTACTGCTCGCGGGCGGCGTAGCTGCGCACGCCGTTGGGCAGGGTCTGCTTTTCGTCGAGGTAGGGCACGTTGATGCACTTGCCGCTGCGGTTGTAGGCCCAGCAGTGGTAGCTGCACAGCAGGCGGTCGCCTTTCACCACGCCCAGGTGCAGCGGCACCTGGCGGTGCGCGCAGCGGTCTTCCAGCGCGAACACGTCGCCCTGGCCTTCGAGCGGCCGCACCAGCACGATCGGCTCGCCGCCGAAGGTCACGCCCAGGGTCTTGCCCGGCTTGAGGTCGCGGGCGCGGGCCAGCGGGTACCAGTGATCCGGATGCAGACCGGTGCGGCGCAGGTCGCGCGGACCCCCGCGTTCGGTGGCATCGATGCGGTGCAGCGTGTGTACGGAAGACATGGTCCGGCGTGCTCCATTGGAAATGGCCCGGATCAGGCCGGGAAAAAAACCGCCTTGCACCAAATAAGGAGTGCGGCGTTCCAAGATGCTAGCACGGGGCTTGCCAAAGCCGAACCCTGGGCCCGGCGCCGGGGGCCAGGGCGGCCGGATCGACGCGGACCGGCGCGGGTTTGCGGCAGGGGGGGCCAAGGCTTTTATACTGGACCCCACAGGCCACCCGAGTGGCCGCCAACATCCGGGAATATCCATGACTCGCACCGTTGAACCGTGGGGTCGGCGTCTGCGCCGGCCCGGACTTGCCGTTGTCGCGGCCCTGCTGCCGCTCGCCGCCGCCCATGCCGCCGAAGGCATGTGGACCCTGGACAAGCTGCCGGCCAAGGATCTGCAGGCGCGCTACGGCTTCACGCCGGACGCGGCCTGGGTGCAGCATGCGCAGCGCTCCTCCCTGCGACTGGCCGGCGGCTGTTCCGGGTCCTTCGTCTCGCCGGACGGCCTGGTGCTGACCAATCACCACTGCGTGCGCGAGTGCGTGCAGCAGCTCTCCACCGCCAAGAAGAATTTCGTCGCCGATGGCTTCTACGCGAAGGAGCAGAAGGACGAGGTGCTGTGCCCGACCATCGAGTTGAACCGCCTCGATGAAATCAGCGACGTCACCGCCCGCGTCAAGAAGGCCACCAGCGGCCTGCAGGGCGCCGCCTTCAGCAAGGCGCAGAAAGCCGAGCAGTCGAAGATCGAGGCCGAGTGTGTCGGCGCCGACAAGGAGCGCACCCGCTGCGACGTGGTCGAGCTGTACCACGGCGGCGTCTACGACGTGTACAAGTACCACCGCTTCCAGGACGCGCGCCTGGTGTTCGCGCCGGACGAATCGATCGCCTTCTTCGGCGGCGACCCGGACAACTTCAACTTCCCGCGCTATGACCTCGACATGGGCATCCTGCGCGCCTACGAGGACGGCAAGCCGGCCAAGGTCGCCGACTACTTCCCGTTCTCCAAGAACGGCGCCGAGGAAAACGAGCTGACCATGGTGCTGGGCCACCCCGGTTCCACCCAGCGCCAGCTGACCATTGCCCAGCTCGAGCGTCGCCGCGATGTCGACCTGCCGTCGCGCCTGATGTATGCCGCGGAAGAACGCGGCATGCTCAACCAGTTTGCCTCGGAAAGTCCGGAGTCGGCGCGCACCAGCGAAGCCGACCGTTTTTATCTTGAGAACAGCATCAAGGCGCTGAAGGGCCAGGAGCAGGCGCTGCTCGATCCGGAAGTGTTCAACTACAAGCGCAAGCAGGAAAGCGAGCTGCGCGCCTTCGTCAACGGCAGCCCGGCGCGCAAGGCCAAGTACGGCAAGGCCTGGGACGAGATCGCTGCGGTGCAGGCCAATTACCGCGAGTTCGAGATGCGCTGGAAATTCATCGAAGGCCAGCGCGGCTTCCAGTCGGATTATTTCGGCTTTGCCCGTGACCTGGTGCGCGGCGCTGCCGAACGCGGCAAGCCCAATTCGGAGCGCCTGCACGAGTTCACCGACGGTGCGCTGCCGACGCTGACGCAGGAGCTGTTCTCCGATGCGCCGATCTATCCCGCGTTCGAGCAGGTCGAGCTCGGCTGGTCGCTGACCAAGCTGCGTGAATGGCTCGGCGCCGACGACGCCACCGTGCGCCAGGTGCTGGGCAAGGAAGCGCCAGAGCTGATGGCCAAGCGCCTGGTCGAGACCACCAAACTGGGTGATCCGGCGGTGCGCAAGGCGCTGTGGGATGGCGGCCAGGCTGCAATCGACGCCTCCACCGATCCCTTCATCCTGCTGGCCAGGCAGGTCGATCCGGAAGCGCGCGCCCTGCGCAAGCGTTACGAGGATGAAGTGGAAGCGGTGGAAAAGAAGAACGCTGAACTGCTGGCCCAGGCGCGCTTCGAGAAGTACGGCACCAGCGTCTATCCCGATGCCACCTTCACCCTGCGCCTGTCCGACGGCGTGGTCAAAGGCTGGAACGAGAAAGGCGTGCCGGTGAAGCCCTTCACCGAAATCGCCGGCGCCTTCGACCGCGCCACCGGCTTCGATCCGTTCAAGCTGCCGGACTCCTGGATCAAGGCCAAGGACCAGCTCAACGGCGCGCAGCGCTTCGACTTCGTCACCAGCAACGACATCATCGGCGGCAATTCCGGCAGCCCGATGATCAACCGCAAGGGCGAGATCGTCGGCCTGGTGTTCGACGGCAACATCGAATCCCTCGGCGGCGCCTACTGGTTCGACGAGCGCGTCAACCGCACCGTGGCCGTGCACAGCGGCGCCATCGTCGAGGCCCTGCGCAAGGTCTACGGCGCGGACCGCATCGTCAACGAGATCGAGGCCGGCCGCAACAAGTAGCCGCCATATCGCGGACGCTGCACGGTCCGTGAACTGAAGTACCAGGCCTCCGGCCGGCGCAATGCCAGCCGGAGGCCTTTTTTTGCTTTAGGCTGTCGGTACATTCGCAGGGAAGCAAGAATGTGCTGCGTTTGCTGAAACTCCTGGCCTGCTGTTGCCTGCTGCCGCTGCTCGCCGCGTGCAGCACCACGCGGCTGGCCTACGATCACCTCGACACCCTGCTGCGCTGGCAGGTTTCGAAATACGTCGATCTCGATGCGCAGCAGCGGCAGTACCTGGACACCGAGTTGCAGCAGCTGTGGATCTGGCACCGGCATACGCAATTGCCGTCGTACGCCACCGACCTGCGGCAGCTGGCCGCCGCGGCGCAGACGGGGCCGCTCAGCCGCGAGCAGCTCGAAACCGTCAGCGTGAAGATCCGTAACGACTGGGACCGCTTGGTGGAACACGCGCTGCCCGACTACGCCCGGGCCCATGTGCTGCTCAGCGATGCGCAGGTGGCGGACATGATCCGGCGCATCGGTGCGGAAATCGAGCGCCGCTCGCGCAAATCCCTGAACCGCAGCGAGCCGGAACGCCGGGCACGCCTCGTTGAACGGATGGACGACAGCCTGCGCGACTGGATCGGCCGGCCCAATGCCCGGCAACGTGAACTGGTCGAGCAGTGGGCCGCGCAGGTGCAGCTCGCCACGCCGGAACTGACGCGGGGACGGCTCAACTCCCTGGACCACTATGCCGCGGTGCTGGGCACCCGGGCGCAGCCCGGCTTCGAACAGCGCATGCGCGAATATTTCCTCGGCCCGCACCCGGCGGACGATCCGCAGTCGCTGGAATCCGTGGAACGCCGGCGCTGGCTGCAACTGCTGGCCGATCTCTCCGCCACCCTGGACGCGGCCCAGCGCGAGCACCTGTGCAAGCGGCTGCTCGGTTATGCGGCTGATTTCGAAGCCCTGGCAGCCGAGCCTGGATAGCGCTACGCGCTTCCGGATCCGGGGGCGCTGGAGCCCCATGCATGAAAACACCGCGCCTTGACCGAATCCTTGTGTTCATGATTATATAGACCAGTCGTTATAATACAGATCGAGTTGAAGTCCATGGAACCCGCAGCCCGCACCCGCCTGATCGAAACCACCGCCCGCCTGCTGCAAACCCAGGGCTACCACAACACCGGCCTGAACCAGATCGTGAGCGAGAGCGCGGCCCCCAAGGGCTCGCTCTACCACTACTTTCCCGGCGGCAAGGTCGATCTCGCGGTGGCGGCCATCCGCCATTCCGCCGCCGCCACCGCGCAGCAGCTGGCCGCCCTGTCCATGGCCCAGCCCAGCGCGCTGCTCGGGCTGAGCGCCGTGATCGACCATTTCATCGCCGAGTTCGAATCCTCCGCTTTCCAGAAAGGCTGCCCGATCGCCACTGTCACCCTGGAACAGGCCGCGCTCGACGATGCCATCCAGGCCGCCTGCGCCGGGGCCTACGCGTTATGGCAGCAGGGGCTCGAAGCCTGGCTGGGCGCGCTCAAGGTTCCCAACGCCGCTTTCCTCGCCGAACACCTGCTGGTCCTGATCGAGGGCGCCATGCTGCTGTCGCGCGCCCAGCGCGATTGCGCGCCGCTGCGCCGGGTCAGGAGCGGCCTGCCTCTTCTGCTCAACCTTTCCGGGAGTGCCGCATGAACAAGTACCTGCACCCGCTGCTGGGCCTGCTGCTGTCCTGCACCATCGGCGGCGCTCTCGCCGATACACCCGCGTCACCGGCAACGCCGGCCCCATCCGCCGGCGTCGCCTTCTCCCTGATCAAGACCGGTCACACCCATGCGCAGGCCGGCATGGTCTATTCGGGCGGCAGCTTCTTCCAGAAGCTGGAGATCAACCACGTCGCCGTGCTGGTGCAGCATCCGCGCGGCAGCTTCCTGTTCGACAGCGGCTTGGGCAAGGACATCGCGGCGCAGTACCGGCAGGACATGCCCTGGTGGGCCAAGCCCTCGTTCTATTACGAGCCGCCGGTGAATCCCGCCCGCACCCAGCTCGATCAGGCCGGCATCGCCGTGCCGCGCATCATCCTCAGCCACAGCCACTGGGACCATGCCAGCGGCCTGGTGGATTTCCCCGAGGCCGAGGTGTGGATCACCGCCGAGGAGCGCAACTGGGATCGCCGGCATCCCGGCTTCCCAGGTTCTTTCCCCTCCCAGGTCGGCCCGCCGTCGATCCAGTGGCACACCTACGCGCTGGAAGACAAACCCTACTTCGGCTTCCCCCGCAGCCTGGATCTGTTCGGCGACGGCAGCGCCGTGCTGCTGCCCTTGCCCGGCCACACGCCCGGCGCCGTCGGCCTGCTGCTGACGCTCGCTTCCGGCAAGCAGTACCTGTTCTGCGGTGACACCGTATGGTCGGCCGAGGCCTTGAAGGACTCGAGTCCCAAGTCCTTCCTCGCCAGCCTCATCGCCGACAATGATCGTGAAGGCACGCAGCACGCCATCGAGCTGCTGCACAAGCTGATGCTCCAGCACCCGGGCCTGGTGGTGATGCCGGCGCACGATGCGGCGCTGCAGGACACGCTGGGCTATTTCCCGCAGTGGGTGCGATGATGGATTGGGGCGCGTAAAAGCGCTCCAATCCAGGATCATGTCATCCTGAGCGCAGAAGGATCTGACAGGCATCTCAATAGAGGAATCCGCGAAGTGCTGAAGCGCGCACTGCTGTTCGTAGTCATCCTGATCGGTACGCTTGTCGTCATCGCGGTGGCGCACACCGCGCTGACGCCGCGGGTCAGCGTTGCTGTGGTCCCGCTGAGCCAGCTACCCGTCGACAAGCAGGCCGTGGCCGAACGGCTGGCCGCCGCCGTGCGCTTCAGCACCATCTCCTGGGAAGATCCCAAGGCTCAACCCGATTCGCAATTGCCCCAGCTCATCGCCTTCCTGCGCAGCAGCTATCCCCTGGTCTTCTCGAAACTCCAGCAGGAGGAATTTCCCGGCCTGGGCCTGCTGCTGAAATGGCCGGGCCGCGACGCGCAGGCCTTGCCGGTCCTGCTCGCCGCGCACCTGGATGTGGTGCCGGTGGAGCCGGGCACCGAAGCCGGCTGGCAGCATCCGCCGTTCTCCGGCGATATCGCCGATGGCTACATCTGGGGACGCGGCACACTCGACGACAAGCTGGTGGCCTTGTCGATCCTGGAAGCGGCGGAAGCCATGCTGGCCCAGGGCCTGCAGCCTCGCCAGACGCTTTACTTCGCCTTCGGCGGCGACGAGGAAATCGGCGGTGAACAGGGGGCGGCGCATATCGCGGAACATCTGCGCCAGCAGGGCGTAAAGCTGGACTACGTGCTCGACGAAGGCCTCAGCATCACCGACGGCTTCATCGCGGGCCTGAAGAAACCGGCGGCGCTGATCGGCATCGGACAGAAGGGCTACGCCACCTTCGCCCTGAGCGCCAGCGGACCCGGCGGCCATTCCTCCGTGCCGGTGGATCTCAATCCCCTGGTGCTGGTGTCGCGCGCCGTGGCGCGCATCGATGCGTCCAAACCGCAGCTGACCATGCCGGAGCCGGTGCGGCAGATGCTGGCCGGCATCGCGCCGGAGACGCCGCCGGCGATGCGGGTGGCCTTGAGCAATCTATGGCTGAGCAAGCCGCTGGTGCAGGCCATCTTCAAATCGCAACCGGCGACGCGGGCGATGCTGCAGACCGTGGTGTCGCCGACCGTGTTCCGCTCGGGGGAGAAGGACAATATCGTGCCGCAGCAGGCGCGGGCGGAGATCAATGTGCGGATCCTGCCGGGGGATACCGTGGCGGCCGTGCGGCAGCGGTTCGTCAAGGCGGTGGATGATCCGCGGGTGAGCATCGAGCTGGTGGCGGGCTCGACCGAGCCTACGCCGGTATCGGATAGTGGGAGTCCGGGCTATCGCACGCTGGCTGGCGCTATCCATTCCACCTATCCCGACGTCGTTGTTGCGCCGGGGTTGGTATTGGCTTTGACCGATTCGCGGCATTACGTCGATATCGCGCAGAACATTTATCGGTTTGGGCCGATGCGGTTGAGGCCGGAAGATCTTGCGCGGATTCATGGGAGCAATGAGCGGATTTCGGTGGAGGACTATGCGGCGGCGGTGCGGTTCTTTGCTACGTTGATGTCGGCGCCGGCGCTCTGATCGAAACTTTTATGTTCGCGCTTGCGCGCGCGGCATTGACCGCGCCGGCACATACGCCAAGGTTTCGAAGTGAGGGGCAAAACCGCGATTGATGCGCTTCGCCCAGCACATCCTACGAACCGACGCGAACCCCACCTTGAATTCTTCGCGGATACGGATTGAATCCCGACACGACACTTCCAATCAATGAATCAAGGTCATGCCGCAAGTCTTTGCAGCACCACGGTCAAACGTCATCGTATGCTCGCATCCCGCGGCGGCAGCACAACGCTCGATCAGGCAATCGGCGAAATCAGCCGGGCCATCCCGGAAAATGCGAACGGCTTTCCAGATCGTTTCAGCGCGTTCCACTACGAATTCCTTGGTACGGAGAAGACCTTCCAGGGCATCGCCAAGTTGAGCACGCTCTATCGCGTAGCAGGACTCCATGACCCAAATCAATTCCACTATTGAAACAAGAGCGATAAAGCCAGGTGCGTCCACGGTCAGCGATTCGATAAGCTTTGATGCCAGAAGCGATTGCTTCGCATCGTCCTGCATGATGTAGCGCACCAGGACATTCGTATCCAGGCCGATCACCGCGCGGATGCTCCGCGGGCGCTGATCGCCGCATTCATGTCTTCGATCGACACCGCTTTTCTGGACTTTCCGAACATGCCCTTGAGCGCAGTTACCGGACGCGTCGCCGCGATGAATTCGTACCTGCCCGGCCCCACTTCGACGAACTCGACGCGATCGCCGGCATCGATATGCAATGCATCCCGAACTGAGGCAGGGATGGTGATCTGCCCTTTGCTGGTCAGTGTTGCGGTGGCCATGATCCGATCTCCGAATATTCCTTACATTATAGTAAGGAATATTAAATTTACAACGCCCGGCTCGGGACGAAGCGGATCATCGCTGACAGGTCGGGCAATAAAAACTCGACCGCTGCCCCAACACCAAGCGCTTGATCGGCGTCTTGCAAACATAGCAAGGCAATCCCTCGCGGTCATAAACCCGCAGCTCCTGCTTGAAGTACCCGTTGGACCCATCGCTGCCGCGAAAATCCCGCAGCGTGGTCCCGCCATGCTCGATGGCGACACGCAGCACATCGAGTATCGCCTTGGCCAGCTTGCCGTATTGCGCCCGCGTGACCTTGCCGGCCGGAGTCTTGGGCCGGATGCCGGCATGGAACAGCGCCTCGGAGGCGTAGATGTTGCCGACGCCGACCACGATGCGTCCATCCATGATGAACAGCTTCACGGCGGCACTGCGTCCGCGCGAGCGCTCGAACAGGTAGTCGCCGGAGAATTCATCCGAGAAGGGCTCCGGTCCCATCTCGGCGAGCAGCACGTGATGCATGTCCGCCGCCGGCCACGGCAGCACGGCGCCGAATCTTCGCGGATCGTTGAAGCGCAACAAGACCTTGCCGGAGAGCAGCAGGTCGACGTGATCGTGCTTCTTCAGCGGCGTGCCGGGCTCGAGCACCAGGAGCCGGCCAGTCATGCCGAGGTGCACGATCAGGCGGTCGCCGCCGAGATCGAAGATCAGGTACTTGCCGCGTCTTGATACGCCGTGGATTTTCTTGCCGCGGGCGAAGTCGGCGAATTCCGCGGGGATGGGCCAGCGCAGGCGCGAGTCGCGCACGGTGACTTCGCGGATGGTGTGGCCGACGACATGCGGCTCGACGCCGCGGCGGATGGTTTCGACTTCGGGGAGTTCGGGCATGTATGCAGTTTCGCCGATTCGGACGGCGGCGCAAATCGGCGACCTGTTTGCCTCTCCCTCCGCGACCGAAGGGAGTCCCCTTCTCGGGAGGAGAGGCCGCGCCGCGAGGCGCGGGTGAGGGGCGCATAGGAATAACGCGCCTACTTCGTCGATGCTGCGTCCCTCACCCCAACCCCTCTCCCGAGGGGAGAGGGGCTTTTGTGCCAGCGGCCGGTTTCGGTGCTGTGACTCAAAAAGAAACCCGCCTTGCGGCGGGTTTCGGAATCACGATTTGGCGGGTGCCGGCGCTGGAACCGGCGGCACCGCTTCGACCTTCTTGTCGGGCGCCGGCACCGTCTGCGGCGTGGCCGGTGGCGGCGGCGGTTCCGGCAGCTTCAGCAGCTTGTCGGCGTCGCCCTTGGCCAGGTCGTACTGCACCTTGAGGTCGGCGCGCTCCAGCACCAGCTGCGGATCGCGGCCGGCGATGTTGAACGTGAGAACCGTGCCGTCCTTGAGCGTGATCAAAGCGGTCTGCGGATTCGCGGCCGGCTTGGCGTCGGCCGGGGTGGCGGCGTTCCACAGCGCGCGCGCCGAGGTCCAGGTGTCGACGAACTTCTGCAATTCGTCGCTGCCGGCCTTGGCGTCGGCCGGGTCCGTGGTCCAGGCCTTGCCGTCGGCGGTGCGGGCCACCTTGAGACCGGGCACGGCGATGGCGGCGATCTGCGCGCCTTCCGGCAGCAGGGTCTTGGCCACGAGGTCCGAGTAGTCGGCATCCAGCGCCGAGGCGGGCGGATCGTCGATCAGGCCGATCTTGCCGCCGGTTTCCACATAGCGCCGATAGTTGAGCGGCTCGGTGCCGCCGAAGTCCACCTCGACGTCGTTGAGCGTCAGGCTGAACCCGGGCGGATCGAGGCCGAGGTCGGACAGCTTCTTCACGTCCTTCGGATCGATGCTGGTCTTGGCTTCCGCCGTGGCCACGCCGAGCAGGGAATTCAGCTCGTAGGGATCGGCGGCCACCTGCACCGGCGCGGTCAGCGCCCACTGGCGGCCTTTCTTCTCCAGCACGATGTCCGCGGCGTTGGGATGGTGCAGCGTCAGCTTGTCGATGGCCTCGGCTTTCAGCGCGGTCAGCGGCAGGCCTTTCGGCGCTTCCTTCTTCTTGCCGAAGTACAGCGCGCCGACCAGGGCCACCACGATGGCCATCAGGATCAGGTTGAGTCGCAACTGCTTCACTTGGGTCTCCGCAGGATCATGCCGATGGAATCACTTGCGGCGCCGCCGCACCCAGCGCGTGATGCCGTAGCCGAGCAGCAGCACCGGCAGCACCAGGGTGTAGCCGACGGCCACCAGCCAGGTGGTCCAGCCCGGCAGGTAGAGCGAGGTGTCCGGCGCCTTGGGCACGTCGATGTTGAGCAGGGCGTCGCGCGAGGCCAGCCACTGGATCAGGTTCAGGCCCAGCTGCTTGTTGCCGAGCTGGCCCAGGTTGGCGTCGGCGAGGAAATCGGAATCGCCCACCACCGCCACGCGCTGCACGCGCGCGCCGGGCTTGTCTGCGTCCGGCTTGGCCTTGGCGTCCGGCGCAGTGGATTGCGGCGCTGGACGCGACATCGTCAGGCCGATGGTCAGCGGGCCGATCTTGTCGCCGGCCTTGTCGTCGAAGGTGATCGGGCCCTGCATCGGGCCGGTTTCCAGCCAGGAGCGGTCGCTGGTCTGCAGCAGCGGCAGCACGTCCCAGCCGGCGGCGCGGTCGGCGTCCTGGTCGAAGGTCAGCGGGCGCACCAGCGGGAAGGCGGTGACATCGACGAAATCGCGCGTCACCGGGTTCGGCGGGTAGTCGGTGGCGAGGTAGACCGCCGGGCTGCCGGAGCCCAGCTCCTTGTAGTCCGGGAACACGGCGAAGCCATTCTCCCAGGTGATGCCCAGCGTCTTGCCCACGGCTTCCAGGCCGGGGGGCTGCGCCGGATCGTTCAGCCACAGCAGGTTGCCGCCTTCCTTGACGTACTCGTCGATGATCCTGATCTCGCCGTCGAGCAGCTTCTGCGTCGGGCTCGCCACCACCAGCACCGAAGTGTTGTCCGGCACCTTGGGGGTCTTCACCAGGTTCAGGCCTTGCACCTTGAGGCCCTTCTCGCGCAGGGCCTGCGCCAGCTGCACGTAGCCGTTCTGCGAGGCGCCTTCCTCTTCACTGCTGCTCGGATTCAGCGTGCGCTCGCCGTGGCCTTCGAGGAACACCACGTAGTGCTCGCCCGAATCCATCAGGCGCTGCAGCGCGCCGGTGACGGTGGATTCGGACAGCACGCGCAGCGACTCGCGGCGGCCCTGGTACTCGACCACCACCTCGCCCGGCTGGTCGATCTTGTAGTCCTTGACCTTGACCGGATCCTTCGACGGATCGACGAACTCGATCTCGATATCGGGCTTCACCCGCTTGTAGCGGTTGATCCACATATCGATGTCGCGGCGCATCTCCGAGTCCGGATAGAGGAAGCCGGTGAACTTGATCGGCTCCTTCATCTGCGCCAGCAGTTTCTGGCTGGCGGGCGTCAGCGTGTTGCGGCCGCCCGCGGTCCAGTCCGCCTCCAGCTTGTAGCGGACGGAGAGGAAGCCGAGCAGGCCGATGACCACGGCGATCAGCAGGCCATTGAGCAGTTGTTGCAGCAGTTTGGAATTCTTGGGATTCATAGGGCTTTGATCAGTGCGTTGAGCATCCGGCGGCCGGCATTGCCGGCCGCCGGGCGATCCGCTTCAGTTGCGCTCGATATCCAGCCGCAGCACGGCCAGCCACAGGAAGAACACGGTGAACAGCAGGTAATAGACGACGTCCGCCGTATTGAAAATGCCCCTGCGGAGGCTCTCGAAATGCCCGATCAGGGACAGGTAGCCGAACACCGGCGCGAACGGGATCTGCTGGTTGGCCACGATCTGGATCAGCCACACCAGCAGCAGCAGGCCGAAGCTCAACACCGCGGCGATGGTCGGCTCGCGCGTCAGCGTCGATACGAACAGGCCGGCCGAGCCGAAGGCCAGCATCATCAGAAACAGGCCGAGCAGGCCGGCGGCGATGAAGCCCAGGTCCAGGTGCGTGCCGGAGAGCAGGGTCAGCGGCATGATCGCCAGCAGCAGCAGCGTCGCCAGCATGAACACCACCAGGCCGAGGAACTTGCCCAGCACGATCTCGATCAGCGAGGCCGGCGCCGAGAACAGCAGGGTGATGCTGCCGTTCTTGCGCTCCTCGGCGAACAGCCGCATGGTCATCAGCGGCATCACCAGCAGCAGCAGCACCGTGGCGAAGCCGAACAGGCCGCCGCCGATGTAGTCCGCCACGCCCTGGTACTGGTCGGCGACCTGCGCGTTCTGCGCGTAGCCGAACAGCATGGTGGCGAAGATGAAGCCGAGGATCAGCTGCAACACGAACAGCACCGCCCAGGCCAGCGGTGAGACGAAGATGCGGCGTGCTTCGACGCGCGCGATAGTCAGGACTGTGCTCATGCCGGTAGCTCCGCGAGTAGCGTGGAGGGGCCCTGTGCGCAGCACGGGGATCCTAGCGTTACGAGTCGGTGCCGGCATGAACGCAATGAAACTTCTCCAAGGGTGATGGTCATGTTCATGCCGCCTTCTGGGTTTCATGGACCGTGATGTCGCCGGAGGTGAGTTCCACGAACACCTCCTCCAGCGTCTTGGATTGTGAACGCAGCTCGAACAGGCCCCAGCCGTTCTTTGCCGCGGCTTCCGCCAATGCCTCGCGCGGGTCGGTGCCCGGGTCCACGCCCAGGCGGAACAGCCCGCCGTCCAGTGCCTCGGCGCGGTTCACGCCGGCCAGGCCTTTCAGGGTTTCGATGGAGGGCGGCCGGCGCAGGCCGGCGATGACGCTCTCGACGCGATGCTGCGCGGTGTTCTCGATCGACTCCGAGTAGACCGAGCGGCCCTTGTTGATGATCATCACGCGGCTGCACACCGCCTGGATCTCCGGCAGGATGTGGCTGGACAGGATCACGCTGTGGCTTTCGCCCAGCTGCTTGATCAGGGCGCGGATCTCGCGGATCTGGATCGGATCCAGGCCCACGGTGGGCTCGTCGAGGATGATCACCGGCGGCCGGTGGATGATGGCCTGGGCCAGGCCGACGCGCTGCTGGTAGCCCTTGGACAGGTTGTGGATCAGCCGCTCCGCCACTTCGACCAGGCCGCAGGCCTGCTTCGAACGCGTCACCGCGGCTTCGCGCTCGGCGGCCGGGATGCGGTGCAGACCGGCGCAGAAGCGCAGGTACTCGTCCACCGTCAGTTCGGGATACAGCGGCGGCTGTTCCGGCAGGTAGCCGAGGCTGGACTTGGCGCCCTTCGCGTCCTGCGCGAGGTCGATGCCGTTGATCGTCACCGTGCCGCCGCTGGGGGCCAGGCAGCCGGCCAGCATCTTCATGGTGGTGGATTTGCCGGCGCCGTTGGGGCCGAGCAGGCCGAGGATTTCACCCTTGCGCAGGGTCAGGTTGAGGCCGCTTACCGCCATCGTCGCGCCGTAGCGCCGCGACAGCTCACGCGCCTCGATGAGGATCTGGTTTTCCATGGATGGGGATGGTTGGCTTGTTTTTTGGGAGTGACGCGGGCCTGTGTGACCGGCCCCGCTGGCCCGGAGTTCCCGGGCGCGCCGTACTATAAAGCAGTGGCTAGTGGTTAGTGATTAGTGGCTGGTAAAAAGCCAAAAACGGCAAGGCCTGGTATAGACGCGCCTTTTACTGGCCACTAATCACTAACCACTGGCCACTGTCTTCACTACGAAAGATTGATGTAAGGGTCCGGATCCCCGGGCGGACGCCGCCGGTAGCGCTTGTAGCTCCACCAATACTGCTCCGGCAGGCGCATGACGCAGCCTTCCACGCCCTGGTTGAGGGCCACCGGGCTCAGCGTAGGGTTGTCGATGCCGGGCGGGGCGCGTTCGAGCTGGAAGCGGAAGCCGCGGCCCCAGGACAGGCGCTCGGCGACGATGAACCACACCGGCGCGGCATTGCGGGCGGCCAGCTTGCCGACCAGGTCCATGGTGTTGGCGGGAATGCCGAACAGCGGCGCGAAGCGGGTGCCGGACTCTTCCGGCGGATCGTGGTCCGGCAGGATGCCGACCAGCTCGCCGCGCTTCAGCGCCCCCAGCAGGGCTTTGACCCCGCCGCCGGTGGTCGGCACCGGCTTCACCCCGGGCAGGCGGCTGCGGCCCCGCAGGATCACCGCGTCGGAGGCGCCTTTCTGCGGCTTGTACAGCACCGTGATCGGGCCGGCCTGCGAGCAGAAGAAGCTGGCGATCTCCCAGGCGCCCAGGTGGGGCGTCAGCATGATCGCGCCCTTGCCGCCGGCCACGGCCGTGCGCAGGGTGCGCAGGGCCACCTCGTCGCCGATCCAGCGGCGCAGCCTTCGCTCCGGGCCGAACCAGATGGCCGGCGCCTCGCACACCGCCTTGCCGCTCTCGATCAGGCTGCGGCGCACGATATGCTCCCGCTCCGCCGGCGAGCGCTCGGGAAAGCACAGCTCCAGGTGCCGCCGGGTGACGGCGCGGAAGCCGTTGGGCGTCAGCCACAACAGGCTGCCCAGCAGCCAGCCGAGGCCGTGCAGCAGGGGCAGGGGCGCCTGGCCGAGGACGATCAGCGTCCAGCGCAGTAAAGTTTGCATCCGTCGATTATCAGGGGCATGCGCGTGATTGGGCTACTGCAAAGGGTGCGGCGGGCCGCGGTGGAGGTGGCGGGCGAGACTGTCGGCGCCATCGGCCCGGGCCTGCTGGTGCTGGTCGGGGTGCAGCGGGGCGATGGCGAACCCCAGGGCCAGCGCCTGCTCGAACGCCTGCTGGGCTACCGCGTCTTCCCCGACGCCGAAGGCCGCATGAACCTCAGCCTGCGCGACACCGGGGGCGGCCTGCTGCTGGTGCCGCAGTTCACCCTGGCCGCGGACACGGCCAAGGGGACCCGCGCCAGCTTCACCACGGCCGCCGAGCCGGCCCAGGCCCGGGCCCTGTTCGAAGCCCTGCTGGCGCAGGCCCGGCGCGAATGGCCGGGTACCGGCAGCGGCGTGTTCGGGGCCGACATGCAGGTGAGCCTGGTCAACGACGGGCCGGTGACGTTCTGGCTGGAGACGGCCTGAGTCCTGGGACCGACTTCAAAGCGGCCCGCCGAATGCCTCGGGAAAATCCCGCGCGCCATGCAGGATGCGCTCGATCAGCAAATGGTCCCCGGCGACGCTGTAGAGGATCAGGTAGCGCCCGAATGGCGCGGCGCGGACTCCTTCCGCGATATCCGGACGCGAAGCCCCGCTTGCGGGAAAGGCGGCGAGCTGTTCGCAGCGTTCGCGCATCTCGTCGATGAAGCTCAAGGCCCGCTGGGGGTTGTCGCGGGCGATGTACTCGGCGATGTCGTCGAGATCGTCGGCGGCACGCGCCGAGTAAAGACAGCGCATCAGGTCTTGGCCTGCGCCGGGGAACGTCCCTTGTACTTGCGCTTGAGCCGGTCGAACACCTCTTCCGCCGGGATCGCCGGCCGCGGATCGGTGCGGCTTTCATCAACCGCCTTGCGGAGTTCGAGGATGCGCAGCTGGCGCAGCTGCTCCTGTTCTTCGAGCAGGCGCAGGCCGTCGCGAACGACTTCGCTGGCGCTGGAATAGCGTCCACCCTGGAGCTGATCCTTGATGAAGTGCTCGAAATGCTCTCCGATGACGTAACTGGAAGGCATGGTGATCTCTTGATGAAAAGGCCTTCCCGAAAACTATCAACTATTGATAGTCGAGACAAGATACAAGGTGCCGGGCGCCGATTTCCCCGACATATCCAACGGCTTGGTCCGGGGCTTGCTTAGACAAGCCGCAGCGCTTTCGCGCATTATTTAGCCATCAGTGCGGCTCAGCCGCCCCTCACAGAACGATTCCATGACCGCCACCACCCAGTCCGCCGAGCGGATGCCGCCCGGTATCCCGTTCATCATTGCCAACGAATTGGCCGAGCGTTTCTGCTACTACGGCATCAATTCCATCCTTACCGTCTACATGGTGCAGCATCTGCACTTCGGCGACGCCAAGGCCACCATCTGGCAGTCGCTGTTCAAGTTCGGCGCTTATTTCTTCCCGTTCTTCGCCGCCATCCTGGCGGACGTGTTCTGGGGCAAGTTCAAGACCATCATGTTCCTGGCGTTGTTCTATTGCGCCGGCTGCGCCGTGGTGGCGCTGGTCAGCGGGCCCTCGGCGCTTGCGGCGGGCCTGTTCCTCACCGCCTTCGGCACCGGCATCAAGTCCTGCGTCTCGACCAATGTGGGCGACCAGTTCACGGAGAAGAACCAGCACCTGATCTCCAAGGCCTTCAGCTACTTCTATTTCTCGATCAACCTGGGTTCCTCCGTCTCCATCTTCATGTGCCCGATCTGGCTGGAGACCTACGGCCCCAAGGTGGCCTTCGGCATTCCCGCCGCCATGATGCTGCTGGCCACGGCGGTGTTCTGGGCCGGGCGCAAGCGTTTCACCGTGATCCCTCCGGCCATGAAGCAGCGCCAGAACCGCGGCGCGCTGATGTTCGCCCTGTGCTTCGCGCCGGTGCTGGGCATCACCATGTGGGTGTGGCAGGCCACCAACAGCACCGCGTACGCGGTGCTGGCCCTGCTGGGACAGATGGCCCTGGTGATCTGGCTGTGCCTCAAGACCGGCCTGCGCAAGGCGCTGCCGCCGGAACTGGTCGGCTGGCTGGAGCAGTCCTTCACCGGCGACGCGCTCAAGCTGGTGCTGAAACTGGCCTTCATCTACTACATCTTCATCGCCATCTTCTGGTCGCTGTGGGAGCAGTCCAACGGCCAGACCTGGACCCTGCAGGCCACTTCGGACTTGATGGACAAGCACATCTTCGCCTTCCTGCAGGGCGTACCGTTGTTGGGCGCGCTGTCCGGCTACGAGATGCTGCCGGCGCAGCTCACGGTGGTGAACGGCCTGTTCATCCTGCTGATGATCCCGATCTTCACCTTCGGCATCTTTCCGCTGTGGCAGCGCCTGTTCAGGATCACCGCGCTGCGCAAGATCTGCGTCGGCCTGTTCGTCATCGCCGCTTCCTTCGGCATCATCGCCTGGATCGAAAACCGCATCGTCCACGGCCACGTCGTCAGCGCCTGGTGGCAGATCCTGGCATATGGCGTGCTCAGCGCCTCCGAAGTGCTGATCTCCATCACCGCGCTGGAGTTCGCCTACAGCCAGGCGCCGCTGAAGATGAAGAGCTTCATGATGGCGGCGATGTACCTGTTCTCGGTCAGCGTCGGCCAGGCCTTCACCGTCCAGGTCAACACCAGCATGATCAAGCCGCTGGCGGCCAGCGCGGTGCAGTCCGGCGCCGAAACCTGGGTCTCGCTGCCCGACGTCTCCGGTATGCAGACCGGCCAGAAGATCGATTTCGCCGGCGACACCGGCCTGACCGTTTCCGGCGACGACGGCAAACCCGCCGAACTGGCCGGCACCTTCCTCATTTCCGAAATCGATACCTCCGGCAGCCGCGTCAAGCTGATGGACGTGGTCCACCGCCAGCCGCTGGCCAGCACCGGCGAGTACAAGGCCGCCACCGCCAAGGTCACCACCTACCGGCTGGTCGGCGCCGACTACTTCCTGTTCTTCGCCGGAGCCGCGGCCCTGGCCGGATTCCTCTTCATTTTCGTCATCGGCCTGTATCGTGAGAAAATCCACGTACGGCAGGACGACACGGTGGCCGGCGAGGCGGCCTAGGGCCGCCGCAACAGGTGCCTGACAGCGAGAGTGCAGTGAGCGAAGCAGTGATTCATCCGATGACGGCGCCGGGCCGGGTCCCGGCGGCGCCGGCGCACCCGGCGCAGGCTCCGGCCCATGGCCGGGAACGGGGCGAGGCCAACAAGCTGGTCAAGCGGCTGCGCCGCCAGGTCGGCCAGGCGATCCAGGACTACGCCATGATCCGCGCCGGCGACAAGGTGATGGTGTGCCTGTCCGGCGGCAAGGATTCCTACACCATGCTGGACATCCTGCTGCTGTTGCGCGAGGCGGCGCCGGTGCCGTTCGAGCTGGTGGCGGTGAACCTGGACCAGAAGCAGCCGGATTTTCCGGAGCATGTGCTGCCGGAGTACCTGAAGGCGCGCGGCGTGCCGTACCACATCATCGAGCAGGATACGTACTCGGTGGTGAAGCGGGTCATTCCCGAAGGGAAGACGATGTGCAGCCTGTGCTCGCGGCTGCGGCGCGGCGCGCTGTACACCTACGCGGCGGAAAACGGCTTCAACAAGATCGCCCTTGGGCATCACCGTGACGACATCGTCGCCACCTTCTTCCTCAACATGTTCCACGGCTCCAAGCTCAAGGCGATGCCGCCCAAGCTGCTCAGCGACGACGGCCGCAACATCGTCATCCGCCCGCTGGCCTACGTGCGCGAGCAGGACATCGTGGCGTACGCCGCCATGCGCCAGTTTCCCATCATCCCCTGCAACCTGTGCGGCTCGCAGGAGCAGCTGCAGCGCAAGCAGATCCGCCGCATGCTGGACGAGTGGGAGAAGCAGAGCCCGGGCCGCATCGAGAACATCTTCGGCGCGCTGCAGAACGTGGCGCCGTCGCAGCTGGCCGACGCGAAGCTGTTCGACTTTGGCGGGCTCGACGGCGGCGCCGAGGCGGGCGGCTGGTTGATGCAGAACCGCGCCGGCGAGCCCGGCGACCTCTAGTAGCTCAACACTTCGTCGTGGTTGCGCCCGTGCCAGGCATAGAACGGCCCGGCCAGCGCGATCGGCAGCACCAGCATCGCGGCCAGCAGGTGCATGCTGGCGAAGCACCAGGCGAATGCGGCCCAGCCGAACTGGATGCCCAGGCCGGCCAGCGAACGTCCAGGAGACCGGCTGCCGCGGCGGAAGCGGCGGCGGATGTCCTTGCGGGAACCCGGCGTCGGCAGCCACAGGTGGAACATGCCCATGCTCAGGCTGCTGCCGCCGATGCAGATCACCAGTGCCAGGAACATCCAGGCCTGGGTCCAGGCGAGCCATGACGACAAGGCCAGCGCCGCCAGCCACAGCGGCAGCAGCACCACGATCAGCTTGATGCGCCGCAACTCGCCGCGCGGACGCGGCGCACAGGCCAGCAGTTCCGGCATGTCCTCGGCGCACACCGCCAGCCAGACCAGCGTGGCGGCCAGCACCCCGGCGACGACCGTGGCGAAACACACCAGGGTCCCCTGCCGCGCCGCCGCCGAGAGGCCGATGCTGCGGTGGCCCAGGATCAGGACGCCGGGAATGAAGGCGATCAGTTGCTGCAACAGCATCACCAGCAACTGCGGATCGCGGTAGATCAGGCGCCACTCCTTCAGGAACATGACCCGCCACAGCCGCGGACGGAACCGCCGCGCGGGCCGCTTGCGGGCGCCCCCTTGCTCCGCCATGCCGGCGGTGCGGCCAAGGGCGAAGGCAAAGCCGCGCGGCAGCAGCATGGCGGCCGCCGCGAAGAACAGCGCGGCGGCGATCAGGCTCAGGCACAGCGGGCCGGCTTCACCCCTGGCCGCGCGCGCAGGCAGCCAGATCCAGCTGTCCGCGGCCGCCAGCGGCGAATCCCGCAGCCAGTTGCCGACGCCGAGGCTCAGCTGGTGCTGGCGTTCCCCGCCCAGGAGATTCGGGCTTTGCACGCCCAGCAGGAAGGAGGCGCCGAGCAGCATGCTCAGCACCAGGGCGGCGGTGCGCGCCTTCGCCGGCCCGATGAGGCGCACCAGCAGGATGGTCAGCGCCAGGCCCGAGGCGGTCGCCACCAGGCCGATGCCCAGGGTCACCGGATATGCGGCCAGCCAGCGCGGCCCGGAGAGGACCGCGGCGATATTGGCGGCGGGCAGGAACATCATTGCCGGAAAGGCGACCGCCTGCACCGCGATGCTCAGGGCGCGGGCCGCGAAGACGTTGCGCACCGGCACCGGCGTCGAACACAGCAGATCGAGATCGCTGCGTACGAACAGCAGGTTCACGGCGGTGGCCAGCGCCGCACCGGTAGCGCTGAACAGCGCCACGCACAGTACCGCGCTCAGCAGCGCGAGCTGCATCGGCGGATCGGGATGGCCGGCGCGCGCCACCATCACGATGCTCCAGCCGAACAGGTGCAACAGGACCAGTACCGCCAGCAGGTTGAAGCCCAGGCGCAGCGTGCCGATGGCCTTGCTGCCGCGGTCGAATTTGCCGCTGAAGGTGCGCCAGGCCAGGCGCAGGTCCCACCACAGCAACCACCACAGGCTGCCCGGCCGCAGCATCAGCCGGCCTGCTGCGCGGTGAGGCTCAGGAACACGTCTTCCAGCGTGCCCTGGCTGTCGCCCTGCAATGCACGCAACTGGTCGAGCGTGCCCTCCGCGATGAGGCGGCCGGAAGCGATGATGCCGATGCGCTCGGCCAGGCGTTCCGCCACTTCCAGGATGTGCGTGGTCAACACCACCGTGGCGCCCTTGCGCACGATGTCCTTCAGCAGGTCCTTGACCTGGCGCGCTGCCGCCGCGTCGAGGCCGGTGAGCGGCTCGTCCAGAATCAGCAGCTTCGGTTCGTGCATCAGCGCGCCGGCCAGCGCCAGCTTCTGGCGCATGCCCTTGGAGTAGGTTTCGGCGTAGGCGTCGCGCTGCTCCCACAGCCCCAGCCATTCGAGCAGCTGCTGCGCCCGGGGGGCGGCAGCGGCCGCGCCCATGCCCCACAGGCCGGCGACGAACTCCAGGTACTCCAGGCCGCGCAGCTTGTCGTAGAGCATCGGTTCGTCCGGCACCCAGGCCAGGGGCCGCTTGGCCTGTTCCGGCTGCTCGACCACGTCGACGCCGAAAATCCGCACCTGCCCGGCGTCGGGCCGGAGCAGGCCGGCGACCATTCTCAGGGTGGTGGTCTTGCCGGCGCCGTTGGGGCCGAGCAGGGCATAGAACTCCCCGGTGCGGATGCCGAGGCGGAGCCCCTGCACCGCATGCGTGGCGCCGAACTTCTTGTGCAGGTTCACCACTTCCAGCGCCAGGGCGGGACTGGTTTCGATATCCATATGGGTCTGCCGGTCGGATTGCTTGACGGGTACCGCGGTAGCGCCGGGCCGTTCGCCACGGTCCAGCCCCGTGAAATATAGAATGACGTTCCTGAAGAGGCCTCCGGACGGAGACAATTGAAGATGAGCCGCCGCGGTTTGCAGTCCCTGCTGCTGTTACTTTTTACGGCATTCGCCGCCGGCAGCGCCAGCGCCGATGCGGACGCGCCGTTCCTGTGGCAGGTGCACGGTCCGAAGGCGACGCACTTCCTGCTCGGCTCGGTGCACCTGCTGCCCGAGGCCGCCGAGGAGTTGCCGGGCGGCATCCAGGACGCCTATGACGCCGCCGACGGGGTGGTGTTCGAGACCGATATCGGCGCCCTCGAACAGCCCCAGGTGCAGATCGCCATGCTGGCCGCGGCCCGCTCGCAGCAGGGCCTGAAGTCGGAGATCGGCGACAAGATGTACGCCGAGCTGGTCAAGCACAGCGCGCGGATCGGCATGCCGGTATCGGCCTGCGATCCGTTCCGCCCCTGGTTCTGCGCCATGACCATCGAGGTGTTCAGCTACCGCAAGGCCGGCTTCAGCGGCGACAACGGCATCGACAAGCAGATCTACGTCTGGGCCCACACCGACGGCAAGGCGCTGCGCTGGCTGGAACCGCCGGCCGCCCACATCGGCCTGTTCACCGGCATGAGCGATGCGCTGTCGCGCCAGTTCCTGGCCTCGGCCCTGGACGACGGCGCCGCCAACGCGGGCGACGATCCGGCGCAGCTGCTGCGCGCCTGGCGCGACAACGACGTCGGCGCCATCGAGAAGCTCGACCAGCAGCTCAAGGCCGGCTATCCCGAGATCTACCAGCGCCTGCTGTCCGACCGCAACCGCAGCTGGATGCCGCAGCTCAAGCGCCTGCTGGACGGCGGCGAGCCGCAGATGGTGGTGGTGGGCGCCGCCCACCTGGTCGGCCCGGACGGTCTCGTCGCCCAGCTGCGCGCGCGCGGCTACAAGGTGCTGCCCTATGTCGGCATCGAATCGCAGCTGGTGACGATGAACCGGGCGCCGCTGGTGAAGGCCGCGCTGCACCGCTAGGGACGGCCGCAGGCCTGGTTGCCTGAATCCGGCCGCAAGTCGCATCGGGAAGTCGCCGCCCTCACGTATCATTCAGGGGCATGATCCGTACCCGCCTGCTCCTGCTCTTCTGTGCCCTCTGCGTGAGCGCGCCCGCGCTCGCCGGCATCGACGTGCGCGTACGCGGCCTGGGCTCGGACGAGGAGGACAACGCCTACGCGCAGATCCGCGTCCTGGACTACGCCAAGGGCATCGACGCCGGCAAGGGCCCCGACAAGCCGCAATACGATCCGTCCGAGGTGCAGCGCCTGGCCAAGCAGGGCGAGGACGACATCCGCAAGGCCTTGCAGCCGTTCGGCTGGTACAACCCGGTCATCACCTCCAAGCTGGAGGGCGAGTCGCCTGACTGGATCGTCACCTACCAGGTCAACGCCGGCCCGGAAACGGACATCACGAACATCGAGATCCTCATCACCGGCGAGGGCAAGGATTTCGCGCCATTGCAGAGGATCGTCAGCCGGCCGCGCCTGAAGACCGGCACGCGCCTGATGCACGCCGACTACGAGGCGCTCAAGGCGCGCCTGATGCAGGCGGCCAATACGGGGGGCTTTCTCGACGCCACCTTCAGCCGCCGCGAACTGCGCGTCGATGTCGACAACAACACCGCCGAGGTGTTGCTGACGCTGGATACCGGCCCACGCTGGTACTTCGGCGAGGTCACCATCGAGCAGGACGGCCGGCTCAAGGACAAGCTGCTGCGCCGCTACGTCAAGATCGTGCCGGGCGAGCCCTTCGACTCGGCCCAGGTGTTGAACACCCAGTTCGCGCTGAGCGACCTGGACTACTTCAAGCTGGTGGAGATGGAGCCGCAGAAGGCCAAGGCCGGCGCCGACCGGCGCATCCCGGTGCTGATCCACACCACCTCCAAGGCGCCGCGCGTCTACAAGTTCGGCGGCGGCTACGGCACCGACACCGGCCCGCGCGCCCTGGCTGGCGTCGAGTTCCGCCGCCTCAACGAGGATGGCCACAAGCTGCGCCTGACGCTGCAGCCCTCGCAGAACATCAGCACCGCCATCGCCGAATACCGCATCCCCTTCGGACGCACGCCAGGCGACGCCATCAGCTTCACCGCCCAGGGCCTGAAGCAGAATTTCCAGGGTGTGCACGAAAACCTGTGGTCGCTCGGCACCGCCTACAACGAGCAGGACGGTGCCTGGCAGAAGCGCTACTACCTGATCTACGCCAACGACCAGTACAACCTGCAGGACGAGACCGGCAACACCAGCAAGCTGCTCACTCCCGGCATCTCTTACAGCCGCACGCAGGTCAACGATCCGATCTTCCCGCGCCGCGGCTGGTTCGCCTTCTTCGACCTGCACGGCGGCAGCAGCAAGCTGCTGTCGGATACCGATTTCGTCGAAGGCCTGGTCCGGCTGCGCGGCGTCTATCCGCTCGCGCGCAAGCTGCGCCTGCTGGGGCGCATCGAGGAAGGCGCGTTGTTCGTGTCCGGCTTCGACAACCTGCCGCCGTCGCAGCGTTTCTTTGCCGGCGGCGACGAAAGCGTGCGCGGCTACAGCTACCACTCGCTGGCGCCGCATGATCCGCAGGGCAACCTGATCGGCGGCCGCTACCTCACCACCGGCAGCGTCGAGCTCGACTGGGATGTGTTCAAGAGCTACGGCCTGGCCGTGTTCGGCGACGCCGGCGGCGCCGACGACGTGCCGGAAGTGAAGCTGCACTTCGGCGCCGGCATCGGCTTCCGCTACCGCCTGCCGTTCGGTGCCGTGGCCATCGACCTGGCCCATCCCTTCGATCCCGGCGCCGAAGCGGTGCGCCTGCACATCGGCGTAAGGGTGGGCATCTGATGCGCCGCATCCTGCTGTGGACCTTGGCGGCGCTACTCGTGCTGCTTCTGCTGCTTGGCGGCGGCGCCTGGTGGCTGCTCGACAGCGACGGCGGCCTGCGCGGACTCGCCGCGCTGACCAACCGCTACAGCGGCGGTATGGTGCGCCTCGGCACCACCCAGGGCCGGTTGCTGGGCGAGTTCATCATCGAGGATCTCCATTACCAGGGCGGCGACGGTACCCGCGTCGACGTGGAACGCGTACACCTGCGCCTGGTGCCGCGCGAGCTGCTGTCGTACCGCCTGCACCTGGAAGTGGCCGAAGTGCAGGCCCTGCAGGTCTCGTTGCCGCCGCCGCGCGAAACCGCGCCGACCGGCGAGACGCAGCTGCCCAGCCGCCTGCCGTTCGACACCGTCATCGATGCGCTCTCGCTCAAGGACTTCCAGCTGCACCAGCCGGGCGAGACCGGGCCCTTCCGCATCGCCAGCGCCGCGCTCAAAGGCAGCTGGATCGGCGAGGACATCGTGGTCGAGCGCCTCAGCGCCGAGTTGACGGAGACCGGGCCCTTGCTGCTCAGCGCCAAGGCCCGCATGGCGGACGACCGCATCGTCTTCAGCGCGCTCAATCTCAAGGGTCCCGGTGAAATCGAAGGCAGCGGCACCTTCGCGTTCGGCAAGTCCGCCAACGATCTCAGGCTGAGCTGGAAGGACCTGCGCTGGCCCCTGACCGGCGACGCGGCCGAACGGCGGGCGCGCGGGGTCGACGGCGAGGTGAAATTCAGCGGCCCGCTGCATCGTTATCACGTGGAACTGAGCAGCGCCGCGGTGCTGCATGAATTGCCGATCCGGCTTGCCGCCACGGGCGACGGCGACCTGCAGCAGATCCAGATCGCCGACCTGGGCCTGACCGCCGGCAAGGGTTCGGCCCATGTGCAGGGCAAGCTGGCCTGGGCGCCGTTGCTGCGCGCCGACCTCAAGGGCACCATTTCGCAGATCGATCCGGCGTTGTTCGTGGCCGACTGGGCAGCCTCTTGCGTGCAGCCGCCTGCCGCACCCGCCTTGCAGACGGCGGCGGCTGCACCGACCACGCAGCAGCCGACCATGCAGCAACCGACCGGTGAGCGGCCCGCCCCGCCGCCGCGCGGCAAGGGGAAGGCTGTCGCCGGCTGCGCCGCCGGCTCAGGTCCGAGCTCGATCAACGGCAGCTTCAACACACAGACCACGGTGCAGAACGGCCAGACCGATATCGCTTTCACCGCGAACATCGACAAGTCGCAGCTGCGCGGCTACCCGCTGAGCCTGTCGGCGCAGGGCGATACCGACACGCGCAGCGTGCGGCTCAAGCAGTTCCTGTTGCAGTCCGGCAAGGGCAGCCTCTCCGCCACCGGTGTGGTTGGCTGGGCGCCGGCCCTGCGCGCCGATCTCCAGGCGCAGCTGAGCAACTTCGATCCGACGCAGTTCGTCGCCGCTTTCCCCGGATCGATCAACGGCAGCATCGTCACCCGGACCACCGGCACCAAGGCCAAGCCGGACATCGCCCTGGCGGTGAAGGTGGATCGTTCGCAACTGCGCGGCCATCCCCTGAACCTGGATGCCGATGCCAGCCTCAGCGGCGAAACCGTGATGGTGCAGAAGCTCTTGCTGGTCTCTGGCTCCACCCGCGTGGAAGCCAGCGGCCAGGCCACGCCGCCGTTCGATCTGAAGGGCAAGGTCGCCAGTCCCAATCTGAGCGAACTGGCGCCGGAGCTCGGCGGCCGTGCCGATTTCGATTTCACCCTGCAGGGTCCGCTCGATAGTCCGCACCTGGTCAGCAAGGGCCATGCCGACAGCCTGCGCTACCTGGCGTACCGGGTGAACAAGCTGGACTGGGACGCGGACATCGATCCGTCCAAGCCTTCGCACCTGAGCGTCAACGCCAGCGAAGCCCAGGCCGGCATCCTCATTCACACGGCGAAGTTGAGTCTCACCGGGCAGGAGACTTATCACCATGCCCAGGTGGACGTAGTCAGCGAGCGCGGCGACGTCAGCCTGGCGGTGGACGGCGGCTTCGACCGGCGCAAGCTCGAGTGGGGCGGCCAGGTCAGCTCCGGCCGCCTGGCGCCCACCGACCTGCCGCCGTGGACCCTGGAGAAGGCCGCCGGCCTGCTGCTCGGCTCCAAGCGGCAGAGCCTGGAGCCGACCTGCTTCTCCGGCGGCGCCGGCCGCGCCTGCGTCCGCCTGGAGCAGAACGTCACCGCCACCGGCCTGCGCCTGTCGCTGGATATCGACAAGCTGCTGCTCGCCGCCTTCAAGCCGCTGCTGCCGCCGAAATACGATCTCTCCGGCGAGATCAGCGGCAACGCCAACATCGAAATCGCCCACGGCGACGTCGCGGCGATGAACGCCGACCTGCACACCGACGGCATCCACATCCAGGCGCCCAAGGCGCCGGCGGTGGAGATCCAGGCCAGCACGCTCAAGGCCGACGACAAGGGCGGCACCCTGCACGCGCTGCTCGACCTGCGGCTGCTGCAAGGCTCGATCGGCGCCGATGTCACCGCCGCGCCCGGCGCCGACTTCCAGGCGCGGCCGCTCAGCGGCCATGTGCAGACCACCATCCCGGACCTGGGCTTCGTGCAGTCCTTCGTGCCGGATCTGCAAGCGGTCGGCGGCTCCATCAGCGGTACGCTGGACCTGGGCGGCACCATCGGCCTGCCGCGCCTGCAAGGCCAGATCGCCCTGGTCGACGGCCGCGCCAAGGTGCCGCGCGCCGGCATCGAATTGCAGCAGGTGCAGTTGCGCCTCACCGGCAAGGGCGAGGGCCCCCTGGCCATCGACGGCTCGCTGCAATCCGGCGGCGGCAACGTCGCCATCAACGGCACGCTCGATCCTTCGGTGGCGCCGCCCCGCGCCGATCTCAAGCTGCAGGGCGAGAACTTCCAGGCCCTGGCCACCACCGACGCGCGCATCTGGGTCAGCCCGGACCTGCACCTGCTCAGCGACGCCGACGGCATGCACCTGGAAGGCACCCTGACCGTGCCGAAGGCGGAGATCACGCCGCAGGGCCTGGGCAACAACGGTGTGGCGATCAGCGAAGACCAGGTCATCGTCGGTGCCGAGCCCACCGCCGAAGAGCAGCCGCTGAAACTCTACAGCCGCGTTACCGTGACGCTGGGCGACGCGGTGAGCTTCAAGGGTTTCGGCCTCACCACCCGGCTCGAGGGCGGCGTCACCGTCGCCGAGGAGCCGCAGCGCGTCGCCACCGGCAACGGCGAACTGCGCCTGGTCGAAGGCCGCTACCAGGCTTACGGCCAGGACCTGACCATCGAAACCGGCCGCCTCATCTTCGACGGCGGTGCCATCACCGAGCCGGCGGTGGACCTTTACGCCACGCGCCATCCGCAGGCGGACGTCACCGTCGGCGTGCGCGTGCGCGGCACCCTCGACAAGCCCCTGCTGACGCTGCAGTCCGAGCCGAGCATGCCGCGCGAGCAGCAGCTGTCCTGGCTGGTGCTGGGCCGCTCGCTCGACCAGAGCTCCTCCAGCGACCGCAGCGCGGTGTCGCAGGCGGCGCTGTCGCTGGGCCTTTCCGGCGGCGACTACTTCGCGCAGAAATTCGGCAAGAGCATCGGCCTCGATCAGATCTCCATCGGCCAGGGCCCGATCAGCGACTCCAGCGTCGCCGCCAACGCCACCACCATCCAGGGCTCGCAGGCGGCGCAGAACGCCGGCACCAGCACCGCCTACAGTTCGCAGGCGGCGCAGCTCACCCTCGGCAAGTACCTCACGCCGAAACTGTTCATCAGCTACGGCGTCAGCCTGTTCCAGCCCGGCCAGACCTTCCGCCTGCTCTACGACCTCGGCCACGGCTTCAAGCTGCAGACCGAGTCGGGCGTGGCCAGCGGCGGGGATTTGATTTACACGTTCGAGCGGGGGAAGTGAGTGCCGTGCTGAGTTTGCAGGCCGGATCAAGCGAAGCGGATCCGACGGCGCACTTTCAAACCGGGCAGGTCGGATCCGCTACGCTTGATCCGACCTGCCGTCGAGCGATCAAATCGCTCAGATCACCGGCGTCCACCGCGGCGCAAGGCCATGGCTTGCGGCGCGATGGCGGACTCGAAGCGGAAGCCGATCCGTCCGCAGTGGCAGCGGCCCTGGATGGCGCCGCCGCCTGCGCTCACGGCAGCCGTGCCCGCAGCCAGGTGGCTATCTCCACGATCTCTTCCTCGCAGACCTGGTGCCGCATCGGGTAATCGCGCCATTCCACCTGGCAGCCGAGCTGGCGCAGGCCGTCGCGGCTGGTGCTGCCCAGCGCCAGCGGCAGCACGTTGTCGTAGAGGCCGTGGCACATCAGGATCGGCGTGGCGCGGCCGGCGGCGGTCAGCTCGGTGAAGATGCTGGTGTGCAGCGGCAGGTAGGTGGACAGCGCCAGGATGCCGGCCAGCGCTTGCGTCTGCCGCAGGCCAGCATGCAGGGCGATGGCGCCGCCCTGCGAAAAGCCGGCCAGCACGATGCGGTGGCGCGGCACGCCCGCCGCCACCTCGCGCTCGATGTAGCCCTGCGCGATCGCCGCCGAGGCGCGGATGCCGGTCTCGTCCTGCTGGTCGCTGCGGGTCAGGCTGGTGATGTCGTACCAGCCGCGCATGCGCATGCCGCCGTTGATGGTGATCGGCCGCACCGGCGCATGGGGGAAGACGAAGCGCGCGGCGATCGTCGCCGGCAGCTTCAGCTCCGGCACCAGCGGCACGAAATCCTTGCCGTCGGCGCCCAGCCCGTGCAGCCAGATCACGGCCGCGTTGGCCGGGCCGTCCGGTTCCAGTTGCACCGCTTCAGCGGATTCGATGACTTTCATAGCGTCCATGTGGGGGTTGTCGGGGCCGATTGTGCCGAGACCCCTGCTCCAAGGGCAACCGCTGTTAAACTGCGGCCCTGGCTTTCCCGGCTTCACCCTTCCACCGGAACGAGACGATGAAACGCTGCATCCTCTGCCTGGCCGCGCTGCTGCTGGCCGCCTGCGGCGCTTCCGGCCCGCTGTACCTGCCGGGCACGCAGCCGCATAAAAGCCCCCTGAAGAAGGAACATCGCAAGACCGACGGCACCCCCGCCGCCCCGGAAGATGCGCCGCCCGCCACGCCCGAGGCCCAGCCGGCGCCGGCCGCCCCGGAATCCACGACGAACCCGCCGCCCGCCGCACCGCAACCGTAAATGGATCACTTCAACTACAAGAACGGCGAACTCCACGCCGAAGACGTACCGCTGTCCGCCATCGCCGCAAAGTACGGCACGCCGGCCTACGTCTACTCCCGCGCCACCCTGAGCCGCCACTACCGCGCCTTCGACGAGGCCCTGGCCGGCATCGACCACCGCATCTGCTACGCGGTGAAGGCCAACTCCACCCTGGCCGTATTGCAGGTGCTGGCGCGCCTCGGCGCCGGCTTCGACATCGTCTCCGGCGGCGAGCTGCAGCGCGTGCTGCGCGCCGGCGGCGACGCGGCGAAAGTCGTGTTCTCCGGCGTCGGCAAGAGCGCCGCGGAAATCGTCCAGGCCCTGGATGCGAAGATCTACTGCTTCAACGTCGAATCCGAAACCGAGCTGCAGCGCCTGAGCGCCATTGCCGCCCAACGCGGAGAACGGGCGCGCATCGCCCTGCGCGTCAACCCGGACGTCGACGCCCGCACCCATCCCTACATCTCCACCGGTCTCAAGGAGAACAAGTTCGGTGTGGACATCGGCGAGGCCGAGCGGCTCTACGCCCTGGCGCAGGGCCTGCCCGGCATCGAAGTGCACGGCGTGGCCTGCCACATCGGCTCGCAGCTGCTCGAGCTGTCGCCCTTCCTCGACGCGCTCGACCGCGTGCTGGCCCTGATCGACCGCCTCGCCGCCAACGGCATCCGTCTCCAGCACATCGACGTCGGCGGCGGCCTCGGCGTGCGCTACCACGACGAAACCCCGCCCGAGCCGGCGCAGTGGGCCCGCGCCCTGCGGCCCAAGCTGGAAGGCCGCGGCCTCACCGTGATGACCGAGCCGGGCCGCGCCATCGCCGGCAATGCCGGCATCCTGCTGACCCGGGTCGAGCTGCTCAAGCCCACCGCGCACAAGAACTTCGCCGTGATCGACGCGGCCATGAACGACCTGATCCGCCCCTCCTTCTACGACGCCTGGCATGAAGTGCTGCCGGTGCGGGAAAAGGCGATGGCGCAGGCGCAGACCTGGGACCTCGTCGGCCCGGTCTGCGAAAGCGGCGACTGGCTGGCGCGCGACCGTTCCCTGGCCCTGGCCGAGGGCGACCTGCTGGCTTTCCGCACCGCGGGGGCTTACGGTTTCGTCATGAGTTCCAACTACAACACGCGGCCGCGCGCGGCCGAAGTGCTGGTCGATGGCGGGCAGATGCACCTGGCCCGCGCCCGCGAGACCATCGACGACCTGCTGCGCGGCGAAGCCCTGCTGCCGTGAGCGCATCCCCGAGCCAGCCGGTCCGCCCGCTGATCCTGATCGACGCATCGGGCTGGCTGTTCCGCGCCTACCACGCGCTGCCGCCGCTCACCACCGCGCGCGGCGAGCACACCGGCGGCGTGCTGGGCATGGCCAACATGCTGCGGCGCCTGCTGCGCGACTATGCGCCGGAGGAGATCGCCGTGGTGTTCGACGCGCCGGGCAAGACCTTCCGCGACGAGATCTACACCGAATACAAGGCCAACCGCGACGCCACGCCGGAAGACCTCAACGCCCAGTTCCCGATGATCGCCGAGCTGGTGCAGGCCATGGGCCTGCCGCTGCTGGCCATCACCGGTGTGGAGGCGGACGACGTCATCGGCACCCTGGCCAGTCAGGCCGCCGCGGCCGGCAAGGACGTGCTGATCGTCACCAGCGACAAGGACCTGGCGCAGCTGGTCAACGAACGCATCAGCCTGCTCGACACCATGAAGAACCGGCGCATGGATCCGGCCGGCGTGGTGGAGAAATTCGGCGTGCCGCCGAAGTGCATCATCGACTACCTGGCCCTGGTCGGCGACACCAGCGACAACATCCCCGGCGTGCCCCTGGTCGGCCCCAAGACCGCCGCCAAGTGGCTGGTCGAGCACGGCTCGCTCGACGCCATCATCGAACATGCCGCCGAGATCAAGGGCAAGGCCGGCGAGAACCTGCGCGCCGCGCTGCCGCAGATCCCGATGGCGCGCCAGCTCGCCACCATCCGCTGCGACGTCGAGCTGCCGCTGCGCTTCGACCAGCTGCACCCGGCGGCGGCGGACGTGGACAAGCTAGCCGGCCTCTACCGCCGCTTCGAATTCCGCCGCCTGCTGGAAGAGCTGGAAGCCGGCGCGCCGCCGCCGCCCGCCCTGGAAGCCGCGGCGCCCGCCTTGGTCGTCGGCGAAGTGCCGGCCGAAGCGCCCGCCGCTCCTGCTGCCGCGGCCGTCGCCGATGCGCCGTCGCCCGTGCTGCCGGAATCGAAGAAGACCCGCGACGAACTGGTGGTCGACGAAGCCAGCTTCGCCGCCATGCTGGAAAAGCTCGAAGCCGCCGACGTGATCTGCGTCGATACCGAAACCGACGCCCTCTCCGCCATGCAGTCCGGCCTGGTGGGCCTGGCCTTCGCGGTGGAACCGGGTCACGGCTGGTACGTGCCGGTCGCCCACAACTACCTCGGCGCGCCCCGGCAGCTGCCGATGCAGGAAGTGCTGACGCGGCTCAAGCCGATCCTGGAAGATCCGCGCAAACCCAAGCTCGGCCAGCACATCAAGTACGACCTCAACGTACTCTTCCGCCACGGCATCGACGTGAAGGGCGTGGCGTTCGACACCATGCTGGAAAGCTACGTGCTCGACGCCGCCGGCAACCGCCACGACATGGATACCCTGGCGGACAAGTACCTCAACCACACCACCATCCATTTCTCGGATGTCGCGGGCAAAGGCAAGTCGCAGATCACCTTCAACCAGGTCTCGCTCGACATCGCCTCCGCCTACTCGGCCGAGGACGCGGACATCACCCTGCGCCTGCACCACGCGCTGTATCCGCGCCTGTGCGAAATCCCGGCGCTCAAGAAAGTGTTCGAGGAGATCGAGATGCCGCTGGTGCCGGTACTGGCCGGCATCGAGCGCAACGGCGTGAAGGTCGACGGCCCCCTGCTCGGCCGCATCAGCACCGAGCTGGCGCGCCGCATGGACGAGCTGCAGGCCCAGGCCTGGCAGATGGCCGAAGGCGAGTTCAACCTCGGCTCGCCCAAGCAATTGCAGGCCATCCTCTACGGCAAGTTCAACCTGCCGGTGCTGGGCAAGACGCCGAAGGGCGAGCCCTCCACCGCCGAAGACGTGCTGGAGGAACTGGCGGCGCAGCACGAGCTGCCGCGCCTGATTCTCGACTGGCGCGCCATGCAGAAGCTGCGCAGCACCTACACCGACAACCTGCCGCGCGAGATCAATCCGCAGACCGGCCGCATCCACACCTCCTATCACCAGGCCGTGGCCGCCACCGGCCGCCTGTCCTCGCAGGACCCCAACCTGCAGAACATCCCGGTGCGCACCGCCGAAGGCCGGCGCATCCGCCAGGCCTTCATCGCCGAGCCCGGCAACGCTGTCTTGTCGATCGACTACTCGCAGATCGAGCTGCGCCTGATGGCGCATTTCTCCGGCGACGCGCGCCTGCAGGACGCTTTCGCCAAGGGCCTGGACATCCACCAGGCCACCGCCGCCGAAGTCTTCGGCATCCCGCTGGAAGAAGTGGGCGAGCAGCGCCGCGCCGCCAAGGCCATCAACTTCGGTTTGATCTACGGCATGTCCGCCTTCGGCCTGGCGCGCCAGCTCGGCATCGGCCGCGGCGAGGCGCAGGACTACATCGACCGCTTCTTCGCCCGCTATCCCGGCGTGAAGCAGTTCATGGACAACACCCGCGAGCAGGCCAAGACCCGCGGTTACGTCGAAACCCTGTACGGCCGCCGCCTGTACCTGCCCAACATCCTGTCGCGCAACGGCGCGCAGCGGCAGTACGCCGAGCGCACCGCCATCAACGCCCCCCTGCAGGGCACGGCGGCGGACCTGATCAAGCTCGCCATGATCGACGTCGCCGCCTGGATCGCCGCCGAGGCGCCGGAACTGCGCATGATCATGCAGGTCCACGACGAACTCGTCTTCGAAGGCCCCAAGGACCAGTTGCAGGTCTTCGCCCCGCAACTGGCCGACCGCATGTGCCGGGTGGCCAGGCTGGCCGTGCCCCTGGTGGCCGATTGGGGCACCGGCCCCAACTGGGACGAGGCGCATACCGCCCAGGGTCATGCCAGCAGCGCCGCCCCGAAGAAATAAACGGAGTTGTCCGCAGTTAGGCGAAAATGATGATCGCAGCGGGTTCTTCAGCCGGCATTTGCACGCAAAATCACAAAAAGAATCGATTCATTTTCAAGCCCTTGCGGACTTCTTATTGGGTTTTTTGGCGCAGTGCAATAAAAATGTTGCGTTGCGTTTGAACTAAGCCGCTCCGACCCCATCTAATCCTGCGAATGGTGACTCCCTTTCCCATTCTCCGTCTTCACTCCCTAGACGGATGTTTCCGGTTCCCCCAAGCCGGAGCTCGTTGCCCGGTGGGTTCCCCCGACTCACCGGGCATTTTTTTGGGCCCGCCAAACGCAAGGGGCGGAAGGATATCTAGGCTTTTCAGCCACTTTCGATATCCGATGCAAAATTTCCGCAAAACCGTTGAACTTATCCGCAACGCCCGCGTCCAATTCTGCGAACGGTGACTCCCTTTCCCGTTCTCCGTCCCCATCCCTGGACGGAATATCCGGTTCCCCCAAGCCGGAGTCGTTGCCCGGTGGATTCCCCCGATCCATCGGGCAATTTTTTGCCTGTCGTTCCGGCGCGCGCACGTAAAAGCGCGGTCAGCCCTGGCTGCCGCACTGCCACAAATGCCTTTTTCCGAGAGTTTCCAGCGCCTTGCGGAAATATGCCGCCATACCCTTGAACTTCATGCCCCAGGCCGCATCTAAGTCTGCGAACGGTGATTCCCCTTTCCCGTTCTCCGTCTCCACTCCCTGGACGGATGTTTCCGGTTCCCCCAAGCCGGAATACCTTGCCCGGCGGATCCCCCCGATCCACCGGGCATTTTTTTGGCCGACGGCCGGAGCTGTACCGGAAGGGCTGGATGGAGAGCCTGGGTTCACAGGCCGTTGAGGACATAAATTCAAGCTTTTCCAGCAGCTTGCAATCAAAGCCGGCGCTGGCCTTGAACTTCTGCCCGCAAGCCGCATCTAAAGTTGCGAACGGTGACTCCCTTTCCCGTTCTCCGTCCTCACTCCCTGGACGGACATTCCGGTTCCCCCAAGCCGGAACTCGTTGCCCGGTGAATTTCCCCCGATTCACCGGGCATCTTTTTTTGCATCGTCCCCAACGCCGAATCAGACGCGGGCCTGCCCCGCACTCAAACCGGCTGATCGCCGCTCGCCGGCGCTTCCAGCCAGGCCGTCAGGATCGCCCGCACCGTCTCCGCGCCCATCTGCGCGTGCGCCGAAAAGGTCTGCACCGTCATCGCGGGGTCCAGTTCGCGCAATTCCTTCTGCACCTTGAGCAGCACGTTCTTCCCCGCGCCATGGCCCAGCTTGTCCGCCTTGGTCAGCAGGATGTGGGTGGGCAGGCCGCGTGCTTCGCACCAGCCCAGCATCTGCAGATCCAGGTCGGTCATCGGGTGGCGGATGTCCATCACCACCACCAGGCCGCGCAGATTGATGCGCTGCTCCACGAAGCCGCCTACCAGCAGGCCCCAGTTGCGGCGGATCTCCAGCGGTACCTGGGCGAAGCCGTAGCCGGGCAGATCCACCAGGCGGGCGCGGACCGAAGCTTGCGGCGCGGCCTCGGTCGCCGCCGCCGCCGTCACCGGCAGGTCGAACAGGTTGATCAACTGCGTGCGCCCCGGCGTCTTGCTCACCCGGGCCAGCTGCTTCTGCTGGCAGATCAGGTTCAGCGCGCTGGATTTGCCGGCGTTGGAGCGGCCGACGAAGGCCACCTCCGCCACGTGGTCCTGCGGCAGCTGCGTCAGCTTGGCCGCCGAAAGCAGGAAACGCGCGTGCGCGAACGGATTGGGCGCCTGGCTGGCGGGCGGGCTGGAAGGCACTGGGGAAGTCACAACGGTGCGGCCATGGTGTAATATTCTCGGCCGAAACTTAGCCATATATTAAGTGAGCAAGCGCGCATCTTACTCGCTTGCGCGCCAAGCCCCTTGCCAGGTTGCCATTGGAGTTTTGAATGAAGCGCGTTCTGATCGCCCTCGCTTTGTGTGCGCCCCTGTTTATCGCAGCGGCCGACGAAGCTGCCCCCGCCGCAGCGGCCAAGGATGCCTTCACCCAGGGCGATGCCGGCGCCGGCGCCGCCAAGGCCCCGGTCTGCTTCGCCTGCCACGGCCCCGGCGGCAATGGCGCCATCAACCCGGAATGGCCCAAGCTGGCCGGCCAGCATTCCGCCTACATCCGTGAACAGCTCAGCGACTTCAAGGCTGCCAAGCGCAAGAATCCGGTGATGCAGGGCCAGGCCGCCGCCCTGTCGGATGACGACATGAAGAACGTCGCCGCCTACTTCGCCACGCAGAAAGCCGTCCCCGGCGTGGCCAGCAAGGACGCCGTGGCCGTCGCCCAGAAGCTCTACCGCGCCGGCGACAGCGCCCGCGGCATCCCGGCCTGCGCCGCCTGCCACGGCCCCACCGGCGCCGGCAACGCTGCAGGTGGCTTCCCCCGCGTCGGCGGCCAGAACGCCGGTTATGCCGCCAATCAGCTGCATGCCTACGCCACCTGCGGCAACAACCAGCTGCAGAACTGCGACCGCGGCTCCGGCCCCAAGGGCCAGATCATGTCCACCGTCGCCTCCAAGCTGAAAGAGAACGAAATCCAGGCGCTGGCGTCCTACCTCTCCGGACTGCAATAAGGGCTTCTTGAAGTCGCAGCCCGGATCGCCGTTCCGGGTTGGTCAACAAAGGAATACACGATGCGCTTGCTGAAACAAGGGCTGCTGTTCGGATTCTTCAGCCTCTTCGCCGTTGCCTGCTCCGCCGCCGACTCCAGCTCGGCCTACACCCTCGGCAAGCAGTACCGGCAGGTCGGCGAAGTGCAGAAGCCCGACAACGCCAAGCGCATCACCGTCGAGGAATTCTTCTGGTACGGCTGCCCGCACTGCTACCACCTCGAGCCCGAGATCAACAAGTGGCTCGAGCACAAGCCGGCGGACGTCGATTACGTGCGCGTCCCCAACACCCTCGGCCGCGATATCGGCGTGCTGCATGAGCGCGCCTTCTACATCGCCCAGGCCCTCGGCATCCTCGACAAGACCCACCAGCCGCTGTTCGACGCCATCCACGCCCAAGGCTTCCCGATGAGCTCGATGGAATCGATCCGCGACCTCTACGTCGAGAAAGCCGGCATCAAGCCGCAGGACTTCGACGCCATCGCCAACAGCTTCGTCGTCGAAGGCAACATGCGCCGCGCCGATGCCCTGGCCGTCTCCTACGGCATCACCGGCACCCCGACCATCGTCGTCGGCGGCAAGTACCTCGTCGATGCCCAGAACGACATGTTCAAGGTCGTCGACTTTGTCATCGACAAGGTCCGCAAGGAACGCAAGTAAGCCAGCCGGCTCCGCGCCCGCCGTGTTGTCCCGTGCAGCACGCAGCACCCTGTACGCCGCGCTCGTCCTGACAGCAGCTTCCGCCGGCGCCGCCGTTCCCACGGCAGCCGTGCCGCCGGTGGACACCCTGTGCAGTCAGCTGGCCGAGCGCATCAGCGGCTTCAATCCCGAGCAGTGCCGCCTCGCCGGCCTCAAGCCCAGCGCCAGCAGCAGCGAAGGCCGCCCCCTGTTGCAGGCCGATGTGCCGGCTGCCCAGGCCGGCATCAAATCGCCGCGGCGCGTGCTGGTGCTCGGCGGCATTCACGGCGATGAATTCTCCGCCGTGGTCGTCGCCTTCCAGTGGATGGAGCGCCTGCGCGGCGACCGCTTCCAGCGCTTCCAGTGGCGCTTCCTGCCCTGCGCCAACCCGGACGGCGCACTGGCCGACAAGGCCCACCGCACCAACGCCCACGGGGTCGATCTCAACCGCAACTTCCCCACGCCCGACTGGACCACCAAAGCCGTCAGCTACTGGAAGAACAAGACCCGCAGCGACCCGCGCCGCTTCCCCGGCAAGCAGGCCGCCTCCGAACCGGAAACGCGCTGGCTCATCAGCCAGATCGAGAGCTACAAGCCCGACGCCATCATCTCCATCCACGCCCCCCTCAACGTGCTGGACTTCGACGGCCCCTACACCCCGCCGCCCAAGCTCGGCTACCTGCGCCTCGCCCCCATCGGCACCTACCCCGGCTCCCTCGGCGGCTACGGCGGCATGTTCCTGCGGCTCCCCGTCATCACCCCCGAACTGCCCACCGCCACGCATACACCGTCCGCGGAACAATCCGGCCGCATCCTCAGCGACCTGATCGAGTGGTTGAACAAGAGCCTGCCGGCGAAGGGCTGAGCAGCCTGGTTTCGTAGGCGCCGCCCCCTCATCAATGTCATACCGGCGAAAGCCGGTATCCAGGGATTCGGAGTGCATCCCTCGCAACTCTGGATACCGGCTTTCGCCGGTATGACGCGGCTTTTGTAGGGCGGCCCGTGGCCGCCGGCTTTTCCTCATCGATGCACCAAACCCCGTTCGTCCCGAGTGCCCGCGAAGCGGGTGTTGCACCGAATGTCCCGAGTAGCCCAGCAAAGCTGGGCGTATCGAGGGAGGGACCAAGGCGAGAACTGGCCTAAGCTCATTTTCTTGTCCCTGACCCTTGCCAACCCAGGCGTATACTGGGCCCGATCAGCACTGCGGAGCGCAGCCATGGAAAAGACCGCCGGTTTCAGCACGTTCAGCCAGTTCTACCCGTTCTACCTGAGCGAACACGCCGACCGCACCTGCCGCCGCCTGCATTTCGTCGGCACCAGCCTGGTCATCCTCGTCGCCGTGTCCGCCATCGCCAGCGGGCGCCTGGAGCTGCTCTGGCTGCTGCCCATCCTCGGCTACGGCTTCGCCTGGGTCGGCCACTTCTATTTCGAGAAGAACCGCCCGGCCACCTTCAAGTACCCCTTTTACAGCTTCATGGGCGATTTCGTCATGTACAAGGACATCTGGACCGGCAAGATCCGCTTCTAGGGGGTAGGGCGGCGCGGCAGCCCCACTGCTGATAAAATCGCCACCCGCAAAACCCGACCCCGGCACCCGCGCCGGACGGCAGGCCGCTTCCATGTCTGACCAGCAGCACTTCGACATCATCGTCATCGGCGGCGGCCACGCCGGCACCGAGGCCGCGCTCGCGGCCGCCCGCATGGGCCGGAGCACCCTGCTGCTCACCCAGAACATCGAAACCCTGGGCCAGATGTCCTGCAATCCCGCCATCGGCGGCATCGGCAAGGGCCACCTGGTCAAGGAAATCGACGCCCTCGGCGGCCTCATGGCCCACGCCGCCGACCGCGCCGGCATCCACTTCCGCATCCTCAACGCCAGCAAGGGCCCGGCCGTGCGCGCCACCCGCGCCCAGGCCGACCGCATGCTCTACAAGTGGGCCGTGCGCGAAGCGCTGGAAAGCCAGCCGAACCTGTCCCTGTTCCAGCAGGAAGCCGAAGACCTCATCGTCGAAGGCGACCGCGTCACCGGCGTCGTCTGCCGCCTCGGCCTGCGCTTCACCGCCCGCGCGGTGGTTCTCACCGTCGGCACCTTCCTCGGCGGCAAGATCCACGTCGGCCTGTCCAACTACTCCGGCGGCCGCGCCGGCGATGCGCCCTCGCTGCCGCTGGCCGCGCGCCTGCGCGAACTGCCCCTGCGCGTCGGCCGCCTCAAGACCGGCACCCCGCCGCGCATCGACGGCCGCAGCATCGACTTCACCCATCTCCAGGAACAGCCCGGCGACGTCCCCGTGCCGGTGTTCTCCTTCATGGGCACGGCCGCCGAGCATCCGCGCCAGGTCTCCTGCTGGATCACCCGCACCAACGCGCAGACCCACGACATCATCCGCGCCGCCTTCGACCGCAGCCCCATGTTCACCGGCGTCATCGAAGGCACCGGCCCGCGCTACTGCCCCAGCGTCGAAGACAAGATCAACCGCTTCGCCGGCAAGGACTCGCACCAGATCTTCATCGAGCCCGAGGGCCTGAACACCCGCGAGATCTACCCCAACGGCATCTCCACCAGCCTGCCCTACGACGTGCAGCAGGCCTTCGTGCGCAGCATCCAGGGCTTCGAGCAGGCGCACATCACGCGCCCCGGCTACGCCATCGAATACGACTACTTCGATCCGCGCGACCTCAAGCGCAGCCTCGAGACCAAGCCCATCGCCGGCCTGTTCTTCGCCGGCCAGATCAACGGTACCACCGGGTACGAAGAAGCCGCCGCGCAGGGCCTGCTCGCCGGCATCAACGCCGCGCGCCTGGCCAACGATGAGTCGCCCTGGACCCCGCAGCGCCACGAGGCCTACATCGGCGTGCTGGTCGACGACCTCATCACCCGCGGCACCGCCGAGCCCTACCGCATGTTCACCTCCCGCGCCGAGCATCGCCTGCTCCTGCGCGAGGACAATGCCGACCTGCGCCTCACCCCCACCGGCCGCGAACTCGGCCTGGTCGACGACGCCCGCTGGGACGCCTTCGAGCGCAAGCGCGCCGCCATCACCCGCGAACACACGCGCCTCGACACCCTGCGCCTCAAGCCCGCCCAGCTCGCCGAGGCGGCCTTCGTCGAAACCTTCGGCCTGCCCCAGGAAAGCACCGGCACCACCGCGCTCGAACTCCTGCGCCGTCCCGAAGGCAGCTACGCCATACTGGCCAATCTGGGCCTGGCCGAAACCGGCATAGACCCGGCCGTCGCCGAGCAGGTCGAGATCCAGTGCAAGTACGCCGGCTACATCGACCGCCAGCAACTGGAGATCGACCGCGCCCGCCGTTATGAGGAAGCGCCCCTGCCGCTGGACCTCGATTACGCCACCGTCAGCGGCCTCTCCAACGAAGTCCGCCAGAAACTCGCCACGCATCGCCCCGACACCGTGGCGCAGGCCGGCCGCATCTCCGGCATTACCCCCGCCGCCGTGTCCCTGCTCCTGGTTCACCTCAAGAAAACCGGCCAGCTCCGCAAAAGCGCCTGAGCTTCCGTCGCGCCCGCGAGCCGGCGCCGCAAGGCGCCGATTGATCCTGATCAATGTGCCCCGGCGGCCTCCCGGCTACGCTGAATGCCGTTGAACAGACCGGGAATTGAAGAACGACATGTCGAACCTGACGGCGGCCAACGGCGCGAACGCCGGCAGGGCCGCACCGCGGCAAGCCGCCTTCGTGGTGCTCGCCGACGGCGCCAAGCTGACCTTGAGCGACCAGCCCAAACGCCTGGCCAGCGGCGATTGGGAATTGGCCACGGTATCGGGCGGCACCACCGTGCACGACGCCGACCTGTGGCTGAGCGAGACCCTGCTGCCGCTGCCCTCGGGACTGGTCTCCGCCGCACGGCCGATCCAGACCTCCATCGTCCTCCCCGACGGCGGCCGCATCGAGGGCAAACTGCTGGCCGGCGATGTCGCGAAGGATGCGATCCTGCTGAGCTGGCAACGCAGAGGAAGGGGACATTCGCTGCGCCTCTGCAATGCCGCGCTCGCCGGGCTGGAAATCCATCTGCGGCCGCCGGGTGTGCCGGCGCTGCATCGCTTCGCCGCGCGCCGCAATCCGCTGGAGGTCCATGAGCAGGATTATCACGCCGCGCTCGGCGACGCCACCTGCGGCTTCGCCATCGTCGGCGACGGCCAGCCCCTGCTCCCCGACGTCATGCCAAAGCTGCTTCCGGACGGCAACTGGCACCTGAGCGTGGCAGGTCAGAGCCGCATGGTACTGCAGGCCGACATCTGGATCGTCGAAACCGATGTCGTCCCCGAAGGGGAGCTTGTAAGCAGGGCCTCGCCGCTGCCGACCATCGTGGTGCTGCCCGATGGCCAGCGCCTGCAGGGTGAACTGCTCGGCACCCGGCTCGGCACCGAAGGCACCTGGCTGCGCTGGCGCCGCAATGGCCGCGAATTGACTTTGCATCTGGCGGCGCACGCGGTAGCGTCGATCGAGTACACCATGCAGCCGCCGCGGCGCGGCAGCGAGCCGGAATTGGCCGGCCCGAAAAACCGTGTGCCGCAGCTGCGCAGCAACGCCGATCTCGATGCCTATCTGGCCGCCGTCCTGCAAAGTCCGCAAGTGGTCGAGCCGGGCCTGCTGGCGGATCTTCCCATCTGGCTGGAGAATCACGGCGGTTCGGCCGCCGCCAGAGACATCTTCACCCTGGCGCAGCGGCTTGGACTGGCCCTGATAGATCCGCACGAAGTCACTTGCGCGCCGCCTGCCGTCGCCGCGGTGCCGCCGCAGCTGGTGCGGCGCACACGCATGGTGCCGCTGCGCATCCGGCAGGGCGTGCTGGCGGTCGCCACCGACCAGCCGCAGAACCGGGAAGCGCATTCCAGCATTGAATTCGCCACCGGCCTGCGCGTCCTGCCCCTGCTTGCCCTGGCCCCGGCGATCGACGCCCTGCTCGGCCGCCAGTTCAACCAGGTCGAAGATGCGACCTTGCTGAAATCGCTGGACCTGGGTCCCGACTCCGCCGAGGACAGCGAGCAGACCACGCGCGAAAACGAACGGCTCGCCCTGCAAAAGCCGGTGGTGGGTCTGGTCACCGGCCTGATCGAAGACGCCGTGCGTCGGCGCGCCTCGGACATCCACGTCCGCCCCCGCGCCGAGGACTTCGAGGTCCTGTTCCGCATCGACGGCGCGCTGGTCGCCGTCCGCAATTTCGCCAAGCCGCTGCTGCGCGCCGTGGTCAGCCGCATCAAGGTCATCGCCGGCATGGACCTGGCCGAACATCGCCTGCCGCAGGATGGCCGTGTCTCGGTGAGCTACGCCGGCACGCAGATCGACCTGCGCATCTCGGTGCTGCCCTCGGTCTACGGCGAGAGCGTGGTGCTGCGCCTGCTCAATTCCAGCGGCGCATTGCGCAACATCGCCGAGATCGGCTTCAGCGCCCACGACGAAGACGTATTCCGCGACATCCTCGCGCACAGCAACGGCATGCTGCTGGTCACCGGTCCCACCGGCTGCGGCAAATCCACCACCCTGTATGCCGCGCTGATGGAAGTGCGCAAGCAGAACCTCAACATCATCACCGTGGAAAATCCGGTCGAGTACCACATCCCGGATGTGACCCAGATCCAGGTCAGGCCCGAAATCGAGCTGGATTTCGCGCGCATCCTGCGCAACATCCTGCGGCACGACCCCAACGTCATCATGATCGGCGAGATCCGCGACCACGAGACGGCCGGCATCGCCGTCGAGTGCGCCCTCACCGGGCACCTCGTGCTCAGCACCCTGCACACCAACAACGCCGCCACCACCATCACCCGCCTGCTCGACCTCGGCGTGGAGTCGTACCTGCTCAGCTCCACCCTGCTGGGCGTGCTGGCGCAACGGTTGGCGCGGCGCAACTGCCCGCACTGCCTGGAGCCGGAGCAGGTGCCGCCGTTCGTGCGCGCCGCCCTCGGTGTCGGCGCGGACGAAACGTTCTACCACGGCATCGGCTGTTCGCAATGCAATGGCAGCGGCGTGCATGGGCGGATGGCGGTCTACGAATTGCTGCCGGTCACCCCCGAGATCCGCAAGCTGATCGTCCCCAACGCCGACGGCGACGCCATCCATGCGAGCGCCCTGGCAACGGGCATGGTGCCCATCACCACGCATGCGGTCGAGCTGGCGCGGACGGGGACGATCTCGCTGGCGGAGGCGTATCGGATCCGGGTCGAATAACCGGTGCCATCGCTGGATATCGGCAGCGCCGAACCCGCAAGCGGCGCACGCCATTCAGGGCAACAGCGGCTGTGCGATTCCTGCAAACGCAGCATCGTGCAAAAGATCGGGCCGGCGCATGGGCGTGGTCCGGATGAGCCATCCGGGGGCTCGAGCGGCGGTCCGGCATCGCGGAGCTTGTGTGATACCTTGTTGCCGGAATCCGTTGCGGTGGAGGTCCGGTAACAACCCGTGAGAACCCTTTTCCTGCTCGTCGGCTGGTGCCTGCTGTTCGTCCTGTGCTGGCCGGTGGCCTTGCTGGCTATCGTGCTCTGGCCCTTCGTCTGGCTGATCTCGCTGCCGTTCCGGCTGGTCGGCATCACCTTCGATGCGCTGTTCGCGCTGCTCCGCGCGGTGCTGTTCCTGCCGGCGCGCATCTTCGGCTATCGCAGTCCCGCGGCGACTCGCTCCTCTTTCTGAGCGCCCACCCATTCCCCATCGTCATTCCGGCGAAAGCCGGAATCCAGGCTTCGGTGAACTTGGGTGCTGGATGAACTCGCCTTGGACGCTGAAACCTCCGTGTACGCGCTAGCGCGCGAGGCATTGACCGCGCTTGCTGAGAGCCCCGTAGGGTGGAATAAGCGAAGCGCATTCCACCTTCCGCCGTAGGCGGAACGCGGCTTGTCTTCTCGCTCTCACACACGCTCTCTCTGAAACTTCTGTGTACGCGCTTGCGCGCGGCTCCTTGACCGCGCTACCTGAAACCCTGGTTCCGCCCTGATGGCGGGTTACTTTTCTTTGGGTTTCGCCCAAAGAAAAGTAACCAAAAGAAATGCGACCCGATGT
>NZ_JONR01000024.1 GCF_000711955.1 Nevskia soli DSM 19509
AGGAAATCCCTGCATGACCGCCCCGACCTTGAGGGCTTTGACCAATTCACGGCGCTGCGCCTGATCCAATCCCGCCGGACGGCCGCGGCGACCATCTTTGAGCGCCCCCGGACCTTCAGCCTCCAGCTTCAGCCGCCATTTGCGCACCGCCTCAGGGCTGACGCCCACGCGCCGGGCGACTTCCGATTGGTGCACACCCTGCTGCAACAGACGACCAGCCTTGAGTCGCCGTCGCTGTAAATCCGATGCTTTCTGAGGCTCTGCCATTGGTGCCCTCCAAGCTACCACAGCGGCAGACCACAAACAGCAAAAATAGTTTCAACTATTTATGCAAGGCTCAATAAGTTCGACCGAACAGCCACTGGGGCGGAGAAAAAGAGGCAATCCCAAGCCGGATTGCCGCCGGAAAAATCCCGGATGGCGCTACTGCCAGGCCGTGCCGATCATCCAGTCATGGAAGACCTGTCCATAGCCCGCAGTCGGCGTACCGTGTGCATCCATGATCAGCACGTTTTCATTGTTCAGCCAGACGTCCCAGGCCCAGCCCACTACGGACCATCCATGCGTGTCCGCGTAGGGTAGAAGCTGCTGCAGAAACGGAGCGCCGGAAGTGCCAGGCTGGTTGCGTTCACCCACCTCTGTAATCACCACCGGATAGCGTGACGCGATGGACTGCACGGCAGGCCAGTTGGCCGGCATGGACCAAGTGGAGGAAAGGTTGGAAAAGCGAAGCGAAAACGCGGCTCCCTTGCCACTGCCTGAAGTGGAATCCTGGGTCACGGGACCAGTGGGCAAGCTCGTTTGCAGATAAGCGCCGCTCTGCGTAATGCCGACCCCGGTTATGCTTCCGCCGGAACCGATCGATGTGACGGTGAACTTCGCCGGCGTATAGACGGTATTGGGTTGGGGCAGGGTAATGGTATCGGAGACGCTGTAGCCACTGCCGGCTGCCGATAGGCTGAAGCCGGAAACGAGCTGTTGCGGTGGATAGGGATGCCATGCGGCAGCCATTTGCCCCAGCGGATCGCTTGGGACATTCGCCAACCATGCGCTCATGTCGTTGCAATATGCAATGCCGCCAACCAGTACGATGTTCTGGGCCCCTACCTGGCGCACGGAATCAAGCATCGCCTGCATGCCGGCAACATTCCATGAAGTGACAATTCTCTGGTATTTTCCTTCGCCGCTTGTCGCCGGGTAGTAACTTATCGTGCCGCCGCGCATCATCACCTCCCAGGCCGACGCACTGCCGTTTATACCGTCGAGATAGGGCTCGTTGTACAACTCGAACAACACTGCGCGATTGTCTTTGAATGCTGCGGCGACCGATCGCCAGAACGCCAAGGAATGATCGAGATTCGCCATTTGTGTCTGCAACATCGGACAGGTACTTCCAGGCGCCGCCCAATGTAGATCGAGAATCACGTAAAGGCCGGCTGCATTCGCTTGAGCAACCTGCGTTTTCACCGTCGACTGGTAGTTGCCGCCGGGATCCGGGCTGTGGATTTTTCCACTGGTGTCGACGCAGCTGCTGTTGTTGAGCCAGGAAGCTTCGTTCAGGGGTAGACGTAAGACGTTGGCGCGCCAGCTGTTCAATCCAGCCCAATTGGGGCCGCCTGCCTGGCCAGCCTGGCCCCCGGAAGGATCTCCAGGGCTCCAGCCCTGGATCGCAACGAATTCAAATCCACTGTAGTTGACGCCGCGCAGTTGCACCTGCTTGCCGTTGCCGTCAATGAAGTGGTTGCCCTGCACGCTGATCGCCAAGCCGTGTGAAGCGCCTCCGCTCGAGGTGGTGCCGGAGCTCGAACCGGCGCCGCTGGAGGACGCGCTCTGCGCTCCCGAGCTGGCGCCGGAACCGCTGCTCGAAGAAGCGGAAAGCCCGCCGGAACTGGAACCGCCGCTGGATCCGGTGCTTGGAGAGGTGTTCGTTCCATTCGAACTGGAGCTGCCGCTTGAAGGAGCGGCTTGGCTATCAGAGGATGAACTGCTCATTGATGATCCGCTGCCGCCCGGGCTCTCGGAACAAGCGCAGAGTTGCAGCATCAGCGCCGCGGTCATGGACAATATGATGCGAGCTGTCACGTTCGGGTCAAAACCTCGTTTGGCGCGTATGTCGGAATCTGCTGGCTGGCGACAGCAGGTTATTAGAGGCGACACAGCGCACTTGGCATGGTGCCAAAACCGACATTTCCCGCTTCGTTCCGACCGTTCGTCGGTGGCGTAGCTGCGGCGTACAAAAAAGCCCCCGGAGATTTCTCTCCGGGGGCTCCCCCAAACTACCCGGCACTGCAGGAAGCTGTCGACTTCGTGCCGCGGCGGGATTCAGCTCATCATCGACGGCTCACGGAGCGTGGTTGACCAGCCAGTCGTGGAATACCTGGCCATATCCGTCGGTCGGCGTCCCATTGACGTCCTTGATCAGAACGTTCGATGAGTCGCCCCACGTGTCCCAGGTCCAACCAAGCAGGCTCACGCCGTTCTGGTCCGCGAAGGCCGTAACGGTGGAGACCAATGGCGCTCCAACGGTGCCTGTTGCGTTCAGATCACCGGTTTCGGTGGCGATGACCGGGAAACCTGCGGCGCGAATGTTCTGCACGTCGGTGTATACACCGGGGGCATAGTTCGGCTGGGCGTAGGCAGCGGTGCCCCAAGTGGTACCGAAGGTCGGGTAAGGGTGCCAAGTGGCAGCCATCTGCCCTTGTGGGTCGCTCGGACGGTAGGTGAGCCAGCCACTCAGATCCTGCGTGTACTGCATTGCACCGACCAGCACCACATTGGTCGCGCCGGTGGCGCGCACTGCATTGAGCATGGCCTGATAGCTGGCAATCGCCCAGGGCTGCTTGACGTCCTTCCAGTTGCCTGTGCCGCTGGTGGCGGGGAAGCCGCTGAACGAGCCGTTGGTGCCCAGCATCATGTAAGACCAGGTGTTGCCCGTGAAATCGAAATTCAAGTAAGGCTCGTTGAACAGTTCGAACATCACGGCCGGATTGCTCTTGAACTGGGTGGCAATGCTGGTCCAGAAGTCCAAGGAATGATCGGCATCGGCCATCTGGGTCTGTAGCATGGGGCAGGCCGTACCCGGTGCCGTCCAGTGCAGGTCGAGAATTACATACAGTCCCGCAGCATTTGCCTGCGCAACCTGCGTGGCCACGGCGGATTTGTAGTTGTTACCCGGGTCGGGATTATGCACCACGCCGCTTGTATCGGTGCAGCTGTAGCCCAGCCAGGACGCTTCGTTCAGCGGAATGCGCACGATATTCACCTTCCAGCTCTTCATCGCGGTCCAGTTCGGACCTCCGGCTTGGCCAGCTTGCGCCCCTGACGGATCGGATGGAGACCAGCCGCCGATAGCGACGAATTCGAAGCCGCTGAAGTTCACGCCGCGCAACTGCACCGGTTGTCCAGAGCCATTGACGAACTGGTTGCCCTGCACGCGAATGGAGAGCCCACCGGTGCCGCCACTCGAACTGCTGCTGGAAGAACCGCCGCCAGAGCTGCTCGTGGTGCCGCCGCTGGAAGAGCTGCTCGAGCTGCTAGAGCTTCCACTTGAGGAGCTGCTGGAGCTGCTTGAGCTACCGCTGGAAGAGCTGCTCGAGCTGCTGCTGGACGAACTGCTGGAGCTGCTTGAGGAACTGCTGGAGGCCGTGGCCACGGTGAATGAGCCAGGTGAAAAGGCCGCATTCTTGGCGTTGAGGATAACCACCTGTCCGGTCTTTCCATCTGCGGGTACGGTAATCTTCACCTGCGTATCGCTGACCACTTTCAGCGCAGCATCATGTCCGCTGCCGATCCATGCAGCATTGGCACCCGTAAATCCAGAGCCGGATACAGTCAAGACCGTACCTACGGGACCCGAGGTTGGAGTGAAGCTGCCGATCATCGGTTGCGGCAGGGTCGCCGAGCTGGCAGTGACCGCGAATGTGGAGGGACTGAAAGCGGAGTGCGCGGGGTTGATCAGCGCAATCGAACCGCTGGTTGCATCGGCGGGAACTGTGACGGTTGCCTGGGTATCGCTGATAACCTTCACGGTTGCGGTATGGCTGTTGCCGACCCATGCCTGGTTCGATCCGGTGAAGCCGGAGCCCGTAATTGTCACAGCAGTCCCCACCGGACCGCTTGCCGGCGAAATCGTAGTGATGACCTGCTGCGGATAGGTGGTGGCTGTCGTCGTGGTCTTGGTTGTGGTGAATGCGGTGGAAGTAAACGCCGCATGCGATGGATTGAGGATCGCAACGGCGCCAGTCGTCGCATCGGCGGGAACGGTGATCGTTGCCTGAGTGTCGCTGAGCACACGCAGAGCGGCATCGTGCCCGTTTCCAACCCAGGCCTGAGTCGAACCGGTGAAGCCTGCGCCGTTCAGGGTCACGATCGTGCCGGTCCCACCTGAAGCCGGTGAGAATGAGTTGACGAGTTGCTGCGGGTAGGTGGTGGCGGCATTCGCCCCGGCGCTGACCAGGGATAGCGTCAAGACGGACAACAAGCTTCCGACGCGCATGGTGTTTAGGCCAATAGGGGCGGTCCACACGGAACGGCGAGGGCTCTTGGATCGGGGTCCCGACTCGATTGCGACCGGCTGATTGGACGCCGGTGGCGCTCCGAAGATGCGACTGAAGTTCATGGCGATGTATTTCCAGTTTCTGGTTTGGGGGGTAACCAGTTCGTGTATTGCTCGCGGCAACAAGCGATCCGGTGTCGCCACCTTCGTCTTTCACGGAGAGTCTGTGGGATTGCCCACGTTAAATGGCTGCATTCGCGCCGTTCGGCGGACGGTACCTTAAAAGCAAGTGCCGCTCATCGGCACTCTGCAGCCGCTGATCGGCACCTTTTGGCGAATATTCGGGGAGCGGGAATGAAGAAATCGGGCCGGAATAGTCAGCCCCCACTGTCGACTCACGCAGGCAGCCGTTGTGAACGGCCCAGATCTGGTGCGTCGCCAATCAGCGACCTAAGAACCCTGCATAGCCGGAATCAAACGTCCCAACTTGATTCAGATCAATCCGGATTCTTTTGTTCGGCACCATACTAAGTAGCGTAATCAAAGATCCACCAAGGGGGCGCGATGAAAGAATTTGAGCTGCCGGCAGAAATAGCGCTACGTGAGTTATTCGCGGCCAATGCGCCGCGAGGGCGGGGGCCGGTCAATGCGCGAAATCTGTATCGCCTGTGGGAAGCGACCGGATTTCGGCGCTCGGATCTGGCTGCATCGATAAGGACCATGATGGCTTCAGGGACCCTGCGGGCGGAACATCAGTCCGGCCATTGCCAGTATTTCCTGGCTCGGGCTATCCGAAGCAGCATCCCGGAGCTCGATGCTGTCGTAAATAAAACCTCATTGGATGATGACGACAAGATTGTCATCACCGCCGCGAAACGGGTGCGTAACCCCGCCAGTGGCGCGAGTTTCGGACGGCGCAGTCAGGATCGGGGGGAATACGCAAAAGCCCCCGAACGTCGCGGTCTGCAGCAGAATCGCTTTCTCGGGTTGCTGCCGGGTCCGGTGCGGGCGGAACTTGAGCAGAAGCTGGAACAGGTGCCGATGCCCCTCGGCCTGGTTCTCTGGGAAAAAGGTGAACACATACGCTATTTATACTTTCCTATCGATTGCGTATTGACGCTATCCCAGGAAACCGTTGAGGGGTTCTCGACCGAGATGGCGATGATCGGCAATGAGGGCATGGCGGATATCCTGGCCGTGCTTGGGAGCGACGTGGCTTGCGGCCGTGCCGTGGTCGATATGCCAGGTTTCGCCTATCGCCTGCCGGTGAGCACATTGCGAAAGACCTTCGAAGCTGGCGGCGAGGCGCAGCAGGTGTTCCTGCAGTATTTCCGGGCCCTGTTTCTGCAAACCGCACAGCTTGCGGCATGCAACCGCTTCCACACGATCGACCAGCAGCTCAGCCGTCTCCTGCTGAGTTACATCGACCGTTCCCGTTCGAACAAGATGATTACCACACATGAACGGCTGGCCAGCCTGTTTGGCGTGCGTCGTGAAGGCGTGACCGAGGCTATCGGTAGACTGAAAAAATCCGGTGTGATCGAGGTTGGGCGTTGCGCTCTTACAGTTTTAGACCGTGACGCACTAGTAGAAAAATCTTGCGAGTGCTATGACGCCGTTCGGAGCGAGTACGATCGTCTGCGTTCCCTGTCGGCGCGCGGCGCGGGGCCAACGACCGCGCCGGGGCTCGGTGCCGGGATTGCTGCCAGTCCAGATTTTCCGAGAACCGCAGGGCGGTTAAACAGCAGCCAGCACAAGCCAGGTTTCGCTCCCTGACGCGTGTCGGCTGCAAGAAGGTCAACCTGGAATCGCGAGTGGCCCACTGCTCTCTCGCAGCGATAGGGCGAGGATGCCGCCTACACTGATTATTTCCCCGAGTAGTACGCCAAGCGGGGCGCCGATTTCGCCGATATGGCGCATGGCCCAGTAACTGGCCATGAGGGATGCCAGCGCGCTTACGGCAGTGATCGCCGTGAGTGCCCGGAAACGCGAGTGCACTACCAGTAGGTATATCAACTGGTCGCGGATCACCATCACCAGAAATGCAGAGAACCACAGCAGCAGCAGCTGGTCGCGGTGGGCAAAGGATTTCTTCAGGATCGTCGCGAATATCCAGTCGCGGAATAGCCACAAGCCCCCGAAATAGCACAGTGCGATACCGGCTACCGCAGCCGCAAAAAAGCTCAGGCGGCGCAGCACAGCCTGCGCGCCATGCGCCGCCAGCCAGGTCGTAGCCAATGGCAACATCATTGTCCCCAAACCCGTCGAAAGCAGATTCACCGGCATCATCAGCAGGCGAGTCGCGGCAATGGATGCCAATGCCTGGACATCCAGTGTCGCGGCGACCAGATAGCTATAGCCTTGGCTGAAGGTCCAATGCACGGCCGCTCCAGCCGTTGACCAGAGTGCGAAAGGCGCAATCTGGCGCAGGATCCCCTGACTGCCGGCGATGTTCCAGGGTTCATGGCGGCGCAGGAAGCCTGCCAGCAGCAGGCCGCCAACCAGAGCGGAGAGCGTCAGGCCAAGAATGGCCCCGAGCGAGGGGGCTGAAAGCCATGTGGCCAGGAAGGCCGCCGGAATCAGCAATGCGACAAATACGGCGTCGCTTCTGAGCACGTCTGCCGGCCGATGATAAGCCAACAGCACCATTCGAAAATATTCCCGGTTCAGTGTCAACAACGCGGCGCCGATCACGGCAAGGACCAGTGGCCCGGTATGGCGGTCGAGCACTCCGCCGCACCAAAGGACGGCGGTGACGAGCACCGCTCCGACACAGGCCGGAATCAACATATGGCGTTGTGCGCGATACAGGCCGCCGACAACATCGGCTCGTCCGGCTGGGTTCAGGTGCGTCAGACGGTTGACCATGGATGGGGCAAAGAACGCGCTCTGCAGCGATGTCAGCAGCAGCAGGGCATTTATTGCCAGTATGTAATACCCGTACTGCAAGTCTGTACTGCGGCGGATCAAGATCAGCCCAACGCATAGACTGGCCCCGGACAGGAGCGCCTGGTCGATGACCGCGCTGCTGAACAGTTTCAATAGGCGGTTGATGCCGTGAATCTTATTCAAGCGCGCTCCCGCTCTGTGCTGACCCAGCCCGCCGATTCGCGTCGGCCGAGCATGACCGGGATTTTCCAAAGCACAAAAAACGGCGCATACATCAGATCGAAAAGGCCCTGCCTGCCAAGTCCGCTGAGGCGCCAGCCTCGCAACACATACAGGAGCAGGCTGGCAGCGCAGATCACGCCTATCCACAGCAAGATTCTTGCTTCAGGTTGCCACCACATTGCGATGCCGGAGCAGACAATCAGTGCGGCGATGTTCATCGATACGTAGGACAGGGGCAATACCAGCAGATCAAGCGCCAAGTCCAGGCATACCTTGCTGCGCCGATATAAGGCTGCTCGCAATAAGGGCAGGGTGCGGGTGCGAATCAGTTGCATGCGCCCGCCCTCCCAGCGCTGCCGCTGCTTTCCGGCTGCGACGCCGCCGGACACCATTTCCCCCTTGGCATGCGCCTCGTCGGCATAATGCACGCGGTACCCGGCAAGTCCGAGCGTGATGCCGTATTCCAGATCTTCGGTGATGGAATAGGCGCAAAACGGCAACTCTCTGAGCAGGGCATGAGTGACACACCAGCCATTGCCACGGATACCGCAAGATAATCCGAGTCGCTCGCGGGCGCGGGAACGCACTATGTGAAATGAAGCCTTGGCCATCGTGATCAGACGCGTTCGCCACGAGGCTAGGGGATTGAGAACGCCATAGTGGGCCTGTACTGCCACGGCGCCATTCTCGATCCGGGCGGCGAAGGCTTCCAGCAGGTTGTCCGAGACCTCGCTGTCCGCGTCCACTACGACAACGGCATCGGCGATCGCGTCCTTCAGACTCTTGTTGAAGGCAAAGTCCAGGGCATAGCCCTTGCCGCGGTTGCTGAGGTCGCGTCGTTCGATGACTGTGGCTCCCGCGTTGCGCGCCAATGCAGCTGTGGCATCCGCGCAGTTGTCGGCAACTACCAGGATTCTGAATTTTCCAGCCGGCCAGTCAAGCCGCCGCAGGCTGGTCACAGCGCGCTCGATTACCGTGGCCTCATCGTGTGCGGGGACGACGATATCGAAGCGCAACTTGCGTGACGAACGCGTTGCCGGAGGTAAAGCCCCGGATAGCAACGTCGCAGTGAGTAAATAGGCGGAGGCCGCTACAGCCGGCAATGCCAACAGCAGCAGGAACATGTACAACAGCGTCATGGCGATGTTCTCCGGGCGTACTCGTCGTAGCGCCAACCACACAGCAGGGATAGCTTGCCGAAATTCGCGGTCGCCTTGATGATCCAGTGGGCCGCCTGATGACGACCGAGGGGAAGTGTCAAAGGCACGAGGCTGCCGGCGACCAGCATCTGGGCAAGTGACCGCAGCGCCAGTAAAGTTGTTCGCGTGTGCGTGGCCGCTCCGTAGCCGCCGTCGAGCGTATGCCGGGAAAAATCCTGTCCCCCGCGCAGAGCGCGCAGGCACAGCCAGCGAAGTGAAAGTCGAGTTGGCGCCACCGGCTCAACTACCGCCGCTTCATCGCACCAAACAATCCGCGCACCGCGCCGCGCCAGCCGGGTGAGCATTGCGCCATCCTCCCCGCCAGTCAGTCCGTAGGCCGGATCGAAGGGGGGGGCGTCGCCCTTTAGCAGTTCGCTGCGCATCAACACGTTTCCGAAGCGCAGGAGGTTGGCTGGAACCACGGTGCCGGTGGTCATGCGAGGCCAATTATAGAAACTGCCGCGACGGATCCACGGAGGCGCCTGCGGCGGCAGCATCGGTTCGACCGGCCCAAGCACCACGTCAGCCCGATAGCGTTCAGCGGTAGCCAGCATCAATTCCAACCACGGCGGTTGCGCGCGTTCGTCGTCATCGATGAATGCAATCCAGCTTCCGGTGGCAAGGTCGACGGTGCGATTCCGTGTTAGCGAGATATTCTGGATCGGCTGGACTTCGTAACGGATCTGGAACGGTGTGCCATACCGCATGCGCTGCTCCACCACCTCCCTAGCCCCTCCTTCTGCGGTATTGTCAACCACTACAAGCTCGGCCGGAGATAGCGTCTGGGCAACCATGTCATCGAGCAATTGGCGCAGCTGTTCGTTGCGTCGATGTGTTGCGATGCACAGACTGACGCTCACTGGCGAGGCTCCACTTTGGGCTTGGATAGGAAATGCGCAGCTTTCAGAACCGCCCAAAGCTCGGTACGCGCTCGCAGAAGCGTCCAGCCAAAAAGCGCCAGTGTGGTCCAGTTCATGAGCAGGGACAGCCCTTCGGTCAAGGCCAGCATCGACATCAGGAGTGTCAGAAAAAACAGGCGGATCAGACACAGCGGGGCATCCGGCCAGCTACGCTGCCCGAGGCGGTAGATGATGTATGGCAGCCAGCGCGCCATGACATGAGCGGCCAGTGCCAGCGCCCCGACAGGGCTGATCGGCACCAGCGCGGCAAAGACCGTGGTGCGGGCAAACTGCAGGCCGACATACATCCAGACACGCGTTGTCTTGTCCAGACGGTTGTAAAGCAGGAATGAGAGATGGCTCAGACCGAGCGCGGCCATCCATGTGGCCAGATCCTGCGGCGTCGCCGCACCCGGCCAGCGCAGCAGTAAAATGCCGAGATAGCCACATGCCAGCGCCCAAATCCAGGGCTGCACGGCGGGCGTAGCGACTGGTGCGTCAAAAAATGCCGAAGTCAGCTTGGGATGCGATTCATAACGCTCCGCCACCAGATCGTTATCGACATAACCTCTTTCGTACACGGCCCAGAAGGAGATCAGCAAGAACAACAGGCCCAGGAGATGCAGTCCCGGAATTGCGGCCAGTGCGATGGAGCTGAGCACCCAGTAGGCGAAATCTTCCTGCAGGATTCCGCGAAATATGTAGCGTTCACCGGGCCGTTTCACCCGCGAGACGTATTGGCCGGGTAGATAAATGGCGCTCAGGGCATGGCGAAATCGCGCCTGTGGCCAAGTGGTCCGCAGAGGCCGGGCGCACGCGTTGAGCAGCGGGAGGTCCTGCACCGAATCGGTGATGACCAGGCTTGCCTTGACGACATCTTCCCCCAGGGCCCCAACGACCAAGTCCAGCTTGCCGCCCCGGCGATCCTGCCAGTGATTCACCCGCGCCGCAACGATGACCGCCTCCGGGAGCCCCATGGCCGCTACCAGTGGGGTAACGATGCCGTCGAAGCCAACCGTGGCAATGATCGGTGAGGATCCACGGGATTTCACCGCATTCAACAGGCGTTGATTGGTGAAACGGGCCGCCAGGCTCGTCACCCGTTTGCGCCAACGTCGATGAGTCCAGGGGAAAAAAGTGCTGACCAACCGAACGCGCCAGCTGTCGCGGGTGGATTCGCCGCCAGTCCAGCGCCAGGGCTTAATCATATCGAGCAGCCGCAGTAGCAGCAGGGCTGCGACTCCTGGATGGGCACAATCGATGAAATCTTCCGTGGAGTTGCCGAGGTAAAGTGTTTCGTCCAGATCCAGCAATACCGGGCCGACATGCCGGCTCAGTGCATCGATCGCGATATCCGGATGTGCGTCGTGCAAGGATAGGATGGGGGAACCATTCATCGTAGGTTCACTGGGGCCGGAACCGTCGAATTGCGCGATACCGTAACTTGGCGGTGCAGGCGCTTGCGCAGCCGTGCACATGGTCGCTCCACCCAGCGCCGCATCAGCTCAGCTACAGCCAGTGTCAGAATTGCAGTCAGAGTTGTCGCGGCAGCCCAGCCGAGGTGTGGCCAGTTATCAACGATCATGAACATGATGACTTGGTGCGACAAATAGATGGAGTAGGACACCGTCCCGAGATAAACCATGGGCTTGCTGTTCAGCCAGCGATAGGGAGCCTTTGCCGAACGCGCCACCGCAAGGTAAATCAGCGGGGCGATAGCCAGACTCTGAATGGTGTAACGGGCCGTTAGCCGAAACGCCTCGCCGCGCCAGGCAAGGGTGCCGATCAGTACCAGGACGCAGGTGATGGCCACGAGTCGGTCACGATGCTGACAACGCTTGGCCGCAGTATCGAGCCACGGATTGCGCCATAAACCCATCACGCACCCGACGAGGATGGCGTCAACGCGCGTATCCGTACCCATGGTCAGGTGCGCCTCGGATCCACCGTGTAGCATGAGCCAGAAGCGCCATGCCAGCACTGCGGCGCAAAGTGCGCTCAGCAGTGCCGCCGACCTGTTGCCGCGTCCCGACCTCAACATCAGCAGGGCCAGCGGCGGATAGAACAGATAGAAATGCTCCTCGACCGCCAGCGACCACACCACGCCGATTCCCGCCGGAATGCCGGCGAAGTCATGGGAGATGACGAAGTAGTTGCCGAGATAAAGCAGCACCGCCCATAGCCCATCCGCTGTAAAGTGGCCCTTTACAATGTTGTGCTCCGAAAGCAGGGCCGTGGCGCCGATCACGATCAGCAGTGGCGGCATCAAGCGCAGGAAGCGGCGCAAGTAGAAAGTTCGAAAGCAGACGGTTCCCGTTGATGCATATTCAGAGCGCATCAACGTCGTGATCAAAAAGCCGCTCAATACGAAGAATATGGTGACACCCAGGCCCCCGGGTACAATGTGCTCGAGTCCCGCATGCGCAAAAAAGACCAGTAGTACAGCAATCGCGCGGATTCCATCCAGGGATGGAATGGCTTCGGTCGCCGGGCGGCGGCTGTTTATGGTCATGTCCACCGGGCCGCCTCATGTTCCGCCAGAGATATGGGGGCGCTGACCGGATGCAGACTGACCGAGCGATAAATGCTGTCGGTGGGGTCGCCGAAATGCAGCTGCAGGCGGCGCTGCAAATGCGCGCGGGCGAGATCAGCAGTGGCCAGCATCATGATGACACAATTGACGCTCATGGCGCTGAGCCAGTGGGTTTCCGATAGATTGGTAATCCCCTGTTGCAGGAACAAGGCAAGACACAAAGCGGCCTTCTGCCGGTCCATCGCGAGCAGTTGCAGCGACTGCCTGATGTAGGCTGCCAGATAGCCGATCAGGCAGGCCAAGCCGACAAATCCAAGATCATTGACGATTTCGAGATATCCGTTGTGTGCTGACCCCGGATAGAAATTCATGCGCTGAAGGAACTCCAGCGATGGCGATCCGGGCACGGGGGACCAGTAAGCGCCATAGCCGGTTCCAAGATACGGGCTGAAATGGATGTGCTCCACAATGATCGCCCATATTTCGCTGCGCCCCGTAAAAGACAGGTCTTTTCCGGTCAATGCCACGATCGGGCTGAGTAGCACATCCAGTCCGGGTACCAGGCGCAGGATGGCCATGGAATAGATCAACAACATTGCCACGAATGTAATGATGGCGATGGGCATGTATCGGCGTAGTCCGGCAGGAGCGCGCAGGAACATGAAAAGAAAAAGAAGCACGAATGCCGCAGTCACTAATGACGTGGAACTGCGAGACAGGAGCAGGCATATGGCACAGAGTCCCGTTCCAAAAAGAGCGACGGCCGGCCGAACCTCTCCGGTCAGCCAGGCATGAAACCAGAAGATGAGGCCAATACAGGACAGAGCGCCGAGGGCATTCTTGTGGCTGGTCAGTCCGCGCCACGCGCCCACCAACTCGGCCGACGATTCCTGATGAATTGCCAACTGCGGTGACAGCAGACCGAACAACAGCGATCCACCCAGCATGATGGTGAGAATAGGGCGGATCACGCTCTGCAACCGGCGTCCGTGCCACCCGATCACCATGAAGGCCAAGGCAATCATCATGAAGGTGATAAAGCGGATATCCCGGCGTATGCTTAAACTGGGATCTATTGACCAAGTGACACTGGCCAGAGCAATGATCAAGAACGCGGGCAGGAACGGGTTGAGCCAACGCAGGACTAACCAAGCCAGCCCGGATCGCCACAGGACTACCACGCTGCCGAACCCCAGTAGCCCCAGCCAGAGCATCCGCGTCACCGGTGATCCTGCTGTCGGCGCCTGCGCAGTATGCAGGGCGCTGTAGTCCAATCCATCTGGAACGATCATCAGTACTACCAGCGTCCAAACCAATACGCCGACCGCGATAGCATGCCGATCATCGCGTATCCAAATCGCTCCCGCGTGAGAGGTCTCATGCATTACGCTTTCCATCCTGCGATCACCCGCTCGGCAGCGCAGATAAGCCTGTCAGGTCGGGTGCCGCCAAGTAGGAAAAAGGGGCAGCCACAAAATCGTCTATGGCGCTGGCCGGCCATGATCGGTGCAAAGAAATATCGGCAGCTGAGGAACATGCTGATTAAAAGTGGTTGATCACCGCACCAAGAATTTGCGAGCGGGTGGCTTCCAGGCGCCGTAGCAAATCACGAGTGTCGCTGTAAGGGGTATGCCCAGCACGACTCAGCGCGAGGACCCGTCCTGCAGACTTGGCTACCGCCAAGCCGTCCGAATAAAGGGACACGGGGCCAGTGTCGAACACGACGTATGCGAACTGCCGCCGCCATTCCTCGATCAGCAGTTCGAAGCGTGCGTCCGAGAGCAGTTCCAATGGATTTGAATGGCTCTCGCCCGAAGTCAATAGGGACAAATGCTGCACACCTTCCACGGAAAGCATGCAGGGTGGCTGGCCGCTGACGATTGCATCCGCGAGCCCGCATTGATTATCTGCCGCAAACAATGAATGTTGCCGTGAACTGCGAAGGTCCGCGTCCACCAAAAGGGTCGCGCGGCCGAGTTGCGAAAAGGAAATTGCCAGCTCGGCGGCGAGCATGGATCGGCCTTCTCCAGCACAAGGACTCAATATAGCGATCATGTTTGCCTGAGCGTTGCTCTGACTGCGCAGGATCAGCTCGGTGCGCAGAGCGCGAACTGTTTCGCTCCGGACGGCATAGGGATCGTGAACAATGCTCAGGCGTGAGTCGGGCTGGGCCATCACCTTGGCCAGACCGGCGTTGTGCCCACCATTTTGCGCCGCTTCGATGTCGTCCCGTGACACTAGTCCGAGGCACAGCGCTGCGTCGCAAAAGGGCAACCCCAACCGTCGCTCGGTGTCCGTAATCCGCGCCAGGGAATCGCTGGTCAGTCGGCGGCGCCGGATCAGGGCAGCGCGAAGCCCGGAATCGACTGACACGTGATGACTGCTATCGGTACTGCTGCTCATGGCGCGGCTTCCAGGCGGCGCCCGTCGTGGAACTCGGCAAGCACCGGGATGCCATGATCCCGTTCCAGGTCGTCGCGGCAGCGAATGCGTCGCTTGACCAAAAGCTCGTAGAACACCGGAAGGCCAAAGCCCAGCCCCAGTCCGCCGATCAAGGCGGAGAACAGGAACTTGAGGGTCTTCGGTTTGCTTGCCCGAAGCGGAGTCGTGGCGCGGCCCACAAAATCCACGTTGCTGTAGTGGTCGTTCGAGGCGAACATGATCTGGTCGTAGCCGTCCAGGGCGCGCTTGTAGACCGACTGCGCGGACTCCAGTTCCACCAGGTATTTGGCCTGTTCGTCGTGAAGAGAACGCGTGAGGAGAACCTTCGCGTGCTGCTCGTCGACGGCTTGTTTCATTTTTTCTTCAAGGTGACGGGCAGCGGCAAGATCGGATGCCGCGCCGCTGGTGTAGCGTTGTGTTTCCATTACCAGGGAATGACGTGTCGAGTCCATCTGCTGTTGCAATGCCAATACCTCGGGATGCCTTGATCCAAGAATTGCACGACTTTCCGCCATGCGTGACTCCTGGTCGGCGAGCTGCGTCTTCAGGGACTGGATCAGGCTGGATGACAGCACCTTGTCGGCCAGCGCCCCATTTTGCGCGCCAGCCGCTTCGGCGGTGCGGCGTGCGTTCTGGGCTTCGACCTGGCGTTGCTGCAGGGTCGAAAGCAGCTCCATATCGATATCGATCCTGGAGTCGGAATCGAGCAAACCGGTTCTCTGCCTGAACGCCGTGACCTGTTCCTGTGCCCTGTCGACCTTGGCCTTGAGATCATCCAGCAGCGCGGTATATCGTCTTGCGCGATCACTCGCCGGGCCGGTTTGGCGCAGGTGCTGCTCTTCGGTATAGACATCGGCGACTGCGTTGGCCACCTGCGCAGCTTCTGCCGGATTGTCTGCTGCATAGGTAACGTAGATGAGCTGGCTGCCGAAATGTCCTTGCTCAACCGTGAGATTCTTGGCCAGAACTTTTTCGGCCCATTCGCTCAGGGTGGTGCCGTCGCCTTTATAGCCTGAGATGTAGGGTTTGAGATCTGTCAGGTGAAGCCGCTCTACTACCTTCATCAGCACCACGGGGCTTTGCATCAACTCGATTTGCGTAGCGATGTAGCTGCCCAGGAGGCCGACTGGAAAATCCTTGCCGGCCAAAGGGTCATTCACTTCATAATTGATGAGCAGGGACGCTGTGGCTTCGTAGCTGCGTGGCAGCAACCTGACCACGACAAAGGAGATCGAAAACACGCACAGTGCTATGGCTAATGTCAGTTTTCTATGCGCCCAGATGATTGCGCCGATCTGTGATGCCGACAGACCGGGGTGGGCATATTGTTGCGGAACCACGGCGAACGGAAGCGCTCGATTGGTGTCGCGCACGGAAAGTTGGGTTCCAGCCATTAGAATATTCGCTCCTTCACGCGCAGCACGTCATTGGCCTCGACTGGATCGGTCAGTTCCGGCTTCAGGGTCACGTAAGATCCTTCACCCGTGCGTCTGCGGATTTCGATTCGTCCGTCGCTGCCCCGAGGGGTAATGCCGCCGCTGCGTGCGATGGCCTGTACTACCGTCATCCCAGGCTCGAGCCGATACATGTTCGGTGACTGAACTTCACCGTAGATATAGAATTGCGCGGCGCGCGGTACAAAGACCGCGTCTCCCCCTCTTACCGTTACAGCAGGTAGTGAACTGGCGGAGCTGGTCAATCTCTTGATATCAATGGGGATGTGCTGGATGCGGCCGTCCTTGTCGGGCCGCAGCAGATAGATGGTGTCCGCGCCGCCTTCAGTGATGCCGCCGGCTTGGGCAAGCAGATCGAGGATGGTTGTCTTCGATTCAATAGGGAACCTGGATGGTGAGCGGACTTCGCCAAGTACGGACACCTGCTGGCTGCGATATTGGACGAGGAATACGGTCACTTGCGGATCCACCAGGAAGTTACCGCCGCGCAGGGCTGCCGCGACGCGCTGTGCCGCTTCGGCGGGCGGCAGACCCGCCGCTTTAACGCTTCCGGCGAGGGGTACGGATATCGTGCCATCTGGAGAAACATAGGTGATGGTGCTGAATTCAGGTCGGCCGTAAACCTGAATGCTCACTGCATCACCGACACCCAGCTTGAACGTGGCATTGGTATCGCCGCCGACGGCCGAGGCGGATTCTGGTCCGGTCACCTCAGGCTCTGTGGCAGGAGAAGGCGCTGCGGACGCCTGGCAGGAAATACCAGCCAGCATCAGTCCGACGGTAAGGAACCAAACGGCCGGCATTCGTGATTTCTCAAATTGTTTGATCATTCCGCGTGATTTCCAAGCTAACCCGGATCGGCATGGGTCCGATCTTGTTTCCAGGTAGCGGTTGAAATTTTGAATAGGGCCTACAATCGAATCTGTTCGCTATCCAACAATCCCGCATGGCTCCGACGCTTTCTCCATCGTAAGGCGGTACCTCTGCAGGGATAGCCGAGCCGGAGTGGCTCAAGTGTCATACTTGGCGAGGCAGAGGAGGGCGAGATGGCCCCGTGTGCCGTGTATGGTTTTTGGCGGTGTTTTTGGATGGTTTTAACGTGCTGATAGTCCCACCTGGCGGCGTTCAATCATGGAGCCACCGGCGCGGCGGCGCTTGCGTGCTTGTTCCAGCAGATGTGTGACCCCGTCGCCCAAGCGGCTCCCAGTCATCATCTGAGCCGGCCGCAAAAGGATATCGGCGCGTCCGGGTTCCCGGGCGCCGATGCTCCGTTCCGAGCGCAAGGCACTCAAGCCCTGTGAGAAATCGCTAATTCTTAGACCCGTTTTCTCCCAGTCCTCGCGCAATTGATCCAGATCAATTGGCTGCCCGACTTGCAGACCTTTTCTCCGGAATATGTCCTGGAAAGCACCGATGATTGTGGAGGTATCTATGCTGCGCCAATTGACGCGGAGTTCAATTGGCGTCCTGATCAGAAAGGTGAATGCACGCACCCCTCGCACCAGATATCGGCTCGCCATTCGGCGAGGGGCCTGTAGCAGACGGTAGGCCCACTCGATGCCGAGTTGCTGCATCCAACGGGGTGCGCGTTTTTCGATCCCGGTCAGGAAGTCGATGGACGCGCCGACGCACAAAGCGAGACCACGTGCGATGTTGCGAGTCTTCAACTGGCGGGCTACATATTCCTGTTGGGGCGATCCCACTGCCAGAAAACAGAAGCGAAAAGGGCTATTGTCCTCGACGAAACGCAGGCAAGCCTCGATCAATAGCGGATCTCGGATGAAACCCATTGGCGGATTAAAGTGACTCAGATGCTGCAGATGGTAATGGTCTCTGATTTGCAGTGCCTGCTCAGGGCTGCCCCCAATCAAGATGATATGGTCATCCGGTTGGATCACGTTGGCGAACAGGCTGGAGGTAAGGTCGCTGCCGCAACATACTGGAAAGCGAAGGCCACGCGTGAATCGCAGGATGTTGGCGAGAAAACGACTGTCGAGCAGTACGAAGCCAGCATCGGCATAGAGTGTGCGGAAGGCGCTATCCTCTTTTAGCCGAAGCAGATGATCGACATTCGGCGTGACCACGAAGCCATATTGTTGATTACCGAATTCAGCCGCCAGGCGGGTGAATCCAGGGAGGTCGAAATCATCCAGTTGACAAACAGGCGGCGGTGCAGGGTTCATCTTCAAATCCTCATGCTCTCATGCGTCCCCAGGGGGCTACTCATTTTCGTCAGGGGACCAGAAAATGTCGGCACAATGTTGGGCGTGCATTCATGAGTTTTCTGTACGTCTGGATACAAAATGCGCTGACACATATATGGAAAGCCGAGGATGGGGCTTGCAGTCGAATACATGATGTCCCCACGGGGTCGTGCGCGGGATTTGTGTCTGCTAACCAACAGAGCCCGATTCAATCCCATATGAGAATTCGCATCTATTCCGGGCAGGGCCTTTAAAGCGGTGGTGACACATTACGAGACGGTCCAGAAGGACCATAAGCCGCTGCTCCTCAAGGCACCACGTCAAAGCTGGTGCACTTCGACCCGGTCTCGTTGTCGATCCGGCGGACTGGGCTTTGGCATTGCATTTATCGCATTTATCTGCAGTGTCCCGGCGCTGGCCGAGATCAATCTGATGCCCTATGTGTCCGGCCGGACCTTGTACGACTCCAACGTCTTTGCCCTGTCCAGCGGGGATCAAGCGGTATTGCAGAATGGAGATCCTAGCCGATCGGATACGGTATTCCGATACGCCGCAGGCGCGGATGCATCCTTTTTATGGAATCGACAGGAAGTGTACGGATTCGCGGAAGGTCGTCGTTTCAACTACCTGCATTTCGACCAACTCGATCATGACGAATACACTCTCTCCGGAGGATCCAATTGGGTAGTCAATGATGCCTTTGGCGGAAGCGTCAACTATCGCCAGGAACGGCGCATGGCGTCGTTTGCCGATCGCACAACGACCCAGCTTGAGATGGAGACTGAACGTACATTGTTGGCGCGTCTTGATGTAAAAGCTAGCGATGAATGGCGCCTCGACGGCGGCTTCAAACTGCATGGGCTGGACTCTCCGCTGCCTGGATTTCCGTTGTTCGCGCTAGGCGAGCATTCCGGCAACATGCAAATACAGTACGTTGGGCGGGGCAAGCTTGGAGTCGGCCTGTACACGGAGTATCTCGAAGGTGACTATCGGGGCGTACCCGATGAAGGGCGATTCCGGCAGGTAACCGCAGAACTCACTTCGACATATGCTATTAGCGGCTTGTCTGATTTCGATGCAAAAGTAGGCTATTCTCAACGCAAGAGCCAGATCGAACAGGGAGGGGACGTATCTGGACTTGCCGGAACCCTTGCCTATAAACGCAGTTTTACCGGTAAGACCTCCGGCGATATTCAGATATTTCGCCGCATCAACAGTTATGTCGCCGGAGCGACGTCAGTCGTTGAAACCGGAGCGACCATCGCACTGCGCTGGCAACCAAGCTCGACGATATCCGTAAGCCCGGATTACTCCTGGATCGAGACCGGCTACCGTGGAACATCGGCGCCCGGATCGTCGTTTCCCAGCCGCAGGGATCACTATCAGACTGCAGGAATCACGATAAACTATGACGCGCGGCCGTGGTTGTCTATCCGTGCCTTCGGTCAAGCGCAAGACCGTAACTCGAACATTGTGCTCGACAGCTTCAACGAGTCACAGGTTGGCATTGAATTTGTGCTTCGACGGAGCCGTGATCCCAGTAGCGTTTTGCATGGCGATACGTTGACGTCCAGCCACTAAGCATCCCTTCCGGCTGACTTGTGAATCCGTGCCGTGCCAGCTGGCGTGGCACATCGAAAAAATGATGGTCGTCTTGGGGCGATTCACCATCTCCGGAGCTTGTAAAAAGCGCCGTCATCCGGAATATTACTTCAAGGTGCGCAGGCCCGTCATCAGCGGCGTGAAATGCAGGCCCAACCGGTCCTCCGATTTGCGCCCATCCAGGCGAATGTTCTGGCTGAAAAGACGCAGCAGCGAAGGCGGCATAGGTTCCGGCACCGCCGCGCTATCGGCCCCTAACAAACGCGCGACCAATTGCGCCGCCTTCAACGCGGGTGCCAGTACCGAGCCCTCAAACAGCAACCTTTTTTCAGAAATCCTGCGCACCGGTAGCGCATTGTGAAATTGCGCGAGCCACAGGAAGTATTCATTCCAAGTTAGTGAGCCTGGCATTACAATATTGAAGCACTCGCCTTCAATGTCGGGTTGGCGCAATGCATTGAGCAATGCAGCTACCAGATCGTCAATGTGAACCAAATTGCAGAATCCCGCTCCGCGGCTTCCGAGGTCACCGATCCGCCCGGCAAGCAGCCAACGCGCGATACGTTCGCTCCATTGCCTGCTGCCGCGGCCGTATATGCAGCCGGGCCGCAAAATTACCGCTCGAGGATATCCACGGGCTATTCGTTCGGCTTCGACCTTTGCCCCCGCGTATCCTCCGGCGTTCTGGGTGAGCGAACTGGATTCATCCACCACGCCGGATGCCGCGCCATATACCGCCATCGAACTCAGATAGACAACACGCGGCGGCTGTGGCTGACGTGCCGCTGCTTCATACAGGGCCCGCGCATTGGCCCGTATTACATTGGAGGTCCCGGCGACAGCGTTGACCACAGCATCCACGCCGCGCATCGCTTCGAAAAGCTGCGCTGAGTCGGTGGCATCGACTTTGCCGACGCTTTCGCATCCAGAGGGCGGTGTATGGTAGTGATGGGTCACAAGGGGCATTGCCCATTCAGATGTGGCGAGCGCTTTCACCAGCTGCCGGCCTACATACCCACTTGCCCCTAGAATCAGAATTCTTTTCTTGATCACGTGATCGATTCTGGCACAGGGCTTGCCTTTTCATTTCGCGGCGCTCGTTCGGGGTTCGCAGCCGAGACGTACTGACGGCGGTTGGCGACAGCTTTAAGGTGATCGGCTAGCCGCAATGCCAACGCCACGATAGTCAGGGTCGGATTTGCCTGACTCGATGTGGGGAATACCGCGGAACTGGCGATGAACAGGTTGTCTATGCCGTGCATTCGGCAATTGGAATCCACCACGCTGTTGCGCGGATCGGATCCCATACGTGCGGTGCCGAGGTGATGACCGCCATATGCACCGTAGCGGGTCATTTCAAGCTCGACTGAGTCTATATCGTACTCAAAAGAACCAACCTCGCTGCAGCGCAGGTCATCCGAAAGCAAGGCCAGGGCGCGCTTCACAGTGAGGACGTCCCCCTCGGTGTAACGCCAGTCGATGTCCAGTTGTTGGATGCCAAGGGCATCGCGCAGAGTTCCGAGTCGCACCCGGCTATTCGGATTAGGCTCCTGCTCTGCGTGAAAATCCAAGCTGTAAAGTCCTGCTCGTGGCTTGATGATGATCGACGGAAACTTCCGCTTCGCCAGAGTGCGGTAACGCAACCAGTGGATCAGAAACAAAGCTGTTCCGAATGGATCGCAGATGACATTGCGCAGGTGTAGCAGTATCGCCTGCGCCGACAGGTGTTCCTCTCCGTGTAGGCGCTTGCCGTATTCGTATGGAATAATGCCCTTTGCCAGATAGAGCAGGGAAAGCAAACCAGTCCTGTGTGCAGGATCGGTAATACGCGGATGATGCAAGCGTGCCACGAAATTTCCGATTCGGTGCTGACGCTGTGTGGCGGAGGAAAGCGCGAAGCGCCGGCGGCAATACACGCCGTTCATGTCGACATCGTAGCCATGATGGACCTTATTGGGCTGATTCAGCTTGATCGCTCCAATAGTTCCGGCCATGTGACACATGTAATAACGTCCAACTAAATCACTATTGTTGCCAATGCCGTTGCTATGTACATCACGATTGGATAGCAATAGCCTGGCCACTTCAAGCCCGCCAGCGGCGAGCACGAACTGGTCGGCTCGAACCGTCATGGTCCTTCCATTCAGCGTGCTGACTGTCGCTCCATTAAGTGCCGAGCCTGCATTGTTTAAGCTAAGCGCCGTAACATTGGCATGCAGCAGCACGGTGACTCTAGTGGAAGCGCGCAGATATGCGCCGTAGCGGCGGCCAAAATCGGTGGGGCAACTGAAGCGTTCCAGCGTGTCGGTGCTGAAGTGAGGGCTTTTGAATCCGACGATCATGGCCCTGGGTTCGGCTTCAAACGCCTTGCCTACGGTATAGGCGAATGAGCCGGCCTCGCACAATTCGTTGGCTTTGCCATAGTAGGGAAGCAGATCGCCGTATGCTATCGGCCAACCACTGTGAGGTATCCAGGGACGAGCTTCGAAATCGATAGGGTCGAATGGGACACAACGTCCGCCCCAGATTGTTGTTGAGCCACCGAAACGACGCTGGCGATAACGGTCTGGGAGGCTATGCAGATGCTCGTCTGACACAGTGCCCTGGTATAGATCCTGCGTTTCGTGCTCTGCCTTGAGGCCCCCTGACTCGAGAAGTAATACGTCGAGTCCCGCATCTTCCAGCGCCAGCGCCAGAGAAATCCCGGCCGCGCCGGCGCCCACAATGCAGATATGCGCGGACAGCTGGTGCCCATCCGGAAAATTGGATGCGTCTAGTATCACGTGTTGACCTTCTTTCCCACCTTGGAATCAATAGACGGCTTATCGCTATCGCGAAGGTATACCTGCCACAACAAGCCTAGAGTAATTACAGCAAGGAGCAGGAACCATTTCTGTTGGATGGCGCACAGTTTCGCTCTGTGAAAACGCAGAGTCACTTTGTATAGACGCTCGATTTCGTCGATAACACTGTTGGGCGTCATACAGAAAACGTTGAGACCAATGCGTAGTGTTTGTTGAGTAACTAGTTTTTGCCTTCGGTGGTTTTTGGCTGCCTTTCTGGAACGGTTGGTGATGAGAAATAGCGATTTTTCGCAATTTTGACATTGATGGACGGAAAAAAGAGGATGATGAACACAGAAGATGTTGTGAACCCGTGGCAGATGCAGTTGCGGGCTCATTCAAAAAGAAAGATCAGCCGCGATACGGTTACCCTGGCTTTCGACTTGTTACCCTTGGCGGATTTCGCCTGTTTGATTCTTTCCGGATACTTGGGAACACTCATCTACTGCACAGTAACCGGCGATGGATTGTCAGCCGATATTTGGAGCATCCATAAAACCCGAATAATCATTCTCGCCTTGCTGGCGCCTGTACTCCTGTACGATCGCAAACTGCGCGATGCGACCGGCCACATCAGCCTGTGGAATCTCGCTGGCAATACCGTGATGCGCTTTATCAAGTTCTCCGGCGCAGCATTGACGCTAGGGTTTCTCACTCATTCCTTGGTCGACGTGCCACGCGGATTGGCCGTAACCTGGCTTGCCATAGGCCTCGTCCTGGTCACGGTCCTCAGGATGCTGTTGGTCAGAGAGCTACGCGTGCTGGAGCGCATTGGAGTGCTGTGCGAAAGCGTCGCCATTGTCGGAGCTGGTCCAGTGGCCGATCGCCTGATCCAGCAACTGCTTCACGCTAGGCCGGATAGCATGGAAATAGTGGGGATATTCGATGATCGCATGGCGGATCCAGCCACACATGAAACACGCCAACCGGCCGCCCTCAACCGTCCGGTAGGTACGCTCCAGGATCTGCTCGATATTGGAAAGACCCGCAAGATCGATTGGGTATTACTGACGATGCCGTGTACCGCGGAGAATCGCCTGCTGTCCATGATTCATACACTCAAGGCTTTGTCCGTTCCGGTGGGGCTGTGCCCGGAAAATGTCGGGCTTCTTCTGCCTTATCGTATGATCGACTACGTTGCGGATGGCCTGCCGGTCACCTTGCTGGCGGATCGTCCAATCCGACATTGGGCGGCCATCATCAAGTCGGTGGAAGATGTGCTGCTTGGTGGCTTGTTGCTGCTTCTGCTACTGCCGATCATGGGGTTGATCGCATTGGCCATCAGGCTGGAAGGCGCGGGTCCAATACTATTCCGCCAACCGAGGCATGGGGCGAACAACGACGTATTCGATATATTCAAATTTCGCACCATGCGCTGGAGTGCGGACGCGGAGCAAGGCCCGCTAAAGCAAACCAGCGTGGATGACATGCGAATCACGCCGGTCGGGCGCCTTCTGCGCAAAACGAGCCTCGACGAGTTGCCGCAACTCTTCAATGTGCTGCGCGGTGAGATGTCCCTGGTGGGACCTCGCCCTCACGCGGTTAACATGCGAACCGAGGATCGCCTCGGACACGAAATTACAGATGAATACCCGCATCGGCATCGGGTCAAGCCGGGTATGACCGGCTGGGCACAGGTCAATGGCTCCCGTGGCGCCACGGATACCCGTGAGCAGTTGCGCCGCCGGGTCGAGCTGGATATCCAGTACGTTGAAAACTGGTCCTTGTTGTTCGACATCAAGATACTGTTACTGACCTTTTGGGTGGTACTGCGTGGCACCAATGCACGCTGACCCCGGCACAGCGCTGCTCAGGGTATAAGGCTTTCGTGAGAATTCTCTTTGTCCAGATAGTCGGTGCAGGGTCATAAGCTGTGGCTGGTTGGGGGAGCGGGTCTTCCGTCCATCAACTGTCTTGCATCCTGACTCGGATTGTATGGCGCCGCACTGATTGTCCGAAATCCCAATGTTGAACTTGCGTTGCCCACGCGGCATCAGCATCCGCTCTCGAGCATCTCTCATCACAATATTGGACAGTCAAGTGAACGTATTACCCATTGGGACGTTGTTGCACCTGCTGGACAGACCACCCGGCATCGATCGCTTGCCAGCTGAAGACCGGACGGGACAATGCGGCGAAGGGTTTCAGGCACGCATTTATGAGGAAGCCAATGGCGGCTGGCAAAGGATTCGGGGCTACTGATGCCAGTGGTTTCCCGCCTCATGGTGCAGGGTACATCGGCATGGCGCGCCACCAGCAGAAGCGAGTACAAGCCTGTTGAAGCAAATACTCAACCGGGGAACGTGAGCGCTGGTCTTGATTCATACATCACTGCCGTCAACCGGGTGCCTATGTTGACTGCGCACGAAGAGATCCTTCTGAGCAGAAAAATCCACAGGGAAGAAGATTCGGCCGCAGCAAAGCTATTGATCAAATCCAATCTTCGCTTCGTCGTACCGATTGCGCGTAGCTACCTGGGATACCGGCAGTCATTGGATGACTTGATTCAAGAAGGAAACATGGGGTTGATCAAGGCTATCCACCGATTTCAACCAACCACCGGTTCCCGCCTTGTCCATCTGGCCACTCCCCTTATTACGGCCGCAATACGGGACTGCATCGTGCGCCTATGGCACATGATTCCTTCTGAACTGACCCGTACCGAACAGGAGTTATTTTTTCGACTACCGGAGACATTACGCGAGGGAGGGCTTGAATTGACAGGTGCCGAGTTGAGAAAACTCGCCGCATCTTTGCGCACCAGGCCTGAGGTGCTCCGGCGCCTTCAAATATGGTTGGCCGGCACGGATTTCTCCCTGGATGGCCAAGAATGGAGGCGCTCCAGCCATCATCAGCAGAGCCAGTTGCCATCCGGGGATAGTATAGCCGTGGAAGCCTCCGAGGAACTCGAGCACCAGTTTGAAGCCATGCACCAGTTCCTAGACCACTTGGCGCCTCGTACGCGCGACATATTGGTGGGGCGGTGGCTGACACCGGGGCCGCGGCCCAAGCTGCACGAATTTGCCCAGCGCCACGGCATTTCAAGGGAACGGGTGCGGCAGATCGAGCAGGAGGCCTTCAATAACATCAGGGATGGAATGCGTTCACTCCAGCGCCGCGGTGGATGAAGCCAGCTTTGCGACAGTCGGAGCTCGCAAAAACAAATCAGCCACTGTCCACGCTGACCAGGTCGCGTTGAGCCAGAATTGTCTGAAAACTAACCCCATGTTCCAGACGTACCGCAACATCGATGTCCGAAGTACGCAAGACAAAACCGGCCAATGGCGCGACGACGCCGTGCGGGAGGCGGATGCGAGCTTCAAGATGGTCTCCGGTATGCAACGGCAAATCGTCCCCGCGACTGAATCGAATGCCGCCTTCCGATAGGTCGAATACCGAAAGCGCGGCACCTTCCCATTCCAGCGTAGGGCGAAGCCTGTCAGGGTAGCGCACCCTGTAGTCGACGCGTCGATTACGAATCTCCATCGGCTAAGCCTACACCTACGCAAGCCTGTATACCGGATGGTCGGCCGTGCGGCTTTCGGCGCAGGACTTTTGTACGTTGGAAGACAGTTTGGACGATCCATCCGAGCCTATTCTGAGATAGGCGGGGCCCACAACGTCCAAACCTCCAGAATCGGCCGTCAGGGAATCAATGCTCAATCATTCGTACAACCGGCTGTTGGCCGCATTGCCCGAGCGGGACAGGACACGCATTATGGCGCAGACGGATTTGGTGCTGTTGCGGGCCGGGACCGTCCTTTACGCGACCAGACAGACGTTGCGCTATGCGTACTTTCCAATCGACTGTATCTTGACCCTTGGACAGAATAATGAGGGAACGTACACCGGTGAGGTGGCAGTGATCGGCAACGAGGGCTTTCTTGGTGTTGCAATGTTTATGGGCGGCCGACTCGCGACCAGCACCGCTAGGGCCTTGACCGGTGGCCACTGCCTTAGATTAAAAGGCGGGGCCTTCAAGCGGGAGGTTCGACAATCCTTGACGTTCGAGCGGCTGCTGTTGAGGTACACGCAAGGGTTGTTTTTCCAAAGTGCGCAGTCTGGAATCTGCAGACACGCGCACGATCTCCGTGCTCGAACAGCCACCTGCATTCTCTCCTGCCTGGAACGTCTTGGCGTCCATTCCTCCGAACTGACTATGGACCTCGTTGCCCGCATCCTGGAAGTGAAGCCCGCGGATCTTGGCGCTGCGATGCGCTTCCTGCAGGCCCATCGAATTGTCAATTGCCGAGGCGGCGAGGTCGAAGTGACTGATAGAAATGCCCTGGAGCAGACTGCCTGTGAATGCTACGAGATTATCAAGCATGAGTTTCAGGTGCTGTTGCCCGATGCTATTCACCGCCGGCCCCATCCAATCGTGGAATCGGAGGCTTGTCAGCCGGGCTGATCGTCGCCGCATATTCTTTCGATGCGCACTCCAGTAGCGGTACGGGGCAGGCAGGACGGACCCAATGGGGTTCCGGAGCCTGCCTCCGAGTAGTAAATCTTTTCCCATCCGCGACCGCTCAGCAGGGCAGCACGGATTGTACGGCAGCAAACAGACTTGATGTCCCCGCGCAGTGATAAATACGCGCCATGAAAAGAAACCTGCCGAACTAATAAATCCCCCAAAAGACCATGGATAAATCGCTCCGCCTTTTAAGCTGGATGAATAGTCCTTGTCTCACCGTGAGATGAACGTGTTAGAGCAACAATCGCCGGATTGCCGTGATAACGGGCCCGATGCTCAGACGGCGCGCCGTATGCGAGGTTCTGGAACCCTTGGCGACTTGCTGCGAACGCAGATGTCCGGTGTCGTCGGCATTTTTATGGGAATGCGAAATCCTGCGGCGCCAGTGGCGTCGGTTCTGCGCTGGATCAATACCCGGTTCAAGACCTGGCGCTGCGATCAAATCGGCTTCGGAGTGGAAGTGCTGGGTTCGATATGGGTACATGGCGGAGGAACAATCAGGATAGGAAACAATGTCCGACTTGACGGGCGCATAGCGCCGATCGAGCTTCACAGCGCTCATCACGCTATGCTGGAGCTTGGAGATGACGTATGCATCTATGGCGGCACTTCGATTGAGGCGGTCGAAAGCATACAAATAGGCTGTAGAAGCGTACTTAAGCCGTTCGTGAAGATCATAGACAACAACTTCCACCCCCTGCGTGGCGACCGTAACCACAGGCCACCTCCGGCCCGGGTTCTGATCGAGGATGACGTGGTTATTGGCGACCACGCCATAATCCTGCCCGGAGCACGGGTGCAATCGGGGGCGTGGATCGGTGCCCGCTCGGTGATCAGCCATCGTGTACCTAGCGGGGCCCGCGTTTCGGGAAACCCTCCCCGCATCCTCCGTATCCCGCAATGCTGACTCAGGATTCTATAAAAGGGTTTGCACAGCGCTGCGGATTATGGCTGTCGAAGCGTATGCAAAGAGCGATCGGCCGTCTGCGAGCACGATGCATGCTGCGTGGCGCGACGATCGGGCGGGGCGTATGCGCCACTGGCCGCATCAAGATCAGAAATCACGGCACCCTGTGTATCGGACGGAAAGTGACTTTCCTCGGGGGCATGATTCCTACACAAATCATCGTTCATCGCGGCGCGCGGCTGGATATCGGCGATGAAACCCTGTTCAACTATGGTGCCTCGATCGAGGTCTGGAACGAACTGACCATTGGCCGGCGTTGCATGATCGCATCCATGGTGCGTATTGCGGATGGCCCAGGGCAACCTGCATCTGCTGTCCGTCTGGGGGACAACGTCTGGATTGCGCACGGCGCGGCGATCGGGCCCAGCGTCACTATTGGGGAAGGATCTACCCTCGCGGCCGGCAGCGTGCTGGACAGGGATGTGCCGCCCCAGACGCTGGCCATAGGAGATCCCGCCCGGTTTGTTGGCCTCAACCTTTTAGCCGGGTTGTCCGCCCGATCATCTACCACTACGGCGTCCTCGTTTACCGGCGCCGTCTTGTCCAAGGAATCCCTTCAATGAGTCATCGAGACATCCTGCGTCGTTTTATCGCCGATACGTTTTTCGTCGAAGAATTCAGCGATCACGAATCGTTCCTGCGGTCTGGAATCATCGATTCCACTGGAATGATGGAACTGATTCAGTTTCTCGAAGAGAAGCTGTCGGTTCGGATGGTTGATTCGGATCTGGTTCCGGAGAACTTGGATTCCATCGACAACCTGCTGCGCTTCATCGGGCGAAAAGCAGCGGTTGGCCAGGTCTGAACCGGACCATGTGCGGCATTGCAGGATTCACCACGCCGCCCGGACTGCACAAGGAAGTGCAGGCGCAAAGGTATGAGTTACGCCTGCGTCGCATGACGGCAAGTCTTTTCCACCGGGGGCCCGACGCCCAGAGGGCTCTACTGCTCGACGGCATAGCTCTAGGTCACACCCGCTTGGCAATTGTGGACCTGACCGCGGGGACCCAGCCGATGTCGGATACGGAGTCCGGCGTCACGGTAGTGTTCAATGGAGAAATATTTAATCACGATGATTTAAGGCGACAGCTGGCAAGCGGTTACCGCTTCCGCACCCGCTGTGATACCGAGGTCATCCTCGCTGCCTACCTCAAGGAAGGCATCGATTGCGTCCGCTCGTTCAACGGACAATTTGCTTTCGCCCTATGGGACCCACGTGACAGCAGCCTGTGGCTCGCGCGAGACCGTGTCGGCATCTGTCCTTTATTCTATTCAGTGACGCGGGAAGGCCTCGCCTTCGCATCGGAGGCCAAAGCGATCTTCGCCGCGGAATGGCTACGCCCGCAACTAGATCCCCTCGCGCTGGTGGAATGCCTGCAGCAGTGGTCTCCGGTTGTTCCCCGCAGTTCCTTCTCTAATGTAATGAGTCTGCCGCCGGGAACATTTGGTCGCTGGCACAAAGGAATGCTATCGGTCCATCGCTATTGGGACCTCGAACTTGGCGAGGACCGTATCGAACAGGGTGTGACTGAAGCCCGCGCCGAAGCGCAGTTGGAGGAGCTTCTCACCGACGCTGTGCGTATTCGCCTGCAAGCGGATGTTCCGGTTGCGGCTTATCTCTCCGGAGGGGTCGATTCGAGCCTGATCTGTGCCATGGCGCAGACGGAATTGAAAGGTGCGCTGCAGACTTATTCGGTGAACTTCCAGCAGAGCCGCTACGACGAAGAGGCGTTCCAGTCCCAGGTTGCCCTCATGCTGGGGACCCGGCATCGGGCCGCGTGTATTACCAGCCGGGATATTGGCGAGCTTATTCCTACGGTGGTGCGCCAAGCCGAGCAGGTTCTACTGCGCACCGCACCAGCCCCATTTTTGAAACTTTCCGCTCTGGTTCGGGAAGACCACACCAAAGTCGTTTTGAGCGGCGAGGGTGCTGACGAGTTGTTCTGGGGCTACGATTTGTTCAAGGAAACAGCCATCCGGCAGTTCTGGGCCCGGCAGCCTCAATCGGACACGCGTCCTCGCCTGTTGTCTCGTTTGCATCCTTACCTCGGGCTGGATGAACAAGCGCCTGCCATGCTTAGGCAATTTTACGGCACCAGACTTGAAAGCATAGATGCCGCGGATTCCTCCCACCACATCCGTTGGGCCAGTTGCGCCCGCGCCACGCGCTTCTTTTGTTCTGCGTTCCTGGAATCGGTGCGGGATCATGATCCGGCCGCGGCGCTCGCGGCTACATTGCCCGCGGCACTTCAAGGCTGGAAGCCGCTGGCGCGGGCACAATATCTGGAAATGCGGACCTTGCTATCCGGCTATCTGCTGTCATCGCAAGGAGACCGCATGCTGATGGCCAACTCGATCGAAGGCCGCTTCCCGTTTCTGGATCATCGCCTGATCGAATTTGCAGCGCGAATGCCAGCATGGATCAAGCTACGCGGCCTGCGCGAGAAGTTCATCCTCAAACGTCTGGCCAGGCGAATGCTCCCGATGCAGATCGTCCAACGCATCAAGTTCCCGTACCGCGCGCCGGTGGCGGAGGCCTTGGCCGGACCATCGGCACCATCATGGGTCCGTGAAATGTTGGGGCGGGAGGCCGTCGATGCCGGGGGCGTATTCGACGCTGCCAAGGTAGGCAGGCTGCTGGATAAAATGACCAAGCAAACAGCGATCCCATCGGAAGCCGATAACATGGCCCTCATGGCAGTCGCCAGCACGCAGTTGCTACTGCGGGAGTTTCCGGCCAATGGGGCGCAGATGCATGATCAGGGCGCCGAGATCGTTCTCCAATCCTCGCAGCGTGCCATGGCGGCATGAACATCTCTGGTCATTGTGCCGCAGCGTGGCTCGCGGACCATGCGTTGCGCTCACCACAGGCGCCGTGCCTGGGCACTCCCTCGGGCTGGTTGAGCTATGGTGAACTGGACGATCGGGTTCGGCGCATGGCTGGATTCCTGTACGCAATCGGGGTACGCCGTGGCGATTTCGTTGTCGTCTCACTGCCGAATGTGCCTGCCGCGGTAGTTGCGAGTCTTGCCATACAGTCGCTCGGCGCCTGTTCAGTCGAGATCAATCCTGACTGGGACGGAAACAGCAATGCCCGTATCGCGAACAAAACTGGAGCGCGGATAGCCATCCTGCACGGACGCAACGCGGCGAAGTGGAGCGGAGTGGCCCAGGCCTTTGTTCGTTACGTGATCGTTCATCCGGAGCATCCGTCAGCGACACTTCGGTCCCTACTGAAGCCTTGCCACTTGACCTGGATGTCAACGGATGGATTGGTTCAAGATGAAGAGATTCGGGTGCCTCCGCCATCGGCGGCAGTGGATCCCGATACGCCTGCGTTGGTGCTGTATACCTCCGGCAGTTCGGGCGCCCCTCGTGGGGTGGTGCAGACGCACCGCAATGTCTCGGCCAACACCAGATCGATATGTTCGTACCTGGGCCTTACTGCCGAGGATAGAGTCATGTCAGTACTTCCTCTTTATTACTCCTACGGAAAAAGCCTGTTGCAGACGCACCTGATGGCCGGCGGATCGGTGTTCTTCGATCACCGCTTCATATATCCACACCTGGTCATCGACGCCATGAACCAGCAGCATTGCACCGGTTTCGCCGGCGTCCCGGCGACCTTCGAATTGCTGCGCAGGCAGATTGGTGCCCGATCATTGAAGGTTCCGGGTCTCCGCTATGTGACGCAAGCTGGAGGCGCAATGCAGCCCGAAACCGTGAAATGGGCCCGCACTGCCTTCGATCCCGCCGCGCTTTATGTGATGTATGGACAAACCGAAGCCACGGCAAGGCTCTCGTATCTCGATCCGGCTGATGCGGTGGCAAAGGAGGGTTCAATTGGGCGCGGCTTGGCCGGTGTCGACCTGCGTATCGTCGCCGATGATGCCAGCAGCATGCCGCCGGGCTCCATCGGACAACTCGTCGCCAGGGGTGAAAACGTGACCCCTGGCTATCTCGGCGACGACGAGGCTACACAGGAAATCATTCGCGATGGGTGGCTATGGACAGGAGATCTTGGCTACATGGATGACGATGGCTTCATTTTCATCACCGGCCGTTCCACAGAATTGATGAAAATTCGAGGTTACCGGGTCAGCCCCACGGAGATCGAACATTGCCTTTGCCGGCATCCGGAGGTCTTGGAAGCCGCGGTGGTGAGTATTCCAAGCGACATTGAGGGCGAGAGTGCTGCAGCATTCGTGGTGACCAGTCCGGGCAAGACCGTGGCTGAAGAGGCCTTGCGCAAGTTTTGCCGTGAGCGGTTGCCCATATATAAAGTCCCCAGGTTTATCCGGTTCGAATCAACATTGCCGCGAACCGGCAGCGGGAAAATCTGCAAATCAGAACTCAAAGAACGGGCGGTAAGACAATGATGTTTAACTCACAGGTGCTGTCCATCGATCTCGAAGCCAAGGCAGCCGAATTGTCAGGTAAGCTTTCCAAAGCCGTACTGCATGTACTGCGCCGGCGTGGTTTGGTTGTGGCGATTTCCGGAGGTATCGACTCAGCCTGCACTGCCGCCCTGGCGGTGCGCGCACTGGGCCCCAGGCGCGTTCACGGATTGCTGTTGCCCGAGCGCGACTCGCAGGCTTTGAGTACCCGGCTGGGACGGGAGTTGTGCGAAAAACTCGATATTCCATATTCCGTGCACGACATCGCTCCGATGCTGGAAGCGGCCGGCTGCTATAGCCTGCGCGACGAAGCGGTGCGTTCCGTATGCCCAGATTTCCAATCTGGATGGCCATGGAATATCGTTCTGGGCAGCGACCGGTCCGGCGCCTCACGCCTCAATGTGTTTTATCTCGTGGTGCGCCGCCCGGACGGAGACGAGCAACGTGTGCGTCTGACGCCGCAGGCATATTTGCAGATCGTCGCGGCCACCAATTTCAAGCAACGCGCGCGCAAGATGATGGAGTACTACCACGCCGATCGCCTGGTCTATGCCACCTCGGGAACTCCGAACCGCCTTGAGTACGATCAGGGCTTCTTCGTCAAACTCGGAGACGGTGCTGCCGATGTGAAGCCCATCGCGGGACTCTACAAGACCCAGGTATATGCCCTGGCGGCCCATCTTGGAGTGATTGACGGCATACTGCGTCGCGAACCCACCACCGATACCTATAGCCTGGAGCAGTCGCAGGAAGATTTCTATTTCTCGCTGCACTATTCGCAATTGGACCTGATTCTTTGGGCCAAGAATCACGATATCCCGGTGGCCGAGGTAAGCAGACAGCTAGGACTGGACATGCAACTGATTCAGCACGCCTACAACGACATCGACCAGAAACGCAAGTCAACCGCCTATCTGCATGCGCAGCCGATACTGCTCGAACCGGTAAACGAGATCGAAGCATTTCGGCCCAGGCTGGATGTTCAAATCCGAAATTCGGTAGGTGTTGCCGCATGAGGTTGGGCGCTCTGTTCCTGCCCACGAGGCAATGTCGAGGTTTTGATGAAGCAGATCCAGTGCGTAGCGGCGGCTATCGATAGATGCGAACGCCTCGCCGGGACACCGGACTGCGTTGAAACAACGGCAGCCCTCGGAAAAAAATACCGCTATATGAAGCGCCGCGGTTGAAGCAGTCCGGAAAAAGATATCAGATGTGCTCTGTCAATCCAATCTCAGACCAGATGGAGAAAACTGCATGGTAATGGCGCCCACGAAGGCTCCGATATCACCGGTTGCGGGGAGGGGGAGGCGTGTTCTGGTAGACATAGCCGGGAACCTGGTTGCCCTTGCTGTACATGCACTGTTCGTAGGCGATGTCATAGCGCCGCTGCAAGCCTCTGCTTGAACGATCCGTCTCGCCGGCACCAATGGCCGATCCGGCAATCAGTCCGACGCCGGCGCCGGTGGCCGCGCCACCCCCGGACCGCCCGATGAGGGCCCCCGCGGCCGTACCGATGGCCGTGCCCGCCACGGCCGTACCGAGTCCCTGATTCTGGGCGTTCGCCGCACCTTGCCCGATCTGCTGCTGGGCGAATTGTCGACACACCTGATCATCTTCGGCAAATACTTCGAAAGGCTTGTACAGGATCGACATGCGGCAATTAGTCATCGGGAGTCTTCCTGCTGTCATGGACCGGGAGGCGCCGGCGAGGGCGCTGGCGTGGCCGTAACCGCTTTCCAGGGCACGTTGCACTGCGTAACGTAGGGGTAGTAACCAGCCGGCTGTTCGCACCAATACCAATACTGCGTTGGTGGTGGCCCCGGCGGCATAGCGATGACAACCTCGGGCGGGACATATGCATCCGGATACGGATAGACCGGCGCGGCATACCAGAACCAGCTTGGGCCAACTACCCACCACCACCCGCCGTAATGGCCGTGATCACCATGATGCCAGTGCCCCTCACGCCAATGGTCCCCTAGATAGGGGGCGGGCGGGACATGGCGATACGACCCGAAGCCGCCGTATCCACCATGTACGGGCGGTGCTCCGTGCCCTCCGCCTGGATGACCATGCTGTGCTTGAGCGAAGGCAGCCGGGAGAAGCAGCACGGTCGCGGCGAAGAACCGGACCATATTTTTTGCCAACGGCAATTCACGCATACCTGCTCCAAGAAAGAACGCCGCAGGGTTTCATATGCACACCAGCGGCAAAAAACTTGGATGAGTCTAGTCCGCCGCCGCGCGCACCGACCTTGATCCACATCAATCCGGGACCGTCTGCGTTGCCTTGGGGAGGCGTGAATTTGCATGAACGGACCAGTGGATGGCGTTGCGCGATATCGACGGACCATGGTCCGGGACAACGGATCTTTCGCTAATGCGAGCTTCTTCGTCGCGGGCCGCTCAGCGAGCATTGCCGCAAGTCTGGGACATGAACCTGGCTTGGCGAAAATCCTTGCAAAAAATCCCGGGCACGTCTTGCGCAACCCGTGTTACAGCAAGTTGCAGGTGCCGACGATGCGATGACGGATAATCGGCCTGCGAACCATCTGCGCGCGTCGTTTCACAGCCCGGTGGAAGGCGCCCTCCCATCCAGAGCGTCGATGAGGCGGGCAGCCTGCGGAATTGGCCCATCATCACTGAATAAGGCGGCAAAATGATCGTCGCTCAGGAAGCTCAGGATATGTTGAGCAGCACCGTCGACGTAGGCTATGTCGGCGATCAGGCGGACACCGTGACTGTAATCCGCATAGCGCCAGCCGTGTACCGTGCTGAGCGGCTGGATCGGCCGACCAGTCGGAAGATGCCAGCCATAAATGGCGACCCGGTCCTGCATTCGCCACAGGCGAGAAGTTAGAACCAGGTCTTTTTTGTCGCCCGCCGTTAGCGTACCCAGGGGAAGACCGTTCGCGGCCCGCTGCTCTCCCACCATCAGGTTGTGCTGCCAGTAGTAGGCCGTCGAACGCATGGCATCGCTGGCTGGCAAGGGCCGAGGCTGCAACTGTACCGGTGATTGCGCGTAAACCGCATCGACCATTTTGCGAGTCGGCAACAAGAAACCGAATCGCCTGGCAATGCTCAAGGCTGTTTCGAGGCGCATCGGCGCGAGGAAATAGTCGCTGTCGGACCCGATCGCCAGGTAATCTGGGGCGACGCAAATGACGACTCGGGCCTGCCCACGTTGCGCCGAACCTGAATCGAGCGTCACCGGGGTAAGTCGCCTCAGAAACCCTGGAATATTGCCGGCCACAAGCTGATCACGGATCGCAGCCTCCCGCAAATCGTCGCTCAGTCCCTCGATTTTACGGGCGAACTGGCTACCGGACAGCGCCGAGGCCGATCGTGGGGGGATGGACGAACTTAGATTTTGGCCACAATCCCCTGTATTTGCCAAGGCCTTTACTGGAATCGCCACAACCGACGCCATGATCCACAACGCAACCGCCCATCGCAAGCTTCGCAGCTTCATATTTTTCTCGCGCATCAAGTATGAATTGGTGCGCGAAATACCGCGCTTCATGCTTTGTATGGGCAATTATGCAGCTTTTCCACCTTTGTCCGATGAATGGTCGGCAGCTTGGGGCCCGTAGGTGCGGGCCCAATCGGAGTTGATCCATATCAAGGTATGGCCAAAACGCAATCCCTAGCATGCAGTCGAGGTATCAATCCAATCCATCGTCGTTTGGGGTCAGAGATGAAGCCGCCGCCGTTCATGATCAAACAGTTTGCCACCCTTGCCGCCGTCATCGCGGCATCGCTTGTATCGAACGTCTCGGCTGATGGCGGCGCATTGCCTCCTTTGCGCCACGTCGGGGATATCAGCTACCGCAACGGCGGGATCGGTGTCGACGAATCGCAGGCGTTGAAGGCCGAAGCCGAAAGGTACCCGCTGACTCTGGTCTTTGCTGCCCGCATCGGCAAGCGCGACGCCTATACCTCCGCCGTGAAGGTGACCATCGTCAAGGCCGATGGCTCTTCCACGCTGGAGGTCAATTCCGAAGGGCCTTATCTCCTGGTTGATCTGCCAATCGGAAACTATCGGATAACTGCCATCAGCAATGGACGCAGCAAAAGCCAATCGGTGGCGATCTTGGCTGGATCCCGTAGACAAGTGGTTTTTGAATGGCCTGAAGAAAACCAGGAATAGGACGCAACCGCGCGAATGACTAACAAAGTATGTCTAGTAACTGGCGGCTCGGGGTTTCTTGGTATCAATCTATGCCGGTATCTCCTGGCGCGTGGCTATACGCTGCGCACCCTGGACATCGCTCCGTTCGAATACCCCGAGAGAAACGTGGTGGAAGTCTTGCATGGGGACATACGCGATCGGTCGGCCGTCGATGCCGCGATGCGCGGCATCGACCTCGTCGTCCACGCCGCCGCCGCCTTGCCGCTGAGCAGTCCCGATGATATTTTCTCCACTGACGCCGATGGTACGCGCATCGTTCTTGAGAGTGCATTCCGCAACGGTGTATCGCGGGTGATTTTTACCTCGTCCACATCGGTCTATGGCATTCCGGATCACCATCCGCTGCATGAGGAGGACTCTCTGCACGGCGTCGGGCCATACGGCGAGGCCAAGATCGAGGCGGAACGCCACTGCCGCGAATTCCGTGCAGCAGGGCATTGCGTGACGGTGTTGCGCCCCAAGAGCTTCGTCGGGCCGGAGCGGCTGGGCGTATTTGAATTGCTCTACGACTGGGCTGCCGCAGGCAGGAATTTCCCGGTGCTTGGATCAGGCGACAACCTCTACCAGTTGCTTGACGTGGAAGACCTCTGTGCGGTCATCCATCGCTGCGCCACTCTTGATGCCGATGTGGTGAACGACAGCTTCAATGTTGGTGCGAAGGATTTCTGCACCATGCGCGAGAACTTCCAGGCGGTACTCGACCGCGCGGGTCACGGCAAGCGTGTCATCGGCTTTCCCGCCCGTCCCGTCATTATCGCTCTGCGTCTGCTTGAGTCACTGCACTTGTCGCCGATTTACCAGTGGATATACGCGACTGCGGCGCAAGAGAGCTTCGTATCCATCGAGCGATTGGAGCAGAAGCTTGGCTATGTGCCCCGCTATTCGAATCAACAGGCGCTGCTGCGCAATTTTGATTGGTATCTGGAACACCGCGACGAATACCGCGGCAAAACAGGAGTCTCGCATCGGGTCCCGTGGAAACGGGGGGCGCTGAAACTGGCTGAGGTGTTCTTTTGATGATCGGCCAAAAGCTCATTCACGCCCTGCGCCTGGATGCGGATGATCCCCTTGATCCAGCTGCGCACGTTCCAGATGCAAACACCTTGGCATCGGCTGCCGAAATGGTGCCTTTGGTGGTGGACCTCGATGGGACTCTGATCCAGTCGGATCTGCTATTCGAATCGGCCTTGGGGGCCGTCCGGCGCAAGCCTTTGAACCTGCTCCGGCTTCCCTATTGGCTGGGGCAGGGCGTCGCCGCTATGAAGCACCATCTGGCTGAAAAAAGTCGTCTTGACATCTCCACCCTGCCGTACCGCGGAGAATTGCTCGACTATCTCCGGCAGGAAAAGAGCCGGGGCAGGCATATCGTGCTCGCTACGGCTGCGGATCAATTGCTCGCCAATGCTGTATCCCGGGAGTTGGGGGTATTCGACACAATATTCGCCAGCGACGGCGGGGATAATCTCAGTGGAGAGCGCAAACGGGACGTACTCGTGGCGGCCTTTGGAGCGCGGGGGTTCGACTACATCGGCAATTCCCGTCGAGACTTACCGATATGGGCCGTTGCACGCCATGCACTCGTCGCCGGATCGGATGAGGTGCTATGCGCACGCATCAAGAGCTCCACGCCGGTGGATCGAATATTCAGGCCCGCCGGGGGAGAATGGAGGGAATACCTGCGCGAATTGCGTCCACATCAGTGGTTGAAGAATTCCCTGGTGTTCCTGCCTCTGGCGGCGAGCCATCGACTATTTGACCCCGTCTTGCTGTTCCATGCCTTCCTTGCCTTCCTTGCCTTCACCCTTTGTGCGTCCAGCGTATATCTGCTCAATGACCTGTTAGATCTGCCGGCCGACCGGCACCACCCTCACAAGCGATTTCGACCGCTGGCCTCGGGCAGCGTGGGGATTCGTGGCGCCTGCGGTCTATTGGCGGCGCTGTTGCTGGCAGCCGCACTGGTCGGTGCTGCTTTACAAGCTGAGTTTCTGATGGTGCTGGGATTCTACTTTGCTACCACGCTCGCCTATTCCTTCGGGCTCAAGGACTACGCTGTGCTGGACGTTCTGATCCTGGCGGGGGGCTATGCCGCTCGAGTTGCGGCTGGATCCGCGGCTGCGGGCATCTCCTTGTCGTCCTGGCTTCTGGCGTTTTGCATATTCCTGTTCTTCAGCCTGGCATTGCTCAAACGCTTTGCCGAACTGGTCGCGCAAAGGGAGGTTAGCGGCTCCAAGGCCCATGCGCGAGGCTATGTGCTGAATGACGCCGGCGTGATCGCCGCACAGGGCATCGCCAGCGGGTACCTCTCCGTGCTGGTGCTGGCGCTTTACACCAACACCACAATGGTGCAGAGCCTGCATGGGCGATATTGGCTTTTTTGGGTGAACTGCCTCCTGCTCCTGTACTGGATCAGCTATATGTGGTTGATGGCCGACCGCGGCCATGTCGAAGATGATCCGGTTGTATTCGCACTGAAGAATCCCGTCAGCCGGGCTCTTCTCACGGTCATGGCGCTCGTGGGATTGGCCGCGACGTGAATCCGGCAGCCTCGCGCGTTTGCGCTGTACTGCTGTGCTTGCTGATGCTTGGTGCAACGGACGAGCAGCATGCGATGCCGCGGCTTGGTCCGGAGACCATTGTCGATTTGCAGCCCTTCCGGACAGTCACGTCTTTGGATATCGAAATGGGCGGTCGCAGCGGGCGGGCCACCCTGATAGACCTCAACCCGGCAATCGGCGCCTGGTACCTCCTGCAGCTGCAATGGCCTGGTTCCGTTCAGTCCTACCACCTGGAGAGTGCCAGACATGGCGCGCAACAGTTGCGCCTCGATCGGCAGGGCCTGCTTCTTTCCGACGGCGGAGGGACCACCGGCTGCCCGCTCTGGGCAGGCGGTCCGGGCGGATTGCTGGAACAGGCGCAGCGCTCCGCTCTGCCATACGCACCGCTGTGTGATGGGCGCTTGTATTTACGCAACGCTGTGGCAGGTACCTACACCCGCCTGGAGCGGGTAACCAATTTCCTGCGGGACCGCGTCTGGGGCGGAGACCGGATAGTCAGCTTCGTCCGGGATCAGTTTTATCAGGATGCGTTTCTTGAACAAGCCAGGCCCGCGCCATCGCGGTTTCCACCCAGCGATCCCCCGGTATCGTCCTCGCCACAATCAGCACGTCTCGTCGCCAGTGGCGCGGTGGCCATTCTGCCCTCAGATATAGAGGTCGACCTGGGTGAAGCCGCCAACAGTATGTTGCTTGGGCAATGGTATCCCGTCCACGATTCACCCGGCATCTACTTGAGCGCGGTGCAACCGCAAGTTGTGGATGCGGCGGTAGCCGCGCGTCTGCGTAGTCGCGTCGTCAATCTCGATGCCGTCGAAGCGGTGGCTCTGGACTACCTCGTTGCCTTCGATCTGAGCCAGTTCGAACTCGGTTTTGCGCTTGGCACGGATCATCCGCGTCTTGGATGGTCCGAACGCGTTCTCGATGAAATGCGCGTCCCGAATCTGGCAGGACCTGATGGTATCGATAGCGCTACGCCGCTGGCGCGGACCGGCATGGTCAGTCCTGCGTTCACCCCCTTGGTAGCGGCCACCTTCGCTGGCGGTTTCAAGCGCGAGCACGGCGCCTTTCACTATGGCGATCTCGCCTACAGGAATCGCGGTTCGCACTATGGCTTCATCGAGGAGGGCGTTGTATTCAGCACTCTGCAACCCGGACTTTCCACCCTCTATGTACTTGCCGACGGTACGATCGGCATGAAGACCTGGAGCCACGACGACGATGCCATGTTGCCCCGCATCCGATACGCACGGCAAAACGGCGTGGCGCTGATCGACCAAGACCCCGTCAGCGCCAGCCCACAATCTGGTCCGCTGATCACGCAGTGGGGGCCTGGCAACTGGTCGGGCTCCAAGGATGAGCAATTCCGCACGCTGCGGGCGGGCGCCTGTCTGAGCGAGACGTCGACAAGGCGGTTCCTCATTTACGGATATTTTTCCGCCGCCACGCCTCGCGCCATGGCCCGAGTATTCCAGGCGTACGGCTGCCGTTACGCCATGCACCTCGACATGAACGCTCTGGAACACACCTATCTGGCACTCTACACTCGAACCGCCGGACGGTTGCTTGTTCAACATCTGGTCCGGGGCATGGACGAAGTCGACAAAAAAGGTGGCGATCAAATCGCGCCGAGGTTTCTGGGCTTCCCGGACGACCGGGATTTCTTCTATCTGTTGCGAAGGAGAGATGCGTCATGAAACAAGGGACATTCGGACTCATCGTGTCGCTCTTGGCGATGAGTGCCATGGCAGGCGGCGCGCCCTCCGCGCCGTTCGCGCGGCAAAACGAGATGCTGTTCCAATTGTTGCAGCAGGACCAGGGATTGAGCCAGGACCAGGTCGATACCATACGCTCGATTTTCGAGCGTTCCGGGTTTATCGGGCAGGGCAATCCTGCCATCACCGAACATCCCGATACTCCGCAAGGTTGTCAATCCAAGCTAAAGGAGCAGTCGATTTCCTATGCCAATCCGCAGTTCGAGCAGATCTGCCATGCCAAATACATGGCACCGCTCTACGACCCAAAAACACAGAAACCGGAGGAGGCGCGGGCCTGCATCGACCAGTTTGAGTTTCCCGATGTCCCCTGTACCTATCCGGTGGTATGGGTACGCGCGCACGAGGCTGCAGAAATCTGCGCTGCGGAAGGCAAGCGCCTATGCGATGCTCACGAGTGGGAAGGTGCCTGCGCCGGCAGTTTGCAGCCTCCGGACTATCGATTCGACTTGGCCAAAGGGGTCAGTCCTGAGGAGGGCATACACCGCATGCGCGCTGCCCATAACAGCGCACATGCTGCCGACAAGAGTTGGAGCTACGGTCCCGCCTACCGTTCCGGCATTTGCGGCACCGCCAGCCACAAGACTCCGGGCTGTCCCGGCGGTGGCTGGAGCAAGTGTGGCTCCAATACTTATCCGGCGGGCGATTTCCCGGCCTGCCACAGCCCGCTAGGGGTCTACGATCTCAACGGCAACGCGGCGGAGCACATGAATCTACCGCTGAATCCATCGCAGATGTCCAGCAGGGGCAGCAAGCAATTGGGCTATACCGAGATGAAGGGGAGTTGGTTTATTTTCGACACTTACCGCGCTCACGAAGACTGGTGCCGCTGGCGCGCGCCTTTCTGGCATGGCACGCGGGTCATGGACGCTGACAGCCATGCCAACTATCACCTGGGCTTTCGATGCTGCAAGGATCCATGACGCGGTGCGATTAATTTAACCCTTTGGGACGTCAGAGGTGCATTCGCTTAATGCGGCTGATGTTGCATGGATGCAAGCGATCGTTTTTGCCACGGGGCGCGCCCTAATTGATAGGCTCCGTTTTTACTTCGAGCGGATCTCATTGATGCCGGAGTCGCACGCACTGATGACGACTTTTCGGCAGATTACTCGCTGAGCGCCGCCTTGTGTGCTATTGAAACGGTTCCAAACGGAATCACTTCAATATGATTTTCCACCGACGTGACGCCGGGTACACCCCAAGCCGCATTCTCCGCCGCCACTTGCTGATTGAGCGTTCGTACATGGCCGCGAAGGATTACTGTGCCGGTACCCCTCGTTTCCACGTGGATCTCGGAGCTGTCGAGGTCGGCGGCGCGTTCGAAGGCTGCCACCAGTCGAGCTTTCACGTTTTCGACGCTGACTACCGGACGAAGGGCGATATTGTTGATGACGTTGCGCACGCCGCCGAGTCGGCGAACATCGGCTTCCGCCTCGCGCCGCTGGAAGTTCCAGGTGACTTCTCCTGAAAGGGTCAGGATGCCGTGTTCAACGGTCACTTGCACGGCGTCTTTGGGCAGGTGGAGGTCCCAGGCCAGGATACGAAGAGCGCGGGATGCAATTTCGTCGTCGGCCACCTTCTTTTCCTGCGGCAACCTGACGTCGAGTTCCTGTGCCACCGCTTTCACGCCGCGGACCCGGCGAACCGCTTTTTCCACGCTGTGTTTTGCCAGCGCACTCTGTACATGCCCACTTAAAGTGACCACACCAGCCGCAACACTGACCCCAACGTGCGCGGGATCGATGCCGGGCACCGATTCCAGTTCCTGAATGATGTTTTGGCGCAATGTCAGATCGTTAAGCATTTGGAAAGGCCTCGTACATTTGGAAGCATCAGCTTGAGGGTATATCGACGCGGCGGCATTGATCTGAGTCAAAGCTGGCTTTGGGCCGGACATGACGCCATCCGAGGCCCGCTACGGCCGGCGCTGGCACCTTACGGGTCACGCCTTTCAGTACCGTGTCAACGAACGATAAATACCGGCAATTCGCCATGGCTCAAAGCGGATTGCGTGCAGCCGCCAAACAGAAGTTCCCGCATCGGCCCGCGGCTGAAGCCTCCCATCACCAGCAAATCGGCATGGCTATTGAGCGCAGCGGCCCATAGCGTATCCATGGTAGTGTGGCCTCGTGTAGCCGCAGCAACCTCGGTGGCATGCACGCCGTGCCAAGCCAGATGTTTCAGCACGCCGTTTACAGAAGCTCGCAAATTGTCGTTGTCGCCTTCATCGGCGGTCACTACGATTACCCGCTTGGCATGCCGCAGCAGTGGCATGGCGGCCCTCACGGCACGAGCGGACTCCGCAGTGTCTTTCCAGCAAATCGCCACTGTTTCAAGGAGTTTGCTGGACGAATATCCGGGCACGATCAAAATTGGTTGCCCACTTTCGATGAGAATCCGCTCGATAAGCTCGCGGGGGATTCCGCTCGCTTCCGAAGGGCGTCCCAATACCACGAGGTCGTGGTGGCGCGCCAGGAAGCACAGATTGTCCACCGGCTTGCCACTGTCCTGCAGCATGCTGGCGGATACGCTATCGCATGGCGTGGAGACATCGGTGGGAATGGTATTGGCCGACAGGAAATCCGAGAAGTGACGAAGGGCCGAGGCGGCGTGCGCTTCGCCGCGCTCGGTAAGCCGATCCATTGCGTTGCGTAACGCGGGGCCTATCAGGTAAGACACAGGAGCAATCGATGCAGCAGCTTCGCCCGCGTCCATGAAATTGTGGTGACACTCGATGTGGCTGCCGAACTGCCTGGCGATGGTCAGGGAGGTATCCAGTACAACCTCATCGATATCGCCGCCGCTCAGCGGCGCAAGAATGGTCTTGATCATGTTCGAGTGGCTCATTTTTAGACGTAACCAAGTTCACTCCTCCTTGGTGAACTGTGCCTTGACATGGATCAATTTGCCTATGGCACGTGGAAATGCCGTTCATTCGTCGCGATCGCCTGCCTTTATGAAAACCGGAGCTGTCGACCATACCGAATGGATGATCCGGCAGGGGCCCGAGGACCCCTTGGCTGATTCCTCACGAAAAGGCTATGCACTTATTGATCTGAATCAATCACAGACACCGGTATTTAGTGGATTCTTCTTTTGTACTATTGTCCATTCTGGAATTCCGCTCATGCCTGCAGAAGAACGTCGACTCCACCTGCGCTTTCACGACCATAGGCGGAGGATCGCGCGTACGGCCACGAACGGTGTGGCGCACGACTCTGCCGAGCAGACCATCGGGACGCAGCTCCGCGGTCTGATGTCAAAACCGGAGAGTCTGTTACAGCTTTCTCGCAAGTTACGCTGTTCCATAAAAACGGTCGAGGAATTGATGGGTTATTGGTTGCCTTACGGGCCATACCACCTTCGTAATCAAATGCTGGATGTATTCGCCAATAACCTGCAAATCGATGCAGATCTGCTCAGATCGGCAATCGATGGAGGGAGGGTGACGGAAGAAGCAGGGCAGCCGGCGGAGAGTAAACAGGTCCGGATTATTCCTCCGGTCTCCAGTCACGTCGTATCCCCGTCGGTAACGTTATCAAACCCACCGTCGGTCGTGCGATCAGGAGCACGGCCCCCGACCATCGTCTGGCGCAAAGTCCGGCGTGCAGCCGTTCCATCGTAAGGTGTTATCGCTCAGGCTTTAGTGCCGAAGCGAATGATGTGGTAATAAGAACCTGTCTGTTGTCGAAGCACTCTAGAACGAGTACGGATGGGGATCATGGTGAGAACTGATAGAGGCGGGTGACAGTTATGAATAGCGAAACGGGAAAAAACACTCGGCCAACCGTCTGGGTTCTGGTGGCCGATAGCGCCCAGGCCCGGTTGTTCTCCGCGAACCTCCGGAATGGAAGTCTGACTGAGGAAGAGCGGCTCGAAAATCCGGAAGCACGGATGCATGAGGGTGATTTCGCGACCGCCGCCCGCGGGCATCTGGTTGGGGGCAAACGAGGCTCGCATATGGGCGGCCATTCCGCGGCGGACGACCACTCGGCAAAAAAGCAATCTTCCGATGAATTTGCTCGAAAGGTGGGGGAATCCGTGCACAGGGCACGTCTCGTCGGCGCTGTCGAACGGCTATACCTGATTGCGGAGCCGCGATTCCTGGGTGAGTTGCGCGAGCACCTCGATGAGCCCACGCGACGTCTAGTCGTGTCGGAGATCGGCCGAAGCCTTGTGGGCCTGACTCCCGCCGAGATTCGCGAACATTTGCCGGCTGTACTTTAAGGCCAATCCGAATCGGTCACCTCAACATTGCCCCCCCCAATCGATGGCAGCACGTGGTCGGCTCACCGCCGAATCAACCGGCGGCGCGTGCCGTGCCCGCCATCGCCACGGATGACATCCCGGTTCTGGGGAGAAAGTAAATGTCTGATGTGAGAAGACCTCTTCAAGGCCTTGGCAGCATGATGCGCATGGGGATATCTGCGAATGGCGGCCCCGCTCCACCTTTCGAAGCGCACCATGGAGGCCGGCCTTCGCCTGGAGCTTGCGACGAGGAGAATCGATATACACTGTGGCTTGGGTTCGAGCGCTCGGTGGCCATGCATGCCAGCCGGGAGGCTTGTGTGTTCGGCGATTTTTCCATCAGCTATACGCGGCTCCACGACTGGGCGGCGGCGCTGGCCGCGGGTTTGATCCATTTGTGCAATGTGGGTCCAGGTGAAAAGGTGGTACTGCTCGCTGGCAACCGGCCCGAGTGGTTGCCCCTGAGCTTGGCCGTCCAGGGGGCTGCGGCGGTGGAAGTTCCATGCCGTCCGGACTTGTCCGATGCCGAGCTATTTTCGCTGCTATCCGGTGTCGATGCCGTCGTCGCTATCGTCGAAACCACGTTGATCGCCGAAAGGATCATCAGCCGCAGCAGCGAGTTGCCGCGGTTGCGATGGATCATCGTGATCGAGCCCGACGAGATGCAGAAGTGCGCGCTTTCGCTGACAAGCGTTGAAGCCGCCGGCCGACGCATCCTGGTTTGCGATCCCGGCCTGCTGTCACGCCAGCAGTGGAGAATCGGAACTGACAGCCCCGCGGCAGTTATCCATACGTCTGGAACCACCGGTTTGCCCAAGGCGGTCCTGCTCAGCCATGGCAATCTTCTGCACAGCCAGCACTACCTGCCGGGCACAATCGGACTGACTCAGGATGATCGTATATTGTTGTGTCTACCCTTGTGGCATCTCTATGGGCGGCTCATGGCCTATGTCGCGATTGCTTCCGGCGCGTCGATGCACTTTGGCTGCTTTGAGCGCCTGGACGAGTATTTCCTTTATGTCCGACCGAGTTGCTTCCCGGCATTTCCGCCGGTATGGGAACGAATTCATCGTCGTTGCCTTTCGGCCCTGAATGGCCGTGGAATGCAGACCCAGGCGCTTCATCTCGCCTTGAAGATCTCCAGGCTTCATCTGCAAATGCGGGACCTCGCGTTCAGTCGGACGGCAATGATCGTCAACGCGCCATCAGTGGGCCGAATGTCGGCCAGCGTGTGGGGCGCATTGGCGGAAGCTCTGCTATTTCTGCCTGCCCGCCTGGCTCGATTGGTACTTACTGAAACGCTGCAGCGCCGTGTCGGTCCTGTCCCGCACCTGGGCATCGTTGGGGACGCGCCGTTGCCCCGCGGAGTAGACGAGGACTTGAGGGCCATGGGTTTCAACGTACTGGAAGGATACGGTTCCACGGAACAAATCGTCAGCAGTATCCGCAGGCCTGGGCGCAACCCACCTGGTACCATCGGCGAACCTCTGCCGCAGGTGGAGATGCGAGTCTTGGGCGATAGGCTGGAACGGCTCCCAAGAGGCGAAATCGGCCAGTTCGCTGTTGCCGGCCCGCAGGTCTGTCTCGGATACCAGGCGGATGCAACGTTGAACGCGACGTCGTTTGTCATGATCGAAGGCCGTCGGTTTCTTCTTACGGGGGATCTTGGATGGTGTGACGAGCAGGGCCAATACGTCTTCGTCGGGCGCCTATCCAATGCGATGCGTAACTCAGATGGTATGGTGATGTATCCGGAGGTGGTGGAAAACCTGTTGCGCGATAGCCCGTTTATCGAACAGGCCTTGATCTATCCGCGTTCGCCTGCCGGATTCGGGGTTCTGGTCGTGCCAGATCACGATCGGCTGCAACCGGCAATGGAAGAACCGGCTGCCTTCCTGCGGCGGGAAATCAATCGAATCCTGCAGTCGGGCGGCTTGACGGCACAACCATGCCCCTCTCATTTCATCATCGCGTCGCATCCATTCCAGGTTGGCGATGCACTGACCCCGACTCTCAAGCTGCGGCGCGAAGCAATCCGTACGGTTCACTGCATTCCGGAAAAGGAACACATCCTTTGACTCCTTCGCTGAAAAATCCTTGCGAAACACGCCCGTGATCGTGTCCCGGGCAATGGTATTGGAGAAGCCTGGTGGTCCCTTGGTGCTGCGCGAACGTCCAGTGCCGGTTTCGGCCGATGGGGAAGTGCTGATCGAAGTGTCCGCCTGCGGCGTTTGTCGGACCGACCTGCATTTGCTGGACACCGAACTGCCCGACATACGGTATCCGATCGTGCCGGGTCACCAGATCGTCGGGCGGGTTGTGGAAACAGGGAGCGGAGTGCACAGCCTGAAATGCGGGCAGCGTGTGGGTGTGCCCTGGCTGGGCGGCACCTGCGGACACTGCGGGTATTGCGCCGATGGCCGGGAAAACCTCTGTGATGCAGCGCGCTTTACCGGTTACCAGATAGATGGCGGCTATGCTACCCATTGTGTAGCCGATGCGCGCTATGCATTTGCCTTGCCGGAGACTTACGGTGACTTGGAGGTGGCGCCACTGCTGTGTGCAGGGTTGATCGGCTACCGCTCCCTGCGGATGTGCGGGGACGCTCGACGGGTGGGCTTTTACGGATTCGGAGCGGCAGCTCATATCCTAACGCAAGTAGCGCTCTGGCAGGGGCGCACTGTCTTTGCGTTCACTCGTCCCGGTGATTTGCGGGCTCAGGCCTTTGCAACCGGTCTGGGTGCCGCCTGGGTGGGCGACTCGGATGCCATTCCACCCGAGCCTCTTGATGCAGCGGTCATTTTCGCGGCTGCCGGCGAACTGGTGCCGGCTGCGTTGAAGGCGATACGGAAGGGAGGTACGGTGGTATGTGGCGGTATCCATATGAGCGATATTCCACGCTTCCCTTATTCCAGCCTGTGGGGGGAGCGCAGCGTTCGCAGCGTCGCCAATCTCACCCGGCGCGACGCCGAGGAATTTCTGGCTCTGGCTCCACGAGTGCCGGTTCGCACGCAGATCACGGTCTATCCCCTGGAGCAAGCCAACACCGCCCTCGATGATCTGCGTGCCGGCCGGCTGAGCGGCGCTGCAGTCATAGCACCGCGGCAGGAGTCAAGCGCTTGAGATGCTCCGAAAGCGAAGCATCGGCCCGGGGAGGCGGATTCACGCCGGCGGCACCATCATTGGCCGCTGACAGGAAACTGGCGAATGTGCCCGGACCGGAAAATGAGCGGACCCACGGCAGCACGAAAACCCTACGATCCTAGTTGGCGGCATTGGGAGCCGCAGGAAGATGTTCCAACAGCTCTCGCGTTGACAGCGCTATCGAGCGATTGAGGTCGATGCCGTTGGAGATATGACGAATGGTGTTGCAGGTCACTACTTCCTGTGAACCCATGTGGCGCAGCTGCTCGTAGGCATTCTGCGAGAACAAGGCATGCACGCCTATGCATACCGGCGGCCCGAAACCGCTGGCCTGCAGGCGCTTCACAGCCGCGATCATGGTGTAGCCGCTGGAGACGATGTCATCCACCAGCACGGGGGTGCGATCCTGAAACTCCGCCACGCCGGGCATGCGCACTTCTACGTCTCGATCGCCGTAGCGAACCTTGTCGAGCACAAAGAAAGGGCAGGGAACATCGTGCGCGACTTCACTTACCCATTGACGGCTTTCCTCATCGGGACCAACCAGAACGGGTTGGGCGACGTTTTCACGGATCCAATGGGCAATAGGCTTGGCGGCCGGCACGACGCGTGTGGGGATGCGATAGATCTCGTCGAGGCGATGGATGCGATGCAGATGAGGGTCCACCGTAACCAGGCCGTCGAGGAAGCCCGACAGCCATTTTGCTATATGCATGGCGCTTACGCCTTCGCCGACGTGAAAGCTGCGGTCCTGGCGCATGTAGGGCAGGTAGGGGGAGGCCAGTATCACACGGCGGGCGCCGAGTGAGCGCAAGGTCGACGCAGTCAGATACAGGGTAATGAGTTTGTCGTTGGGGCGGTCCAATGTGCAGGCGATGATCACATCGCACTGATCGACTGCGCCCGATACGCGGACGGAGGTCTCCTCGTCGGGGAAACGATGCAACGTGAGCGCCCCACGCTGAGCGCCCAGAGCGGAAACCAGTTCGGAAGCCAGATCTTCATTGCCCGGGAATGCCAGCACTACGACGGCGGGATTCGGAATCATGGAAGCTCCTTTACATCGACGATTTGGGGGTGCGTGGCCGCGTATTGTGCGGCATATTCAAGGCCGCCCGGGGACTCGGCATGGATCACGAAAAGGGGGTCGCCAACAGCGATCCGTTGTCCCAGCCTGGCGTGGAGTTCGACGCCGGCAGCTGGCGATGTCGGCGCTCCCGCCAGCTTGGCGGTGCGCGAGAGGCGGCGGTTGTCGATATTGCTGACGATGCCGGCCCGACTGGCGGTGACCGGTCGGCGATGTGGTGCCAGCCGTGGTTCGCGCAAACCACCCTGGGCCATACAGATAGCCTGAAACTTGTTCCACGCGGCGCCGCTGTCCAGGGTGCTTCGTGCCAGGGCAAGTCCGGAGCCGTCAGGGGCCTTGTTGCCGAGCTCCAGAAGATCACCAGCCAGGCATAACGACCGTTCGCGAAGATCTTGTGGCGCGTCTGGTTGATTACGCAGCACCGAAATGACATCCAGCGCCTCCAGCATCGGACCGATGCCGCGTCCTACAGGTTGCATCCCATCGGTGCAAATCACCCTCAGCTGCAGCCCGAGAGCGGCGCCTACGTCCAGCAGGGTTTGCCGCAATGACGTTGCGGTAGCCGCGTCGCGCACCTTGGCGGTAGGTCCTACCGGCATGTCGATCAGCAGATGGGTTGAGCCGGCAGCCAGTTTTTTCGAGAGAATCGAAGCGGTGAGCTGACCGCTGCTGTCGAAATCCAAGGGACGTTCAACCTGGATGAGTATGTCGTCGGCGGGGCTCAATGACATCGATCCCCCCCAGACTATGCAGCCCCCTTCCCGTTCAACCACCCGGCGCATATGCCCCAAGGTGAGATCGACAGGTGCCAACGCCTCCATGGTGTCCGCTGTTCCGGCTGGAGAGGTGATGGCACGGGAGGAGGTTTTGGGAATGGTAAGGCCGCATGCCGCAACGATCGCCACGATGATTGGTGTAGTGCGATTGCCCGGAAGCCCTCCTACACAATGCTTGTCGACCACAGGGTGCTGGTACCAGGCCAGGCGGGTGCCGGCATCGACCATGGCATGGGTCAGCGCCACGGTTTCCCGCAGCGACATACGTTCGCCGGCACATGCCGTAATGAATGCGGCGATCTCTATCGAGGCGTAGTGGCCGGCACTGATGTCGCGAATGATGTCATGCAAGCCGGCGTCGCTGAAGTCACCGCCGTAGATCTTTTTGCGAACCGCGGAAAATGATTCGACCGCTTCGGGGTGGGAGATACGGACGCTGTCCCCGGTATGACTCCCCAGGGCATTCCACGCAGCCTCCGACAGACCGACTTCATCCGGACGGAGAATGTCTCCCAGAACCACATTGAGGGTTGCAATAACGCTGCGCTGATTCAGGGTGAGGCGCACGCGCGACAGGCTTGCGAATCCCTCGGCTCGGCATGCCGGGCAATCGGTCCGCATGAATGCCACAGGCTCGCGGTAGGTATCGATGCCCAGGCGCCGCACCAGCAGTTCGTCGTGGCGCACGAGTTCAGGCAACCTCGGCCGGGGCGTCGAGCGTGGCCCGTTCCAGATAGTCCGGAACGATGCAGTTCCAGTGCAGGCTTTCCTCGATCCCGCGCCGCAATGCGTCGGCTGCATCCGGCTCGCCGTGGGTAATAAAGGTACGCCGTGGCGGCACCTCGAAGGCGCGCAGCCACGCCAAAGTTTCGCCGCGGTCGGAATGCGCGGAGAGATTGCTCATGCAAGCTACCTCGGCCCTCACCGCGATATATTCGCCGTGAATCTTGATCGAGTCGGCGCCTGCCTGAATCGCGGCGCCGCGCGTACCGCCAGCCTGAAACCCGGTAAGAATGATGGCATTCTTCGGATCGGGTGCGAACGCCTTGAGGTGATGCACGACCCTGCCGCCAGTGGCCATGCCGCTGCCGGCGATAATCAGCATCGGACCGCTGCGCTTGTTCAGTGATTTGGATTGTTCGACCGTATTGACCATGGTGGCAATGTTGAACAATGCGGAGCATTGGTCAGGCTGGAGGCGGTGCTCGGAGGAATGCCGGCGGTAGATCTCGGTGGCATCCACCGCCATTGGGCTATTCAGGAATATGGGGAGATCTGCCGGGATCTTGCCTGTCGCCTTGAGCCGGGAAAGGCAGTACATGAGTTGCTGGGTCCTTCCCACCGTAAACGCGGGAACGATGATCACGCCGCCGCGGGCGGCTACACGGCGCACGACCGCGCCGAGTTGCTCGATCGGATCCACCGCGTCATGCAAACGGTTGCCGTAGGTCGATTCGACGACCAGAAAATCGGCATGTCCGGGATTCTCCGGCGGCTGCATCAGCAGATCATGTGGTCTGCCCAGGTCACCGCTGAACAGAATGCCGGTATTGCCGATCAGAAACCGGATCATGGCGCTGCCCAGCAGATGCCCGGCCCGGAGCATGCTTGCCCGAATCCCCACGGCCGGTTCGAAATCTTCATGCAATTCACGCGTCTTGAAGAAATCCAGGCAGCGGAACGCATCCGCCTCAGTGTAAAGAGGCAGCGCAGGGGAGTGCTTGGACCGACCATGCCGGTTGGCGTGCTCGGCATCCTCCTCTTGGATGCGCCCGCTGTCCGGCAGCATGATTTTGCACAGATCGGACGTGGCCGGTGTGCAGAAAATAGGCCCGCGGAAGCCGTTCTTCACCAGCAGGGGCAGATAGCCGGAATGGTCGAGATGAGCGTGCGTCAGCACGACCGCGTCAAGCGATGATGGCTCAAAGGGGAGTTTGGACCAATTGCGCAGTCGCAGCTGTTTGTAACCCTGAAACAATCCGCAATCGACCAATAGGCGGCTATTCCGATGCGTCAGGAGATATTTGGAGCCCGTGACCGTTCCGGTTGCTCCAAGAAATTGTAATTCCATTGAATGTCGCCCCATGGCATTGCGCGTTATGGAAAGGATCGGTCGCTTAGGCCCGTCCGGCATTGATTTGCGTCAAGCCCAGTACCGCAAGGTAACCGAGGGCTCCGGCTATCGGTGCGGTCCAAGAATGCCAGGCGGTACAAAAAGAATGGCCGAGCGGTATGCCAATGATCCAGATCAATGGCTGTCCTATCCATCGAGCCGCAAGATGTGTGCACATTCAGCTGGTCGGGCAACACGCGCTCGCCGCTATCTCTACGAGAACGGATTCCGTCATGAACAAATCGGAAGTGATGTATTCATCTTCACGCTCGCCGTTCAAGGCGCGCTACGGCAATTACATTGGAGGCGAATGGGTTGCCCCGGTCAATGGCCGACATTTCGGGAATATTTCACCACTCAACGGTGAGGTCGTCTGCGAAATCCCCCGATCCGACGCAAAGGACATCGAACGCGCACTCGATGCTGCGCACCGGGTGCGTGAGGCCTGGGGACGCACTTCGCCCACTGAGCGGGCTCGATTGCTCAATCGCGTGGCCGATCGCATGGAGGAGCATTCTGCGCTGCTGGCCGAGGCGGAAACCTGGGATAACGGCAAGCCGATCCGTGAGACCATGGGCGCTGACATTCCATTGGCGATCGATCACTTCCGCTACTTCGCCGCCTGTATCCGCGCGCAGGAAGGTGCAATCGGCGAAATCGATCACGACATGATTTCCTACCACTTTCACGAGCCGCTGGGCGTGGTAGGGCAGATCATTCCCTGGAATTTCCCGCTGTTGATGGCAGCCTGGAAGCTGGCGCCGGCTTTGGCCGCGGGTAATTGCGTGGTCATCAAGCCTTCCCGGAATACGCCTGCCAGCATCTTGGTTCTGGCGGAACTTGTTGGAGACATCCTTCCCGCAGGCGTGCTGAACGTCGTAAACGGAACCGGCGGCGAAGCGGGCGAAGCTCTGGCATCAAGCAAGCGTATCGCCAAGATTGCGTTCACCGGTTCCACCGAAACCGGACGCGGCATCATGCATCACGCGGCCGACAGCCTGATTCCGGTGACACTCGAACTGGGTGGCAAGTCCCCTAACGTGTTCTTCGACGACGTGATGTCGGCCGACGACGCATACCTGGACAAGGCGATCGAGGGCTTCGTGCTGTTCGCTTTCAACAAGGGTGAAGTGTGCAGTTGCCCAAGCCGGGCGCTGGTTCAGGAATCGATGTACGAACGGTTCATGGAGCGCGCGATTGCCCGCGTCGAACGGATTCGTGTCGGCAATCCGCTGGATCCCGCAACGCAAATGGGGCCGCAGAACTCGCAGGAGCAGCTTGGCAAGATCTTGGACTACATCGATATCGGCAAGCGCGAAGGCGCTCAACTTCTGACAGGGGGTTCACGTGCCGAGATCGGCGGCGAGTTCGCGGGCGGCTACTACCTGCAGCCGACCGTGTTCCGGGGCAATAACAAGATGCGCATTTTCCAGGAGGAGATTTTCGGGCCCGTCCTGTCGGTAACCACGTTCAAGGACGATGCCGAGGCGGTCGCTATCGCAAACGACACCTGCTACGGACTCGGTGCGGGCGTCTGGAGCCGCGATGCCAATCGCTGCTACCGGATGGGGCGCGCAATCCAGGCCGGGCGCGTGTGGGTAAACCAGTATCACGCCTATCCGGCGCACGCTGCGTTCGGTGGCTACAAGCAATCCGGAATCGGGCGGGAAACACACAAAATGATGCTGGATCACTACCAGCAGACCAAGAATATGCTGGTCAGCTACAGCACCACCGCGCTCGGCCTGTTTTGATACGACGATCAAGGAACACGAAATGAAAACCATGAAAGCCGCTGTCGTGCGGGAATTCCATCAGCCGCTCGTGATCGAGGAGGTACCGGTGCCCACACCAGCCGCCGGTCAGATTCAAGTCAAGATACAGGCTGCCGGCGTGTGCCACACGGATTTACACGCCGCAAATGGCGATTGGCCAGTAAAGCCGAAACCGCCATTCATTCCGGGGCACGAAGGTGTTGGGTACGTTTCTGGCGTCGGCGCCGGGGTTACGCACGTCAAGGAAGGCGATCGCGTCGGTGTGCCATGGCTCTATTCGGCCTGCGGGCACTGCGAGCATTGTTTAGGGGGGTGGGAGACGCTTTGTGAATTGCAACAGAATACCGGTTATTCGGTAAACGGCGGCTTCGCGGAGTATGTCATTGCCGATCCGAACTATGTCGGCCTGCTGCCGAAGAACCTGGGTTTTATCGATGTTGCTCCGATTTTGTGCGCGGGCGTCACTGTCTATAAGGGGCTCAAGGTTACCGACACGAAACCCGGCGATTGGGTGGTGATATCCGGCATCGGCGGGCTCGGCCATATGGCAGTCCAATATGCGCACGCAATGGGACTCAACGTCGCTGCCGTCGATATAGACGACAGCAAGCTCGAACTTGCGCGACGTCTTGGCGCAAAGGTCGCGGTCAATGCCCTCAGGGACGATCCGGCGGCCTTCCTGAAGAAAGAGATCGGCGGTGGCCACGGCGTTCTCGTCACGGCGGTATCTCCAAAAGCGTTTGAGCAGGCTCTAGGCATGGTTCGCCGCGGCGGCACAATTTCGCTCAATGGCCTACCGCCGGGAAGTTTTCCCCTGCCGATCTTCGACATGGTGCTCAGCGGCATTACGGTACGCGGCTCGATCGTCGGCACGCGGCTCGATCTGCAGGAGGCATTGATGTTTGCCGAGGAGGGCAAGGTCAAGGCGACAATTTCAACTGACCGGCTGGAAAACATCAATACGGTTTTTCAGCACATGCGTGAAGGCACGATCGAGGGACGTGTGGTGCTCGATATGCAATCCTGAAAGCCGATGCGCCAATAGCCTTGAGCAGGCGTGCGGCCGTGGGTGGACCGTCGAAGCGACGCATTGTCATTCTGGCACGATACTGGTTGGAACGGCGCGTAAAATGCGGTGATATTGATATCTTCTTCTTAAAAGAAGCAATAGGGCGGGGGCGCCCAGAAAGTCTAGGCAGCATTCGCTGCAAAGCCGGCGCAGAGCCCCGCGGTAACGCACAGGTAACCGAAGCCGGCTCGGCGGGCAAATGCCCAACCCGCCATGGACCAAACGATGACGAATTTGAGCCCGAGGCTGGACAGGTAAGCCAGGGCGATAGCCCTGCTCGCCTGATCTGCGGACAGATCGCCGGAATTGGTCAGCTGAAGTGTCGAAAGGGTAATCGCGTCGATATCGGTCAGGCCGGACAATATCGCCATGCCGTAGACGCCGCCGGCTCCTGCGACATGATGCAGCCAGGCAAGAGCCAGCAGAACGCCGGCATAGAGCACGCCGAAGCCCAGCGCAACGCGCATTTCGCTGGGGTTGCTGATTTCCAGATGCGGAATCTCCGCGGCGTGTGCGAGTCGGTGCCAGATGATCAAGGGCAGCGGAAGCCCGACCAGAAGTCCGCCAGCCAGCACCGGCAACAGTTTAGGCAGCACATCGGGAGCAACCATCGCGGTCTCCGCTGCCAGCTTGACCAATACCGCTGCATTTGCCGTAAGAACAACGACAAGTCCGGTATTGATCGCTGCCTGATCATTCCGCGCGTGCCGCGAATAGGCGAGCGTGGTCGCGGTGCTGGACACCAGTCCGCCCAAAGCGCCGACCAGGCCAATGACCGTAATGCCTTGCCTGTCGCCGGCAAGGCGCAGCACCAGGTACCCTACAAAACTCAGTCCAGAAATCAGCGCCACCATGAGCCAGATCCGATAGGGATTCAGGGCGCCCAGGGGACCAAAGCCTTTGTCCGGAAGCACTGGCAAGACGACGAAGGTCACGACCGCGAACTGGAACAGCGATACCCAGTCCTGCCGCGACAGACGCTGCGTCATGCCATGCAGTTCGGATTTGAAGTACAGAAGACCAGTCACCCCGAGGGCCATGACGACCACGATCTGTTGGTAGCCAAACCATGTGGCGGCTCCGAGTCCAAAGCAGATCAGCAGCGAGACCATCGTGGTCGTGCCCGGGTCTTCGCCGGGCCCGGCGTGCCGGTAGGTAGAGATCATCATGGCTGCCAGCGCGGCCACGGCCACCGGCAGTAGAAGGGTGTCGGAAGTCTTCTCCGATAGCAGCGCACACAGGGTCCCGAGCACGGCTACCAGGGCGAACGTGCGAACGCCGGCTTTGCCACCCTGGCTGCGTTCCCGCTCCAGGCCCAGCAACAGGCCTATCCCCAGGCTGGCGAGGAAGCGTGCAATGTAGTCGAGTTCGGTCATGTTCCCAGTTTATATCTTGCCGATTTTGATGACATTTTGTGCGTCCCAGGGCGGCATCGCCATGACTTGAGTCAATCCCGTGGGCGTGACGCATCTGACTGATCGGCGTGATGGAATAGGTACTTCCCGCAAGCGAACTGCGGCAATTGCGAATGGTGGAAGACGGGTGCGCGGGCGCAATCTATCTTTCATCAACGGGAGGAATCGCAATGGCTTTCGACGGCGCACCGGCAGTACTGAACACCGATTGTCACCTTTGTCCGGTCCGGACCTGTATGGCCCGACGCGGCAGCGAGCAACAGACCACCGCATGGGGCGATATGCTGGCTCCCCGAATAGCGGTGATGCCTGGTGCCAGCGGCCTCTACCGTTGTGGCGATCGCCTGCGCTCCTTATTCACCGTCCGTGGAGGCTGCATCAAGACCTACACGGTCGATGCCGAAGGTAATGAACATATCCGTGGCTTTTATCTTCCCGGCGACTTGGTGGGGCTCGATGCCATCGGTGATGGGACCTGTCTGTCCACGGCCGCCGCGGTGGTTCCGTCCCAGGTGTGTGTCGCGCCGATGTCCGATCTGCGCCAGTTGATGCTGAGTCAGCCCGAATTGGCCCAGCGCATGGTCGAGCAGACCAGCCGGGAGTTGGCATTGTCCCTGGCAATTTCCGGTGACTTCACGGCTGAACAGCGGGTTACGGCCTTCCTGCTCAATATGCGGGAGCGCATGGGAGGGGGGGCGGTTCTGCGGCTGCCGATGGCGCAGCGCGACGTTGGCAACTATCTGCGCCTGGCCACGGAAACCGTATGCCGCACGCTCAAGATCCTGGAACGTCGCGGCTGGTTGGCGCTGGGCGAACGGAGCGTACGGTTCGTCGATGACGCCAGGTTGAGGGAGACCGCCGAGCCCGTCGGGATCGGGCGGGTTGCCGTTCACCTGGCAAAGGCAGCGTAAGGCACCCATGGCGTTGTCGAACGCCGAGAAAGCAGAGCGCGGAGACGTCCCCAGACTGGAAATCCATCTTCGCACCATTGATCAGCTGTTCAATTCCCTGGATCCCGCGCCATTCCACGAGCGGGATCTGGATGCGGACGCCGAAGAATTCCTGGTCAGCTGGGCCGCGGAGTTGCCGCGTCACCAATCCCTGCACTTGGTCCTGCACCTTGAGAACGAGCCGGATACCCGGCACTCCGTTGCCTGGGTCGCGGATGCGATTCGCCACTATTTCGACGGACGCGCCAACATGACTTTGCAGCGCCTACGCCGTTTGCTGCGCAAGGGGCGCATCACACTGGCCATCGGTATGCTGTTTCTATTTACCTGCCTGCTCTTGGCGCAAGGCCTGGCCGGGATAGGGTCCGAGAGCCTCTGGCGTGGTGCGTTGAAGGAGAGCCTGGGAATTGGGGGGTGGGTCGCGATGTGGCAGCCCTTGCAGATCTATCTCTACGACTGGTGGCCGATCCGCGAGCAATACTCGCTATATCGCCGGATGGCCACGATGTCGGTGGAGATTGCACAAATGCGCCCGCTCAAGACGGCTTGACCCAGGTCAAATCACGGGAAAGTGGGGCGGCATTAACATCGCGTTGAAGAAATCTTCCTATTTCAGAAGAACCGGCCGTGCAACCGATCGGCTTTTGGGCATCGATGTTTACTGCAGGAGCGGCGTTTTCCCTGGCTTTCCTGGCGGTTGACGTCGGGGCCGATACGTCGCATTTGCCAGTCGCAAGGCAATGCGGAAGTATTACCTTCATCAGCGGCGGAATCGGTACGGAAGAATCAGAGGCCTTGAAAAATGAGGCGCCTAACCACAGCCTTGCGCTATTATTTTCGATTCGAATAGGCACGCGATCTGCGTACAACGCCAACGTTCACGTTACCATTCTGGCCCCCAGGAACAACCAGTTCTGGACGTAATTTCCGACGACCATATTTTTTGGCTGATCTTCCGGCCGGTCGGTATGTGATCGCCGCAAGCTCGGGATCGGTCACCAAGAAGCAGGCGATCACCATTCATCCCGGAGAGCATCGCTTCCTGGGATTCGAATGGGCGGAAGACAGCCCCTGAACCGGCGTCGCCAGGCCTCTCAGGCCTTGAACTCCGACTTCGCGGAAATCGTCGATATCTTCAGTGCCGAGTAGAGGGGGCAGATCCGGACCAGACCAGTCAGGAGGGGGATCACGCCAAGCCAACCCCAAGGGCCGATTCGACCAAAAACCGTTCCAAGTATCAGTGCCAAGCCGATTGAAACACGTACTATCCGATCAATATTGCCAACGTTCATGTCGTTCTCAAGTGCAAGGCTGAATCTCATGATCGCGGGCCCGGACGCTCCAGACATTGACGGAGATCAAGTCGATCGGTACGCGGCGTAGATCGATCCGTTTTGCACTCTCAACGATTCTGGTTGACCGAGCCCAAAAACGGCCTGATGCCGTGGCTGTCGACAAGAGGCAGGGCTGCGCCGATTTCGATTTCGGTGTTGATCAACCAGTTGATGCGGATGCGGACACCAAGCCCGATCGAGGCCAGCATCGGCCGGCCCTGCAGATGACCCGGATCCGGGTAGGCAGAGCCGGCCTCCAGGATGACCAGCAAGCGGGCCCAATCCCGGCCCACAGGCCGAAGATAGGCCGCTCCGAGATAGTAGCCTGCGTCGCCTTCCAGGAATCCGGAGGAGTAGCCGCGTAAAGAGCGTAACCCTCCCAGCGTGAAGAAGTTATGCTGCCGCCCGGGGGCTCCGCCCATATATTCGCTCGCGGCCGCCAACCATTCGATATTCTGATGAGGCGTTTCTCCGACCAGCCAATCGCGTCGGTAAGACAGGGAGAGGCTCGACGCTGAATATGTCGACGCCACTCCATCCAGCACCCATTGCAGGGTGCCGCGAAAACGCTGGCCCTCTTCGCTATAAATCAGGTATTTGAGATCGTCATAGGCGACGGAAACGATGGGTCCCGTGCCGATGCTGATCGGTCCGGGCGCATATTGGCCGCTGGGCGCGTCACGTACCCAGGAAAGCCCGGCCGAAACGTTCCAGCCTTTGCTGGGATGCTCGCGGGATAACGCGTAAGAGCCCAGGATTTGAGCCGTATCGATCGACTCGTGATACGGCCGCCCCTGATCATCCAGGGAGTCCTGACTGGTGACGCCGGCGGATCCTGATAACCCGAAGCGGCTGTCGCCGATGAAGGGCACGCTGTAGCCCGCCTGGATGGATCGTTCGCCAGAGCGGCCTGGTTCGCGGTAGGTCCTGCTCATGGCCTGGATGTTCAGTGTATGGTTCAAGCCCCACACGTTGTTCCACCGTAACTGTCCACCATAGCCGTACTCGCCGCCGGAATTGCCGTCGACTCTTGGCACGGGCAGAATGCGCCACTTTTCGTGGACGGTGAACCTTACCCGCACGCCATCCCCGGAGGGGGTAGTGGACACCTCGACCGCCCGGAACAAACCCAGATCCTGAATGGCCTGCCGGCTTCGTTCGATCAGTTGAGGGTCGGCGGGTCCACCGACCCGGATGGACAATTCCCGCATCATCGTCACTGGCTGGGTAACTTCGTTGCCGGAGAAATCTATGGCGGAGATTAGTGGCCAGGATCCAGCATGCGCGATATTACCTGCGAAAAGCAGGCAGGCCAGAAGAACGATCGATGAGAACCACCCTGCCTGGTGCACAGAGCGATTCGCGGCCGAAATGAATCGTGCCGCTCGCCTGGGCGGGTGATTACATCTCATGGAACTATCCAGTGGCATGCCGCGGCATCACAGTAATTGTGTGATTGCAGCTTAGGCGGTGCGGTACGGCACCGCTTTGATGCACATCAATTGGTCACGGTATGGCGTTTCGCATCGTTATCCACGCTGGAGCACAGCGGAAGCGACTCCGCGGCCCGTGATTGAAGCGTGCATCAGCGGCCTCAGGTCACCAAAGTCGCCAGGCTGGCCAAGGCCACTTTCGGATCGGACATGCCATGGTAGATTTCGGGAATTCTGTTCTCGAGTCCGAGCAAGCCATAGACGGCATGCATTGCGGTTCGTACTGAGTATTCGACGGTGAATACCACGTCTTCCGGTATTTCCACATATTGCCCCAGCAATGCGAAATTTTCGGAACAATGCGGAATGACCGGCGGGCGGTCGATGGCGCCGCGAGGCGCGAACTCGCTGGTTATGTAGGGCATCATCACCGGGATGACGCTGGTCGTCCGGCGAACCTGGTCGAGGATGTCCTCGAAGCCGAGTTGATGTATCAGCTCTGTCAGGATGTCCTGCCCCGAAGCTTCTGCCATGGTCTTGTCGACGTAATCTCCCTTTTTGTCCACAAATAGTCCATATCCCCAGATGGTATGGACATTATCTGGTTGCCCGGTGAAGTGCGGGGCGTGCGGCACCACGATGGACATCAGCCAGCTCGAGTCCTTGAAAGTCATCAAGCCACCGGTACCGGGTGCATTCGACGAATAGCTGTGGAGGCGCTGGATGAGCAGCGGATCGCAGATAGTGAGTGTGAAGGATTCCCACTTGCTCTCGTCGACGTTGCCGCAGAAGGCGGCAGGGCAGCCCAGGCCGGGGGCCTTGCGGGCCATGTTCTCCCACAGGCTCCAGGCACCGTCTTGCTTGTCCCGGATGAGTTCGGGCGGATGCTGATCGTCGCCCAGGCGCGCGTCGGCGGTCATCGAGCCGATGGTGATTAACGCGATATCGTCTTCCGTCACAACGAAGGATGTCGGCTCCCCGTTGCGCACTGCCTGGAGGCGGCTGATGCGGCGTCCGACGAAGCTTTCCTCGAAATCGACGTCCACAACCTTTACGCCATATTCGAAACTGACGCCTTGGCCCTTCAACCAGGCCTCGATCGGACGAACTACGGAGTCATACTGGTTCAGCGGAGTCCGTCGGACACCGGCCAGGGTATGGATGCGCGGGAATTCCTGCAGGAAGCGCAACATATAGCGCCGCAACTCGATAGCGCTGTGCCAGTTCTGGAAAGCGAAGGTAGTACGCCACATGGCCCAGAAATTGGTTCCGAAGAAATGCTCCGAGAAATATTCGTCAATGCGTTTGCCGCTGAGCACACGCTCCGGGCTGGCCAACAGGCGCACGATCTGGGTCCGGTCCTGCAAGTTGAATCCAAGGTCACTCGAATCCAGGATCCGGTGGTGGCGATCAATCAGCCTGGCCCGGGCCTCGGAGCGCCACTCGGTATTAAAGTCCCAGATCTCCTCCTTGACTGAACGCGAGGCGTTCTGCAGGGAGGGAATCGACTCCAGGATATTCCAGAGGCAAACATAGGTTTCCTCGGTCAGCATGCGGCCGCCGCGAGTGACGTAGCCCTTTGTGGGGTCGCCGGAACCATCCAGTGCGCCACCGGCTACCGAGAGTTCTTCCAGGATGCGGATGTTCCTCCCTTCCATGCTGCCATCCCGGATCAGCAGCACGGCCGCGGATAGGGAGGCGATGCCGCCGCCGACAATATAGGCGGCGCCTTGCTTTTTTGTGGACATGGATTTCCTCTGCATCTGAACGATGGGTTTGCATTGCGGCCTTGCGACTTTAGTATGGCTACGTTGCCCGCTATGGCATTGACCTGAGTCAACGTGGGAATGTGCTAGCGAGCCTCTGTTCAATCCCATACCCCGCCGCGGTTTGCCCTTTGACGCAGGGCTGCGCTACTCGCTCCTCATGTGCAATCAAGCATACTTCGTCGCTCGCGCCTTGCCAGGCACAAAATAGGGGCAACGGCAGGGTATGGGATTGAACAGAAGTCCCCTAGGGTACGGGATCGACGCCTTTGGTCACGATGTCGTTGGCATGGACATCCAGCCGGAAAATGACGTCGTAACACTCCTGCTCGGAGAGTTTGTAATCCGCCAGCGCCGCGAAAAGGTGTTGGGTGAAACGCTGGTAATTGGCCAGCGATATCTTGAGATGGCTGTGGGCGCGGCGAATGGGACTGCCTTCGTAGTGCACCGGCCCACCCAGAGCGGCGGATAAAAACTCGACCTGCATACGCTTGAGTTTCTCCATATTGGCATCGGCAAAGAAAGGTTTTAATTCCGGGTCCTTCAGAACCCGACCGTAGAATTGCTCCACCAAGCTGGGCATTGCGTCGGCACCGCCGATGCGCTCAAAAAGCGATTGAACTTGCGTCATCGTGATCCATCCTGGGTAAGGCCGGAAAGGCTTGTTCGAAAGGCTACCCTGGCAACCAGGGTGGCGAAATGATGTACATCATTGAGGCCGTGATTGATGAACGGCCTAATGGCATCTTGCATATAGACGACCAAGCTTGGCATGTCTCTTCGCCGAATCGTCGTCTTCAAGGACATCCGGATTCGCGGGGAGCGCATCTACGTAACCCCTTGGCCGATGCCTACGTCATTTCGCCCGGGAAAATCTCTCGTTTCGACATACACTTGCTTCGTGGGAAGGGCGCCCGGATCACCGCCCCCTCAATGGCGATACCCACCCTGGTCTACCGCAGGTTTTTCGGAGCCCACGGCGTGAAAGCCGCTTTGCGGAATCCGGCCAGTGGGGACCATATTCCTGGGCGGGGTGGAAGACAGCAGTGAGCATCAGCGCCATGTCTGGTTGACTCGTTTGCGCTCGTTCGGGACGGCCGGAAACCTGAAGCGGGGAGTGCAAGAATCCGGTCTGCGGAACTGGACCTCCGGGCTCGAGCCCCATCATTTGATCCAGATCAAGGCGCCATTGCTTGTTACGGACAAAACTTGAATATCAGAAGTTTTGTTCAATAGTCCCGTGAATCGTTGGAGCAACCATGTTCGACAGAAAGTTCCTGGCCAGGTCACTCGCAGTCCTGTTTCTGCTGGCTGGAGTCACCCTGACCCGGACGTGGGCCGGTCCGCCGTCCGCCAAAGCGGGTCCGGCGGCGCCGTCCTCGGAGCAGATTGCTCAGCTTCAATCCGGTGTTCGAAGCCTGCTGGACCAACTCCAGGAGATCGACGAACTGCATGATGAAGGACAGCGCCGTGTCCTGATTGCACGTCACTGGCAGGCGGTCCAGACCTATATGCGCAGCATCCGCGATTTGCGGCCACCCGAGGCGACCTCGTATGCCAGCCCCATGCTGTTCGGATCTGCCGCGGAGTGCCGCCTGCCGGCGACCGTCACCACTGATGGGTATGTATCCAGGATGCGGGATACCCTGTGGCTAACCCGGGAGCACCTTGCCGATGCATATTCTGCCAAGGACCCAGCCCTGCGGCTGCGCATCTTCGACGATCTGTCCCGTAGCGCATATCAGTCGATGCAGCTGGTTCGCGTGTTCGGCTGGATGAATGGTAGTGCGGTGCCCATCGCGCTGGAACACGCACCGGTTCCGGAGTCCGCTTCGGAGCCGGCATACCTGGTGCGCCGCTATTGCGGGCAGTGCCACGCGCCGCCTCCGACGGCGCTGCACAGCGCCAATGAATGGTCGACTGTGACATCGAAGATGTCCGATCACATCCGGGTTGCGAACTCCATGAATCCTCAGGAGATCGAGCGGCCGGATCCAAAGGAATTGAGTCTGATCGTCACTTATCTTGAAGCTCATGGCTGTGAGACGAAAGACTGAGAGCGAAAGGGTAGCTGGCATGCAGCACAAACTGTACGCACCACGGTCTACGGACCCAATGCATTGTTGATTCGCTGAGCGAAGTGAAAGAGGCAGACATGTTTCCGATCGATCAGATTCCGTTGCCCGTTCAATTGTACGTGCCGCTGGTTACAGCGTGCTTGTTGGGAGCGACCGCCACCGGCTTGTTGCTGATGATGCTTCACGATCAAAGGATCTGGGAGGTTCTGCGCCGTAAAAGCCTCGGACGCCGTCTGCGCGGATTGCGAATGAACCGGATGATCGGTCTGCGCGGTATCAGCCGCGAACTCTATATCCGGCTGACACCGATCGTGGTGCTGCGAAAGGACATGGATACCTGCCGTAAGTGCCTGCGCAAAAGCCGTTGCGATACCTCTTATATCGTGGGCATGGAATCCGACCCCGCGCTATCCTATTGTCCGAACACTCCCTCGCTGGATCGGGCATGGGGAAAGTGGCGTCGCCAGTAGCGCCAGCTGTCTCGAGTCTTGGAGCGCGTGGTTTTCATTTCCATACCTTACGATTTGGCAGACCTGTAACCCGGCATAGCGGCCTGCACTTCGCTCGAAAACGGCACACCATGGGACGAGACTGGGTTGAAGAACGCTCAGTTAGGCGGCAAGAGGGCGCCCCTTGTTTCCGTTATCGCATGCGCACGAGAAGGGGGTATCCAGAAACGTTTTATCTTGTGGAACAGCTTCCATTCCATTTCTAGCAGTCGCTCGTATCGACGCTGCCGTAACTTCAGCACCTTGCGCTGGATTTTGGCGCGACGCCGTACCGATTTTTCCTGGCTTTTGACCAACCGCTTGATCCTGCGACGACCGACTTCAGCATCGTGGACTTCACCCAGGGCCTGCTGCAGAGAATAGGCCTGAAAAGCGAGGGTATCCGCGCTGCCGCCGAAACTTTCACGAAGCACCTCGCAGGCATAGCGCAAGCGTTTGACGGATTTTCGCAGACTATGCAGCCCCTCCGGATCAAGGGTCTCACAGGCATGCGCGCGCTTGCGAATCGCCTTGAAAGCATGCTCCAGCATTCCAGCCAGGTCACGCTGCACTCCAGAATCGATTCCTTCCATGGAGTGCGTGCCAAGAGTTGCCAGACGGCATAATTTGTCCTGCAGAAGGGCGCATCGCTCGGTGCGAACCGCCGCGGCTATGTTGTCCGCGGCTCTTTTGCGGCTGACCCGGGCCAGAGACAAAAGTTTGCGAAGTGCCTTATCGCCGTGGCCACTCGGATTCCAGATCTTGCGATCGCTCAGCAGCACGTCCCAGTCCCGGACATCGGCAGAGCGCTTCTTCAGCCAACGCAGATCCTCCAGTAGCGCCGAGCCTGTTTCGGCAGGGATCCGATCGAGGCGGACCTCCAGGATGGTGATGAGCTTGACCAGATTGATCCGCAAGTCATGGATCGCTTCCGGGCAAGCCTCACTCCTTACTGCATCGATATTTTGGTCGACATGCCTCGCCAGTCTGGTAGTCACTATAACGACGTACAAGGCATGTTCCGGCGCGGATTCGTAAGTTTTCGATCTGTCTACGGTTGAGGACATTGTCACGGCACGTACCTCCCGGCGGCGCCGGACTGAATCCGTCTCAGATTTTCATGGCATGCTTGAGCTCGGTATAGCCGTTGCGAATCGTCTCCAGCAGGATCTGCGCTGCAACCTCGATTTGGGGCAGGGCGTGATCCGCCGCCACTTCCGCCCGGCCGATATGTTCGCGCAAAGTATCCATCTTGGCTTCCAATTCGTTCCACCGATCCTTCAAATCGGCTTCCAGCAAAGCAGTACGTAGCGCGAGCTCGTCGCGCAGCATGCAGAGTGCGGTGAAGTTATTGTCGAGTGCGGTCGAGATGCGGGACATGGAGAACTCCTGTGGATGAGGCTTCAGTTTCCATCTGTCGAGCACTTAGTGCCTTGATCTGCATCAACCGCGTGCTTTGACACAGATCAAGGACGGCGGCTCTCGCCGGTCCGACACTAATCAATATAGCCATTGCGTATCGCGATGGCGCGGATGATCGGTTTTGTAGCGACCCACGGGAGCGAGCAATGTCACATTACCTGAAGAAGCAACAGCAGGTTCTGGACCGGGTGCTGGCGGAAAAGGCCGGCCACACAGGAACTTCGCGCGGCGGACTTTCCGAAGCCTCGTTGATGCAGCTCAAGCTGGGTGGCATGCGCGAAAAGGCGAAACCCATGGTTGCGAGAAGGAAGAAGAAATGAACGAGGTAGCGCTCAACACGTCGAACGGGAAAAGCCGCGCCAGGAAGAGGGCGTCCAGGGCGCCGGCGACAAAGACCGCGATGCAGTCACTGCCGCTACTGTCCGCAGGGAGTATCGAGGCTTACATGCAGTCGGTCGGTGCGATCCCGGTGCTCAATGCCAACGAGGAATTCGAACTGGCCTCACGCGTACGTGCCCGGCGGGATCCCGAGGCGGCACAGAAGCTGATCCTTTCAAATCTGCGCTTCGTCATCTATATCGCCTGCAGTTATCAGGGTTATGGCCTGCCATTGAGCGATCTGATCCAGGAGGGGAACATAGGACTGATTAAGGCTGTCGAGCGCTTCGACCCCAACGTTGGCGTGCGCCTGATTTCGTTTGCGGTGTACCGCATCAGGGCCGAAATACACGATTTCATCTTCGGCAACTGGAGAATCGTGAAACTTGGTACAACAAAAGCACAGCGCAAGCTGTTTTTCAATCTGCGAAAATACTCCAATGAGATCGGTTGGCTCAACCGTAAAGAAGTCGAAGCCGTCGCCAAGGATCTCGATGTGAAGCCTGAGGAGGTCTTGGAGATGGAGGCCAGAATGGGGGGAGCCGACGCCGCCATCATTTCCACGGCGGAGCCGCAGCGCGGGTGCATAGCCGAAGATGGAATTCGGGACGAGTACAGTTCAATCGATGCCCTGGAACAGACGGAATGGATTGCCTACCGTGGCGCGCAAGCGAACGCCGCACTGCAGAAGCTTGACGCCAGATCGCGCGACATTGTGGAGCGACGGCTGCTGAAGGAGGACAAGGCGTGCGGGCTCGAGGAACTGGCAAGCGAATACGGGGTATCCGCCGAAAGAATTCGGCAGATTCAGGTCCGCGCCCTCCAGCGGCTCCGCTCATTCATCGATCGCCCAGAGGTCGCGATCGCCGCCTAAGCGAAGCTACCGGCGGACCGAGGCAGTTCCGCAGTGTGGAAGCCGTCGTCGCATCCGATCATGCTCCATCGCCTCCTGGTCGGAGACGTCAGCTGGTGCGATGGCCGGAAAAGTCCGTCCAGCACCCGAGTGAATAATCGAACAGCTTGCAGCGCCTCGCCGTATCGAAGTACCAACGCCAGGAAAACATCTGGACGACAATCCGTCCGGGCATCCTGGCTTCCAGGATCGACTGTGCCTGCTTCAGGCGATAGAGCGGGATTGTCATATCCACGTGATGGGCGGTGTGCTGCATGATGTGGTGCAGTACAGAATCCATGTCGATACCAAAGTTCGGTTTGAACACCAAGTGAACCGTCGTGGACACGAACGGCTGCGCTTTCGCCCAACTCGCCTTATCTCCATACCAGGCAATGGCGGGGTGGGTGTGGTGTACGTAGACGACGAAGCCGATGAATGCGTTCCAGACCAGAAAAGGGATGACAAAGCCAGCCAGCACCGTCATGGTTGGGGACTGACCGGAATAGAGGGCGGCGGCGATCAACCCTCCGATCCAGGCTATTGCGGCACCGCTGACCAGAAGGCCATCCAGGATGAATATCCGCCGGCGCGCGGGCATGTACTGGCGGCTCGGAAAATACATGCGCTTCCACCAGATCTCGATCAGGTAATACAGCCAGGGCGCCAACCCACTGCGATAGAAACGTTCCAAGCCACGACGCCAGGGCGGCATCGCAGCGTACTCCTTGAGGGTGGACGGGTGCCATACCATGTCGAAGTCCCGCAGGTTGGTATATCCATGGTGGACCACGTTATGGCCAATGTCCCAGAGGCTATAAGGCGTCAACGAGGGCAGAAAGACCAGCCTTCCAAGCCAGGCATTGACCCGTCGATGCGGAGTGAAGCTCTGATGGCAGGCATCATGACCCAGGATGAACAGTCTGGCGATAACCAATCCTGCAAGGGTGCCAAACAGGACCTTCAGAGCGGTGGCTTGTACCGAAACCGTCGCGACAATTGACAGGACGAACAGGCCAAGATCCAGCACTACCAGACCAAGGGCCAAGGCGGTATTCCGGCCAGATACGGCGCGCAGCCAAGTGCGGATGATCTTCCGGTGTGGGATGGCGTCGACCACCGCGGGGGAGGGGGGGGACGGCATGTTTGAACTCAAGGTTTGGCTCCGATCTATTGCTGGATCCGGAGGCGCCTGGCGGCTGCCTGATCTTGCCGGCTCCACCGAAACCGTATCTTCGATCGCCAAAAGTCGTGCGACATTGATCTGCGTCATTGCGAATACGGTAGCCGGCCCGGGCCCGGTTTCTGCTGCGCCACGGGACTTGAGGTACATCAATTACGCCATAGGCGCCGACACCTAGATTGATTGCACGCCGTAGTCATGAGGAAACAACATGCCACAAGCTCCGAACATTCTGTACATTGTCTTGCCCGAAGGCGAACGTACCGCCGGGCTGCGCAGGGCGGTGGAATTGGCGCGACGCACGAAGGGGCGGCTGCACCTTTGCTCCTTCGTTCACGATGGCCTGATCGAGGTTGCGACTGTCCGCTCCAATGCTGATATTGCGTATCGGGCCCGTCGCGACTTCGTTTCCGAGCATATGGACAAGCTACGTACGCTGGCAGTGGAGCTCGCCGATGGACGATTCGAAGTGGAATGCGAAGCCATTTGGGCGCCGGTGCCGCATGAGGCCATTCTGACCAAGGCTATCGAGATCAGGGCGGACTACGTGGTCAAGAATGTGCACCACGAGCCGGCGATTCGCCGCATGTTTTTCAGTCCGCTGGATTTCCGGCTCGCTAGGTTGTTGCCGTGTGCCCTGATGCTGGTGGGCCCAAACGCACCCGCTTGCCCGGAGCGCATCTTGGCCGCCGTGGATGTTCTGGCTGACGATGGTGTTTCGGACGAGTCGCTCAATTCCCGTGTGATGCAGGTAGCGACGGCTGTGGCGGAATACACCGATGCGAGGCTCGACCTGGTTTCGGTTGCGCCCTATCTTCCGATGAATCCCCGTAGCGCCATTTACACGACGGCTGCTTACGACGAGACGATCATCAGGCACGTGAAGGCCTTCCACGCCTTCGTCGACCGTCACCAGATCCCCAACGACCGCTGCCATCGGCTGGTGGGCTTGCCGGCCCAGTGCATTGCGGATCTGGTGGAACGCCACAAGGTCGATATGGTCGTGGTGGGCAATATCTACCGGAATGCCTGGGAACGCATGTTGCTGGGCAGCACGGCGGAAGCCCTGGCGCAGGATTTGCCATGCGACCTCCTCGTGGTCAAGCAGCGGCAGTTTTTTGATACCCTTGCGCAGCACCTGGATCTGGCTCGCATCGGTGCCGAGGTTCGGCGCGAGCAACCCGACCTGATGCGGGGCGAATTCGCCTGAGCAGCCGTTGAATGGGCCTGCTGGGAGAAAGCCGGCTTTGAGGTCGCGGGCGGCGGTCAATACGTACTTTCCGCAGTCGGACTTCGGAAAGTGCGGATGGTGTAGCGGTTCGGCCGGGCGCAATCTGGTTACACCAAACGGGGAGTAACCAGCCATGCCATTCGACGCCGCACCCACCGCTACCAAGATCGACTGCCTGATTTGCCCGATTCAGTCCTGCCTTGCCCGGCGGGGCAGTTCTGAGCAAGCCGCTGCTTTTGGCGACATGCTGGCCCCTCGTATTGCCCTGATGCCGGGACGAGGGGCCTTGTACCGCGGAGGTGACCGCCTGCGCTCGGTGTATTCCGTTCGCGGGGGCTGCATCAAGGCTTCCACCTACGACAGCGACGGCAACGAGCGTATCCGTGGGTTTTACCTGCCCGGCGATCTGATCGGACTGGATGCCCTTGGCGATGGCGTGTGCCTGGCTACCGCCGCCGCCGTTGTTCCCTCGCAGGTCTGCGTCGCCCCGATTTCCGAACTGCGCCAGCTGATGTCGCGCAGCCCCGAAGTGGCACAGCGCATCATGGAGCAGACCAGCCGCGAACTGGCTTTGGCCTTGGCCTTATCCGGTGACTACACCGCAGAACAACGTCTGGTGGCCTTCCTGCTCCAGATGCGCGACCGTATGGAAAGCGGCTCCGTGGTGCGCCTGCCAATGGCGCAGCGTGACATTGGCAGCTACCTGCGCCTGGCCACGGAAACGGTGTGCCGCACGCTCAAAGGTCTGGAACGCCGTGGCTGGGTGTCCCTGGGGGATCGCAGCGTCCGGATTCTGAATGAAGTCAAACTGCGCCAGATTGCCGAACCGGTCGGTCTGCTGCACGCCCAGGAGCCGGTGCCGCACGCCGCCTGAACGCCCTCAACGCGTACGGTCGTCGAGGGCTGGGATCAGCACCAGCCCTTGGTATCGCGCCCCCATCCGGACACAACAGCCAGCATGATTGCCGTAGTCGATGCCGCCAGATCGGGGTTGTTTCGCCGCGAACAATGGCTGCCCAATATCATCGCCGGTGTCGTTGTGGGAGTCGTGGCACTGCCGCTGGCCATGGCGTTTGCCATCGCCTCCGGTGTCAAGCCCGAACAGGGCATCTATACTGCCATCATCGCAGGTGCGATCGTATCCGCGTTCGGTGGTAGCCGCGTACAGATTGCCGGTCCAACCGGTGCATTCGTGGTCATTCTGGCCGGTGTCACAGCCCGCTATGGTGTGGAGGGGCTGCTGCTGGCCTCTCTAATGGCCGGAGTGATCCTCATTGCCATGGGCGCTGCCAAGCTCGGTGGAGTCATCCGCTACATTCCGGCTCCGGTAATCGCAGGATTCACTGCCGGCATCGGAGTGATCATCTGGGTGGGGCAGTGGAAGGAATTCTTCGGCCTGCCTGCGCCGCAGGGAGCGCATTTCCACCTGAAGCTCTGGCATCTGCTGCAGTCCTTGCCCAGCGCCCATCCTGCCACGTCGGCGCTGGCGATCCTCAGCTTGGCCGCCTGCATCTTCGGCCCGCGCCTGCCCGGCCTGGGCCGCGTTCCCGGGCCCCTGATCGCGATGGTGCTGGCAACCGTGCTTCACGCCATGTTCAGCTTCGAGGGAGTTGAGACCATCGGCAGCGCCTTCGGCGGCATTCCCAAGGGGCTGCCGATGCCACATCTTCCGCTGTTTTCCTTCGCCCAATTGGAGACGCTGCTGCCTTCGGCTTTTGCCATTGCCATGCTCGGGGCGATCGAATCGCTGCTTTCCGCGGTGGTCGCAGACGGCATGTCGGGCACCCGCCATGATTCCAACCAGGAACTGATCGGCCAGGGTATCGCAAACGTCATCGCGCCATTGTTCGGTGGCTTTGCGGCCACCGGCGCTATCGCGCGAACCGCCACCAATGTACGCAACGGCGGAACCGGCCCCCTGGCCGGACTATTCCATGCTGTTACTCTCGCCGCGATCGTCCTCTTGTTGGCACCGCTTGCCGCACGCATCCCGCTATGCGCCCTCTCGGCCATCCTCTTCGTGGTAGCCTGGAACATGAGTGATGTGCGGCATTTCATCCGCATGGCCCGAACCGCACCGAAAGCAGATACCGTTATTCTACTGACCACTTTTCTGCTTACCGTATTTACCGACCTCGTTGTGGCCGTCAATGTCGGAGTCGTCCTCGCAATCGTGCAGTTCCTGCGCAGGATGGCCGCCTCGGTCGAGGTGCTGCGCGTCGACGATCGAACGCTGGCGTCGGAACTAGGGGAAGCCGGCGGTCATAACCTGCCGAGTGGAATACAGGTATTCTCAATCGATGGGCCGCTCTTCTTCGGAGCGGTTGAAAGCCTGGAAAAAGTCCTCAGGCAGACGCATTCGGATCCGCAATATCTGGTGATCCGGCTGGGGCGCGTGCCGTTCATCGACGCCACCGGGCTGCAGGCGCTGGAAGGAACGGTTGGCGCCCTGGAGCAGCGCGGGGTCCGGGTTGTTTTCTGTGAAGCAAGCGGGCGTGTGCTCGGCAAGCTCATCCGCGCGGGAATCGTCGGTCAGCATGCCGGCGATCGACGATACAGCAGGGACTTGGCGCACGCCGCCGCCAGTTGCCGGCAGGCGCAGCCATTGGCGCAGGCGGCAGCCTGACTGCGGATGCCGCGGTTCCGGATCAACGTGCCTGTTGTTTTTCCTGAGTAAGCCTGATCACAACGGCATGTCGCCAGTCAGGAATGGCTGGAGGAATCGTTCGACACTACGTGCCAAGGCATGCGGGGTATAACCGCCCTCCAGAGTCGCCACGATGCGGCCCGGACAGTAGGTTTCGGCCAGTGACTGAATCCGCGCGGCGATCCACGAATAGTCGTCGTAACCGAACCGCAGATCACCCATCGGATCCTCCGCGTGAGCGTCGAAACCGGCAGACACGAGAATGATCTGCGGCCGCTGGTCGACCAGTGCCGGTATCCAGCGCTCCTCGACGGCTTTGCGGAATTCAGTACTCCCGGCCAATGGCGGCAAGGCGACGTCCACGAGATTTTCAGTGTCCGCGCACCCGCTCCAATAGGGATACAAGGGATGTTGATAAGTAGAATAGAGTTTGACGCGCCGGTCATTCTGGAAAATGTCCGCCGTTCCGTTGCCGTAGTGCAGGTCGAAATCCAGGATGGCCACCCGTTTCAGGCCGCGGGCGAGGGCATGAGCCGCCGCCACGGCTATATTATTGAAAAAGCAAAATCCCATTGCCTGATCGCGCGTGGCGTGGTGCCCGGGCGGACGCACCGCGCAGAACGCCAGTCCGTACTGGTCGGACAGGACCAGATCGACCGCCTGCACGGCGGCACCCGCTGCGCGGAGAGCGGCCTCGGCAGTTTCCGCGGTCTGGATGGTATCCGGATCCACGTGAATGGGCAGGCTTGCCGCCTCGGCTCCTAGTATCCTTTGCACGTATTCTGCTGCATGCACGCGCGTCAGCTGCTCAATCGTTGCGCGGGGCGCTTCGTACTGTTGCATGAAGTCCAGCAGGCCACCGCTGCGCAGGCGATCGCCGATTGCTCGCAGGCGCTCCGGGCACTCCGGATGGCCTTCACCCATGTCGTGCAGGTTGCATGCCGGATGGGTGATCCACGCAACGGGCCGGAAGGGAATCAAGGAAACCTCTCTTGGGTATTGGGGTGCTTTATCATTTTCCCGCTAATCCATGGTCTTTCCAATGATACAGGTCAACCCCGGCGTGGAGATCCGCCTGCTGTCGGGACTAGGTGCGCGACGGTCATGATGAATTGAATATCCATCGCCTTCACGCCGCCGAGACCAGCGGGGCTCGCTGACGCTGCAACAGGCGGGCAAACTCCTCCGCCGGCAATGGACGGCTGAATAGATACCCTTGACCCATTCCGCACTCTTCCTTGATCAGGAAATCCTGTTGCGCGCGTGTCTCCACGCCCTCAGCCAGAACCTCCAGCTTCAAATTGCGCGCTAGTGAAATGATCGCCGCGGTGATCTGCCGGTCGGCTTCGTCGTCCAATACATCTCGCACGAACTGGCGATCCACCTTCAGCTTGTCGATCGGAAAATGCTTCAGGTAGGCAAGAGACGAATATCCCGTGCCGAAATCATCGATGGCGATGCGCAGTCCGAGTTCCTTGAGCTTGCCGAGTTTCTGCGTCGCTTCGGTCGCATCCTCCATCAAGGCGCCTTCGGTGATTTCCAGTTCCACGTAATGTGCCGCCACTCCAGTCGCCGCCAGCGATCCGGCAATGCGCTCGACAATATCGGAACGGCGAAACTGATGCGGGCTGAGGTTCATGGCCATCAGTTCGATTTCATAGCCCGCGTCGAGCCAGGTGCGCAGCTGCATACACGCAGTGCGCAATACCCAATCTCCCAGGGGAACGATCAGGCCGGTTTCTTCCGCGATCGGAATGAATATCCCGGGTGGAATCAACTCCCCTCCCGGGGGCATCCAGCGGACCAGTGCTTCGGCGCCGTGAATCCGCCCCGTCTTGAGCTCGACCAGGGGTTGGTAGTGCAGCACGAATTCGCCGCGCTCCAGACCCCGTCGAAGATTCGCCTCGGTTTCCAGGCGGCGCAGCGCGATCTTGGTCAACCCGCTTTCAAAAAAGCGGTAAGTACCTCGCCCGTTGGCCTTGGCTTGGTAGAGTGCCGCGTCTGCATTCTGGATCAGGTGATCTGGGTTGTCTGCATCGGACGGAAATACGCTGATGCCGATACTGCATCCAACGCAAGCCTCCTTTTCGCCGATCAAGCTGAAAGGCGCGCTAAGGGAGTTGATCAGCGCTTGTGCCAGCTTGGCCGCGTCTGAAGGCGCGCCGATCCCCTCCATCAGGACAGCGAATTCATCCCCTCCCATTCGTACGAGTACATCCACTTGACGCAGAGTCTCGAGAAGCCGCTGCGATACCTGTTTCAGAAGTTCATCGCCTGCGGGATGACCGAAGCTGTCGTTGACGTTCTTGAAGCGGTCGAGGTCCAAGAACAGAACCGCGCCGAGGGTGCCGGCTCGCCGGACCCGCCCAATGGCCTGCTCGGTGCGTTCCAGAAGCACGGTGCGATTCGGCAGCCCGGTCAGGGCATCATGACTGGCCAGATAGCGCAGGCGTTCTTCCGACTCCTTCAATCGAGAAATGTCGCTGAACGATCCGACATAGTTCACGACTGCGCCGCCGGCATCCTTTACGGCGCTGATGGTGAGCCATTCCGGGTAGACCTGCCCCGATTTACGTCTGTTCCATATCTCACCTTGCCAGTAACCGTACTTTTCAATGATCTCCCACATGTTTTGGTAGAAAGCTTTGTCTTGCCGTCCCGATTGCATGATCCGCATGGACTTACCCCGCACCTCATCTTCGACATAGCCGGAAATGCGGCAAAACGCCGGGTTGACCTGGAGGATGCATCTCGACGCATCGGCGATGACCACGCCTTCCTGTGTGTTGGAGAACACCGAAGCGGCTTGGCGCAGCCGCTGCTCCTGCAGCTTCCGGTCGGTAATATCGTAAAGGAATCCGTGCCAGATGACGGAACCATCCGACTCGTTTTCCGGAACGGATCGACCTTCGATCCAGAGCTCTCCGCGCTCCGGATGGCTCACACGGAATTCTGATTGCCACAAGTGCCCCGTACGTGCAGATTCAGCGATGTCTGCTTTTACTTGTGGCAAATCCTCGGCATGGATGCGGGCAAATGCCGTACTGGCGTCATGCAGCACCTCTTTCGGTGAGATACCGCATACATCCTGCAGCTTGGGTGAGGCAAACGGCATGGAGCTTGTGCCATCGGGTTTCATACGGAAGCTATAAATGGCGCCAGGCAGGGTTTCGGCGATTTTCCCGATATATTCCTGCAGGTTGACGCGTTGCTGCAGCGATTCCTCCGCCGCTTTCAGGGCCGAAATGTCCTGGACGATTACCACGCAATATTCGAGATCGCCATCAGGGTCGCGAACGGCCGAGACACTGGCACTCGCCCAAAGAAAGTGATTACCTGCTCCGCGATAGCGCAGGTCCAGCCGGCCGTGATCGACTCGCCCCTCCCGCAGCGCCTCCAGCAACGCCATGCAGGCTGGAAGGTCCTCGACGTGGGTGTTGTCGGCAAAGGTACGCGTCAACAATTCCTGCCTGCTGAGACCTACCATTTCGCACAAGCGCCGGTTGACGCGAAGCCATCTTCCCTCTTTCGACATTTCGGCGATGCCGATCGATGCTTCCTCGAACAATACTTTCGTGCGCGAGTCCGTTGAGTGCAGATACTTCCGCCGCGGCGGCAAGTCAGTGGCCAGGATCCGATTCGTAATACGGCTCAGCATCAGGAGCAGGCAACCGGTAGCCGTGAATGTCAGCGTCGCGGTTATGGCGATCACAAGCGGATTCCAGGCCGGTGGGGCGGCGACTCCGAATTGCGAGATGGCCAACAGGCCAAGTATCAGGCCAAGCCCGTAGAGGATTTTTTTGCATCGGATATAGCTTTTTCGATCTATAAATCTCATTGCTCCGGTCCCGGTATCTGTAATGCAGTGCCCCTGAGACCGAGATGAACTGGCGCTACGTGGCCGGGAATCGACCACTGCACGACATGCTTCTGTGCTCCGTCGGCAATAGGCATCGAGGAGCCCCCTTATGACGTCTTTATCGCACCAATGCGGTGCGATGACATTGATCCATATCAAAGTGGACGGCGTCCCGGCTGACGGTCCTGTCCGCCAAGACAGCCGGGTAGTGACCGATTAGCGGTGTACACATACCGTTCACCGGAATATGACGGTATGTTTGACCCCCATCATAAGGTTTCCTCTTTAGGGGCCAACAAGGTGGTACGGTTGTTCCGATGGCCTATGGATACCGTGATGGATAAGAAATACAAGTTTGCCGACATCGCTCCTGATTTGAACGCAATCAAGGGGGAGCACGAGCAACTTTCCATGTTTGTGCAGTGCATCAAGGATGCCAAGCGCCGGCATGCATCACCGGATTACCTTCAGGTCTGCCTGACGCAGATGCTGGAGTTTGCGCGGGCGCATATCCAGGACGAAGAGGCAGTGATGGCCGCAGTGTCCTATCCCGATATCAGCGCGCACCGGGCTTCCCATGAGCAGATTCTCCACAGCCTGACCGATGCCGCCTCCGATATCGGGCAGAGTGCGGACCAGGATCTGGTGACCTTGGAAGACCTGCTTGACGACTGGATCGAGGGTCACTTCAAGGGCCCCGATCTGAGGTTCCAGGATTACCTCGTGGATTTTCACTTGCGACGCATGCGTTCGTCGGCGATCGGCGAGATCCAGGACGATCCTTCGTTGCAACTGGAGCGGGAACGATTCCGCGCCATCGTTGAAGCGTCGCCCAATGCGATTCTCGTTGTGGATTCCGCCGGAATCATCTGCGTCGTCAACTCACAAGTGGAAAGGCTATTCGGCTATGAGCGCAACGAGCTGCTTGGCAAGGCATTGGAAATGCTGGTGCCGGCGAGAATACGCTCCCGGCATACCCAGACCAGATCGACGTATTTTGCATCCCCGGAAGTCCGCTCCATGGGGGCAGGGCGCGATCTGTTCGGTTTGCGCAAGGATGGTGTCGAGGTGCCCATCGAAATCGGCCTGAGCCCGTTACAGACCGCCGGAGAGCGATTTGTGCTGGCCAGCATCATCGATATTTCCAAACGGAAAGAACTCGACACCCTGGTGCGGGAGGCCCATGCTGATGCACTGCGCGACTCGATCCTCAAAAGTCTGCCGTCCAGCGTGATTGCGACGGATACTGAAGGCCAGATCGTGGCGGTGAACCCCGCCGCTGAACGCCTGCTTGGATACGGTAGGGAGGAGCTGATCGGACAGCCGGTGCTGATGTTGCATGACAAAGCGGAATTGCAGCGGCGCGCGACGGATATTTCCAGGGTTTACGGGAATGCGGCGATAGATTTCCATGCTTTCATCGAAGCGGGAAGCGCGGATTCGTCCGATGGCCGCGAATGGATCTATTGCCGCAAGGACGGGACGCCGGTTCCGGTCCAGATCGCACTGACGACCTTGCGTGACCCAACCGACCAGATCAGCGGATTCCTCGCAGTCGCCAATGACATCACCGAGCGCAAGCGTGCCGAAGCGTCCATCCGCTACATGGCGGATCACGATGCACTCACCGGCTTGCCGAACCGCAATCTGCTGATTGATCGCCTTGGCATGGCAATGCGCCAAGCCACGCGCAGTCAGACCCAGGTTGCATTGCTATTGCTGGATCTCGATCAGTTCAAACAGGTGAATGACTCTCTCGGCCATCATATCGGTGACGAATTGCTGCTAGCCGTGGCCCGGCGCATTTTGGCGCAGGTCAGGTCGGTCGACACCGTTGCGCGCCTGGGTGGAGACGAGTTCGTTGTCGTGGTGACCGACGTTACGTCCAAGGATGAGCTGCACGACCTGGTCGGGCAAATCAGCAAGGCCGTGTCGATGCCATTGACGCTGGATCGTTACGAGCTTCACGTTACTCCAAGTATCGGCGGCTGCGTGTTTCCGCAGGACGGCGAGGACGCCGGAACCCTGCTTAAAAAGGCGGATGTGGCGATGTACCGCGTCAAGGCCAGTGGCCGCGGCAGCTTCAAATGGTTTACCGAATCGATGATGCTGGAGTCGCAGGAAAAACTGCTGATCGGAAATTCCATGCGCCATGCACTCGATCGGGGCGAGTTCGCACTCTGTTTCCAGCCGAAAATCTCGTTGACGACGGGGCGCATCATCGGCAGCGAGGCCTTGTTGCGCTGGCGTAACGATAGAGATGAAAACATCCTGCCCACGCGTTTTGTGCCAATCGCGGAAGACACGGGACTGATTGTGCCCTTGGGTGAATGGGTGCTGGAAACAGCATGCCGGCACTGCGTCGACATGCAGAAGCAAATGCAGCGGCCTTTGGCCGTGGCGGTCAACGTGTCGTCGCGTCAATTCACCGAGAAGAACTGGTTGCAGTTCGTTATACGCACCCTGTCTGAATGCGGCCTGCGGCCGGAAGATCTGGAACTCGAAATAACCGAAAGCATCCTGATGCAGAATACCGAAGAGGCAGCGGCTTTGTTGGGCGCATTCCGCGACCGGGGAATCCGGATCGTGGTGGACGATTTCGGGACGGGGTATTCCAGCCTCTCGTATCTCACCCGGTTCCCCATCGACAAGATCAAGATCGACCGATCGTTTGTGCGCGACCTGGTGACCGATGCCAAGGATGCCGCGGTGGTCAATGCGATCATCGCCATGTCCAAGAAACTGGATATCGAAGTCGTGGCCGAGGGTGTGGAAACAGCGGATCAGCAGCAGTACCTGATTGCGCAAGCTTGCGACGAAGCGCAAGGCTTCTATTATTCGAAAGGCCTGCCGATCGGCGACCTGATGCGGGACTTTGCAGCAATCGAGGAAGCGGTGCGGCTTCCGTCCCATTAGGAGGTACGGAGCCCGCAGATGAAGGTGGTCGCGCTATTTACCGCGGTTTTCCTCAGATGACTTTGGAATATTGTGGAGTATTCGACGCCGTCGCCGCCATTCCGGGGCGCAGGTACGCATCGAAAGGCATGGCAACCGCGCGAAGCAGGTAGCGTCCGGCTGCCGTAACCCTCATTCCTCCGGGGGCGAGTTCCACCAGACCATCATCGGCGAGAGCGGCAAGCTGTTCCAGTTCCGGCTCGAAATACCGGCTGAAGTCCAAGCCGTGGGCTGCTTCGATGCTCCTGTAGTCCAGCTGTCCGCCGCACATGATTGTGCTGATGACGTCACGACGGATTTGGTCGTCGGGTGACAACGTGATGCCTCGGTCGATAGGTAAGCGGTCGCTGTCCACGGAATCGTAGTAGCTCTTCAGCGTCCGGCTATTCTGGCTGTAACTGTCGCCCAGCCGGCTGATGGCACTCATCCCCAGTCCCAACAGGTCGAGTCCGCCCCTTGTCGAATAACCCTGGAAATTCCGTTGCAGGGTGCCGGATCGCAGGGCTCCAGCAAGCTCGTCGGTCGGCAGGGCAAAGTGGTCCATGCCGATATGCTGATAGCCTGCTTTCAGCAGGCGGTCGGTGGTCAAGAGCAGCAGCTCCAGCTTGGCTCCCGCGTCCGGCAGATCTTCCAGACGGATCTGCCGCTGTGGAACCAGCCGGTCCGGCATGTGCGCGTAGCTGTAGGCGGAGATACGGTCGGGCCGCAAGGCTACGACCTGCTCCAGGGTGCGGCTGAACGATTTGCCGGTCTGCAGCGGCAGGCCATAGATGAGGTCCACCGACAATGAGCCGAAGCCCACGTTCCTCGCTGCATCCATCAGGTCACTGACCTGCGCTGGCGTTTGCAGGCGATTGACCGCACGCTGGACGTTTGGATCGAAATCCTGGATGCCGAAACTCGCCCGGTTGAAGCCCAGTGTAGCCAGATGTCGCAGCGTCTGTGCGTCGACCGTGCGGGGGTCGATTTCGATGGAAAATTCCCGGCCAGCATCAGCGCTCAACCTGAAATGCCGGTGCAGTGCATCGAATATCCTCTGCAACTGCGTTGCCGACAGAAATGTCGGCGTCCCTCCGCCGAAGTGCAACTGCGTTACCTCCCGGGAAGGCGGGAACAACCGGGCTTGCATTTCGACTTCGCGGACAAGGCGGGCAACGTAGGCGTCGGCATGCCCGGTCTTGCGCGTGATCACCTTGGTGCAGGCGCAGTAGTAACAGGGGCTGGCGCAAAAAGGGATGTGAACGTAAAGGGAAAGCGGCGAGTGCCGGGAAGCGATACTGCAGCGGTCGGCGGCGTCGGTATGAGCCTGCGCACCGAATGTCACGCTGAACTGCGGCGCGGTCGGATAGGACGTATAGCGGGGGCCATGCCCGTCGTATTTGCGAATCAGGGCGACATCGGGGAGCGGGGATGTTTGCGGATCATGGTTCATGAGACAGCCCCCAGCGCCGTGCGGCACCAGCCTGGAACCGTACCGGAAGACATCAGTATCGTGGCGGCCAGACCGGCACAGCCGAAGGCGATCATCCAGTAACCTGCGATGCGCCGGGAGCGGTTGGGAGCGCTACGGTTCAAGCTGGCCCAGGCCGCGGCGACCAGCATGGGTGTGCCGCCGAGGGCGAATGCAGCCATCAGGATTCCTCCGCCAGCGGCGGAGCCGGTGAAAGCGGCGAGCAGCAACACCGAATAAAGTATGCCGCAGGGCAGCGCAGCCCATAGCATGCCCCGCAGCAGCATCGAGATTCGGGGCGGAAGGTAGGATAGGTGTTCCGGTGCCGGAGGCCGGCAACATGCGGCTGCCGGCCTCGCGCCGAAGACATAGCGCAAGCCGATCAGCACCAGGATCAGTGCTGCGGCTCCTTGCAGGACGTTGCCTATCATGGGGTCCGGCAGATGCCGGAGCATGGCCTGGCCCAGACCACCGGCCACAGTCCCCAGTGCCGAGTAGCCTGCCAGGCGCCCCCCATACAGCCAGGCCATCGCCGAGCGCGGCGGCAGGGCGCGTACGCTGCGCAGTTGGTGCACGCCGAGCGCCCCGCACATGAGGGTGCAATGAGCGCTGGAAACCACGCCGGCGACGAACAGAGCCGGTGCGCTCAACACCGAGCCGGGAATCCACATACGCGTTTCAGGCAGCCCGCTGAGCGCTTGCCGCGCAACCGGAGCACTGCGTTGCTTCGGGAACAGCCTGCAAGCGGCTGGGCTTGATCGGCTCACCGCAGCTTTCGCATAAGCCGTAAGTGCCATCCTGAATGCGGGAAAGGGCGTGCCGCGTCTGCGAGATTTCCACCTGGGTGGTAACGGCAAGGCGGTCCAGCACTTCATCGTTCTCGCGCTCCGTGGCGCGGTCCTCGGAATCTGCGGAGAGTGGACGTTGCCGATGCTGTCGGCTGCGTTCGATGCTGGCGGCACGCTGACTCAGATCCTGCAGGCGCGTCGTCAAGCATGCCTGGGCATATTCAAGCGGGGTCATTGGCGGTTCTCCTTTGGTTGGCGGCACCCCGCTAGTTTCCCCGGGGAGCCCCGCTGCCGCCTATGATCTGGGTCAAGGAGCGCGCTGCCGTGTGATTTCCTAGCTTTCGTCATCCGGCATGCGGCTGGACAGATCTTCCAGGCCGTCGAACTGGCCGCGCTGCGCCGCCCAGAGAAATATGCCAATGGCGGCCAGGACCACGCCCACGCCAAGCGGAATCAGCAGATAAAGGCTGGCCATCAGGTCACCGTCAGCGGTAGTGGGACAACGATTGGCTTACCGGCTTCTTTTTTCAAAGTGACCCCACGCAGGGCATTGCCCACGACCAGCAAGGAGGATGCGGACATTCCCGCCGCCGCCAGCCAGGGTGAAAGGTGGCCGGTCAGGGCCAACGGCAAGACCACGAGGTTGTAGCACAAGGCCCAGGCCATATTTTCACCAATCCTGCGGGTGACCAGACGCGAGGCATCCAGTGCGAGCGGCAGGCCGGCAAGGGTATCTCCCAACAGCAGCAGGTCCGCCTTGCCCTGCGTCAATGCCGCCCCTCGCGGCATCGCCGCCGCAACGTCCGCGGCCGCCAGCAGCGGCGCGTCGTTGATGCCGTCGCCGACCGCCAGCACCTTTCGCCCCTGTGCCTGCAATTGTCTCAGGCGGGCGAGTTTTTCGGATGGCGTTTGCCTGGCGGCGAAGTTGCGTATCTTCAGCAGTCCGGCCAGAGTCTCGACCGCGTCGGCTCCGTCACCGCTGAGGATCTCGATCGCAAGACCGCGTCTTTCCAGGTCGGCGATCAGTGCTATGGCTTCGGGCCGAATCCGGGCGCCGATAGAAAATGCCGCGAGCATCCGGGTTTCATCGCGCAGAACGATCCACGTATCGCCGGTTTTCCCGTGAGGGATAATCGGCAGGCCGGCCCGGTGCGCTACGGGATCGGTCGTGCCCAGCCAGTATCGGCGGCCATCCACGATGCCTGTGATCCCCGATCCCGGGACGCTCTCGATATCGCTTGCTACCAGGTCGCCCGACTTGCCGGCGAAGGCTGTGGCGATCGGATGACGGCTGCCTTGCTCCAGCGCCGCGGCGATCCGGGTGCAGTGTTCGGCATCGACTCCGCTTTCCGCGAGCACCTCACCGAGTCTCATCTCGGGCGAAGTCAGGGTGCCGGTCTTGTCCAATAAAACCGTATCCACCCCGGCCAAGACCTGCAATGCACCGGCATTAGCCACCAGCACCCCGGAAGCCGCAAGGCGTGAAGTTGCGGCGGCGAGTACGGCAGGTACCGCGAGCGACAGTGCACAAGGGCAACTGGCCACCAGCACCGCAATGGCGATGTTCGCAGCCTGGTCCATCGACGCGCCGCGCAGCAAGGCAATTGCCAATCCGCAGACGGAAAACACCAGCACCGCCGCGATGAAGTGGGCCGCGAGCCGATCGGCAAGCTGCTGCAGCTTGGGTTTCGAATCCTGCGCGTGTTCCATGAGTTTGGTGATCTGAGCCAGCACGGTTGCGCCGCCCAGGCGGTCGGCGCGGAATACCAAGGCAGTCGTTCCGAGGTTGACAGCCCCGGCCAGAACCCGCTGGCCGGGGCTGCGCAATACCGGGCGGGCTTCGCCGGTCAGCAATGATTCATCGAGTTCCACTGTGGGCTGAGTCAGCATACCGTCTGCCGGCAACACCTCGCCGGGCGCGACGACGACTTCGTCGCCCGGACGCAATTCGCCGATGGCCACCTGTTCGACCCCGGAGCCGCTGCGCCGTTGCGCTGTCAGCGCGCGGCGTCCCGCCAGAAGCCGCAAGCGTTCACCGGCACGCGCGCGGGTCCGGGATTCAAGATAGCGACCGATGGTGAGGAACCAGACGAACATGGTAGCCGTATCGAAATAAAGATCGCCATGTCCCGCGAAGGTCCTAACCACCGAAGCGCCGAACGCAACGGCCAGCGCCAGGCCGACAGTGACATTCATGTCGAGCGCCCGGCTCCGCAGTGCCCGGTAGGCGCCCGAAAACAACGGCCAACCCGCCCAGAGTACTCCCGGAATGGAAATGACCAGCTGAGCCCATCGCAGCAATTGCTCGATCGCCGGGTCCGGCCGGACACCGAAGTAACCGGGCCAGGCCATCATCATCACCTGCATGGCGCAGATGGTCGATACACCGATGCGTCCGATGGTCAAGCGGCGCTCGCGCAATGAACGGGTGGAAGGCGCCTCGTTTGCCAGGATCCGCGGTTCCAGGCCCGCCTTGTCCAGAGCTTCCAGAATGGCGGAGAGTCGCACAGCTTCCGGCTTGAAACGCAGGCTCAGCGTTTTCGCCGCGACATTGACACGGATTTCATCCGCGCGACTGGCAATCAGGGACTCGGCCCTGGCAGCGCAACCTGCGCAATGAATGCCATCCAAAGCCAGCAGCACTTCGCAGCCGCTCCCACCGGTGGAACCGAACCCAGCCCGGACTTCGGGTCGGTCGAAGGCGGTCCAGTCGCGGCCGCTGCTCATCTCAGCGCACGTGTACCGGCACAGCGGCAGGCGCCGCACTCGGTAACTGCGTGAAGCCGTGAACGTAGGCATTGAAGGCCAACAGACAGCCGGCAAATACCGCCATCAACGGCAGGCCGATCATCAGGATGAACTCCAGAAAGATACGGAATTCGGCAGGGTTGGCGGGATTGGTCGAGTTGACTTGCGTGCTCATGGCTTGCCTCCGGTCAAAAATCTGGCATTGCGTTCACGGCTCGGGCCGGGTGAATCGATTTGCGAAATCCCGACCACGACGGATTCGATGGACGGCAGCGGCTGCTCGCTGTCGCTACGTGGAGCAGTGCGCAGTGTGATGGTAGTGGCCCCGGTCTCGTCCGCGGCGCGGCTCAACTCGGCCGGCTCGACGATTAGGGGTGTCCCATCGGAAAAATGCGCTGAAATGGCGTAACGATGGGCGACCGCGTCGTCGTTGGTCACCTTGAGTGTGTAGACATTCTCAATGGCCCCGCTGGCCAGTTCGCGGTACAGGGTATGGCGGTCCCTCAGGACATCGAAGCGCAACGTCGAATGGCCCAAGGCCAGCAGCAGGAAGCCGGCGCAGGCGGCCAACCACAGGATTCCATAGCCGATGGTCCGCGCACGGACCAGGCGGAACGGTCCGCCGGCGTCGTGCCGTGAACTGGTATAGCGGATCAGACCCTTGGGCTTCTTCACCGATTCCATCACGCCGTCGCAGACATCTACGCAGGCGGCGCAGGCGATGCACTCGTATTGCAGGCCATTGCGGATATCGATCCCCACGGGACAAACCTGGACGCAGAGGGAACAGTCGACGCAGTCGGCTGCCTTCTGGCCGGTCTTCTTTGCCTGGGTCTTGCGGGGCTCGCCCCGCTTCTCGTCGTAGGCGATGATGAGCGTATCCGGGTCGAACATCGCGCTCTGGAAACGGGCGTAGGGGCACATGTACTTGCACACCTGTTCGCGCATGAAGCCGGCAAAGCCCCAGGTCATGAATCCATAGAACAATACCCAGAACAGCGCCCAGCCCGAAAGCTGAAAGTGCAGTGCGGCCGGGAACAATTCGCGCGCCGGCACAAAATAGGCGACGAAGCTCAACCCAGTCAGCAGTGCGAAGCCCAGCCAGAGCAAGTGCTTGGCACCCTTGCGCGCGAGTTTCTCCGGACCCCATGGTGCGCGGTCCAGGCGGATGCGGCTGTAGCGGTCACCTTCGCAGAACTGCTCCATCCAGAGGAACGATTCCGTCCAGACTGTTTGCGGGCACGCATATCCGCACCACAGGCGCCCGGCCAGGGAGGTGAAAAAGAACAGGGTGAGCGCTGCGAGAAGCAGCAGGAATGCCAGTAGCAGCAAATCCTGCGGCACCAGCGTCAGGGCGAAAATATGGAATCGGCGATGTGGCAGGTCGAACAACACCAGCGGCTTGCCGTTCCAGGACAGCCAAGGAACGAGATAGTACAAGCCCAGCAGAATGGACATCGACGATACCCGCAGCCGGGCAAATATGCCCTTTGCCTGGCGCGGATAGATCTTGACCGCGGATTCGTACAGCAGAACCTCGCTCTTGGGTGTGGATTTGCAATTCGGCTGGGGCTCGGCGCGCATGATCAACCTTCCGTCTTGGTCTTGCGCGGTAACAAGATGGCCGCCAGCAGCGTTGGCACTAGCGCGAGCACCCACAGCACCAGAAAAGTCGGGCCGGCACCTTCCATCGTCGTTGGCGGCAGCGTCCAGTCCCTAGGCGTCAGTTGCAGGGCAACCATCGACAGCGTGGCGCCCAGAAAGGAACACCAGAGCAGCGCACACGCGAGCCTGAGCCCTTCGTGGCGCTCCAGATAGTGGGGCGACACTCTGTTGAGATTTTCGCCAGCCGGCTGCTGATTCACTGCTTTTCCGCCTTTTCCGCCTTTTCCCCATTTTCCGCATCTTCCGGTGTCGCGGCGGCGGTCGCATGGGACAGGCCGTAGACATATGCGGCCACAACGCGGATCTCGTCAGTCGACAGGATGGTCTCGTGCGCTGGCATGGTGCTCTGCCGCCCTTTCATGATGGTTTCGGTGACGCCTTCGCGTCCGCCGCGGAACAGCCAGACATCGTCACTGAGGTTGGGAGCACCCAAGGCGACATTGCCCTTGCCTTCGGCGCCGTGACAGGCCGCACAGGTCACGGCAAACTGCTTTTGGCCGGCTTCACGCTTGGCCGCGTCCAACTTCGGGTCGGACCAGAACGGAACGAAGTCCACCAGCGCCTGCCTAGCTTCTGGTGTCAGCCCCAAGCCGATTGGCGGCATCACGCCGTGACGTCCATGGGTGATGGTTTCCACCAGTTGCTCGGGCTCTCCGCCGAACAGCCAGTCCTTGTCGGTCAGGTTGGGGAAACCGATAGCCCCGCGGGCGTCGGTGCCGTGGCAACCTGCGCAATTGCCCAGGAATACGGCTCGTCCAAGCGATTGGGCCGACGGATCCCGAGCCAGTGCGGGAATATCCTTGCCGGCAAGCGAGGCATAGATCGCCGTGCGTTTTGCCGTCAGCTCGTCCAGACGCGTCTGCATCTGCTTGGTTGAAGTCCAGCCCAGGCGCCCCGCCAGATTGCCCAGTCCGGGATAGAACGCCAGATAGCCCGCGCCGAAGATCACCGTCAGCACGAACAGGTTCAGCCACCAGCGCGGCAGCGGATTGTTGAATTCCCGCAAATCGTCGTCCCAGACGTGCCCGGTGCTCTCGCCGGGCGTGCCGCGTGCATTGGCGTACAGCAGCCAGAGGCAACCGATCATCATCGCGAACGTGATGATGATGATGTAGACACTCCAGAAATCGCTCATGACTGCGACTCCCGGCAGCAGGCAGGCAGTTCCATCACCGTCGGCAACGGAGAGCGCTGCATCTCCTCGGTCAGCGGCAACATGGATGCCTCCTCGAACCGGGCGCGGTTATGCCGCGTGTACGCCCACCAGGTGATGCCGATGAAGCCGATGAAGGCTGCGCTTGTGAATATTCCACTGATCATGGCTTGCTCTCCGTCTTTGCGGGTTCGGATGCCGCTGTCACCGATTCGGGTTTCGGCATCTTGAGTGATTGCAGGAAGGCGATCAGCGCGTCCATCTTGGTCTTGCCGGCAACTTCCTCGTCCGCCTTGGCAATCTCGGCGTCGTCGAAGGGCACACCGACTTTCTTCAGGGCACGCATCATGGCCGGAACTTCACCCGGCTCGAACTTTTCCTTCGCCAGCCAGGGGTAACCCGGCATGTTCGATTCCGGCACCACGTCGCGCGGATTGTTCAGGTGGATCTGGTGCCATTCGTCGCTGTAGCGGCCGCCGACTCGGGCCAAGTCCGGACCTGTGCGTTTGGAGCCCCACTGGAAGGGGTGGTCGTATACCGACTCGCCCGCTTGCGACGCCGGGCCATAGCGCAAGACCTCTTCGCCCAGGGAACGGATCATCTGGGAATGGCAGCCGTAGCAGCCTTCACGCACATAGACGTCGCGCCCCGCCGTTTCAAGCGGTGTGCGCATCTGCAGTCCGGTCGCGGGAGTGGTGGCGGTCTTGTCATTCATCAGGGGAATGATCTCCACCAGGCCGCCGAAGCTGATCGCAACCGCGGTCAGGACGCCCAGCAGCATCACGTTCTTTTCTATGATTTCGTGTTTCACGCGCGCACCTCCGCAGCGTTTGGCATGGGTTGAAGCGAAGGCGTCTTCAGCGTCCGCCATACATTCCAGGCCATGACCAGCATGCCGGAGAAGAACACTAGTCCACCGGCCAGGCGCACGGCATAGAACGGATGAGTCGCCTTCAGTGACTCAATAAAGCTGTAAGTGAGCGTGCCGTCCGCTTCGGTGGCACGCCACATCAGGCCTTGCATCAAGCCGGCACTCCACATCGCGGTGATGTACAGCACAGTGCCGACGGTCGACAGCCAGAAGTGCAGGTTGATGGCCGGGATGCTGTACATCTGTGGCCGGCCGAAAGCACGCGGGATGAGGGCATACATCGATCCGATCGAGATCATCGCAACCCAGCCCAGGGCGCCGGAATGAACGTGGCCGATGCCCCAGTCGGTGTAGTGGGATAAAGCGTTGACGGTCTTGATCGACATCATCGGGCCTTCGAAGGTCGACATGCCGTAGAACGACAAGGAGACAATCAGGAATTTGACGATCGGGTCATCGCGGAGCTTGTGCCAGGCCCCGCTCAAGGTCATCATGCCGTTGATCATGCCGCCCCAGGATGGCGCCAGCAGGATCAGCGAGAACACCATGCCGAGCGATTGCACCCAGTCGGGCAGGGCGGTGTAATGCAGATGATGCGGGCCGGCCCACATGTACACCGCGATCAGGGCCCAGAAATGAACGATGGAGAGCCGATAGGAATAAATCGGCTTGCCCACCTGCTTGGGCACGAAGTAATACATCATGCCGAGGAACCCGGCCGTCAGGAAAAAACCGACGGCATTGTGCCCGTACCACCACTGCACCATGGCATCGGTAGCACCGCTGTAGGCCGAATAGGATTTCCAAAGGCTTACCGGAATCGCGGCGCTGTTGACGATATGCAGCAATGCAACCGCCAGGATGAAGGCCCCGAAGAACCAATTGGCGACGTAAATATGAGAAACGGTGCGCTTGGCGATGGTGCCGAAGAACACTACCGCATACGCCACCCAGACAATAGCGATCAGGATATCGATCGGCCATTCCAGTTCCGCGTATTCCTTGCTCTGGGTAATGCCAAGAGGCAGGGTGATGGCTGCCAGGACGATGACCAGATTCCATCCCCAGAAGGTGAATTTCGCCAGCCAGGGCAGAAACAGCGGCGCCCTGGAGGTTCGCTGTACGCACCAGTAGCTGGAAGCGAACAGCGCACTGCCGCCGAAGGCGAAAATCACGGCATTGGTATGCAGCGGACGCAGACGGCTGTAAGTGAGCCATGGAATGTCCATGTTCAGCTGCGGCCACAGCAACTCCGCGGCGATCCAGACGCCCACCAGCATTCCGACGATGCCCCAAACTACGGTCATCACCGAAAAGCTCCGAATGACGCTATCCTCGTAATGAACAACTGATGTTGATGACTGATCCATTTCGACCCCCGGTTACGGACGGCCAAAAGAATCGCTCCAGCGGGAAAACGTCGCATTGATCCAGATCAAAGCACCTCCCGACCATGCTCGGCAGACTCGCTCCCAGCAACTCGCGAGCTGGCCGGGAGGCCGATGAGGACAGCAATGAACAGTCAGAAATCCATTATCGTGGTGATGTCTCCGTCCCGGCGTGCGACACCGGCCCTGCATCGGGCGATGGCTTACGCTCACCATACCAACGCGATACTCCATCTGCTTCTGTTCGACTATTACGGCCCGATCGACCATTCCCGCACCATTTTTGGCGACGAGGTCGCCGATCGGGCGCGCCACGACTTTCTCGACGAGCGGATGAAGTGGCTGACCTCGGAGGCCGGTGCACTGGCCCAGCAGGGAATACGGGTGGAGTGCGACGTGATCTGGGCGCCCAGTCCCTATAAGAGCATCATCGGCAAGATACTCGAGATCAAGCCCGACTTGGTCGTGAAGGATGTTGATTGCGAAACTCAGGGAGAACAGTTGCTGCGCCCTTCCTCCCTCGACTGGAAGCTTCTGCGCTTGAGCCCTGCGCCGCTGATGCTTGTACACCCCCGATCCAAGCTGGTACCGCACCACGTTCTTGCTTCGGTCGATGTTACCGTTGCCGGCGACGAAGGGCAGCTCAACGATCGTGTCGTGGAAACCGCACAGTCGCTTGCTTCACTCAGCGAAGCGCAGGTGGATTTGGTTTCAATTTTCTCGTATGTCCCGCTGGACACTTATGCGTCTGGGTTCATCGCCGACACCTTCGATATCATGAATACGGCACACCGCGAGTCCCTCGAGAAATTTGCGGCCAAGCACAAGATTCGGCCGATGCAAGTTATCCGACGCAGCGGCTTCGATGTTTCGGAATCCATTGCGAGCTGTGCCCGTGATCGCAGTGCGGATATGGTTGTATTGGGTTCAGCCTATCGAAGCGGGTTCGACCGGATCATGTTCGGAACAGTGGCTGAGGGTCTGATCCGCAAATTGCAGTGCGATGTTCTCCTGGTCAAGCCTGTAGGCTTCGAAATGGAGTTATCCAAACACCTGAAAATTCCAGAGCAACACGTCGAAACCGGGACCAAGAAGTCTGTCGAGGCGTGATCCACATGACTCCGTAAAGCCGCCCACTCTGAGGCGGTCCGTACATCAAGCGGCCCTAGTGGCCGCTTTTTTTTGTTTGCGCGAGTGTGGAGTGGAAAGATGATTGCGCTGGCGAATCAATGATCCTGATCAATGCCCGGGCGGCGACAGATATCGAAAATTAACTGGTCATCAATCCGATGTTAACTGCTGAAATAAGCCATGAAACATAAATATCTCTCTCTGGTGATGGTCGCCGCTCCCTTGCTGGCCGCTCCTTCCCTGGTTCATGCCGATTGTTTCGCCGAGTCCACTCCTTGGACCGTGCGGGTAGGGGTGCACAATATCGACCCCACCGGCGGGTCCAGCCAGACGGCCGCGGGCGACGTCGAGGTCAAGAGCAAAATTGGGCCTACGCTGAATCTCGATTACCGGATCTGCCGCAACATCACCATCGACATTCTCGGCGCCATCCCGTTCACCCATGACATCAAACTGAACGGCCAGGAAGTAGGGACCACCCGCCATCTGCCGCCGACGGTCACGCTCCAGTATCACCCGCTTCCGGATGCCAGCTTCGATCCGTTCGTCGGTGCCGGTGTCAACCGTACGTTCTTTTTCAATGAATCGCTGTCCAACGGCCCGAACCTCCAACTCTCCAATACCTGGGGTTACACGGTGCAGGGTGGTGTGGACTGGAAATTCGCGCCGGCCTGGGTGGCTGGTGTCGATGTCCGCTACATCCAGATCGAGCCTGACGCAAGCGTCGGCGGCACACCGATCGGGAAAGTCAAGATCGATCCGCTGGCTTACGGCATCAACGTCGGCTACCGCTTCTGATCGCATCTGTGACAGATCGGGCCGGGGGGCGGGGTGCCGGTAGCGCTCCGCCCCCAGCTTTGTTCTGGAATCCTGAAAGAGACGCCATCGGCCGTCACCGCTGACCCTGGAGGGTTGGCCGAGTTCGACTCAGCCCTGAAAAGCGGCACGTCGGCCAAGGGGAACAGTCCAACTCCAGCCGCTCGATGGCAGGGGGAGGTCATGGAGCCCGAACTTGTTTAAAATCACCTAAATCCTTGATCCCATCCTATTTCAGGAAGCCGCCAGTTTTATGCCGCATAAAGGCGCCAATCATCGCAGGATCAGCGCCGCATCCGTCCGCTTGACGGCTTTACTCGACGCCGCAGTGGATCCCATTGTGCTGATCGATCCCCGCGGCAGGATCAGCGGATTCAACCGCGCCGCCGAAGCTGTATTCGGGTACAGCGAGGCCGAAGTCATCGGAAAAAATGTTTCCGTGCTGATGCCGCAGCCTTATCGCGACGAGCACGATGGCTACCTCGCGCGATACGTCGAAACCGGATCGCGGCGCATCATCGGAATCGGGCGGGAAGTTGTCGCGCAGAGGAAAGACGGGACCACGTTCCCGATCGATCTTTCGGTCGGAGAATTCAAGACCGATGCGGAGCGGGGATTTGTAGGAATCCTCCGGGACATCACCCAGCGCAAGCGACAGGAAGCCGAAATCCGGGAGGCGACGGAGGAACTGCGGCTCATTTTTGAAAACACGCCGACACCAGTCACCATCACCGACATCAACGGCCATGTGTTGAATGCCAATCGCGCTTGCGAGATCCTCCTCGGATACTCCGCTCAGGAACTCAAGGAAATGCGGCATAGCGACCTGGTCGTCGAAGAAGATCGTCAGGAAATACGGGCGGAATTCTCGAAGCTGCATCAGGAAGGCGAGAGGTTCGGCCGGGAGATCCGCTATCGGACCAAGGATGGTCAAATCATGTATGCCTTGCTCCAGGCGGGTGTAGCGCGTGACACCAAGGGGGAGCCTTTACTGATGATCTGCGAGGTCATCGACCGCAGCCGTGTCTTCGAAGTTGCCAAGGAAGCGGAAGATCTGCGCACCAGGCTGGCCCATGTCGGCCGGATTGGTACGCTCGGCGAGATGGTCAGCGGAATTGCGCACGAGGTGAATCAGCCCCTGACCGCCATCGCCAACTATGCCAGCGCCGCAAGGCGCCTGGTTCTGGCTGGAGCGGTGGATCCCGAGGAGTTGGCGGAGATCCACGACAAGATCGCAATTCAGGCCGAGCGGGCGGGGCAGGTGATCCGGAGCCTCCGCAACATGGCGCGCAAACGCGAATTCCTGCGGGAGCCGCTCGATTGCGGCATGCTGGTCGGCGAAGTCACCAAGCTGATCGATTTCGAGTTGCGCGCGAGGGGCTGGAAGCTGCTGGTCAGCATAGCGGCCAAGCTTCCACCTGTACTTGGCGACGGCGTACAGATCCAACAGGTACTGCTGAACCTGATCCGCAACGCGCTCGAGGCAATGATCGAGAAGGCGAGCGGCGATTTCGTCCAGGTTACGGCAGCGCCGGTGGACGGCTCCTGGATCGATATCACAGTCAGCGACTGTGGCCCAGGATTGAGCCACGATGCAGAAGACCGCTTGTTCGAACCCTTTTTCACCACCAAATCCCAAGGCATGGGTTTGGGCCTTTCGATCTGCAAATCCATCATGTCCGCACACGGCGGCGAACTGCAATATCGCCGGAATAGCCGTGGTGGCGCCGATTTCATCATGCGTCTACCGGTATCCAGCCCATGACTATCCCTGCCAGTGTTCCAGCGCCCATGGTCTTTATCGTCGACGACGAAGAGGCGGTGCGAGATAGCATCGGTCTGCTGCTTCGATCCGTCGGCATTCGCTCCCGGGCTTTCCCCGACGCAAGGGCTTTCTTGGATGGCTACAAATCCGAGGAGCCTGGTTGCCTGGTACTCGACATTCGAATGCCGCGCCTGAGCGGGATGGAATTGCAGCAGGAGCTGAATCGCCGTGGTTGGGCCCTCCCGGTGATTTTCATTACCGGCCATGGCGACGTACCGATGGCTGTAGAAGCCATGCGCGCCGGGGCGGTCGATTTCCTCCAAAAGCCGTTCAAGGACGATGAACTGATTCGCCGTGTGCAGAAAGCTCTGGAACACGACGCAAAGCTACGCGAGCAGCTCGGTAGCCTGGGATTGGTCAAGGAGAGATTTGACAGCCTGACGCCTCGGGAAAAGGAGATCGCGGAGCGTCTGGCCGGCGGCGACGCCAACAAGGCCATCGCGATCGATCTGGGCTTGAGCGAGCGTACCGTGGAGCTCCATCGGGCTCACGTCATGCAGAAGATGGGCGCGCGCGGCCTGGCTCAACTGGTCCAGATGCTCATTCAGCTCAAGCGCAGCTGAACTGGCGGGAAATCGCTGGGCTTCAATTGGCAGTTTTGTGTGACTGCTTGCCCAAAGCCGGTACTGGTCACGATTTCACGGGTTGGCAGACTTCCGCCTGCAAGAAGTACTCTCTGCGCTGTTGGAGAGTCTGAAGGTATTTGATCCAGGTCAATGTTGGAGACCTGGAATCCTTTCAATATTGCGTCCAGGGTGCGCGGCGTGAATGCGCACGCGAGCGGCAATTCTGCCGCCCAATGGAGGCGATTCATGATCCGGCATGACCTCACGGAGCTCCACTTCTCGCCAGATGTAGGCGACGCCGTCAATTTGAAGACAGGCGCTTCTCACCCGGTAATTGTTTCAGCGTCGAGCCCTTCCAATACCGCTGTCGCTGCGGCCAGCTATCGCGGAATGCCAACGGCAAGCATTCATACCTATACATCTTCGTTGTCGACGGTTGTTTTTATTTTTGCATTGATCGTCGCGTTGTTGGAATTAGCTCGCAAGTTCACAAAACAGGCGGGGACCAGGCACCTCAAATTTCATGCCGTCCTGACTCGTAACCCCTCGATACACGCGGCATGGCTCGGGGTTCCTGGTGTCCCAAAGCTTGCGTCGATATTGAGATCAGCCTCGGCCAAGGTGCCGCCCAGGCTGAAGCCGTTATCCAGCTCGATATTCAAAAATTGATTGGCCCAGGAGATTGCATGCCCAGCTTCGTTGACAACTCACGCCGTCGGTTACTGAAGAAACTCGCCATGGGCGTAGCCTTGGCACCATTCGCCGTCTCGCAATTGCACCCGGCAACGGCGGGGGATGCGCCGCTTGTAACCCCTGACGATCAAACAGCCAAGGCATTCAAGTACGTCGCCGATGCCACCAAATCGGCGGAGGCAAGGCCGGGCAGCCGATGCGGCAATTGCATGTTGTACCAAGGCGCCGCTGGTTCGATCCAGGGTGGTTGCCCCTTATTCACCGGGAAGCAGGTCAAGGCTGCTGGCTGGTGCAATTCGTGGACCGCCAAGTCGTAGTGAGCCCCGATAATGGACGCAGTATGGGCAAGCCTGATGTTGAAATCTGACCGGGCCACGCTGACGAATCATGCACTCACCATTCCAAGCATCACGGAGTAACTGAAGATGCAAAAGATCATTATTCCTTACGACGGATCCGCCGCCGCCAGAAGAGCGCTCCTGCATCTCGTCGATACGATCAAGGGCGATTCCGATGTTCAGGTACACGTCCTGAATGTGCAGGAAAGTCCGGCCTACCTGGACAGTTGTCTGGATGCCGCCACCATCAAGCAGATCGAACAGTCGATTGCCGCTGCCGGGAGGAAAACCGTCCTTGAAGCAGCCGAGGTCCTGCAGCAGGCTTCAATTCCGCACCAATTGCATGTTCATGTGGGGCCAATAGCGGAGACCATCGCACAACAAGCGGCGGTACTCGGATGCAAAGCCCTCATTATGGGAACGCGAGGCCTCGGAGCATTCTCGGGGCTGCTCTTGGGTTCAGTCGCAACCAAGGTCATTCATCTGGTCGATATTCCCATCACTTTGGTGAAATAGGAGTAGTTGTCGCCATTCGATGTAGCCTACTAAACGTTGCCTGCCAACTTGGTATCGACGCCAATAATTTCTTCTAAAACAACTAAATAAATCGGTCATCTGCATTGAAATGGCCTGCATTTAACGCGAGTCGTTGAGGTTGTCTTCACCGTTGGCAGTCAACATCGTCCTTCGGCAGTGAACGTTGACGCCATTAGCTTGCGGCGAAAGAGTCGTGGTCGGCCGGACACGGATTTTTGGTAGCCTCAGCCTGGCACGGAACTCTGGTGGAGACGTCTGGCGTCGCCCCAGGAGATCTCGCCAGTAACGGACTGAGTGTCGAATGTTTTAAAACAATTAGTTATGTGACCATCTATGGGTAAGCGTCCAGGCATCCCATCTTGACGGAAGGGTGCAGAGCTATAAAGCCTAAGGCTTCCAGTTCTGCGGCAGAAGCGCATCGAGTTTGCTGATCGGTTGAGTCGGCAATCGAGTCAGGACGTCCTTGAGATAGGCGTGCGGATCATGACCGTTGAGCTTGGCCGTTTGGATCAGGCTCATGATCGCAGCAGCGCGCTCTCCAGCGAGCTGGGTGCCTGTGAAGAGCCAGTTCTTCTTGCCGACCGCCCAGGGCCGGATCTGCCGCTCATCATGGTTATTGTCGATGGGCAAAGCCGGATCCGCGAGAAAGCGCGTCAGCGCGGGCCATC
>NZ_JONR01000025.1 GCF_000711955.1 Nevskia soli DSM 19509
TGCTGCGCCGGCCAGAGCGCACCATGGAATCACCATGCCGCACTCTGTCCGACTTGCACTGCGCAAAAATGACCGCCGTCGCAGGCGCGATTCATTCTGTTACAGGCTCTTAGGGCCAGGGCGTGAACCGTGCTCTGGCTCTGCATCCATCTGCCGGCCTTGCCGCTGGAGGCCCTGGCGCCTTCGCCGGATGAACCCGCCGGCATCGTCGAAACCAGCGGCGCGCGCCGTCGCCTCATCGCACTGAACGAAGCCGCCGGCAGGCGCGGGCTACAACCCGGCATGGGCGTCAACAGTGCCCTCGGCCTGGTGCCGGAAATCCGCCTGCTGCAACGGGACACGCAAGCCGAATTGCAGGGACTGGAAACCATCGCCTGCTGGGCTTATACCCTGGGCACGCCGGTGACGCTCGCCGCCGGCACGCTCGACGTGTGGGTGGAGATCCGCCGCAGCCTGCGCCTGTACGGCGGCTGGCCCCCGCTGCGCCGGCACATCACCACGCAAGCCCAGGACCTGCCCTACACCCGCAGCTACGGCATCGCCCCTACGCTCGCCGCCGCCGCCCTGCTGGCGCATGCCGGGGCCGGCTTGCAGCACCCCATCGCGCGCATCGGCGAGATCCACGCCGCCATCCGCGACTGGCCGTTGCAACTGCTGCCCTTCGAGGCTGGCGTGATCGACACACTGCACAGCTCCGGCCTGCGCCGCATCGGCGAAGTGCTTGCCCTGCCCCATGACGCCCTCGGTCGCCGCTTCGGTCCGCAGGTGCCGCTGGCACTGTCGCGCCTGCTGGGCCGTGCCGGCGAAGCCTGGGAATCGTTCGAGCCGCCGCCGGTCTACCGCCGCCGCTTCGAGCTACCCGGCCACGCCGAGACCACCGAAGCCCTGCTGTTTCCGTTGCGCAAGATGCTCAACGATTTCGCCCTCTACCTGCGCGGCCGCGACGTAACGGTGCAGCGCTTCCGCCTGCGCTTCCGTGATCTCGGCCGGCGCATGACGCGGCTGGACATCGGCCTGCTGGCGCCGACGCGCGATCCGAACCGCCTGCTGCTGGTGCTGCGCGAGCGGCTGGAAAAAGTGGTGCTGGCCGAGCCGGTGCAGGAATTGTTTCTCGAAGCCCGCCGCTTCGAGCCGGCCAGCGCGGCGCAGGACGACCTGTTCCAGACCGGCAATGCGCTGGCGGAAGGCCTGGATACCTTGCAGGAGCGCCTCGTCGCCCGGCTCGGCGCGGATGCCGTGCGCCGGCTGGCGACCACGCCGGACCATCGTCCGGAGCGGGCCTGGTCTACTGCTGATGCATCTGCGGCCGGCGCGCATCCACCGCGCCCGTACTGGTTGCTACCGAATCCTAAGCCGATTCCGCTGCCCCGGTTGCTCGGACCACCCGAGCGCATCGAATGCGGCTGGTGGGAAGGCCGCCAGGAAAGCCGCGACTATCACCTGGCCGAAGACTCTTGCGGCCGCAAGCTGTGGGTCTATCGCGAGCCGGGCGATCCGCAGTGGCGCCTGCATGGCTTGTGGGAATGAAGATGCCGTTGAACCCGGGCTATGCCGAGCTGCACTGCCTCAGCAATTTCTCGTTCCAGCGCGGCGCCTCCAGTCCGCAGGAACTGGTGCAACGCGCCCACGATCTCGGCTACCAGGCCATCGCCGTCACCGACGAATGCTCCCTCGCCGGCATCATCCGCGCCTGGGATGCGGCGAAGGACGCCGGCATGCGGCTGATCGTCGGCAGCGAATTCCAGCTCGATCATGGCCCGAAGCTGGTGCTGCTGGCACCCAACGTCGCCGGCTATGCACAACTCTGCGCCCTCATCACCCACGCCCGGCGCGGCAACGGCAAAGGGCAGTACCGGCTTACGTTGCAGGACCTGGCGCAGAACAGCGGTGAACTGCTGGCGCTATGGATTCCACGTTGGCCGGCGCAGGGCAAGACCGAATCCGTCTTCGCCGACGAAATCGAAGTCCTGCGCGAGTGCTTCACCGCGCGCCTGTGGCTGGCCTGGGAGCGCCATCTGCATCCGCAGGACGACGAACGCCTCGACCTGATGCAGCGCCTGTCCCGCCGCTACAACCTGCCATTGCTCGCCGCCGGCGATGTGCATTACCACGTCCGCGAACGGCAGCGGCTGCAAGATGTGATGGCCTGCGTCCGCGCGCGCTGCAGCCTGCACGATGCGCAAGCGCCGCTGTTTCCGAACGGCGAACGCCATCTGCGCAACCTGGCCAACCTGCAACGTTTCTATCCACCGGAACTGCTGCGCGAAACGCTGGTGGTGGCCGAACGCTGCACCTTCGATTTCAGCCAGATCCAGTACAGCTATCCACATGAACTGGTGCCGCAGGGAGTGGATGCCACGCAACACCTACGCAATCTCACCGAAGCCGGCATCCGCTGGCGCTGGCCCCAGGGCATTCCCGAGAAACCTCGTCGCGACATCGAGAAAGAACTGAAGCTGATCGAGGAACTGAAATACGAACACTATTTCCTCACCGTGCACGAGATCATGCAGTTCGCGCGCTCGCAAGGCATCCTCTGCCAGGGCCGCGGCTCGGCCGCGAACTCGGTGGTGTGCTACGCCCTGGGCATCACCGAAATCGATCCGGATCGCGTCAACCTCCTGTTCGAGCGCTTCATCTCGAAGGAGCGCGCCGAGCCGCCGGATATCGATATCGACTTCGAGCACCAGCGCCGCGAAGAAGTGATCCAGCACATCTACGAGAAATACGGCCGCGAGCGCGCCGCCATCGCCGCCACGGTGATCACCTACCGCCGGCGCAGCGCCATGCGCGACGTCGGCAAGGCGCTGGGCCTGTCGCTGGATCAGGTCGATGCCCTGTCCAAGGCCCATGCCTGGTGGGATGAACCGGAACAGCTGCGGCAACGTCTCGCTGCCATGGGCTTCGCCCTCGACGGCGCCCTGCTCACCAACTTCATGCGCCTGGTCGGCGAAATCGAAGGCATGCCGCGCCACCTGTCGCAGCACGTCGGCGGCTTCGTCATCTCGCACCATCCGCTGCATACCCTGGTGCCGGTGGAGAACGCTGCCATGCCGGACCGCACCATCATCCAGTGGGACAAGGATGATCTGGACTCGGTGGGGTTGTTCAAGATCGACGTGCTGGCGCTGGGGATGCTCAGCGCCCTGCGTCGTGCGTTCGAACTGGTTTCGAAATATCGCAACGAGCCGATCCTGACCATCGCCACCGTCCCGGCGGAGGACAAAGATACTTACGACATGATCTGCAAAGCCGAAACGATCGGCGTATTCCAGATCGAATCGCGGGCGCAGATGAGCATGCTGCCACGCCTGAAGCCGATCAATTTTTTTGACCTGGTGATCGAAATCGCCATCGTGCGGCCGGGCCCCATTCAGGGCGACATGGTTCATCCCTACTTGCAACGACGGAATGACAAGGGAAAGATCGAATATGAAAGCGATGATCTGAAAGAAGTGCTGAAGAGCACGCTCGGCGTGCCGCTGTTCCAGGAGCAGGTGATGAACATCGCCATCGTCGCCGCCGGCTTCACCCCTGGCGAAGCGGACCAGGTCCGGCGTTCCATGGCGGCGTGGAAGCGCAGTGGGGGCCTGGAGAAATTCGAGGTCAAACTCAAGAGAGGAATGAAGGAGCGCGGTTATTCGGATGAATTCGCCGACCGGATTTACAAGCAGGTGCTGGGCTTCGGCGCGTACGGCTTCCCCCAGAGCCATTCCGCTTCATTCGCCTTGCTGACTTATGTCTCCTGCTGGCTCAAATGCCATGAACCCGCCGCCTTCTGCGCTTCCTTGCTCAATTCCCAGCCCATGGGCTTCTACGCCCCGGCGCAACTGGTCAACGATGCGCGCCGCAACGGCGTGCGGTTCCGTCCCGTCGATATCGCGATCAGCGAGTGGGATTGCACGCTGGAGCGTGGCGATGACGGCAAACCCGAGTTGCGCCTGGGCCTGTGCATGGGCGGCGGTCTGTCGGAAGCGGAGGCCGGCAAGCTGCTGCAAGCCCGTGCCGGCGCAGCGTTCGACTCGATCGAAGATCTCGCCAATCGTGCCGGCCTGAGTCGCCATGCCCTCGCCGCCCTGGCCGAATCCGGCGCGCTGCAATCGCTGAGCGGCCACCGTCACGCTGCGCGTTGGTCCGTGGCCGGTGTGCAGAAGCTGGACCGGGTACTCGCCGGCTCCACCCTGGCCGAGAATGCCATCGCCCTGCCGGCGCCGACCGAAGGACAGGCCCTGGTCGCCGACTACCGCAGCCTGGGCCTCACGCTGGGGCGCCACCCGCTGGCCCTGCTGCGCGGCAAGCTGGCGCGCCTGCGCGTGGTCACCGCCGAGAAGCTGCGCGATCTGCCGAATGGCCAGACGGTGCGTGTCGCCGGCATCGTTACCCACCGCCAGCGTCCCGGTACCGCCTCCGGCGTGGTTTTCGCCACCCTGGAAGACGAAACCGGCTCGACCAACCTGGTGATCTGGCCCAAGGTGATGGAGGCGCAGCGCGACGCCATCCTCGGCTCCAGCCTGATGCTGGTGGAGGGCGAGCTGCAATCTGCTGAAAATGTGATCAATATCGTCGCGCGCCGCGTTCATAACCGCAGCGGATGGCTGGGTCAACTGCAAACAAGCTCGCGCGATTTTCATTAGGATGGCGCTTCTGGTTGTTGCTCCTGAATCGCGTGCCTGACTCCCCCTCTGAAATCTCCTACGAAGCCCTCGCCGATGCCCTGAAGCGCTGGTTCGGTTTCGATGCCTTCCGCCCCGGCCAGGAAGCCGTGGTGCGCGACGCACTCGCCGGGCGCGACCTGCTGGCGATCATGCCCACCGGCGGCGGCAAAAGCCTGTGTTTCCAGCTGCCGGCGCTGCTGCGCCGCGGCGTGATGGTGGTGGTGTCGCCGCTGATCGCACTGATGCAGGACCAGGTGCGGCTGCTGCGCGACATGGGCATTCCCGCCACCTTCCTCAATTCCAGCCTCGACGGCCGCGAGGCGGCGGAGCGCACCTCCGCCCTGATGCGCGGCGAGTACAAGCTGCTGTACCTGGCACCGGAGCGCCTGCTGCTGCCGGAATTCCTCGGCGGTTTCCTGCCGCAGTTGCAGAATGCCCAGGGCATTTCCGGCTTCACCATCGACGAGGCGCACTGCGTCTCCGAATGGGGGCACGATTTCCGCCCGGAATACCGCCAGCTCGGCCTGCTGCGCGACCGCTTCCCCGAAGTGCCGGTGTTCGCCTTCACCGCCACCGCCACCGGGCGGGTGCGCGAGGACATCGTGGCGCAGCTCGGCCTGCGCACGCCGGCGGTGGAAGTGGCCAGCTTCAACCGCCCCAACCTGCACTACGCGGTGCGGCCCAAGGACAAGCAGACCTATCCTGAACTGCTCGAACGCGCCCGCAAGGGCGGCGGGGTCGGCATCGTCTACTGCCTGTCGCGCCGGCGCGTCGACGAACTGGCGGCCAAGCTCAATGGCGATGGCGTGCGCGCCCTGCCGTACCACGCCGGACTTGATGCGGGAACGCGCCGCGACAACCAGGACTCATTCATCCGCGACGACGCGCAGGTGATCGTCGCCACCGTCGCCTTCGGCATGGGCATCAACAAGCCGGACGTGCGCTGGGTGGTCCACTATGACCTGCCCAAGAGTATGGAAGGCTATTACCAGGAAGCCGGCCGCGCCGGGCGCGACGGCGACAAAGCCGACTGCGTGTTGTACTTCGGCGTCGGCGACATCCGCACCGCCGACTTCCTCATCGCCCAGAAGATCCACCCGGATACCGGCGAACCCCTGGAGCAGGAGCAGCGCATCGCCCGCCAGGCCCTGCGCAAGGTGCTCGACTATGCCGAGTCCAGCGAATGCCGCCGCGCCGTGCAGCTGCGCTACTTCGGCGAAAGCTTCCAGCCGCCCTGCGGCGCCTGCGACAACTGCCTGGCGCCCAAGCCGGTGGAAGACTGGACGCACGAGGCGCAGCAGTTCCTGTCTTGCGTGGCGCGCCTGGCACAGCGCGGCAGCCGCTTCGGCGTGGCTTACGTCATCGACCTGCTGCGCGGCGCCGAAAGCCAGAAAATCATCGACCGCGGCCACCAGCAGCTCAGCACCTACGGCATCGGCAAGCAGCGCTCGCAGGACGAATGGCGCCTGCTGGCCCGCACCCTGCTGCACCAGGGCCTGCTCGACGAAACCACCGACGGCTACCCCGTGCTGCTGCTCAACGCCGCCAGCCGCCGGGTGCTCAAGGCAGAACAGAAGGTGATGCTGGCCGTGCCGCCGAAGCGCGAACGCCCGCCCGCACGGCGCTCCCGTGCACAGGCTTCCGCCGGCGAGTTCGTGCAGACCCCGCTGGGCGAAGACCTGTTCGAACGTCTGCGCATCCTACGCAAGCGCCTCGCCGACGAACAGAAGGTGCCGCCGTACGTGGTCTTCGCCGATGCCGCCTTGCGCGCCATGTCCGAACAGCAGCCGCAGACGCTGGACGCCTTCGCCGACATCTCCGGCGTGGGCAAGCACAAGCTGGAGAACTACGGCGAGACCTTCATCGCCGAGATTCGCGCGTTTCGCGGTGAACGGAAGTTGCCGGTGGAAAACGCGGGTTGAGGCGGTGATTCAAGAATCCGGATTCATTGCAAAGGTCCGTTCGCCCCGAGTGCCCGCGTAGCGGGTGTATCGAGGGGTCAAAGCCGAACCAGCCTCAGCTCTTCACCGGCAACGCATAACTGCCGGTGACATGCGCCACCAGCGTCTCCGGCTCGGCCGACGAGTACAGCAGCGTTTCCATCACCGCCAGCCGCCGCCCCAGCTTCAGCATCTTCCCCTCGCCGATGATGTCCCCCGGCTTGGCCTTGGACAGGAAGTTCATGTTGAAGTTGGCCGTCACCGCCATCATTTCCGGCCCGACGTGCGACAGCACCAGCGCGTACATGGTCAGGTCCGCCGCCGTGAACAGCGCCGGCCCGGACAACACATTGCCCGGCCGCAGCATCGAATCCCGGTACGGTAGCCGCGTGCGCACGAAGCCCGGCCGCACTTCCTCGATGCCGAGCATTTTCTTTTTCGCGGCGAAGCCCAGGTGAATCAGGTCTTCGACCTGCTGGGCAGTCAGTTTCACATCCATGGTCGATGAGCGGGCAACGGGCTGGACTGGAAGAATAAATGGCGCGCCCGACAGGAATCGAACCTGTGACCCTCGGCTTAGAAGGCCGATGCTCTATCCGACTGAGCTACGGGCGCCTGACGGCGTAGTGAATGGCGGAGAGGGAGGGATTCGAACCCCCGGACGGGATGAACCGTCAGCGGTTTTCAAGACCGCCGCAATAGACCACTCTGCCACCTCTCCGGAGCATGGACGGCGTTATTTTATTTCAAACGGCAGTCCACAAGCCGATCAGCGGACAAAAAAGCTCAAAAAAAGCCGGGGGAATCGATGATCCGCCGCCGAACTGGCCTCTTTGGGGCTGTCTTTGGCTATAATGCGCGCCCCGTGCCGAGATAGCTCAGTCGGTAGAGCAACTGATTCGTAATCAGTAGGTCGGAGGTTCGATTCCTCTTCTCGGCACCAGTTTTCGCATTTTGGGGCGGTGCAGGGGCAGGAATTCGGTACGCAGGGCTTTTCTGTTTCGTTACCAATCGGTTAAAATGGTCGTCTTTGGTGGGCGTAGCTCAGTTGGTTAGAGCTCCGGATTGTGATTCCGGAGGTCGTGGGTTCGAGTCCCATCGTCCACCCCAAAGTTTTGTCGTTTCATGCTGGGCTGTTAGCTCAATGGTAGAGCAGCTGACTCTTAATCAGTAGGTTCCAGGTTCGAGTCCCGGACAGCCCACCAGCATTTTCAGCAAGCGCTCGTCAGCGACTTGCCAACGTTTCAGAACGAAGTATCTCGTCGGCCTCGGCCGGCGTTTTTCGTTCTGGCGCCTTATGCCGCTTCGGCCGGCGCCGCCACACGGCGGCAAAGCTGCTCCAGCAGATCGAATCCCAGTTCCGGCTTGCGCTGCCATCCGGCATGTCCGGAATGCGCATTGTCGTGGCTGCCCCGCCCCAGGCTGGCGAATTGGCTGTTCCAGTGCAGCGCCCATTGCCAGGCCCGCTGCGGCGGTAGCTCCTGGTCGCCCTCGTTGCAGACCAGCACGCTGGGCAGGTCCAGGCTCAGATCAGTCAGTCGCTCCTGCAAGCCCAGGCGCACGGGATCGCTGGGCGCGGTGAGCAAGGCGCCGGCGATCACGCCAGGCTGAAGTGCCGCGGCGCGCACCGTCGCCAGGCAGGCGAAGCCCTGGGCAACCACTACCACCGGCTGCGGCAGGCGGCGGGCCGCTTTCAGGATGGACTGCGCCCAGGTGTCCAGATCTGGAATCTCCCACTCAGCCTGCCGGACCGTGCTGAATTGCGGCAGCCGGTGCCGCCAGTCCAGGGCCAATGCGCCCTGAAAACCGGGTGCCAGGAGGATGGAGCAGCGCGAGAAGGGCGAGGCAACCCGCGCCGGCGCTTGCGGCGGAAACGGGTAGGCCCCGGTCCGGGAAACCCCGGCGCGCCCGGCGTGGGCTGCTGCGATGTGGAGCTGCATGGCGGGTACCTGCCCTTCGCTTTGCTTGAGGCATATACCCTAACGCCAGCCTATACCGCGCCGGAAGATGAAAAATAGAATAAGCATCAAACGATTCTGAGGCCGCGCCTTGCCCCTCCCGGAAGTTGCTGAATCTGCTGATTAAGAGTCAGTTGCTCCGGATCGCTTATTTGATCGCCATCTGCGCGGCGACAGCGCGCGGCTTGATCCAGACCGGGCTGGTATACGCCAGGGACTGCCCCGCGGTGGAATCGACGCGCACGAAGTACCAGTGCTCGCCGTCCGCCTTCACCGGCAGCTGGTAGCTCAGAGTGTCTCCCGTTGCGGTCGCGATCGGATCGCCTGTCGTGGAAGCGAGCAGCAACTGCGGATTAGCGTGATCGTACAGGCGCAGGATGCCGTTGAAGGGCGTGCCACTCGCCGTCTTCACCTTGACCGTCAGCGGCACCGTCTTGTCCGTGTCGCAGCTCAGTTGCGCGCCCATCGGGTGGCCTTCGGCCTGCATGTCGATGGCCAGGTCCTCGCCCGCTTCGCGCGAGACCTGCGCGAACATGCGCCGGTCGAGCATGGCGCTGCGCAGGGTCTCCGGCTTGTGGTCGGCAGCGAGGATCACCGTCTTCGGATGGGCGGGCAGCGCCCAGGTAGTGTCGTGCATGTCTTCACCGCCCACGGCGCCGACATGCCAGCCGTTGTTCAGCGCGGTCATGTACCAGTCGGCGTAGTAGTCGTGGCGCCCGCCGTCGGGATCGTCGTCGGTCGCCCCGCTGTTGAACAGCTCCATGCCCACCATCTGCGTATCCGCGGAAGCCACATGCTGCAGCAGGTTCCAGTTGCGGCCCGGATCGCTGTCGCTGAGCTTCTTGTCGTTGGGGTGGTTGAAGATGGCGATGCCGTCGCTGGCGCCGCCCAGCAGCGGGAATCCCGGGGCGCGCTGCAGCCAGGAATAGAAGGTGCCCATATCGATGTAGCCACCGTCGATCTTGGCGTTGGTGATGTCGGCCGAGAACAGCACATTGATGTGGCCGAAGCGGTCGGAGGTCCACTCGAAGCCGCGCAGCGCGGCGAAGGTATCGGTGGTTGCCGCCGCGGCCTGCTCCGCCGTGGCGCTCCATTTGCGCAACTTGTCGTCGTTCGGCGTGAGGCAGGTCAGCAGGTTGTCCGGCGTGGTGAAGCAGTCGCTGCCGGTGCTGATGAAGATGTTCGGGTTGTAGGTATCCGAGTGCTCGGTGCCGGCGAAGAAATCCAGGCCCTGCTGGGTGGCGATGCGGTAGTAATCCGAGGGCAGCGAGTGGATGTCGCCGTCGGAGTAAGCGCTGTGCGCATGAATGCCGCCACGCAACTGCTGCAGCGAGGACAGCGCCGGCCCGGTATAGGCATCGCAGGCCAGCACCTGCTGCGGCGCCGACGGCGTGCCGGCCATGCCGACGGAATCGGAACTGCCGCAGCCGACGAGAACCGGCAGGCACAGCGCCGGGACGAGAAGGTTTTTCGAAATCCGCATTGGAGCTGGTTTCCGGTTCTGCAAAAGTGTCAGACGTTCGCCATCGGTGTCCGGCTCCGCGCCCTCAGGGCGCTGCCGGCACCGTCATGCTGTAGATCTCCTGCGTGCGGTCCCGCTGCAGACGCTGCGCGTCGCGGCTGCTGACGAAGACCAGCGTGCCGCCGGACAGCACCGGCCACAGGTTGTTGCCCTTGCCGGGAATCACCGTGGGCGCGGCCCAGCTGCCGTCCGCCAGGCGATGCGTGGCCACCAGGCGCCAGCGCCAGTCGGCCGAGCGCGTGTCCTGGCGCACCAGCACCACGTTGCCGGCGCCGTCCAGGCCCAGGCGCGGGAATTCGGCGCCGGAGTTCGCGTCGAGCGCCACCGCTTGCGGCGCGCTCCAGCTCGCGCCGGCCGTGGCCTGGCTTGCCGAAAGGATCGAGGTGAACACCCCGGCCGGTTGCAGGATCTTGGTATCCCAGGCCGCCACCAGGCTGCCGTCGCCGGCGTAGGCCAGTGTGGGATGCCGGTCGGCATGATCATGCGCGCCCAGGTAAGCGGGCGTGGTCCACACCGATTGCCCGGCCGGCAGCTGGGTCGCGTAGATCTGCCAGTCGTCCGGCTCCGTGCCCTCGCCGTAACCGGTGCCACCGGTCCATAGCGGGTCCTTGTCCTCGCGATCGTCCTGCCAGGCGACGGCGAAGCTGCCGTTCGCGGCGGCTACCGTCGGCCATACCGAGGCCGGGTAACGCGCCGTGCGGGTATCCAGCGGCGAAGCCGCGTTGAAGGATTTTCCAGCGGCGCTGAGGTTGACCGGTGCGCCGGCGCCACCGAGCATCTGCGCCCAGACGTCGAAGGGCTTGCCGCTGGCGATCTCTTGCCAGGCCACCAGCACCTTGCCGGCGGTGGTTGCGATCACCGGGTGTTCGGCGCGGCCCTGGTCGGGGCTGCGGATGGCGACCTCCGGCTCCCAGGTCGCGCCCTCGTCCGGCGAATGGCGCATATAGATGGCGGTGCGATACGGCAACTCACCGGCGCGATCGTCCTGCCACACCACCCACACATCGGAGCCGGCCGCGGCGACCCGCGGGAAGCGCGCATCTGACGAAGCCGGCACCAGGTCCACCGGTGCGGCGGTGCCCGCAGCACCGGTGCGCAGGTACTGGATGTGGCTGGCGCCAGCCTGGTGCAGTTCCGCCACCACGTGCGTGTAGGCCTTGCTCTGCGCCACATCGGGAAAACCGGTGAAATTGCCCTGGCTGCCGAGGACGGTCCTGGCACCATCGTCCACGCCCTGGTCGGCCGGGATCGGCACCGCCGGCTGCGCCGTCGCCAGCGTGGGCGAAACGAAGATCGGCGAGGCCACCGCGCGCAGCTGGTTGAACAGCACCAGGGATTGCAGCGTCAGGTTTGACGTATCGATGCCGGACGGCAAGCCGACCCCGCGCACTTCCACCCGGTACCAGGACGGATCGGTGCCGGCATCCACGTCCACCAGGTAGGTGCTGCTGAAGGGGATCAGGCCCGGGTGGAATGTCTTCAGCGGCCCGGCGGAGCGGCCCGGCGACTGGTACAGGTACACCGTGGTGCCGAAGCCGTTGTTCACGGTGATGCGCAGCTGGCCGTGCGTGCCCGGCGCAGCGACGACTTCATCGCCCTGGATCGCCTCGAATACCCCGTCCTTCTGGAAGTCCGCTTCGAGCGTGACCATCGGCGTGCCGGGGAACCCGGAATACACCGCCGTATGCCCGGAGCGCAGGCCGCTGACGATGCCCAGCTCGCTCTTGCGCGGCGCGAACACCTGGGTGGTGGGCGAGCTCGGGCCGGCGATCAGCCACAGCTCCTTGAAGTGATCGTCGCAGGCGCCGGCCACGCCGAAGCGGTAGCCCGCGTTCCAGCGGTTCTCGGCGTAGTCGATCTCGGCGTCCGGGCCGCTGGCCTTGTTCCACACCTCGACCGTGTCCACGCCCACGGCATTGGCGTTGTCGTTGGGTGTGCCATCGTCATTGGTCTCGCCGTCGTCGGGATGCGCCGTGCCCCAGTTCGCATCCTCGGAGTGCGCATTCCAGATCGACTGCTGCAAACTGACCCAGCCCGGGCCGCCCGGCGGATTGGCCTGCTGCACGATGCTGTCGATGCCGCCGTGCACGGTGGCATGCGGGCTGCCGTTGGCTTCTTCTCCCGGCACCAAGATCAGCTTCGACGACTGCCACAGCGGATCGTACTGCTGGGTGTAGGTGCGGTGATCGGTGAGCGGCATGAAATCCAGCCCCTTCAGTTCGCCCCACCCGATCTGGTCGGCGACAGAGACATTGCCCGGCAGCGTATCGTTGGAGATCTGCCGCGGCAGGCTGCCGTCATAGGAATGGTCGTCATGGACGTGGGTGTCGCCGCCCAGGGTCAGTCCCTGCGGTGCACCCGGGCCGCCGTCGAAGGTCGCGGTGACCACGGTGTCGGCGGTGAGCGCGAGCTGGCAACTGGCGGTGCCGGTGCAGGCGCCGCTCCAGCCGGTGAACACCGCGCCGATGTCCGGGGTGGGCGTCAGCGTCACCACTGTGCCCTGCGCGAACTGCGCGGAACATAGCGCGCCGCACTGGATGCCAGCCGGATCGCTGGTGACGGTGCCGTTGGAGACGCCGGCCTTCTTCACCTGCAGGGTCTTTTGCGCCGCCGTGGAGACGGCGAAGGTCGCCGTCACCTGGTGGGGCGCATCCAACGTCAACTGGCAGGCGCCGGTGCCGGAGCAATCGCCGCTCCAGCCGGAGAAGCTGCTGCCTGAAGCAGGGGTCGCGGTCAGGGTGACCGCTACGCCCGCCGTATAGCCCTGGGTGCAACGGCTACCGCAGTCGATGCCTTCGGGAACGCTGGTCACGTCGCCACTGCCGGAGCCGGCCGCGGCCACCGTCAGGATGTAACTTGCCGCCCCACCGCTGCTGGAAGAGCCGGACGAGGAAGAACTGGAAGAAGAGGAGCTGCCGGAGGAAGACCCGCCGAGCCCGGCGACGCCGCTGCTGGAGCCGCAGCCGCACAGGAACGCCACCCACAGCACCGCCACCAGCCGCAGCCGTTTCATCAATCGATTTCCCTGAGTTTTTGTGACGGATATTTCCGTGCACTTATCCGAGGGAGTATCGCCAGCCAAGGTGACCGGAATTTGAACATTGCGACGGCTTTACAAAAACAGCCGGCGCGGCTTCCGCGCCGCGCCGGCTGTTACCGCATGACAATTACCGCAGCGACCGGCCCTCAGGGTGTGGTCGGAACCTGCATGGTGTAAATCTCCTGTGTGCGATCGCGCTGCAGGCGCTGCGCATCACGGGTGCTGGCGAACACCAGCGTGCCGCCGGACAGCGCCGGCCACATATTGAGGCCCCTGCCCTGGATGACCGTGCCCGTGCCCCAGCTGCCGTCGGCGGCGCGGGACGTCGCCAGCACGCGCCAGCGCCAGTCGGCCGAGCGCGAATCCTGCCGCACCAGCACCACGTTGCCGGAACCGTCCAGGCCCAGGCGGGGGTACTCGCCGCCGGTATTCGCATCCAGCGACACCGGCACCACCGCGCTCCAGCCGGCCTTCGCCGTGAAGCTGGAGGAAAGGATCGACAGGTTGGCGCCGGAGGAGCTCAGGTTCTTCGCATCCCAGGCCGCCACCAGGCTGCCGTCCGCGGCATAAGCCAGCGTAGGATGGCGGTCGGCCTGGGTGTGCGAACCCAGCGAAGTCGGCGTGAGCCAGCCACTCAGGCCGGCCGGACGGGTGGTGACGTAGATCTGCCAGTCGTCCGGGTCGGTGCCGCTGCCGTAGGGATAGCCGCCGGTCCACAGCGGATCCTTGTCCTCGCGGTCGTCTTCCCAGGCCACGGCGAACTCGCCGGTGCTGGAAGCGGCCACCGTCGGCCACACCGAAGCCGGGTAGCGCGCCGAGCGCGTATCCAGCGGCGAGGCTTCGGCGAAGGTCTTGTTGGGCGCGCTGAGGTTCACCGGTTCTGCGTCGATGTTGATCAGCTTGGCCCAGACGTCGAATGGCACGCCGCTGCCGATTTCCTGCCAGGCCACCATCACGCGACCGTTGCCGTCGGTGGCAATGGACGGATGCTCGGCGCGGCCGGTCTCCGGATTGCGTACCAGCACTTCCGGCTCCCAGGTCGCGCCCTCGTCGGACGAATGACGCATGAACACGGCGGTGCGGTACGGCAGCTCGCCGTTGCGGTCGTCCTGCCACACCACCCAGACATCGGTGCCGAAAGCGGCGATGTGCGGGAAGCGCGCATCGGACGAAGCGGGGACCAGGTCCAGCGGCGCGGCGTTGCCGGCGGCGCCGACGCGCACATACTGGATTTGGCTGGTGCCGTTCTGATGCACTTCGGCGACCACGTGCGTGAACGACTTGGTGTGGGCCACGTCGGGGAAGCCGGCGAATTGGCCCGGCGCGCCGAGCACATTCTTGGCGCCGTCATCCGTACCCTGGTCGGCGGGGAGCGGCACGGCCGGCTGCGCCGCCACCACGCTGGGCGAGACGAAGATCGGCGACGTCACCGCGCGCAGCTGGTCGAACAGCACCTCGAAGTTCAGCGCGGTGAGACCGGTCAGGCCGGCCGGCTCGCCCGGACCGCGCACTTCGGCGCGAAACCAGGTCGGGCTGGGACCGGCGGTGACGTCGATAAGGTAGGTGTTGGTGAGCGATACCGAGTCCGGCATGAAAGTCTGGATCGCGCCGGCGGAGCGGCCCGGCGCCTGGTACAGGAACACCGTGGTGCCGAAGCCATTCTGCACCGTCAGACGCAACCGGCCCTTGGTGCCCGGCGTAGCGATGACTTCATCGCCCTGCATGGCTTCGAACACGCCATCATTCTGGAAGTCGCCTTCCAGCGAAACGCTCGGCGTGCCGGCGAAGCCGGAGTACACCGCGGTGCGGCCGGAACGCAGGCCCGCCACCACGCCCAGCGCCGTCTTGCGTGGCGAGAACACCTGAGTGGTGGGCATGCCCGGGCCGGACACCGACCACAGCTCCTTGAAATGATCGTCGCAGGCACCGGCCACGCCGAAGCGATAGCCCGCGTTCCAGCGATTCTCGGCGTAGTCGATCTCGGTGTCCGGCGCGCTGGCGCGGTTCCACACCTCGACCGTATCCATGCCCACCGCATTGGCGTTGGCGTTCGGCGTGCCGTCGCTGTTCATCTCGCCGTCGTCGGGATGCGCCGTGCCCCAGTTGGCGTCCTGCGAATGCGCATTCCAGATCGACTGCTGCAAGTTGACCCAGCTCGGCGCGCCGGCCGGGCTGGCCTGCTGCACGACGGTGTCGATGGCGCCGTGTACGGTGGCGTGCGGGCTGCCATTGGCTTCCTCGCCCGGCACCAGAATCAACTTCGACGAACGCCAAAGCGGATCGTATTGCTGGGTGTAGGTGCGGTGATCGGTGAGCGGCATGAAGTCCAGGCCCTGCAACTCGCCCTCGTTGATTTGATCCGCCACCGAAACGTTGCCCGGCAACTTGTCGCCGGACAGCTGGCGCGGCAGGCTGCCGTCCGAGGAGTGATCGTCATGCACATGGGTATCACCGGACAGGAGCATGCCCTGCGGTGCGGCGGCCGAGGCGTTGACGAAGGTCGCAGTGACCTGAGTGTCTGCGTTGAGCGTGACCTGGCAGGTCGCGGTGCCGGTGCAGGCGCCGCTCCAGCCGGAGAATACTGCGCCGGCATCAGGCGTCGCCGTCAGCGTCACCGCGGAGCCGCGGGTGAATTCGGCCGTACATTGTGCGCCGCAGTCGATACCCGTCGGACTGCTGCCGACGCGTCCGCTCGAACCGCCAGCCTTGATCAACTGCAAGGTCTGCTGCGGCTGCGTGGCGAGGTTGAACGTCGCCGTCACGTTGCGGACACGGTCCATGAACACTTGGCACGAACCGGTGCCGCCGCAGTCGCCGCTCCAGCCGGCGAAGACGCTGCCGGAAGCGGGGGTGGCGGTCAGCGTGACCTGCACGCCGCCGGCATAGTTCTGCGTGCAGCTGGTGCCGCAGTCGATGCCTTCAGGCGAACTCGTAACGCGACCATTGCCCTGCCCACCCGGCGCAAGGTTCAGCGCGAACGGCCCCGGACCGACCGGGCCGCTGGAAGAACCGGACGAAGACGAAGAGCCTGAAGAAGAACTGGAAGACGAACTCGAAGAAGAGCTCGACACGCCGGAGGAGGAAGAGGTGGCTCCGGAAGATGAAGAAGATGATGAAGACGAAGAAGATATGCCTCCGGAGGACGACACAGTCCCCGAGGAGGAGCCTCCGGCCGGCGGCGAACCGTCACCGGAAGAACAACCGTACAATATTGCCACGCACAGCAAGCTGCCGAGACGTAAACGCCTCATGTGATGATTCTCCAATGTTCCCAGTGCAGAGCGGTCCCTGCACCTATCCAGAAAGTTTCGCAGGCGAACGTGACCGGAGTTTTAAGATTTCGTTAAGTTGCGCCAGTCCGTACTTTCAAGTACGAAATGGTCTTTTCAAAACTGCAATGTCATAAAAAGAGACTGAACCAATGATGAACTTCCAGACCATCAAGATCGACCTGCATGATCACATCGCCTGGCTACGCCTGAACCGGCCGGACAAGGCCAATGCCTTCTCGCTGACCATGTGGGACGAGCTGCCCAAGGCCGCCGCCTGGATCGACGAGCAGCCGCAGGTGCGCGTGGTGATCCTTTGCGGAGAAGGCCGCCACTTCACCGCCGGCATCGACCTGGAAGCGCTCGCCCACGTCAGCCAGGCAGTGAAGGGCACCGGGTGCCCGGCACGGGCACGAGAGGGTGTGCGCAAGTTCATCCTGCATGCACAGAACAGCATCAGCAGCGTCGAGCGCCTGCGCGTGCCGGTGATCGCCGCCGTCCACGGCGCCTGCATCGGCGCCGGCATCGACCTCATCGCCGCCTGCGACATGCGCTACAGCACCGCGGATGCGAGGTTCTCGATCAGGGAAGTCGACCTCGCCGTCGTCGCCGACGTCGGCACCCTGCAGCGTCTGCGCCACGTCATCGGCCTGTCGCGCCTCACCGAACTGGCCTATACGGGCGAGACCTTCGACGGCCGCAAGGCGAAGGCCATCGACCTGGTCGGAGAGACCTACGAGACCCGCGAGGAACTGATGGCGCAGGTGGAGCAGCTCGCGCACCGCATCGCCGCCAAGTCACCCATCACCGTGCGCGGTATCAAGCACAACCTGCTCTACTCCCGCGACCACTCGGTGCAGGAAGGCCTGGAAATGGTCGCCGCCTGGAATACCAGCATGCTGGTGTCGGACGATCTGACCGAAGCGGTCAGCGCCCATTTGCAGAAGCGCGAAGCCAAGTTCGCGGACTGATCCTTCTGTCATTCTGACTCAGAACTGGTACTTGATGAACGCCTGCGCGAAATCACGATCCGACAAGGTGTTGTAAGCACCCCCGCCCCAGTACCAGGCATACCCCAGGCTGAGCGACAGCGCCTGCTTGTAGCGGAACTCGTAGACCATGTTGACCAGCTTGCGCCCCTTGACGAAGTTGCCGGCGGGGCCGGGCGAGATGCCGCCCACGTCCTGTGAGAACAGGATGAAGGGCTTGAGCGTGACGTTGGGCACGATCTGCTCGTAGCTGAGCAGGCCGATGACGCGATATCCCCAGGAGAACGCTCGTGGATAGCCGGCGTGATCCTGCTGATGCGGATTGAAGCGTACGCCGTCCGGACCATACGAGCAGTCCGGGATGTTGGAGCAGCCCATGCGCGAACCATCCGAACCGGAACCGTCGGCGCCGGCGGTGGGCGCCGATGTCGAATTCGGCCCCTCCAGCACCAGCCGGTCGTAGGAAGGTAGGAACGGCACATATTCCGCGCCCAGCTCGTAGACCAGGATGATCTGGTCGGCGCCGATCGGATTGTCGGTGGCGCCGAGCACCTTGGTGGCGCCCAGGTTGAACTGGAAGTCCTGCATCCGCTCGTAGCCCTGGATGTAGCAGGGACTGCTTTTGTCGTAGGCGTAGTACGGATGCTGGAAGGTGTTGAAGCCGTACTGCGCATCTTCTGCGGTTCCCGGCTTTGGGTAGCAGGGCGTGTTGTTTCCCACCACGCCGCCGCGGTACGGGACGATGAAGTTGGGGAAATAGCGCTGCGAGCCGGTGGCGTGGCCGACCACGAGGTTGAAGGTATCGTTGGTGTATGGCCGGCCGCTGCTGTTCACCGCGTCGCTCTGGCCGTAGGTCATGGTCTGGCCGTCCGGCCCCAGGCCGATGCCGCCGACGCCGAGCGCGCCCAGCAGCCCGGTGCCCTCGCAGTTGGTGCCGGGCTGGCCGCAGCGCGTCCCCTGGGCGCCGAGCGCGGCGAAGGCCAGGTCATGCGCATCCACCTGCATCGGCTTGTTCGGGCGGTACGCCACCTCGCCTTGGATGGAATAGCTGCCGACCGTGGTGTTGAAGCTGGCACCGATCAGATGGATGTCTTCCGGGTACTCCAGCATGAAGCGCACGCTCTGCACATTGAGCGCGCTGGAAGTCGCCTTGCGCGGATCGCCGGAAGAGAACAGCGGGAAGTTCGGGCAATCCAGCATCAGCGAGCTTATATCGGTGGCGTTGTTGCCGCGGGCATTGCCCTCGGCGCGGCCGCAGCTCGGATAGCCGGAGAACAGGCTCGCGTACGGCAGGCGCGAGTGATAATTCTCGTAGTACAGCGAGACGTCGGTGCCGTTGTTGAGGTTCTCGAAGTAGTAATCGAGCTTGACGCCATATTGCCCTGAAGTGCGCGGCTCCAGGTCCGGCACGCGGTTGATGGTGATGCAGGTCGGCGTCAGGCCGGTGAGGATGTTGTCGCCCAGCTTGCCCAGGCAATCGGGATCCTCCGCCGCCTGGCCGAAGCTGGCGTTGAGCGTCTTGCCGGTATTGTTGGTGCCGACATTGATGTCGGAAAAATAAGTCCCGGGCGTCGGCGCCTCGATCGGCTTCCACTCCAGCTGGTAGAACGCCTCGGCGGTGAAATTCTCGAAGGGGCTGAAGCCCAGGTCGATCATGTTCACCGGCACGAAATCTTCCTCGACCTGGTTGCCGACACGGTAGAAGTTGTTGGCGTTGACCGGGTTGGCCGAGTTGATGCTGTTCAACACCAGTGTCGTGCTCTCGCCCCAGTTCACCAGCTGGCGGCCGATCTTGAAGGTCAGGTCATGGTCCGCCCACAACGGCAGCTTGCCGAAGAAGTAGGTATCCAGGTATTGCAGGTTGGTGCCGGCCTGCGCCAGCACCTCGCCGTCGGTGCGCTTGCTGCGCACCACCCCGCCCTTGCCATAAAACCTGCCGCACACCGCGCTCGGATTCGGTACCAGCGAAGGCAGGCCGGCCCCATTGAGAATCGGATCGACCAGGTTGGTGATGGGCTGCAGCAGATTGCTCAAAGGGCCGGCCAGGCTGGAGCAGGGGCCGCCCACCAGGCCGTTCAAGGTCGGCAGCGTAGTACCGACCCGCCCCACCTGGTTCACGTTCTGCGCCGTGATCTCGTTGGGATGCTTCTCGGTGAAATCGTTGTTGACGAAATCATAGAAATACAGGGCTCGCGCAAAAATGCCGAAGTTGCCGTAGGTCAGCGTGAGGTCCGAAGTCACCTTGGCCGGCGCCTGGAAGAATTCACCTTTGTGGCCATAGTTCAGGTCGCCCCGATCGCCGTTGGCGCCAAACGATCCCGGCGCCGCCGTCAGGTGCGCCGCAGGAAAGGTCTGCGTGCGGAACAGGCCCTGGCAACTCTGGTAGGGAAAAGTGCATACATCGGGATTGAGGTCGCCCTTGGAGATCAGGTGCTCGCTCGGATTCTGCATGCGGATGCCGACGCCGGCGGTGAGCGTGGTGTTGAGTACCCCGTTCACCTTGTCATGGACGAACAGCGGCTCGAAGCTGAAGTCGAGCGCCCAGGCTCGGGGTGTGCATAGGGCCACGCACAGCAGGCCCATTGCCACGCCCCAACGGACAGCACCCACGCCCAGTGTTCCGGATCGCATGGTTCAGCCTCCCCCTCGCGCGGCGGGTCATCCCGCCGCTTTGTTTTATCCGCCGATGCAACAATCAGGTAACTTGAATTACCGACATCAATACGGTTAATTTTTCAACACAATACAGGGGGTTTTGGCCAGCGTCACCCCCCGTATGGCGGGGGGCCGGGATCAACGATCCGCTGGCGCTACAGCGGCTTGCGGCTTTGCGCCATGCCGCGGATGGGCGGCGAAGAAGCTCCAGATTTCGGTGGTGTCGTCGAAAGACCGGCTCATCGGACCGGCGACGGATTCCTTCAAGCCGTCCGGCAGGCTGCCCGCCCAGTGATGGCCGAGGTCGTTCACCGTCACCGCCTGCACTTCATTGCCACCGTCGCAGTCCTTCCATGCTTCGCGCAACACCTGTGGATTGGGCTGCGCCGTCTGCGCCTCGCCGGTGCAATGCAGATCCCGCACCCAGCCGGCCGTGTTGGCAGCCACCGGCGGCTGGTCCGGCCGGTCGCCCCAGGGGGTTATGCCTTTGCCGCCTTCGTACGGCACGACCGGATCGCGCCGGCCATAAACCAGCAGGACGGAAAGCGGATTGCGCGGCGCCACGTTCTGCGCGCGCAGGCTGCCCACCGCGGCAATCGCGGCGAAGCGCTCGCTCAGTTCCACGCCCAGGCGCTGCACCATGCCGCCGCCGCTGGAAAAGCCGGTGGCATAGACGCGATTCGGATCGATGGTATAGCGCTTGGCCAGTTCGTCGAGCACGGCGCGGGTATAGGCGACATCGTCGTTCTTCAGGATGCTGTCCTGCTGCACGCCCGGATCGCCGCTGTTCCAGATGCGGGGATTCAACTTGAAGTTGACCGGAAACCACAGCCGCGGCGGTCGCGCCTCCAGGCCGACCAGGATGAAGCCGTTCAGATCCGAAGCTTCGATCCAGCGGTACATGGCGAGGGTCTCGAGCGCATCGCCGCCCGCCCCGTGCAACACCAGCACCAACGGCCACGGCGCCGCCCGGCTGCCGCTGGGAAAATGCACGAAGTAATTGCGGCCGGTGTCCTGCACCTCGATGAAGGAGCGCTGCGCAATCGGTGTTTCGACGCGACGGTCATCGCTCCAGGCAATGCCGGTGCTGGACAAGACGGCATATAACGAGCCCCCCAGCAGGGCGCGACGCATTCCGTTCAACATGCCACGCGATCTGCCCATCACGCACCCCCACGCCAGGCCAGCAGGCTTTCCACCAGTCGCCGCAACACGTCCACCAGGGCCCGCGCACGCTGCGGTTCCCAGGCAAAAGGCGCGGCCTCGTCCATGTAGCAGGATTGTCCCATTTCCAGCTGCAGGGCCTGCACGCCTTCAGCCGGGTTCCCATAGTGGCGCGTGATGTAGCCGCCTTTGAAACGCCCATTGCAGATCGCACTCAAACCACCGGCTGATTGCAATACATTCATGGCCGCAGCTTGCAAAGCAGGATCACAACTCGCGCCCGCCGCGGTGCCGAGGTTGAGGTCCGGCAGGCGCCCGTCGAAGAAACGCGGCACCTGCGAACGGATCGAATGCCCATCGAGCAGGATGGCATAGCCATGCCGGGCCTTGATCTGCGCCAGCGTCGCGGCCAGGGTCTGGTGATACGGCGTCCAGTAACGCTCGCGGCGCAGCGTGATCTGCTCCGCGTCCGGCGCCTGGCCAGGGAGGTACAGATCCTCGTTGGCGAAACTGCGCGTCGGGCAAAGCTCGGTATTGTCCGCGCCCGGATACAGCGCCGCGTCGCCGGGATCGCGGTTGAGATCGGCGACATAGCGCGAGTGCGTGGCCACCATCAGGCCCGCGCCCAGCTGCAGCGCGAACTGGTACAGCAGGTGCACATGCCAGTCCGTATCCGGCACCGTCTGCGCGATCATGCTCATGCCCTGCCGCAGTTGCGGCGGGACGTAGGTGCCGGCGTGCGGCACATTGATCAGCAGCGGCGTACTGCCGGGCACCAGGGTGAAGAGTCGGTCGTTCGGATTCATGCGGACACCGGGGCAACGGTCCCGGCATAGTAACGGCCGACGCAGGGATTTGCGCCGAAGGCGTAAGCCAGCTCCGCCGGGCGTTCGATCTCCCACAGCGCCAGATCGGCGCGCAAACCCGGCGCGATGCGCCCGGCTTCCCGCTGCAAGCCCAGCGCCCGCGCGGCATGGCGCGTCACCCCGGCCAGGGCTTCGGCCGGCGTCAGCCGGAACAGGGTGCAAGCCAGGTTGAGCATCAATAGCAGCGAGGTGCAGGGCGAGGTGCCCGGATTGCAGTCCGTGGCCAGCGCCATCGGCACGTCCCGCTCGCGCAAGGCTGCGATCGGCGGCAGCTTCGTTTCGCGCAGGAAGTAATAGGCACCGGGGAGCAGCACCGCCGTCGTGCCGGCCCGCGCCATCGCCTCGACCGATGCCCGCGAGCTGTATTCCAGGTGATCGGCCGACAGCGCCCCATGCTGCGCCGCAAGGCCGGCGCCGCCGAGGTCGGACAGCTGGTCGGCATGCAGCTTCACCGGCAGGCCCAGCGCGCGCGCCTTGTCGAATAAGCGTGTGGTCTGTTCGGGTGTGAAGCCGATGCCTTCGCAGAACGCATCGACCGCATCGGCCAGGCCGGCCGCATGGATCGCGGGCAGCATCTCCTCGCACACCAGCGAGATGTAGTCGTCGGCGCGTCCCGCGTATTCCGGCGGCAGCGCATGCGCGCCGAGGAAGGTGGTTTTCACTTCCGTGGCGCAGGCCAGGCCCAGTTGCCGCGCCACGCGCAGGATGCGAGTCTCGGTCACGGTGTCGAGGCCGTAGCCCGACTTGATCTCCACCGTGGTGACGCCTTCGGCCATCAACGCGGCAAGACGCCGGCTGCTCTGCCGCAGCAGTTCCTGCTCGCTCGCCGCGCGCGTCGCCCGCACGGTGGAGACGATGCCGCCCCCGGCCCTGGCAATCTCTTCATAGCTGACGCCCTGCAGGCGCTGTTCGAACTCGCCGGCACGGCTGCCGGCATAGACCAGGTGGGTGTGGCAGTCGATCAGCCCCGGCGTCAGCCAGCCGCCGCGACAATCGTGCTCGATGCGCGCGCACCAACCGCCCGGAAGTTCGGCACGCCGCCCAACCCAGGCGATGCGTCCGTCCAGTGCAGCCACCGCGCCATCCTCGATGATGCCGTAGCCGTCACCGCCGGCATTCATGGTCGCCAGACGGGCATTGAGCCAGATCGCGTCCCAGTGATTCACGTAGAAGGCCTGTTAACGCTCAGTTTAGAAGGCGCTTCATCACGGCGCGATAACGCTTCAGGCTGGCTTCACCCTGCGCATGCACGCCGTCACGCACCTGCCACTGTCCCGCCACCATCACATCGCGCACCGGTGCCCGCACCGGCCCGAAGATGGCCGCATCGAGCAGGCCATCGCCGCTCTGCTCCGCCAGCGCCGGATCGTCTCCATTGAGCACCACCCAGTCGGCTCGGAAGCCCTCGGCCAGCTGGCCGATGTTCTGCCCCAGCGCCTGCGCGCCGCCGGCACAGGTACCGCGATAGAGCTGGCCGCCGAGCGAGTCGCCTATGGCCAGGGCGAGCACGTTGCGCCGTTCCAGCTTGAGGCGCTGGCCGTATTCGAACAGGCGCAGCTCCAGGAAAGGATCGACCGCCGCATGGCTGTCGCCGCCGATGCCGATCTTGCCGCTGGCGCGCAGGTACGAAGCCGCATTGAAGAAGCCATCGCCGAGGTCGCCCTCGGTGGTCGGGCACAGGCCGGCCACCGCGCCGGAGCGCGCCAGCCCCTTGGTCTCGTTGGCGTCCATGTGCGTGGCATGCACCACGCACCAGCGCGCATCGAGTTGCATCTGGTCCAGCAGCCAGGCTACCGGGCGCGTGCCGCTCCAGCTGAGGCAGTCGTCCACCTCCTTCTGCTGCTCGGCGGCATGGATATGGATCGGCGCACGTGCATCGATGCGCTCCATCGCCGCCACCACCGCCTTCAGTTCTTCCGGCGTCACCGCGCGCAGGGAATGCGGCGCGACGCCGATGCGCTGTGAGGGATCGGCCTGTACGGTCTTGGCCAGCGATTCCAGGATGCGGCCGAAGCCGTCGAGCGAGTTGATGAAGCGCCGCTGCCCCGGGGTCGGCTCGACGCCGCCGAAATTGCCGTGCGCATAGAACACCGGCAGCAGGGTCAGGGCCATGCCGCTGTGGCGCGCCGCCGCCGCGATGCGCTCGCCGACCTCGGCAAGGTTGGCGTAGGGCTGGCCTTTCGGATCGTGATGCAGGTAGTGAAACTCCGCCGCCGTCGTATAGCCGGCGCGCAGCATCTCGATATAGAGCTGCGTCGCGATGACTTCGACGTCGTCCGGCGTCAGGTTCTCGAGGAAGCCGTACATCAGCTTGCGCCAGGACCAGAAGCTGTCGCCCTGCGGGCCGCCCTTCTCCGTCAGGCCGGCCATGGCGCGCTGGAAGGCGTGCGAATGCAGATTCGGCATGCCGGGAATCACCGGCCCGCGCAGGCGCTCGGCATCACCGGCCGCCGCGCGCGGTGTGGCCCTGGCGATCAGGCCGTCGGGCCCCACTTCGAACAGGACATCGCGGGCCCAGCCCGCGGGCAGCATTGCGGCTTCTGCGAAATAGCTTTTTGTCATTGTTGTAGTCCTCTCCTCCAGCGGATCAGGCGTTCGCGCGGGGCTCAGGCGAACGACGGCAGTATGCTCCCGACCATTCCGGTCAGCTTGCCCTCTCCGAGGAACCGTGTCACGGCCTCGATGTCCGGCGCGAAGTAACGATCCTCGGCGTAGAACGGCACGCGCCCGCGCACCAGCGCCTGCACGTCGAGCAGCACGGGGGAGGTTTCCAGCGGGGCGTGGAAATCGATACCCTGCGCCGCCGCCAGCAGCTCGATGCCGACGATGCAGCGCGTATTCGCCGCCATCTCCAGCAGGCGCCGCGCGGCGAAGGTGGCCATGCTGACATGGTCCTCCTGGTTGGCCGAGGTCGGCAGGCTGTCGACGCTGGCCGGATGTGCCAGCGACTTGTTCTCCGAAGCCAGCGCCGCCGCGGTAACGTGCGCCATCATGAAGCCTGAATTGAGCCCCGGCTCCCTCACCAGGAACGGCGGCAGACCGGACAGGGTGGCGTCGATCAGCAGCGCGATGCGCCGCTCGGACAGCGCGCCGATCTCGGCGATGGCCAGCGCCAGCGTGTCGGCCGCCAGGGCCACCGGCTCGGCGTGGAAGTTGCCGCCGGACAGCACTTCCCCGGTGTCGGTGAACACCAGCGGGTTGTCGGTCACCGCGTTGGCCTCGATGGTCAGCGTCGCGGCGACGTTGCGGATCAGGTCCAGGCAGGCGCCCATCACCTGCGGCTGGCAGCGCAGGCTGTAGGGATCCTGCACGCGGTCGTCGTTGACCAGGTGCGAGCGGCGGATCTCGCTGCCGCTGAGCAGCTTGCGGTACTTCGCCGCCACGTCGATCTGCCCCGGCTGGCCGCGCACCTCGTGAATCCGTGGATCGAAAGGTGCATCGCTGCCGCGCGCCGCGTCGACCGACAGCGCGCCGGCCACCACCGCCGCCGCGAACAGATCCTCGGCCTCGAACAGTCCGCGCAACGCCAAAGCGGTGGAAACCTGGGTACCGTTGAGCAGGGCCAGGCCTTCCTTCGCCGCCAGCGTCAGCGGCTGCAGGCCGGCACCGGCCAGGCCTTCGCGCGCCGGCATCAGCTTGCCGCCGACACGAACCTCACCCTCGCCCATCAGCGCCAGCGTCATATGCGCCAGCGGCGCCAGGTCACCGGAAGCACCGACCGAACCCTTGGACGGAATGCAGGGATACACCCCGGCGTTATACAGGGCCAGCAGGGCCTCGATCACCGACGGCCGCACGCCGGAGTAGCCGCGCGCCAGGCTGGCCGCCTTCAGCGCCAGGATCAGTCCCACCGTGGCGTCGTCGAGCAGAGCGCCAATACCCACCGCGTGCGAACGCACCAGGTTGGCCTGCAGTTGTTCCAGCTGCGAATCCGGTATATGCGTCTTGGCCAGCTTGCCGAAGCCGGTATTGATGCCGTAGGCCGGCGCACCTTGAGCCACCACCGAATGCACCGTGGCGGCGGAAGCGAGAATCGCCGCGTCGGCGGCAGGATCGATCGTCAGCTTCAGACCACCTGCGGCGATGTGACGAATTTCAGACAGGCTCAACCGGCCGGGTTTGATCTGCATGGAATCGTTCTTAGTCATTGATCATCGGCAGCTTGAGGTTGTTTTGTTTCGCGCAGTCGATGGCGATATCGTAGCCCGCATCCGCATGACGCATCACCCCGCTCGCGGGGTCGTTGTTCAGAACGCGCCCGATGCGCTTCGCCGCTTCCGGCGTGCCGTCGCAGACGATGACCATGCCGGCATGCTGCGAGAAACCCATGCCGACGCCGCCGCCATGGTGCAGCGATACCCAGGTGGCGCCGCTGGCGCAGTTGAGCAGGGCATTGAGCAAGGCCCAGTCGGACACCGCATCCGAACCATCCTTCATCGCCTCGGTCTCGCGATTGGGGCTGGCCACCGAACCGGAATCCAGGTGGTCGCGCCCGATCACCACCGGTGCCTTCAGCTCGCCCTTCGCCACCATCTCGTTGAATGCGAGGCCGACGCGGGCGCGATCGCCCAACCCGATCCAGCAGATGCGTGCCGGCAGGCCCTGGAACTTGATGCGCTGCTGCGCCATGTCCAGCCAGTTGTGCAGGTGCGCGTTGTCCGGCAGCAACTCCTTCACCTTCGCGTCGGTGCGGCGGATGTCCTCCGGATCGCCCGACAGCGCCGCCCAGCGGAACGGCCCGATGCCGCGGCAGAACAGCGGACGGATGTACGCCGGCACGAAGCCCGGAAAGTCGAAGGCATTCTTGACGCCCTGCTCCAGCGCCATCTGGCGGATGTTGTTGCCGTAGTCCACCGTCGGGATGCCCAGGGCGTGGAAGCCAAGCATGGCCCGCACCTGCACCGCCATCGAAGCCTTGGCTGCCTGCACCACGCCGGCGGGATCGGTGCCGCGCCGCTGCGCCGCCTGTTCCAGCGTCCAGCCGGCCGGCAGGTAGCCGTTGAGCGGATCGTGCGCGCTGGTCTGGTCGGTCACCAGGTCCGGCCGCGCGCGCGCGTCACCGGCCTGCGCACGCTCGAGCAGCTCCGGAAACACTTCCGCCGCATTGCCCAGGAGGCCGACCGATACCGCCTTGCCGGCGGCATGCGCCTCGGCAATCATGGCCAGTGCGTCGTCGAGCGTAGCCGCCTGCCGGTCCAGGTAACGCGTATCCAGCCGCATCTGGATGCGGCGCGGTTCGCACTCCACCGCCAGCATCGAGGCGCCGGCCATGGTCGCCGCCAGCGGCTGCGCCCCGCCCATGCCGCCGAGGCCGCCGGTGAGAATCCATTTGCCTTTGAGCGAGCCGCCGAAATGCTGGCGCCCCGCTTCGACGAAGGTCTCGTAGGTGCCCTGCACGATGCCCTGGCTGCCGATATAGATCCACGAGCCGGCCGTCATCTGGCCGTACATCATCAGGCCCTTGGCATCGAGCTCGTGGAAGTGCTCCCAGGTGGCCCAGTGCGGCACCAGGTTGGAATTGGCGATCAGCACGCGCGGCGCATCGGCATGGGTGCGGAACACGCCCACCGGCTTGCCCGACTGGATCAGCAGGGTCTCGTCGTCTTCCAGCTTGTGCAAGGCTTCGACGATCCGGTCGTAGCATTCCCAGTTGCGCGCGGCGCGGCCGATGCCGCCGTAGACGATCAGGTCTTCCGGCTTCTCAGCCACTTCCGGATCGAGATTGTTCATCAGCATGCGCAAGGGGGCTTCGGTCAGCCAGGACTTCGCATGCAAGATGCTGCCGCGATGGGCGCGGATCACGCCGGGTCTGTGCATGGTGCTCATGGGATAGCGGCTCCGTCTGTGATCGGGGTCGGTCAGCGGCCCCCGCTTGATGCCATATGTATATACATATTAAAGTGCAGGGGCAATGACCGCAACGACCCTCGCAATGGATGGCCCCGAACTCGACGGCGACGGCCCGCTGTGGCTGCAGATCCGGCGGGCGCTGGCGCAGCCGATCGTGGACGGAAGCTGGCCGCCCGGCACCAAGATCCCGGCCGAAACCGAGCTGACCGAACGCTACGGCACCTCGCGCATGACCATCAACAAGGCCCTGCACAGCCTGGCGCACGATGGCCTGGTGGAGCGCCGCCGCAAGCGCGGCACCATCGTCGCCGACCGCGCGCAGCAGCACCCGGTGTTCGAAATCTGGGATGTGGCGGAGGAAGTGCGGCGCGCCGGCGCCATCTATGCCTTCAATGTCTACGAGAGGGATATCGTCGGCGTGGACAGCGAGCATGGCCGCTTCACCGGCGTTGGCGCGGAAACACGCCTGCTGTGGCTGCTGGTCGAGCACTTCTCCAACGGCCAGCCGGTACAACTGGAGGAGCGGCTGATCAACCTGGACGCCATTCCGAAAGCCGCGAAGGAATCGTTCCGGAAGGCTGCTCCCAGCGAGTGGCTGCTCAAGCACGTGCCCTGGACGCAGGCGGAGCACGCCATCCTGGCACGCGAAGCCAGGGGCAGGACCGCGAAGCTGCTGCAACTGCGTCCCGGCAGTGCCTGCCTGGTGGTGGAACGCCAGACCTGGGACGGCGCCACGCCGCTTACCTTCGCGCGGTTATGGCATCCGGGTGAGCATCACCGCCTGGTGGGACGCTTCGAGCCGCGGAAGTACTGACCCCTCTGTCATCAATGCTTGACCGAAGCGGCTTCCGACAGCACACGCGCCTGCGGATAGCCCTGGTGCGAGACCTTGTCGAGTGCCTGCTGCGCTACCGCTTCGCTCGGAAACGGCCCCAGGCGCACACGGTATAGCGCGCTTCCGGAAGCGCTGGTGATCTGCTTCGATTCGCCGCGGGCGCCGATGTTCTGCAGCAGGTTCAGCGTGGTCTGCGCATTGCCCTGGTCGGCGAAGCTGCCGATCTGCACGTACCAGAGCTTGGCCTGGGCCGGCGCGGAACTGACGATGGGCGCCGGCGGAGTCGGCACCGCGGCGAGCTTGGGCGCGGCCGGAACCGGGGGCGGCGGGGTTGCGGGCTTGGGTGACGGCGCGGGAACCGCGGTGGGCTTGTTCATCGGCGGCAGGGACTGCGTCAATTTCAGCGCCGGCGGCTTGGACTCCACCTTGGGCTCGGGTTTGGCCGCGGGTTTGGCTTCGGCCTTGACCTCGGGCTTGACGCTTTCCGCCAGCTTCGGCAACGGCGGCTTGACGGCGGCGGGCGGCGGCAGCGAAGGAGCAGCCGTCGGCTTCGGCGCCGACGGAGCAGCGGGAGCACCCAGGGGCGGTGCCGAGGAATCGACCGCGCTGACCGACTCGGGCATTGCGCCGGCACGCGCCGGCGCGGCCGTTACCGAGGCGGCGGGCGGCGGCGCGGTCGCGTTTGCGTCTTCCGACACGGCAGGTTCCGACGCAGGCGCGGATGCCGCGGCATCCAGGCCATTCGCGGTCAGCGGCAAGGTGGTGCTGGGCACGCCCTTCTCGCCGGATTCGGGCCAGTTGTCCGGCAGCAGCAGGGACAGTGCGAAGACCAGCACCAGCAGGACCAGCAGGCCAATCAGGCGACGCTTCAGGGTATCGTTCATTTACTTCGTCGGAAAACAGACATCAAAAGAGCGGGCTCGCCACCGCGGCGACGGTGAGAAACGAGCCGCACACCAGGATGCGATCGTCCGGCCCCGCCAGCGACTGCGCCACCCGGTAGGCCTCGGCGATGTCGCTCACCGCATGTCCGTTCAGACCGGCTGTGGCCGCCCTTTGTTGCAAGGCCGCGCCATCCAGGCCGCGCGGCGGCGGCAGGCCGCCGAACACCGCACCCCGCACCAGCGGCGCCAGCACCGCGCAAACCGCTTCCACCGGCTTGTCGGCAAGCATGCCCAGCACCAGCCAGGTCCTGCCTGCTCCACTCTCGCCCCGCAGATTATCCGCCAGAACCTCCGCCGATTCGACATTGTGCGCGACGTCGAGGATGGTATTGCCCACGCGCTGGTAGCGCCCGGCGAGCGACATGGCCGGCAAGGCGGCACGAATCGCCGCCTCGTTCACCGGCAGCAGTGCCTGTAAAGCCGTCACCGCGGCCAGCACCCCGGCTGCATTGCGGTATTGCACCTCCCCGCTCAATGCGGGCGCCGGCAAGCCAGAATAAGCAACGCTGCCACGCCAGTTCCAGCTATGGTCAGCGTTCAGCGAGAACGAGAAATCGCGGCCGGCCAGCGCCAGCGGCGCACCGATGGCAGCGGCATGATCCAGCAGCCGCCGTGGCGGTAAATCGTCGGCATATATCGCAGGCTTGCCGCCGCGCATGATGCCCGCCTTCTCGAACCCGATGCTGTCGCGGTCCGGCCCCAGCCAGTCGGTGTGATCCAGGCCGATATTGGTGACCAGGGCGCAATCGGCATCGACGATGTTCACTGCGTCGAGCCGCCCGCCCAGTCCCACTTCCAGCACCTGCACGTCCAGCGCCGCTTCGTGGAACAGCCACAGCGCGGCGAGCGTGCCGAATTCGAAATAAGTCAGCGGAATTTCCGCGCGCGCGACCTCGATTGCCGCAAAGGCCCGGCACAGCACCTCATCGGAAACCTCGACGCCGTCGATGGCCACGCGTTCGTTGTAGCGCAGCAGATGCGGCGAGGTGAAGCGCCCGACCTTGTACCCGGCCGCCTGATAAATACCCGCGGCAAGCGTGACGCTGGAACCCTTGCCGTTGGTGCCGGCAACCGTCAGCGTGACGGTCTGCGCCGGCAACAGGCCCAGCCGCAGTGCGACCGCGCGCGTGCGGTCCAGGCCCAGTTCGATGGCGTTGGGGTGGGTGCGTTCCTGGTAGGCGAGCCAGTCGGCGAGCGGGCTATTCGCTGATGGAACGGCGGTCACTTGCTTGTTTCAACGGCCAGAGACGAGACAACTCCAAACAAAGCCCGCTTGTTTCAACAGTCCACGCCACGGATGGCGTGGTGCTTGTCATGGATGACATCAATGCGCAACGGCTGGTGCAAAATGCGTCAGCATCGCCAGCAAGCGATGGATCTTCTCGCGCATCTCGCGCCGGTCGACGATCATGTCGACCGCGCCTTTCTCCAGCAGGAACTCGGCGCGCTGGAAACCTTCCGGCAGCTTCTGCCGCACCGTCTGCTCGATCACGCGCGGGCCGGCGAAGCCGATCAGGGCCTTGGGCTCGACCACGTTGATGTCGCCCAGCATCGCCAGGCTGGCGGACACGCCGCCCATGGTCGGATGCGTCATCACCGAGATGAACGGCAGGCCGCGTTCGGCCAGCTTGGCCAGGGCCGCGCTGGTCTTGGCCATCTGCATCAGCGAGAACAGCGACTCCTGCATGCGCGCGCCGCCGCTGGCGGAGAAGCACACCATGGGAATGCCGTGCTCCAGGCTGGCGTTGACGCCGCGCACGAACTTCTCGCCGACCACGCTGCCCATCGAGCCGCCCATGAAGCCGAACTCGAAGGCGGCGGTAACCAGCGGCAGGCCCATCAACTGGCCGCGCATCACGATCAGCGCATCCTCCTCCTCGGTATCCTCGCGCGCCTCGATCAGGCGGTCGGTGTACTTGCGCGTGTCCTTGAACTTGAGCGGATCGGTGGCCCGCACCTTCGGCGCGATCTCCACCCGCGGCTCGGCGTCGAGGAAATGATTGAGCCTTGCACGCGCCGTGATGACGCGATGCGCGCCGCACTTCGGACACACTTCCAGGGTGCGCTCCAGCTCGGCCCGGTACAGCACCGAGTGGCAGCTGTCGCACTTCATCCACAGGCCTTCCGGCACGCTCTTCTTGCGTACGCCGCCGGTCAGCAGTTTCGATCCCGAGATTTTTTCGAGCCAGCTCATGGATGTGCCTACCTATAGCCTATAGCTTGTCGAGCGCCGCGCGAATGGCGCCCAGTTGTTGGGTCAGAAGGCCCGGCAATACCGCAGGCTCATTCTGGTGTTTTTCGATCTGCGATACCAGTGCGCTGCCCACCACCACCGCGTCGGCCACGCGGCCGACCTTGGCGGCCGACTCGGCGTCGCGGATGCCGAAGCCCACCGCCACCGGCAACTTGGTGTGCTGGCGGATCTCGGCCAGCTTGGCCTCGACGCTGCCGATATCCAGCGTCGCCGCCCCGGTCACGCCCTTGAGCGAGACGTAATAGAGATAGCCGCTGGCCTGCTCGGCGATGGCGGCGATCCGCGCCGCCGAGCTGGTCGGCGCCAGCAGGAAGATGCAGTCCAGGCCTGCCGCGCGGAAGATCGGCGCGATTTCCGGCGCTTCCTCCACCGCGAGGTCCACCACCAGCACGCCGTCGACGCCGGCCTGGCCGGCGCGCTTTGCAAATGCCTCGAAGCCGCGGGCTTCGATGGGGTTGAGATAGCCCATCAGCACCACCGGCGTGGTGTTGTTGGTGGTGCGGAATTCCGCCACCATCTCCAGCACCTGCCACAGGCTGGTGCCGTGGACCAGGGCCCGCTCACAGGCCAGCTGGATCACCGGGCCATCGGCCATCGGGTCGGAGAACGGCACGCCGACTTCGATCACGTCCGCCCCGCCCTTCACCAGCGCATGCATCAGCGCCACGGTGTGCTTCGGATGCGGATCGCCCGCGGTGATGTACGGCACCAGCGCCTTGCGGCCGCCCGCCCTCAAAGAATCAAACACACCTTTAATTCGGCTCATGCTTATTTCAACAACTCGATGCCTTCGCGCTTGGCGATGGTGAAGATGTCCTTGTCGCCGCGGCCGGAAATGTTGATCACCATGGCCTCGTCGCGCCGCATCTGCGGCGCCAGTTTCTTGCCGTAAGCCACCGCATGCGCCGATTCCAGCGCGGGAATGATGCCTTCGATACGGGTCAGCTCATGGAACGCGGCCAGCGCCTCGTCATCGGTGACGGAGACATAGCTGACGCGCCCGCTGTCCTTGAGCCAGGAATGTTCCGGGCCCACGCCGGGATAATCCAGGCCGGCGGAGATCGAGTGCGTGCCGAGGATCTGCCCGTTCTCGTCTTCCATGATGTAGGTGCGGTTGCCATGCAACACGCCAGGCTTGCCGGCGGATAGCGGCGCTGCGTGCTGTCCGGTGGCAATGCCGAGGCCGCCGGCCTCGACGCCGTACATCTTCACCGAGGGGTACGACAGCAGCGGATGGAACAGGCCGATGGCGTTGGAGCCGCCGCCGACGCAAGCCACCAGCGCATCCGGCAGGCGGCCGAACAGGTCCTGCGACTGCTTGATCACTTCGCGGCCGACTACCGCATTGAAATCGCGCACCAGCATCGGATACGGATGCGGCCCGGCCACGGTGCCGATGATGTAGAAGGTGTCGTCGACGTTGGTGACCCAGTCGCGCAGGGCCTCGTTCATCGCATCCTTCAGGGTCCGCGTGCCGCTGGTCACCGGCCGCACTTCGGCGCCGAGCAGCTTCATGCGGTAGACATTGGGCGATTGCCGCTCGATGTCGTCCGAACCCATGAATACCACGCACTTCAGGCCCAGCCGCGCCGCCACGGTGGCGCTGGCCACGCCGTGCTGGCCGGCGCCGGTTTCGGCGATGATGCGGGTCTTGCCCAGGTGCTTGGCCAGCAGCGCCTGGCCGACGGTGTTGTTGATCTTGTGCGCGCCGGTGTGATTCAGGTCCTCGCGCTTGAGGTAGATCTGCGCCCCGCCCCAGATCTTCGTCAGCCGCTCCGCCGGATACAGCGGCGAGGGACGGCCCACATAATAGGCGAGATCCCGGTCCAGTTCGGCACGAAACGCGCTGTCGGTCTTGAGGCGGTTGTACGCCTCTTCGAGCTGGCGCAGCGGTTCCATCAGGGTTTCCGCGACGAAGCGGCCGCCGTAAGGGCCGAAGTGGCCGCGGGCGTCAGGCAGATTCTGGTTGCTCATCAAGTACTTGCTTAGCAGTTGCCATCAGGTGTCGGCGTCACGGACGTGGCGCACGAAGGCCTCCATTTTGCCCGAATCCTTGATTCCCGGCTTGGATTCGATGCCGCTGCTCACATCCACCGCATAGGGACGCGCCGTGCGGATGGCGGCGGCGACGTTTTCCGGATTCAGGCCGCCGGCCACGATCAGGGGAATCCGCACGCCTGCGGCGATTTCGGCCCAGTCGAAGGTCTTGCCCTGGCCGCCCATTTCACCGGGGGCGTGACCGTCGAGCAGCAGGGCCGCCGCATCGGCATAGTCCGCCGCGATCTCCGCCAGCGGCCGATGCGATCCGCGCATGGCGACCGCCTTCAGGTACGGCAGGCCGAAACTGCCGCAAAACTGCGCCGTTTCCTCGCCGTGGAACTGCAGGAAGTGCGGCCGCACCGCGTCGACGGTTTCCCAGACCTTGTCGCTGTCCGGGTTCTGCAACAGCGTCACCACCGAAAGCAGCGGCGGCAACCTGTCGCGGATCGCTGCGGCGGCATCCAGCGTCAGGCAACGCGGGCTGCCCGGCACGAAGATGAAGCCGAGGGCATCAACACCCAGTGCGGCGGCGGCCAGGGCATCCTCGGCCCGGGTGATGCCGCAGAACTTGATGCGGGTGCGCAGTTGCTTCATGCGGGGATTATCCCACGGACGGCTGCCGTTTCCCGGATCACGCCGGAAACCAGGCCTTGGCCGGTCCCGGCAATCCGAAGCGTTCGGGATATTCAGGCCCCATGAAGTACAGGCCCTGCCCCGGCGCCGTCATGCCCGCCTTGCTGCGGTCGCGGCCTTCCAGCACTTCGCCGGCCCAGGATTCAGGGCGGCGCGATTGCCCGATCTCCAGCAGCACGCCCATGATGTTGCGCACCATGTGATGCAGGAAGGCGTTGGCGCGAATGTCCATCACCACGAAATCACCGCTGCGGAAGACCGTGATCGACTCCACATTGCGCATCGGCGTCGAGGACTGGCATTCGGCCGCCCGGTAGGCGGAAAAATCGCGTTCGCCGAGCAGGGCCTGCGCGGCGCGGTGCATGGCCGCTGCATCCAGTTGCGGCGTGATCCAGGACACGCGCTCCGCCAGCAGGGCCGAACGGGCGCGATGGTTGAGGATGACGTAGCGGTAGCTGCGCATGAAGGCGCTGTGCCGCGCGCTGAAGTCGGACGGCACTTCCTGCACCCAGCGCACGCTGATGTCCGGCGGCAGGCGAGAATTGGTGCCGAGTACCCAGGCATAGACGCTGCGCTGCGCGGCCGAGTCGAAATGCACCACCTGGCCGCAGGCATGCACCCCGGCGTCGGTGCGTCCCGCCGCCTGGGTGCGCAGCGAATGATCAGCGACGGAGGACAGCGCCGCTTCCAGTTCGGCCTGCACGCTGGCGCGGTCCTGCTGCGCCTGCCAGCCGCCGTAGTTGCCGCCGAGATACTCGATCCCGGCGGCCCAGCGCTTCGATACGTCTTCGGTCAGCGGACCTTATGCGGACAGGCGCTTGATCAGCGCTTCCGCCTCCCCTTTCTGTGCGGCGTTGCCGGTGCTCAGGACTTCGCCGAGCAGGCCGCGCGCCGCCTCGTTGTCGCCCATGTCGGCATAGACGCGGGCCAGGTCGAGCTTGGTACCGATCTCGTCGCCGCTGGAGACGTGGCCGATGCTGCCGCCCGCCGGCTTGCTCAAATCGAGCTCGTCGAGATTGAATTCGACCGTGCCTTCGGTTCCTGCGGGATGCGGCGGCTCGCTGCTGAAATCGAAGTGGCTGAGGTCGAAATCTGGGCTTTCCGACGCTTCGTGGACTGGCGGTGCGGGCGTGGCCGGTGCGGCCTTGCTCAGCTCGGCATCCAGATCGAAGTCGATGACATTGCCCGCCGAAGCGGCCGGGGGGCTCGACGTCGTGCCCAGCACCTGCGCCGGCGCGGGGCCGATGCTGTCGCCGAGGCTGAGATCGATATCCGGTGCCGGTGCCGGTGCATTGCCGTCGCTCTTGAACAGGGACGAATCCGGGCACAGCTGGCGCCCCATGATGGCGATCTTCTGCCAATCCGAAGCACTGATCTGGTTGTGCAGGGACTCCGCGGTTTCCTGGAATTCCATCGGCTTGCCGCCGGCAAAATAGGTCTCCGCGAGCTTCAGGCGCAGATCCTGGCGTTGCGGCTCCTTGACCAGGGCCTGTTTCAGCAGTGAAGCGGCCTCGTCATAGAGACCGTAGGCCAGATGGAAATCGGCTTCGGACAGCGGATCGTTGGCGTCGAGGTTGACCGACAGCGTCTGCGCCTCGAACTGCGAAGTCAGGTCGAAATCGACATCGCCGCCACCCACCGGTGCCGCCTTGCTCTGGGCGGTCTTCTCGAACGACGGGACCGGCAGCAGGGTATCCGCCATCTTCACCTGGGCGGTGTCTTCCAGTGAGGTCTTGGCCAGCGGTGGTTCGCTCAGCGGTGCACCACTGACGGCCGCTTGCACCGCTGCGGGCCGATCCTCGGCCACCGCCGTGGTGTCGCCCAGCTGGGAGGTCTGCGGCTTGGGCGGCAACGGCGGCGGCACGGGAGCCGCGGCCTTCTTCGGTGGTGCCGCCGCAGCAGACTTGGAACTCAACAGCGGCGTCTTCGGCGCCGGTGCCTTGGCGCGGAAATCGGGGGTGTTGTCCTTGCGGCGGCGGAAGATGAACCAGCCCATGACGGCGATCAGCAGGACCACGACTCCAGCCAGCTCCATCTGCGTCGAGGAATCCTCGAACAGACCGGGCGGCGGCGGAGGCGGCGGCAGCACCTTCTTCTTCGGCGGCTCGGCAGCGGCTGCCGGAGCGGCATCCGCAGGCGGTGCGGCGGCAGCAGGTGGCGTCTGCGCGGCGGGGGCTGCCTGGGCCGGAGTCGCGGCCTGAGGCGCCGGTTCTGGAGCGGACGCGGCCGGTGTGGAGGGCGGAGTGGCCGGAATGTTGGAGATGGGAGCCGGCTCGGGCTTGGAAGCTACCGGTGCCGGAGGCGGCGGGGCGACAGGCGCTACAGCCGCTGGCGCCGCAGGTTCGGGCTTTGCTTCAACAACAGGCTTTGCGGGCTTGGTGTGGAGCGGCTTGGGCTTCTCGGTCTTGGCCGGAGCCGGAGTTGCCGCCGCAGCGGCGGCAACCGACTCGGAATTTTTTTTTATGCTGGCCGGACGCGTGCCGTGGCGCCAGGCATCCACCGTGGTCTTGGCTTGCGCCGCGGAAGACTCCTGCATTTCGGCCAGGCTCGGCACCTGCAGGGTGCGCCCCTTGAGCAGGCCGTTGAAGCTGCCCTTGTCGAAGGCCTGCGGATTGGTGCGGTAGATGGCCAGCAGCACCTGGTCCATCGAAACCTGGGGACCCGGGCGCAGCTTGGTGGCGATGCTCCAGAAGGTTTCCTGCGGCGCGATCGGGCCGTAGGTGCCGGCGCTGCCGGAACCGGATGTGGCTGCCGGAGCCGGCAGCGGTTCAGGCGCGGGCGCAGGGGCTACAGCCGTTTCAGCCGGCGCTGCTGCCACGGGTTCGGCCGGAGCCGGCTTGGCAGCCTTGGGGGCTTTGCCCTTGCCATGCTTATGAATATCAGCCGGACCCTGAGGCAACGTTGCCAGAGCCGCCGCTTCCGCCGGCGCCATCTGGTGCTGCGCGGGAGCAGACTGCACCTGCATCACCGGCGCGGGCGGCGGTGTGTAAGCGGCAGCCGGGGCGGAACTGTCCGCCATGCTCGGCGGATCCAGCAGCACGGTGTATTCGCGCAGCAGCTTGCCGTCGGGCGAGCGGGCTTCGACGATGAAATTGAGGAAGGGCTCGCGCGCGATCTGGTCGCTGCTGATGGTGACGCGGGCGCCGCCCGCCACTTCGTCGATGGTGAATTTCAGCGAGGACAGGTAATCGGAGCGCTCGATGCCGGCCCGGTTGAATTCATCCGGGGTGCCCAGCCTCACCGAGAGGGAATCCAGCTGCGCCGAGGATGCCCCCAGCACCGCAATGGTGGCGGAGAAAGGCTGGTTCAACTTGGATTTGACGTTGATATCGCCAAGGCCGAGCGCAAACGCCTGCGACGCCCAAAGGGCGCAGGCGACCACGGTAAGTCGGGCCAGCATTCGCAACATACACTTTCTCCCTAAAGGCTGTTGCCTATCCCCACGGGCCCGCTCGGGGGCACGCGCTCAGCATTAGATTGTAAGCCTTAGAGCCTATAACCCGATGAATCGCGCCTGCGACGGCGGTCATTTTTGCGCAGTGCAAGTCGGACAGAGCGCGGCATGGTCATCCCATGCAAGCTCTGGCCGGCGCAGCAATGCGCAAAAATGGCCCCGTCCCGAAGGGTTGCGTCCAAAATCGCGCCATGCTGCGTTGTCAGACTGAGCCATGGAATCACCATGGCTCAGTCCTCCGCCTTGCCTGACGCGATTTTGGACTGCAACGCAGGCGTGATTCATCGGGTTATAGGCTCTAACCCACTTTATACCCCACAATCCCTAAAGAACCAAGGGCTTCGGCCTGAAAACTAAGCCAGATTAGAGATACTCGCGGATCAATACCTCGGCGATCTGCACGCTGTTGAGGGCGGCGCCCTTGCGGATGTTGTCGGACACCACCCACAGGTTGAGGCCGCGCGGATGGGAGATATCCTCGCGGATGCGGCCGACGAATACGCCGTCCTGGTGCGCCGCCTCGGTCGCGGCCGTGGGATAGCCTCCGTCCTGGTGCGAATCCATCACCACCACGCCCGGCGCCCCTTCCAGCAGCCGGCGCGCTTCGCGGGCGCTGAGCTTGCTGCGGGTTTCGATGTGCACCGCCTCGGAATGGCCGTAGAACACCGGCACGCGCACCGCGGTGGGATTCACCTGGATGCTGTCGTCGCCCATGATCTTGTGCGTTTCCCACACCATCTTCATTTCTTCCTTGGTGTAGCCGTTGTCGAGGAAGACGTCGATGTGCGGGATGCAGTTGAAGGCGATCTGCCGGGGATAGACCTTGACCTCGATCTCCTGGCCGTTCAGCGCCTGCGCCGTCTGCCGCGCCAGTTCCTCGATCGCCGGCTTGCCGGTGCCGGAAACCGACTGGTAGGTGGCGACGTTGATGCGCTCGATGCCGGCCGCGTCGTGCAACGGCTTCAGCGCCACCAGCATCTGGATGGTGGAACAGTTCGGATTGGCGATGATGCCGCGGTTCTTGTAGAGCGCGATATCCTTCGGATTGACCTCCGGCACCACCAGCGGGATGTCATTGTCGTAGCGGAACTGGCTGGTGTTGTCGATCACCACGCAGCCGGCCGCGGCGGCCTTGGGCGCGTAGACCTTGGAGACGTCGGCGCCGGGCGAAAACAGGCCGATCTGCGTCTTGGAGAAATCGAAGGTGGCGAGGTCGTGCACTTCCAGTTCCTCGTCGCCGAAATCGACGAACTCGCCGGCCGAGCGCGCGGAAGCGATGGCGTAGACCTTCCCCACCGGGAACTTGCGCTGCTTGAGGATCTTCAGCATCTCCTCGCCCACCGCGCCCGTCGCACCCACCACCGCCACATCGAACGTCTTGCTCATTGTTCCTGTCCGTTTACCGCGAATAGAAAGAGAAATCGTCTAGAGCCGGCCGACCACGGCCTCGCCCATCTCCAGCGTGCCCACCGTCTTCTCGCCGCTGCGCGCGATGTCGGCCGTGCGCAGGCCATCGGCCAACACGTGGCGTACCGCCTTCTGCACCTTGTCCGCCAGGTCGCCGCGCTTGAGGCTGTAGCGCAGCAGCATGGCCAGCGACAGGATCATCGCCAGCGGATTGGCCACGCCCTTGCCGGCGATATCCGGCGCGCTGCCGTGGATCGGCTCATACAGCCCCTGCCCGCGCTCGTTGAGCGAGGCCGAGGGCAGCATGCCGATGGAGCCGGTGAGCTGCGCCGCGATGTCGGAGAGGATGTCGCCGAACAGGTTGGAGGTGACGATCACGTCGAACTGCTTGGGCGCGCGCACCAACTGCATCGCCGCGTTGTCGACATACTGATGCGTCAGCTGCACATCCGGATAGTCGCGGCCGACGCGGATCACCGTCTCGCGCCACAGCTCCGACGACTCCAGCACATTGGCCTTGTCCACCGAGCACAGGCGCTTGCCGCGCAGTTGCGCGGCGTCAAAGGCGGTGCGCGCAATGCGCTCGATCTCGGGCTCGCTGTAGACCTCGGTGTTGATGCCGACGCGCACGCCATCACGCACCTCGATGCCGCGCGGCTGGCCGAAGTAGATGCCGCCGGTGAGCTCGCGCACGATCAGCACGTCGAGGTCGGCCACCAGTTCCGGCTTGAGCGAGGACGCGGCGGCAAGCTCGGGATAGAGGATCGCCGGACGCAGGTTGGCATACAGGCCCATGCCGGCGCGGATGCCCAGCAGGCCGCGCTCGGGACGCTTGTCGCGCGGCGCGGTGTCGTACTTGGGGCCGCCGACGGCGGCGAGCAGCACCGCGTCCGACTTGCGCGCAGCTTCGAGCGTCGCGGCCGGCAGCGGTTCGCCGGTGGCGTCGTAGGCGGCGCCGCCGAGCAGGCCATGCGTCCACTCCACGTCGAACTTGTACTTCGCGCGCAGGACTTCCAGCACCTTCTCGGCCTGGGCGGTGATTTCCGGTCCGATGCCGTCACCGGGCAGGACGAGGATTTTTGCGGTCATGCGGATACCTTTTTCAAAGCTATAAAACGGAGGCGGACATAGTCGGCGATCCACACGCCGGCGACGCCGAGTTGCGGGCGCAGGACTTCCTGCACCTCGGCCACCACGTCGGCGCGCTCGCCTTCCGGCACGAACTCCAGGAATGCCTGCGCGAAGGTGCGCAGCCAGCCCGCAACGTCGCCAGGCAAAGGCGTGGGCCGCGGAAACTTTTCGATGCGCGCCACCGTGAAGCCGGCGGCTTCGAGCCGGGCCCGGTATTCATCGGCGGTCGGGAAATACCAGGGGTCGGCGCCGACGGCGTCGATGCCGCGCCGGGTCAGCGCATCATAAACCGCGGCGCGGATGCTGGCGACGTTGCCGGCGCCGCCCATTTCCGCCACGAAGCGGCCGCCGGGCTTCAGCGCCCGCGCCACGCCCGCGACCACCGCATCCGGATCGCGCTTCATCCAGTGCAGCGCGGCGTTGGAAAACACCGCGTCGAATTCCTCGCGGAACGGCAGCGCCTGGCCGTCGATCAGCCGCGCATCGAGGCCGCGCTCGCGCGCCGTGGCGACGAACTCGGCGCTGGCGTCGCCGCCGACCACCTCGCAACCCGCGGCCACGAGCTGCTCGGTCAGGGCGCCATCGCCGCAGCCGAGGTCGAGCACGCGCTCGCCGGCCTTCGGCGCCAGCCAGTCCAGCACCGGCGCGCCCAGTTCGGACACGAAACGGCCGTTGCGCGCGTAAGCACGCGGATCCCACACCTGACCGGCGGCCGGAACCGCGCTGCTTCTCGTCGGAGTATTCATGCGAACAACCAGGGCGCCTCTTGCTTGCGTCGCGCCTCGTAGGCGCGGATGGCTTCGGACCGCTGCAGGGTCAGGCCGATTTCATCCAGGCCACGCACCAGGCAGTCCTTGCGGAAGGGATCGATGTCGAAACGGAAGCTCTTGCCGCCCGGGGTACGGACGGTCTGCTCCGGCAGATCCACCGTCAGGCGATAGCCTTCGGCCTGCGCCTCCACGAACAGCGCGTCGATCTCCTCGTCCTTCAGCACGATCGGCAGGAAGCCGGTCTTGAAGCTGTTGTTGAAGAAGATGTCGGCGAAGCTCGGCGCGATGACGGTGCGGAAGCCGTAATCGCTCAGCGCCCACACCGCATGCTCGCGCGAGGAGCCGCAGCCGAAGTTCTCGCGCGCCAGCAGCACGCTGGCGCCCTTGTAGCGCGGCTGGTTCAGCACGAACTCGGGATTCGGCCGGCGCGTTGCAGGATCGATATCGAGGTCGCCGGCATCGAGATAGCGCCAGTCGTCGAACAGGAAGGGGCCGAAGCCGCTGCGCTTGATCGACTTCAGGTACTGCTTGGGAATGATGGCGTCGGTGTCGACGTTGGCGCGGTCCAGCGGCAGGGTCAGACCGGTGACTTGAGTGAATGCCTGCATGATTAGCCCCTGATGTCGACGAAGTGGCCGGCGATGGCGGCGGCGGCGGCCATGGCGGGACTGACCAGGTGGGTGCGGCCACCCTGCCCCTGGCGGCCTTCGAAATTGCGGTTGGAGGTGGAGGCGCAGCGCTCGCCCGGCGACAGGCGGTCGGCGTTCATGCCCAGGCACATCGAGCAGCCCGGCTCGCGCCATTCGAAGCCGGCGTCGAGGAACACGCGATCCAGCCCTTCCTTCTCGGCCTGCTGCTTCACCAGGCCGGAGCCCGGCACCACCATGGCCAGCTTGACGTTGGAGGCGATGCGCTTGCCGCCGACAACCTTGGCCGCGGCGCGCAGGTCTTCGATGCGCGAGTTGGTACAGGAGCCGATGAAGACCTTGTCGATGCGGATCTCGTTGATCGGCGTGTTGGCGGCCAGCCCCATGTAGTGCAGCGCGCGCTCCATGCCCTGGCGCCGCGTGGCATCGGCTTCCTTCGCCGGATCGGGCACGCGGCCATCGACCGGCACCACCATTTCCGGCGAGGTGCCCCAGGTGACCTGCGGCTTGATGTCGGCGGCTTCGATCAGCACTTCGCTGTCGAACTTCGCGCCGGCGTCGCTGTGCAGGGTGTTCCACCAGGCCACGGCCTTGTCCCAGTTCTCGCCCTTCGGCGCGAAGGGGCGGCCCTTGACGTAATCGATGGTGGTCTGGTCCACGGCGATGATGCCCGCGCGCGCGCCCGCCTCGATCGCCATGTTGCAGACCGTCATGCGGCCTTCCATCGACAGGGCGGCGATGGCTTCGCCGGCGAACTCGATGGTGCTGCCGTTGCCGCCGGCGGTGCCGATGCGGCCGATGATGGCCAGCACGATGTCCTTGGCGGTGATGCCGGGCGCAACCTTGCCGTGCACGGTAACGCGCATGCTGCGGCTCTTCTTCTGCACCAGGGTCTGCGTCGCCAGGGCGTGTTCGACTTCGCTGGTGCCGATGCCGAAGGCCAGCGCGCCGAAGGCACCATGGGTGGAAGTGTGCGAATCGCCGCAGACCACGGTCATGCCCGGCAAGGTGGCGCCCTGCTCCGGGCCGATGACGTGGACGATGCCCTGGCGCAGGTCGGACATGCGGAATTCGGTGATGCCGAATTCGTCGCAGTTGGAATCCAGCGCATCGACCTGGGTGCGCGAGATGGGATCGGCGATGCCCTGGCTGCGGTCGGTGGTCGGCACATTGTGATCGGCCACGGCGAGATTGGCGGCCAGGCGCCAGGGCTTGCGGCCGTTGAGGCGCAGGCCGTCGAAGGCCTGGGGACTGGTGACTTCGTGCACCAGGTGGCGGTCGATGTACAGCAGGGCGGCGCCATCGCCCATTTCGGCGACAACGTGGGCCTGCCACAGCTTGTCGTACAGGGTTTTGCTGGGGGTTTCGCTGGCGGCTGACGGATTGGTCATGGCCGGTAACTCCTGGCTAATTTTTGATCAGGCGGAATTCTAGGCCCCACCCATCTATAACTCCAATGAATCGTTTTCATATAATGAATTCCATACTTGGATCAGTTGGTGGTCTATGGATACGCAGAGCCTGATGGCCTTCATGGAAGTGGCGGAGAGCCGGTCTTTTTCCAAGGCCGGGGAACGGCTGCACCTGTCGCAGCCGGCGATCAGCAAGCGCATCGCCGTGCTGGAGGAGCAACTGGGCACGGCGCTGTTCGATCGCGTCGGCCGGCAGGTGGCGCTGACCGATGCGGGCCGCACCCTGCTGCCCTATGCCAGGAAAGCATTACAGGACATGGAGGACGGGCGGCGCGCGCTATCGCAACTGTCCGGCAAGGTCGGCGGGCGGCTGTCGATCGGTACCAGCCACCACATCGGCCTGCATCGCTTGCCGCCGGTGCTGCGCGCCTTCACCGGGCAATACCCGGAAGTGGACCTCGACATCCATTTCATGGATTCCGAGGATGCCTGCGAGGCGGTGGTACACGGCAAGCTGGAGATCGGCATCGTCACCCTGCCCACCCAGCCGATCCCGCAACTGGAAACCCTGCTGGTCTGGCCCGATCCGCTGGTGGTGGTGGTGATGCCGACGCATCCCCTGCTGAAGCTGAAGCACCCGAAGCTGAGCGACCTGGCGCTTCATCCCGCCGTGTTGCCGGACGACCAGACCTATACCCACCGCATCGTCAAGGAAGCGCTGCAGGCGCACGGCATCCAGCCGCGCATCCGCCTGGCGACGAACTACCTGGAAACGCTGAAGATGCTGGTGGCCATCGGCCTGGGCTGGAGCGTGCTGCCCCGTTCGATGCTGGACGACACCATCAGTCCCTTGCCGATTCCGGAGTTGTCGATGCGGCGCGAGCTGGGTGTGGTCTGGCATGAGCGGCGCACGCTGTCGGCTTCGGCGCGCGCCCTGCTGCGGCAGATGCAGCCTGACGCGGCTTCAGAAACCCAAGCCCAGCAGGACGTGTAAGCGCACCGGCGTGGTGCCGGCGATGGACAGCAGCCAGAACGCGAGACCGGCGAAGATACCCCAGGCGGCCAGGATCAGGGCATTGAACAGTCCGAAGGCTTCCAGGTGCGGCGGCGTGCCGATCTGCCAGTACAGGACCACCAGCGGCAGGGTGCAGAGCAGGCCGCACAGGGCCATGTGCCACCAGGCCAGCCAGCCCCTACGCCGGAAGACAAAAAATAACGGTAGCCCGAACAGCAGCGCCGCTGGATAGGACAGGGCGACGCCGATCGGGAATGCCCAGGGCTGGGCGAAGAACATGGTGGCGTAGAACGCCGGCAGCAGCGGCGCCAGGACGAAGCCGAGCACGATTCTCGAAGTCTGCGGTACGACCTTAGACGGGAGTTCCGTCATCGGATGCCCTGATTATTATGGCCGGTGGTCCCCTGGCGATTGGGTATGGTGACCGTGCCATCTGACAGAACGATGACGGCCGCCGCGTTACGGCCCGCACCCGGGCCGGAAGCGGGTGTATCGCAAGTCTCTATACTGCGCATGGCCAGTCGCATTCCCCTGCGGAAAAACAATAGCGACAAGCCCCCGACAAACACAAGCGGCACCATCCCGGAGACAGTGCATGAGCGAGATCATCCTTCACCATTACGAGGGCTCGCCCTACTCCGAAAAGATCCGCACCATCTTCGGCTACAAGAAACTGGCCTGGCGCTCGGTGACCACGCCGGCGATCATGCCCAAGCCGGAGCTGGTCGCCCTCACCGGCGGCTATCGCAGGGCGCCAGTGCTGCAGATCGGCCGTGACATCTATTGCGACACGCGGCTGATGGTGCGTCTGCTCGACCGGCTGCATCCCGAGCCCGCGCTGGTGCCGGCATCGCTCAAGGCCAGCTGCATGGCTTTCGCCAGCCTGGAGCAGACCCTGTTTTTCGCCACGGTCCCGGTGGTGTTCCAGCCGGCCGGACTGAAAGTGATGGCCGAGCAGCTGGGCGCCGAGGTGATGCCGAAGTTCAGCGAGGATCGCAAGCTGCTGTTCAGCGGCGGTACGTCCCATCGCCCCAGCGCGGCTTTCTCGCGGCTCAATTTCCTGCCGCTGTTCCATGCCGCCGACGTGCAGCTCGCCGGCACGCCGTTCCTGCTGGGCCAGACGCCGACCGTGGCGGATTTCATTTACTACCACTGCGCCTGGTTCGTCCTGCGCAACAGCGGCGTGGCGGGCAGCTTCGATCCGTTCCGGAACCTGCTGACCTGGGTCGAGCGCATGAAGGCGTTCGGCCATGGAACCCCTGCCCCGATGTCCACCGCCGAAGCGCTGGAAGTCGCGCGCGGAACCGCGCAGGGCCAGTCGTTCGACGGTCCGCTGGTGGAGCCGGAGGGTTTGAAGCTGGGGCAGCGCGTCAGCGTTTGCGCCACCGATTACGGCTGCGATCCGGTCACCGGCACGCTGGTGCATGCCTCGGTGTTCGAGCTGGCGGTGAAGCGCAGCGACGAGCGGGCCGGAGAGGTCGTCGTGCACTTCCCGCGGGAGGGGTTCAGGGTTTTTGCGGTGGAATAGCCGCAATCGGCCCCCTGCAAAGACGTCGCTACGGCCTCCGATAGCGCGCGCGGTAAACGGCGGGTCGCGGACCCGCCCTACGGAACAGTTCGCGACAAAACCTTCATGCGTGCCATGCGTGCCAAGGGTTTTTGTTGGCACGCATGCGGTGAGCGACGGAAGCCGGGAATGCGGAAACGGCTATTCCGCATGGCCGCCGAAGGGGCTCAGGCGTCCGGTTCGGTGGGGGGAACGGACGCTGCCGGCGGGGCTGCCGGGCGGTTGTAGTAGACGATCAGGGCCACGCCGAGCAGGACCAGGGCGATGGCGACGTAGCCGCTGCGCACGATGTGCTCGCCGCCCAGGGTCAGGCCGAACAGCAGGGCCACCACCGGGTTGACGTAGGCATAGCTGGTGGCCAGCGAGGGCGTGACGTTCTGCACCAGGAAGATGTAGGCGCTGAAAGCCAGCAGGCTGCCGAACACGATCAGGTACAACAGGGCGCCGGCCGCCTTGGGGTTGGGCACCAGGGTCCAGGATTCGCCGCGCAGGGCGCTGGCGATGAAGAACAGCGCCCCGGCCGTGAGCATCTGGCAGGCGCTGCTCATCAGGCCCTTGGGCAGGTCGAGCCGGCGGCTCCACACCGAGCCGAAGGCCCAGGTGGCGGCGGCGATGGTGAGCAGCACGGCGGCGACGGGGTTGGCGGCGAAGTCGCCGCCGAGGTTGAGCACCACGATGCCGACGAAGCCGATGACCATGCCGACCCACTGCATGCGTACCGGCCAGTTGCCCCAGATGCCGGCGAACACCGCCGCCCACAGCGGCACGGTGGCGACGGCGGTGGCGGACAGGGCGGAGCCGACCGAGCGTTCGGCGACGACCACGCCGCCGTTGCCGATGTTGAGCAGGAGTATGCCGATCAGCGCCGCGTTGCCCCACTGGCGCAGGGTCGGCATGGCCTGACCGCGCAGGCGCAGGAAGCTGAAGAGGATGCTGCCGGCGACGGCGAAGCGGACACCGGGGAAGAACAGCGGCGGATAGCCGTCCAGGGCGAAGCGGATGGCGAGGTAGGTCGAGCCCCACACCACGTAGACGGTCAGCAGGGCCAGCACCACCAGCAGGGGCGGCGCGGCGCGGGCAGCTGTGGAATTGTTCACCACGCAAAGCTCCATCGACGGCAGGACCCCGGCTGCGGATACGACCCGGGGTCCACAAGGGCGCGCATCATAGCCGTTCCGGGGCGATTCGACCGGCCGTTTCCGGACCGGGAACAGGCTCTTCAGGCCTTTTGCACCAGCCTCGCGGAATCAGCCGTCGCGCAGCATTTCCCGCGCACAGTTCCAGCCCGGCGCGCCGCTGACGCCGCCGCCCGGATGCGCGGCCGCGCCGCAGATATAAAGGCCAGCCACAGGGGTGCGGTAGTCGCTCCAGCCCGGTACCGGCCTGAAGCTGAACAGCTGGTGCAGCGGCATGGCGCCCTGGAAGATGTTGCCGCCGGTGAGACGGAAACGGCGCTCCAAGTCTAGCGGCGTGAGCACTTGCCGGTGCAGTACAGAAGCGCGGAAATTCGGCGCGTACAGTGTGGCGGCATCGATGCAGCGCTCGGCGAAGGCATTGCCGATGGCGTCCCAGCCGCCCTCGATTTCCGGGGCCAGCTGGTACGGCGCGTACTGCACGAACATCTGCACGATGTGGTGCCCTTCCGGCGCCAGGGTGCGGTCGACCGAGGTGGGAATGGTCAGCTCCAGCACCGGCTCGCGCGAGGGATGGCCGTACTTGGCATCGTCGTAGGCGCGTTCCAGGTACTCCATGGTCGGGCTGATGTGGATGGTGCCGCGGTGCTGCGGGCCGACTTCGCCCTTGCCGGGCAGGCAGTTGAAGTCCGGCAGCTCGGACACCGCGAGATTGATCTTCATCGAGGCGCTGGAATAGTCGATGCGGCTGACGGCTTCGCGGAACGATTGCGGCAGCGTCGCGCCGCTCAGCAATTGCTCGAAGGTGATGCGGGCGGTGGCGTTGGAGGCGACCATGCGCGCACCGATGGTTTCCCCGCCCGCCAGCCGGACGCCGCTGGCCTTGCCGCCTTCGACCAGGATCTCGGCCACCTCGGCGTTGAGGCGGATTTCCACGCCGGACTCCGTGGCGGAGCGCGCCATCGCCTGGGTCAGCGCGCCCATGCCGCCTTCGACGTAGCCCCAGACGCCGCGCGCGCCGCCGGCGGTGCCCATGACGTGATGCAGCAGCACGTAGCCGGTGCCGGGGGCGGAAATCGGGGCATGGGTGCCGATCACCGCGTCGGTCGCCAGCGTGGCTTTCAGCGCATCGGATTCGAACCAGCGGTCGAGAATCGGGCGCGCGGCGCCGGTGATCAGCTCGGCCGACTGCGGCAATTCCAAACCCATGGCGCGCAGGGCCTTGTACAGGCGCCCGCCCCGCCCCAGTTCGCGCAGGCGCTGCATCAGGCTGCGTGGGCGCCAGTCCGCCGGCAGCGGCAGCAGATCGGCCGGCGGCTCCGCCAGCAGCGGTTCGATGCATTCGGCGACGCGGGTCAGCCAGGCTTCGTAGCGTGGATAGGCTTCGGCATCGCAGGCCGAGAACTTGGCGATCTGTTCATGATTCAGTGCCTCGTCCGGCCCCATCAGCAGGTGGCGGCCGTCCGGCAGCGGCGTGAACGAGGACGGGTTCCGCGCCAGCACGCGATAGCCATGGCGCTTCAGCTCGAGGTCGCGCTCGACTTCGGGCAGCAGCAGGCTGACGAGATAGGAAGCCGTGGAGACGAAGTAGCCGGGCGCGATCTCGTCGGTGACGGCGGCGCCGCCGACCACGCCCTGCCGTTCCAGCACCAGCACGCGCTTGCCGCCGCGGGCGAGGTAGCTGGCGCAGACCAGGCCGTTGTGGCCGCCGCCGATGATGATGCAGTCGTAGTGTTGGGTCATGGGGTGATCTTGCCGCAGACCGCTGGTTGGTGCATCTCCAAGCGAAGTAAACCGCATCGCGGGACTTGCCAACGGTCCGTGCCCTCCTCCGACGCTCTTTCAGCGGGCGGATTCAATCCGGCGTGATATTTTCTCCAACGAAGAATCATGGGGCCTGACCGAAGGAAAATTGCGTCATGCCGCAGCGGGAACGGTTCTCACTGTGGTTCAATCGGCGTCAGACCTCGGAGGCGGCAATGCAGGAATTTCCAAAAGATATCTACACCGAACCAGAACCCAGTGTCGATACGCTCGCCAATCTGGGACCGCTGACCGGGATGGCCGGCATCTGGACCAGCGCGCAGGGTCTGGACATCAATCCGAAGGCCGCCGGTCCGGAAAGGCAGCCATTCGTCGAGCGCATCGAACTCCAGCCCATCGACGCACAGACCAATGGACCACAATTGTTCTATGGATTACGGTACCACACGCGCATCGTCAAACCGGGCGAAGTCGAGACCCTTCATGACCAAGTCGGCTATTGGCTGTGGGAGCCGGCCACCGGTGCGGTGATCCAGACGCTTTCCATCCCGCGCGGCCAGACGGCGATGGCGGTTGGCCGCGCCGCGGCCGACGCGAAATCGTTCCGCCTCGAAGCGGTTCGGGGGTCCGAGACGAACGGGATCATTTCCAACCCGTTTCTTGAGTACGCCTTCCGGACCATTAGCTATGCAATCACCGTAACGATCCATGCCGACGGCACCTGGTCTTATGAGCAGGACACGGTTCTGATCATCCCGGGACAGGCGGAGCCGTTTCACCATACGGATCGCAACACGCTGCGAAAGATCGGCGAACCCACGCCGAATCCCACGGCGCAGGCTGCGGCTGGCCGCAGCCGTTAGCGGACCGTGGCTTGGAGCACTGAGAAGAACAGCACCAATGAGGAACTGATGAACAGCCAACAAAAACCAGGCGCGGTACTGTTTGCCAAGGACATCGTGCGTATTGCCAGGTTCTATGCCGAGCTTGTTCCCATGACGGCCACCCTGACCCAGCCTGACCTGATCGTCCTGGAGTCCGCCCATTTCCAGCTCGTGGTTCATCCGATTCCGAAGCAGATTGCCAAGTCGATCAAGATCGCCTCACCACCCGTGCGGCGTACCGACGTTCCGGCGAAGCTGATCTTTCCGGTTGCGGATATCGCTGAAGTCAGGGCGAGGGCATCTGCGCTGGGAGGTGAATTGAATCCGCCAGCGAAGGAATTTGAAGCCCGGGGGTTTCGCGCATGCGATGGGCATGATCCCGAGGGGAACGTCGTGCAGTTCCGTCAGAGTGCCCTCTGAGCAAGGAGGCCCGGAATGAACAGCCCCGAAGATTCGGTTCTGCAAGTGATTGAGGCCTACAAGGCCGCGGTGCTGGAAAAGGATGTCGATGCGTTCATGCGCCTCTATGACCAGAAGGTACGGGTGTTCGACATGTGGGGTGTGTGGTCGTACGAAGGCGCCGCTGCCTGGCGGAAGATGATTGAAACGTGGTTTGGTTCGCTCGGCAGCGAGTTGGTGAAAGTATCGATGGATGATGTGCAAGCCACGGCCGGGCGGGAACTGGCGATGGTCAGTGCGATCGTCACTTATGCGGGAGTCTCCGCGGAAGGGGAGGAACTCCGCGCCATGCAGAATCGGCTTACCTGGGTGTTGAAGCCCGAAGGCGGCGCCTGGAAGATCGTCCATGAGCATACGTCGGCCCCGGTGGGGTTCGATGATTCAAAGGCGATTCTTCGGTGTGAGAAAACGTTCTGAGGTGCATTGCGGCAGTGACTCCCAACCCTTCGATCGGGTCGATGTTCATCGGCAAACCCAGTCCATCCTTCTATTGAAAGCCGAAGCTCAACGTCAGACATCTCTCATGACATATCAAGATGGTTACGCGATAGAACTCGGCGATGTTGTTTGTGTTCCTGTGCCCGGTGGTACGGCCAAGGCACGCGTGGTCATGCTCGGTGCCACCTATGAGCACTTAGATATCGACAAACAATTTCTTTCGTGGGTAAAAGAAAAGAAGGTGCTAGACGCGTCCTCTATTGTTATTGAATGGCTTGGTCCAAATCCGTTTGCTCACAATGATCCTCGTCATGCACCAGTGGGAAACTACATGTTCTCCCCGGTGGATGAACACGTTCAGCGCATTGCCTGACCATGCTCTCAATTGAACTTTAGCTTTCACAAGGAAATCACATGACCATCGAAACTCAAGACGACATCGTGGCGCTGAAGCGGATCGGCAGGATCGTTTCTGTCGTGCTGCAGAAGATGCTCGACGCGGCGGAACCGGGCATGACCACCCGGGAGCTCGACTCGCTGGGCGAGCGGCTGCTGGCGGAACAGGGCGCACGCTCGGCGCCGAAACTGACCTACAACTTCCCGGGGACGACCTGCATCAGCATCAATGAAGAGGCTGCGCATGGAGTGCCCGGAGACCGGATCATCCGGGCCGGCGATGTGCTCAATGTGGATGTTTCGGCGGAACTCGATGGCTACTTCGCGGACACCGGCGGCACGGCCGTGGTGCCTCCCACCAATCCGCTGAAGACCCGGCTTTGTCACGCCACCCGCTCCTCCCTCAACGAGGCGATGAAATGCGCCCGCGCGGGCAAGCCGATCAATGGCATCGGCGCGGCCATCCAGCGCACCGCCAGGACCTACGGCTTCAGGATCATCGAGAACCTGGGAAGCCATGGGGTTGGCCGCGCGCTGCACGAGGCGCCGGAGCATATTCCGGGGTATTTCGATCCATCGGACCGGCGTGTCCTGAAGGAAGGGATGGTCATTACCATCGAACCGTTCCTGTCGACAAAAAGCCGCATGGTTACCGAGGCTTCCGATGGGTGGACGCTGGTGGGCGCCAGCGGCAATCTTTCCGCGCAGTACGAGCACACCATGATCATCACGAAGGGCGAGCCGATTGTGGTTACGCGGCATTGATTTCGCTGTGAGCGAAAAAGCCGCGTTCCGCCTGCGGCGGAAGGGCGGCCCCGACACGGTGCCCGAGTGTAGCGAGGTGGGTGCGGGAGGGGGCGTCTGCCTGCGTTAGCTAAATTATCCCGGGGCCGCTGCGCCTGCTCCCGCACCCACGCTTCGCGGCACCGTGTCGCAGGCGCAATGCGCTTCGCTTATTCCACCCTACAATCATCGCCCAAAGTGAGTTCATTAAATCTTCAAATTCACCGAAGCCTGGATTCCGGCTTTCGCCGGAATGACGATGGGGATGAGTCCGTGGTTGGCCCCTCCCTCGATACAAATCGCTTCGCGATTCACTCGGGACATTCGGAAAAGTACACCCGCTTCGCGGGCACTCGGGGCGAACGGAGGGTGGTATTGGTCGAGCGGAAAAGCGCCCTGCCCCGACCTTTCTCTTTGTCTACTTCGTTCCGGGCCAAGATTCCGGGGGCATGGTTTGATCCGGTTCACCGTAGACGACCCAGGTGCACCGCAAAGTTGAAGTACGCAGAACTGGATTCGCTGCGCGGGAATGACGAGATTGTGGTGTGGGCGCGAATGGGCGAACAGCGGTTGAAGCATCGCGGATTTGAGTGGGCATCGGCGGCCACGGGCCGCCCTACTCAGGCAGTTATTTCCGGGGGGCGTTCGCGCATGGCGATGACGACGCCGGCGATCAGCAGTGCGGCGCCGGCGAGCACGGTCATGGCGGGCAAGGACTGGCTCCACAGTGCGCCGTAGGCGATGCCCGCAACGGTTTCGAAGACGATCAATTGGCCCAGCAAGGAAGCGGGCACGCGGGTGCTGGCCATGTTCCAGGCGGCGTTGGCGGCCCAGGAGGTGATGATGCCGAGGAGCAGGCTGACGGTGATGAAGGCGGGCCAGGCGGCGTCCTGCGGCGGGTGCGGCGAGGCGGCGAACAGGGCCAGGGCGAAGGGCAGCGCGGCGGCGCCCTGGAGGGAGGACCATTCGAGGCCGCCGACCTTGGGGTGGGCGCGGAGCCAGTCGGCGTTGATGACGCCGTAACCGGTCCACAGGGCCAGGGCGCCGAAGGCGCAGGCCAGGCCGATCCAGTCGCCGCTCGCCTGGGCGCCCTGCCCCGGCTGGTTGGCGAGGAACAGGCCGGCGACGATCAGGACCAGGGCCACGGCGTAGGCCGGGGTCAGGCGCTGCCTGGCGCGCAGGCGGCCGGCCATGGATATCGTCACCGGCAGCAAGCCGATGATGAGGGTGGTCAGGAAGACGCCGGAGCGCTTCAGGGATTCGCTCATCAGGGTGTAATAGAGAAGGTTGCCGGCCAGGGTGAAGAGTGTGGCGTCGCGCCACTTGCGGGCGTCGAAGGGCTGCGGGCCGCTGCGCGCACGCATCACGCCCAGGGCGATGAGCGACCACAAGCCGTAGGCGATGTAGCGGCCGCCGGCCACCGCGGTGGCGGTCCAGGCGCCGACGATCAAGGGGCCAATGAAGGCGAAGCCCCAGGCGGCACAGGCGAGGATGGCGTAGAGCACGCCGGGATTCATGCGCGGCGCACCGTGCGGGATGGGCCCGCGGCCCTCACTCCCCTCCTCACTCCCTGGCTGCGGGGATGCGCGGGGTTTCGACCTTCACGTCGGCGTTCTGGGCGCGGTGGCGGAGGTAGTGGTCCATCAGCACCAGGGCGACCATGGCTTCGGCGATGGGCGTGGCGCGGATGCCAACGCAGGGGTCGTGGCGGCCGGTGGTGCGCATCTCGGTGGCCTGGCCTTCGCTGTCGATGGTCTTGCCCGGGATGGTGATGCTGGAGGTGGGCTTGAGGGCGATGGAGCAGCGGATGTCCTGGCCGGTGGAGATGCCGCCGGCGGTGCCGCCGGAGTGGTTGGCGAGGAAGCCTTCGGGAGTGAGTTCATCGCGGGCCTGGCTGCCGCGCTGGGTGACGACCTCGAAGCCGTCGCCGATCTCCACGGCCTTGACGGCGTTGATGCTCATCAGGGCGTAGGCCAGCTCGGCGTCGAGACGGTCGTAGACCGGCTCGCCGAGTCCGGGCAGGACGCCGCTGGCGACGACGTTGACGCGCGCGCCGACCGAGTCGCCGTCGCGGCGCAGCTGGGTCAGGTATTCGTCGAGCATGGATACCTGGTCGGGGTCCGGGCAGAAGAAGCTGTTCTGCTCGACGGCTTCCCAGCTTTTCAGCTCCAGCGCATGCGGGCCGATCTGGGCGCAGTAGCCGCGCACCTGGGTGCCGAGGCGTTCGCGCAGGTACTTCTTGGCGATGGCGGCGGCGGCGACGCGCACGGCGGTCTCGCGTGCGGAGGAGCGCCCGCCGCCGCGCGGATCGCGGCGGCCGTATTTCTGGATGTAGGCGTAGTCCGCGTGGTTGGGGCGGAACACTTCCTTGATCTTGTCGTAGTCGTAGGAGCGCTGGTCGGTGTTCTCGATCAGCAGCGCGATGGGCGTGCCGGTGGTGTAGCCCTGGTAGACGCCGGAGAGGATCCTGACCGCGTCGGCTTCCTTGCGCTGGGTGACATGGCGCGAGGTGCCGGGCTTGCGGCGGTCGAGGTCGGGCTGGATGTCGGCTTCGCTCAGGGCCAGGCCCGGCGGGCAGCCGTCCACGACGCAGCCGATGGCGGGGCCATGGCTTTCGCCGAAGCTGGTGACGCAGAACAGTTTGCCGATGGTATTGCCGGACATGCCCGATGGTTTCCCGAATTAATAGCCGCGCGCGTCGAGCCAGGCCAGCAGCTCGTCGCGATTGATCACGAAGACGCCGTCGCCGCCTTTTTCGAATTCCGGCCAGGCCACGGGGATGTCCGGGTAGCGCGCCAGGAATTCCTGCTGCGAGCCGCCGATTTCGCAGACCAGGATGCCGTCGTCGGACAGGTAGTCCGGCGCCTGGCTGAGGATGCGCTCGACCACGTCCATGCCGTCGGCGCCGGCATCGAGGGCCAGGCGCGGCTCGTGCTTGAACTCCGGCGCCAGGGCCTGCCATTCGGCGGTGGGCACGTAGGGCGGATTGGACACGATCAGGTCATAGCGGCGCCCGGCGACGGGCTCGAACAGATCACCCGCCACGGCGGTGACCTGCTCGCCCATGTTGTGGCGGGCGATGTTGCGCTCGACCAGTTGCAGGGCGCCGGCGTCGATCTCCACCAGTTCCACCCCGGCTTCCGGGAAGGCGTAAGCGCAGGCGATGCCGATGCAGCCGCTGCCGGCGCAGAGGTCGAGGATCGACTCGGGGTCCACCGTCAGCCAGGGGGCGAAACGGGTCTGGATCAGCTCGCCGATGGGGGAACGCGGGATCAGCACGCGCTCGTCCACCTCGAACGACAGGCCGGCGAACCAGGCCTCGCCGGTCAGGTAGGGCGAGGGCTTGCGGGTGCGCACGCGGGTTTGCAGCAGCTCGATCACGGCGATGCGCTCGCGCTCGGTGACGTTGGCTTCCAGGTAGACGGCCGGCAACTCGAAGGGCAGCTTGAGCGCCCACATGACGAGGTGGAAGGCATCGTCCAGGGCATTGTCGGTGCCGTGGCCGAAGACCAGGCCGGCGCGGTTGAACTCCGAGGCGCCCCAGCGCACCAGGTCGCGCACGCTGCGCAGGGCCTGGAACTCCGGTGAATCGGGCAATGAGGCGGGTTCGGGGGGCATTCGGGGGAATTTCAGTGTGGCAAGACCGGTATTTTATTAAAGTATGCAGCCTTCCGTTTATTGACCGTGCCGGACCGGTACGGCGGAGAATTCCACAACGTGTCGAATCGTTCCTTGAGCCTGGGCTTGCTGGCGGCATTTGCCGTGCTGATCGGCATCGTCGCCGGGATGGTGGTGCTGCGGCCCGCGACCGTGCAGATCCAGTCTGGCACACTGCTGCAACAGCCGCGGCCGATCGCCGATTTCAGCCTCAACGGCAGCGACGGCAAGCCCTTCACCAAGGCCGACCTGGCCGGGCACTGGAGCGTGATCTACGTCGGCTACACCCATTGCCCGGACGTGTGCCCGACCACGCTGGCGCAGCTCAAGGCGGTGGAAAAGGGCCTGGGCGCGGACGCGGCCAAGGTGCGCTTCATCTTCCTGTCGATCGACCCGGAGCGGGATACGCCTGAGACCCTGGGCCAGTACACCCATTACTTCAGCCCGGATTTCCTCGCCGTGACCGGGCCCAATGCGCAGCTCGACACGCTCGGCGCCAATCTCGGCTTCGTCTATGCCAAGGTGCCGGGCGAGACGCCGCAGAGCTACCTGATGGATCATTCCTCGGCCCTGATCCTGGTCGATCCCAAGGCCGGCCTGGCCGGCTACCTCACCCCGCCCTTCAAGACCGAGAGCCTGGTCAGCGACCTGAAGCAGGTCATCGGAAAGCCCTCATGAAATATTCCGCTCCCCTGGCGATCGCCCTGCTCGCCTGCGCCGCCTGTGCCCCGGCCTTCGCCGACTGCAAGGGACTGAAGGTGGAGGACGCCTGGATACCCGAGGGGCCGCCGGTGGCCGCGGTGCTGGCCGGCTATGGCGTGCTGAGCAATACGGGCGACAAGCCGCTGCACATCGACAGCGTGGACGGCGCAGACTTCGGCAGCGTGGAGCTGCACCAGATGAGCATGGACGGCGGCATGATGACCATGCGCCCGCTCAAGGGCCTGGACATCCCGGCGCATGGCAGCGTGGCGTTGGCCGACGGCGGCAAGCACCTGATGCTGATGAACCCGAAGCATCCGTTCAAGGCGGGCGACGGCAGCAGCATCGGCTTCCACTGCGGCAAGGACGTGACGCAGGTACCGTTCAGCGTGCGGGCGCAGCCATGATGCGCCAACCGCCGGGCAGCGAGGCGACGCTGGGCGACCGCATCTTCGCCACCTTCCAGTCCTTGTTGCCGACGCGGGCGCTGTCGGCCTTCATGTTCCGCGTGGCGCAGGTGCGGGCGAAGCCGTTCAAGAACGCGCTGATGCGCTGGTTCCTGCACAAGTACGCGGTGGACCTGGAGGAAGCGGAGTGGTCTCGCGTCGACAACTACGAGCACTTCAACGCCTTCTTCACCCGCGCGCTCAAGCCGGGCCTGCGGCCGCAGCCGGCGGCGGCGAACATCCTGAGCAGCCCGGTGGACGGCGCCATCAGCCAGGTGGGGCCGATCCGTCAGGGCCAGATCTTCCAGGCCAAGGGGCACGGCTACAGCGCCGCGGCACTGCTGGCCGACGAGGAGCTGGCGAAGGATTTCTATAGCGGCTCGTTCAGCACCATCTACCTCGCGCCGCACGATTACCACCGCGTGCACATGCCCTGCATCGGCCGCCTGCGCAGCTGGGCCTATGTGCCGGGACGGCTGTTCAGCGTCAATCCGAGCACGGCGCGCTCGGTGCCGGGGCTGTTCGCGCGCAACGAGCGCATGGTGGCGATCTTCGATACGCAGTTCGGGCCGCTGGCCCTGGTGATGGTCGGCGCCATCATCGTCGGCGGCATCGAGACGGTGTGGAGCGGGCAGCTCACCCCGCCCCACCTGCGCCATGTGCCGCCGACCTATTACCAGCCGATGCAGCCGCTGCTGCTGCAGCGCGGGGCGGAGCTGGGGCGGTTCCACATGGGGTCGACGGTGATCCTGCTGGCGCCTCCGGGGGCCCTGACCTGGGATCCGGCGCTGGCGGCCGGACAGGCAGTGCGGCTTGGGCAAAGCCTCGCTACGATGCTCAAATAAATATTCATCACCGATTCCGGCCGCTTCCATGACCACCAACCTGCACGGCGCGCTCGGCGCACTCTCCGGCATCGTCCTCGGCAAGGAACGCCAGCTCCGGCTTGCGGTGGCCTGCCTGCTGGCGCGGGGGCACCTGCTGATCGAGGATATTCCCGGGGTCGGCAAGACCACGCTGGCGCTGGCGCTGGCGCGGGTGTTCGGGCTGCACTTCCAGCGGGTGCAGTTCACCAGCGACCTGCTGCCGGGCGACATCCTCGGCGTGTCGATCTATGAGCCGGCGACCAGCGCCTTCCGCTTCCATCCCGGGCCGATCTTCGCGCAGGTGGTGCTGGCGGACGAGATCAACCGCGCCAGCCCGAAGACGCAGAGCGCGTTGCTGGAGGCGATGGAGGAGCGGCAGGTGACGTCCGAGGGCGTGACGCGGACGCTGCCGGAGCCGTTCTTCGTGGTGGCGACGCAGAATCCGAGCGAGCAGATCGGCACCTTTCCCTTGCCGGAATCGCAGCTCGACCGCTTCCTCATGCGCATCTCGCTGGGCTATCCGCCGGCGCAGGCGGAGCGGGCGCTGCTGATGGAACGCGAGCGGCGCGACCTGCTGGCGGAGACACCGCCGGCGCTGGAGCCGGAGCAACTGCTGGCCTTGCAGAAGCAGGTGCAGGAGGTGCGCACCTCGCCGGCCCTGCTCGATTACCTGATGGCGCTGATCAAGGCGACGCGCGAGCACCCTGCCCTGCGCATGGGACTGTCGCCGCGCGCCGGGCTGGCGCTGCGCCGCTGCGCGCAGGCCTGGGCCTTGCTGGAAGGCCACAGCGGTGTGATCCCGGAAGACCTGCAGGCGGTGTTCGCGGCGGTTGCGGGACATCGCCTGGCGGCGGTGGAGCGCGACAGCTCGGCGCCGATCGTGGCGGAGATCCTCGCCTCGGTTCCGATTCCCTGAGCGGCAGGCCCATGGGCGCCGGAGCGAACCTGCGGCAATCGGGCGAGCGCTTCGCCCTGATCCTGACGCAGCCGTTCAAGAGCATGCGGCGGCGCATCGACCGCTGGATCTTCACGCGGCTGAAACGCGTGCCGGGGCCGGTGGAGGTGTCGCGGCGGCGGGTGTACATCCTGCCCACCCGCTTCGGCTACGGCTTCGGCCTGCTGCTGATGGTGATGCTGCTCGGTTCGATGAACTACAGCAACAGCATGGCCTTCGCCCTGACCTTCCTGCTGTCCGGGCTGGGGTTGGTGGCGATGCACCACACGCATGCCAACCTGGTGAACATCCGCGTGCGCAGCGGGCGCATCCAGCCGGTGTTCGCCGGGGATACGGCGCGCTTCGTCCTGGAGCTGGAAAATCCCGCCGCGCCGCCGCGCTATGCCTTGCGCGCCGGCTGGTCGGACCAGATGCCGCTGTGCAGCACCGACCTGGGCGGCCAGCAGAGCGGCACGCTGCTGCTGACCCTGCCGGCGCCGCAGCGCGGCTGGCTGCCGGCGCCGCGCTTTTCCGTGCTCACCGAATTCCCGCTGGGGCTGTTCCACGCCTGGACCTGGATCGAACTGGACATGGCCTGCCTGGTGTATCCGAGGCCGGCGGCGAAGGGTGAACGGCCACCGGCCACCAGCGGCGGCACCGGGCCGCGCGCCGGCATGCGCCATGGCCAGGAGGAATTCGCCGGCCTGCGCAGCTACCAGCGCGGCGATGCGATGCGCTCGATCCACTGGAAGAGCATGTCCAAGCTGCAGACGCCGCAGGTGAAGCAGTTCGCGGAGACGCTGGAAAAGGAATTGTGGCTGGACTGGGGCTCGATGCCGCCGGCCTGGGATGCGGAGCGGCGGCTGTCGCAGCTGGCGCGCTGGGTACTGGACGCGGAGGCCGAGGGCCGCAGCTACGGCTTGCGCCTGCCGGAGTTCTCACAGGCGCCGGGGCGCGGCGAGTTGCACCGGCAGGAATGCCTGAAGGCGCTGGCGCTGTTCGAGGCGCCGCGGTGAGCGTGCTGCGCGCGGTGCAGGCGGATATCACCACGCTGGCGGTGGACGCGGTCGTCAATGCGGCCAACGAAACCCTGCTCGGCGGTGGCGGCGTGGATGGCGCGATTCATCGCGCGGCGGGGCCCGGATTGCTGGCCGAGTGCCGGGCGCTGCCGCAGGTTCGTCCCGGCGTGCGCTGCCCTGCCGGCCAGGCGCGCATCACTGCCGGGCACCGGCTGCAGGCGCCTTGGGTCATCCATACCGTAGGGCCGGTGTGGCGTGGCGGCGGGCATGGCGAAGCGGAATTGCTGGCCGGCTGTTACCGCAATGTGCTGGCGCTGGCGCAGAAGCAAGGGTTGCGCAGCGTTGCCTTTCCGGCGATCAGTTGCGGCGTGTATGGCTATCCGGTCGCGGCGGCGACCGCCATCGCGGTAACGACCGTGCGCGGCGTACTGGCGCGGACGCCGGCAATCGAAGAAATCATCTTCACCTGTTTTGGCGAGACGATCTTTTCGGCCTATGAAGACGAGTTGGGACGGCAGCCGGCATGATCGACTTCCTGCCCCGCACCGTTCTGCTGCGCCTGCTGGCGGTGCTGGCCATCGTGCTGGCGCCGCACGCGCAGCGCCTGCCGCTGTGGGAAATCCTGCTGGTGATCGCCATCGGCCTGTGGCGGCTGCTGGCGACGCTGCGGCAGTGGCGCGCAATGCCGCGCTGGGTGCGCTTCGCGCTGACCATCGGCGCCTTCCTCGCGGTCTATGCGCAGTTCGGCAACTTCGCCGGGCAGACCGCCGGCGTGGCGCTGCTGGTGGTGATGGCGAGCCTGAAACTGACGGAGCTGAACACGCGCCGCGACGTGATGGTGATGGTGCAGCTGATGTATTTCATCCTGATCACGCACTTCCTGTTCTCGCAGGAGATATGGACGGTGGCCTACCTGCTGGCCTGCGCGATGCTGATCACCAGCCTGCTGGTGGAGGCCAACCATCCCGATGCGGCGCTGCCGCTGCGCGCTTCGCTGCGCCTGGGCGGACGCCTGGTGCTGCATGCGCTGCCGCTGATGGTGGTGCTGTTCCTGCTGTTTCCGCGCATCCCCGGCCCGCTGTGGGGGCTGCCGACGGATGCGGGCGCTTCGCAAACCGGCCTTGCCGACGATATGGCTCCGGGCGAGATCCAGAGTCTGATCGAGTCCGACGCGGTGGCCCTGCGGGTGCGCTTCAACGGCCCGGTGCCGCCGCCGGAGGAGATGTACTGGCGCGGCCCGGTGCTGGCGCACTTCGACGGCCGGCGCTGGAAGGCCGGCGTGCGGCCGGCGGGCGGCGGCGCCACGGCGGAACTGGGCACCCCGGCCTACAGCTATGAAATCACGCTGGAGCCGCAGCGGCGGCCCTGGCTGCTGGCGCTGGATCTGCCGAGCCGCATCGGCCTGCCGCCGGATGCGACGCTCAGCACCGACTACCAGCTGGTGGCGAATGCGGACGTGAAGGAACGGCGGCTGTACCAGCTCACCTCGCACCCGCACTACCGCCTGCAGACGGAGTTGCCGGAGGCGCAGCGCAAGGTGTTCCTGCAACTGCCGCTGGGCCTCAACCCGCGCACCCGCGCACTGGCGCAACAGTGGCGCACGCAGGGCCTGGACGATGCGGCGATCATCCAGGCGGCGCTGGCGATGTTCCGCGGCAAGGATTTCTACTACACCCTGCATCCGCCGGTGCTGGGACGCGACGGCATCGACGAGTTCCTGTTCGTCACGCATCGCGGTTTCTGCGAGCACTATTCGAGCAGCTTCACCGTGCTGATGCGGGCGGCCGGCATTCCAGCGCGGGTGGTGACCGGCTACCAGGGCGGCGCCAGGAATACCTTCGGCGACTACTACCTGGTGCGGCAGTCCGACGCGCATGCCTGGAGCGAGGTGTGGCTGGCCGGCCAGGGCTGGACGCGCGTGGATCCCACCGCGGCGGTATCGCCGCAGCGGATCGAGAAAGGCATCGGCGCGGCGCTGGAAGGTACGGATGACATTCCCGCCTACCTCGATCCCTCGCGCCGCAGCTACCAGTTGCGCGCTCTGCTGGAAGCGCGCTGGGACTGGGCCAACGCGGAGTGGAATCGCTGGGTGCTGGGCTACGGCCCGGACTTGCAAACGGAGGTACTGGGGCGGCTCGGGCTGATGGACTGGAGCGACATGATCCTGGCGCTGACCGTGGCCATCAGCCTGGTTCTCGGGCTGCTCGGCCTGGGGCTGATGCGGCAGTTCCTGCCGCAACGGCAGGAGGACGCGGTGCTGGAGCAGTGGCTGAAGCTGCGCAAGCGGCTGGCGCGCGCCGGCTTCGAACAGCAGGCCGGCGAAGGCCCGCGGGATTTCACCGGCCGCGTGGCCGAGGGACGTCCGGACCTGGCGGCGGCGGTGCAGGCGATCTGCGCGCTGTACCTGCGGCTGCGTTACCTGGATGCGCCCGATGCGGCGGCGCAACGCGAACTGGCTCAGGCGGTGGCGGCGCTGCGTACGCGGTAAGGCCGATGTCGCGGTGCGTGGCGTGATTGCGTATCCAGATGGAGGGAGCAATCACGCACCGCGGGGCAAGGGGAAATCGATGTTCAAATTCAACGCGTCGGCGGCCGTGCGCGGCTTCGCCTGTTTCAGCCTGGCCATGGGCGCCGCGGCGCTGGCCGATCCGATCAGCGATGCGGGCCTGAAGGACAAGGACGTGAAGCAGGCGGTGGTGGAGTCCTTCGCCAACGGCTATGCCTATATCCCCGGCAGCCTGCGCACGCTCGGGCCGGAGGCACGCGCGGCCTTCATGCGTGCCGCGGGACAACTGGCCATCGCCTACGGCAGGAGCGATGCCTTCAGGCAGGACTATGCCGCCTGGTGGGAGGAGTACAAACCGAAGCTGGAGTTGATCTCGCCGCAGGAGATGCAGGAGCAGAACGAGAGCGCCAACGCCAATTTTTCCAAGGAAGAGACCGAGCGCAAGGGCGTGGTTGCACAGCTCGAGGCGCAGCGCGCGGCGTTCAAGAAGGCCGGCATGAGCGATGCGCAGATCGACGGCATGATCGCGCAGGCGAAACAGGGCGAGCAGCAGATCGAGCAGATGCGCAAGCAGGGACAGCTACCCGCTGGCCCGCAACTGACGACGGAGCAGGAACGCCAGCAGCAGAATGCGCAGCGGCAGCAGGAGTATCAGCAGCGCCTGGTGAAGTTCCAGGCGGAGCATCCGGCCGATCCGGGCGAGGCGATCCGCCGCGCGCTGAACGAGTTCCTGGCGCTGTCGGCCAGCGTGGATTTCAACGCCAGGGTGGTCAATGGCCGCTTCGTCGATCCCGTCTACCAGGGGAAGGATGATCAGTGGAAGCGCTGCTTCCGGGCCGGCAAGCCGGCGGTGGACGCGGCGCGGGACGTCGCGCAGGGGTGGTTGCAGCGGATTTAGACCAAACCCCGGAAGCGCTGCGCGCTTCCGGGGCGGCCCGCAGCCGCGGATCAGAGCTGGGCGCGGATGGCCCAGAGATCCGGGAACAGGGGCGTGAACAGGGTGTTGCGCAGGTAGGCGGCGCCGGAGGAACCGCCGCTGCCGGGCTTGGCGCCGATGGTGCGCTCGACCATCTTGACGTGGCGGTAGCGCCATTCCTGCAAGCCTTCGTCGAGGTCCACCAGGCGTTCGCAGACCTGAGCCTGGAACGGCAGGGTACGGTAGACGGTCAGCAGGGCCTGTTGCACGGCTTCGTCGGCGACGGTGGGCTGCGCGGGGTCGCGTTGCAGGGCGGCCGCGGGAACGGTCACGCCGTTGGCCTGGAGGTAATGCAGGAAGGCGTCGTAGACCGAGGGCTCGGTCATCAGCTGTTGCAGTTCGCTGCGTTCGCGGCTGTCCTGCGGGTAGTTTTCCAGCGCCGAGGTGCGCTTGTGGCCGAGCAGGAATTCGACGGCGCGGAACTGGAAGGACTGGAAGCCGCTGGAGGCCTGCAAGCGCGAACGGAAGGCGTTGAAGGAAAGCGGCGTCATCGTCTCCAGGATATCCACCTGCCCGACCAGGGTCTTGAGGATGGTCAGGGTACGCTTGAGGGTGGCCAGGGCATGCGGGGTATCGCCGGCGGCGAAGGCGCTGCGCAGGTAGCGCAGTTCATGCAGGCATTGCTTGAACCACAGTTCGTACACCTGGTGGATGACGATGAACAGGAGTTCGTCGTGCTCGGCGGACAGCGGCTGCTGCTGTTGCAGCAGGCCGTCGAGCTTGAGGTACTCGGAATAGGTCAGGGATTTTTCATGGGTCATGCCGGGATTTTAGGACTTGTTGACCCTGCCCGGGACGTCAGACTCCGGTATTGGGCTCCTGTACCCGCGACAGCAGTACGGCGCCGACCACGAAGAATACCGAAAGCACCATGATCGACAGGTGGGGACTGCCGGTGGCCAGGGCCACCGCGCCCACCACCAGGGGCCCCAGCACGGCGGCGAACTTGCCGAGCATGTTGTAGAAGCCGAAATACTCGCCGGAACGCTCGCGCGGAATCAGGCGCGAAAAATAGGAGCGCGACAAGGCCTGCACGCCGCCCTGGACCAGGGCCACGGCCACCGCCATTTCGTAGAACTGGCGTTCGGTCTGCATGAAATAAGCCCAGATGCTGATCAGGCCGAATACCAGCAACCCCAGGTAGATGGCGCGCTTGGTGCCGATCCACGAGGCCAGAGGTCCGAAGGCCCAGGCGGCGGGGAAGCTGATGAACTGCACCATCAGCAAGGCGGTGATCAGGGTATTGGTGGAGAACCCCAGCTTGGCGCCGAAATCGACGGCCATCTGCTGCAGGGTGCCGATGGCGTCGATGTAGAGCCAGTAGGCGATGAGGAAGCGCAGCACCGGCTTGTTGCGGATGACGGTTTTCAGGGTTTCCCACAGCTCGCGCCAGCCGGTGGACTGCTCCACCGCAGGCGCTTCCGGCACGTAGCGGAACAGGGGCAGGCAGAACACCGCCCACCACAGCGCCACGCTGATGAAGGCGGCGCGCGTGGCGGCCGTGGCATCGGCCAGGCCGAAACGCTGCGGATAGAGGACCATCAAAACGTCGACCAGGAACAGGATGCCGCCGCCCAGATAGCCCATGGCGAAGCCGAAGGCGGAGACACGGTCCGATTCCCCGGCTTCGGCCACCTGAACCAGCAGGGCGTCGTTGAAGGAATAGCTGGCGAAGAAGCCGACCGAGGCGGCGGCGAACACGACCAGGGACCAGAACCACTGCCCGGCGCCGATGCAGGCCAGGCCGGCGCTGGCGGCGACGCCGAGCACGGTGAACCAGCCGAGGTAGCGCTTCTTCTGGCCGCGCAGGTCGGCCAGGGCGCCGAGCCAGGGGGCGATCAGCATGACGATAAAGCTGGCGGCCGAGTTGGTCAGGCCCAGGTAGAAGGTGGAGGTGGCGCCGGGCAGGTCCTTGGCCCAGTACTTGTCGAAAAATATGGGAAAGAAGCCGACCAGGATGGTGGTGGAGAAGGCGTGATTGGCCCAGGCGTTGAAGGCCCAGGCGATCTGGCTGCGGCGCTTCGCGCTCATGGGCGTCGCTCGGTTGGGAAAGAGGGATACAGCTAGACGATGTCGAAGCCCAGCACCAAGGCGTCTTCGCGGCCTTCGTGCGCCGGATAGTAGCCCTTGCGCAGGCCCAGGCGCTGGAAGCCCTGCGACTCGTAGAGGTGGATGGCGGCCTTGTTGGACTTGCGCACTTCCAGCAGCACGATGGTGGCATTGGCCGCGCGCGCCAGCATGATCATGTGCTCCAGCAGCATGCGCCCCAGCCCCTGCCGCTGGCCGGAGGGATCGATGCACAGGTTGAGGACGTGGGCCTCGTCCACGGCCATGCTCATCAGGGCGTAGCCGACGATGACGCCGTGCCGGTCGATGAGGATCCAGCCGCTGTAGCCGGCCTTGAGGCAGTCGCGGAAGATGCCGTCCGACCAGGGAAAGGGATAGGCGCGCTGCTCGATCTCCAGCACCTGCGGCAGGTGGGAGACGTGCATCGGCAGGATCTGCCAGGCCGGTTTCGGTTGCGCGCTCATGTTGTTGGTCCCATGCCGCCTTCCCCGGGGGCGGACGACAACAGCTTACCGTGTCCCCGGGATTTGTTGGCGCTCATTCGTCGTCGCGAGCGTCGGCGGGCGGTGGTCAGGCCTTGAGCAGCTGGTGCACGCGCTTGAGGTCGGTCCAGCTCTTGGCCTTTTCACCCGGGCTGCGCAGCAGGTAGGCCGGGTGATAGGTGATCAGCAAGGGGGTCCTGTCGGGGCCGTACTCGTGCACGGGGCCGCGCAGCTTGGACAGGGGCGCGTCGGTGCCGAGCAGGCGCTGCGCGGCGATGCGGCCCAGGGCAACGATCAACTTGGGCTTGACCAGGCGGATCTGCTGGTCGAGATAGGGGCGGCAGGCCTCGACTTCGTCCGCCTCGGGATCGCGGTTGCCCGGCGGACGGCACTTGACCACGTTGGCGATGAACACGGATTTCTCCGGCGCCTGCTCCTTGCGCGAGCGGCCGATGGCCTTGAGCATTTCGTCGAGCAGCTTGCCGGCGCGGCCGACGAAGGGCTCGCCCTGCTGGTCCTCGTCGGCGCCGGGCCCCTCGCCCACCACCATCAGCGAGGCGGTCTCCAGGCCGACCCCGAATACGGTGTTCGTGCGGGTCTTGCACAGCTTGCAGCGCATGCAGCCGGCGACGGCCGGGCGCAGGCCTTCCCAGGTGGTCGGGACCTCGAAAGCCGGCTCGGGTGAGCGCGCGGGAGGCGGCTCCGGGGCCGCTGCGGGAAGGGGAGTTTTGAACTTCGGAGGCATGTTGGGGCTCTGAGGGAATACCGGCGCTGTTTCTACAGCATTCCCGGGATTCCCGACCGGCGCGGTCACCTCAGGTGGCTGCGCCGGCGCTTGTGTGCGTTGCTGCCAGGGCTCGATGCCGAGGGCGTCCAGGTACTGTTTGCGGCGTGCGGAATCCATAGGGGAGAACTGTAGCCGATCTTTCGGCGGGCCGGTGAGGAGACCATGTTGTCGGCGGCGGCCTGTAGCAAGGAAGCGACACCAGGGCATCAGTTTCAATACGTCACGGAGAACTCACAATGAAACACAGTCTCAATGGTTTTGCACTCATCGGCGCCGGCCTGCTGGCCCTGTCGGCTTGCAGCAACGACAACAACAGCACTCCCCCCTTGACCGGCGCATTCCGCATCGCCAACGGCATCACCGACTCGATCGGACTGAACGCCGCGCTCAGCAACGTCTCGTCCTTCAGCGGGATCAGTTACGGCACCGCCAGCGGCATCGACAACCCGCCCACGGGCAGCTACAAGACGCAGTTGACCAGCAACAGCGTGACCTTCACCGTCGACAACACCAGCATCGATCACAACAACGTCACCACGGTGTTCGCCGCCGGTCAGATCGGCGATGGTTCGGAGAAGGGCTTCGTCGCCGAACAGAACCTGCAGGCACCGAGCAGCGGCCAGTTCAACGTGCAGTTCGTCGCCGATGCCGCCTCCCGCACCGGGCCGATCAATTTCTTCCTGATCACCCCCGGCGGCAGCACCACCGGCAAGACGCCGAACGCCACCGTGGAGTATCCGTTCAACGCCACCCCGAGTTCACCGGCCTTCTCCACCACCACCGGCGTCGCCACCGGCACGTACGAAATCGTGGTCACCAACGCCCTCGGGGTCAAGCTGTTCGACAGCGGCACCAAGGGCATCGCGCTGCCGATCGCGGGCAACGTGCTGCAGATCGCCGCCATCGACGCCCCCACCGGCAGCCCCGCCTCCACGCCGCTTGCCGTTGTGGTGCTGGACAACAACGGTGGCAACACCAACTTGCAGAACGGCGCCAACTAAAGCTTCAGAAGCAGCAAAGCCCCGGACAGGGAAACCTGTCCGGGGCTTTTTTATGCCTGCTTGTTTGAACAGTCGGGGCCATGGATGGCCCCGTGCATGTCAGGACGACATACTGCCGGCTACGGCACGGGTTCGAAGGTCCGCTGCGGATGCGCACTGATCGGTACTTCCAGCCGGTTGATGGCGTTGATGTAGGCCTTGGCCGAGGCGATGATGATGTCGGTGTCGGCGCCGAGGCCGTTGACGACGCGGCCGTCCTTGGCCAGGCGCACGGTGACTTCGCCCTGCGAATCGGTGCCGGTGGTGATAGCGTTGACCGAGTACAGCAGCAGCTTGGAGCCGCTGCCGATGAGCTTCTCGATGGCGGCGAAGACCGCGTCGACCGGGCCGTCGCCCTGCGCCTGCACCTCGTGGATCTCGCCTTCGAGGTTGAGCGCCACCTTGGCGATCGGGCGGGTGCCGGTCTTGGAGGTGGTCTCCATCCATTCCAGTTGCACGCGATCTTCCGAGCGCGCGGCATCGGCCTGGGTCACCAGCATCTGCAGGTCTTCGTCGAAGATCTCGTGCTTCTTGTCGGCCAAGTCCTTGAAACGGGCGAAGGCTTCGGCCAGTTCGGCTTCGGAACGGAACTTGTAGCCCAGCTCCTCCAGGCGCGCGCGGAAGGCAGCGCGTCCGGACAGCTTGCCCAGGGTCAGCTTGTTGGCGGCCCAGCCGACGTCCTCGGCGCGCATGATCTCGTAGGTTTCGCGGTGCTTGAGCACGCCGTCCTGGTGGATGCCGGACTCGTGGGCGAAGGCGTTGGCGCCGACGATGGCCTTGTTCGGCTGCACAGGGTAGCCGGTGATGGTGGAGACCAGGCGCGAACAGGGCACGATCTGGGTGGCGTCGATGCGGGTCTCGACGTCGAACACGTCGGCGCGGGTCTTCACCGCCATCACGATCTCTTCCAGCGAGGCGTTGCCGGCACGTTCGCCCAGGCCGTTGATGGTGCATTCGACCTGCAGGGCACCCGCCTGCACCGCGGCCAGGGAGTTGGCGACGGCCAGGCCCAGGTCGTTGTGGCAATGGGTGGACCAGATGACCTTGTCGGCATTCGGCACGCGCTCGATCAGCTGGCGCATGCGCTCGCCCCACAGGCCGGGGATGGAATAGCCGACCGTGTCCGGCACGTTGATGGTGGTGGCGCCGGCCTTGATCGCCGCCTCGAAGATGCGGCACAGGAAGTCCATGTCGGAGCGCACCGCGTCCTCGGCGGAGAACTCGACGTCGTCGGTGAACTGGCGTGCCAGCTTGACCGCGCCGACGGCGCTCTCCAGCACCTGCTCCGGCGCCATGCGCAGCTTCATCTCCATGTGGATCGGGCTGGTGGCAATGAAGGTGTGGATGCGCTTGCGGCGCGCCAGCTTGAGGGCCTCGCCGGCCTTGGTGACGTCGCCGGCATTGGCGCGCGCCAGCGAGCACACGGTGGTGTCGGTGAGCTCGCGGGCGATGGCCTGGATGGCGGCGAAGTCGCCGGGGCTGGCGGCGGCGAAGCCCGCTTCGATGACGTCCACCCGCAGGCGCTGCAGCGCCAGGGCGATGCGCAGCTTCTCGTCCTGCGTCATGGCGGCGCCGGGCGACTGCTCGCCGTCGCGCAAGGTGGTGTCGAAAATGATCAGCTGTTTCTTGCTCATGGAATTCGATCTCTAGAACTAAAACCAGGTTTTTGATTTCGCCGGCGCAGCCGGCGTTCAGCGGTCCGGTCAGGGATGACCGGTGCTTGTATCAGGGATGTACACGGTATTCTTGACCCCCGTGCGGGTGGAGTTCTTGTCTGCCCTACGGCAGAAGTCGAAGCGCAAGCAGCAGCAGGCGGCCGGAGAAGGCTGCGCTGGAGGTACCGGAATGGCTGCTGTTGGACGGCATGATTGACAAACTATAGCGGATGTCCCCGCCCCTGCCAAATCATTTTTTGCACCCCTGCCATCAAGTTTTCAGATGACGGCGGGCGGCGGCGGCAGGTGCTTGCCGCGCAGGCGGCGCAGCAGGGCCACGACGGGACCGGAGACGGCGTAGGCGAAGAAGATCAGGAACAGGATGCCGGGCGGGTCGATCGAAACCAGGGCGAGCGCGCCGATGATGGCAGCAAACGGCAGGAAGCGCATGCGCTTGGACAGGTTGAGCTTCTTGAAGCTGTTGTAGCGCACCGAACTGACCATCAGCAGGGCCACGCCGAGGGTGATGATGGAGGCCGGCACGATGACGATGGCCTCGTCGCCGCCGAAGCCGAGTTCGCGCGCCTTCCAGACGAAGAAGATCACCACGGCGGCGGCAGCCGGGCTGGGCAGGCCGAAGAAGTCCTTGCTGCTGCCGGTGATGGCGGTGAGGACGTTGAAGCGGGCCAGGCGCAGGGCGGCGCAGGCGGCGTAGGTCAGCGCCAGCACGCCGCCGAGCTTGCCGTGCAGGTAGCGGTAGTCGGAGAGGAAATGCAGGCTGTAGGCGTAGACCACGATGCTGGTGGCGATGCCGAAGGCGGCCATGTCGCAGAGCGAATCGTATTCCTTGCCGAAGTCGGTGGCGGTATTGGTCATGCGCGCGATGCGGCCGTCGAGCAGGTCCGCGATCATGGCGAAGAGGATGCCCTTGGCGGCGTCCTCGAAGTTGCCGCCCATGGCGGAAACGATGGCGTAGAAGGCGCCGAACAGGGTGCCGGTGGTGAACAGGTTCGGCAGCAGGTAGATGCCTTTGCGTCTTTTGCGGGGAAGCCGGGCTTCGTCCATTGCGCACTGATCCTGGCGGTGTGGCCGCCGTGTTACGGGTTGCTACAGTTTCAAAAAAGAAGGGACGCCCGTTCAAGGGCGTCCCAGATTCCATCAGCAAATCTCCTGCCGGCTGGCTGCGCCGGCCGGGCGGAGATCCGCTTTAGTTCTTGGCCTTGTCCACCAGCTTGTTCTTGGAAATCCAGGGCATCATCGAACGCAGCTTGGAACCGACCTTTTCGATCTGGTGCTCGGCGCCGATGCGGCGCTGGGCCTTCAGGGTCGGCTGGCCGGCCTGGTTTTCCAGGACGAATTCGCGCGCGAACTGGCCGGTCTGGATCTCGGTGAGGATGCGCTTCATCTCGACCTTGGTCTGCTCGGTGACGATACGCGGACCGCGCGTGTAGTCGCCGTACTCGGCCGTATTGGAGATGGAGTAGCGCATCGTCGCCATGCCGCCCTCGTACATCAGGTCGACGATCAGCTTGAGCTCGTGCAGGCACTCGAAGTAGGCCATTTCCGGCGCGTAGCCGGCTTCGACCAGGGTTTCGAAACCGGCCTGCACCAGGGCGGTGGCGCCGCCGCAGAGCACGGCCTGCTCGCCGAAGAGATCGGTTTCGGTCTCTTCCTTGAAGCTGGTCTCGATGATGCCGGCGCGGCCGCCGCCGTTGGCGGAGGCGTAGGACAGGGCGATCTGCTTGGCCTGGCCGGAGGCGTCCTGGTGGACGCAGATCAGGCTGGGCACGCCGCCGCCCTGGGTGTAGGTGCTGCGCACCAGGTGGCCAGGGCCCTTCGGCGCGACCATGATGACGTCGAGGTCGGGGCGCGGCTCGATCAGCTGGAAGTGGATGTTGAAGCCGTGGGCGAAAGCCAGCACGCCGCCCTGCTTGAGGTTGGCGACGACGCTGTCTTCGTAGATCTTGCGCTGGTCCTGGTCGGGGGCGAGGATCATCACCAGGTCGGCGCCCTTCACCGCTTCGGCGACTTCCTTGACCTTGAGCCCGGCGCCCTCGGCCTTGGCCCAGGACTTGGAGCCCTTGCGCAGACCGACGGTGACATCGACTCCACTGTCCTTGAGGTTTTGCGCATGGGCGTGGCCCTGCGAACCGTAACCGAGGATGACGACCTTCTTCGACTGGATGATCGAAAGGTCGGCGTCCTTGTCGTAATAGACGTTGATGCTCACTGCGGATTACCTCTGATGGGACGGGAGAAAAGAAATATGCGAACCGATCGCCTCAGGCCGGCGGCGCCAGCACGCTTGCGCCGGACTCCAGCGCCGCGGTGCCGCTGCGCACCAGCTCGAGCACGCGCGCGATACCGGACAGTTCGGCGAGGAAGCTGTTGACCTCGACGCCGGTGCCGGTGAGCTGCACGGTGCGGGTGGTATCGGTTTCGTCGAGGATCAGGGCGCGGTGACGGCGCACGCACTCGACGATCCTGCGGCCGCCGGCGGGCTCCACTTCGACCTTGAGCATCAGCAGCTCGCACTCGATGTGCTCGCGGCTGGTGAGGTCGGCGATCTCGACGATGTCGATCAGCTTGCGCGACTGCTTGATGATCTGTTCGATCACCGCGTCGCTGCCGGTGGTGACCAGGGTCAGGCGCGAAACCGTGGCCTCGTGCGTCGGCGCTACGGTAAGGGACTCGATGTTGTAGCCGCGGGCGGAAAACATGCCGGCCACTCGGGCAAGTGCCCCGGCCTCGTTCTGGAGCAGGATCGAAATAATGTGGCGCATAATTTCGAGAACATAAACCGCCGGACGACCTCAGGGCAAGTGCCGGGTCTGCCCCGGCACCCGCTAAGCCCCCGTCGTTATTGGCTTTCCGCGATTTGCGGCGCCGCGGCTCAAGCGGCCGGAGCGGCGCTCCCCGCGCCACGGCCGGCGAGCAGGGCCAGGCCTTCGGAGAGCAGATCGGAGTGGTTGTCCGGCACGCTTCCGTTCGGCGTCATCTGGTTCACCAGCTGCGGCAGGAGCTGCGCCAGGCCGCCGCTGACCTGGGCGTGATCCAGGCCCAGCTGGCTGGCGATGCCGGCGATGGCGCCGCTGCCCAGCACCTGGTGCAGCTGGTCCACGGTGATCGGTAGGTTGGCGTTGTTGGAAACCCAGGACTCGGCATGCTGGCCGAGGCCGGATTGCTGGAACTTGGCCAGCAGGCCCGGCAGGCCGCCGTTCTGCTGGATCAGGGCGATGGCCGCCTGCAGCAGCGGACTCTGGCCCTGCTGCTGTGCGCCGCCGAGTGCGCCGGACAGGACGCTGCCGGCCAGTTGATCGAGTAAGCCCATCGTCGTCTCCTCCCTGGAAAAATCTTCGCGAAAGCTTACACCTTCGAGGTGACAACGCGATGGCCGGGCTGCTGCCGGTGCGGAACCGGGTCACTTCCGGGACAGCCCCGGCCACTGCGGAACAGGGCTGATCGTGCTATAAGATCGCCCCGAATTTGCAGGGTTTTTCCACCGGAAGCCGCCGTGAACGCACAGCCGAAAAGCAGCCCCCACCCTCTCGCCGGAACCATCATGACCGGGGCCGAGATCATCGTCCAGGTCCTGGCCGATGAGGGCGTGGATGTCGTTTTCGGCTACAGCGGCGGCGCCATCCTGCCCACCTACGACGCGATCTTCCGTTTCAACCACGACAAGAAGGCCGGCGGCGCGGACCCGATGCCGTTGATCGTGCCGGCCAACGAGCAGGGCGCGGGGTTCATGGCTTCGGGCTATGCCCGCGCCAGCGGCAAGGTCGGCGTAGCGCTGGTCACCTCCGGCCCGGGCGCCACCAACATGGTGACGCCGGTGCGCGACTGCATGGCGGATTCGATCCCGATCGTGGCGATCTGCGGCCAGGTGCCGACCGCGGCCATCGGCTCGGACGCGTTCCAGGAGGCGCCGATCTCCAACATCATGGGCGCCTGCTCCAAGCACGTGTTCCTGGTCACCGACGCCACCCGCCTCGAAGCGACCATCCGCACCGCCTTCGAGATCGCCCGCACCGGCCGTCCCGGCCCGGTGGTGATCGACGTGCCGAAGGACGTGCAGAACTGGAGCGGCCCGTTCCAGGGTGAGGGCCTGCTGCCGGTGCCCGGCTACCGCGCGCGCCTGCGCGCGGTGGAGGAGAACCTGCTCGACGATGCGGCCTGCGCCGTCTTCCTCGACAAGCTGCGCCAGGCCAAGCGGCCGCTGATCTATGCCGGCGGCGGCGTGATCCTGGCCGAGGCGGCGGAAGCGCTGCGCGCCTTCGCCCACGCTTTCAAGATCCCGGTGACGGCGACGCTGATGGGCCTGGGCAGCTACGACACCACCGAGCCGCTGTCGCTGCACATGCTGGGCATGCACGGCACGGCTTACGCCAACTACGCCACCGACGATTGCGACTTCCTCATCGCGGTGGGCAGCCGCTTCGACGACCGCGTCGCCGGCGTGCCGTCGAAGTTCGCGCGCGGCGCCAAGTTCATCGCCCATTTCGACGTCGACCCGGCGGAGATCAACAAGGTCAAGCGGGTGCACTGGCACCACCTGGGCAATCTCAACCTAGCGCTGGACAAGCTGCGCGGCTACCTCCAGGCGCAGAAGTTCGCGCCGGACTACGCCGAGTGGCACCAGCACATCGCCGGGCTGAAGAAAACCTATGCGATGAACTTCGACCGCAAGTCGCCGCTGATCCAGCCGTACGCGGTGATCGAGGAACTGAACAAGCTGACCAAGGGCGAGGCCATCATCAGCACCGGCGTCGGCCAGCACCAGATGTGGGCGGCGCAGTACTTCGACTTCCGTGATCCTCGGCTGTGGCTCACCTCCGGCTCGATGGGCACCATGGGCTTCGGCCTGCCGGCCGCCATCGGCGCGCAGTTCGCGCGGCGCGACAAGATCGTGATCGACATCGACGGCGACGCCAGCATCCGCATGAACCTGGGGGAGCTGGAAACCGTCACCACCTACGGCTTGCCGATCAAGGTGGTGGTGCTGAACAACTACGGCGACGGCATGGTGCGGCAGTGGCAGAAGCTGTTCTTCAAGGGACGCTTCTCGGCCAGCGACAAGAGCCTGCACAAGAAGGACTTCATCAAGGCGGCGCAGGCCGACGGCTTCCCCTGGGCCAAGCGGCTCGAGCGCAACGAAGACCTGGCGCAGATCGTCGCCGAATTCATCGCCTTCGACGGTCCGGCCTTCCTCGAAGTGATCATCGATCCGGATGCCGGCGTGTACCCGATGGTCGGCCCCGGCGTGAGCTATGCCGACATGATCACCGGCGACTGGATTCCCTCGCGCGAGCCGCCGGGGGCGATCGAGATCGACAAGTCGGAGATGTTCTGAGGGCGCCGGATTCCCTGCCGCCGGCGGATAAAAAAGGGGAGCCATCGGCTCCCCTTCTTGTTTCAGCCCGTCCCTATTCCGCTTTCACCGGCACGCGCGGCAGCGGCTCCGGCATTTCCGCGAGGTAGTAGGCCAGCACGGCCATGGTAGCCACCTGGCGGCGCAGGTTCTCGGGCTTGATCTTGTCCAGGGTGTCCGCGGCGGTGTGGTGGTAGTAGAAATACTCGCGGGTATCGACCATCGGGGCGAAGCCGGGGACGCCGGCATCCTGCAAGGGGCTGATGTCCGCGCCGACTTCGCCGTCGCGGCGTTCGAGGGCGGTGGCGCCGATCGGCTGCAATGCCTTGCTGACGGCGCTCAGCCTGGCCAGCGAATCCAGGGTGACGCTGGCGATGACGCCCAGGGGCTTGCCGGCGCCCGAGTCGCTCTCGATGACGGCGGTCTGCTGGGCCAGCTTGTCCTTGGCGGCGGCGAAGTAGGCCTTGCTGCCGCCGGAACCGTTCTCCTCGTTCATCCAGCCGACCACGCGGATGGTGCGGTGCGCCTGCAGGCCCAGCGACTTCAGCACCTGCACCGCGCCCATCGCGGCGGTGATGCCGGCGCCGTCGTCGATGGCGCCCTGCGCCAGGTCCCAGCTGTCGAGATGGCCCGATACCACCACCACTTCGTCCGGCTTGTCGCTGCCCGGCAGGTCGGCGAGAACGTTGTGGCTGTCGGCGTCCGGCAGGGTCTGCGGGGTCAGGGTCAGGTGCAGGCTCACCGGGCCCTGCGCGGCGAGGCGGGCGACCCACATGGCGTCCTCCGCGGTGAGCGCGGCGGTGGGGATCTTCGGTGCATCGTCTTCGTACTTCATCACGCCGGTATGCGGCAGGCGGAAGTCGGCGCCGCCGACCGAGCGGATCAGCGAGGCCACGGCCCCTACCCGCGCCGCGGCGCTGGCGCCCTGGACACGGTAGGCGACGGCCTGCCCGTAAGCACTCATGGCGTGACCGTTGTCGGCGAGGTCCTGGTCGAAGGCGTTGTCGAACAGCACGATGCGGCCCTTGGCCTCGGCGGCGTGCGCCTTCAGGTCGTCGAAGCTGTGCACCACCAGCACCGGCGCGGTGAGGCCCTTCTTCGGCGTGGCGACCGAACCGCCGAGGGTGGTCAGGTGCAGATGCTGGGTCAGGCCGGCGGGATGGCCGGGGTAGTCGACCAGCTCGGCCTGCTCCTCGCCGCGTACCCAGTGCGGCACCTTGGCCGGCTGCAAGGTCACGGTGAGACCGGCGGCCTGCAGGGCCGCTGCCACCTGAACCACGGCAGCCTCGGCTCCCGGCGAGCCGCTGAGGCGCGGGCCGATCTTGTCGGTGAGGTCGCTCAGGCGCTGCCAGGCCCAGTCGCTGGACAGGGCGGCATCGCGGATTTTCGCCAGCACCACGGGATCGACGGCGGGCTGCTCGGCATCCGCCGACCAGGCCGGCGCGGTGGAGAGGGCTGCAAGCAGGAAGACGGCACAACGGCTGACGCGCGCAACAATCATCGCAAGCCTCGGGAATTTCGGAATTGCGCGAGTTTTGCGGAAGCCCCCGGCCTTGTAAAGCTACAGTTGTGCATCCCGGCAACGCGCTTTACGCATGCAACTGTACCCGCCATGATGAGTGACAAATTCCGAGGAGCGCATTATGAGCAACCAGACCAACAAGCTATTCAGACTCGCCGCCCGCCCCGTGGGCATGGCCAAGCGCAGCGACTTTACCTACGAGGAAGTGCCGGTGGCGCAGCCGAACGACGGCGAGCTGCTGGTGAAGATCCAGTACATCTCGCTCGACCCGGCGATGCGCGGCTGGATGAATGCCGGCAAGTCCTATATCCCCCCGGTGGAGATCGGCGCCATCATGCGCGCCGGCACGGTGGGCGAAGTCGTCGCCTCGCGCCATCCGCAGTTCCAGGTCGGCGATTTCGTCTCCGGCACGCAGGGCGTGCAGTCCTATGCCATTTCCAACGGCAAGGGCCTGGTCAAGGTCGATCCGAAATTCGCACCGCTGCCGAAGTACCTCAACGCCCTGGGCATGCCGGGCATCACCGCCTACTTCGGCCTGCTCGAAGTGGGCCTGCCCAAGGCGGGTGAAACCGTGGTGATTTCAGCGGCCAGCGGCGCGGTGGGCCAGGTGGCCGGCCAGATCGCCAAGATCAAGGGCTGCCGGGCGATCGGCATTGCCGGCGGCGCGGAAAAATGCGACTACGCGGTGAAGGAACTGGGTTACGACGCCTGCATCGACTACAAGCGCGGACCGATCTTCCCTGGCCTGGCACAGAATTGTCCGGAAGGCGTCGACATTTACTTCGACAACGTCGGCGGCGACATCCTCGATGCGGTACTGACGCGTCTGCGCATGAAGGCGCGTGTCATCATCTGCGGCGCCATTTCGCAGTACAACAACACCACGCCGATCGTGGGGCCGAAGAATTACATGTCGCTGCTGGTCAACCGCGCGCGCATGGAAGGCATGGTGGTGTTCGACTGGGCGCCGCGCTACGGCGAGGCGGTACGCCAGCTGAGCCAGTGGATGGCGGAAGGCAGGTTGAAGTCGCGCGAGGATATCGTCGAAGGCATCGAGACCTTCCCGGAGACGCTGCTCAAGCTGTTCAGCGGCGAGAATTTCGGCAAGCTGGTGTTGAAGGTTTAGGCGGCTTCCTCATCCTGGGCGTGGGTGAGGGCGGGATCCTTCGCCGCACTCAGGATGACAGCTTGAGAGATGGGCTCTTTCGGGTGAATTAATTTCACCCGAGACGGCTTCCGAATTCGTTTGTGGCAATCCCTTCCAGGGCATAGCCTGCACGCACCATACGCAACCGTACGGCGTGCCATGACCGCAACCGAACTGCTGGCTTCACCCGATTACGAACTGCTCTGCGCCGGCATCGAGACCGGAGACAGCCTGCATTGCCGCAGGCGTGAACTGCGCATTCCCGCACCCGACGGCATGGCCCTGGCCGCCACCGCCTACGAGCCCCTGCACCAGGCGCCCAGGCTGGCGGTGGTGATCAACAGCGCCACCGGGGTGCCGCGAGGCTACTACCGCCATTTCGCCCAGTACCTGGCGTCCCAGGGCTGCGCGGTGCTGAGCTACGACTATCGCGGCGTCGGCGGCAGCCGCGACGGTGGACGCGGGGCGCGCATGCTGCACTGGGGCGAACGCGACATTCCCGGCGCGCTGGACTGGATGTACCGCTACCACCCGCGCCTGCCGCTGGTCGCCATCGGCCATTCCGGCGGCGGCTGGCTGTTCGGGCTGGCGGAGAACAACCGCTCGGCCGATGCCCTGCTCACGGTGGGCTCGCAATATGCCTACTGGCGCCACTGGCCGACGCTGCGCGGGCGGATTTTCATGTGGAGCAGCATGAACCTGCTGATTCCCGGCGTGACCCGCGCGCTCGGCCATCTGCCGGGTGCACTGTTCGGCGGCGACAGCCTGCCGCCCGGTGTGGCGCTGGACTGGGCGCGCTGGTCGAGTGATCCACGCTTCCTGGTCGACGATGCCGGTACGCCGCTGCGCGAGCATTTCGGCAATTACCGCAACCCGGTACGCCTGCTGGCGATCGAGGATGACGACTACGCGCCGGTGCCGGCGGTACAGGCGCTGGCGCCGCTCTACGGGCTGCACGGTGCGAATGCCGAAGTGCTGGTGGTACGCCCGCGCGACCACGGCCTGCGGCATCTCGGGCACTTCGGTTTCTTCAGGAAGACGGCACCGCGCATCCTGTGGGACGAGGCCTTGTCCTGGCTGCGCAAACAAGTCGGCCGGTAATCGCCCGTGTCATTGCAAACAAGCCCGATTGTCCTCCCTGCCCCGGCCTCAGCCGATATGATGTTGCGGCTGCTGCGTGCGCATGACGGTTAGAGCAATTACCTGGAGGATACGATGGAATTCGAGACGATCCGCTACGCAGTATCCGAGCGCATCGCGCGCCTGACCTTGAACCGTCCGGAGCGCTTCAACGCCATCAATCCGACCCTGTCCGCCGAACTGGAAGCCGCAGTGGCCCAGGCCAACCGTGACGATGCGGTGCACGTCATCGTGCTCGAAGGCGCCGGCCAGGGCTTCTGCGCCGGCTTCGACCTGAAGGATTTCGCCGAAGGCGATTCGCCCTGGAACCAGGACATGCCCTGGGACCCGCTGATCGACTACCGCATGATGAAGCAGTTCTCGGAGCGCTTCCAGAGCCTGTGGCGCTCGCACAAGCCGACCATCGCCAAGGTGCATGGCCATGCCATCGCCGGCGGCAGCGAACTGGCCCTGTCCTGCGACATGACCATCATGGCCGAGGACGCGAAGATCGGTTATCCCCCGGCGCGTGTCTGGGGCTGTCCGGTCACCGGCATGTGGGTGTACCGGCTCGGCGTGGAGAAGGCCAAGCGCATGCTGCTCACCGGCGACGTCATCAACGGCCGCGAAGCGAAGGAAATGGGCCTGGTGCTCGACGCGGTGCCGGCGGCGCAACTGGAAGCGCGCGTGCTGCAACTGGCGCAGCGCATGAGCGGCGTGCCGAAGAACCAGTTGATGATGCAGAAGATGATGATCAACCTGGCCTACGAGAACATGGGCCTGGCCACCACTCAGGCCATGGCGACGCTGTTCGACGGCATCACGCGCCACTCGCCCGAGGGCGTGACCTTCCGCGAGCATGCGGCCAGGGCCGGCTTTCACGAGGCGGTCCGCCTGCGCGACTCCGGCGAGCTGATTCCCGGCAGCAAGCCGACGCCGCCCAGGCTTTGATCGCCCCCCCAATTGCCCCAATGCAATACACCACTCACCGAACCATTCATTCGAAAACGGAGCACAACGATGTCCGAGTTGATCCAGAGCCATTTGCATGAGCGCGTGCTGACCCTGCGCCTGAACCGCGCCGACAAGAAGAACGCGCTGACCCAGGCCATGTACACCGACCTGGCCGAGGCCCTCAAGGGCGCGGCGGAGAATCCCGAGGTGCGTGTGGTGGTGTTGGCCGGCGCGCCGGACGCCTTCACCGCCGGCAACGACCTGCAGGACTTCCTCAAGCACCCGCCCACCGGCGAGGATGCGCCGGTGGCCCGCTTCATGCGCGCCCTGGCCAGCTTCCCCAAGCCGGTCATCGCCGCCGTGAACGGCATCGCCATCGGCATCGGCGTCACCCTGATGCTGCACAGCGACCTGGTCTACGTCGGCAAGGGCGCGCGCCTGCAGATGCCCTTCACCAACATCGGCATCTGCCCGGAATTCGCTTCCAGCTACCTGCTGCCGCGCCTGATGGGCAATGCCCGCGCCGCGGAACTGGTGATGTTCGGCGAGGTGTTCTCGGCCGACAAGGCGCTGGAGTACGGCCTGGTCAACGCCGTGCTGCCGGATACCGGGGTCGAAGCACACGCCATGGAGCGTGCGCTGAAGCTGGCGCAGCAGCCGCCCAATGCCCTGCGCGTGACCAAGAAGCTGATGCGGCGCTGGTCGGAAGCAACCGCCCTCGAAGCGATCAAGGTCGAGGCCGACCATTTCATCCCGATGCTGGGCCAGGGCGAGGCGCGGGAAGCGATGACCGCCTTCATGCAGAAGCGCAAGCCGGATTTCTCGAAGTTCAGCTGATGGACACACGCCTGCCTCTCCTTGCCGGAGAGGCAGGCGCCGTGGGGCGTCACGGGTAGCTCCCTGCCTCATCGGCTATAGGCGAAATGCCACGCGGTGAACGGCGGGTCGCGGACCCGCCCTACGCCCTGCCCATGTCAGAAAGCCTTATGGCAGCACGGTGATTGGCGCATCTCCTGTCCGCGCGGTATATGCTCTGCCATACACATAGAGCTGCCGTCATCGAGGAGCTGCCTCATGAACGCCGTTTGCACCCCGGGAAAGCGGGAACAGAACAAGCAGGCCAATCGCGCCGCCCTGCTGGAAGCGGCACGGCGCTGTTTCCTCGAAATGGGCTACGAGGCCGTGACGGTGCGCGACATCGTGCGCCTCACCGACCTCGCCTCCGGCACCTTCTACAACTACTTCCCGGACAAGGAGTCGATGTTCCGGGAAATCCTCGCCGTGCGCATGGACGACCTCAACGCCAAGCTGCATGAGGTCAGGCGGCAGGCGCAGTCGATCGAAGCCTTCATCCGCGGCGCCTACCTCACCTTCTTCCGCAAGGTCGCCGACGAACCCGATTTCTTCGGCCTGATCCTGCGCAACGAATACGCCGTGCGCAGCCTGTTCCGCGACACCGTCATCGGCGTGCCGATGCGGGCGCTGAAGGACGATATCCGCGATGCGATCCGGCGCGGCGTGTTTCCGGATACGGACGTCAACCTGCTGGCGGCTGCGTTCTACGGCACCGCGTTCGAGATCGGGCGGGTGCTGGTGGAGCAGCCGGGGACGACGCCGGAAGCGGCGGCGGAGTTTGCCACCACGCTGCTGGCCAATGGCGTGGATGGCTTGAGCAGCGGGCGGGCGGTGGTGAGTTTCATCCAGCCGGCCAGGGTGCGGAATCTCGGCTTGCCGTAGGCGCTGGTTCGCGCGTTGGGCTGCATCTCATCCGGCGCAATGCGCTTCGCCCCTCGATACACGTTGCTTCGCAACGCACTCGGGACAGGCTTATTGCGCCCTTGGGGTGCGCCCTACTTAGAATGCGCTTCCTGATCACGCTGAGCTCAGGGTTCCAGTACCAGCAGGCGGAATGAGTTGGGGACGATGGGGCCGTGAGGGTTGGGCTTCTCGGGAGTGGGTGGCGGTGGCGGGCCGAAGTCCGCGGTGGACATGAAGAGGCGGTGGGTGTTCGGGTCGACGGCCATGGTGCGGGCGCCGGGTTCGGTCTTGACGTTTTGCACCAGCGAGAACTTGTCGGGGCTGTCTTCGTGGACGACGGTGAGGGTGCCGTCGCCGTTGGAGGCGAAGGCGAGCCTGCGACCGGGGTCGAACTTGGCGGCGTCGTTGCCGGCGCCGATGGGGAAGGTCGCGAGGATCTTGCCGCTGTCCGCGTCCAGCACCAGCAGCGAGCGGCTGTGGGTGGGGACGAAGAGGCGGCGGGTGGCGGTGTCCATGGCCATGCCGGACGGTTCCTGGTGCGGCGCCAGCGACCAGGTGGAGATCACCTTCATCGCGCGAGCGTCGATGGCGATGACGGTGGCCTTGTCTTCAAGCGCGTCGTAGATCATGCCCTTGCCGTCGACGGCGAAGAACTCGGTGCGGCCGTCGACTTCGATGGTGGAGAGCACCGCGCCGGTTTTCGCGTCGAACACGGTGATGTTGCGGCCGGTGGAGTTGAAGCTGAACACGCGCTGGGTGACCGGCTCGAAGGCGATCTGGTTGGGGCGCTTGCCGGTGGCTTGCCACTTGGCGAGGGGCTTGAGGGTATCGAGCTCGAATACGCCGACCGTGTCCTCGGTGCCGTTGGCGGTGTAGCCGCGGTTCAGCTCGCGCGCGATGGCGACGCCGCCCATGCCGGGGGAATCCGGCACGTCGCCGATCACCTTGAGCGTGTCCATGTCCACCACCACGACGTGATCGCCGTGGGTGACATAGAGCCGCCGGCTGACCGGATCGGGCTCGAGGTAGTCCCAGCCGGTGTCGCCGCCCACGTGGACCCTGGAGACGATCTGGTATTCGGCGTGGGCGGAGGCGATGGCCAGCCAAAGGGACAGGACCGATGCGCAGAAGAAGCAGAAGGAGCCGAACACTTTCATTGCGATTCATCCAATGAGCGTGCGCCGGTCAAGCGGGGGATCGCGTGCGGCAAGCCGGACCCGCCGCAGGGGCGCTTGCTGATGAGACGGACGCCGGGGGGAGCGCCCTACCCCGGTTCCCCCTGTAGAAACATTACGGATACGACAGGAAGGCAGTGGGCCGGGTTGACGGGGGGATGCATAGCGCCGGACTTGCACCCTTCTGATTGGATTGAAAGGCTCGCGGTGAACGACGGGTCGCGGACCCGCCCTACGGGTTCTGAATCCGGACCGCTGTGAGTTTGACCTTGCGGCGGGGCAGGAATAAATTGCGCGCATGATTCTGGTCATGACGCGCAAACAGCAGCAGCAACACCGCTCCATTGCGGTGGTTGCGCGCGTGCGTTCCGGGGCCTCGAACTAAGGCCCGAAAACTTCCAGGAACAAGCCTCGCAAACCCCGCCCCGGCGGGGTTTTTTGCAGGGCTTCGCCGGGGCCCCTACCGAAGGAGCCCAACGATGCCGCATTTTTCTTCCGACGCCGAGATCGACCGGATCGGCCGAGGTCTGCTCGACTGCTCACTGCCGAAAGCCGAGTGGACCCACGCCGGCCATTTCGCCGCCGCCTGCTGGTTGCTGCGGCAGGCGGACAGGGATGCCCTGCGCGACATGCCCGGACTGATCCGCCGCTACAACTCGGCCACCGGCGTGCTCAACACGGACAGCAGCGGCTACCACGAGACGATCACCCTCGCCTCCTTGCGCGCCGCGCGGGCATGGCTGGCGGAGCGGCGTGAGGTGGCGCTGCATGAGGCGCTGAACGAACTGCTGGCTTCGCGGTATGGGCGTGCGGACTGGCTGCTGGAGTACTGGTCCAGGGCTTTGTTGTTTTCAGTTGCCGCGCGCAGGGCTTGGGTGGAGCCGGATTTGCTCGCTTTGCCGTTCTGAGCGGCGGACCCGGCCAGCAGAAAATACCGGGCCGAAGAGCGTTCCTTCGATGAAGGCACGGGTCTCCGGTGCGCTATGCATCCCGCCCCGGAAGCATCGAGCGGAGGACGCCATCCTTCAGCACGTAGTGATGGCCGAGACCGGCCAGGGTGTGCGCTCCGGCGAGCCACAGGATGGCATCGCCAAGCCAGGTGTGGATCTCCGCGATTACGGCGCCCAGGTCATGCGATGCGGGCAATGGCGAAGGCACCAGCACGCCCGCGAGCAAGGTCAGGGAGTGGCCTTCCAGCCAGGCGCCGCAGATGGCGGTGAGCGGCACGCCGAGCAGGAGCGCATACAAAGCCCCCTGCACGACGCTCGCGGCAAGCGTCATCCATCGAGGGCCGGGCGGGTGCTCGGGGCGTTTATCGAAGGCACGCCAGAGTATCCGCAGCGCGACGAGCGTCAGGACGCAGACACCGAGTGTTTCATGAAGCTGTCTGTCGGCATCGCGGGCCGCCGAGTAGATGCGTGCTTCCGAACCGCCCGGGCCGTAGATGAAGGCCACCAGCACGAGGATGGCCGTCAGCCAGTGCAGAAGCTGGGCCGGCACGCTGTAGCGGGTGATCGTCTTGTCTTCCATCGCTTGCTGTCGGCTTGTATCCGGTCGCGCTGCGCGCGTGAGGCCCCGCAATCAGGCAAAGCCGACGATTGGGACTATGGCATGGCGTCCTTGCGCGTTTCGCCGCACCGGCACAGGGAGACGCCCGCCCGCGAATTTACTTGCTCCCACTCCGGGCGTAAAGGCGCCCCTTCAGCTCCCGCATGCGCCCGGTTCGGGCTTGCTGCTCAGGAGCCGGAGAAGTAATCCCACTGCGCTTGCGTGGCGTCGATGTTCTGCGAGGTGGTGCCGTCGAGGATGGTGGTGAGGGTCACTTCGGAGCCGGGCCAGGTGTGGCCGCCGTTGACGATCTGGTAGAGGATGGCGGCGCAGCCGGGCATGCGGTGTTCGACGACGCTGGTGCCGTCGCTCACCAGGCCGGGCAAGGTGGTGGCGGTTTCGGTGCCGTTGCAGCCTTCGTTCTGCTCCCACTGGGCAAGGGTGGTTTCCTCGGGCTGGAGGGCGCCCATGCCGTTGTAGGGGACTTCGAGGTCGTGGGTGCCGTCGAAGATCATGCGCTTGCCGGGGGTGGCGGTGGTGCAGGTCGTGGTGTCGAGCTGGGCGGCGGCGACCATGCCGAAGCCGACCAGCATCTGCGGTTTGGTGCAGGCGAAGAGGTCGGCTTCGAAGCCGCCTTCGGAATAGCCGGTCATGGAGACCCTGGCGGCGTCCACCGGCATGTTGGTGGTGGCGTCGGTGATGACGTCGCTGAGGAAGTCGATATCCGTTTGCTGGTTGCCCGCCCCACTGATGGGCACGCCGTTGATCCAGCTCACGCCTTCATGCGCCGGAAAGGCCAGGACCATGCCCTTGGTGGCATGCAGCCCGGCCTGGATGAGGTTGGCCATGAAGGGTGGATTGCCGCCGAGGTAATCGAGCACGATCATCAGCGGGGCCGGGCCGGAAGGCGCCGGGTCCGGGATGACGTAGAGCACGCTGCGCTGATCGACAGTGCGGACGAAGGCCTGCGAGCCGGCGGGCAGCTTGAGGATGGAAGGCGCAGCCGAACCCGAGAAGCTGCGCGCGGCATTGCCGGCGGAGGAATCGGTAGAGGCATCACCCGAGCTGCCGCAGGCGGAGACAGCCAACAGCAAGGCGGCGCCGAGCGGTGCCGCCAACATTCTTGCAAGCATTCTTCAAGGTATCCCGGAAAAAATCGAACCCCCTGCGGCGTGTGCCCGCCGCTAGGTGGAATTACCAGCGCAAGAAGCGGGCCGGGTGTTGGATGTGATGGGGGAATCGGGTATTTGCCGCCCGGGGCGTGGATCATAGGCCATTCCGAACGGCTCGGTGCTGAAGGTGTCCAAACCCCGCAATACCTTCCATTTTCTCCGGAATCTTCTATTGAAGTTCAAAGTCGGGTTTTACCGCAGGGGGGATCTCACCCGGGCCTCGCTGATCGCGGAGTGTGTAGTCGAGGCGATCGATATCGGCACGGCGAAGAGCGCGGCGCTGACGCAGCTCGCGCCGCAGCATCCCGATGTGGTGGATTGCCGGTATTGGCATGCGGCGGGGTATGAGGCGCCGAGGGCGAGACCGCGTTGGTGAGTTGGTAGCAAGCGTGCAATGAGAGAAGTGCATTGCGCGGATTTGCCCCTTCATCCGGCGCAATGCGCTTCATCCCTCGATACACGTTGCTCCGCAACGCACTCGGGACAGGCTTATTGCGCCCGAAAGCCTTCTAGAGAACCTGTTTTTCTTGCAGGAGTTCTTCCATGCGCTTCTGCGCGTGGGCGGTGCCGATCCAGCCTTTGACTTCGAAATCCGCGATGCGCAGCGTCGGCAGGTAGCCGTGATCGAGGGACAGGATGTCGGCCAGGGCGTCGCGGAAGGCGCGTTGGGTGTGGCGGCCTGAATCGCCGGGGAACAGGGGCACGGGTTTGGCGGGGCCGCCGGAGGGTTTGGGCTCGTCGTGGGCCTTGCGGATCCAGACCTTGATATCGAAGGCCAGAGGCCAGTTGGCGGGATAGCGGCGCAGGGTCATGCCGCGGTAGTTGTTGAAGTGCGGGGCTTCGTCCACTTCGATCACGCGGGGGGCGGCGCCGGGGATCTTCAAGCCATCCAGGCCGCGCCAGTTGCCGGCGGGCAGCAGGTCCGGCAGGTCCTGGCCGGTGAGGTCGTGGTACATGGCGCGCAGCAGCGGCCAGCGCTTGACGCTGACGGCCTTGGACGGCTGCATCAGCCAGTCCGGTTTGACCGTTTCGATGCTGCCGCCGGTGACCTTGAGGACGAGATCGAGGACGGCTTTCTGGATGGGCGGGGGCATATCGCTGGTTTGAGGGGTATGTAGCGATGAGAGTGTAACGCGCTACGCAGATGCGCCCCACGAATGGATCGAGCGAATAACCTCCCCCTGGCATTGATTCGCAACGATTCACAAAGGTGTGAAGGGAACTGGACTGTCTCCGGCCTATCCATGTTGCGGACCGCACGATCCCGGCTTCAACGAACCGCTTGATCCAGATTCATCCGCTTGAGCAAAACGGCATAGCGCGGGTCGGCGCGCAACGAATCCGCCGCTTCCCAATTGCCGAGGAACGCCATTTCCGCATCGCGCTCGGCATAAGCCCGGTCGAGGGCGGTGAAGGCCTGATCCAGTTGTCCAAGCGCGGCGTAAAGCCCTGCGAAATTCGAGGGCGGCACGTATTGCCGGCTCGACAGGGCTTGCAACTCGTCCAGGGCCGCGCGGGTCTTGGCGAGATCGCCCGCCTTGGCCCAGGCAATGCCGAGTTCGGTGATGATTCCCCCATCGCCTTCCGAAAACCGCTTCGCCTGGTTCAGTTCGGCGATGGCCTCAGCGTACTTGCCCTGCCGGAGCAGGATCCGGCTCATCTGGACGTGTGCGAGCCAGAAATCGGGGTTGATGTCGAAGGCCTTGCGCAGGCTGGCGACCGCTTCATCGTCCCGGCCGCCGTGATCGAGCGACCACGCCGCGACCGACTTGACGATCAGAGACATGGGGTCCAGTTCCAGTGCGCGTCGCGCTTCCAGGATTGCCTCGTCATTGCGCCCCAGGTTGGTCAGCAGCACCGAATTGCCGAGGTGCGCCAGGGCATCGCTGGGATTGAGCTCGATGGCGCGCTTGAACTCGCGTTCCGCGTCGGCCCAGCGCCAGTCGTACCACATCCGGGTGAAGCCCAGCGCGACGTGGGTCAGCGCGATCGAGTCATCCAGCGCGAGGGCTTTCTCGGCCGCCGCCTCGGCCTTGGGAAACGCTTCCTCGGGGCGCATATCGCTATTGATCGGCAGCCGGCGGTAAGCGTCGGCGATCGCGGCATAGGCCAATGCGTAGTTCGGATCGAGTGCGATTGCGCGCTGGAGGAAGTCGATGCCCTTGAGGATTTCGGAGTGCGTCAAATTATCGATGTGCGTGCGGCCGGTGAGGTAGAGCTGGTAAGCCTCGATATTTTCGGTATAGCGCTTGGCCAAGCCTTTCCGCTCGTCGCCGCTGAGGCGCAGCGCGAGCGATGCGGCCACGCGCTGTGAAATGGCGTCCTGCACGGAAAACACATCGGTGAATTTCTCGTCGAAACTGCCCGCCCACAAGGCGCTGCCGTCGCGTACCTGCACCAGGCGGGCGGTGACGCGGATGCGATCGCCCCAGCGCTGGAAGCTGCCGTCGAGCACCGATTCCACGCCCAGCTCGCGCCCGGCGGCGAGCGGATCCTGCGTCTGTCCACCGTAACGGCGCACGGCGCTCAGGGAGCGGACGACCAGTTCGTGGCTGTTGCTGAGCTTGGCGATGAGCATGTCGGTCATGCCCAGGTCGAGCGCGTCATCGCGAGCCTCGGCCAGCAGCGACTTGAACGGCAACACGGCGATGGTACGGGTTGGAGTGGCCGTGACTGTCGGCGCGGGCCGATGCCAGGGCCTGATCGCGACAACGATGATGATGAATGCGGCGACGAGAACGACCGTCGCCGCCAGCCGGCTTGCGGACAGCTTGCGGGTTCTGGACGGCGCTGCGCCTGCGACAACCGCCGGCGTCGCCGAGCCGGCAGATGGTGCCGGAAGCTGCCCGACTTCACGCACATCGCCGACAAAACGATAGCCCTGACCCGGCACTGTCAGGATGTAGCGCGAACCGCCTTCGCCATCGCCTAGCACCCGGCGCAGGGTGGAAATATTCTGGCTGAGATTGTTCTCTTCCACCACCCGGCCCGACCAGATCGCCGCCATCAACTGGTCCTTCCCCAGTACGCTGCCGGCGTGCTGGATCAAATAGAGCAAGGTGTCGAATACCCGTGGCGTGAGCGGCAGGGGCTGGCCATCGCGGCGGAGCAATGCGCGCCGGGCGCTGTCCACGCAGAAATCCCCGAATTCATACTGAGGCGGTTTCAGCGGCAATGGTGATTCCGCTACCGACTCCGGTTGCGGGGCTTGCACCGGTGCCGGTACTGCGCTTGCCGGTAGATCGCCGGTGCGCACGATGCCCTGCGGCGTGATGTCGAACAGCCAGGACAGCACCAGGGCCAGCGGAAAACCGGCGATGACGGTCAGTACAAGGAGACGCTGCGCCAGCGGCGACACGTCGAATACCGGCAGCACCTGGGTGACCACCTGCACCAACAGCCAGCCGGCCACGGCGTACATGGCGCCGACCCTGTAGACGTGGCGACGCTGCAGCTCGGCGAAAAAAGACGGCTTGCCCGGGTACCCGCTCATGGGCTCGCCCAGGCGCTCAATGCGGCGGTGGGAGCCGCCAACAGCATGGCATTTGGCACAAACACCCCTGCGAACGCCGGTTTTCAGAACTTTTCAGAACAATTCAACCGTAGTTTAAAGACTTTCAGAGGCTCCGGATTTGATCCTCGTCACGCCGCAGGGGCCTTCCCCGCGGTGCCCAAAAAAGGGCAACCCAAGGAGAAAATTGATGAACAGCAAACATCTGAAATCGGTCGGCGCAATGATTCTGCCGTGCCTGTTCGCCACGGTGATCGTGCAGGCCTGCACCAGCACCAACGATGCCGTTGCCCAAACCCAGGCCGTTGCAGACCCGCTCGAAGGGGTATGGGCCGAGCAGGTGACCCTGCGCAACTGCGACACAGGAGCGGTCCTGGCCGCGTTCCGCGCGGTGAGCATGTTCAACCGGGGCGGCACCATGAGCAACAGCAGCAATCAGTCACCGACCGTGTTCGGTCCGGGCCAGGGCACCTGGACCGCGCAAACCGTGGGATACAACAACGTGTTCCGTTTTTTCACCTTCAACCCGGACGGCAGCTTTGCGCAGACGAGGGTCGTGACAAGGGCCATCACCCTGGGGGCCGACAAGAGCAGTTTCACAGCCACCATATCGGCCGAAATCCGTAACACCACCGATGCGGTGGTGGGAATGGCCTGCGGCGAGGAAACCGCGACACGGCCGTAGGCTCGAAGGAACCTTGATGCCCCCCGGCCTTGCCAGGGGGCATCAAGCCGGTGTGCAGTCGTGGAACATGGCGCGCAGGAGCGACCGGCGTTTGGCGCTGACGGCCTTGCCCGGCTGCATCAGCCAGTCCGGGCGAGCGGTTTCGATGCTGCCGCCGGTGACTTTCAGGACTAAATCGAGGACGGCTTTCTGGACTGCCGGGGCATGGAGCGCGTCTGGTGAAGTTCGTCCGTGAATGGGGAGCCGCGCGAGAGTGTAACGCGCTCAGTGTGAGCCCTTTACCAATATTAACCGCGCTGCCTAGCTCTGGCGGGTAGGGCCCGGGTGCGGGGCGGCGTCTGCTTGGGGAGGAATACCACGCAGGGAAAGGCAGGACGTGAGCGAGAAGCGTGTAGCGTTGCCCAGTGGGGACACGGCGGGAATGGGCGCATTGATGCGCGGCTTGGCGGCACTCTGCATGACCACGCTGGCGCTGCCGGCCTGGAATGCCGCGGCCGATGACGCGCCGGCAGCGGGAGCCGCCGCAACGAGCGCCCCGGCGGAGGGCGCGGCGCCAAAGTGCCTGCCGCGCAAGGTGATCTACCAGGAGAAGCCGCACTACCCGCAAGAGATGCGGTACTTCGCCAGCAACGGCGAGACGGTGGCGATGTTCGAGGTGAGCCCGGAGGGCGCGGTGGTGAACCCGGTGCTGCGGCAATCAGCGCATTCCAGCTTCGAGCGCGCGACGATCGGGGCCTTGCTGAAATGGCGCTTCGAGCCGGTGGACCCCGCCGACAGGAGCTACTGCAAGATCTACACCCAGCGGATCGAGTACGACACCCTCGGCCACGTGCCGGGGGGTTCCGGCCGGAGCGGGGTGGAAAGCTCCCATGCGCCGTTCCAGCTGCAGACCGCCGACCTGAGCAAGCTGCCGGAGGATTTCCGCTACGACACGGCGCCGGAGCTGCTGGTCTCCGTGCCGATCGTCTACCCCTACGAGAAGCTGCGGCACAGCGACTCCGGCAAGGCCACGGTGGCCTTCTACGTGGACCCGAACGGACGGGTGGCGAAGACGCAGGTCGTTTCCGCCACGGACCCGGTGTTCGGGCAGGCGCTGCAGGCCGCGCTGGCGGGGTGGACCTTCAAGCCGGCGATGAAGAACGGCGTGCCTTCCTGGGCGCTGTTCGAGTACACCCATGAATTCAGCCAGGACGAAACCAGCTACATCTTCGAATTCCAGCTCCCTTCCCTGCTCTCCGCCTACTCCGGCGGCGGCAAGCTCCTGCCCGGCCTGGAGCAACTGGACCAGCCGCCGCAGGCGCTGTTCCACCCCATACCGGTGGTGGAGCCGACCTATGCGCACAAGGCGGAAACGCTGCGGCTGGAATTCGTCATCGACGCCAACGGCCTGGTGCGCTACGCGCATCCCATCGAGTTCAAGGACGAGCGGCTGGCCTGGGCGGCGGTGACCGCCGTCTCGCGCTGGCAGTTCCAGCCGCCGATGATGGACGGCAAGGCGGTGGATGTGCGGGCGGTGATGCCGGTGGCGTTCGCGGCCGGCGGCGGCTGAGGCCCCCGGGGCTTACTTCAGCCCCAGCAGCTCGACATCGAAGATCAGCGTGGCGCCCGCGGGAATGTCGCCCTGGCCGCGCTGGCCGTAAGCCAGGTTGGCGGGGATGATGAGGGTGCGCTTGCCGCCCACCTTCATCCCCTCCACGCCCCGGTCCCAGCCGGGGATGACGCTGCCGACGCCGAGCATGAAGGAAAACGGACCACGGCCGACGGAGCTGTCGAACTGGTTGCCGTGCAGGTCGGGCATGAGCGGGCTGTAGAGCCAGCCGGTGTATTGCACTTCGACGATGTTGCCGAGAGTGGCCGCGGGCCCGGTGCCGACCTTCGTCTCCCGGATGATGAGATGCTGCAACTCTTCGGCGCTGGGCACCTGGGCCGGGGCGTCCGCGGCGCTGGCCGGCATGGACTGCGAGAGGGTGAACAGGGCCAGGGCAAAAGAAAGGTAAACGCGATTCATGGGAGCGGAGGACAAAGAGGCTGTAGGAGGCAAAAACCAGTGCCTGCGAGCTTAAGGGATTTCGGGCAGGTGGGGAATTGATCGGCCGCCCCAGTCTGCGCAGGGCGGGGCGTGACCTGCCTTCCGCGAAAACGGCCTCGGTAAACGGCGGGTCACGGACCCGCCCTACATCATTGCTGGCCGGGAAGCGCCCGTGCGGTATAAAACTCGCTGGCGATTTTCCAATGCCCCTGCACCTTCAGAAGCTGCAGCGTCTTCCAGCCGTAGCCACCCTTCCCGCTCTTGGTCTCCTGGGTGATGAAGTCCAGGGAGACCTGGGCCAGGGGGCCGTCCTGGTCGATGCGGATATTGTAGAAATGCTGGGTGTAGCGCACGCCGCTTTCGAAGACGGACTTGCGGAAGCGCTGGTAGTTGCGCGTGGTCACGGCCTGGGCATCGGCACCCTTGCCGGTGATTTCACCGGTTGAGGAAAACGGCACCTGGTCGTCGATCAGCAGCGCCTCGAACGCGGCCTCATCGCCCTTGGTGACGGAGGCCGTGTAGGTGTCCAGCAGCTTCGCGATAGCCTGGTGGTCCTCGATGGTCGTTTCATGCTTGCGCAGAAACGCGGGGCCGTCTTCGGCCATGGCGGCGAGCGGTGCGAGCGCCGTCAGGAGCGCCATGGCGGGCAGGAACATTCTTGCTTTCATATCGACTCTGTCTTGCCTGCGTTCCCGCCACTGTTGCCAGGGCGCGCACCGCGCCCCGGCTGACTCACCGCTGCGGCATGCGCTCGAAGCTGGGCATGCCTTCGGGGATGTGATGGAAGGGCTGCTTGTCCACGGTGAAGATCGCCAACTGCGGCGTGCCGAACAGGCCCGGATCATCGAGCGTGCCCACCTTGAGGATCACGGCGGGCAGGCCCGGACGCAGCGTGGCCAGATGGGTGCCGCACTCGGTGCAGAATTCGCGCGTCACCGGCTGCTCGATATCGCCGCGGGTGAAGGTCTTGGGCGCGCCCTTGGTGTAGCTGAAGCCGGCGACCGGCATCACCGCAAACATGTTCGGCGAGCCGCCGCTGATGTACTGGCATTCGCGGCAGTGGCATTGCGCCTTCATCATCGGCTCGCCTTCGGCCACGTAGCGCACGGCACCGCAGTAGCATCCGCCTTCCAGTTTCACGGCTTTCTCCTCCTGTTGTCGTTTCGCAGAGCATATCGGAAGGCGGCAGCGGGCCGCCAACCGGGCCTGCCCTAGCGGGTGGAAGCGAAACGCCGCTGGAAATAAGCCACGATCAGGCCGAACAGCAACATGGCCAGCATGTTTTCGATGAAAGACTGCACCGTGAAGCCATGCGACGGCCCCGCCGCGGACAGGGGCACCACCACATAGCTCATCACGAAGAACACCACCACGCCGTAGAGCAGGCCGCTGGCCATCCACTGCCGGCCCAGCCGGGGAATGCGCATGGCGGCGAAGACGTAGATCGCCGCGATGAGGATCGACATGGCCCATTGCAGGACCAACCCCAGCGCCGCGCTGTACAGGCCCTCATGGAAAGACGCCCTGCCGAGCACCCCTGAGGCGATGGCCCGCAGGATGATGAGCGGGTTGAGCCAGTTGATCAGGGAAGCGGCACCGATATCGATGGTGCCGGCGACGAAGCCTGCGTAGAGGATGGCTTTGGGGATCGAACGGGGCGATGGAGACATGCCGTGGGCTCGCTCGGGCGGATGAACGTTTGATGCCGTGGCGGGCGCCAGGGTTGGAATGAGCAGGACTGCGCTGGCACCGCGCGATGGGCTCCGCCGGTGACTGTGGCGGGTTCTCCACAGCGGCGGGACAAAGCAGGGGCATGCCCTATCGTTTTTCAAAAAAAAGGGCTGAACTGCCCCCTATTATCAAATGCATGCGTCCAAAGAAAAAATGCTCTGAATATGCCGAGACCGATCAGACCCGGCATTGATCCAGGTCTACTGGCGGAAGCGCCAGACCCGGTAAGGTGAAGCCATGGAGCGCCGCTGCTTGACTGATCTCGGAACGGCGCTCGTTCCTTGAACCTCGACTTCGCCAGTGGCCGCATTCGAGCTTTCCGGATCATTGTCGGGAAATACCACCATGAATATGCGCGTGTATAGCAAGAGCCGGGCGATCGGAAAGGCACCCAGGCGTTGGCCCCTGCTGGTCGCGGTACTGCTTGCCATAGCCGGCGCCCTGCAGATGTCGCAGGCCTTTGCCGCCGATCCGGAGTCTTCGGCTGCCGGCGATGCCGAGAAAATCGCCGGGCAAATCTGCGCGAGCTGCCACGGCCCCGGTGGTGCGAGCACATCGCCGATATTTCCGGTCCTGGCCGGGCAGCATGAGGAGTATCTTGCGGCACAGCTGCGCGCCTTCAAGGACAGGACCCGCTCCGACCCCGAAGCCCACAACTACATGTGGACCATGGCGACGCTGGTCAGCGACTCGATGATCGACACCCTCGCCCACTACTACGCGAGCCAGCCTCCCGTTGCGGGAAAGCCTGGCAACCCCGAGGCCGTTGCGAAAGGCAAGGAACTGTTTGAAAAAGGCGATGCCAAGCGCAACATCATGGCCTGTACCAGTTGCCACGGTCAGAACGCCGAAGGTCACTGGGTCTTCCCGCGGCTTGCCGGCCAGCGTTCCCAGTATGTATTCCGGCAGCTTCAGGTCATACAGGCGCAACTGCGCAAGTCGCCCGTCATGCACGGCATCGTCAAGGAACTGAAGCCTGGAGAGATGGAAGACCTGGGAGCCTATTTGCAGTCCATCCCCTAGTGTCCTGAGTTAGAAGTTCGCTGACAAAATCTCTTAATGGAAGCGAGGATGTCGTCGGCGGACTTGGTCCAAGCGAATGGCCGTGGGTTTTTGTTGTAGGTATTCAGGTAGTCACGGATGGCGGCTTCCAACGCCACCGTGCTGCGATGCGTCCCGCGCCGGATTTGTTTCTGGGTCAGGTCCGCAAACCAGCGTTCGACTTGGTTGATCCAAGAGGCCGAGGTGGGCGTGAAGTGGGGCTTGAAGTGCGGGTGGCGAGCAAACCAGGATCGAACCGCTGGGGT
>NZ_JONR01000026.1:0-49776 GCF_000711955.1 Nevskia soli DSM 19509
CGTAGGGGATGGCGTCGCTTGAGGCTGGTGCAGCGGGGGCCGGAACCGGCGCTGAAGCGGCCGGAGCGGCTTCGGCCTTCTTCTCCGGAGTGGGTTTGTTTTCTTCCGCTGCGGCAGCCGGCTCGGCTTCCCCGCCACCGGAAACCTCCAGGGTGCACACCGCATCGCCCTGGGACAGCTTGTCGCCGACCTTGACCTTCAGGCCGCTGACGATGCCCGCCGCCGGTGCAGGCACATCCATGGTGGCCTTGTCGGATTCCAGGGTCAGCAGGGGGGCGTCTTTCTCGACAACATCCCCGTCCTTGACGAAGACTTCGATCACGGGAATGTGGTCGTAGTTGCCGACGTCGGGGATGGTGACGGCGAGCTTGGAAGGAGCAACGGCCTTGGCCGGCGCGGCTGGTGCCTTCTCCGGAGCCTTTTCGGCTTTGGGCGCTTCCTTCTTTGGTGCGGGCTGCTCCGCTTCGGCCGGGGCTCCCGCTTTCGGAGCGGCTTCGGCTTCGCCGGCCAGCTCCAGCACCAGGACGGCATCGCCTTGCGAGACCTTGTCGCCGACTTTCAGTTTGATGCTCTTGATGACGCCGGCTTCAGGGGCCGGAACGTCCATGGTGGCTTTATCGGATTCCAGGGTGACCAGGGAGGTTTCCTTCTCCACCTGGTCACCGACCTTGACCAGCACGTCGATCACCGGCACGCCGTCGTAGTTGCCGATGTCGGGGACTTTGACTTCCAATTCCTTTGCCATAAGAGAGATTCCTTATTCCTTGGCCGGATTGGGCTTGTCGACGTTGATGCCGTACTTCTGGATGGCTTCGGCGAGTTTCTTCCTGGGGAAGCTGCCTTGCTCGACCAGGGCGGTCAGCGCTTTCAGGGTGACCCAGCGGCGGTCGACTTCGAAGAAGTCGCGCAGCTTCTCGCGGGTATCGCTGCGGCCGAAGCCGTCGGTGCCCAGGACGTGGTAGGGCATCGGCACGAAAGGACGGATCTGCCCGGCGTAGGCTTTCATGTAGTCGGTGGCGGCGATGGCCGGGCCGGCCAGTCCCCCTAAGCATTCGGCCACATAGGACTTTCTGGGCTTGTCGTTGGGGTGGAGCAGGTTCCAGCGCTCGACGTCCTGGCCGTCGCGGGCCAGCTCGGTGAAGCTGGGGGCGCTCCACACGTCGCTGGTCACGCCCCAATCATTCTTCAGCAGCTCGGCGGCGGCGATGACTTCGCGCAGGATCGAGCCGCTGCCCAGCAGCTGCACGTGCTTGTCGCCCGGCTTTTCGCAGGGCTGCAGGAGGTACAGGCCCTTGATGATGCCCTGCTCCACGCCTGCCGGCATCGCCGGGTGCTTGTGGTTCTCGTTGTAGACGGTGAGGTAGTAGTAGCCGTCCTCGTCGTCCACCAGCATGCGCTTGAGGCCGTCGTGGATGATGGTGACCAGCTCGTAGGAGAAGGCGGGGTCGTAGGAGCGGCAGTTGGGAACCACGCTGCTGAAGATCTGGCTGTGGCCGTCTTCGTGTTGCAAGCCTTCACCGTTGAGTGTGGTGCGACCGGCGGTGCCGCCCAGCAAAAATCCGCGCGCACGCATATCGCCGGCGGCCCAGCACAGGTCGCCGATGCGCTGGAAACCGAACATGGAATAGAAGATGTAGAAGGGCAGCAGGCTGACGCCGTGGTTGGCGTAGCTGGTCGCCGCGGCGATCCAGCTGGACATGGCGCCGGCTTCGGTGATGCCTTCCTCCAGCACCTGGCCCTTGATGTCCTCGCGATAAAACGCGAGCTGGTCGGCGTCTTCCGGTTTGTACTTCTGACCCACCACCGAATAAATGCCGAGCTGGCGGAACATGCCTTCCATGCCGAAGGTGCGGGCTTCGTCCGGGATGATCGGTACGACGCGTTTGCCGACCTTCTTGTCGCGGATCAGGGCCTGGAGGAACTGCACGAAGGCCATGGTGGTACTGATCTCGCGCTCGCCGCTGCTGTCCAGCAGGCGCTGGAAGCTGCCGAGCGGCGGCAGCGGCAGGTTTTCCTTGGTCACCCGGCGCTGCGGCAGGTAGCCGCCCAGGGCTTCGCGCCGCTGCTTCATGTACTGCATCTCCGGCGCATCTTCCGCCGGCTTGTAGAACGGCATGTCCTTCAGCTGCGCATCGGAAATCGGCAGCTGGAAGCGGTCGCGGAAGGCGCGCAGCGAGTCTTCGCCCATCTTCTTCTGCTGATGGGTGGTGTTCTGGCCTTCGCCGTCCTCGCCCATGCCGTAGCCCTTGACCGTCTTGGCCAGGATCACGGTGGGGCTGCCGGTGTGCTTGCTGGCCGCGGCATAGGCGGCATAGACCTTGTGCGGATCGTGGCCGCCGCGGTTGAGACGGCCGATGTCCTCGTCCGTCATGGTCGAGACCAGCTTGAGAAGCTCCGGATGCTTGGCGAAGAAGCTCTCGCGGACGTACTTGCCGCCCTTGGCCTTGTAGGCCTGATACTCGCCGTCGACGGTTTCGTTGAAGGCCTTGATCAGCAGGCCGGTCTTGTCCTGCGCCAGCAGCGCATCCCAGCCGCCGCCCCACAGCACTTTCAGGACATTCCAGCCGCCGCCGCGGAACACGCCTTCCAGCTCCTGCACGATCTTGCCGTTGCCGCGCACCGGGCCGTCGAGGCGCTGCAGATTGCAGTTGACCACGAAGATCAGGTTGTCGAGTTTCTCGCGCGCGGCGATATCCACCGCGCCCAGGCTCTCCGGCTCGTCCATCTCGCCGTCGCCGCAGAAGCACCAGACCTTGCGGCTGCCGGGCTTCATCAGGCCGCGGTTTTCCAGGTACTTCATCAGGCGCGCCTGGTAGATCGCCATGATGGGGCCGAGGCCCATGCTGACGGTGGCGAACTGCCATAGGTCCGGCATCAGCCAGGGATGCGGGTAGCTGGACAGGCCGCGGCCGGGTGCACGGTCCACTTCCATGCGGAAGCGGCGCAACTCGTCTTCGCTGATGCGGCCTTCCAGGAAGGCGCGGGCATAGATGCCGGGCGTGCAATGGCCCTGGATGTAGATCAGGTCGCTGCCGTCGGCGTGATCCGGTCCCTTCCAGAAATGGTTGAAGCCCACGTCATACAAGGTGGCGGCGGAGGCGAAGCTGGCGAGGTGGCCGCCGACGCCGGTGTTGCCGCGGTTGGCGTTGATCACCATCGCCATGGCGTTCCAGCGCATCAGCGACAGCGCTTTCCATTCCAGCGCCTGGTCGCCGGGAGAGCGTTCCTCCAGGTGCGGTGGGATGGTGTTGATGTAGGCGGTGTTGGGTGAGAAGGGGATGTAGGCACCGGACAGGCGCGCTTTCTCCTGCAAGGCCTCCAGCAGGAAGTGGGCGCGCTCGGGGCCTTCGCGCTCCAGCACCGCCTGCAGCGCCTCCAGCCACTCCCGCGTTTCCTGCGGATCGGCGTCGTTGTGGATTTCGATGCGGGTGCCGCTGTCCACCAGATTGCTGCGGTCTGCGCTGCCTGCGTCCATCGCTCGCTCCTCGCACACGCCGGAGGCGCATGGTTTGTCTGATATCGGGCAGGTCTCCGCAGGGAGCCCGCCCGCTGTGAAACGGCCGCGTGGAGACGGGCCGCTCGGAATGGCGCGACTGTAGACGCCGCAATTTCATATGTCTAATATCTTGAAACAGACAACTCGATATGTTTGAGATATACATATGGAATTGCGCCACCTGCGCTACTTCATCACCGTCGCGGAAGAACTCAACTTCACCCGCGCCGCGAAACGCCTGGGCATGGAGCAGCCGCCGTTGAGCCAGCAGATCCGGCACCTGGAGGAGGAAGTCGGCACGCCCTTGTTTCAGCGCCTGCCGCGCGGCGTCGCGCTGACCGGCGCCGGCGGCTCTTTCCTGCTCGATGCGCGGGATATCCTGGAGCGGGTGCGGCTGGCCACAGAGCATGCGCAACGCGTGGCGCGCGGCAACCTCGGGCGCATCCGCGTCGGCATGATCAACTCCGCGCCGTTCCATCCGTTCCTGCCGCGCCTGATCCGCGAATTCGGCCAGCGCTATCCGGAAGTGGCGCTGTCGCTGGAGGAGGACACCACGCCGGAACTGGCCGAGGCCACGCGCGACGGCTCGGTCGACGTGGCTTTCGTGCGTCCGCTGCTGGGCGAGGCCGCGGATCTGGTGATCGAGACGCTGTTCGACGAGGAGATGGTGGTGGCGCTGCCGGAAGGGCATCGCCTGACCCGGCTGCGCTCGCTGCCACTGACTGCGCTGGCCCAGGAAAGCTTCGTGCTGTTTCCGCGCCCGGTCGGGTCCGGCCTTTACGACGAGATCATCTCCGCCTGTCGCCGCGCGGGTTTCGGCCCGCACATCGGCCACGAGGTGCGGCAGGTAACGTCCATCGCCAACCTCGTCGCCGCCGACCTGGGTGTTTCGGTGGTGCCGGCGTCGATGCAGCAGGTGCTCTCCACCGGCGTGGTTTACCGGCCGATCGAGGGCGATGCGCCGAAAGCGCGCATGAGCATGGCGTACCGCCGGGACGATCCCTCGGCCACGGTGCGCAATATGATCGAACTGGCGCACCAAGTGCTGCGCAAGATGTCACTACAGCGCACTTCGAAGAGTTCGACGCGGCGTGAAAAGCATTCGACATGATCGCCCGACATTACTGCGCGCCTGCCTGTGTTGGCTTGCGGTGTTATTGCTGACGGCCTGTGGCGCCGCCGGCCATCGCCCCGATCCCGCGCCTGTTTCAGCGCCTGGACCGACGACCAAGGTCTATGTGTTGCGTCGTGGCTGGCACACCGACATCGCCTTTCCCGCCGACGGGATACCCGGCCCGCTGGCCGGCATCGCGCGTGATTTCCCCGGGGCGCAGTACCTGGTATTCGGCTTTGGTGATCGTCGCTATCAAGTGGCGGAGCACAAGGCGGGTAGCGCCGCGCTGGCGCTGATCTGGCCGGAGCGTGGCCTGATTCTGGTCAGCGCGCTGAAGAACAAGCCGGAGGAGGCCTTCGGCGTCGGCAATACCGGGTGGTTCGACCTGCCGGAATCACAGGGTCGGGCGGTGGCGGATTTCGTATGGCAGTCGCTGGAGCAAGGGACGGATGGCGGCGTTCCTCATCCTTATGCAGATGGCCCCTACGCGGACAGCCGGTTTTATCCTTCAACACGTGTTTATGCGGGAGTTCGCACCTGCAATACCTGGACCGCGGAAGCGCTGCATGGTGGAGGTCTGCCGGTGCAGAGCTTCGGCGTCATGTCATCCGAGCAGGTCTGGATGCAGTTGGAAGGTTTGCGCCCGGATTCCTGAGCGCGAGCACGCTGAAACGCCCCATTTGCAGGGCGGTTGTCTGCCGTCGGAACAGGCCGCCGTGGTGCCTGCGGGCACGACGATAGTGGTCGACGGCGGCGGTCCTTCGACGATGTGTTTGATTTTGAGTCGAGCGCCGCGCGCGAAGTTCCCCTTGACTCACCTTTGGGCAGGAGCATCCCGACTCTTGCACACAAACAAAAAGACCCGCACGAAGCGGGTCTTTTTCAGCAGCCGGGTTTCGACGCTCAGGCAGCCTTGGCAGTCACCTGATTGGCAGCTGCGGCGCGGCGGCGCGACGACACCGGCGTCGCCTGTTGCAAGCGCTTCTGCATCAAGGCGTCAAGACGCGCATCCGCCTGGAGATCTGCATTGCCCTGGGTGCGGCGGCTTTCCAGCCAGTCCAGACCAAGCAGGACGGCCAGCGCGACTACGCTCAGGCCGGTTGACCAGAGAATCACATTCACCATCAATAAAACGGGAGTATCCATTGCTTCATCCTTTGCCGGATTCCCTGGTTCGCATCATGCGAAGAGGGGACTCCAGCCATTTCGATGAATGAATTTATACGCCGCTTGTTGCGCTGCAACAATTGATATTTAGTGCAGGGATCGTTTAGGAAAACTAAATTGTCCTTTTTCCGTACGGGTTCATCCGGGCTGTCCAGATCGATAACATGGACAGTTGCGCTAACTACTGGACACATGTACAGTAGTTGCAAGCGGTAACCGAACGCCTGGCGCGGAACGGAAGAAGGAGCGGCAGATGAAGCGTAAGCCAGTGGCAGGGAAAAGCAAAGGCGCGGCGCGCTACAAGGTGTATACGCGCCCGGAGCTGTACGACGATCAGCGCCCGCTGGCGACCTGGGCTGTGCGGCTCGGCATCGTGTTGAGCATGCTCTGCATGGTGGTGGTATTCCGCCAGCCCCTGCAGGCGGCAATCGCTTCGGTTTTCGGAGCCTGAAGAAAAAATGAGCAGCGCTTTCACAGGCGATGTCGCCGCCAATAAAGAACCCGCCTCGCGGGCGGGTTCTTTATTGACTGGCGTCCCCACGGGGATTGTTCGGCGCATCCCTGCGCCTCACCCCGCGCTGAAGCGCGGGGCTGCCGCCGCTGCGCGCCGGCGCGTCGATTCGCTCCCGGCGAATCGGTCGAACCCCTGCGGGGTTCTCATCCCCGAAGAAATCGGTGGAGCTAATAAAAAACCCGCCACAAGGGCGGGTCTTTTATTAGCTGGCGTCCCCACGGGGATTCGAACCCCGGTTCTCACCGTGAAAGGGTGGTGTCCTAGGCCTCTAGACGATGGGGACGAACATCATGAAAACGTACAGCAACAAAAATTTGGTGGAGCCAGACGGGATCGAACCGTCGACCTCTTGCATGCCATGCAAGCGCTCTCCCAGCTGAGCTATGGCCCCGAGTCAAGGCGCGAAATTATACACGTGCCCGCCCTCAAGTCCAGCTATTGGAACATAAATATTTCAACCTGTCTCGCCATGTGCCCGAATCCTCTGAAGACCCCGCTGCGGGCGGCATCGCGGCTGTCCGGCAATTCGGCATCCGTTATGATGCGCACTTCGTCTTCACGCACCTAGAAAGCACACTCCAATGGCGACCGTCAGCACCAATGAAATGAAGTCCGGGACCAAGGTCCTGATCGATGGCGAACCGTACTCCATCGTCGACAACGAATACCGCAAGCCCGGCAAGGGGCAGGCGACCAACACCATCAAGATCCGCAACCTGAAGAACGGGCGCGTGATCGAGCGCACGCTCAAGTCCGGCGACAGCTGGGAACTGGCGGACGTGGAAACGGTGGAAATGCAGTACCTCTACAGCGACGGCGAATTCTGGACCTTCATGGATCCGAAGACGTTCGAGCAGATCCAGGCCGGCGCCGCCGCCATGGAAGAGGCCAAGCAGTACCTCAAGGGTGAAGAGACCTGCACGGTGTTGCTGTGGAACGGCGTGCCGCTGTCGGTGGCCGCGCCCAATTTCGTGCTGCTGAAGATCACCGAGACCGATCCCGGTCTGCGTGGTGACACTTCCGGCGGCGGCGGCAAGCCCGCAACGCTCGAAACCGGCGCAGTGGTGCGCGTGCCGTTGTTCGTGCAGCAGGGTGAAGTGGTCAAGGTCGACACGCGCACCGGTGAATATCTAGGACGGGTGGGAAAGTAAATGGCTAAAGCTTCAGCGGCAGCGAAGGAGACGGTTTCCATGGACGACAATCGACGCAAGGCGTTGGATGCGGCCCTGGGGCAGATCGAGCGCCAGTTCGGCAAGGGCGCCATCATGCGCATGGGCGCCGACGATCCGGCGCGCGATATCGACGTCGTCTCCACCGGCTCGCTGGCGCTGGACGTGGCCCTCGGCATCGGCGGCCTGCCGCGCGGCCGCGTGGTCGAGATCTACGGCCCTGAATCCTCCGGCAAGACCACCCTGTGCCTGCAGGTGGTGGCGGAGATGCAGAAGCTCGGCGGTGTCGCAGCCTATATCGACGCCGAAAACGCGCTCGATCCGGCCTATGCCGAGAAGCTCGGCGTCAATGTCAGCGACATGCTGATCTCGCAGCCGGACACCGGCGAGCAGGGTCTGGAAATCGCCGACATGCTGGTGCGTTCCAACAGCGTCGACATCATCGTCGTCGACTCCGTCGCGGCGCTGGTGCCGAAGTCGGAAATCGAGGGCGAAATGGGCGAGGCCCAGGTCGGCGTCCAGGCCCGCCTGATGTCACAGGCCCTGCGCAAGCTGACCTCCAGCATCAAGCGCGCCAATGCCCTGGTGATCTTCATCAACCAGATCCGCATGAAGATCGGCGTGATGTACGGCAGCCCGGAGACCACCACCGGCGGCAACGCGCTCAAGTTTTACGCCTCGGTGCGCCTTGACATCCGCCGTACCGGCGCGATCAAGAAGGGCGAGGAAGTGGTCGGCAACGAAACCCGCGTCAAGGTGGTGAAGAACAAGATGGCGCCGCCGTTCCGTGAGGCCCATTTCGAAATCCTCTACAACGAAGGCATTTCCAAGCTGGGTGAGCTGATCGACCTCGGCGCCGAAAACGGCCTGGTCGAGAAGTCCGGCGCCTGGTACGCCTACAAGGGCGACAAGATCGGTCAGGGCAAGGACAATGCCCGCACCTATCTGAAGGAACATCCGGAAGTCGCAGAGGAGATCGAGACCGCCCTGCGCCTCAAGCTGATGCCGACGGCGCGCACCACCCGGGTTACGCCTGAAGAAGATTGAAGAAGAGCAAGGACCTGCAAGATCCCGCGGTCGCCCGCGCGCGCGCGCTGCGCCTGCTGGCGCGCCGCGAGCACGGCGCGAAGGAGTTGCAGCACAAGCTGGCGGTGCGCGGGATCGATCAGGAACGCGCCGCTGAAGTGGTTGGTGAACTGGCCCGTTCCGGCTGGCAAAGCGATACCCGTTATGTCCAATCCCTGGTGCGAACCCGTGTCGCCCAGGGCTTCGGTCCATTGCGCATCGAATCCGAACTGGAAGGGGCGGGGGTTGCCGACGCCCTGATCCGCGAGACCCTGGCGGCGGTGGGCGCGGACTGGAAGGCGCTGGCGGTGGATCTCCATGCGCGCAAGTTCGGGCAGCCGCCCCAGACCGGCCCGGAATGGCAGAAGCAGTACCGCCATCTCGCCGGCCGCGGTTTCGAGTCGGAGCAGATTTACGCCGCCCTGAAGCGGGAGCCGCCCGAGGAAGAGTAGGGCGCCCGCCCCAGCGCCCTGTGGAAATGGCGTCGGCAGCCCGTTCCGGACGTGGCGGCGGTAGGGGCTAAAGCGTTACCATTCGGCCCTTTCCCGCCGTCATTTGCCCATGAACAGCAACGAACTCCGCTCGCGCTTCCTGGAGTATTTCCGCAGCCAGGGCCATACCGTCGTGCCGTCCAGCCCGCTGGTGCCGGGCAACGACCCCACGCTGCTGTTTACCAACGCCGGCATGGTGCAGTTCAAGGACGTCTTCACCGGCCGTGAAACGCGCAGCTACAAGCGCGCCACCAGCAGCCAGAAATGCCTGCGCGCCGGCGGCAAGCACAACGATCTCGAGAACGTGGGCTACACCGCCCGCCATCACACCTTTTTCGAGATGCTGGGCAACTTCAGCTTCGGCGACTATTTCAAGGAAGACGCGATCCGCTTCGCCTGGGAATTCATCACCGGCAAGGACTGGCTCAACCTGCCGAAGAGCCGCCTGCTGGTCACCGTGTACCACAGCGACGACGAAGCCTACGAGCTGTGGCACAAGAAGATCGGCATGCCGCCCGAGCGCATCGTGCGCATCGGCGACAAGCCGGGCGGCGGCTCCGACAATTTCTGGCAGATGGGTGATACCGGCCCCTGCGGTCCCTGCACCGAAATCTTCTACGACCACGATCCGGACGGCTCCAAGGGCATCGCTGGCGGCCCGCCGGGCTCGCCCGAGGAAGACGGCGACCGCTGGATCGAGATCTGGAACCTGGTGTTCATGCAGTTCGACCGGGCGCCGGACGGCACCCTGAGCAAGCTGCCCGCGCCCTCGGTGGATACCGGCATGGGCCTGGAGCGCGTCGCCGCCGTCATGCAGGGCGTGCACAACAACTACGACATCGACCTGTTCAAGACCCTGATCGGCGCCGTGGCCAAACTGGCGAACGTTGCCCCCGATTTCAGCCCCTCGCTCAAGGTCATCGCCGACCACATCCGCGCCACCAGCTTCCTCATCTGCGACGGGGTGGTGCCGTCCAACGAAGGCCGCGGCTATGTCCTGCGCCGCATCATGCGCCGCGCCATCCGTCACGGTTACAAGCTGGGCCTGAACGAGCCCTTCTTCTACAAGCTGGTCGCTCCGCTGGGCGAAGTGATGGGCGGGGCTTATCCGGACTTGGTCGAAAAGCGCGCCGTGCTGGAGCGCGTGATCAAGCAGGAAGAGGAGGCTTTCGCCGCGACCCTGGACAAGGGCATGCGCTTGCTCGAAGACGCCATTGCCAGGTCCGGTGGCGCCAAGGCTGGGGTGATTCCCGGCGACGTGGCGTTCAAGCTGTACGACACTTACGGCTTCCCGCTGGACCTCACCGCCGACATCGCGCGCGAGCGTGGACTGAGCCTGGATACGGAAGGCTACGAGCGCGAGATGAAGGCGCAGCAGGATCGCAGCCGCGCCGGCGGCAACTTCACCGCCGACTATTCGCAGGGTGCGGTGAGCAATGTCCTGGGCGATGCCAGGACCGAATTCACCGGCTATGAACATGAAGCTGGCGCCGCCAAGGTGCTGGCGATCATCCGCAATGGCCAGGCGGTCGAGCGCATCGAGGCCGGCGACGAGGCCGTGGTGTTCCTCGATCGTACCCCGTTCTACGCCGAGTCCGGCGGCCAGGTCGGTGACACCGGCGCGCTGACGGCGCCGGGCATGCGTTTCGCGGTGAGCGACACACAGGCGCTGAATCCGAATGCGCGCGGCCATATCGGCAAGCTGGAAAGCGGCGTGCTGCGCACCGGCGACAACCTCAAGGCCGAGGTCGACAGCGTGCGGCGCGATGCCGTCCGCCGCAACCACTCCGCCACCCACCTGCTGCATGCGGCGCTGCGCAGCGTGCTGGGCGCCCACGTGGCGCAGAAGGGTTCGCTGGTCTCGCCCGAGCGCCTGCGATTCGATTTCTCGCACGACCGTGCCATGACGGCGGAGGAAATCGCCGAGGTGGAGCGCCTGGTCAACCGCGAGGTGCTGGCCAATATCGCGGCGGACATCCGGCTCAGTTCCTATGACGAGGCCGTCGCCGCCGGCGCCATGGCCCTGTTCGGCGAGAAATACGGCGACGTGGTGCGGGTGCTGAAATTCGGCGACTTTTCCACCGAGCTGTGCGGCGGCATCCACGTCTCCCGCACCGGCGACATCGGCCTGTTCAAGATCGTGGGCGAATCCGGCGTGGCCGCCGGCATCCGCCGCGTCGAGGGCGTTACCGGCCAGAATGCGCTAGCCTACGTGCGCGAGCTGGAAGGCCGCCTGCGCGAGGCCGCGGCGGTGCTGCGCAGCGGCCGCGACGACCTGGTCGACAAGGCGCAACAACTGCTGGACCGCAACAAGCAGCTGGAAAAGGACCTGGCCCAGCTCAAGGGCAAGCTGGCCTCCAGCGCCGGCAGCGACCTGGCCGGCCAGGCGCGCGACATCAAGGGCGTGAAGGTGCTGTCGGCCCGGGTCGACGGCGTCGAGGGCAACGACCTGCGTACCCTGATGGATCAGCTCAAGAACAAGCTCGGCTCCGGCGTGGTCCTGCTGGGTTCTGCCAGCGGCGCCAAGGTCAGCCTGATCGCCGGCGTCAGCGCCGACCTCACCGCGAAGGTGAAGGCGGGCGAGCTGGTCAACATGGCCGCCACCCAGGTCGGCGGCAAGGGCGGCGGTCGCCCCGACATGGCCCAGGCCGGCGGCACCCAGCCGGAACACCTCGACGCGGCCGTCCAGTCGGTCTACGCCTGGGTCGAAAGCAAGTTGTAGAATGCTGCCCCGCCGTGGGTTCGACGAGGACCCCGACGGCGCGGGCACCTACTTGAAGCGGAATGACGATGGCACTCCTGGTACAGAAGTACGGCGGCACCTCGATGGGCTCGGTCGAGCGCATCGATCACGTGGCGTCCAAGGTGGCGGCGGCGCGCGAGCGCGGCCACCAGATCGTGGTGGTGGTCTCGGCCATGTCGGGCGAGACCGACCGGCTGATGAAGCTGGCCAAGGGCATCAACCCGCGGTCGAATCCGCGCGAGCTGGACCAGATGCTGGCCACCGGCGAGCAGGTCACCATCGCCCTGCTGGCCATGGCTCTTGAGAAACGCGGCGTGCCGGCGCGTTCCTACCTGGGTTCGCAGGTGGCGATCCACACCGACCAGGCCTACAACAAGGCACGCATCAAGAGCATCGACGGCGAGCGCCTGCTGGCCGACTGCAAGGCCGGCATCGTGCCGGTGGTGGCCGGATTCCAGGGCGTCGACGACGAGGGCAACATCACCACCCTCGGCCGCGGCGGCTCGGATACTACCGGCGTGGCCCTGGCGGCGGCGCTGAAGGCCGACGAGTGCCAGATCTATACCGATGTCGACGGCGTCTACACCACCGACCCGCGGGTGGAGCCCAAGGCCCGCCGCCTCGACCGCATCACCTTCGAGGAAATGCTGGAAATGGCCAGCCTCGGCTCCAAGGTGCTGCAGATCCGCTCCGTTGAATTCGCCGGCAAGTACAAGGTGCCGCTGCGCGTGCTCAGTACCTTCCAGGAAGGCCCGGGCACGTTGATCACATTCGAGGAAACCAAGATGGAAGACGCACTCATTTCCGGCATCGCCTTCAACCGCGACGAGGCCCAGCTGACGGTCTCCGGCGTGCCCGACCGCCCCGGCATCGCCGCGGCCATTCTCGGCCCGGTGGGCGAGGCGAATATCGAAGTCGACATGATCGTGCAGAACGTGGCCGCCGACAGCACCACCGACTTCACTTTCACCGTGCACCGCAACGATTACGAGCGGGCTACCGAAGTCTCCAAGAAGGTGGCGGAAGAGCTCAAGGCCAAGGGCGTGCGCACCGCCCTGGATATCGTCAAGGTCTCCCTGGTCGGCGTCGGCATGCGCTCGCACGCCGGCATCGCCGCGCAGATGTTCCGGGTGCTGGCCGCCGAGGGCATCAACATCCGCATGATTTCCACCTCCGAGATCAAGATCTCGGTGGTGATCGAGGACAAGTACCTGGAACTGGCCGTGCGGGCCCTGCACAAGGCCTTCAAGCTGGACGAAAACCCCGCCCATTAAGCGTTTTCACCGGGGCCGGCACCGCCGGCCCGGCCTCGCGGGCACTTCCGTGGCCGGGCAGGGTGGTACCGCCCAGTAGTAAGTTTTTTCGGCTATACGGCGCCTGTGGACAGTATGAAACTGTAGCTGCAAAGGAGAACTTTCATGCTGATTCTGACAAGGCGCGTCGGTGAAACGGTTGTGATCGGTGACGAAGTCACGGTAACCGTGCTCGGCATCAAGGGCAACCAGGTACGTATCGGCGTCAAGGCGCCGAAAAACGTGGCGGTGCATCGTGAGGAAATCTTCGAGCGCATCCGCGTGGAGCGTGGCGAAGAAGCGACCATCTCCGGATAAACATTAAATATTTCCGGGTTTTCCGCGAGTTTTCCCTTTACCTAGGCCGCATCCACGGCTATCCTATTGCGGCTTTATTGCTGCCTTGCCTCTCGGCACGGAGAGATGGCCGAGTGGACGAAGGCGCTCCCCTGCTAAGGGAGTATAGGGTTTATCCCCTATCGCGGGTTCGAATCCCGCTCTCTCCGCCATTCAGGCAGGCGCGAGCAATAGCTGAAGCGCAACGCGCCCGTAGCTCAGTTGGATAGAGCACCTGGCTACGAACTAGGGGGTCGGAGGTTCGAATCCTTCCGGGCGCACCATTCGCTTCATGTTTGAACGTAAAGGCCTCGCTTAGCGGGGCTTTGTCGTTTCTGCGCCATGCATGGATTCTCACCTCCGACTGCGTCGGAGGTTGTCAGGCCCATCCATGGGCCTGACCCTTCGCCGCGCTCAGGGCCGGCCTGCGGCCGTCCCAATTCGTTCCTGACGAATTTGTCGAATTCTTCCGGGCGCTCGATTCAATTCAGCTTCTGACGCATTCGGCCGATGCCTGCCGTATAGGCGTCGCTGTGCCTGGCGTTTTCTGCGGCCTGGTAGCTGTCCAGTGCCTTGACCCATTCCGACTTCGATTCGTAGATGCGCGCGATGTTGTAATAGGAGCTGGCGCGTACTCGCGGCGCATCGGCGCCGGAGGCGAGGGCGATGGCCTTGCGGTCGGCCCAGATGGCCTCGGCTTCATTGCCGGCTTTATCGAAAGTCAGGCCCAGGTTGCTGTAGGCTTGGCCGAAGCCGGGATTGAGTTCGATGGCTTGCTGGAACAGGCGGATGGCGGTGTCGTAGTCCATCCTGTGGTAGGCGGCCTCGCCGTCGCGGTTGAGTTCGTTGGCCTGGGCCCGGTCGTTGGCGCTGATACTGCGCCTGGAGACCCGCAGCGAGCCGCTCAGATCGCTTGCAAGCGCGGGCGCGACGTCCTCGGGGTGGCTGACGTCGGTGTACCGGTCCAGGTCTTCGATGTCGCCGCTTTCGGTGATGGCGAATACGCTCCACAGGTTGCCCTTTCTGGCGGGGTCGATGGTGTAGCTGCGTACCAGCGTCTGGCCGACATAGACACGCACCTGCGGCCGTCCTAGTTCCATCGCGTTGGTGCCGATGAGGGCGCGGTCGCTGTAGTCGTGCACGGCGTAGATATAGCGTTGTCCCCGATGCCGGTTCTGGATGGTCACGGTTTCGGGGCCGAAGCCAGCGGTCTGATCCACGTCCAGCGCCGCTTCATCGCCCTGCTTGGAATACCAGTAGATATGCTCTCCGGGATAGACCAGGTGCGCGTCCAGATCGAGTGGCGTCTGGCCCCAGTTCAGCACCACGCGCAGGCCGTCGAGCTCGCCCATCACAGGGCTGATGGCGTAGGTGAGTCCGTTGCAGGGGCACTTGGCCACCAGTGTGGAGTACCCGTTCTTCCTGATGATGAGGGTGGCGCCTGGGTCGTCTGCGGAAAACCGGATGAGGTCGTGGAATTTGCCGTCGTCGTCGCTGTAACCGTGCGCGGTCTGCTGTCCGTTTTTCTGTAGCAGGACTTCGGCGCCGCCGATGGATTGGTCCCTTACGGTGGCGCTCAGCACATGGATTTCGACCGGCTCTGCCCTGGCTGCGAAGGCACAGACCAACAGGCTGAAGGTGGTGAGGGCTTGTTGCAGACGGTGGATCGTATTGCGGTTCACGGCGTTCTCCCTGGGCGGTGGTTGCAGCTGGCGGGGAGTATCGGTACCGGGTGTGCAGTCCGGCGGTGGCGTCCATGCAAGCGCCGCGAAACTGTGTGCAGATTTCGTGCGTGGTGAGCTGCCCCGGCTTTTTTTGCCCACTATTCCAGCGATGCCACGAGGCCGACTGTGCCGCCTGATTTTTCCGGTAACTGTTGGCTGTCGGACGCGGCGCTGCTATCTACACTGGTATCCGCCAAACAAGGGGAGCCGCATGCCGACCGCCGCACACTGGGTCACCTTCGCCCTGGTGGCCCTGGGCCTGGTCGTGACCCCCGGCCCCAACATGATCTACCTGGTTTCGCGCAGCATCTGCCAGGGGCGCATGGCTGCCTTGTTATCCCTGGCAGGCGTGGCTGTCGGCTTCCTCATCTACATGCTGTGCGCGGCACTCGGCATCACCGCCCTGGTCATGGCCGTGCCCTATGCCTATGACGGCCTGCGTTTCGCCGGCGCCGCCTACCTGCTGTATCTGGCCTGGCAGGCGGTGCGCCCCAACGGGCGCTTGCCGTTCGAGGTGCGCAAGCTCCCGCCCGACAGCCCGCGCCGCCTGTTCGCCATGGGCCTGTTCACCAACCTGCTCAATCCCAAGGCCGCTGTGCTTTATCTTTCGCTGCTGCCCCAGTTCGTCGATCCGGCCGGGGCGAGCATGCTGACGCAGTTGCTGGTGCTGGGTTTCACCCAGATCTTCATCAGTGTTTCGGTCAACGGCGCCATCGTGTTCGGCGCGTCCGCCATCGCCAGCCTCCTGGCGCGGCGTCCGCGCTGGCAGCAGGTGCAGCGCTGGACGATGGGGACGGTATTGGGTGCTTTGGCGCTGCGGATGGCGCTGGAGCAGCGGCGCTAGACAGTCGCTGCTTCGGACGCAGACCAGGCTATTCGATCTTGCCGGGTGCTATGGCTTCGAGCGGCGCGGATTTCGCGGGATTGAGAAACGAGCGCGATCCGGCCTGGATGAACAAGGCGCATGCCAGCGCAAGGCAGAAGCTGGTGGTGATCCCCATACGGGGCAGCGTCAAGGCGAGCACCAGGCAGAAGCCGGCAAAGGCGTAATAGCCGAAGACCATCCCGCGCAGGAGCCTGACGGTGAATGCCGCCCCGGACTGGCGCTGTGAAAATACCGCCAGCACACCCGCCATCACCGGGAACATCGCGAGTAAGCCGCTCAACCTTGGCCCCAGGTCCGAAGCGAAATGCGTGACCAGCAGCACCAGTACCGCGCCGACCATCATGCGCAGCAACACATCGAAGCCCTGCGGTGCGGCCAAGCCTGATATCGCATCGAGGCGTGGGAACGCGTAAGGGGCAAGCAGCATGCTCAGGGACGTCAGAAGTGCAGCGACGGCCATGGATGGCGCCAGTGCGTCCAATGCGAGTATACCGACGAAGTACACAGCCAGAGCCGTCAGCAGGCAGGGAAACCAGGACCAGCGCGTCGCCGCCCAGGCATAGCTGACGCCGAACAGCAGGATTGCGACCACCGCGGACAGCGTACCGATCGCGGCCTGCGCCGTGAATTCCGGTCCACGCTCGACCGCCAGGAACAGCAGCACCGGCCCCGAGACCACCGGGAAGCCGGACAGCCATCCGGCTACCGCGGGCCCCCAACGATGGGCGGCGAGGGTGATCAGGCCAATCAGGGCCGGGACCAGCAGGAGCTTCAGGGCGAGCATGCGCGAGTGCTATGCCGCCCTCAGAACATCTGACTCTATTGCCCCGCCAATCCCGCCGCCTGCACGATGGCGATGAACGGCGTCGGGTAGACACCCAGCAGCAGCATCAGGAAGGCCAGAGCCAGCAGCATCAGGCCGCCGGTGTTCTGCGCCCAGTCCAGGGGGGCGGAGAACTTGCGCACCCAGGGGGCGCGCAGGTAGAGCTGAGCCATGGCGCGGAGGTAGTAGAACAGGCCCACGGCGCTGCCGAAGACGACGGTGGCCATCAGCAGCCACAGGCGATGGTCGACGCCGGCGGCGATGACGTAGAACTTGCCGATGAAGCCGGCGGTGAGCGGGATGCCGGCCAGCGACAGCAGCGCCACGGTGAGGATGGCGGCGAGGTTGGGGCGGCGCCAGAACAGGCCGCGGTAGTCCCACAACGTATCGGCGTCATGGTCGCCGTATGGGCTGGACACCAGGGTCACCACGCCGAAGGCGGCGAGGGTGGTGACGACGTAGGTGAGCAGGTACATGCCGACCGCTTCCGTGGCCAGCGCGCCGGTGGCGATGAAGGCCACCAGGATGTAGCCGAAGTGGGCGATGGACGAGTACGCCAGCAGGCGTTTCACGTTGTCCTGCAGCAGCGCCAGGATGTTGCCGATGACGATGGACAGGATGGCGATGACGGTCAGCACGTTCATCAGCGAGACGTACTGATAGGCCTTGGTCTCGACGAAGTAGCGCAGCAGCAGCGCCAGCACCGCGGTCTTCGAGGCGGTGGCCAGGTAGGCGGCGACCGGGGCGGGCGCGCCCTCGTAGACGTCCGGGGTCCACAGGTGGAACGGCGCCAGCGACAGCTTGAAGGCGACGCCCACCAGCAGCAGGCCGGCGCCGACCGTCAGTACCAGCCGGGCGGGACTCATGGCGGCGGCGGAAGCGGCGCGATGGCCGATCTGCGCGAAGTCGAGGGTGCCGACCTCGGCGAAGATCAGGGCCATGCCGAACAGGATAAAGGCCGAGCCCACCGCCGACAGCACCAGGTACTTGATGCTGGCTTCGAGCGAGCGGCGCTCCTTCACCAGGTAGCCGATCATGCCGTAGAGCGGCAGCGACAGCAGTTCCAGGCCGATGAAGAAGGCGGCGAAGTGGCGGCTGCACACCACCACCAGTCCGCCCAGGGCGGACAGAGCCAGCAGGATGTAGACCTCTTCCTGGTTGCCCTTGTAGCCCTCCATGTAGGCATAGGTGAGGGTGGCCGTGGCCAGGCCGGCGGCGAGCACCAGGCCCATGTAGAAGGCGGCGTAGCTGTCGATCACCAGCAGCGGCGTGACCAGCTGCGGCAGCGGCGGGTGCCCGAAGAAATCCAGCATCTTCAGGATCGGCGCCTGCAGGAATCCGGGCAGCTGATCGGCCAGTTGCGGCAGCACCAGGTAAGTAGCGGAGATCAGGGCCAGGTTCAGGCCCACCGCGACCACCGTGGCGTTCCACCAGTGATGGCGGCGGAAGGCGATGGCGACCATCACCCACATGATGGTGGCGCTGACGATCAGGATCGGCGCGAGCGCCAGCCACTGATTGGCATTGAGGGCGAAATTCATGGTGCGCCCCCGGCCTGGGCCGCGGCCAGCGTGGCCTGGGCTGCCTGGTAGAGGTGCTGCACCGCCTGCATCGGCGCCTTGGACAGCTCGAACACCGGTTGCGGATAAAGGCCGAAAAACACCAGCAGGGCCATCAGGGTCAACATGGTGGCGATTTCACGGCTGTTGAGGTCACCGAGCTTGTTCTTGTCGCCGCCCTGCACCGGGCCGTAGAACGCGCGCTGCACGAACATCAGCGAGTACACCGCGGCCAGGATCAGGCCGGTGGAGGCGATGACCGTCACGAACCTGTCCACCGGCCAGGTGCCGAGCAAGATCAGGAATTCACCGACAAAGTTGGCGAGGCCGGGCAGGCCCAGGCTGGCGGCGGCGAAGAACAGGGCGATCGGCGGCAGGAACGGGAAGCGCGACCACAGGCCGCCCATCAGTCTCAAGTCACGTGTATGCAGCCGTTCGTACATTTCGCCGCAGAGGATGAACAGGCCGCCGGCGGAGATGCCGTGCGCCAGCATGTTGATCACCGCACCCTGCAGGGCCTGCTCGGTGCCGGCATAGATGCCGATCAGCACGAAGCCCATGTGGCTGATGCTGGTGTAGGCGACCAGGCGCTTGACGTCGTTCTGGGCGAAGGCCAGCCAGGCGCCATAGACGATGCCGAGCACGCCCAGCCACATCGCGACCGGGGCGAACTGCGCCGAGGCATGCGGGAACAGCGGCAGAGCGAAGCGCAGCAGGCCGTAGGCGGCGGTCTTCAGCAGGATGCCGGCCAGGTCCACCGAGCCGGCGGTGGGCGCCTGCGAGTGCGCGTCGGGCAGCCAGTTGTGCAACGGCACCACCGGCAGCTTCACCGCGAAGGCGATGAAGAAGCCCAGCATCAGCCACCATTCCACCGTTGCGCTCATCGGCGTGTTGAGCAGCGCCGGGTAGTCGAAGGTGAAGACACCGGTGCTGTTGTGGTGCACGAACACCAGGCCCAGGATGGCCAGCAGCATCAGCAGGCCGCTGGCCTGGGTGTAGATGAAGAACTTGGTCGCCGCGTAGACGCGTCCCTTGCCGCCGGGGGCGTTATGGCCCCACAGCGCGATCAGGAAGTACATCGGCACCAGCATCATTTCCCAGAAGAAGAAGAACAGGAACAGGTCCATGGCGAGGAACACGCCGATGACGCCGCCCAGGTTCCACAGCAGGTTCAGATGGAAGAAGCCGACGTTGCGCTGCACCTCGCGCCAGGAGCAGGCGATGGCCATGATGCCGAGCAGGCCGGTCAGGCCCACCAGGATCAGGGACAGGCCGTCCAGCGCCAGGTGGAAGCTGATGCCGAAGCGCGGAATCCACGGCACCTGGAATTCCTGCATCCACTGGTGCTTGTCGCCGAGCAGGGTCAGCGAATAGTCGCCGACCAGCCACAGGTGCGCGGCCAGGCCCAGCACGGCGAACATGGTGCCCAGCGCCACCCAGCGCGGGAAGCCGCGCCCGAAGCGCTCGATCTGCCAGCAGAGGAAACCGCCGATGAAGGGCAGTACGAACAGCCAGACTAGGATCATTGGTAGACCACCACCGCGGCGATAATGAGTACGGCGCCGAATGCCACGCTGGCGGTGTACCAGCGCAGGCGTCCGCTCTGGCTGAGCGCCGTCGCCTTGTTGAACGAAACCAGCACCACCGGAATGCAGCCGATGATCTGGTCGAATACATCCTTGCTGTTGATGCGCACCAGCCACAGGAAGGGCTTCACGAACAGGCGGTCATAGAGCCAGTCGAAGCCGAAGGCGCTGTACCAGTAACGGCTCAGCAGCTTGGCCAGGCCGGTGCCTTCCAGCCATTGCAGCAGGCGCGGCTGGCCGAAGAAACGCCAGCCGGCGATGGCGATGCCGCATATGGCAACGAAGCCGGACAGGGCTTCCACCAGGTGCTGTTCCGAGCCGCCTTCTTCCGCGGGGTTGGCCGGCAGCACATTGGCCAGGGGCGGATGGATCATGCCGCCGACGAAGGTCGACAGCACCAGCAGCACGCTCAGCGGCAGCCAGTAGGACACGCCGTGGCCGGCATGGGCGTCGGTCTTGGCCTCGCCGAAGAACACCGTGAAGATCAGGCGGAAGGTGTAGAGCGAGGTGAGGAAGGCGCCGAGCAGGCCGGCCCAGAACAGGCCGATATGGCCGCCGGCATAAGCCTGCCACAGGATCTCGTCCTTGCTGAAGAAGCCGGCGGTGAGGTAGGGCACCGCGGCCAGGGCCGAGCCGCCGACCACGAAGCTCCAGAACGCCAGCGGGATCTTCTTGCGCAGGCCGCCCATCTTGCGGATGTCCTGCTCGTGGTGGCAGGCCAGGATCACCGCGCCGGAGGCGAGGAACAGCAGCGCCTTGAAGAAGGCATGCGTCATCAGGTGGAATACCGCGGCCGACCACGCGCCGGCACCCAGCGCCAGGAACATGTAGCCGATCTGGCTCATGGTGGAGTAGGCCAGCACGCGCTTGATATCGGTCTGCACCAGGGCGGTGAAGCCCGCCAGCAGCAGCGTCACCGCGCCGACCAGGCCGACCATCTCCTGCGCGAACGGCGCCAGCTCGAACAGGGTATGGGTGCGGGCGATGAGATACACGCCCGCGGTCACCATTGTGGCGGCGTGGATCAGCGCGGAGACCGGGGTGGGGCCGGCCATCGCATCCGGCAGCCACGTCTGCAGCGGCAGCTGCGCCGACTTGCCGACCGCGCCGCCGAGCAGCAGCAGGGCGATGGCGGTGACAGTGAGGCTGCCCGGGTGGAAGGCCTGCGGCGCGAGCTGGAGGATCTCCTGGATGTTGAGCGTGCCCAGCGTCTGGAACAACAGGAACAGGCCGATGGCCATGAAGGTGTCGCCGACGCGGGTGACGATGAACGCCTTGCGCGCCGCCGCGCCGTTGGCCGGATCCTGGTACCAGAAGCCGATCAGCAGGTAGGAGCACAGGCCCACGCCTTCCCAGCCGAAGTACAGGAACAGCAGGTTGTCGCCCAGTACCAGGAACAGCATGCTGGCGACGAACAGGTTCATGTAGGAGAAGAAGCGGCCGTAACCCTCGTCGCGGCGCATGTACCAGGAGGCGAACAGGTGGATCAGGAAGCCCACCCCGGTGATCACGCCCATCATGGTCAGCGACAGCCCGTCCAGGCGCAGCGCGAACTGCGGTGCGAAGCCGCCGACCTGCATCCAGGTCCACAGCGGTTCGACGTAGGCGCCGTCGGCTGGAGGATGCTGCAGGAACTGCGCGCCGACGATGGCGGCGACCAGTGCCGACAGGCCGATGGAGCCGACGCCGATCACGGCGGCGAGCTTCTCCGGAATCTTGCCGCGGCCGAAGGCCAGGATCAGGAAGCCGAGCAGGGGAAACAGGAAAACCAGGAACAGGATATTCATGATCGGGTCAGCCCTTCATCTCGCTGGCCGCATCCGTATCCAGCGTGTTGAAGCGCCGGTAGATCTGCAGCACCAGGGCCAGTCCGACACTGGCTTCGGCCGCCGCCAGGGTCAGGATGAGGATAAACATGATCTGTCCGTCGGCTGCGCCCCAGCGACTGCCGGCGGCGACGAAAGCCAGGGCCGCGCCGTTCATCATCACCTCGATGGACATCAGCACGAACAGGATATTGCGGCGCAGCAGGATGCCCAGCAGCCCCAGTGAAAACAGGATGCCGGACAGGATCAGCGCGTGCTCCAGCGGTATGGCGCTCACTCCGTTCATCTTCGTAAGTTCGTTCTGTCCTTATCTGTACCGCCCCGCCGCCAGGGCAGGGGAGAGCTTGCAGCTTTTGTTGTCCGTTACTACGTTCAGTCTTCGTGCCGGCCAAGATGGAAGGCGGCGACCAATGCCGCCAGCAGCAGCATCGATGCCAGTTCCACCGCCAGCAGGTACGGCCCGAACAGCGCCATGCCGACTTCGCGCGCGCCGATGGTGCCGTAGCCGACCATGTGCTTGTCGCCACCGATCGGATGCAGCACCCGCACCAGTTCGAACAGCAGCACCAGCGACAGCGCGCTGGGGCCGATCCAGGCCTGCCAGCGCAGCCAGCGCTTTTCCTGCTCGATGGTGGCGCGGCCCAGGTTGAGCATCATCACCACGAAGACGAACAGCACCATGATGGCGCCGGCATAGACGATGATTTCGAGGATGCCCGCGAACGGCGCACCGATGGAGAAGAACACCATCGCCACCGCCAGCAGGGACACGATCAGGTACAGCAGCGCGTGCACCGGGTTGGGGTTGGTCACCGACATCATCGTGGAGATCACGGCGACTGCGGCTGCTAGATAAAACGCGATTTCCATAACGGCCAGTGGTCAGTGGTTAGTGATTAGTGACTAGTTAAAGACGTTGTTTATTTGAGCGCAACAAGAAGTCCATTCAACAGGCGGCCGACTTCATCACCTGACGCCATCAGGTCGCCTGCTACTTCATTGTCCAGATAACCAAAAGAAATCGCCAAATGCATTTGCGTCTCCAACTCGTACAACGAACCTCTTGCATGCCCTAGAAACTGCTTGAATTCACCTTTACTCAAGCGGCCTTGCCCTTCAGCTATGTTACTCGGCACAGATATCGCAGCTCTCCGCATCTGTGCCGTCAATCCAAATCGCTCTTCACCCGGAAATCCTTGACTCACACGATAGACATCTTTTGCAAGCTGTATCGCCTTTTGCCAAACCACCAAGTCCGTATAGCTCTTGATCATCCTTCCGGCCAGTTTTTACTGACCACTAATCACTAGTCACTAGCCACTCAATCTTCACGGCAGGAGCGACTTGACGTCGACCGGCTTGGCCTCGTTCTTCGCCGCGCCCTTGGGCTTGCCGGCGATGCTGAGGCCGGCGATGCGGTAGAAGTTGTAGTCGGGGTACTTGCCGGTGCCGCTGATCAGCAGGTGCTCCTTCTCGTACACCAGGTCCTGGCGGCGATACTCGCCCAGCTCGAAGTCCGGCGTCAGCTGGATCGCGTTGGTCGGGCAGGCTTCCTCGCACAGGCCGCAGAAGATGCAGCGCGAGAAGTTGATGCGGAAGAATTCCGGGTACCAGCGGCCGTCATCCTGCTCGGCCTTCTGCAGCGAGATGCAGCCCACCGGGCAGGCGGCGGCGCAGAGGTTGCAGGCGACGCAGCGCTCCTCGCCGTCCGGATCGCGGGTCAGCACGATGCGGCCGCGGTAGCGCGGCGGCACATAGGGCTTCACTTCCGGATACTGGATGGTGTCGCGCTTGCGGAAGGTGTGGCTGGCCACCATCACCATGCTGCGCAGGTTGGTGTAGATGCCGATGAAGATGGCGACGAGTTTGGCGAAAAAGTCTTTCATTGGCGGTCTTCTAGCCTCCCTGGTTGGCGAGGATCACGGCGCCGGTGACCAGCATGTTGACCAGGGCCAGCGGCAGGCAGAACTTCCAGCCGCCCGCCATCACCTGATCATAGCGAGGCCGCGGCAGCGCGCCGCGCAGCAGGATGAAGAGCATGATGAAGATGAAGGTCTTGATGAAGAAATAGATGAAGCCCAGCCAGGCGTGGCTCTCGGCGCCGGGGCCGTGCCAGCCGCCGAAATACAGCGTGGTCAGCAGGCCCGACACCACCACCACGCCGACATACTCGGCGACGAAGAACATGCCGAACTTCATGCCGGAATATTCGGTGTGGTAGCCGGCGGCCAGTTCCTGCTCGGCCTCGGGCAGGTCGAAGGGATGGCGGTGCGTGGTGGCCACGGCTGCCAGCGCGAAGGTGCAGAAGCCGAAGAACTGGGTGAGGATGAACCAGTGGTGCGCGCCCTGGTAGGCGATGATGTCGTTGACGGCGAACGAGCCGGTCTCCATCACCACGCCCATCAGCGCCACGCCCATGAACACCTCGTAGCTGAGCATCTGCGCCGCCGAGCGCAAGCCGCCGAGCAGGGCGTACTTGCTGTTGCTGGACCAGCCGCCGAGCATCACCGCGTAGACGGCAAGGCCGGCCAGGGCGAAGAACAGCAGCACGCCGATGTTGAGGTCGCCGGCCACGTTCCAGCCCGGCGCCACCGGCACCAGCACGAAAGCCATCATCATGGTGGTCATCGCCACCAGTGGCGCGATCAGGAAGGCCGGCTTGTCGACGAAGGGCGGCATCCAGTCTTCCTTGAAGAAGATCTTGATCATGTCCGCCACCACCTGCCCCAGGCCGAACGGTCCGACGCGGTTGGGGCCATAACGGTCCTGCCACACGCCGAGCAGGCGGCGTTCCACCCAGATCAGCATGGCGGCGACGATGACCGAGCCGAACAGCAGAACCAGCGCCTTGAGGCTGGCGATGATGGCGTCGACCACTTCAGGGTGGTTGGAGAACCAAGTGATCATAGCGGCGCGAGCAGCGTGGAGGGGCCCCGTGCGGAGCATGGGGATCCCAGCGTCGCGAGTCGGCGCAGGCATGAGACCTGCGCACTCGGGAGCGCGGGATCGCGAAGGCGGGAAAGCGATCCGCCCTGTTCGGAGGCTGTCATTGACGGTCTCATGCGGCATTCACCCGCGAGAGCTTGATGGTGGCGCCCGCCTCGGCGTAAGCCATGCCTTCGACACCCAGCGGCAGGCCCACGGTGCCGCGCGGCAACGTCGGCAGCAGGCGCAGCGGCAGGCGCACCGCCGAACCGGCCAAGGCCACGTCGATCAGCATGTTGGCGCCGATGCCGAGGCTGTCGGCGTCGGCCGGGTTGAGGCCGACGTAAGGCTTGGGCGCGCGCTCGGCCACCGGCGCGGCACGGGCGGAGAGCTCTTCACCGCCGAAGATGTGATGCAGGTTCACCGTGCGCCATTCGCCGGCCTTGGCGGTGAAAGCGGCAGGGATGGCGTCGAAGTAGGTCTTCACCGCGGCATGCGCCTGCGGCTCGAACAGTCGCACGCCGGCATCGCCGCCGCGCAGGTGTCCGCCCACCTCGTCCTGGAACTTGTTCCAGGACTGCGGCGAGTTCCAGCCCGGGGCCCAGGCGAAGGGGATCAGGGCGGAGGGGCGGTCGCCAGCCTCGGTGCCGTGATGGCCTTCCATGGAGAAGGCGAGGGCGGTGTCCGCGTCCTGGCTGGCGCGCGGCTCGTGCACCGAGATGTTGGCGCGCATCGCGGTGCGGCCGCTGTAGCGGTGTGGCTCGCGCGCCACCTTGAGGCCGTGCATGCGGAACTGCGCGTTCGGTGCGGCCTTGACCATGCCGTTCAGCTGCGGCAGCGCCTGCTCGCAGGCGATGCTGACATCGTCGAAGTGTTTCCACTCGGAGGCGACGTTGCTGTATTGCGCGCGCAGGTCGTTGAGCCAGTACCAGGCTTCGCGGATGGTGACCTTGGGATCGTAATAGGTCGCGTCGTAGACCTGGAAGTAGCGCTGGGCGCGGCCTTCATTGTTGACCACGGTGCCGTCACCCTCGGCGAAGCTGGCGGCGGACAGCACCACCTCGGCCTGCTGGGCGGTGTCGGTCATCTGGTGATCGGCCACCACCACCTTGGCGTTCTTCAGCGCGGCATCGACCAGCGCCTTGCCGGCGCGGCGATAAAGATCGTTCTCCACCACCACCACGGCATCGGCGGCGCCGGACTTCAGGGCTTCCAGCGCCTGGTCCAGGCCGGCGGCCTGCATCAGCGCCAGGCCCATGCTGTTCACTTCCGGCACCACCAGGCTCAGCTCGACATGCTTGCCCTTGGCCTGCAATGCACGCACCACGTTGGCGGCGGCGTCGATCACCGACTCCAGGCCGGTGCCGGTGCCGGAGACCACCAGCGGCTTGTCGGCGGCGAGCAGGCCGTCGGCGATGGTCTTGACCAGGGCGGTGCTGGCTTCATCCAGGCCGGACACGGCAGGCGCGGTGGCATCGATCGCATGCGCCACGGCGAAGCCGAGACGGGCGATGTCTTCCGGCGCGGCGCGGTAGGTCTGCGCGGCGATGTCGTCGATGCGGGTGGCGTCGACGCTGGCGACGTACAGCGGGTTCTTCTCGTGCTGGCCGATGTCGGCCAGCGCGGCGGCCTGCCATTCGGCGATGTGCTTGTCGCGCGCGAGCGTGGTCTGGCGGCCGCGCGCGGTCTGGCGCAGGGCCAGCGCGATGCGCGGCGCGGTGTTGGTGACGTCCTCGCCCAGCACGAAGGCGGCGTCGGCCTGCTCGATCACGCGCAGGGAGGGGATGCGCACATGCCCTTCGCTGAGGATCTTCGCGGCCTTCTGCACCAGCTTGCCTTCGGCGGCGGAGTGGCCGTCGAAGAAATTCTCCGCTCCGACCAGGGTGCGCAGGGCAAAGTTGGCTTCCAGGCTGGCGCGCGGCGAGCCGATGCCGATGACGCGCTTGGCCGACTTCAGCAGGTTGGCGGCGTGCAGCACCGCCTCGTCCGGCGGCAGTGCGACAAAGCTGCCGTCGCGCTTGACCAGCGGCTGGCGCGGACGGTCCTTGCGGTTGACGAAGCCGTAGCCGAAACGGCCGCGGTCGCACAGGAAGTAGTGGTTGACCGCGCCGTTGTAGCGGTTCTCGATGCGGCGGATCTCGCCGTAGCGTTCACCCGGGCTGGTGTTGCAGCCCACCGCGCAGCCCTGGCAGATGCTGGGGGCGAACTGCATGTCCCACTTGCGGTTGTAGCGGTCGCCGTGGGTCTTGTCGGTGAACACGCCGGTGGGGCAGACCTCGGTCAGGTTGCCGGAGAATTCGCTTTCCAGGATGCCGTCGGTCTCGCGGCCGAAGTACACATTGGAAGCGGTACCGTAGACGCCGAGGTCGGTGCCGCCGGCATAGTCCTTGTAGTAGCGCGTGCAGCGGTAGCAGGAAATGCAGCGGTTCATCTCGTGATTGATGAACGGCCCCAGGTACTGGTTCTGGTGGGTGCGCTTGGTGAAGCGGTAGCGGCGCGTGGCATGGCCGGTCATCACCGTCATGTCCTGCAGGTGGCAGTGGCCGCCTTCCTCGCACACCGGGCAATCGTGCGGGTGATTGGTCATCAGCCATTCCACCACGCTGGCACGGAAGGCCTTGGATTCCTCGTCGCCGATGGAGATGTAGGTGCCGTCGGTGGAAGGCGTCATGCAGGACATGACGATGCGGCCCTGCTTGTCGTTGGCGTCGCGGTAGGCTTTCACCGCGCACTGGCGGCAGGCGCCGACGGAGCCCAGCTCCGGGTGCCAGCAGAAGTAGGGGATATCGAGGCCCAGCGACAGGCAGGCGTGCAGCAGGTTGTCCCCGCCGTCCACCTCGTACTGCTTGCCGTCTACGTGAATGATCGCCACGTCGTTTCTCTTTTCCGTATTTCGGTTAAGCCGCTGCCTGCGCCGGTGCCTTGGCGATGCCGGCCTCGAATTCGGCGCGGAAGTATTTCAGCGCCGACTGCAGCGGCTCCATCGCGCCGGGCGCGTGGGCGCAGAAGGTCTTGCCGGGGCCGAGGAAGCGGGTCAGCTGCTCCAGTGTCTGGATGTCGCCTTCGCGGCCCTGCCCCTGTTCCAGCGCATACAGCAGCTTCTCGGTCCAGGGCAGGCCGTCGCGGCAGGGCGTGCACCAGCCGCAGGATTCGCGGGCGAAGAATTCTTCCAGGTTGCGCACCACCGAGACGATGTTCTGCTTGTCGTCCACCACGGTGAGCAGGCCCGTGCCCATGCGGCTGCCGGCCTTGGCGATGGTGTCGAAATCCATCGCCAGGTCCAGGTGCTCGGGCATCAGGAAGTCGGTGGAGGCGCCGCCCGGCAGCCAGCATTTCAGCTTGAGGCCGTCCTTCATGCCGCCGGCATGCTCTTCCAGGATCTCGCGGGCGCTGGTGCCGAAGGGCAGTTCCCAGCAGCCGGTCTTCCTGGCGCGGCCGGAGACGCCGTACAGCTTGGTACCGGCGTCCTTGCTCTTGCCCTGCGACAGGCCCTGGAACCAGGCGCCGCCGCGCAGCACGATGTGCGGCACGTTGGACAGGGTCTCGACGTTGTTCACCACCGTCGGCTTGCCCCACAGGCCGGCGATCTGCGGGAACGGCGGCTTCGCGCGCGGATTGGCGCGGCGGCCTTCCAGCGAATTGATCAGCGCGGTTTCTTCGCCGCAGATGTAGCGGCCGGCGCCGGTGTGCACAAACAGCTCGAAATTCCAGCCCGAGCCGAGGATGTTCTGACCCAGGTAGCCGGCGGCCTTGGCTTCGGCCACGGCCTTGTTGAGGCGTTCCGCGGCCACCACGTATTCGCCGCGCAGGAAGATGTAGCCGCGGGTCGCCTGGATGGCGTAGCCCGAGACGATCATCGCTTCCACCAGCTGGTGCGGCAGGCCTTCCATCAGCAGCCGGTCCTTGAAGGTGCCCGGCTCCATCTCGTCGGCATTGCAGACGATGTACTTGTTCTTCGGCGCGTCGGCGCCCATCGGCACCAGGCCCCACTTGACGCCGGTGGGGAAGCCGGCGCCGCCGCGGCCGCGCAGGTTGGCGTCCTTGACCGCCTTGGTCACTTCGGCCGGCGCTTCCTTCACCACTTTATGCAGCGCGGCGTAGCCGTCCTGCGCCTCGTAGGCCTTGAGGTCGAGCGGGTTGGCCAGGTTGACGCGGTAGGTCAGGGGCTTGCTGTCGGCGTAGGGGAGCGCGCTCACTTGTATTGCTCCAGCAGCTGGTCGATATGGTCCGGCGCGATATCGAAATGCGTGTCCTGGTCGATCATCAGCACCGGGCCCTTGTCGCAGGCGCCGAGGCAGCAGATCGGCAGCAGGGTGAAGCGGCCGTCCGGCGTGGTCTGGCCCAGTTCCACGCCGAGCTTGGCGCTGAAGGCCTTTTTCACGTCGTCGTAACCGGTGAGGAAGCAGGACACGCTGTCGCACATCTTGATGACGTGGCGGCCCACCGGGCGGCGGAAGATCAGGTTGTAGAACGTCGCCACGCCTTCCACGTCGGAGCCGGGAATGCCCAGCACTTCGCCGATGGCGGGGATTGCGCCGTCCGGCACCCAGCCGTGGCGGTGTTGCACGATCTTCAGCGCCTCGATGGTGGCGGCGCGGGGATCCTCGTAATGATGCGTCTCGTGCTCGATCGCCGCGCGGTCGTCGGCGTGCAGCACGAACGGTTCCTGCCGCGGCAGGTCGGCCAGCTTGATGATCGGCTGTGTGCTTTCCATGGTGTTAGCGGTCGACATCGGCCATCACGAAGTCAATGGAGGCCAGCAGCATGATCAGGTCGGGGATCATGCTGCCGTTGATGATGTGGGGAATCATCTGCAGGTGCGCGAAGCTGGGCGTGCGGATGCGCGTGCGGTAGCTGGTGGTGCTGCCGTCGCTGCTCAGGTAGTAGCTGTTGATGCCCTTGGTGGCCTCGATCAGCTGGCTCGATTCGCCTGGCGGCATCACCGGTCCCCAGGACACGCCCAGGAAGTGGGTGATGAGGGTTTCGATGTCCTGCAGGGTGCGCTCTTTCGGCGGCGGGCAGGTCAGCGGGTGGTCGGCCTTGTAGGGGCCGGCCGGCATGTGGTCGAGGCACTGCTTGATGATGCGCACGCTCTGGCGCATCTCTTCCAGGCGCACCATGCCGCGGTCGTAGGCATCGCCGTTCTTGCCCAGCGGCACTTCGAACTCGAAGTTCTCGTAACCGGAGTAGGGACGGGCCTTGCGCAGGTCGTAGTCGCAGCCGGTGGCGCGCAGGCCGGCGCCGGTGGCGCCCCATTCGATCGCCTCGGCGGTGTTGTATTCGGCGACGTGGATGGTGCGGGCGCGCAGGATGCCGTTCTTCATCGCCGCCTTTTCGTATTCGTCGAGGCGCTTGGGCAGCCATTCGACGAAATCGCGCACCAGCTTGTCCCAGCCGCGCGGCAGGTCATGCGCCACGCCGCCGATGCGATACCAGGCCGGATGCATGCGGAACCCGGTGATGGCCTCGATCACGTCGTAGGCCTTCATGCGGTCGGTGAACATGAAGAAGATCGGCGTCATCGCGCCCACGTCCTGGATATAGGTGCCCAGGAACAGCAGGTGCGAGGTGATGCGGAAGAACTCCGCCATCATCACGCGGATGGTCTTGACCCGGTCCGGCACGGTGATGCCGGCCAGTTTCTCCACCGCCAGCACGTACGGCAGGTTGTTCATCACCCCGCCGAGATAGTCGATGCGGTCGGTGTAGGGGATGAAGGTGTGCCAGGACTGCCGCTCCGCCATCTTCTCGGCGCCGCGGTGGTGGTAGCCGATGTCCGGCACGCAATCCACGATCTCCTCGCCGTCCAGCTGCAGCACGATGCGGAAGGCACCGTGCGCGCTCGGATGGTTGGGGCCGAGATTGAGGAACATGAAGTCATGGTCCGAGGTGCTGCGCTTCATGCCCCATTCTTCGGGCTTGAACTTCAGGCCTTCCTGCTCGAGGTCCTGCTTCGCCGCATCGAGCATGAACGGATCGAACTCGGTGGCGCGCGCCGGGTAGTCCTTGCGCAGCGGGTGGCCTTTCCAGGTGCGCGGCAGCAGGATGCGCTGCAGGTTCGGATGGCCCTCGAAGACGATGCCGAACAGGTCCCAGGCTTCGCGCTCGTACCAGTTGGCGTTGGCCCACAGCTTGTGGATCGAGGGGATGCTCGGCGCGTCGCCGGACAGGGCCACCTTGATCCTGACGTCGGAGTTACGGTCGATCGACAGCAGGTGATAGAACACCGTGAAGTCGGCCGAGGGGCCCAGGCGGTTGCGGCGCAGGCGCTCGTCCACCGCGCTCAGGTCCAGCAGCATCTTGTACGGACGCGGCACCCCGTTCTTGAGGAAGGCCAGCACTTCGGCGAAGCGCTCCTTCGGCGTCCACAGCGTCGGGACGTCGTCCTTGGTCGGCTGGAAGGTGAAGGCGTTCTCGCCGAAGCGCGCGTACAGCTCGCGCACCACTTCCGGCAGGGTGCCGGGCGCGGTAGCGGGATTGAGGGGTGCGGGAGCGTCGTCTGCCATGACTTAGATCTGGTCGGGCGTGCGCAGGGTGGTCTGGGCGCGGCGTTCGGCCAGCTTGCGGTCGCGCTCCGCCTGCATCGGCTGGCGGTACACGCCCTGGTCGCCCACCACCCAGGACAGCGGGCGGGTTTCCTTGCCGATCGAATCCTGCAGCAGCATCAGCGCCTGCAGGAAGGCTTCCGGGCGCGGCGGGCAGCCCGGGATGTAAACGTCCACCGGCAGGAACTTGTCCACGCCCTGCACCACGGAATAGATGTCGTACATGCCGCCGGAGTTGGCGCAGGAGCCCATCGAGATGACCCAGCGCGGTTCCACCATCTGCTCGTACAGGCGCTGCACCACCGGCGCCATCTTCACGAAGCAGGTGCCGGCGATGACCATCAGGTCGGCCTGGCGCGGCGAAGCGCGGATCACCTCGGCGCCGAAGCGGGCGAGATCGTGCGGCGCGGTGAAGGCCGTGGCCATCTCCACATAGCAACAGGACAGGCCGAAGTTGTACGGCCAGATCGAATTCTTGCGGCCCCAGTTGACCACCTTGTCCAGCGTGGTGGTCAGCACGGTGCGCTTCACCTGCTCTTCGATGTAGCCGGTGCCCTCGTTGACGCCGGCCGGGGTGGCCGAGCGCTTGGCGTTGGGGTCGATGCGTGTCAGCGAATATTCCATGCCTGCACTCTCAAATCTTGTCGGTCGCCGCGGCCGCCTGCGCTTCGCGCAGACGCTGCAGGCGGGGTTTCGGGGCCCAATCCAGGCCGCCCAGCCGCCATACATAAACCAGGCCAACCAGCAGCACGGCTATGAAAATGGCCGCCTCGATGAAGCCGGACCAGCCGCTTTCACGCAGCGAGACCGCCCAGGCGTAGAGGAACACGGCTTCGAGATCGAAGATGACGAAGAACATCGCCACCAGGTAGAACTTGGCGGAGATGCGCAGGCGGCCGCTGCCCACCGACACCACGCCGGATTCGAAGGGATCGTTCTTGGCGCGCCCGGTATTGCGGCCGCCCAGGACCCAGGACAGGCCGAGCATCAGCAACACCACGCCGAGCACCGCCACGGTGTAGACCAGGAAGGCCCAGGTTTGCGGCGAGCGCGGTAAATTTTCGATTAGGAAATGCACGCCCCAGTCTCACGATAGGTTGCGATGCGCCGTCCACGCAAAGTCCGGTGGAACAGCCCCGGGCGTCGTTGGCGGCGGCCAAAATCAGATGGCGCGTATGATACGCGAACGTTCCTCCGATCGCAGCTTGTGCGATCCCCTTTATCTGAGCTAGGCACTCCGGGCCCCCGTTGCGGTGAGTCGATCATCGGGTCCCGCGGTCCGGAATGCCCGGGCGGGCCGGGTCAGGATCCTGCGCAAAACCTGTCGTTGCAGGGGATTCTCCGGCATGGCCACCACGCTCGTCGTTGATGCGCGTCAAGTACACTGCGCCCATCCTCATCGGCGCCGCGTGCAATCCGTCCCGCCGCACTGCTCAAAATAATAGCGAACCATTCTCATGTCCGACATCCTCCTGCGTCTGAAGCCCAACGAAGAGCGCCGCCTGCGCGCCGGTCACCTGTGGGTCTACTCCAACGAGATCGACACCGAACGCACCCCGCTCAAGACCCTGCCGGCCGGAGCCCTGTGCCGCATCGTCGACTCGCGCGGCAATCCGCTGGGCACCGGTTACGTCAACCCGCATGCGCTGCTGTGCGCGCGCCTGCTCACCGGGCAAGGCGACGCCAGCATCGATACCGACTGGTTCGCCCGCCGCCTGCGCGCCGCCGCGGCGATGCGCGACCGCCTCTACGGCAAGCCGTTCTACCGCATGGTCCATGGCGAGGCCGACGGTCTGCCCGGCCTGGTGATCGACCGCTACGGCGATGTCTACGTGGTGCAGATCGGCACCGCCGGCATGGAGAACCTGAAGGCGCAGCTGCTCGATGCCCTGCAGGCCGAATTCAAGCCGCGCGGCGTGGTGTTGCGTAACGACTCCTCGGCCCGCGAGGCCGAGAACCTGCCGCTCTACGTCGAGGACATTGGTGCGGTGCCGCAAACGGTCACCATCGACGAAGGCGGAGTGTTGTTCGACATCGCCATGCACGGTAGCCAGAAGACCGGCTGGTTCTACGACCAGCGCGACAACCGCGACCGCCTGGGGCGCTATGTCCGCGATGCGCGGGTGCTGGATGTCTTCAGCTATGTCGGCGGCTGGGCCCTGCGCGCGCACGGCTTTGGTGCAAAGGAAGTCAGCTGCATCGACAGCTCCGCCCCGGCCCTCGAAGCCGCCGGCCACAATGCCGAACTCAACGGCGCCAGGCTGGAACTGCTCAAGGGCCAGGCCCTGGACGTGATGAAACAGCTCGCCGCCGACGGCCGCCGCTTCGAGGTGGTGATCGTCGATCCGCCGGCCCTGATCAAGCGCAAGCGCGACCACGAGGAAGGACTCTCCTTATATGGACGCCTCAACCGCGCCGCCCTCAGCCTGCTGACCCCGGGCGGCTTCCTGGTGTCCTGCTCCTGCTCCTACCACCTGGAGCCGGCCGAATTGCAGCGTGTGCTGCTGCGCGAGGCGCGCGCCACCAGCCGCCGCCTGCAGATCCTCGAACAGGGCGGGCAGGGGCCCGACCATCCGGTACATCCGGCCATCCCCGAAACGCGCTACCTCAAGGGCTTTTTCTGCGCCGCCGCGCAGGAGTGACCGGTACAATAGCGGTGCCGGCCGCGGCCCGCCGGCCCGGCTTCCACCACCTGTAATCCAGCACCCATAAAGCTCAGCGCATGCTCGTCCATCCGAACATCGATCCGGTCGCCATCCACCTCGGCCCGCTAAAAGTGCACTGGTACGGCTTGATGTATCTGCTAGGCTTCTGGGGCTTCTGGTGGCTGGGCTCGATCCGTGCCCGCTGGGCCCATGTGAACTGGCCGAAGGAGCGGGTCGGCGACCTGCTGTTCTACGGCGTGCTTGGCGTGATCCTCGGCGGCCGCACCGGCTACATGCTGTTCTACGCCTACGATGCGCAGGGCCACTGGACCCTGGGCCAGGACCCGCTGGCCTTCTTCCGTATCTGGGACGGCGGCATGTCCTTCCACGGCGGACTGATGGGCGTGATCGTGGCGATGATGGTTTTCGCCCGCCAGCAGAAGCTCACCTTCTTCGAAGTGGCCGATTTCGCCGCCGTGCTGACCCCCTTCGGCCTGTTCACGGGCCGCCTCGGCAACTTCATCAACGGTGAGCTGTGGGGCTCTCCCACCACCTTGCCCTGGGGCATGGTGTTCCAGGGCGCCCACGACAACCTGCCGCGCCATCCGAGCCAGCTTTACGAAGCTTTACTCGAAGGCCTGGTCTCGCTGGCCATCCTCTGGTGGTTCGGTCGCAAGCCGCGCCCGCGCGGCGCCATCAGCGGCCTGTTCCTGCTGCTCTACGCCAGCTTCCGTTTCCTCATCGAATTCGTGCGCCTGCCCGACAGCCAGCTCGGCTACCTCTACGGCAGCGGCTGGTTCACCATGGGCATGCAGCTGTGCATCCCGATGTTCCTGTTCGGCGCGGCCTTTGTCTGGATGGCCTATCAGGGCAAGTTCGAGAAAAGGCCCTAGGACGGTATAGGGATGCCCAGCACCCTGATCTCGATCCGCCGGCAACGCTCCGTTGAGGAGCGCCGCGCCATGGTCGAGGCTGTGCATGAAGTGCTGGCCCGGGTGCTCAAGGCGCCCGACCATGACCGCACCGTGCGCCTGCAGACCTTCGCCGCCGAGGAGTTCGCGGTAGGTCCGCAGGTCGGCGAGAACTACACGGTGGTCGAAATCTCGCTGTACCCCGGCCGCACCCTGGCGGTGAAGCGCGAGCTGTACCAGGCGCTGGTGCAGGCGCTCGGCGCCTTCGGCGTCCCGCCGCAGGAAACCAAGTTCATTCTCAACGAAGTGGCGCCGGACAACTGGGGGCTGCGCGGCGGCATCCCGGGTTCCGAAGTCAGCGCGCCGGTCAAGAAGCTGGAGGTGTAGGGCATGAGGCAGTATCTCGATCTGATGCAGCACGTGCTGGACCACGGCGCGGAGAAGTCCGACCGCACCGGCACCGGCACCCGCTCGGTGTTCGGCCACCAGATGCGCTTCGACCTGCAGCAGGGCTTCCCCCTGCTCACCACCAAGAAGCTGCACGTGCGCTCGATCATCGTCGAGCTGCTCTGGTTCCTGCGTGGCGACACCAACATCGCCTACCTCAAGGAAAACGGCGTCTCCATCTGGGACGAATGGGCCGACGAGAACGGCGATCTCGGTCCGGTCTACGGCAAGCAGTGGCGTTCCTGGCCCACCGCCGACGGCCGCCACATCGACCAGATCAAGCAGCTGCTCGAGCTGCTGAAGAAGAGTCCGGATTCACGCCGCATGCTGGTCTCGGCCTGGAACGTCGGCGAGCTGGACAAGATGGCCCTGATGCCCTGCCACGCCCTGTTCCAGTTCTACGTCGCGGACGGCAAGCTGTCCTGCCAGCTGTACCAGCGCAGCGCCGACATCTTCCTCGGCGTGCCCTTCAACATCGCCTCCTACGCCCTGCTCACCATGATGGTGGCCCAGGTCAGCGGCTACCGTGCCGGCGATTTCGTCTGGACCGGCGGCGACTGCCACCTCTACTCCAATCATCTCGAGCAGGCGCGCCTCCAGCTCAGCCGCGACACGCGCAAGCTGCCGACCATGACGCTCAACCCGGACGTGAAGGACCTGTTCGCCTTCCTCCCGGAAGACTTCGTGCTCAGCGACTACGAGCCGCACGCCCACATCAAGGCGCCGGTCGCGGTTTGAAGCCCCGGCTGACACTGGTCGTCGCCGTCTCCGAAAACGGCGTCATCGGCCGCGACGGCGGCCTGCCCTGGCGCCTGCCGGAAGACCTCAAGCACTTCCGCCGCCTCACCCTCGGCAACACCGTGCTGATGGGGCGCAAGACCTTCGAATCCCTGGGCAAGCCGCTGGAAGGCCGCGCCAACTGGGTGCTGACCCGCGATGCGGCGTTTGCAGCCGCCGGTGCGCGGGTGTTCCGCGATCTGGATGCTGCGCTGGCGGCGTCGCCGCAGGGCGAGTTGCTGGTGATCGGCGGCGCCGAGCTGTACCGGCAGACCCTGCCGCTGGCCAGCCGCCTGGAGCTGACGCGGGTGCATGCGCAGGTCGAGGGCGATACGCGCTTCCCGGATTACGACGCGAAGCAGTGGCGCGAAACATCGCGGGTGGATCATGCCGCCGACGAGCGCCATGCCCACGCCTACAGCTTCCTCACGCTCGATCGCATCTGAATCGTTTTGCGCTCAAGGTAGGTCGGCTCAAGCGCAGCGGAGCCGACATCTCCCGGCAGCGCGTCGGTTCCGGGCGCAAGCGCCCTTGAACCGACCTACACGCCAGCTTGTTTGAGCGAGTTTGACGCGCCTGCTATAAGACTGTTCCGGACGGAAGCGTATGGCTTCCGCCGTCTACAATTCCAAGAATCGAGGAAGCAGACATGGCAGATCTGAAGGCGCAATTCGAAAAGGCCCAGGCGGACGTCAAGACCCTGACCAAGCGTCCGGGCAACGAGGACATGCTGACGCTCTACGCGCTGTTCAAGCAGGGCAGCCAGGGTGACGTCAGCGGCTCGCGTCCGGGCATGCTGGACATGGTCGGGCGCGCCAAGTTCGACGCCTGGACCAAACTCAAGGGCACCGGCAAGGACGCCGCGCTGCAGAAGTACATCGACAAGGTCGCGGAGCTGCTCAAGACCCACAAGTAAGCGGCTTGACGAGCCGGGTTCGGCCTCCATCGCCGCGTTCGCGGTGACAGGGGCGGTGATGAGGGCCGCGTCAGTCCGGTTCGTCCTTGCTGTCGCGGCCCATACGAGGGACAATGCGCCCCGGTCCGCGCCGGTGCCCTCGCGACGGCAAGCTGTGAACCCCGCCAGGCCCGGAAGGGAGCAACGGTAGCGGTGTAGCCGGGTGCCGGGGTGTCGCTGGCGCGGGCCGCCTGTCTTCGACAGGACTTGAATTTCCAGATCGCGTTTTGCACTGCGGGCAGTACAGCCGCGGTTTCCGCGTGCATGGGCCATTCCTCCTGTGATGCGTGGTTTGCGCCTAGCGCTTCCTGTCGCCCCGGGAAAGTGCGGGATTGCTGGGCAGGCGCCCGCCGGCCAGCAGCAGCGCCAGGCCCAGCGAAAGCGCCAGCGCGCCGAAGGCGAGACCAATCACCAGCGGTGCCTGCAACAGGATGTGAAAAAGCTGGTTCGAGGACATGAGCGCCTCCCGCGTTCATCCGCCGCCGCCGGACATGGCAACGACGGCTGACGTTTATTGAAGCGCCTGGGCCGATAGGAAATCGAGAGGACCCGTGCCGCTGAATCATCAGCGGGCGATAAACAAATCCGGGTGCGGCGTTAAGCGCGCATAGCCGGAGGCGTGAATGGCGCTTCGCGCGCGGATTTGCCGCCGTTGCGGCGTGCGCGGGCTACCGCGGTACGGCGGCGCGGCGGTCGATTGCCTGCATGCCCGGCGCGATCAGGTAATCCCAGGCCGTCAGCGCCAGCGCCAGCACCGCCACGCCGTGCGCCCACCACAGGGCCAGGGGATAGGCCGGCTGGCCCAGCAGCAGGGCCAGTGCGCAGCCTGCCAGCACGGCTACCGTCAGGAAGTGGGCCGGCGCGCTGAGCCCCCAGGCCTGCCAGCGCTGCGCCAGCGGTGCGCCCAGCAGCACCGCCAGCGTGCCCACGCCCATGCCCGCCACCACGTCCAGCGGCCAGTGCGCGCCGACGCCCACGCGGCTCAAGCCCACCAGCAGGGCCAAGGTAAAGGCGCACCAGCGCATCCAGTTCAGCGGCAGGAACCAGGCGAAGGTCCCCATGGTGACGAAGGCGGTGACGGTATGGCCGGAAGGAAAGCTGTGTGTCAGGTACAGCGGGCCGACCAGGTGGAAATGATCCGCCGGCAACACGGCGCCGGGGCGCATGGCATTGAAGGCCGCCTTCAGTCCGCGCGACAGCACCGTGGCGATCAGCGCATTGGGCAGCGCCAGCCATACGATCTGCGGAAAACGCCGCGCCAGCAGCAGCAACAGCGCCAGGGCGAAGAGGGTGTCTCCGCTGTAGGTCACGCACTCGGCCAGCCAGTCCGGCACATGCGCCCACACTGCGTTCAGCGGGTGGAACACCGCGTGGTAGCCGCTGAGCGCGAACCACACCGTGCCGACAATCAGTGCCGCCACCAGCCACCAGCGCAGCGTCGCCAGCGCGCCCGGCTGCCGCCACGCCAGGATGTCGCGGCGCGCGGCGAGGTCATTGGTCAACAGGCGGCGATAGGCCCTGGCTCTGGCTCCGAACATGTCACGACGGCCGCGGGCTGCCGCTTTTCACCGGGCCGGAAGTCGGCGCCGGCGGACGCAGCAGCAGGGCCACGCCGCCGCGCTGGAATTCCGGGATCAGCGTCACCTGCTCGCCCAGCTCGGCCTGGAGATCGGGCAGGCGGTCCAGCCGCACGAACACCAGCTCGCCCGGTTCCGGCAGCCGGTTCGGCGTCACCGCGCCGCGGTACACGGAAAAGGTCGGCAGGAAGGTGCGATAGCTCACCGCCGGCAGGTTGAGATCGCGTGCGCGCAGGGCGGCCTCGCGGATCGGCCCCTGTTGCGCGGCGGCCAGCACCGGCACCACGCCGAACCAGACCAGCACGCCGAGCGCCAGTCCGGCGCCGAGCACGGCCCGCCACGATTCGGTGCCGCGGCGGAACAGCAGCACCAGCAGGCTCAGCATTGCCGCCGCCGCCAGCACGTAATAGGAGCGGCTGAAGGAATTGATCGCCAGGGTGACGATGCCGCGCTCGTAGACGCGCTGCTCCGGAATGTGGATCAGGGGCAGGATCCAGGGCAGGGCGCCCAGCACCGCCACCAGCAGCAACGCCGGCAGCAGCACCCAGCCGCGCGCCGGTGCGTTGCGCCAGCCGCGGCCGAACAGGATGAACAGCGGCGTGCAGCCGTAGAGCAGGTAATGCGGCAGCTGCGTGCCGGAGAAGGAGAAGAACACGAACACCACGGCGAACCACAGCAGCAGGAACACATCGAGCGGATCGGGTTTGCGCGCCCGCCACAACGCCGCCGGCAGCAGGGCGGTGAAGGGCAGCACGATCAGCGGCAGCCACACCAGGTAGTACCAGGGCTTGCCGCCGTGACCTTGCAGCGTGTTCTCGTAGCGGTTGAGGTTGTGGTCGAGCAGGAAGTGGCGGAAGAACTCGCCGTGGTCCTGCAGGTACAGCAGCCAGGCCCAGGGCAGCACCACCGCCGCGAACACCAGCCAGCCGAGCGGATTCAGCACCGCCTTGAGCCAGTCCAACGGCCGTCGCTGCCAGGCGTAGAACAGCAGGCTCACCAGCAGCGGCAGCGCCACCGCCACCGGGCCCTTGGTGAGGAAGCCCAGGCCCATCCACAGGTAGATGCGCAGCAGCTTGCCCAAGGAGGGCGCCACGCAATGCCGGTAGATGTCCAGCATGGTCAGCGCGATCAGCATGTCGAGCAGCGCGTCGGCAATGGCGGCATGGCCGATCACGCTGGGCATTAGCCCCAGCCCCAGGCTGCCGGCGGCGAGCAGGGCGGCGCGGCGCTCGCGGGTGAAGCTCCAGGTGAAGCCGTACACCGCGAACAGCCAGACGCTGGCGCATAGCGCCGAGGGCAGGCGGAAGGCGAACTCGCCGAAGCCGAAGGTTTTCACCGCGGCGGCCTGCAGCCAGTAGATCAGGATCGGCTTGTCGTAGCGCGGCTCGCCGTTGAGCGTGGTCGAAAGATAATTGCCGCTGTCGATCATCTCGATGGTGGCCTGGCTGAAAGCGCCCTCGTCGAGGTCGAACAGCGGCACCGAGCCGAGCTTGCTCCAGAAGCCCAGCAATAACGCCGCGAGCAGGAACAGGATATGTCCTGCGTGCAGCCGTTCCGCCTCAACCACTGTGCGACGCAACCTCGCCGGACTGGGTCACCGGGACCTCGAGCGTGTGCTGCCAGCCCAGGACTCCGCCGGGCAGGTCCGGCGTGATGGTCAGCGGGCCTTCCTGGCGCTGGTAGAAGATGCGGGTGAGCATTTCCGCCAGCACGCCGGTGGTCAGGAACTGGATCGAGAACACCAGCAGCAGCACCGACACCAGGAACATCGGCCGGCTGCCGATGGATTCGCCGAGGATGAACTTCACCACCGCCAGGTACGTCATGCCGATGCTGCCGAGCACGCCGAACAGCAGCCCGATGGAGCCGAAGAAATGCCCCGGGCGCGAACGGAAGCGCAGGAAGAAGAACACCGTCAGCAGATCCAGGATCACGCGGAAGGTGCGCGAGATACCGTATTTGCTCTCGCCGAACTGGCGCGCATTGTGGCTCACCGCGGTTTCGCCGATGCGGCTGGGCGAGGTGACCATCGCCGCCCACACCGGGATGAAGCGGTGCATCTCGCCGTACAGGCGCACTTCCTTGATCACCTTGGAGCGGTAGATCTTCAGGCTGCAGCCGTAGTCGCGGATTTGCACCCCGGTGACCTTGCCGATCAGCTTGTTGGCCAGCTTCGACGGCAGCTTGCGCGACAGCCAGGCGTCCTGGCGGTTGGCGCGGTAGCCGGCGAGCAGGTCCAGGTCGCGCGCATACATCTCCTCGACCATGCGGGGGATGTCGGCGGGGTCGTTCTGCAGATCGCCGTCCAGCGTGGCGATGACTTCGCCGCGTGCGGCGTCGATGCCGGCCTGCATCGCCGTGGTCTGGCCATGGTTGCGGGCAAAGCGGATCACCCGCACGTGGGCGCCGTACTTCTCGCCCTCGGCGATCAGGCGCTTGCCGGTATCGTCCTGGCTGCCGTCGTCGACACAGATCAGCTCCCACGGCCCGCTGTAGGCGGCCAGGCCTTCGTGCACCCGGGCCAGCATGGGCGCGACGTTGTCCTGCTCGCGATACATCGGGATGACGATGCTCAAGCTGGGACTGATGGCGGGTCGATCCGTCAAGGGGCGTTTCCGTTATTGAATAGCTTCAAAGTTTAGCATCCGTACGCCGGCGTGCGGCCCCGGCCAGCCAGGCCGCGGCGCCCGACAGCAGGCTGGTGGTCAAGACCAGCAGGTGCAGGTTGGCGGCGGCGGCGAACAGGGCCCCGGAGAGGGGAGCGCCAGGCGCCAGCAGGGCCATCACGCCCACCTCGTAGGTACCGAAGCCGCCGGGCGCATGCACCGGCAGCACCGTGCTGAGGTCGCCGCCGATGGCGCCTAGCGTGCCCAGCACCTGCGGGATACTGGCCAGCCGCGACAGCACCCAGCCCAGCGCCGTCAGCTTGATGCCCCAGGACAACCAGCTCAGGCCCAGGTCCAGCGCCAGCCCGGCATAACGCCGCGGCAGACCGGTCAGGGCGCGCGATACCAGCTTCGGGATCTTGCCCTCGCGGCCCGCCAGCCTTGCCGCCAGGGGACGCCGCGAGGCAAACAGCAGCAGCGGCGACAGCGCCGCCGCGCCGGCGGCCAGCCAGGCCAGGCCCGACAGCCCGTGCCGCGCATCGAGCCAGCCGCCGGCGGCGCAGGCCGCGCCGATGGTGGCGAGCACATGCAGGTCGAGCAGGCGCAGCCACACCAGGGTGCCGGTGGCGCGGGCGGGGTCGATGCCGAACCAGCGGTTCATCAGAATCGGAAAGCTGGCCTCGCCGGAGCGCGCCGGCAGCAGCAGGTTGACGGCATTGTTGAGCAGGATCAGGCGCAGGCAGGCCAGGTAGCGGCCGCGCGGGATATCGCGCTCCGCCAGGTAGATGCGCAGTGCGCGCACGCCGTAGCTGAGCAGCATGCCGCACACCGCCAGCAGCAGGATGGGCAATTCAAGATCGTGCCAGGGCGTGAGCAGCCGCCCCCAGCCCCAGTAATGTTCCACCGCCCAGACGAACAGGCCGAGCACCAGCACGTTGAGCAGCAGCGCCGGCACACCGGCGCGCAGGCCGCTCATCCGGCCTTCCCACCTTCCAGCCGCAGGCGTTCCTGCAGCCACGCGGCAAAGCGTCGCAGCCCGGTGTCGAAATCGGTCTTCACCCTGTAACCGAGCAGACGCTGCGGCTTCTCGATATTGGCCCAGGTGCGGCGCATCTCGCCCGGCTGCCAGTCCTGCCAGTCGATCTTCGCCTTGACATTGAGCACATCCTCCAGCTTGCGGATGGTGTCGAGCAGGCCGATGGTGCGGTTGTTGCCGAGGTTGAAGATCTCGTAGTCGCTGCCGGTGTAAGCCATCGAGGCGCGGACGCCGCTGACGATCTCGTCCCAATACGTGAAATCGCGCTCGGAGGAGCCGTCGCCGTAAACCGGGATCGCCTTGCCCGCCAGCATCAGGCGCGAGAACTTGTGGATCGCCAGGTCCGGCCGCTGCCGCTCGCCGAATACGGTGAAGAAACGCAGGCCGACGAAGCGCAGGCCGAAGGTGCGGCTGTAGACATAGCCCAGGTGCTCCCCGGCCAGCTTGGTGCTGGCGTAGGGATTGATCGGCAGCAGGTCGAGGTCGTTCTCGCTCCAGGGCAGGCGCGGGCAGTCGCCGTAGACGCTGCTCGAGGAGGCGAACACGAACTGCTTGATCTTGCGCTGGTAGGCGTAGGTCAGCAGGTTCTGCGTACCGATGACATTGGTCATCTGGTAGCCGAGCGGATCGAGCAGGGAGTTGCGCACGCCGGCCTTGGCGGCGAGGTGCACGATCACCGTGTACCCGGTTTTGTCGGCGCCTCCGAAAGGCTGGTCGAGCGCCGCATGCAGCGCCGCCGCGTCGCGCAGGTCGACCTGCAGCAGGCGGTAGTTGCGCTGGTCGAGGTGCTGCGCGATGTTGAGGCGCTTGGTCGACTCGGCATAGTAGGGATCGAAATTGTCGACCACGGTGACGGTCCAGCCGTCCGCCAGCAGGCCGTCGACCAGGTGGCTGCCGATGAAGCCGGCGCCGCCGGTGACCAGGGCGTGGCCTGGTGTCTGTGCGGCGGCTTTCGGTTCGGTCACGGCGGGCTCCTCTTAAGCAAGTCGCAGATTTTACTCCGTGTCGTGCCGTCCGCGTGCATTCGTACGGAAATTCAGTGGCTTGCGTTACGTGACTGGCGCGGTTCGGGATCATCCGCGACAATGCGCCAGTGACTCTCTCCACCATCTTTGCATGAGCTCTCCTGTCCCCATCCCGGAGCGTGGCTTGCCGCTGCGCTCACGCCTGCGCCGACTCGCGACGCTAGGATCCCCGCGCTGGCCATCCCACGAAATCTGCGATTTCGCGGGGACCCCGGGCGCACGGGGCCCCTCCACGCTGCTCGCGCCGGTATGAGCTATCTCGCGCTAGCGCGTAAATGGCGTCCGCGTCGTTTCGAGGATGTGCGCGGCCAGAATCACGTGGTCAAGGCGCTGCAGCACGCGCTGGAGCGCGACCGCCTGCATCCCGCCATCCTGCTCACCGGCACCCGCGGCGTGGGCAAGACCACCCTGGCGCGCATCATCGCCAAGGGCCTCAACTGCGAGACCGGGGTGACGGCCCAGCCCTGCGGCGTCTGCTCCGCCTGCAAGGAAATCAACGACGGCCGTTTCGTCGACCTGCTGGAAATCGACGCCGCCAGCAACACCGGCGTCGACGATGTGCGCCAGCTCATCGACAATGCCCAGTATTCGCCCGCGCGCGGCCGCTACAAGGTCTATCTCGTCGACGAAGTGCACATGCTCTCCAAGAGCGCCTTCAACGCCCTGCTGAAGACGCTGGAAGAGCCGCCCTCGCATGTCAAGTTCATCCTCGCCACCACCGATCCGCAGAAGCTGCCGATCACCGTGCTGTCGCGCTGTCTGCAGTTCAACCTCAAGCGCCTGCCGCAGAACCTGATCCGCGACAACCTCAGCGACATCCTCAAGGAAGAGGGCATGGAGTTCGAGCTGGCCGGGGTGGGCGAGCTGGCCCGCGCCGCCGATGGCTCGATGCGCGACGGCCTGTCCCTGCTCGACCAGGCCATCGCCTTCGCCGGCGGCCTCGGCATCAAGCGCGAGGGCGTGGAGGAGATGCTCGGCACGGTCGGCCGCCGCACCCTGTTCGAGATCCTCGATGCGCTGGGCCGCGGCGACGGCCAGGCCCTGCTCGACGGCATCCACAAGCTGGACGAGTCCGCGCCCGACCACGCCGCCCTGCTCAACGACCTCGCCGCCGCCCTGCAGCGCATCGCCGTACTGCAGCTGCTGCCCAAGGCCGGCGACGAGGACGACGAACCCGCGCTGGAGCCGCTGGCCAGATCCATCGCGCCGGAAGACATCCAGGTCTGGTACCAGATCGCCGTGCTCGGCCGCCGCGACCTGCCCTGGGCCCCGGACCCGCGCCTCGGCTTCGAAATGACCCTGCTGCGCATGCTCGCCTTCCGCCCGGACGGCGCAGCGCCGGCAGCGGGCGCCCCCCCCGCAGCGGCCGCGGGCGGCAGGACCCAATCCGCACCGGGTACGCCGCCGGCCCCGGGCCGCGCCGCCGCCGCGCCGGCAGCAGCACCGAAGCTTGCCGCTGCCGCGCCTGTCGCGCCGGCACCGGTTGCCGCCGCGGCACCGATCACCGTTGCCCCGGCCACCCCGCCGCCCCCGGCAAGACCGGCCGCGCCGCCGCGTGCCGCCGTCAACTCGGACGACCCCTGGGCCCTGCGCATCGAAGCCATCGGCCTGGACGGCATGACGCGCCAGCTGGCGCGCCACTGTGCCTGGGTGGGCGAGTCCAACGGCACCGTGCACCTGGCCCTGGAAGCGCGCACCAAGCACCTGCTGAACGAGGAGCGCCGCCTCGCCATCCAGCGTGCCCTCAGCGCGCAGACGGGCAGTGAAATCAGCCTCAATATCGAAGTCGGCGGCGCCACGGATCTGCTGAGCCCGGCGGCGGCGGACGACAAGCGGGTGATCGAGCGGCAGCGCGCGGCGGAAGCCGCCATCGAAGGCGATCCCGAAGTGCTGGCTTTCAAGGAAGCCTTCGGTGCCACCGTGCGGCCCGGTTCGGTGCAGCCGGTCGACGGCAAGTAATCAACAATTTCCGGAGAATGTTTTTATGAAAGGTCCCCTCGGACAGATCATGCGGCAGGCCCAGCAGGCGCAGGAGGCGATGAAGCGCGTGCAGGAAGAGATCGCCCGCGCCGAAATCACCGGCGAAGCCGGCGGCGGCATGGTCAAGATCACCCTCACCGGCAAGCACGAGGCGAAGAAGGTCGAGATCGCCGCCGACGCCCTGCAGGAATCGAAGGACTTCCTCGAAGACCTGATCGCCGCCGCCATCAACGACGCCGCCCAGAAGCTGGAGCGCAACGCCTCGGAAAAGATGGCCAAGGTTGCCGGCGGATTGAACCTGCCCGCGGGACTGATGGGCGGCTAGGGTTTGATGCAATCTGAATTCTCCCTTCTCCCTCCGGGAGAAGGGTCGGGGATGAGGGGCTATCCCATCAAGGGAGTGCATCTCCTGTCGATACAGCGTCCCTCACCCCAACCCCTCTCCCGAAGGGAGAGGGGCAACCAATTAAGACTATGGCTGCCTATTCCCCACGCCTGACCCGCCTGATCGAGGCCCTGCGCCGCCTGCCCGGCGTCGGGCCCAAGTCGGCGCAGCGCATGGCGTTCCATTTGCTGGATCGTGACCGCAACGGCGCCGACTACCTGCGCAACACGCTGGCCGAAGCGCTGGAAGGCATCGCGCGCTGCCCGACCTGCCGCATGTTCTTCGAAGACGGCAAGTGCGCCTACTGCACCGAGTCCCGCACCACTGCCGGCCAGATCTGCGTGGTGGAGAATCCCGCCGATCTCGCGGCGATCGAGAGCGGCACCGCCTATCGCGGCCGCTACTTCGTGTTGATGGGGCGCCTGTCGCCGCTCGACGGCATCGGCCCCGAGCAACTGGGCCTGGACCTGCTGGGCCGCCAGCTCGCCGGCGGACAGGTGCAGGAAATGATCATCGCCACCAATCCCAGCGTCGAGGGCGAGGCCACCGCCTACTACCTCGCCGAGATGGCGCGCGCCAACGGCGTCAAGGTGACCCGCATCGCCCACGGTGTGCCGATGGGGGGCGAGCTGGAGTACGTCGACAGCGGCACGCTGTCGCATGCCTTTACCGGACGTACGCTGGTCTAGTTCAAGTCTAAGCCGCGCGCTTGCGCGGCACCGGCTCCTGCAGGTAATTCTCTCCCCAGCGCTTCAGTGCCAGCACGATCGGCCGCAGCGACTCGCCCAGCGGCGTCAGGCTGTACTCCACCTTCGGCGGCACCTCGGCATAGACCTGCCGGTGGATCAATCCATCGCTTTCCAGTTCACGCAACTGCTTGGTCAGGGTGCGTTGCGTCACCTGGGGCAGGCGGCGGCGCAGTTCGTTGAAGCGCTGCGTGCCGTCGAGCAGGTGGTACAGCAGCATGCCTTTCCACTTGCCGCCGATCAGATTCAAGGTCGCCTCGACCGGGCAACCCGCGGAACAATCGTATTTGCTGTGCCTGGCCATGTTACCGTCCTCGACAGTATCCAGATGGATACTACATGCACAAAATGTGCGTACTTGTATCTTTGCATGCAAGGCGCAAACTATAACGCAAGGCGCTACGGCGCGAAGCGAACCAGGAGTTCCCATGAAAGCCGTCGGCTTGCTCAAGTACCTGCCCATCACCCATCCTGAATCCCTGCTGGATATCGAGTTGCCCAAGCCGCAGCCCAAGGGGCGCGACCTGCTGGTCGCGGTGAAGGCGGTGGCGGTGAACCCGGTGGATACCAAGGTGCGTGCGCCCAAGGACAAGACCGAAGCCGCGCCGCGCGTGCTGGGCTGGGACGCCGCCGGCATCGTCGAATCCACTGGTCCCGGCGTGAAGCTGTTCAAGCCCGGCGACGCCGTGTTCTATGCCGGCGACATCACCCGCCAGGGCAGCAACAGCGAATTCCAGCTGGTGGACGAGCGCATCGTCGGCCGCAAGCCGTCCAGCCTCGGCTTTGCCGAGGCCGCCGCGCTGCCGCTGACCGCGATCACCGCCTGGGAAGGATTGTTCGATCGCCTGCATATCTCGGCCGAGGGCGCCGACAAGGGCAAGAGCCTGCTCATCGTCGGCGGTGCCGGCGGCGTCGGCTCCATCGCCATCCAGATCGCCAGGCGGGTGGCGGGTTTACGCGTCATCACCACTGCGTCCCGTCCGGAGACCATCGCCTGGTGCCGCGAGCTGGGCGCCGATGAAGTGGTGGATCATCGCGGCGACCTCGCCGCCAATCTCAAGGCCAAGGGCATCGAGTCGGTCGATTACATCCTGTGCTGCAACAACACCGATCAGCACTTTCCAGCGTTGGCCAAAGTGATCGCGCCGCAGGGCACGATTTGCACCATTGTCGAGAACGCAAAGCCGGTGCCGGTGGAACTGCTCAAGTCCAAGAGCGCCGCATTCGCCTGGGAGTTCATGTTCGCACGCTCGATGTTCCAGACGCCGGACATGATCGAGCAGCATCACCTGCTGAATCGTGTCGCGGAATTGATCGAAGCCGGCACCTTGCGCACTACGCTGAAAGGCGTGCTCGGTCCGATCAATGCGGCCACGCTGAAGCAAGCGCATGCCGAACTCGAAGGCGGCAAGGCCATCGGCAAGCTGGTGCTGGAAGGGTTCTAGAACCCGGGTCGACAACCGACATTTGTCATTCTGAGGCGGCGAAGAATCCGGACGATTCCTTCGCCGCCTCAAATGACCTTGAGTAACTGCCTCACTTCACCAACCCGTCGATCTTCGCCGCGCAGATGAAGTCATTCTCCGACAGCCCGTTCACCGTATGCGTCCAGAAGTTGATGGTCGCGGTCTTGTAGCCGAAGCTGATATCCGGGTGATGGTCTTCGTTGATGACGATGTAGGCGACGGCATTGACGAAGGCTAGCGTACGAAAGTAGTTCTTGAATTCGAAGGTCGCTTCGATCTTCTTCGCGCCGTCGAGCAGCTTCCAGCGCGGGTCGAGCTGCTTCAGCAGCGCCTCGGCGTCGTCCTTGCTCAGGGCTGTGCCGCCGCCTTCGCAGGGGATGCAGCGTTTCTGGGCGAGTTCAGTCATGGCGGCTCCGCAAATCGAATAGGGTGATGCCGCATTGTACCGGCGTCAGCCGGTGCGGGGCGTGGATTCAGATATTCCCGGCACTCCGGGCGGCGTAAGCGGTGGTCCGGGGTTGTCGCGGCAATCAGCCGGTCAATGCCTGCTGCAGATCGGCCTTGAGATCTTCCAGGTCCTCGATGCCGACCGACAGCCGGCACAATGAATCGGAAATTCCCAGCTGCGCCCGTGCCTCGGCGGGAATGCTGGCATGGGTCATGATCGCGGGGTGCTCGATCAGGCTTTCCACGCCGCCGAGGGATTCCGCCAGGGCGAAGATTTCGCAGCGTTCGAGGAAGCGGCGCGAATCCTCCAGGCCGCCCTTCAGCTCGATCGAGATCATGCCGCCATAGCCTCGCGTCATCTGCTTGCCGGCGAGCGCGTGCTGCGGATGCGAGGCCAGGCCGGGGTAATACACCTTGGCGACCTTGGGGTGTTTCTCCAGCCAGTGCGCCAGCGCCAGCGCGTTCTCGCAATGGCGCTGCATGCGCACCGCCAGCGTCTTCAGGCCGCGCAGCACCAGGAAGGAATCGAAGGGGCCGGCCACGGCGCCCACGGCGTTCTGCAGGAAGGTGATGCGCTCGGCCAGTTCGGCGTCGTCGCCCACCACCAGCATGCCGTTGACCACGTCGGAATGGCCGTTGAGATACTTCGTCGCCGAGTGCATCACCAGGCCGAAGCCGTGCTCCAGCGGCCGTTGCAGGTAAGGGCTGGCGAAGGTGTTGTCGGCGGCGGCGAGCACCTTGTGCTTGCGGGCGATGGCGGCGATGGCCGACAGGTCCACCAGCTTGAGCATCGGGTTGGTCGGCGTCTCCACCCAGATCAGGCGCGTCTCCGGGCGGATCGCGGCCTCCACGTTCTTCGGTTCGCGCATGTCGACGTAGCTGAACTTCAGCCCGGCGGACTTCTCGCGCACGCGCGCGAACAGGCGGTAGGTGCCGCCGTACATGTCGTCGCTGGCGATGACATGCGAGCCGGGTTCCAGCGTGTCGAGCAGGGTGGCGGTGGCCGCCAGCCCCGAGGCGAAGGCATAACCCTGCTTGCCGCCTTCCAGGTCGGCGACGCAGCGCTCGTAGGCGAAGCGGGTGGGGTTCTGGGTGCGCGAATATTCGAAGCCCTTGTGCACACCGGGGCTGCTCTGCACATAGGTCGAGGTGGCATAGATCGGCTGCATCACCGCGCCCGTGGTCGGGTCGGGCGACTGCCCGGCATGGATGGCGCGGGTGGCGAAATGCTGTCCTGCGGTGGTCTTGGTGCCCATGTCCTGGTCCGTGAAGGTGGCTGCCGACAGTCTAACGCTACGGTCCCGCGAGGGATTGACGGAGCGAGTGACGCGATTAAGAGCCTGTAACAGAATGAATCGCACCTGCGTTGCAGTCCAAAATCGCGTCAGGCAAGGCGGAGGCCCCAGCCATGGTGATTCCATGGCTGGGGCTGACAACGATCGCCCGCGACACGGTGCCGCGTCAGCGTGGGTGCGGGAGCGGGCGAAGGCGGCCCCTCCCGCACCCACCTCG
>NZ_JONR01000026.1:49790-90624 GCF_000711955.1 Nevskia soli DSM 19509
TTGCCCTTTGATGCAGGGCGGCGTTGCTCGTCGCTCGTGTACATTTCAGTACACCACGCTCCTCGCGCCTTGCCCTGCATCAAAGGGCAAACCGCGGCAGGGCTTGGGATTCATCAGAGGCTCCCTAGCGCGCCTGTGGTTCCTTGGCCCGGGTTTGCTCGTCCAGCTTGCGCACGAAATACTCCATGATGCGCCGGTAGATCTGGTCCTTCAGCACCAGGTCTTCGACACCGTAGTCTATGTTCGGGTTGTCGTTGACCTCGATCACCTTGACCACGCTGCCGAACTGCTTCAGGTCCACCCCGTAAAGGCCGCTGCCGATGGCCCGCGCCGCCTGCAGGGCCACGCTCAGCACCTGCCTGGGCACGTCCTTCACGTCCAGCGTCTCGTGGTTGCCCTCGCGCTTGGCGCCGTTCTTGTCGCGCTTGACCACCTGCCAGTGCGCCGGCGCCATGAAGTAGCGGCAGGCGTACAACGGCTGGCCGTCGAGCACGCCGATGCGCCAGTCGTACTCGGTGGGTTCGAAGCGCTGCGCCACGATCAGGTCGGAGCGTTCCAGGAACTCGCGCGTCTCGCGCTTGAGGTCGGCTTCGGACTCGACCTTGATCACGCCCTTGGAGAACTGCGAGTCGGGCTGCTTCAGCACCAGCGGGAAACCCATCTCGCGGCCGACGTCGGCGACGTTGGCGCGGTGCACCAGCATGGTCTTGGGCTGGGGGATGCGGTGGCGGTCCATCAGCTGCGCCAGGTAGACCTTGTTGGCACAGCGCAGGATCGACTCGGGATCGTCCACCACCACTAGGCCCTCGCGCGCGCCGCGGCGTGAGAAGCGGTAGGTGTGGTGATTGACCGCGGTGGTCTCGCGGATGAACAGGGCATCGTATTCGGCGACGTGGCCGTAGTCGGACTTGTCGAGGAAGTCCACCGAGAAGCCGAGGTCTTCCGCCGCCTTCTCGAACAGCTTGAGGGCGCGGGCGTTGGAGGGCGCTTCCTTCTCGTCCTCGTTGACCAGGATGGCCAGGTCGTAGCGGGTGGAGTCGCGCTTGCGGCGCGGCCCGCGGCGGCGGGTGAAGTACTCGCGCGCGGTCTGGTAGAGGAATTCGTGGTGCGCCGCCGGCACCTCGCCCATGGCCACGGCGTTGAGCGTGTCGACGCGCCACTGGTTGCCGCGCCAGACGAACTTGGCCTGCAGCAGCGGCGCCGGGAACAGGTTGAACAGCGCCCGCGCCAGCCGCTCGTGGCGGATGTAGGGGCTGTCGCCGAAGTAGACGTTGAGGATGTACTCGCTGGAACCGAGCCGGGCCAGGCTCTGCTGGATCAGCTCCTCGATTTCATCGTTCAGCACCGAGGGGCTTTCCGCCAGCTTCAGGTCCTGCACGGTGGTGATGTCCGGCAGGATCTTGTGGCCGCGCGCGCCGGCCAGCAGCGAGACGTAGTAACCGGTGGTCTGGTAGCTGAAGGTACGGCACAGGTTGTAGACACGCACGCCGCGCAGGCGGGTGAAGGAGTCCTGCGTCAGGTAATCCCAGGCGGTGACAACGTCGACCCCGGGGATATCCACCGGCCAGTCGCCCTGCTGATCGACAACCACAATACCGCTCACGCGGCCTCCTGCTGGGGGTCACGCGTTTGCGGCTGGTCTTGCAAGGGGTCTTCTTTTTCCGGGTCGTCCGTCATTGAATGTGGCGGCCTGGATTCGTGATCGCCGCGCCGGCAAATGCTAACACGCCGCAGCGCGCGCAATGCGGCGCACTTCACGCTTTGACGGACGCATTACCGGCACTCCGAAAAAGTGCCGCCGCGCCTCCTGACAGAATGGTGTCAGCAGCACCCGCGCACCATGGCTCCCGTGCACTTCGCACGCTTACCTGCGAGCCTCCAATGAGCCGTGAACAGCAGCGCCGTAATCTTCCCGTATGGTTCGAGATTCCCGTCAGCGACATGCCGCGGGCGATCCGCTTCTACGAAATCCTGTTCCAGTCTTCCCTGATCCGCCAGAACGCCGGGCCGATGGATCTGGCGGTATTCCCGCGCCGCGACGAGGGCGGCACCACCGGCTGCCTGGCGCGAGGCGAGATGCTCAAACCCGGCAGCGACGGCACCGTGGTCTACCTCAACGCCGACCCCTTGCTCGACCAGGCCCTGGAGCGGGTCAGGGCCGCCGGCGGCGAAGTGCTGGTACCGCGCACCGAGCTGCCCGACGACATCGGCTGCTTCGCCCTGTTCCGCGATTGCGAAGGCAACCGCATCGGCCTGCACGCACTGGCCTGATCCGCACCCGCCCCAGGAGAAAGCCATGATTCTCGGATTGCGCAGCGCCATCTATCCCGTGCCGGAGCTGGCCGAGGGGCGCGAGTGGTACAGCGAGGTGCTCGGCGTGCCACCCCACTTCGATCAGCCTTTCTATGTCGGCTTCGGCGTCGGCGGCTTCGAGCTGGGCCTGATTCCCGACGGCCGGCCCGGCTCGCTCGGTGTGCAGGCCTATTGGGGTGTGCCCGACATCGAGACCGAGCTGGCCCGCCTGCTGCGGCTCGGCGCCAAGCCCAACGAACCGGTCAAGGAGGTCGGCGGCGGCATCAAGGTCGGCTCGGTGCTGGATCCGTTCGGCAACGTCTTCTCGCTGATCGAGAACCCGCAGTTCGACCCCAGGGCGGTGAATTAACACAGTTGGTGTCGATCTGACGGCTCCTCGTTCGACTTGCTGATAGAGCCCGGAATGGAAACCCGGGCTCTATCTGGCCAACGAGGAAACGACATGACCATTCAAGGAGTGCATATGAACCCCAGCCTGTTGTTGCACCCGGCCCTGGCGCCGGCGTTGATGGCCGAAGGCAGCACGCGGCCGTTCATCCTGTCGTTCTGCGCCCGGCTGGCCTATGCGGCACTGGCGCTGCTGCAACCGGACTTCGTCATTGCCGTGGCCCTGGCGCTGGCGGCCCTGCGCAAGTGGCCGCCACTGGCCGGCGCGGCCGGGACGATGCCGCGACGCCTGGCCGTGTATCGCCACCTGTATGCTTGAGTTATGAGACGTGCCGACCGGCTGTTCCAGATCGTGCAGTACCTCCGCGGGCGGCGGCTCACCACCGCGGCCCAGCTGGCGGACTGGCTGGAGGTGTCGCAGCGGACGGTGTACCGCGACATCCAGGACCTGGAACGCACGGGGGTGCCGATCGAGGGCGAGGCCGGGGTGGGTTACCGGTTGCGTCCCGAATTCGACATGCCGCCGCTGATGTTCACCTACGAGGAGGTGGAAGCGCTGGTGGCGGGCGCGCGCATGATCGGCAGCTGGGGCAGCCCGCAGCTGCGGCAGGCGTCCGAACTGGCCCTGGCCAAGATCGCCGCGGCGCTGCCGGAAGCGCGCCGCATCGAGCTGGAGCGCACCCGGCTCTACGCCATGAGCTACGCCGACCCGGCTGTCGGCGACGTGCTCGACACCCTGCGCCACGTCATCGCCGGCCGCGTCGTCACCCTGCTCGACTACAAGGACGCGGCCAGCCAGGCCAGCACCCGCCATGTCTGGCCGCTCGGCCTGTATTTCTGGGGCAACGTCTGGTCGCTCGCCGCCTGGTGCGAGCTGCGCCGCGACTTCCGCAACTTCCGCCTCGACCGCATCGGCGGCGCCTTCTCTACCGAGCGCCAGTACCCCGACGAAGCCGGCTTCCGCCTTGAAGACTTCGTCCGCGCCATGCGCTCGAAAAAAGCGGAAAAGTGATTGGCGGGGAACACCGCGGCGATTCTGTCGTCCAACTCCACGGTCACGGAATTTCGATAAGGCCGGGCTGCCCGGGTATGCTCCGCGCAGGAAGCAGGCCTTGCGCATCCGCCTTTTGCCTGCATCACCAGGAGAGCCCGGTTCATGAGCGACATCCTGATTGCGACGCGCGGAGCGGGTTCGGTACTGGTCGAAGCCGGCTACGCCCTGGCCGGTCTGCCGCTGCAGATCGAATACATGGATTACACCGCGCCCGGGCCGGAACTGGCGCGCCTGGTCCGGCTCAATCCGCTGCGCCAGGTGCCGACCCTGCTGCGCGCCGACGGCACGGTGCTGACGGAAAGCGCGGCGATCCTGCTGCATCTGGCCGAGACGCAACCGCAGGCGCGCCTGATGCCGGCGATGGACGACCCGCGGCGGGCGGAGTTCCTGCGCTGGCTGTTCTTCATCAATACGGCGATCTACCCCACCTTCACTTACGGCGACAAGCCACAGCAATGGGTCGAAGGCGAAGCCGCCGGGAAGCAGCTGCGCGCCAGCACCGACCGCCGCCGCGAGGAATGCTGGCTGCAACTGGAAAGCAGCCTGACCCCGGCGCCCTGGATGATGGGGACGGACTTCTCCCTGCTGGACCTCTACGTGGGTGTGATGAGCCACTGGCGCCCGCGCCATATCTGGTTCGGCAACCACTGCCCCAAGCTGCACGCGGTGGCGCTGGAAGTGGACGCCAAGCCGGAACTGGCCGATGTGTGGAAGCGGAATTTCAGGAAAACGGAGATCGCCTGACCGCGGCGTCAGGACAGCCGGGCCGGGACACGCCATTAAAAAACCCCGCAAGGCCTGCGCCGTTGCGGGGTTTTTCGAGCGCAGCGGATCAGTCGGCGCGGTCGGCGCGCTTGCGATCCTGTTCCTTCAGGTGCTTCTTGCGGATGCGGATCGAGGTCGGGGTCAGTTCGACCAGTTCGTCGTCGTTGATGAACTCCAGCGCCTGCTCCAGCGAGAACTTCACCGCCGGCACCAGCAGCACGTTTTCATCCGAACCGGAGGCGCGCATGTTGGTCAGTTTCTTGCCCTTCAACGCGTTGACCACCAGGTCGTTTTCGCGGGCATGGATGCCGACGATCTGGCCTTCATAGATCTCGTCGCCCGGCTCGGAGATCATGCGGCCGCGTTCCTGCAGGTTGAACAGGGCATAGGCCGGGGTCGAGCCCTGGTCGTTGGAGATCATCACGCCGTTGTGGCGCTGGCCGATATCGCTGCTCTCCGCCTTCGGGCCGAAATGGTCGAAGTTGTGGAACAGCAGGCCGGTGCCCTTGGTCATGGACATGAATTCGGTATGGAAGCCGATCAGTCCGCGCGAGGGAATGGTGTATTCCAGGCGCACGCGGCCGCGGCCGTCCGGCACCATGTTCTGCATCTTGCCGCCGCGCTCGGCCAGGCCCTGGATGGCGCCGCCCTGGTCCTTGTCCTCGACGTCGGCGACCAGAGCTTCGTACGGCTCGCAGATCTGGCCGTCGATCTCCTTCAGGATCACCTGCGGACGCGCCACGGCGATTTCGTAGCCTTCGCGGCGCATGTTCTCCAGCAGGATGCCCAGGTGCAGCAGGCCGCGGCCGGAGACGCGGAACTGGTCGGGCGACTCGCCCGGCTCGACGCGCAGCGCGACGTTGGTCTTCAGCTCGCGCTGCAGGCGGTCGCTGATCTGGCGCGAGGTGAGGAACTTGCCTTCCTTGCCGGCGAAGGGCGACTTGTTGACCTCGAAGGTCATGGTCATGGTCGGCTCGTCGACCTGCAGGGTTGCCATCTGCTCAGGGTTCTTGGGGTCGCAGATGGTTTCGGAGATGCCCAGCTCGGCGATGCCGGTGACGGCGATGATGTCGCCCGCCTCGGCTTCCGGCACCTCGACCTTGTCCAGTCCCATGAAGCCCAGCACCTGCAGCACCTTGCCCTGGCGCACCGCGCCATCGCGGCCGACCACCGCCACCGTGGTGTTCGGCTTGATGCGGCCGCGGGTGATGCGGCCGGTGCCGATGACGCCGACGTAGCTGGAATAGGCCAGCGAGGTCACCTGCATCTGGAACGGGCCATCGGCGTTGACCTTCGGCGGCGGCACCTTGTCGACGATGGTCTGGAACAGCGGATCCATGTTGCCTTCGCGCACTTCGGCGTCGGTGCCGGCGTAGCCGTGCAGGGCCGAGGCGTAGACCACCGGGAAATCGAGCTGCGTGTCGGTGCCGCCGAGCTTGTCGAACAGGTCGAACACCTGGTCGATGACCCAGTGCGGGCGCGCGCCCGGACGGTCGACCTTGTTCACCACCACGATCGGGTTGAGGCCCATGTTGAAGGCCTTCTGCGTGACGAAGCGGGTCTGCGGCATGGGACCGTCGGCGGCGTCGACCAGCAGGCAGACGCAGTCGACCATCGACAGCACGCGCTCCACTTCGCCGCCGAAGTCGGCGTGTCCGGGGGTGTCGACGATGTTGATGCGGTACAGGGTATTGGTGCGCTTGTCGGTCCAGCGGATCGCCGTGTTCTTCGACAGGATGGTGATGCCGCGCTCGCGTTCGAGGTCGTTGGAGTCCATCACGCGTTCGCCCAGGTTCTCGCGGACATCGAGCGTGCCGGACTGGCGCAGGAGCTTGTCGACAAGAGTGGTCTTGCCATGGTCGACGTGGGCGATGATGGCGATGTTGCGGAGATTCTCAATCACGGGAGCACCAATACAAGGAATTCAAACAGGGGGTGCGGGGCAATTTGTTGCCGCGCTGGTCCGGGCCAAAGGCGGACCGGAACTCGACAGGATGACACAAACCAAAAAAGATCGCGGATTGTACGCGGCCAAATGTTAAAACGCATCAATTTTCAGGCCATTTCATGTGTTCTTAGTGTGTTTGCACTAGCCTAGGCCTTCCAATTCAGAGGTCAGCCATGGACCGCAAACCCGCCCCTTACGCCCTCGCCGCCGCTTTTTCCCTGAGCCTGTGCGCCGCCGCCATCGCCCGCGCCGACCAGCTTTCCGACTTCGCCAAGAGCATGATGCAGCAGCCGGCCGCCCAAAATGCCTTGTCGGATGCCGACATCGGCGCCGGCCTCAAGGAAGCCCTGGCCAGGGGCACCCGCGACGCCATCAACGAGCTGGGCAGGACCGACGGCTTCTGGAACAACCCGCGCTTCCGCATCCCCCTGCCCGGCCCGGTGCAGAAGCTGGAAGGCATGCTGCAGGGCTCGGGCATGGGTTCGCAGCTGGATGCGCTGCACCTGTCCTTCAACCGCGCCGCCGAACAGGCGGTGCCGGTCGCCGCCGACGTGTTCAGCAAGGCGGTGCAGAAGCTGACCCTGAACGACGTGCGCGGCATCCTCAACGGCCCCGACGACGCGGCCACCCAGTACTTCAAGCGCACCACCAGCGACACCCTGACCGCCCGCTTCAAGCCCATCGTCACCAAGATCACCACGAAAGTCGGCTTGGTGCAGCAGTACAACGGCGTCATCTCCTCGGCCGGGCCGATGGCCTCGATGCTCGGCGACAAGGCCGATCCCAACACCTACGTCACCCAGAAGGCCCTGGACGGCCTGTTCCTGCGCGTCGGCGACGAGGAAAAGGCCATCCGCACCGATCCGGCGGCGCGCAGTTCGGACCTGCTGAAGAAGGTATTCGGCTCGAAGTAGGGAATTGGGGCACGGAAGCGGGCCGGGTTCCAGTTATACTATTTAGGTCTAAATAAAGCTATTTTTATATCTTCCAGTTCTGTCTTCGTCGCCATAATCTTTCATGCATCCGGTGCCGCGGTAGCGCGCACCCCCACAGATGCGAGTCAGGCGATGAGCGTATTCGGCAGCTTCAAACTGGACGGCCTGGAGTGGAACGGCCCGGTCCTGGTGGTCCCCGGCCTGCGCGGCAGCGGCGAACAGCATTGGCAAAGCCTGTGGGAGAGGCGCTTCCCGCAGTTCGTGCGCGTGCGGCAGGACGACTGGAACGCACCGGACCTCGACCGCTGGGCCCGCCGCATCGTCGAAACCGCCCTGGAACTGGACGGGCCGGCCCTGGTGGTGGCGCACAGCTTCGGTTGCCTGGCCGCCGTGCGCGCCGAAACTTTCCAGTCCAACCTGATCGCCGGCGCCCTGCTGGTGGCCCCGGCCAACCCGGACCGCTTCGGCGTGGAGCGGGCGCTGCCGCAGGTGCCGCTGCTCTTCCCCAGCACCGTGGTGGCCAGCAGCAACGACCCCTGGATGCCGCTGGGCCACGCCCGGCAGTGGGCCGCCGACTGGGGCAGCGAGTTCGTCGACCTCGGCGACAAAGGCCACATCAACAGCGAGTCAGGCTTAGGCGAGTGGGCTGAGGGCCAGCGCCTGATGCACCATCTTTGCCGCCGCATGAACCGCCGCCCGCTGTTCACCCAGCCGGCGCCGGGACATTACGCGCCGCTGGGCTTCGCTTTCTGAGCCGGGCTGGCGGGAGGATGCGGTAAAGTCCGGAAACCTCTGGACCGGTGCCTTCCTACCGCATGAATACCCCTCGTTCGCGCCAGCATGGCGGCATGCTCAGCCTGCTGCTGGCGCTGGTGGTCGTCGGACTGCTGGCCTATTTCGCGCTGCGCCCGCACACCGCCCGCCAGGAAGCGACAAGTGCCGGCGGTGAACAGCAACTGGTCAGCTGCACCAAGCTCACCGGCGACCTGATCCAGCGTACCGGCGGCCTCGGCCCGGACTACAAGGCCGGCTACGAGGCCCTGCCGCCGAACTGTCGCGGCCTGCTGCCGCCGCCGACCCCGACTCCCAACGTGCCGGAATAGAGCCGCGGCCCCTACAGGTCCTCGAAACTGCCGCCGCGCCCTTTTCCGGAAGCAAAGCGCGTGGCCCCGCGCAGCGTCTCGCCGCTGGCCAGGGTTTCCAGCCCGCGCCGCGTCTCGTTGCGCAGCGCATCTTCCATCCCCAGGTCGAACTGCTCGTAGGCGCTGAGCCGGTCGTTGCGCATGCACAGCTGCGGGAAGCGCGCCAGTTCCGCCGCCAGCGCTTCCGCCGCGGCGCGGGCATCGCCGTTCGGCACCACGCGGTTGGCCAGCCCCATCTGCTGCGCTTCCATGGCTTGCACCGGCCGGCCGCTCAGGATCAGGTCCATGGCGCGCGACAGGCCGATCAGGCGCGGCAGGCGGATGGTGCCGCCGTCGATCAGCGGTACACCCCAGCGGCGGCAGAAAATACCGAACACCGCGTCGTCTTCCACCACCCGCAGGTCGCACCAGCAGGCCAGCTCGAAACCGCCCGCCACCGCGTAGCCGGACACCGCCGCGATCACCGGCTTGGACAGGCGCAGGCGCGTCGGCCCCAGCGGCCCGTCGCCCTCCTCTTCCACCCGATTCGGCTGCCGCCCTTCCGCCAGCGCCTTGAGATCGGCCCCGGCGCAGAAATGGCCGCCCGCGCCCCACAGCACCGCGACATCCGATTCCCCGTCCGCGTCGAAAGCCAGGAAGGCTTCGGTCAGCGCATCGGCCGTGGCGCGGTCGATGGCATTGCGCACCTCGGGGCGGTCGATGATCACGGTGGTGACACGGCCCTGCTTTTCGATGCTGACGCTCATGGGGTTCTCCGCTGATCCGCGGTAATCGTAAACTAGCCGCTTAGGGAACCGGGAGGCGCGATGATCATCGTCACCAGCGAAAACGTGGCCGGCTACCGGGTCCGCGAAACCAAGGGGCAGGTGTTCGGCGTGGTGGTCCGCAGCCGCGGCATCGGCGGCAACATCATGGCCGGCCTGCGCTCTCTGGGCGGCGGCGAGATTCCCGAGTACACCCAGTTGCTGGAAGAAGCGCGGCGCCACGCCATCGACCGCATGGTGGAGAACGCCACCGCCATGGGCGCCAACGCCATCATCATGATGCGCTTCGACTCGGCCGAGATCGGGCAGACCATGAGCGAGATCGTCGCTTACGGCACCGCCGTGGTGCTGGAATCGGTGATCTGAGCGTGTTACGTCAGGCTTTGCTGATGATCGGACTGTTGCTGCTGGTGGGGGCCGCGGTCTGCGCTGCGGTCGGCTTCTATCCGATCCTGCCGCATCTGCTGGTGCTCGGCCTGATGCTCACGGCCGGGATCATCTGGGAGCGCTGGCAGTACAAGCGCACGCAGACCGGCAAGCCCGATCCGCACTGGACCACCACCGGCGAGCGCTTCGTCGATCCGGGCAGCGGCGCATTGACCGAGGTCTATTACGATCCGCGCAACGGCGAGCGCCACTACGTGCAGGTGCGGCGTCCTTGATCGGGCGCTGGTCTGCCGAACCTGAGGAGAGCTGCCTTGGTCACTTGCTATCTGCGCTATGTGCTGGACCCATTCAAGCTCAAGGAATTCGAGACTTACGGCAGGATGTGGATTCCGCTGGTGGAGAAGTTCGGCGGCACCCACCACGGCTATTTCATGCCGGGTGAAGGCCACAGCAACATCGCGCTGGCCTTGTTCACGTTTCCGTCGCTGGCGGAATACGAGGTTTATCGCAGCAAGGCGGCGGTCGATCCGGAATGCCTGGCGGCGATGCGGTATTACGAGGAGACGCGGTGTTTCCTGAGCTATGAGCGGTCGTTCTTTCGGCCAGTTTTCAGATAGCGCCAGGTCGAAACGCCCATCGCCACATCCTGCTCTCTCCGCGCGCGGAGAGAGAACAGCAGCTTGGTTCAACGCGGATCGGTCTTGCCGTCGCCAGGCAGGCTTTCGTACGCCTGATCGGTGAGCGTCCGCAGAAACGCCACGATGGCATCGATTTCCGCATCGTCCAGCGCCGGCTTCATTCCCTCACGCCGGTTATACGGCGTGGAATTGATGTTGAGGTTGTGCTGATATTGCGCCGGCACATCGTCGAACAGCCGACCCCGCGGATACCACTTCCAGGGATCGGTGCCGCGCGTGGCGTAGTACGCAACCACGGTGCGCAGATCCTTGAATTCGCCGTTGTGCATATAGCGCTCGCGCACCGCGACGTTGCGCAGCGACGGCGTGCGGAAATAGCCGCACCACTGTTCCGGGTCCGGCCAAGCCTTCTGCTTCGCGGTTTCGCACAGGCCGAGATCGTAGTGCGCGGCATCACGGTTCGCGGGAATGGCGTTGTTGCGCGGCACTGCCACCGACTCGTAGGCGTAGTCGGTGAACAGCGAGCGCGCCGGGTTGCTGGAGGTTTCGTTGAAGCCGTGGCAGGAGGCGCAGTTGCCCTTGTTCGGATTGCGGAACAAGGCCAGGCCGCGCAACTCCTGTTCGCCGAGCTGACCCTGCCCGCGGATGAAGGCATCGTAGCGCGAGGAGAACGGCGACATCTCGTCGCTCTGCAGGAAGGCTTCGATGGCGCCGCCCAGCGCAGCCATGGCGCGCTTGCGGTCGGCAAATACATCCGGCCCGAACTGCTGTCTGAAGGACTCGGCGTACCCCGCGTGTGCCAGCTTGCGCACCACCATGGCGGCATCGCGGTTGTTCATCTCCAGGGGATTGGTCAGCGGCGCCAGCGGCAGCTCCGCCAGGGTATCGACGCGGCCATCCGCGAACAGCCCGCCGCGCGGCTCCGGCACCAGGCTGTCGTCGTCCATGTACAGGTATAGCGGCGGCGCATAACGCGCATACAGCACGGATGGCGTGTTGCGCAGGCCGAAGCGGTCCGGGCGGCTGCCCGGCGCAACGCCCAGCGCGGAGCCGCGGTCGCCGGAAAAGGCGCGCTGCGGATCGTGGCAGCCGGAACAGGCCAGGCCCGCCGGCTCGGACAGGCTGCGGTCGAAGAACACGCGCCGCCCCAACGCCGCCAGCTCCGGCCTGGCGCTGAATTCACGCTGCGGCGGAATGACGCTGTAGCGCAGCGTGCTGGCGCCGACGCGGCTTTCAGGCGGCAGGTCGGCGCTGGCCGGCCATACGGCCAGCGCCAGGACTGCGGCCACCATGCCGCAGCACCATCGCTGCAGGCTCAAACGGCGGCTGCCTTAGAGCCTGTAACAGAATGAATCGCACCTGCGTTGCAGTCCAAAATCGCGTCAGGCAAGGCGGAGGCCCCAGCCATGGTGATTCCATGGCTGGGGCTGACAACGCAGTCTGGCGCGGATTTTGGGCGCAACCCTTCGGGACGGGGCCATTTTTGCGCAGTGCTGCGCCGGCCAGAGCGCACCATGGAATGACCATGCCGCACTCTGTCCGACTTGCACTGCGCAAAAATGACCGCCGTCGCAGGTGCGATTCATTCTGTTACAGGCTCTTACGAGTTGGGATCGATGAATCCCGCCTTGTCGCAGGCCAGCTTGCTGCCGCTGACACCGCAGGTGGTGAGCAACTTGCTGTCCGCGGTGTAGGCCTTGAAGGTCCAGCCGGTGCCGGTGGCGGCGCGCTCCATGATCATGAAGCCGTAGGTGCTGGTGTGGCTGATGGCGTCGACAGTGGCGCCGGGCGCCGGCGCATCGCCGCTCGGGAACGGGTCCGGCAGGTTGACGTCGAGGTTGTCGCCGCCGTTGCCGGCGACGATGGTCGCGGGATGGCCGGTTGAGAAATCGATCGCCTGGAAATCATGCACATGGCCATGCAGGGCGATCTGGATGCCGGGCGGATAGTAGGCGGTGGAATTGAGGCTGGACATCACCGACTGCAACGCGGCATTGCCCGGCGCCGGATCGGCGCCGGTGAGCGGCGCGTAACCGAGGATCGGATGGTGATTGGCGAAGATGCTGGTGACGCCGCTCTTGGCGGCGAGCGCGGCCACCTTGATGAACTGCTGCTGGTAGGCGACGAACTGCGGATCGGTGGTCTTCAGCGCCGCGGAGCCGGTCTTGGCCGAATCGAAGATGATGAACTGCGCATCCGTACCCAGGGTCACTGCATAGGGATAGGAGTAGTTGGCGTAGCCGTCGTTGCTCGGATCGTCGCAGGAGCGTTCCACGTCGTAGGGCAGCGTATCGAGGAAGCGGAACCAGCCCTGGCCGGCGCGCGCGCATTCCTCATGGTTGCCGCGCACCACCACCCAGGGCGCCGCCGCCAGCAGCGGCGCGGCCGGCGTGAACAGGTCCGCGTCCCAGGTATCCCAGCCATAACCCCAGGGGCTGCCCTGGCAGCCGGCGATATCGCCGGGGCAGGCATTCTCGCGGTACTGGTAGTCGCCGATGTGCAGCACCAGGTCCGGCTTCATCGCCGCCACGCTCTGCGCCACCTTGGCCAGAGGCCACTGGGTGGCGTCGGAGCAGGACTGGAAGGCGTTGCTCGACTTCTTCAGGCGGCAACCGGTGTCGGCAATGATGGCGATGCGTTGCGGTGTGGCCTTGGGCAGCGGCAGCAGGCGCGAAGCAACGCCGACTTTCTGCGCACCCGCGGGCAGCTTCGCCTCGCATACCGTGACCGGGAAATCGGAAGGCTTGGAGTCGGCCGGACTGCTGGCGGTGGTGCGCAGTGCAATAGTGGCAGGACCGACGCGCTGGTCCATGCGGCTGCTGTTGCCGTCGACCACGATCAGGGGACAGCCGGCGAAGCTGGTGATGACGCGCGCGATGGCCTGGTTCTGGTCGCCGATCTCGACCCAGGCGGCCTTGATGTTGGCGTCCTGGCTGGCGGCGTCGCCGGAGTTGGAATCGTTGTTGGAGCAAGCGGGCGTCAGCAGCGCGAAAGCGGCGACGCCAAACAGGCCGGCGATGGAACAGGCGCGCGCGCCGAGGCGACGCCGGACATTGACGTGTTTCACTGGAACTCCCCCTGGATGATCGCTAAGGCGATACCGCCAGCTTAGGGAACCAGTGTTATTTTTTTGTGAAGGAATCGGGTCAAGGCGACTGGCACGGCGGCCCCGCCGCGCCCTACTCCACCAGGCGCACCGCCGCCGCTGCCCGCCGCGCCTTGGCGCGCGCCTCGTCGACCGAAGCGGCCAGCGCCAGCGCCACACCCATGCGCCGCTTGCCCATGATCTCCGGCTTGCCGAACAGCCGCACCTGCGTGTCCGTCTCGGCCAACGCCTCGGCGATGCCGCCGAACACCGGCGCCTTGCGATCCCCCTCCAGCAGGATGGCGCAGGACGCCGCCGGTCCGCGCTGCCGGATGTTGGGTATGGGCAGACCGAGGATGGCCCGCGCATGCAGCGCGAACTGCGGCAGGTCCTGCGAGATCATGGTGACCATGCCGGTGTCGTGCGGCCGCGGCGAGACCTCGCTGAAGATGACGTCGTTGCCGTGCACGAACAGCTCGACCCCGAAGATGCCGCGCCCGCCGAGACCGGCGGTGATCTTGGCGGCGATATCCTGGGCCCTGGCCAGCGCGGCCGGCGGCATCGCGTGCGGCTGCCAGGACTCGCGGTAATCGCCGTCGATCTGCAGATGCCCGATCGCCTCGCAGAAGCTGGTGCCGCCCGCATGCCGCACCGTGAGCAGGGTGATCTCGTAGTCGAAGGGAATGAAGCCCTCGACGATGACGCGCCCGGCGCCGGCACGGCCGCCGGCCTGCGCATAGGCCCAGGCCCTGGCCACGTCGGCCTCGCTCTTCACCGTGCTCTGGCCCTTGCCGGAGGAGGACATCACCGGCTTGACCACGCAGGGAATGCCGATGTCGCGGATGGCGGCGCGGTATTCCTCCTCGGTGCCGGCGAAGCGGTAGGGCGAGGTGGGCAGGCCCAGCTCTTCGGCGGCAAGGCGGCGGATGCCCTCGCGGTCCATGGTCAGGCGCGCCGCCAGGGCGGTGGGGATGACGGTGTAGCCCTCCCGCTCCAGTTCCTGCAGGGTGGGCGTATGGATCGCCTCGATCTCCGGCACGATCAGGTGCGGCTTCTCCAGTTCGACGATGCGGCGGATGGCGGCGCCGTCGAGCATGCTGATGACGTGGCTGCGGTGCGCCACCTGCATCGCCGGCGCATCGGCGTAGCGATCCACGGCGATGGTCTCGACGCCGAGCCTTTGCAGCTCGATCACCACTTCCTTGCCCAGCTCACCGGAACCGAGCAGCAGGACGCGGGTGGCGTTGGGCGATAGCGGAGTTCCAAGGGTGGTCATGGCGTTGGCGTAGTAGGACAATGGAGGCGCAATATTGTGCGGCCCGCACTGTCATGCGCGCAAAGCACACTGCCCCGCTCAAGCAACCGCCAATCGCCATCCGATGACCCGCCGCACCAAGATCGTAGCCACCCTCGGCCCCGCCACCGACGACCCCGCCGTGCTGCGGCGCATCCTCATCGCGGGCGTCGACGTGGTCCGCCTCAACTACTCCCACGGCAAGGCCGAGGACCACGCCCGCCGCGCGGCGGCGGTGCGCAAGACGGCGCTGGAAATGGGCCTGGATATCGCCGTCCTGGCCGACCTGCAGGGCCCCAAGATCCGCATCGAGAGCTTCGCCGCCGGCCCGGTGGAACTGGTCGAAGGCCAGCCCTTCGCGCTGGATACCGCGCTGGGCGCCAATGCCGGCGACCAGCACATCGTCGGCTGCGCCTATGCCGAACTGCCGCGCGACGTGAAGCCCGGCGACGTGCTGCTGCTCAACGACGGCGCCATCTCGCTGCGGGTGGAGCAGGCCGGGGGCACGCGCATCGATACCGTGGTACAGATCGGCGGCACCCTGTCCAACCGCAAGGGCATCAACAAGCAGGGCGGCGGCCTCTCCGCCGCGGCGCTGACCGACAAGGACCGCGAGGACCTGCGCCACGCCGTCTCGATCGAAGCCGACTTCCTCGCCATCTCCTTCCCGCGCAACGCCGCCGACATGGAGGAAGCACGCCAGCTGGTGCAGGCCGCCGGCGGCAGCGCCGCGCTGGTGTCGAAGATCGAGCGCGCCGAGGCGCTGCCGAAGCTGGACGAAATCGTCGCCGCCTCGGACGCGGTGATGGTGGCGCGCGGCGACCTGGGCGTGGAGATCGGCGACGCCGAACTGCCGGGCTGGCAGAAGCGCATCATCGCCACCTCGCGCGAGATGAACCGCATGGTGATCACCGCCACGCAGATGATGGAGTCGATGATCACCAACGCGTTGCCGACCCGCGCCGAGGTCTCCGACGTGGCCAACGCGGTGATGGACGGCACCGACGCGGTGATGCTCTCCGCCGAGACCGCCACCGGGCGTTGGCCGGTGAAGGTGGTGGAAGCGATGGCCCGCGTCTGCATCGCGGCGGAAAGCGCCATGCCGCCGCGCGAGCGCGCCGCCGAACGCATGGACCGCCATTTCGAGCGCACCGACGAGGCCATCGCCATGGCCACCACCTGGACCGCGCGGCACATGCACGCCACCGCCATCGTCTCGCTCACCGAATCCGGCAGCACCGCGCTGATGATGTCGCGCGCCGAAACGCAGATCCCGATCTACGCCCTGACCCAGCTCGAGCGCACACGCCGCCGCATGGCGCTGTGCCGCGGCGTCTACCCGGTGGCGTTCCAGCCGAGCGCGCTGGAAACGCTCAAGCCGGTGGCCGAGGCGATCGACTGCCTGGTCTACCGCAAGGTGCTGAGCCCCGGCGACCGCGTGCTGGTGACCAAGGGCGACTTTACCGGGCCCGGCGGGACGAATTCGATGAAGATTGTTACCGTGTAGCTTGTAGCGGCCAGGCACGGCGCAGCCCCATGGATGGGGCACACACACACCGGAGGAACGAAACATGGGCGCAGGCAACAGCGACTTCCTCGTCATCGGCCATCGCGGCGCGCGCGGACACGCGCCGGAGAACACCCTGCTGGCACTGGACACCGGCATCCTGCTCGGCGCGCACTGGGTCGAATTCGACGTGCAGCTGCATCCCGAAGGCGCGCTGCTGGTGTTCCACGACCTGACCCTGGACCGCACCACCAACGGCAAGGGCCCGCTGCAGCAGTGCGACTTCGCCACCCTGCGCGGGCTCGACGCCGGCCAGGGCCAGCAGATTCCCACGCTGGAGGAAGCGCTGGACTTAATCGAGCAGCGCGTCGGCGTGAACATCGAGCTGAAGACCGCCGAGGGCACCGGCGAAGCGGTGGCGGGCGTGCTGCGCCAGTACCTCGACGCCGGCTGGCCGGCGGAACGCTTCCTGGTCTCCTCCTTCCACCTGCCGGAACTGTGGGAATTCCACCAGGCCGCGCCGGAAATCCCCATCGGCGTGCTGCTCGGCGGCGTGCCGCTGGACTGGGCCGGCTGCGCCACCGAGCTGCAGGCGGCGGCGGTGAACCTCTCCTCCGAGTTCGTCGACCCGCGCCTGGTGGCGGACGCCAAGGCCCACGATTGCAAGGTCTACGTCTACACCGTCAACGATCCCGCCGAAATGCGCGCGCTGCGCGCGCTGGGGGTGGACGGGGTGTTCACCGATTACCCCGACCGGGCCCTGAAATTCAGCAGGACGTGATGCATATGCAGGTCGGATCAAGCGCAGCGGATCCGACATGGCCAACGCCGCGCCGTCGGGTCCGCTGCGCTTGACCCGACCTACCCTCACTTGATTTGCCGTATCCGGCCCCAAACGCTGCATTCATCCACATCCCTTCCCCGGAGCCTGCCTTGATCGACCTCTACACCGCCGCCACCCCCAACGGCCACAAGGCTTCGATCATGCTGGAGGAACTGGGCGTGCCGTACACGGTGCACCACCTCGACCTGTCGCGCGGCCACCAGAAGACCCCGGAATACCTGAAGATCAATCCCAACGGCCGCATCCCGGCCATCGTCGACCGCGACAACGACGACTTCGCCGTGTTCGAGTCCGGCGCCATCCTGATCTATCTTGCGGAGAAGTACGGCCGCTTCCTGCCCGCCGACGTGAAAGGCCGCTCCACCGCGATCCAGTGGCTGATGTTCCAGATGGGCGGCATCGGCCCTATGCAGGGCCAGGCCAACGTCTTCCATCGCTACTGGCACGAGAAATACCAGCCGGCCATCGACCGCTACCAGAATGAGACCAAGCGCCTCTACGGCGTGCTGGAAAAGCGCCTGGAAGGCCGCGACTACCTGTGCGACGAGTACGGCATCGCCGACATCGCCAACTTCACCTGGGTCAACATCCATTCCTGGTCGGGTGTGTCGATCGACGACCTGCCCAATGTGCAGGCCTGGCGCAACCGCATTCGCCAGCGCCCGGCGGTACAGCGCGGACTGGCGGTGCCGGGCGACTCGGCCCCGGCCGCGGTGGTGGATGCCGCCAGGACCATGCTGCAGCGCTGAACTGCCTGTAGGTCGGTTCAAGGGCGCGCAGCGCCCGGAACCGACAGGCCCGGCTGATATCCCGTTCACGGATTAAAACCCCTGCGGATGCTAGGCTATCCGGCCAGCATGTCATGCAACGGTCATCACGGATGAATCTACTAGCGTCTGAATCCCCCAACGCGCTCGACGCCACCACAGCCATGACCTCGTCCCCGCCGCAAGTGATCCAGCCCTTCGTCAACCGCGAGCTGTCGCTGCTCGAATTCAACCGCCGCGTACTGGAGCAGGCCAAGGACGAGAGCGTGCCGCTGCTCGAGCGCCTCAAGTTCCTCTGCATCTCCTGCTCCAACCTCGACGAATTCTTCGAGATCCGCGTCGCCGGCCTGAAGCAGATGATCAAGCTCGGCACGCCGCTGGTGGGCCAGGACGGCATCACCCCGACCGAGCTGTTCTCCGAAGTCAGCAACCGCACCCACACCCTGGTGGACGAGCAGTACCGGGTGCTGAACGAGGTGATGATCCCGGCGCTGGAGAAGGAAAAGATCCGCTTCGTGCGCCGCAGCGAGTGGACGCCGGAGCAGGATGCCTGGCTGCGCAGCTACTTCCAGAACGAGCTGCTGCCGGTGCTGTCGCCGATCGGGCTGGACCCGGCGCACCCGTTCCCGCGCATCCTCAACAAGTCGCTCAACTTCATCGTCTCGCTGACCGGCAAGGACGCCTTCGGCCGCAACATCGGCTACGCCATCGTGCAGGCGCCGCGGGCGCTGCCGCGCCTGATCCGCATGCCCAAGGATGTGGCCGGCACCGGTCCCTGCGACTTCGTCTTCCTGTCCTCGGTGATCCACGCCTACGTCGACGAGCTGTTCCTCGGCATGCAGGCCAACGGCTGCTACCAGTTCCGCGTCACCCGCAACTCCGACCTGCTGGTCGACGAGAATGAGGCGGAAGACCTGCTGGAAGCGCTGGAAGGCGAGCTGTCGCAGCGCCAGTGGGGCGACACGGTGCGCCTTGAAGTGGCGCACAACTGCCCCGAGCACATGTCGCTGTACCTGATGGAAGAACTGAGCCTGGGCCCGGCCGACCTGTACCAGTGCCAGGGTCCGGTGAACCTGATGCGCCTGATGGCCCTGCCCGACCTGATCGACCGGCCGGAACTCAAGTACACCCCTTTCGTGCCGCGCGTGCCCAAGGCCCTGACCGGCGACATGTTCGCGGCGATGCGCAAGCACGACCACCTGCTGCAGCATCCCTACGACTCCTTCGGCCCGGTGCTGGACCTGCTGCGCAGCGCCGCCAAGGACCCCAACGTGCTGGCGATCAAGCAGACGCTGTACCGCACCGGCGCCAAGTCCCCCGTGGCGGAGGCGCTGATCCAGGCCGCCCGCGCCGGCAAGGAAGTGACGGTGGTGGTGGAGCTGCGCGCCCGCTTCGACGAGGCCGACAACATCTCCCTGGCGGAAGCGCTGCAGGAAGTCGGCGCCCACGTCGTCTACGGCGTGGTCGGCTACAAGACCCACGCCAAGATGATGCTGATCGTGCGCCGCGAGGAAGGCGTGCTGCGCCAGTACGCGCACCTGGGCACCGGCAACTACCATCCCAAGACCGCGCGCCTCTACACCGATTACGGCCTGCTCACCGCCGACCCGGCGATCTGCAAGGACGTGCACGGCGTGTTCCTGCAGCTGACCAGCCTGGGCAAGGTGAGCAAGCTCAACCGCCTGCTGCAGTCGCCCTTCACCCTGGCCAAGGGCATGCGCGACCGCATCGAGCGCGAGATCGGCCACGCCGCCAAGGGCAAGAAAGCGCACATCATCGCCAAGATGAACGCCCTGGTGGAGCCGGAGATGATCCAGGCCCTGTACCAGGCCTCGCAGGCCGGCGTGCAGATCGACCTGATCGTGCGCAGCATGTGTTCGCTGCGGCCGGGCGTGCCTGGATTGTCCGAGAACATCCGCGTGCGCTCCATCATCGGCCGCTTCCTCGAACACCCGCGCGTGTTCTACTTCGCCAACGGCGGCGACCACGAGCTGTGGCTGTCCAGCGCCGACTGGATGGAGCGCAACCTGTTCCGCCGCGTCGAAGTCGCCTTCCCGGTGCTGGACAAGAAGATCCGCGAGCGCGTCATCGACCAGCTGCAGGCCTACCTCGACGACACCGCCTCGAGCTGGCTGCTGCAGCCGGACGGCACCTACCAGCGCGCGCCCAGCGAGCCGGGCGCCAAGAGCGTGCAGGTGAAGCTGCTGGAAGAGATTCTCGGCAGCGCGTAGCCGATGCGATAGTAGGTTGGGGTGAGCGCAGCGAACCCCAACGTCTTCGACTCGGGCCGTGCAATGTTGGGGTTCGCTACGCTCACCCCAACCTACAAGTAGTCGCGGGCCGGGCCGCGCCCGCCGTGCTCACTCGAAGCGCAGCCGGTAGTCCGCCGCCACCAGGTACTTCGCCTCCAGCTCCAGGTCCTCCCGCGTCAGCGGGTGCCGGTCCAGCCAGCCCGGCCGGAACTGCAGCCGCACGGTCCTGGCCGAGGCCTCGATCTGCAAGGGGATGCGCAGGCCCGGGGTGCGCGAGCGGTGCAGCAGCACCGCCAGCCGGAACAGGATCGCCAGCTTCTGCACCATGGGCTTCCACACCTCCGGCAGGTCCTCCAGCGCCCCCTGGGCGAACTTGCCGCGTTGCAGCCGCACCAGCGCCGCCAGCAGCTTCTGGTCGGTCAGGGAGAAGCCGAACATCTCGGCGTGGCGCAGGATGTATTCGCCGTGGCGGTGCGAGCCGTCATGGGCGATGACCAGGCCGATCTCGTGCAGCAGGGCGGCCCATGCCAGCAGGCGCGCGGCCTCGCCGCCCTGCAGGTTCCACGTCGGCGCCACCTGTTCCAGCAGCTTCAGCGCCGAGCGCTCGATCTCGCGCGCATGGGCACGGTCGACCCCGTAGCGCTCCGCCGTGGCTTCCACCGAGCGGCTGCGCACGTCGCGGTCGGAGAGGCGGCCGAGCAGATCGTAGATCACGCCCTCGCGCAGGGCGCGCTCCGAGGTCTCCATCTTCTTCAGGCCGAGGCTGTCGAACACCCCGGCCAGCACCGCGATGCCGCCGGCGAACACCGGCCGGCGGTCCTCGCGCAGCCCGGGGAAGTCGAAGCGGTCGACGCGGCCGGCGCGTACCGCCAGGTCCAGGGTCTTGTCCAGGGCCTCGCGGGTGATCAACTCGTCGGTCCAGCCCTGCCCCATCATCACGCGCCAGGCACCGCGCACCGTGCCGCTGGCGCCGATGGCCACATCCCAGCCGGCGGCGCGGTAGCGCCGCTCGACGAATTCCAGCTCCACCCGCGCCGCCAGCCGCGCCTCGCGCATGCGCGCCCGCGTCACCTCGCCGTCGCCGAAGAAACGCTGGGTATGGGTGACGCAGCCCAGCGCCATGCTCTCCATCAGCCGGGGCTCACCCAGGCGGCCGACGATCAGCTCGGTGCTGCCGCCGCCGATGTCCACCACCAGGCGGCGCGGCCGCGGCTCGCCCATGCCGTGGGTGACGCCGCTGTAGACCAGGCGCGCTTCCTCGACGCCGGAAATGATCTCGATCTCGTGGCCCAGCGCCCGCTCCGCCGCGGCGGTGAAAGCCCCGCCATCCTGCAAGCGGCGCAGGGTATTGGTGCCGACCACGCGCACCCGCTGCGGCGCGATGCCCTGCAGGCGCTGGCCGAAGCGCGACAGGCAATCCAGGGCGCGCGCCTGCGCCTCCGGGGTGAGCCGGTTCTTCGCGTCCAGGCCGGCGCCCAGGCGCACGGCGTCGCGCAGGCGGTCGATCACCTGCAACTGGCCGCCGCTTTCGCGCGCCACCATCATGTGGAAGCTGTTGGAGCCCAGGTCGACCGCCGCCACCTCGCCGCCGGGCTCGCTTCTGGAGCGCGTCGCGGAAGCACGCCGCAGGCGCGGCACGATGCCGTTTTTCAAGCGGCCTCCGGTGGGCTGATGGAGTTCCGGACACAGGGGCCGGGGAGCGACAGTCGAAGCATGGCAAAGGCTGTGGGCGGGCTCGCGCGCACTATACCCGAAGCCCGCTGTAGCGCCGGTGACACACTGCCGCGGCCGCACCCGGCGTGCAAAGCGCCCCGTTGCGGGCTTTTACCCGGCTGCCGATTGACTGGAGCCCCCGTTTCCACGAGCATATTGCGACTTCGCGGCCGGGCCGCGCAGCTTTGCCATTGGAGACTCCACGATGAAAGCAGTGCGATGGGGCATGCTTGCCCTCACCGCCACCTTGATGTGCGCTACGGTCGCGCAGGCGGATGGTGACCCGGCGGCTGGCCGGCAGAAGTTCTATACCTGCGTCGGCTGCCACGGCATCCCGAACTACAACAACGCCTACCCGGCCTACCGCGTGCCCAAGCTCGGCGGCCAGAATGCCGAGTACATCGCCAACGCGCTGAAGGAATACAAGAGCGGCGAGCGCAGTCACCAGACCATGCACGCCCAGGCCATGTCGCTGTCCGACCAGGACATCGCCGATATCGCCTCCTACCTGTCGACGGCGCCGGAAAAGAAGGACTGAGGATGAGCATGAACAAGATTGTCCTGGCCGCCCTGAGCCTTGCCGTCGTCGCCTCGGCCCACGCCGAAGCCCCGGCCAAGCCCGACAAGGTGATCGTCTGCGCCGCCTGCCACGGCGAGAACGGCGTCGCCACCCAGCCGATGTATCCCAACCTGGCAGGCCAGCAGGCCAACTACATCGAGCACGCCCTGCACGCCTACAAGAGCGGCGAACGCAAGAACCCGATCATGGGCGGCCAGGTCACCGGCCTCAGCGATGCGGATATCAAGCAGCTCGCAGCCTGGTTCTCGTCGCAGCCGGCGAAGGACTACGTGCCGGATATCGACGGGCCCGTCGGCGGCAAGAAGTAAGCTTTTGCGGTAACCGAAAAGCCCCGCAACGCGGGGCTTTTTTGTGGGCGCCGACCTACTCGTCCAGAAACGACCGCAAATAATTCGCCCGGCTCGGATGCCGCAGCTTGCGCAGCGCCTTGGCTTCGATCTGGCGGATGCGCTCGCGGGTGACGTCGAACTGCTTGCCGACCTCCTCCAGCGTGTGATCGGTGTTCATGTCGATGCCGAAGCGCATGCGCAGCACCTTGGCCTCGCGCGGCGTCAGGCTGGCCAGGATCTGGTGCGTGGCCTCCGCCAGCGACTGCGAAGTCGCCGACTCCAGCGGCGACACGGCCAGCCCATCCTCGATGAAATCGCCGAGGTGGGAATCCTCGTCGTCGCCGATCGGCGTCTCCATCGAGATCGGTTCCTTGGCGATCTTGAGGACCTTGCGCACCTTGTCCTCGGGCATCTCCATCTTCACCGCCAGCTCTTCCGGCGTCGCCTCGCGCCCCATCTCCTGCAGCATCTGCCGGCTGATGCGGTTGAGCTTGTTGATGGTCTCGATCATGTGCACCGGGATGCGGATGGTGCGCGCCTGGTCGGCGATCGAACGGGTGATGGCCTGGCGGATCCACCACGTGGCATAGGTCGAAAATTTGTAGCCGCGGCGATACTCGAACTTGTCCACCGCCTTCATCAGGCCGATGTTGCCTTCCTGGATCAGGTCGAGGAACTGCAGGCCGCGGTTGGTGTACTTCTTGGCGATGGAGATGACCAGGCGCAGGTTGGCCTCGACCATTTCCTTCTTGGCGCGGCGGGCCTTGGCCTCGCCCAGCGTCATGCGGCGGTAGATGTCCTTGATCTCGTCGATGGAGAGCAGGTTGTCGCCCTCGATCTGCTTGAGCTGCGCCACCAGCTGCTCGATGTCGCCCTTGCGCGCGGCCAGCGTGGCCGAGTACTTGCGCTTGGCGCGCACCGCCTTGTCCACCCAGGCGGCGCTGGTCGGGCCCTCCTCGCGGAACTTGGCCAGGAATTCCTCGCGGCTCATGCCGGCGTCGGTCACCGCCACGCGCATCACGGCGCGCTCCAGCGAGCGGATCTGCTCCAGCTTGCTGCGCAGGTTGAGGGTCACTTCCTCCACGATCCTCGGCGACAGGCGGAAGGTCATGATCAGGTCGGCCACCGCTTCGCGGCGCTGCTGGGTCTTCTTGCTGGAACTGCCCAGGCGCAGCAGCGAATCCCAGGCCTGGTCGTAGAGGCTTTGCAGCTCCTCGAAATTCTTGGCGGCTTCGACCGGGTCCGGACCGGTCTCGACGGCTTCTTCCTCGTCGCCGTCCTCCTTTTCCTTCTCGTCTTCCTCTTCCTCCTCCTCGACCTCCACCTCCGGCAGGATTTCCTCGGCGGGAGGAGGCGCTGCGTTCGGGTCGAAGAAGCCGACCACGACTTCAGCCAGGCGCTTCTTGCCTTCCTTGGCCGCGTCGTAGGCTTCCAGCAGGATGGCGACCGTTTCCGGGTAGATCGCCATGGCGTAGAGCGCCTCGTTGAGGCCCTCCTCGATGCGCTTGGCGATGCGGATTTCGCCCTCGCGGTCGAGCAGCTCCACGCTGCCCATCTCGCGCATGTACATGCGCACCGGGTCGGTGGTGCGGCCAAACTCGGAATCTGCGGAGGCCAGCGCGGCGGCGGCCTCCTCGGCGGCCTCCTCGTCGTCCTCGGCGGCGGCTACCGTGGGCTCGCTGAACAGCTGGGTTTCGTCGTCCGGGGCCTCGTCATGGACCGGGATGCCCATGCCCTGGATCATGGTGATGACGTCGTCGATCTGCTCCGAGTCCACCAGCTCGGTCAGATGATCGGAGACCTCGGCAAAAGTGAGGAATCCCTTCTCCTTGCCCAGTGCAATGAGATTCTTGATCTGTGACTGCTGGTCGGATGCGCTCATCAACTGTTTCTCAATGGCGGAGCCTGGTGCATAAAAACTCGGCTCAATACACGAATTTTATACTTTGCTTCTAGCAGTTTAGACCAATCTTGCGTCCGAAAGTTGACGGGTAATCTGCTCCAGTTCCGCCGTCTCGGCGGAGGCCAATTCCCGCTCCCGGGCCAGTTCCAGCAGGACCTGGGCGCGGCCGCGCAGGGCCTTCATCCGCAGGTGGCCGATGGTATCGGCGAACTCCTGGCCGATCGCCGCCTCGTCCAGCTGCTCCTCCACGCCGATGATGCGGTTGAGGGCCGCCCCCTTGGGGGTATCGCGCCACAGTTCCAGCAGCTGTCCCGCATGGCTGTCGGGGTGCTCGTGGAAGAATTCAATCGCCTCCACCAGCATGTCGATGCCCGGCTGGGGCATCGCCGCCAGCTGGCCGACATGGGCCACGCCCTGCGCCATGTCCGGGCGCTCCAGCAGCAGCTGCAGGGCGCGCTTGATCGGCCGGGCGCCGGGGGATTCGGTGCGCCCGGAAGGGGCCGGCCGGCCGGACGCCGCCGCCCGCTCGTGCCCGGTCAGCAGGGCGTCCAGGTCGGCCCGCCCGAGCCGGGTCAGGTGCTCCAGCTCGCTGACGATGACGCTGCGCAACGGTCCCTCGCGCATCCGCTCCAGGTGGGGCCGCGCCAGGCCCACCAGGCGGGCGCGGCCGTCACGGGTGCCGAGGTTGACCTCCTTCTTCAGCTCGCCCAGCAGGAAGTCGCTGAGGCTCATGGCCTGCCCCACCAGCCCGCGGAAGGCCTCGGCGCCGATCTCCTGCACCAGCGTGTCCGGATCGTGTCCGTCCGGCAGGAACATGAAGCGGCACTCGCGCCCCTCGTGCACCTCCGGCAGGGCCTGCTCCAGCGCCCGCCAGGCGGCGGAGCGGCCGGCGCGGTCGCCGTCGAAGCAGAACACCACGCGCGGCGTGGACTTGAACAGCAGCGACAGGTGGTCGCGGGTGGTGGCGGTGCCCAGGGTGGCGACGGCGTTGCGGATGCCGTGGTGGGCCAGCATCACCACGTCCATATAGCCTTCCACCACCATCAGGAAGGGCAGGTCTGCCTTGCTCGACTGCTTGGCCTCGTACAGGCCGAACAGGTTGCGCCCCTTGTGGAACAGCGGCGTTTCCGGCGAATTCAGGTACTTGGCGGGATCGTTGGCCAGGGTGCGGCCGCCAAAGGCGATGACCCGGCCGCGCGTGTCGCGGATCGGGAACATGACGCGGTTGCGGAAACGGTCATAGGCGCCGCCGCTGTCGCGCTGGATCAGCAATCCGGCGGTGAGGGCGTATTCGGGATCGGGGAACAGCCGCGCCAGCGCATCCCAGGACTCCGGCGCATAGCCGATGCCGAACAGCTTGGCGGTGTCGCCGCCGAGGCCGCGTTTCTTCAGGTACTCGATCGCCGGCTGGTGGGTTTTCAGCTGCGTGCGGTAGAAGCGCTCCGCCGCCGCCAGCGCGTCCAGCGGCCCTTCCAGCACCAGCTGCTCGCTGTGGCCGCCCTCGCGCGGCACCTGTACCCCGGCGCGCTTGGCCAGCTCCTCCACCGCCTCGACGAAGCTGAGGCGGTCGTTCTCCATCAGGAAATTGATCGCCGTGCCGTTCTTGCCGGAGGAGAAGCAGAAAAACATCTGCTTCGCCGGCGAGACGAAGAAGGAGGGCGATTTCTCGTTGGTGAAGGGCGACAGCCCCTTGAATTCCTTGCCCGCGCGCTTCAGCTCCACGCGCGTGCCGATCACCTCGACGATGTCGGTGCGCGAGAGCAGATCCTGGATGAAGCCTTGGGGAATTCGGGACATGGATAGCGCTACTGTAGATCAGTCGGCACTGACTGAGCAGGAGGCTAGTGGACCGCTTGTTTGAACAGGCGGCGCCGGGGATGGCGCCGCGCTTGCCAGGACGACAGCTATCCCAGCTTTCCCTTGATCAGCCCGGACAGCTTGCCCATGTCCGCCTTGCCCGCCACCTTCGGCTTGAGCCAGGCCATCACCTTGCCCATGTCCTTGCCGCCGGCGGCGCCGGTCTCGGCAATCGCCTGGGCGATGAGGGCATCGACTTCGGCGGCGGTGAGCTGCTGCGGCAGGTAGGCCAGCAGCAGGGCGATTTCCTGCGCTTCCTTGTCTGCCAGCTCGGGGCGGTTGCCGCTGCGGTACTGCGCTTCGGAATCGCGGCGCTGCTTGACCATCTTCTCGATGGCGGAGATCACCACCGCGTCGGTCAACTCGACCGCGTCGACCACTTCACGCTGCTTCATCTCGGCGGTGAGCATGCGCAAGGTGCTGACGCGCGCCTTGTCGCCGGCCTTCATCGCGGTCTTCACGTCTTCCGTGATGCGCGTCTTGAGATCGGTCATAGGCTTTCTCCAATAGAAAAATCCGCCCCGAAGCCGGTGCGGATTTTCGATAAGCTTTGGTGAGTGTTCACGCCGGGGTTGCCAGCGTGGCGCCCGTCACAAGGACAGGCTACAACTCATTAATACATCCGGACCTGGCGGGAGGTCTCGCGCGATACGCGCTTGGCCTGACGCTTCACGGCAGCAGCGCGCTTGCGCTTGCGCTCCTGGCTCGGCTTCTCGAAGAACTCGTGCGAGCGCAGGTCGGTGAGGACACCGGCCTTCTCACAGGTGCGCTTGAAACGGCGCAGTGCGACTTCAAACGGCTCATTTTCGCGGACGCGGACGCTCGGCATATGCCATCACTCTCGAAACAGAAAAGGGTTGCCCCCATTGAAGGGCCCGAGATTCTAAGTGTTTCCGACCTGTAAAGCAAAGCCCACCCCTTTCCCTCACAATACCCGCCCCATGGGCACCCTTGGCACCATCCTCGGCATCGAAACCTCCTGCGACGAGACCGCCGCGGCCGTTTATGACGGCGGGCGCGGGCTGCTGGCGCACGTGCTGCACAGCCAGGCGGCGATGCACGCCGAATACGGCGGGGTGGTGCCGGAACTGGCGGCGCGCGACCATGCCGGCCGCATCCACGGCCTGGTGGCCGAAACCCTCAAGGCCGCCGGCCTCAAGCTGCAGGATCTCGACGGCATCGCCTACACCGCCGGCCCCGGCCTGATCGGCGCCCTGCTGGTCGGCGGCTCCTTCGCCGCCGGGCTGGCAGCGGCCACCGGCGCCCGTTTGATCCCGGTGCACCACCTGGAGGGGCACCTGCTGGCGCCGATGCTGGAGACGCGCCGGCCGGAATTCCCGTTCCTGGCCCTGCTGGTCTCCGGCGGCCACACCATGATCGCCCGGGTCGACGGGGTGGGCGCCTACGCCATCCTGGGCGAAACCCTGGACGACGCCGCCGGCGAGGCCTTCGACAAGACCGCCAAGCTGCTCGGCCTGCCCTACCCCGGCGGCCCGCAGCTGGCCAGGCTGGCGGAAAGCGGCAAACCCGGCCGTTTCCGCTTCACCCGCCCGATGACCGATCGTCCGGGGCTGGAATTCAGCTTCAGCGGCCTGAAAACGGCGGTGCTGACCGCCCTGCCCAAGGACGCCGACATCCAGACCCGCGCCGACCTGGCCCTGGCCTTCGAGGAGGCGGTGACCGATACCCTGGCCATCAAATGCCACCGCGCCCTGCAGGAGACCGGCCTGAAGCGCCTGGTGGTGGCCGGTGGCGTCGGCGCCAACCGCCGCCTGCGCGGCAAGTTCGCGCAGATGGAGCGGCGCGGCGAAGCCGAGATGTACTTCGCCCGTCCGGAATTCTGCACCGACAATGCCGCCATGATCGCCTACGCCGGCTGGGCCCGGTATACCGAGGCGGAAGGCGCCGGCAGCGGCATCCTGGCGCGGGCCCGCTGGCCGCTGCATGAACTAAAACCACCACAGGCGAGCGCCGCATGAACCCCCTGGATCACATCCTCATCACCGGCCTGCAGGCGCGCGCCGTCATCGGCGTGCACGCCTGGGAGCTGCACCAGCCTCGCCCCCTGCTGATCGACGTGGAACTGGGGGTGGATGCCAAGGCCGCGGCCGCCACCGACCGCCTGCGCGACGCCGTGGACTACAAGGCGGTCTCGGACGAAATCGTGGCCTACGCCGCCTCGAAGGAATTCCGCCTGATCGAAACCCTGGCCGAATCCCTGGCCCGCCTGCTGTTCGAGCGGCACCCGATCCTGTCCCTGAGGCTGACCATCGGCAAGCCCGGCGCGGTGCCGGAAGCCCGGGGCGTGGCGATCCGCATCGACCGCCGGCGCGAAGACTACGCCGTCTGCGGCCGCTGATCTTGCGCGATTATGGTGCGCGCAAACTCCGCCAGATCCTTGTAGACGGTCACATCGTCGCCAGTTAGCTTACTTTTGGTGCGCCTCCCCTTGCCGGTTAGCACCAAAACAGGGCGAGCACCAGCGGCGCGCGCCGCCTCGATGTCGGATCCCGAGTCACCGACGAAGGGCACGCCCTCCAGGTTGATCCCCAACCGCCGCGCCAGATCCTTCAGCATCCCCGGCGCCGGCTTGCGCATCTCGGTCGCCTCATCCGGATGATCCGGCGCGAAGTGGATGCCGCTGATGCGCCCGCCCACCTCCGCCACCGCCCGCTGCAGGCGTTCATGGATGGCGAACAACGCGTCGAAATCGAGCAGGCCACGGCCGATGCCGGACTGGTTGCTGGCGATATAGACCTGGTATCCCGCCTGGCACAGCAGCGCGATGGCCTCGATGCTGCCGGGGATCGGCACCCACTCGGCCACCGACTTGATGAACTCGTCCGAGTCCTCGTTGATGACGCCGTCACGATCCAGGATTACGAGCTTCATGCCGGCACTGTGCCGGGGGCCCGGTGCACGGTCAAGGAGGCGAGAGGCGAGAGGCGAGAGGCGAGAGGCGAGAGGCGAGAGGCGAGAGGCGAGAAAGCATTGAGACCTCACGCAGCGGCGTCAAACTTTTGGTTTTGCGCCTCTCCCCTCCCTCCTCTCACCTCCCGGCTTCATTCGGTCACGGTGATGCTGCCGCTCATGTTCTCGTGCCCGCTGCCACAGAAGATGTCGCAGAGGAAGACGAAGGTGCCGACCTTGTCCGGCGTCAGCTTCAGGTGCATCACCTGTCCGGGTGGAATGTCGGAACGCGCATTCAGGTCCGGCACGCTGAAGCCCATCAGCACGTCCGCCGTGCTCAGCTCGATGTCCACCGTCTCGCCTTTCTTGATGGTGAGATGATCGGGGCTGAAAACGAAACGGCGCGCGGAAACCTTGATCAGCCGCGCATGCCGGGTCGCGGCGGCGCCATCAGCCCAGGCGGCAACCCCGAAGCCAGCCGCGGCGCACACCCCCAACAGGCAGGCGGGCGCGATTTTTCTGAGGAATGGGTTCATGGGCAAGCTCAGGCCTTGACCGGGAATTCGCTGATCTCGATCTGGCCGGCATCCCAGTCGATCTCGCGGAAGCCCAGCCCCTTGTAGGGCGCAGCCGCATCCCAGGGAATCGGCGCCTTCTTCGGCACCGACAGCGGCGCCGGCAGCGGGAACATCAACGACTTGGCCGAATGGTGCGCGATGTGCCCGGTCATATGGTGATTTTCCTGGTGGATGTGTCCGTAGAACACCACCACGTCGCGGAACGGCAGCAGCAGGTCGATGGCCTTGGCGCCGTCCGGCGTGGCCCAGTCCCAGGTCGGAGCGAGGTCGAACAGCGGCCGGTGGGCGAACACCACCAGGCGCCGCTTGTGGTCGAGGCCGGCCAGGTCCTGCGCCAGCCATTGCAGCTGCGCCTCGCCCAGGTTGGCCTTGGGATCGGAGACGTTGTCGAGCGCGATGAAGTGCACGCCCTGGAAATCGAAGGTGTAGTGCGTCGGCCCGAAGAACTCCTGGTAGGCGGCGCCGTTGTCGAGCGAGGCGTCGTGCTCGCCGGGCATGAAGTGCACGTTCTTCACGCGCAAGTCCTTCACGATGTCGCGGAACTCGGTCATGCGCTTGCGGCGCTCCGCCGGATCGTCGGTGGTGTGGGTCAGGTCGCCGGTGAAGATGATGAAGTCGGGCTGGTCGTGCAGGGCGTTCACCGCCGCCACCGCCTTGCGCAGGGTGCCCTGCGCGTCGGGATTGACCGCCGGGCCCTGGAAGCCCCAGTGCGAGTCGGACAGCTGGACGAAGTAGAAATCCTCGCCCGCCCCGGTGCTGTCGCCGCTCTTGTAATCCGTCTTGGCCTGGGCGAATCCGCCGAGGCCGGAGGCGAATACCACGCCCCCCAGCCCGGCCAGCCGCAGGAACTGCCGCCGATCGATGGTACGTTTCATCAGGTTCTCCGCTGGGAATATCCGTTGGTGGACCTCCTTGCATACCGCCGCCGCGCGGCGGATATTCCGCCTGCGGGTGCCTTTTCGGGAGATGGAATAAAACGGCGGCACCGCCGGTATGCACCGTATGGAATAGGCCCGTTACCCTTACTTGCCCCTAGCTGCAGGGAATCCGCGTGACCGATCAAGAGCAGGCCCGGCGTTTCGAGGCGATCGCCGGGCCGCACCTGGATGCCGCCTACAACCTCGCGCGCTGGCTGACGCGGGAACCGCATGACGCCGAAGACGTGGTGCAGGAAGCCTATCTGCGCGCCTTCCGCTTTTTCGGCGGCTTCCGCGGCGGCGACGGCCGCGCCTGGCTGCTGACCATCGTGCGCAACACCTTCTATACCTGGCTGGAGCAGCGGCGCCACCACCAGTCCGAGGTGGAATACAACGACGAGAACATCGGTCTACATACACAGGAGAACTGCGGAGACCCGGCCTTGCACGGCACCGACCCGGAAAAACTGCTGCTGCGCGCGGCCGACCAGCAGCTGGTCGAAAGCGCCCTGCTCAGGCTGGGGCCGGAGTCCCGTGAAATCCTGGTGCTGCGCGAACTGGAGGAACTGTCCTACAAGGAGATCGCCGAGATCGTGGGAGTGCCGCTGGGAACGGTGATGTCGCGCCTGTCGCGCGCGCGCCTGCAACTGCGCCACCAGATCGAGGCGATGGATCGGGGTCTGTAGAACGTCATTTGATCGCTGCGACGGCATCTGTTTTCGCGCAGCGCAAGGAGAGAGGAGCGTGGTGTACTCGAAGTACATGAGCGACGATCGACGCAGCGATGCGCGAAAACAGACGCCGTCCCGAAGGGTTGCGCCCAAAATCGCGCCAGGCGTCGTTGCTCGTCGCTCATTTAGTGGTACTAAATTTCGCTCCTCGCGCCTAGCCTGGCGCGATTTTGGGCGGCAACGCAGCGATCAAATGACGTTCTACAGACCCAAATGAGTACGATGAATTGCGAAGAAGCACAGGGCCTGCTGCCCGCCTATGGTGACGGCGAGCTGGACCTGCCGCATGCCCTGGCCCTGGAGCGGCACCTCGACGGCTGCCCCGCCTGCGCCGCGGCCCTGCGCGAGCAACGCGCGCTGAGCCAGGCCGTGCGCAGCACACCCTACCATCGCGCGCCGGACACGCTGCGCGCACGCCTGCGCGCCCAGCTGCCACCCGAAACGGCTGCACCGGCAGTCGTAGCCGCGCCGGCCCCGGCAGCGAAAACGTACCGGCGCCGCGACTGGTCACGCTGGGCCATGCCCATCGCCGCCGGCATCGCCCTGGCCGTGGGCCTCAACGTCATGCTGAGCACGCAACGCGCCGGGGAAACCCTGCGCAACGAACTGGTCGCCGGCCACGTGCGCTCGTTGCAGGCCGAACACCTGTCCGACGTCGCCTCCAGCGACCAGCACACGGTCAAGCCCTGGTTCAGCGGCAAGCTGGACTACTCGCCGCCGGTGCGCGACCTGACGGCACAGGAGTTTCCGCTGCTGGGCGGCCGCCTGGACTACATCGCGCAGCGCCAGGTGGCGGTGCTGATCTACCGTCACCGCAAGCACACCATCAACCTCTATATCTGGCCCGGCAAGAACGGCGACACCGCGCCCGAGAGCCACGGCAGCGAGGGCTACAGCCTGGTGCACTGGCGCCGCGACGGCATGGAGTTCTGGGCCGTGTCCGACCTCAACGGCGAGGAACTGCGGCAGTTCGCCCAGCTACAGATCGCCGCCGTGACGGACAAGGCGGCGAATGTGCCGAACACGTAGGGGACCTGTCGTCTCGTTCCGCAACATCATTTCCGTCATACCGGCGAACGCCGGTATCCAGCGTAGCGCGCGGCGGCTGAGCTTCCTGGATGCCGGCTTTCGCCGGCATGACGATGGCCCTGGTTAGCGCAGCCCCGTAGGTCGGCTCAAGCGCAGCGGAGCCGACAGGCTTCAGCGCAACTGCCGGTTCCGGGCGCAAGCGCCCTTGAACCGACCTACGAAACTACCCCGGCAAGCACGACAGATCCGCCACCTCGCGGCACAACGCATCCAGCCGCGCCAGCAAGGCCAGGCGGTTGCCGCGCACTTCGAGGTTCTCCGCCATCACCATCACGCCATCGAAGAACGCATCCACCGGCTCCTTCAACGCGGACAGCGCCAGCAGCATATCGCCGTATGCCGCCTTGGCGCGCAGCGGCGCCAGCGCCGAATCCACCCGCTCCAGCTCGGCCAGCAGCGCATGCTCGGACGGCACCTCGAACAGGCGCGTCTGTATCGAGGAAGCGGCCTGGCCGCCGGACTGGCGCAGGATATTGCGCGCACGCTTGTCGGCGGCCGCGAGGGTCGCGGCGGCCGGCGTGCTCTGGAACGCCTGCAAGGCTTCCAGGCGCCGCACGAAATCCAGCGGACGCGAAGCGCCCATGACCCGCACCGCTTCGAACTGTTCGCCGGTGGCGCCGCGCTCGATGCAATAGCCGCGCAGGCGCTCCACCACGAAGTCCCACAGCTCGTTGAGCACGCCCTCGTCGCGCTTGCCGGCCGGCTGTGCGTCCAGCGCGGCCTTGAGCACTTCGCGCAAATCCAGGTCCAGCGGACCTTCGACGCAGATGCGCAGCGCGCCCAGGGCGGCGCGGCGCAGGGCATAGGGATCCTTGCTCGCCGTCGGCTTCTGGCCGATGGCGAAGATGCCGGCGAGGCTGTCGAGCTTGTCGGCCAGGGCCACGATCTGGCCGGCGGGCGTCGAGGGAATCGGGCCGCCGGCCTGGGTCGGCCGGTAATGCTCGGCCACCGCCCGCGCCACCGCGTCCGGCTCACCGGCGGCACGGGCGTAGTAGCCGCCCATCAGGCCCTGCAGCTCGGGGAATTCGTAGACCATCTTGGTGACGAGGTCGTTCTTGGCCAGCTGCGCCGCGCGCTCCACCGTGGCAGCATCCGCGCCGACGCGCGCCGCGATATCACCGGCCAGCCGGCGCACGCGCGCAACCTTCTCACCGGTACTGCCCAGATCCTTCTGGAACGTCACCGTGTTCAGCTTCTCGCCATACGCTTCCAGCGGCTGCTTGCGGTCCTGCTCCCAGAAGAACAGCGCATCGGTCAGGCGCGGACGCACCACGCGCTCGTTGCCGGCGATGACCTGGGATACATCCTTCGACTCGATGTTGGCGACGGTGATGAAATACGGCAGCAGCTTGCCGGCCGTATCGAACAAGGTGAAATAACGCTGGTTGGTCTCGACCGTGGCCACCACCACTTCCGGCGGCAATTGCAGGAAGCGCTCCTCGATGCGGCCGGAGATGGCCACCGGCCATTCCACCAGGGCGGTGACTTCGTCGAGCAGGGTCTCGTCGATGCGCGGATCGCCGCCCAGCTTCGCGGCCTCGGCTTCGATCTGCCGCTTGATCTCGGCGCGGCGGCCGGCGAAGTCGGCCCACACCCGGGCATCCCACAGGGCAGGTCCGTAGTCGGCAAACGATTTCAAGGAAATCGCCTTGGGCGCATGGAAGCGATGGCCATAGGTCTTGCGCCCGGCCTTGAGGCCGAAGCGTTCGAGCGGCACGATGCGGCTGCCGTACAGGGCCAGGATCCACTGCACCGGCCGCACGAAGGTTTCCTCGCCCGCGCCCCAGCGCATGCGCTTGGGCACCAGCTGGTCCATCTGCTTGAGGGTTTCCTCGAAGATCTCGGCGATCAGCTCCAGCGTCTTGCGGCCCTTCTGCTTCTTGCGGAACACCAGGTTGCCGTTTTCCTGCTTCAGCGCCTTGAACTCCACGCCGCAGGACTTGGCGAAGCCCAGCGCCGCCGGCGTCGGCTGGCCGTCCTTGAACGCCGCCGCAATCTGCGGCCCCTTGCGCTCCAGGTTCTGGTCGGCCTGGCGCTCGCCCACGTCCGCGATCAGCACGGCGATGCGCCGCGGCGTGGCGAAGGTGCGCGTCTCGCCGACGGCGACGCCGCGCTTGGCCAGGCCGCCGCCGATGCCCTGTGCCAGGGCCTGGGTCAGCGGCTGCACATAGCGCGCGGGCAGGTCTTCGGTGCCCAGTTCGATCAGCAAGGATTGGTTCATGACGGGAATCAGCTCGGGAATTACGGACGTTCCGCGTGCTGCGGCAGACCGTCGAGGATGTCGTACCACTCGGCCTTGGAGGCCACGAAGTTGTGCGCCTGCGGCTTGAAATCGATCGGCGTGTCGAGCGTGCCCATGCGCAGGCGCAGCAGGCCCGGCTTGTCGGCGGCGCGGCTGTACAGCGGCGAACCGCAGTTGGCGCAGAACACGCGCTGCTTGCCCGGCGAGGACTCGTAGGCCTTGAGTAGCGCCTCGCCTTGCAGCAACTTGAACCCCGCCACGTCGACCGGCGCATTGGTGCCGAAGGCCGTGCCCTGCGCCTTGCGGCACTTGACGCAATGGCAGTAGATGAACTGGCCGAAGTCGCCGCGGTACTCGTAGCGCACGCCGCCGCAGAGGCAGCTGCCGCTATAGGTGCCGGTCATGGCGCAGTCCCCGGGGCGCGGCCGCTTACGCGACCTTGAGCAGCGGGAAACCGAGCTTCTCGCGCGCGGCGTAATAGGCCTCGGCGCAGAGCCGGGCCAGGGTGCGCACGCGCAGGATGTAGGCTTGGCGCTCGGTGACGCTGATGGCGCCGCGCGCATCGAGCAGGTTGAAGCCGTGCGAGGCCTGCAGCACACGCTCGTAGGCCGGCAGCGGCAAGCCTTGTTCGATCAGGTGCTGGCACTCGCGCTCGGCCACGTTGAAGCGCTCGAACAGCGCGGCGGTATCGGCGTGCTCGAAGTTGTAGGCGGACTGCTCCACCTCGTTCTGCTTGTAGACGTCGCCGTAGGTGACGATGCGGCCGCCGGCGTCCGACCACACCAGGTCGTAGATGCTTTCCTTCTTCTGGATGTACATGGCCAGGCGTTCGAGACCGTAGGTGATCTCGCCCGACACCGGCTTGCACTCGATGCCGCCGACCTGCTGGAAGTAGGTGAACTGGGTCACTTCCATGCCGTTGAGCCAGACTTCCCAGCCCAGGCCCCAGGCGCCGAGGGTGGGGCTTTCCCAGTTGTCCTCGACGAAGCGGATGTCGTGCACCAGCGGGTCGAAACCGAGCAGCTTGAGCGAATCCAGGTACAGCTGCTGGATATTCGGCGGGCTCGGCTTCATCAGCACCTGGAACTGGTAGTAGTGCTGCAGGCGGTTCGGGTTCTCGCCGTAGCGGCCGTCGGTGGGACGGCGGCTGGGCTGCACATAGGCGGCATTCCAGGGCTCGGGGCCGATGGAGCGCAGGAAAGTGGCCCAGTGGAAGGTGCCGGCGCCCACTTCCATGTCCAGCGGCTGCACGATGACGCAGCCCTGACGGGCCCAGTAGGTCTGCAGCGTCAGGATCAGGTCCTGAAAGGTCATGGCTGGCGGCGGGGTTGAAAAATGGCCCGGCAGTATAAAACAGTGGCCAGTGGTTAGTGGTCAGTGATTAGTAAAAGCGCAAGCGCACCTGCTCTTCTTACTAACCACTAGTCACTGGCCACTAACCACTTCTGTCCCCGCGAGGGCACCCCGCCTCCGCTGCGCCAAACTCAGCAACGGGCCGGTAATGCAGGTGGTCAGCAGCGCCATGATCACCAGCATGGTGAAGACCCGCGCCGACAGGATGCCGAGGTCGTAGCCGACGTTGAGCACGATCAGCTCGACCAGCCCGCGCGTATTCATCAGGGCGCCCAGGGTGAAGGCCTCGCGCCAGGCGGAGCCGGTCAGGCGCGCCGCCAGCAGGGTGCCGCCCAGCTTGCCGGCCACCGCCACCACGACGATCAGCCCGCACAGCAGCCAGTCCTGCGCGCCCTGCAGCAGTCCGATCTGGGTGCGCAGTCCGGTAAGCGCGAAGAACAGCGGCAGCAGGCCGACCGCGCTGAAGCCGTTCAGGCGCTCGCGCAGCGGCGCACGGAAAGCCGCGCCCGCCGGCATGGCGGTGCCGGCGAGGAAGGCGCCGAACAGGGCGTGGATGCCGATCGCCTCGGTGAAGGCGCTGCAGGCCAGCAGCAGCACCAGGGCCAGTGCCAGCCCGGACGTGCCGCCGCGGTCGGCGGCCAGCGTGGCGCCGAAGAGCCGTTGCAGCAGCGGCTTGACCAGCAGGTGCAGGCCCAGCACGAACAGCAGCGCCAGCGCCGTGCTCAGCCCGGCCGCGCCCAGGCCGCTGGCATGCGCCAGCGCCACCACCACCGCCAGCAGGCACCAGGCGCTGGCATCGCCGATGGCGGCGCAGGCCAGGGCCAGGCGCCCCACCGGCGTATGCACCATGCGGCGCTCCTCCAGGATGCGCGCCAGCACCGGGAAGGCGGTGATGCTCATGGCGATGCCGAGGAACAGGGCGAAGGCATGGAACGGCACGCCGGGCGTCGCCAGCAGGGGATAGGCCGCCAGCGCCAGGCCCATGCCGAGCAGGAACGGCAGCACCATGCTGGCATGGCTGATCAGCAGGGCGCTGCGCGCCTGCCGCCGCAGCTCCCCCAGGTCCACCTCCAGCCCCACCGCGAACATGAACAGCAGCACGCCGATCTGGCTCAGCAGCTGCAGCGGCGCCAGCGCCGTCGGCGGAAACAGGAATGCCAGGGCCTGGGGCCACAGCAGGCCCAGCAGGGACGGTCCGAGCAGGATGCCGGCGAAGATCTCGCCGATCACCGCCGGCTGGCCGATACGCCGGAACAGCCGTCCGAGCAGGCGTGCCGCGACGATGACCACGATCATCTGCAGCAGCAACAACGTCAGCGGCTGGTGCAGCCGCCCGGCAAGATCGGCGGCCGGCGCGGCTGCGGCCGGCGGCAGGACGCCGGGACCGGCGGATGCCGGGTACAACGCCTGCCCCCACCCCGCCAGCCCCGCGACGGCCAGCACCGAAGCCAGCAGGGCAAGGGCATAGAGGGGAACGAATTTGCGCATGGCGGGTGAAAAGGCGGGCGGCGGACAGGCCGCAAACGGTGTCATGCGGCGCCGGCGGGGTCAACGCGGGCATCACCGGCCTGTCATCCGGCGGGCCCGCCGCCATGCTAGGCTGAAAAGGTCTTTCGGTATGCCGAAAGCGGGGATTTACCCAACTTAAACAAGTCTTCAGGAGAACCGCGATGAAAGGGATATTACTCGCCGTCGTTGTCGCCGCCTGCGCCGCCGCCCCGGTCCATGCCGCCGACGCGCCCGCCGCCAAGCCGCTGACCACGCAGCAGCAGAAGATGAAGGACTGCAACGCCGACGCCAAGACCAAGGCGCTCAAGGGCGACGACCGCAAGGCCTTCATGAAGACCTGCCTGAGCAAGGACGGCGGCGCTTCGATGGCCGCGGCCGCACCGGCCGCCGCCCCGCTTTCGCCCAAGGCGGCGCAGCAGCAGAAGATGAAGGACTGCAATGCCGAGGCGACCGCCAAGACCCTCAAGGGCGCCGACCGCAAGACCTTCATGAGCACCTGCCTCAAGGGCTGAACCGGGGCCGCCCAGGGGCCGCGTAGGCTCCCGGGAGCGCCCGTATAATCCCTGGCCTGCGGCGCTTTTGCGCTGCAGGCTTTTCACTGTCGGGGCGTGTCTGAACCGCCGCCTTTGGCATAGTTTCTGCTTCAATTCGGTGCACTTCCGGTCAACCGGTAGGCACTAATTCATAAACATCCCCTCGCAGGAGACATCACCCATGTCGGGTAAAGAAGTTCTCAAAACCATTTCGGAAAAGAGCGTGAAGTTCGTCGACTTCCGCTTTTGCGATACCCGCGGCAAGGAACAGCACGTCACGGTGCCTTCGCACACCGTCGATGAAAGCCTGTTCACCGAAGGCAAGATGTTCGACGGCTCCTCGATCGCCGGCTGGAAGGGCATCAACGAATCCGACATGATCCTGATGCCCGACGCCGGCACCGCCTTCATCGATCCGTTCTTCGAAGAACCGACCCTGGTGCTGACCTGCGACGTCATCGAGCCCTCCAGCATGCAGGGCTACGGCCGCGATCCGCGCTCGCTGGCGCACCGCGCCGAGGAATACCTGAAGAGCACCGGCATCGCCGACACCGCCTTCTTCGGCCCGGAAAACGAATTCTTCATCTTCGACTCGGTCCGCTACGGCGCCGACATGTCGGGCTGCTTCGTCAGCATCGACTCCGAGGAAGCGGCCTGGAACAGCGGCAAGGAATACTCCGAAGGCAACACCGGCCACCGTCCGGGCGTGAAGGGCGGCTACTTCCCGGTGCCGCCGGTCGACGCGCTGCAGGACATCCGCTCCGCCATGTGCGAGACGCTGGAAGCGGTCGGCATGGTCACCGAAGTGCACCATCACGAAGTCGCCACCGCCGGCCAGTGCGAAATCGGCGTGAAGTTCGGCACCCTGGTCAAGAAGGCCGACGAAGTCCTCAAGCTCAAGTACGTGGTGCAGAACGTCGCCCACAGCTTCGGCAAGACCGCCACCTTCATGCCCAAGCCGATCGTCGGCGACAACGGCAGCGGCATGCACGTCCACCAGTCCCTGTCCAAGGGCGGCAAGAACCTGTTCACCGGTGACGGCTACGGCGGCCTGTCCGAGACCGCGCTGTACTACATCGGCGGCATCCTCAAGCACGCCAAGACCATCAACGCCTTCACCAACCCGGGCACCAACAGCTACAAGCGCCTGGTGCCGGGCTTCGAAGCGCCGGTGATGCTGGCCTACTCGGCCCGCAACCGCTCCGCCTCGATCCGCATCCCCTTCGTCAGCAACCCGAAGGGCCGCCGCATCGAAGTGCGCTTCCCCGACTCCACCGCCAACCCGTACTTCGCCTTCGCGGCGATGCTGATGGCCGGCATCGACGGCATCCAGAACAAGATCCATCCGGGCGAGCCATCCGACAAGGATCTCTACCACCTGCCGCCGGAAGAGGACAAGAAGATTCCGCGCGTCTGCCACAGCCTGGACATGGCGCTGGAGCACCTCGACCAGAACCGCGGCTTCCTCACCGCCGGCGGCGTCTTCACCGACGACCTGATCGACGCCTACATCGAGCTGAAGATGCAGGAAGTCACGCGCTTCCGCATGACGACTCATCCCATCGAGTTCGACATGTACTACTCCCTGTAACAGGGGTTTAGCGCTTCACGGAAAGGCCCCCGTCAGGGGGCCTTTTTCGTTTCGCCCGCCGGGGCCCCGGCGGGCGAAGACGGCGCCCCGGACCTCAGGTTTACAGCATGGCCGGCCGCGCGGTATTTTCGGCCCATGCGCAACCTCCTGATCCTGCCCCTGGCCTGCCTCAGCCTCGCCGCCGCGGCCGGCGACGTCTACCGCTGGGTCGACAGCAGCGGCGTGGTGCACTACGCCGACAAGCCGCAGACGCCGACCGACAAACCGGCCGCCCTGCCGCACCTGCAGACCTATGCCCCGAGCGCCCCGCCCGCCGGCTTCGCCCCCGCGCGGGGCGGCGCGCCGGCACAGGCGCCGGCGACACTCGTCAGCATCGCCTCGCCGGCTCCGGATGAAACCATCCGCGACGCCGAAGGCAACCTCAGCGTCACCGTCAACGCCGAGCTGCAGCCCGGCCAGGGCCTGATCTTCTATCTCGACGGCAGCGCCGCCAACCCGCAGCCGACGCCTTCCACCGCCTTCCTGTATACCGGGGTGGAGCGTGGCGAACACACCATCTCCGCCGCCCTGGTCGGCGGCAACGGCGAGGAACTGGCGCGCAGCGAGACGGTGACGATCCACATGAAGCCTCCCGCAGTCAGGCGCTAGGGAGCCTCTGATGAATCCCAAGCCCTGCCGCGGTTTGCCCTTTGATGCAGGGCAAGGCGCGAGGAGCGTGGTGTACTGAAATGTACACGAGCGACGAGCAACGCCGCCCTGCATCAAAGGGCAAACCGCCCGAAGGGTTGCCCCCCATTTTGCACCAGGCTGCGTTGCTCGCTCCTCATGTGCTTCAGCACACTTCGTCGCTCGCGCCTTGCCTGGCGCAAAATGGGGGGCAACGGTAGGGCTTGGGATTCATCAGAGGCTCCCTAGGG
>NZ_JONR01000027.1 GCF_000711955.1 Nevskia soli DSM 19509
ATTTCCGATGTCGACGATGGCGCCGCTGGGAGTGCCACCGGCACGAAGCCGGGATTCACCGCCAAAGATGCTGCCGGTGCCGACTTCTTCGCTTCCACGACCCAGTTTCTCAGCAGATTGGCATTCAGGCCATTGGCCAGGGCCACCGCTGCGATCGAAACACCCGTATGGCTGCAGGCTTCGATCATGCTCGCCTTGAATTCGGCGCTGTGACGCCGCCATGTCCGGCGTTGCTTGCTTTCGGTAGTGTCCATGTGTCCGCGGGTTTGAACTCGTGGACACAATGCTCAGCCGCTAGCAGCGCTTACTCAAGATGACTTCGCCAGACGCTTACATCTATGGGGCAGTAGCTGGAGGCTGCGTGCCAGGATCTGGACCGAGTTCGGGACCAGCTGGCTGCACGCGAAGTGGCGATCCGCGACCTGGAACTCGCCGGCGCCAGGCTGCAAGCGCAGCTGGACGGCGCCCAGCAGGCAAACGTCGACTTGCAGCGACAACTCAATCAGGCACGCGTGGAATTGGCGGCCTCAATCGTGAAAGCGCCTCAATCGGCATTCGACGCTTGGCTATATCAGCCCGGCGACTTATGAGAAACTGCGAAGCGCTTAACCCGGTGTCCGGGAAACTGGGGGAATCTCATCTTGACCTGGATCAATGCCGCGTTTGGCCACAGCGCGCAGGCTGTAAGAAGATTGTACGACAAATGGCGAAATCACCCATCATGGCACGCCCGTAGAAGCGTCGGTAGCACCCCGGAAAGCCGATGGCGCACGACCACCGCCGCGTGCGGCCATGCCGATGCCGAGGAGTGCGGCCGTGAATGACATAAGTTCCCTTTTACCCGATGCCCTGCTGGTCGGTCAGCTGATCGACACGGTTCCTAGCCCGGTGTTCTACAAGGACGTTGACGGTCGCTACCTGGGATGCAACACGGCATTCGAATCGTTCTGCGGACTGCAGCGGGAGAAGTTGCTCGGCAAGACCGTCTATGAAATCTGGCCGAAGGATCTTGCAGATACCTATCAAGCCGCGGATCTGGCGCTGCTGCAAAAGCCGGGTTTCCAGGTTTACGAGGCGGCGCTGCAGTACGCCGATGGTTCGCGGCATGACGTCATTTTTCACCGCGCCACCTTCAAGAAGAGGGATGGTAGCCTCGGGGGCATCGCCGGCGTGGTCTGGGACGTCACCGACCGAAAGCGCGCGGAACAGGCCTTGCGCCGAAGCGAGGAGCGGTTCCGGCGGATCGTCGAGAACGCCCCATTCGGGGTCCGTGTGACGGATGCGAAGGATTCGATCGTCTTCATCAATCGCAGGTTCGAGGAACTGGTGCGCTATTCGCCGGAGCAGATGACCACCCTTGAACAATGGCGCTCCCTGGCGTACCCGGACCCGAAGTATCGGGCCGCTCTTGCGGGCCAGCAAAAGCGGGACAGTGCCTTGTTGCAGTCGGGTGAGCTTGCGCATTCGCCCGTGCGGGAAGTCCACGTCACCTGCGGCGACGGTGTGGTGCGCGATATGGAGGTAGTGGTCGCGCTCGAGGACGATCTGGTCTATGCGGTGTTCAACGACGTCACGGAACGCAATCGCGCCGAGCAGGCCTTGCGCGACGTGCTCCAGGCCGAGGCGTTGCACGATCCCCTGACGACGCTGTTCAACCGGCGTTACCTGGACCAGGCTCTGGAACGCGAATTCGCACGCGCCACGCGCTCAGGCAAGCCAGTGGCCGTGGTGATGGCCGACATTGATCACTTCAAGCGCATCAACGACAGTTTTGGGCACGACTGCGGAGACGAGGTGCTGCGCACCATTTCGCGCCAGCTCAGCACGCGCATCCGTAAAGGAGACACGGTCTGCCGGTACGGCGGGGAGGAATTCACGCTGCTGTTTCCGGACACCTCGCTGGAAAGCGCCTGGGAAAGAGTGGACCGGTTTCGCCAGGCGATCCGGGAGTTATCGGTTTCGATCGACGGGAAGCCCATCGGGCGCGTGACCGTCTCTTTCGGCGTGGCGGCATTTCCTGAGCACGGCGACACCCCGGACAAAGTCCTCAAGGCTGCCGACGAGGCGCTGTTGCGCGCCAAGACCGAGGGACGCGACCGGGTTGCCGCTGCCTACAGGTTTCGCATTTGAGGGCGGCGGGGTTCATCAGAGGCTCCTAGGTCAACCGCGGCCGTTTTAGCGACGCTTTTCCTCGGCAGCACGCCTCCGCTGAGCCAGTTAATTCATCAAAACGGACAAGTTGGTTGCATTAATCATCAAAAGCGGACAAGGCACCCAGCAGCGGCAGCACCATGTTGCTCGTCATGATAACGATCAGCGGCAGGCCCATGTCGGTGACGAACTTGAGGCCGGAGAGGAAATACCAGGGCGCGATGCCCAAGGTCATGATGCTGGCGGTGAACAGGTTGGCCTTGCCGGGGTGGTGCGCAGCGCGGCTGCGGATGGCGGCGCCCCAGTCGCCGTTGCAGGCGTGGCATTCCTCGCAGATGCGCGACAAGAGATAAATGCCGTAGTCGATGCCCACGCCGACACGAATGGCGGCGACAATCAGCGAGTTCACGTCCAGGCCGACGCCGAGCAGGTGCATCGCGGCGTACAGCCCCCTGGTTGGCCAGACGGGTCGTCGCTGACAAGCTGGTAGGGGCGGATGCCTGGATTTTGGCCGGGGCCGCGGGAGCAGGGAGGACTTGGACGGCAAGGTCGTTCCGGTCGATCTCAACGTCGAAAACATGGTGATCCCGAGGGAATTGCTTCGCAAGATGAGCGAGGCCGTTGCAGGGTTCTGGGACGTGATGGATTACGTCTACACCGAAAGCCTGAACAAGAAGCACGAGAGCGTCGAGCGACGACTGCCTGGATTGCGCACACAGTTTGCGGGGCAGATCAGGCAAAACCCGGGGATTCCGGGTATTTGAGGTACGGCCGGCTTAGAGCGCCAGTTCAGCTAAATAAATCAGCACATTACGATACGAAAATTGAGTATTTCGTCGTGATCTTTACTGACCTTCTTTTGCATTTTTATACTTAACATAATATCTATTATGCGAAGTGTTGTAGGAGCCGGTCTACCTCTCGAGCCGCTGTTCCAGGTACGACACGGCCAGTGCCTGGAGCTCGCACAGCGCGCCAACACGTCCGGCCAGGCCGTCCTCATCGCTGAGCGAGCTCGCCGCCTTCATCAACTGCACCATCACAATCGCCATGTCCTGTGCCGCTTCACTGGAAAGGCCGGGCGCGCGCACCTTGAAAATGCCGGCCACGCTCTTGCGCAGCATGTGGCGGAACGTGGTACGCCGCGCCTGCTCGTCCATCCGGGCCTCGGCCAGCGGCAGCGCCGCGGCGCGTTCGCGCGGCCGGCCACGCAGCAGGCCGAACAGTCCATCGACCAGCGCCTGCAGGCTCAACTCCGCCGCGCGCGCTTCCAGCGCCTGCAGATCGCCGAGCAGTAGCGCCGCATATTCCCGCACCAGGGTATCGGACAGCGCCCCCTTGGTGGGAAAGAACTGGTAGAGCGAGCCGATCGGCGCATCGGCGCGCGCGGCGATCTCGGTCATCGTCGCCGCCTCGTAGCCTTTCTCGGCAAATACCGCTGTGGCGGCCTCGAGCAGCTCCGCCACCCGCTGCTTGCCGCGCTCACGCTTTGGCGCGCGCGCGCTGCCGCTTTCAACCTCGCTTGACATTTATGAGCCTATCCTCATAATACATATTCATGAGGATACCCTCATGAATACTGAAACGCCATATCCATTTATAGCCCCGTCCAGCCGGCGCGCAGCGCCTGGCCGCATTGCCTGGAGAACACCTAATGCAGCTTAATCCGAAAACCACCGCCCTGGTTCTGATCGACCTGCAGAAGGGCATCCTCGCCATGCCGGTGGCGCCGTACAGCGGCAGTGAAGTTTACGAGCGCTCCACCCAGCTGGCACAGCGTTTTCGCGCCGCCGGCGGGCTGGTGGTGTGGGTCCGCGTATCGTTCGGCAAGAACCACGCGCTGGCACCGCAGCAAGCGGTGGACCAGCCCTCGAATCTCGCCGGCCTGCCGGCCGGCTGGGATGAATTCCCCCACCCGATCGAGGACGCCGACATCGTCGTCACCAAGCGCCAGTGGGGCGCCTTCCACGGCACCGATCTGGAGCTGCAGCTGCGCCGCCGCGGCATCCGCGGCATCGTGCTGGCCGGCATCTCCACCAACATCGGCGTGGAATCCACCGCGCGCAACGCCTGGGAGCTGGGCTTCGAACTGGTGATCGTGGAAGATCTGTGCAGCAGCAACAGCGCTGAAATGCACGCCTTCAGCATCAAGAACATCATGCCGCGCATTGCCCGCGTCACCAAGGCCGCGGCGATCGAACTGGGGTGACCGCCAGAGCCGACATCGGAGCCCCAGTCACAACCGGGTCCCTGCTACCGCGCTGGCCGGTGCCGCTGCAATGGGCAGCGCTGCTGGCGTTGTCCGGCGCGCTGTCCCTGGCCTGGGGTGCAGCCGGGATGCCGGCTGCATTGCTGCTCGGTCCGATGATCGGCGGCATCGTCTTCGGGGTGAATGGCGCCGAGCTGAAGGTACCGCGCCTGCCCTACACCGGCGCCCAGGCAGTCATCGGCGCCATGATCGGCAGCGTCATTACCCCGGCCATCTTCAGCGCCTTCGCCCGCGACTGGCTGCTGTTCTGCGCCGTGATGGCGGCCACCATGTTCGGCGCCGCCGCCTTGGGCTGGCTGATCAGCCGTAGCGGAATCATCCCCGGCGCCACCGCCGTCTACGGCACCTCGCCCGGCGCCGCCAGCAGCATGGTGCTGCTGGGCGAAGCCCAGGGCGCCGATACCCAGCTGATCGCCTTCATGCAGTACTCGCGCGTGTTGCTGGTGGCGCTGGTCGCGGCGCTGGTGGCACGCTTCGGCGCTGGTCACCCTGCGGCGTCTGCCGCCGTGACCACCACCACGTCGTGGTTCGCCCCGGTGCACTGGGCATCCCTCGCCATGGTGCTGGCGATCGCCGTGTTGAGCCAGCTCGCCGGCCGCGCGCTGAGACTGTCGGCCTGGGCCCTGCTGGGGCCTATGCTGGTGCTGTCCGGGCTGCATGCATCCGGCCTGATCGAGTTTCACTTGCCGCGCTGGCTGCTGGCGGCCTGCTATGCCCTGCTCGGCTGGAACATCGGCCTGGGTTTTCGCCGCAATACACTGATCAATGCAGCGCATGCCCTGCTGCCGGTGATCGCTTCCGCTCTTGCGCTGATCGCATTTTGCGCCGGCCTGTCGTGGTGCTTGAGCATGCTGCTGCACATTGATCCGTTGACGGCATATCTGGCAACCAGTCCGGGAGGCCTGGATTCGGTGGCAATCATTGCGGCGTCTTCGCCGCAGGTGGATATGTCGTTCGTGATGGCCTTGCAGGGGGTGCGGCTGATCTTTGTGATCGCCCTGGCGCCGACGTTGGTGAAACTGGTGGTGAAGAGTTCACCGCATTTGCGGCAGCAGCCGGCACCGGCCGGTAATTGGAACCCCGCGCAGGCGGGCACGCCTGCGCCTACTGGCGGTAAACAAACCCCAGGGACGCACCACGGCTCTGCTTCACCGCTTCCGCCATCACGGCGTGGTCCGGAGACAGCGCACAAGCCGGATCGGTAGCGCTGATATTGCCGGTCAACGCAAAGGCCTGGCAGCGGCAGCCGCCCCAATCGATTTCGCGCTTGTCGCAGGACTGGCAAGGTTCCGGCATCCAGTCGGTGCCACGGAACCGCTGGAACGCCGGCGCATCGCGCCAGATGGCGCCGAGCGACTGTTCCCGCACCGAGGGGAATTCCAGCCCCGGCAAGGTCTCCGCGGCGTGGCATGGCAAGGCCTTGCCGGCCGGCGAGATGTTGATGAAACGGCGCGCCCAGCCGCCCATGCAGGCTTTCGGGCGCAAGGCGTAATAATCGGGCACCACGTAGTCGATCAGCATGCGACCCTTGAGCCGCAGCCGCGCCGACTCGACTTCCGCGGTCACGGCATCGAGCTGTTCACGGCTCGGCAGCAGCGCCGAGCGGTTCACCAGGCCCCAGCCGTAATACTGGACATGCGCCACTTCGATCCGGCCGGCGCCCAACTCCAGTCCCATGGCGATCATCTGCGACACGCGCTCGGCGTTCTGGCGATGGACCACGAAGTTCAGCGTCAACGGCAACCCGGCCTCCTGCACCAGCCGCGCGGCGGCCAGTTTGCGCAGATGGCCGCCGGCATAACCGCCGATACGGTCGGCATTTTCCGGCTCCACGTCCTGGAAACTGATCTGGATATGGTCGATGCCGGCTTCGGCCAGTTCCGCCACCCGCCGCTGATCCAGCAGCACCGCCGAGGTGATGAGGTTGCTGTACATCTTGTGCTGCGCGGCGCGCTTCACCATCGCCGCCAGATCCTTGCGTGCGGTGGGTTCGCCGCCGGAGAAATGCACCTGCAACACGCCCAGCGCAGCCGCTTCGTCGAGCACGCGCAGCCAGGTATCGGTGTCGAGTTCCGCGCCGGATTTCTGCAGTTCCAGCGGATTGGAGCAATACGGGCACTGCAAGGGACAACGGTGCGTCAGTTCCAGCAACAGGCCCAGCGGCGGTTCCACCGACACGCGGACGCCATTGCCGTTCATGGCCGGAGCGCTCACAGGCGGATCACGCCTTTGTCGGCCAGATCCCGCAACATCACAGCGACGTCGGTGGCGATGAGCTCCTGCGGCGCCTGGTAACGGACCGCAAGGTCGTCGACGATGGCGCCCAGACTGCGCTGGCCGTCGACCAGCTTGAGAATTTCCACCGCCTGCTCGTCCGGCAGGAACAGCCGCTCCGGCGCCAGCACGACCCAGGCGCCGCGGACCTCGTCGAAGCGGAATTTCACGCCGATGCCAAACCTCGGCACAGTGTCGGCTTCGACTGTCACACTCATGCCGGCTTCCCTGCCCGCTCCCATCCTGGCGGCACAAAGGCGCCGGGCGGAATGAAGCCGGGTTCGACATAGGCGAAGTGCAGCGCATCGAGCTGCGACCACAGCACCTCGCACTTGAAGCGCAATGCGCCCAGCACCGCGTCCTGCTGCTCCGCCGTGCGCGCATGTTCCTTCACATAAGCCAGGGCGAAGTCGCTGTCGCGCGGGGCCTGCGTCAGCCGCGGCGTGAAATAGGCCAGTGTTTCAGGCGTGACGAAATCGTAGTTCTTGAGCATGCCGGAAACACGCTCGGAGATGATCCCCGGTGAAAACAATTCGGTCAGCGAAGAGGCGATCGCCTCCAGCACGCTGCGCTCGCGCACGAAAGCGACGTAGGCATCGACGGCGAAACGGGTTCCCGCCAGCAAGCCGGCGGTGGAAACGACATAGTCACGATCAAGCCCCACGCCCTCCGCCAGCTTGAGCCAGCGCGCCACGCCGCCAGTACCCGGCTCGGTGCCATCATGGTCTTCCAGGCGGCTACGCCAGTTGCGGCGCAGCTCCGCCGTCGGCAGGCGCGCCAGCAAGCTCGCATCCTTCGCGGGTATGCGACTCTGGTAGTAGTAGCGATTAAGCGCCCATGCCTGCACCTGGCCGCGATCAAGCTTGCCGCCGTGCAGCAGCTTATGGAACGGATGCAGGTTGTGATAGCGCGTGGCGCCAATCTGCCGCAGCGCGGCTTCGAGTTCATCCGGCGACAGGGGCGCGGGAAAAGACGAATCTGCACTCATGACTGTAGCTCCATTCCATCATGCGCCACTTCCCATCCCGCGGCCTCGGTTTCGGCGCGTTCGGCCGAATCGTCCAGCAGGACCGGATTGGAGTTGTTGATATGCACCAGCACCTTGCGCCGGACACCCAGGGTGCTGAACGCGGCGATCGTGCCATCGGGGCCGCTCAGACTCATATGTCCCATCCTGCGGCCGGTCTTGCTGCCCAGGCCGGCGCGGATCATTTCGTCGTCGCGCCACAAGGTACCGTCGAACAGCACCAGCTCCGCGCCGCGCAGACGTTGCGCCAGCGCTTCGGTCATCGACGCGCAGCCCGGAATATAGAACAGGCGCGATTTCCCGTCGCTGATCATCGCACCCACGGTATCTTCACCCAGCACGATGGGTGGCGTACCCCCGGCTTCTTCCAGGTACAACGGCACCTTGCCCGGCACGGGAAAGAACTCGACGGTGAGGCCGCTGGCCTTGCCGTCCTGCTGCAGCAGTGCTTGCGGCTGCTCCAGGCCCAGTGTCTGCCGGACCACCACATCCGCCGCCAGCACATTGAAAATCGGATTGGCCTTGAGCACGCCATGCACCTTGGCGCTTGCATAGACGGTGAACGGCTGGCGCTCGCGCAGGGTCAACAAGCCCGCAATCGCGTCCACATCACCGCCGGTCAGCACTACACCGGCAATCGGCGAAGAGCGTAGCCCATGGCTGGGATGCAAGACTGGAGTGGCTTCGATCTGCTGACGCAGATCCGGCGATGCGTTCAACAGAAACCAGTGTTCGCCATCATTGCTGACGGCCAACGAAGCTTGTGTGCGCGCCCTGGCTGCCTGATCACCACGACGCGCCCGATTACAGGCCGCCGCGTTGGAATTCCATTGCGGAAACCCGCCGCCGGCCGCGGCGCCCAGGACCACGGCCTTCATGCGCCGGGTCCGGTAGCATCAAGGCCCGCCGTGAAAGCGGGTTGCACGGCGGGTCTTGACACCGGATCGACTACTTCAGATCGGCGCAGGCGTAGCAGTTGATTTCCGCGCCCAGGGCGATCTCGACAATCTTCGGGGTTTTCCAGCTCATAGATTCCTCCTCGTTGTTGCAACATGGTTTATCGCGAGTTCATGTCTAACACATGAAATTTTGACGTGCAATTGGCGCATTTCTGAGACACCATGAACGACACAGAACTGTGCGGCCGGCGTGACAGCAACTTGGCGGCAACGAGCTCTGCTGCCAGCTTCCAGTTGTCGATGATCATCCATCGATCGACTGTCCGAATGTAATCCTTGCATACGTGCCGGCTCGTTTGGGGAAATGGTTGCACCTTCGTGAAATTTTCCTGGTTTTTAGCCAGAAGTGTGTCGGCGGCGATACACTCGATACAGTCGAACAAGATATTTAAACAGCACAAGTGCTTGTTTTATATTAGCTTTAATCAAAACGAGCAATGCGGTACAAAGCTTGCCCGTTTCACCATATGGCGCGGTGCCAAGCCCGGGCAGCGCTCCCGCAAGAAAGCGGAAAACTACAACGGGGAGGAGTGATGCAAGGTCGTCATACCGCCTTCGTGGCGGTGATCGCGGACTGCTGGGCGTCGTTCATCGTGTCTTGGCGAAGGGTGACGCCGTCGTCCGCCGCCACTGTGCCAATTGCGCTCTGCGCCGCCCTGTTGGCCGCATGCGCAGGGGTACCTACGCGTACGCCACCGGATCCCGCTGCAACGGCACAGGCTTTCGCCGCGCGCCGCCTCGACAACCTCGCTTCCGCCCTGCCCCCGCCCGCCGCCGGCTGGGACCGCGCGCAGTGGCTAGATGCCGCCCTGCTGCTCAATCCGCAACTGGCCGAGGCGCGTGCGCGCGCAACCGCGGTGGCTGCAGGTGAGCGCACCGCAGCGCAGATCCGCAACCCCACCCTCAACCTCTTCGGCGAATATGTCACCGCGGCGGCCGGCGGCGCGGCCTGGCTGTACGGATTGTCGATGGATTTCCTGCTGCAACGTCCCGGCGATCGCAGCCGTGCCAAACGCAGCGCGGCGTTGGAAACCCAGGCGGCGCAATCGGATGTCGCGGAATCGATCTGGCAGGTACGCACCGCACTGCGACAGTCCCTGCTCGACGTGGTGTATGCACGCGACGAGGCAGCGCTGCTGCAGCAATTGGTCGCCGCCCGCGAAAAGCTGCAGGAGTCCGCCCGGGCAAACCTGGATGCCGGTGAAATCGCCGGCGGCGAAGCGTTGCGCACCCAGCTCGAACTGAGCGTTGCGCGCCAGCGCCTGAACCAGATATCGATGCAGGGCAGCGAAGCAGGGGGGCGTCTCGCCGCCGCCGTCGGTGTGCCCGCCGCCGCCCTGGATGGCATTCCCCTGCTATGGCCGCAATGGGACGGCATTGGCGCGCTGTCCCCGGACCTGTCCGGTTCCATCCGCCAGGAAGCGCTGATCGACAGACCCGACCTGGTGCGCGCCCTGCGCGAATACGATCTGGCCGAGACCACTCTCCAGGGCGAGGTTGCCAGGCGTTGGCCCGAATTCCACATCACACCCGGCTACGCCTGGGACAACGGTGGTGTGCGCGAGAACCAACTCAATGAAACCTTGCATGACAACGAACTGGGAATGAGCCTGGAACTACCGATATTCAACCGCAACGAAGGACCTATTGGCGAGGCCGTGGCGCGGCGCGAGCTGGCCGGTAAGCACCTCGAATCGGTCCAGGCGGGACTGTTCATGCAGATGGAACAGGCGGAACGCAACTGGCCGCGCGCGCGCCAGGCCTGGCGGGACGCCACTGACGCCGCGGTACTGGCGCGGCAACACGGCGAGGCGGAGCAGCGCGCCCTTAACGCTGGCGCCTCCGACCGACCGACGCTGCTGCTGGCCCAGATCGAGGCCATCGAAGCGCAACTGCTGGCCCTGCAGGCGGCTTATGAAGCGCAGCAGGCTTTTGCTGCCCTGGAAGACGCCTATCGCCGCCCACTCGAAGGACCGGAGTGCGCCATGCCCATGAGCTGGCGCACAGAGAAGATTTCATGAATCGTTGCCTGTTTCTGCTATCAACGCTGCTGTGGCTGTTCGTCCCAGCTGCCGTGTCCGCCGGCGATGACGACGATCAACCCGCGCCGGCTGGCGGTGCCACGCCGGCGCTCAGCCCGGAGCAGCAGGAAGCGGTCGGCGTGATCCTGGCCCATCCGGTGAAGGCCAATGTCGCGCCCCGCATTGAAGCCTATGGCCAGGTGCTCGATCCCGCGACCTTGATCACCGACACAGGGCGAGCGGAGAGCAGCCGCGCGGCGGCACGCGCCGCAAGCGCCGAAGCGCAGCGCATGGAAAAGCTTTACAGCGGCAACACCGACGTTTCGCTCAAGGCCCTTCAGGGCGCACAGGCCGCGCAAATCGAAGCGCAGAGCCTGGCGCAGTCGATCGCATCGGGTTTCGTCCTGCAATGGGGGCCGTTGGCAAAACTTTCTGCAGCGCAGCGCCAGAACTTGTTCGACGCCCTGGGCTCAGGCAAAACCTTGCTGCTGCGCGCCGACCTGCCCGGCCGCGTCAGCCTCGGCGCCGTTCCGAAATCGGCAACACTGGATGTCGATGGCGTCCAGGTGCCGGCTCAGGTACTCGGCATGCTGCAGCGCGGCGCAGCAGACCTGCAAAGCGTTGGCCTGTTGCTGCAGGTCGACCACGCGCCGGCCGGGCTTGGCCCCGGTGCACGCCTTCCGGTGACCTTGCTCGGCGCGCCGGGCAGCGGGGTCCTCGTGCCCAAGGGCGCCCTGCTGTACGGCGATCAGGGCGCTTACGTCTACCGCCAGCTTCACGACAAGAGCGCTGACGGCAAGCTGCAATATGCACCGGTGATGGTGAAGCTGTTGCAGCCGTCCGGCGATGCCTGGCTGGTCGCGGGGCTCGACGACGACGAACTGATCGTGACGCACGGCGCCGGCGTGTTGTGGTCGCTGCAAGGACTGGGCAGCTTCTCGGCGGAAGAGGAAGACCATGACTAGGCTTCCTTCTCGAAAGAAGTGTGTCGGGAAACGGGCATGCTAGCCGCCATCGTCCGCGCTTCCCTCGCCCACCCCCGTATCATCACCGCCCTGTCGGTGCTGGTGGCTGTGCTCGGCGCCGCCGCGCTGCTCAATGCGCGTTTCGACGTCTTCCCCGACTTCGCCCCGCCGCATGTGCTGGTGCAGGCCGAAGCACCCGGCCTCGATGCCGCCCAGGTCGAAGCCCTGGTGACACGGCCGCTGGAAGGCCTGCTGGCTGGCACCGCCAATGTCGAAGCGGTGCGCTCCAGTTCCAGCCAGGGACTCTCCGCCATCCAGGTGGTATTCAGCCGCGGCGGCGATCCCTACCGCCAGCGCCAGCTGGTTACCGAGCGCCTGGCCGAATCCAGCGGCTTGCTGCCTTCGGGCGTCGGCGCGCCGTTGCTGTCGCCGCTCAGCTCCTCGATGGAATACCTGGTGCACTTCGGCTTCACCAGCGACACGCTGTCGCCGATCGAGTTGCGCGACCTAGTGCGCTGGACGCTCAAGCCGCAGATCCTGGCGGTGCCCGGTGTGGCGCAAGCACAGCTGTTCGGCGGCGAATCGCGCGAGCGGCAAGTCCTGGTCGATCCGTTCAAGCTGTCCGCCGCGGGTCTCGCGCTCGATGACGTGCGCAGCGCGGCGCAACGCGGCACCGAGTTGATCGGCGGCGGCTACGTGGAGACGCCGACCCAGCGCATCGTGCTGCAAGCGCAGCCTGCCGGCGCCACCCCCGAGGCGTTGGCGCAGGCGGTGGTGACAACGCGCAACGGCCTGCCGCTGCGCCTCGGCGATGTCGCCGCCATCAGTGACGGCGGCGAGCCGCGTTTTGGCGACGCCATGATCGGCGGTCGTCCCGGCATCCTGGTGGAGACCTCGACCCAGTACGGCGCCAACACGCTGGAAGTGACCCACGCCCTGGAACAGCGGCTCGATGCCCTGGCGCCAGCCTTGGCACAGCACGGCGTGCAATACCATCCGGCGCTGCTGCGACCGGCGAGCTTCATCGAGAGTGCCATCGCCAAGCTGCGCAATTCCCTGTTGATTGGCGCAGTGCTGGTGGTGGCGCTGCTGCTGGTGGCATTGCGCGACTGGCGCGGCGCCCTGGTCTCGTTCAGTTCCATCCCGCTATCGCTGCTCGCCACCGTGTGGATCCTCACCAGCTGCGGCATCTCCCTCAACACCATGACCCTCGGCGGTCTGGTGGTGGCCCTGGGCGTGGTGGTCGACGACGCGGTGATCGACGTGGAAAACATCACCCGGCGACGGCGCGGTGCGGTGGGCAACGTGGACATCCGCAGCCTGTTCGTCAGCGCCTCGCTGGAAGTGCGCCAGCCGGTGTTCTACGCCACCGTCGCGGTGGCCGTGGCATTCCTGCCGATCCTGATGCTGTCGGGCTTGCAGGGCTCCTTCTTCCGCCCGCTGTCGATCGCCTTCCTGCTAGCGGTCGGCATCTCCCTGCTGGTGGCGATGAGCGCCACACCGGCGCTGTGCGCGCTGGTCATGAGCCGGCACACACCGCATCAGGAAGCACCCTTCCTGCAACGCTGCAAGCGCGCGCAGCAGCGCGCCATCGGCAGCCTGCACGGCCATCCGCGGCTGGTACTGGCGCTGCTGCTGGCCAGTGGCCTGGCCGGCATGGTGCTGCTGCCCCTGCTCGGCGCCCGCCTGCTGCCGGATTTCCGCGAGGACTACCTGATCGCCCATGCCTCGCTGCGTCCCGGCATCTCCCTCGCCGAAACCGCGCGCGTCGGTGCCCGCATCGCCGAACGCCTGTCGGCCATACCGGGCGTGAAGAGCGTGGCCGAACAAATCGGTCGTTCCGAGAACGGCCAGGATCCGGACGCGCCGAACAAGAGCGAGTTCGAGGTGCAGATCGATCCGGCCCAAGGCTACACCGCGACGCAGATCGAACAACGCATCCGCCATACCTTCGACGACTTCCCCAACCAGCTGGTGGAGATCTACTCGGTGCTGGTGGAACGCATCGGTGAAACCCTGTCCGGCGAGTCCGCGCCGTTCTTCGTCAGCGTCTTCGGCTCGGACCTGGACGGTGACGACCGCATCGCCTCCGAGATTGCCGACGTATTGCAGGGCCTGCCGAACAGCGGCACCGTGCGCCTCAAGGTGCCGCCGCGCCAGCCTGAACTGCGCCTGGAACTGAAACCACAGCAACTCGGACTGTACGGCCTGCAGGCCGCAGACGTCCTGCAAACGGTCAACGCCGCCTACCACGGCACCGTCGTCGCCCAGCTCAACCAGGCCGATCGCAGCGTGCCGGTGACGGTGCGAATCGCCCAGGCCGATGCAACGCCGCAGGCCGTCGGCGCCCTCCTGCTGCGTGGCCGCGACGGCGCCCTGGTACCGTTGTCGACCGTAGCCGAGCTGCAGATGATCTCGGCGCGCAGCGTGATCGACCATGAGGATGGCCTGCGTCGCCAGGTGGTGGTGGCCAACCCGCAGACCTCGGACCAGAAGGGCTATGCCGCAGCCGCTCGCAAGGCGATCGAAGCGAAAGTCAAATTGCCGCCCGGGGTCTATCTGCGCTTCGGCGGCGCCGCGGAAGCCCAGGCTGGGGCGGCACATGAACTGCTGCTGCACTCTGCCGCCGCCCTGATGCTGATCGTGTTGTTGCTGGCGCTGGCCTTCGGCAACGCGCGCCATGTCCTGCTGGTGTTGACAGCGCTGCCCAGCACCCTGATCGGCGGCGTGGCCGCCGTCGCGCTTACCGGCGGCACCTTGTCGCTGGGCGCCATGGTCGGCTTCGTCGCCCTGTTCGGCATGGCGGCGCGCAATACCATCCTGCTGGTGTCCCACTACGACCACCTGGTGCGTGTCGAAGGCTGCACCTGGGGATTGCAAACCGCCTTGCGCGGCGCCGAGGAACGGCTCACGCCGGTCCTGCTGACCGCCCTGCTGACTGGCCTGGCCTTGCTGCCGGTTGCGGTGCAACTGCGCCAGCCCGGTCACGAGATCGAAGGACCGATGGCGGTGGTGATTCTTGGCGGACTGGTGTCCTCAACCCTGGTCAGCCTGCTGCTGGTGCCGCCGCTAGCGGCGCGCTGGCTGCGTCCGGAATAGCACGCAGCTACAGATCCATACGCAAAAAAATACCGGCGCGCAGGGCGCCGGCAAGTCCAAGAATCCCCGCGACCGCCGGGAGTATTCAGTACACGGGGAACCGCCTCAGAACGCGAGATAGGCGCCGACGTTGACGTTCAGGCTCCGGTTGCTGTCGTCGGCATGCGACTTCGCCCGGACATCGCTGACCTCACCCAGCAGCATCAGGTTTTTGGTCAAGGAGTAATAGGCGCCGCCGGTGATCTTGCTGTTGGACTCCACCAGGGTCGGATTGGCCACCTGGTCGGCGCTGCTGGCATAGTCGAGCCTGCTCACGCCGTAGTTGACGCCAAGCTTGAGCTTTTCCACCACCTTGTAGGTCACCTGCAACAGATAGCCGTCGGAAGAGCGCTTGTCGCCGTTGGCATCGGCGGACAGAACGAACAGGCCCGTCGTACCGAGGCCGGAGCCGTGGTAGTAGTAGGCGAACGCTTCCAGGGCTCTCCAGTCCACCTTGCCGAACAGGTCGAAGCCGAAACCGTTGTACCCGTACGGATTGCCGGTTGTGGCGCTGATGTAGTTCTGCTTCTGGTTGATGAAAGCCGCGGACGCGTAGAACTTGGTATCCGAGTTCATGGCATAGTCATAACTCAGTTTGCCGTGAATGCCCGGGGCCTTCTTCGGTTGGGCCGCGTCGGTATTGCCGGCGGCGTTGATCGGATCGAAGATGCCGATGGTGCCCTTGAAGCCGGCGAAATCCGGCGTGGTGTAGTCCATCTGCGCCAGCGTATCGACATAGATGTAGCCCAGGCCGATCGAACCCAGCGAGGTATTCGCCGGAGAGATGCCCGACATGCTGCCGGCAACGCCGACGCCCGGCAACGTCATGTCGTTGATGATGGCGTCGAAGCCGAACAGGCCGAAGTTGCGGCCCAGCAGGAAGGTGCCCATATCCTTGTTGCCGAACGTCATGTAGACCTGGCGCACATCCAGTCCGGTGGTGCCCAGCGCGGTATTGGACGATCCGTTCGAAGTGCCCTGCTGGTTGTTCGGGCTGCCGCCGTCGTTGGTGGCGATGCCCGGATACAGGCCGAAGTGGGCCGCGATATCGAAGCCTTCCTGTTGCGTGGCGACACCGAAGGTCAGCGCCGCCGGCAACAGGCCGTTGCCGACATTGGAAACACTGCTGCCGGTGGCGCTGCCGGTGCAGGCCAGGCCGCCGGCGACGGCCTTGGCGCTGTCCGAACTTTCACAGCTCGAAAAGATGTAGTGGACATTGATGTTGCCATCGACCGAAAAGGTCCATTTGTTGTCGGCCGTCTGAAAATCGATCGCCGCCGCCGGCATGGCGGTGAATAAGGTGCAAAGTCCGGCCGCGAGCGGCGCGAGTGGATACAGCTTTCTAAGGGTTTTGTTCATCGGCTCCTCCTTCCTGGGTTTATTTTTCAATGAAGCTATCCGCGGACTTGTCATCCGCGGAGCGCGTGATGCCCGCGCCCATACCCGAAAAGGCAAGCGATATGCCAATAAAAACAGACTATTTACCGGAACAATAAACGTTATTTAACAATGGCTTGAGTTATGGCGGCCGATGTACATGAGGCGTTTTTGACATAAACGCGACATGGGCTCCACAGGCTGTAACAAAAACGCTACAGGTCGGCGGGGAAGCTGCGACCATTGTGGAAACAGCATTGGAGGCACTACGGGGAAAGCGGGCGCTGCCGCAATCCCGTGGTCACAGAAGGTTATGACGCAGCGCCAGCAGCACCAACTCGACATCACCGGTCACCCGCAGTTTCTGCTTGATGAGGGTGTGGTAGTTGGCCACTGTCTTGGCACTGAGATTGAGTATCCCCGCGATATCGGTGGCGCTGCGTCCGGTCACCAGCAGGCGGAAGATCTCGAATTCGCGCGCCGTCAGGATCTTCAGCGGATTGTCCTCGCCCGCCAGCTTGGAGGCGGCGATGGCCTGGGCCACGTCGGCGCTGAGGAACAGCCTGCCGGAGGCAACCTCCACCACCGCCCGGGCGAGTACCTCGGGTGCATTGCTCTTGGTGACATAGCCGCGTGCGCCGAGCTGGATGGCCCGCTCGGTCAGCGCCGCATCCTCATGCATGCTGAACACGAGAATGCGCGCCGTTGGCTCGCGCGCGACGATGCGCCGGATGATCTCGAAGCCGCTCATGCCGGGCATGGACAGGTCCAGCACCACCACGTCCGGCATTTCCTTCACGTAGAGCGCATAGGCCTGCTCGCCGCTTTCGGCCTCGGCCACGATGTGCAGGTTCGGCTCCTGCTCCAGCAGGCGGCGGAAACCGGAGCGGACGATGGCATGGTCATCCACCAGCATCAGCCTGATCGGTGCCTCGCTCATGCGGCATCCCCTGAGCGTGCCGGCCAAGGCAGGCGTACCGTCACGCTGGTACCTTTGCCGCTGGCCCCGTCTATGACGCAGATCCCGCCAAGCGCCCTGACCCGCTCGCGCATACCCAGCAGGCCGAATCCACCCCGGCCCGACCTTTCGTCGAAACCCCGGCCGTCGTCGCGGACTGACAGTTCCAGCCGATCCACCTCGCCCGGCCCTGCTTGAAGTCGTGATAACACGATCTCCACGGCGTTAGCGCCAGCGTGACGGGAGATATTGGTCAGGCATTCCTGTACCACCCGGTACAGGGTGATGCCCAGCTCGCCCTGCAGTTCCACGGTCTCGTCAGACAGGCGCAGGGTGCAGGCCAGCTGCGGATTCCTCTGGCGGAAGCCGCCTGTCAGTTCGCGCAGGGCGGCGCCGAGGCCCAGGCCTTCCAGGGCGGCAGGCCGCAGGCGTTGCAGGATGCTGCGCACCATGTCCTTGATGCGGCCGATGGCTTCGACGATCGCCTCGGCGCTCTCGCGCACCGGAGTACCGCCGCGGTTGCGGATCGCCACCGCATCGGCGTGAATGGCGGTGACGCACTGCCCGATCTCATCGTGCAGCTCGCGCGCCAGATTCTTGCGCTCCTCCTCCTGCATCTGCATCAGGCGCCGCGTCAGCGAACGGTTCTCCGCCACGCTGCGCTCCAGCGTTTCGGCCATGTGGTTGAAGCCGACGCTGATGCGCGACATCTCGGGCAGGCCGAAAGCCGGCAGGCGGGTGCCGAGATTGCCATCCCCGATCTCGCCCAGCGCCCCGAGGATGTATTCCACCGGACGCATGGCATGGGACACCGCCCACCAGACCAGGCCATTGATCAACACGAAGAACAGCGATAGCAGCAGCAGCAAGCCTCTTGAAGTGGCCCAGATCTCGTCGATCTCGTAAGTGGGATCCGGCTGGATGACCAGTTCCCCTACCGGCGCACCCTCGAAGGTCACGCTGCGCCGGTTGGGCTCCATCGGCGGCGAGTAGGAGCGTACCAGCCAGACGAACCAACCCGGCGCCTCCGGTTGGCGTTCACCGCCTTCCTCGTTGGAATCGATCAACCTGCCGCGACTGTCGTAGAAATTCACTTCCAGATGGCGTACGTCATGCAGTTCCCGCAACTGGAACAGCGGTATCGCATAGCCTTGCCCGCGCCAATGATCGTGCAGCACTGCCAGTTGCGCATCGAGAAAATGGCCGGTGAGGCTCATGGTGGAGCGGACTTCCATGCGGATATCCTGCCGGGCTTTCTGCACCACATAGTCGCCGCCGGCGATGGTCATCATGGCGATAAGTACAGTGATCAGCAGGCTCAGCCGCCACTTCAGGTTGGTGCCGACCGGGCGCCTGGCCTCCCCCGCCGCAATCGCCGGCACGGCGCGCGCGGGCGCCTCCGGGCTATTCTGGAAATGCGGCATAGACTGGCTCATGCGCGGCTTGGTGACAAATCCATCCGGGAATCGTGCGTTCAATTGCGCCGGCGCGCAACAAGCACGGTAATGGCCAAAGAAAAGGCCGGGTTTGACCCCGGCCCAGGAAGGAGTGCTGCGACACCATACTGACCTGAAAAACTCGCCTTCAACAGCGAATCCTTCCCGGGCCGGAGCGGGAAAAACTCACGGGAGACACGCCCGTTTCCCGACGGCGTCCCCGATCAGTCGAACGACAGACGCATGCCCGCCCAGTAGGCGCGCGGCATCGACGGAGAAATCGCCGTCACATTTGGCCAGTTGGCCGGATTGGTGACGAAGTGGCCACTGCTGTCGAAGGGGTTTGAGGTGAGCTGTCCTGACGTCGCATAATCCCGGTCGAAGAGGTTGTTGATGCGCCCGAATATCTCCCAGTGGCGGCCGAAGCGATAGCTGCTGTTGAGGTTAAGCACCGCGTAACCGCCGATCCGCCCGGAATGCCGGAACGTTTCACCGTCGCCGTTGACGCCCTGCTGGTGCAGATTGTTCTCGTTGCCGCGTACGAACTGCCCGGACGAAGCAATCAGGTTTGCGCCCACGTTCCACTGTGCCGTAACGTCATAATCCGCTTCGAGCTTGCCGGTATGCCGCGGCACCAGCGGCAGGCGGTCTCCCGGCGTCACGCTGATGAATCCGTCGGCGTTGGCGGTGCTGTTGTTTTCCGAGATCAGGCTCAGCGGCGTGCGATAGGTTGCGTCGATGAAACTGTAGCCGGCGTGCCAGTGGAAGCGCTTGGCCACTTCGCCGGAAAGCCCCAGCTCCACGCCCTGGCGGCGGGTTCTGCCAACGTTGTCGAAATAGCCGGCGCCCGACAGCTCGGAACTGATGAACTGAATGTCATCGTTGTTCGAGGTGTGGTACACCGCTGCGCTCCAGCCCAGCAGTTTACCGAACACCTTGCCGCGGCCGCCAAATTCCCAGGTCTTGGCCACCACCTGCTTCAGCGCCGGATCTGCGGCGAAAGCGTTGGGCAGCTTGCACGGCTGGGTAGGGTCGGCACAGCCCAGTTCGATGGCGGTCGGCGCGCGGCTGCCCTCGTTGTAGTCCACATACACCGTCAGATCCTTGTCCGGCGTCAGGTTGATGCCGAAGGACGGGTTGATGCGGCGAAAGCCGTGATCGCCGTTGAGGTCAGTGCCCAGACGGTCTTCCAGCGTCACCCGGGTATCGTTGTAACGCGCAGATGCCGTGAAATGGATCAGCCGATTCAGGGAAAACGTATCGGTGGCGAACACACCGTAGTTGCGGTTGCTGCCGTAAAGGCTCACGTCCTCGCTCACATCGCCGTCGGCGATGGTGCTGCGCGAAGGCGTGAAGGCGGCGTCCTGCTCGGTTTGGGTGAAATCGCTGCGCCCCTTATCATAGCTGACGCCGACGCTGAGCTGGTTCTTGCGGGCGAAGATATCACCGGAGTACGTGAGCTGCACGGTGCCGCCATAGGTGCGCTGGTTGACGTCGGTACTGTGATTGATCCCGGTCTCGCCGGAGAATTCGGCTGCGGCACAGGCATCGGGATCCGGCGCCGTGGCACAGTCGCCGCCCGGGGCGACGGAATCGCCATAGTCATTCGAATAGTCGTCGTTGACATCGCCGTTGAACGTGCGTGTCGCCAGCTGGCGGAAGTAGACATTCCCGGCCAGCAGCAGATCGCTACGCAGAAAATGGCTGGCGCGGGCGTTGAGGAAATTGAGATGGTTCTTGGTATTGTCCGGCACCGTGAAAACCGCCTTGCGACCGAGCGCTGCGATCATGTCTTCCGGCGTCAGGCCGTTGCCGGTGAGGTTGGTGTCGGCGTAGGCGTAGCTGAGGTCGACATCGGTCGTCTCGTTCTGCCAGCCGGCCTTGCCGAACAGCTGCCGTACGTGGGACGGCGAGGAAGGACGCCAGCCGTCCTCGTCGAACCAGTTGCCGGTGAGGAAATAGTCGAAGTCACCCTTGCTGCCGCCGGTCTCGAACTGGGCATCGCGCCGGCCGAAGGAGCCGCCGTATGCGCTGATCGAGGTGCCCGGATACTGCGCGCCACTCTTGGTCTGCACCGACAGCGCGCCCCCGAGGGTGTTGAGGCCGAACAATGGATTGGACCCCGGCATCAGGGTGATGTTGGCAATGGCCGATTCGGGGATGAGGTCCCAGTTGACCACGTCGCCGAACGACTCGTTGACACGCACGCCGTCGACGTAGACCGACAGGCCCTCTGGCGCACCGAGCAGCGGCGAGGCGGTATAGCCGCGGAAGTTCACATCCGGCTGGAATGGATTGTCCTGCGTCTCGTTGATGAAGACGCCATTGAGGTTCTGGTTCATGTAGTCGGCCAGATCCAGCGTCTTCTGCTTGTCGATGTCCTTGCTGGTAGCGGTCTGCACATTGGCGGGCACCAGGTTGAGCGGAGTGCCCAATCCCGGCAGTGGCGTGGTCCCCACCACCGTCACCTCCGGCAATTCCTGCACCGTCGCCGGGTTTCTCGGCGCAGCAGGAGTGTTGTCGTCGGCCCTGACGTGCATGGACAGGCCCAGCATCGCGGTAAATCCCAGGCAACCGCCAACCGACGAAGCGATCGTCTTCTTCACATCCCCTCCTCTTTTTTGTTTACGGCGTCCCTGCGCCGCTCTATTTGAGCGATAGCCCTATCCGCCCTTCAGCGGATGGCCACGCCCCAGGGCAGCTTGCCCACGTCCACGTTCTGCACCACGGTGTTTTTGGCGGTGTCGATGACCGAAACGCTGTCGGAACGGCCATTGGCCACATAGAGCTTGGCACCGTCCCGGGTGATGGCCATGTTCCAGGGGCGCTTGCCCACGGCAATGGTGGCGGTCACTTCATTGCTATGCGTGTCGATTACCGACACCGTGCCGGCGCCGCCGTTGGCAATGTAGATACGGCTGCCGTCCGGGTGCGCCAGCACGCCGGCGCTGCGCAAGGCGGTGGGAATCTTCTTCACCTCCTTCCAGCTGCCCACGGCGATGACCTGCACCGAATCCGCGGATTCGTCGGCAATGTAGACGAACTTTCCGTCCGTGGTGAACGCCATGCCGCGCGGGTGCCCGCCGCCGGCAATCAGCGCCACCGACTTGTTCTGTTTCAGGTCGATCACATCGATGTCGTTGCTGTTTTCATTGCTGACCAGCAGCCAGCGACTGTCCGGGCTGAACATGCAATGTTCAGGATTCTTGCCTTGCAGAGGGATGGACTTGATCGGCTCCAGCTTTGCGACGTCGATCAGCACCGCTTCGTTGGAATCCTCCGCGCAGGCCGCGGCAATCTTTCCGTCCGCCGAGATGCCGATGCCCTCCGGGCCCCTGCCGGCAGGGATGGACTTGATGACCTTGCCGGTCTCGGCGTTGACCGCGACCACCGAATCGGTGGGCGCATCCACCACCAACACCACCTTCCCGGACGCATCGACCACAGCGCCTTCCAGCTTCTTGCCGAGGGAGCCGTCGCCGGACAATGTCCGGATGACCTTGTCGCTGGCGGTGTCGATGACCGATACGGTGCCGGAACCGGCATTCGGCACATAGGCCAGTTCGGCCCATGCGGGCGCGACGAACGCGAACAGCGGCAATGCAACACCCAGGCTGAACAACTTGGTCATCTTCCGCTTCCTCCGTTTGTCGCATCGTGCGCCGTCGGTACTGCCTGCGGCAGGAATTGTGGATCCCCGCAACATGGCGGCCAAAGTAAGCCCACGACGTGCCGGAGATCAACAGGAAAATTTCACGACCGCGCCACGTCGCCGCCCCGGGGGATTTTCCCTGTGCAACGTCGATGGGATGGTGTTGTCATCCGCATCGATCCTGCTGTTTCAAAAACGCTACACTTCGCAGGCGACAGGCAAGCAGAAAGGGCGGATTGCTTCGATTCCCGGAGCTTACGACAGGCACGCCCCGCTGCGGCACCCGTGGTGGCATGCCGCTTGCGGTCGATGGTTCCAGATGCAATCCGGCACACAGACCGGCAGTTTTTTCGATAACCGAGGTGGAGGAGTTATGTCGTCCAGCGGTGCCGTCTCTCGCGCGGCTGGCTTGCCGCTACCGGGAACCCCGGCGGCCGTCGCGGCATTGACCGTCATCGCCCTGGCTGGCTTCGCCGCAAACTCCCTGCTCTGCCGGATGGCCTTGCGCGGCGGCGCCATCGACGCCGCGTCATTCACCACGGTCCGGCTTGTATCCGGCGCCCTCGTGCTCAACCTCCTGCTGCTCCTGCGCGGCGGATACCGGAGCGGCGGCGACTGGAAATCCAGCTTGGCCCTGTTCGTCTATGCAGGGGCGTTCTCCATCGCTTACGTGAGCATCCCGGCCGGCGCCGGCGCCCTGCTGCTGTTCGGTAGCGTGCAGACCACCATGATCGTGCGCGGCCTGGTCCAGGGGGAACATCCGCGCTGGTACGAATGGTGCGGCCTCACCCTCGCCTGCGCCGGCCTGATTGCCCTCATTTCTCCGGGCCTGTCGGCGCCGCCGCCAGGGAGCGGGCTGATCATGATGGCGGCCGGCGTGGCCTGGGGCGTCTATTCCCTGCGCGGGCGCAGCAGCCGCGACGCCGTTGCCGGCAGCGCCGGCAATTTCATGCGCGCCCTGCCCTTCACCCTGCCTTTCCTGTTATGGGTGCATCTGCGTGCCGGGCAGAATGGAGCACCCGGCTTGCACTTCGACACCCCCGGCCTGGTCGAGGCGATATTGTCCGGCGCCCTCGCCTCTGGTCTCGGCTATGCCGTCTGGTATACCGTGCTGCCCGCCCTCACCGCCATGCGTGCGGCGGTGGTGCAGCTCGCGGTGCCGGTGCTGGTCGCCGCGGCTGGAGTGACCTTCCTGGGTGAGCAGGCCAGCCTGCGCCTGATCGGCTGCGGCGCCCTCACCCTGGGCGGCGTCGCACTGGCCACCTGTTATCCGCTGTACCTGAAACTTTATCGCAAGCCGCAAGAGCGGCATTGAGAGATTCAACGATGAGACGCGCCCGCAACCACATTCGATCCAGTACCGGCAAGGCCATCGCCTGGCGCCGCAGCGCAGGTGCCTCGGTCAGCCTGCTCGCCGCCTGGTGGTCGGGCACCGCCCTGGCGGCCGAGCCGACCACGACGCTGGGCCAGGTGACCGTAACCGCCACCCGAACCGCACAACCGGCTTACGATGTGCCAGCCTCTATCGACGTCGTTTCCGGCAGCGCCTACAACGGCGACACCCTGGGGGCGAACCTGTCCGAAGGTCTCTCCGCCATTCCCGGCGTGCTGGCGCGGAACCGCCAGAACTATGCCCAGGACGAGCAGATCTCGGTACGCGGCTTCGGCGCCCGCTCGCAGTTCGGCGTGCGCGGCGTGCGCCTCTATGTCGACGACATCCCCGCAACGCAACCGGATGGCCAGGGCCAGGTATCGCATTTCAATCTGGGCAGCGCCGAACGCGTGGAAGTCCTGCGCGGACCGTTTTCCACACTCTACGGAAATTCCTCGGGCGGCGTGATCTCGCTCTATACCGCCGACGGCAGCGATCCACCGCAGCTCAGCGTCAGCGCCAGCGGCGGCAGCTACGGCGTCTATCGCACCAACCTCGACGCACGCGGCACCGCCGGCCCCTTCGATTACAACACCGACTACTCCCATTTCTCTACCGACGGCTACCGTCCGCACAGCCGCGCGCAGCGCGATTCCTTCAATGGCAAGCTCAACTTACAGGCCGGACGCGCCGGCAAGCTGACGCTGGTGCTGAATTACTTCTCTTCGCCGGAATCGCAGGATCCTCTGGGCCTGACCCGCACGCAGTTCGATGCCAACCCGCGGCAAACCGCCAGCGTTGCCGACCAGTTCAACACCCGCAAAAGCGTGGAGCAGATCCAGGGCGGCCTGATCTACGACTACACCATCAGCGAGCGGCAGAGCGTGCGCGTGCTCGGCTACTACGGCGCCCGCCAGGTGCGGCAGTTTCTCTCGATTCCGGTCTCCGTGCAAAGCAACCCAGCCAACTCCGGCGGCGTGGTCAATCTCGACAGCGGCTACGGCGGCGCCGACGCCCGCTGGACCTGGCATGCGCCGCTGGCTGGCCGGCCGCTCAGCGTGGTTGCCGGCTTGAGCTACGACGAGTTATCGCAGCATCGCCGCGGCTATGCCAACTTCACCGGTGATGGCAGCCAACCGGACGAGTTGGGACAGCAGGGCGTCCTGAAGCGCGACGAAACCAATGATGTCTACGATCTGGACGAGTACCTGCAAGCCAGCTGGCTGTTCGCCGAGCAGTGGTCCCTGCTGCTGGGCGTTCGCCATAGCATGGTGCAGTTCGATTCCGCCGATCACTTCCAGTCCAACGGCGACGACAGCGGCAACAAGGGATACTACGCTACCACCCCGGTCGGCGGCTTGCTGTTCAAGCTGAAGCCTTGGGTGCACCTGTACGCATCCTACGGTGATGGTTTCGAAACGCCCACCTTGAACGAGCTGGCGTATAAGCCCGACGGCGGCCTTGGCTTGAATTTCAGCCTGAAACCTTCGCACTCCAACAACGGCGAACTAGGCGCCAAATTCCAGTTGCGGGAACACACGCAAGCGCAGCTGGCCTTGTTCCAGGCGGTGACCCGTGACGAAATCGTGGTCGGCCCGACCAGCAATGGCCGCAACACCTATGTCAATGCACCGCGCACACGACGCCAGGGTGTGGAAGCCTCTCTGGACACCGAACTGATGCCGCTGCTGAAACTGCAACTGGCCTATACCTATGTAGATGCGGTGGTACGGGCCGATTATTGCCAGGATGGCACCACGACCTGCCTGCAAACACCCGGCAGCACCACGCGGGTAAGCACCGGCAATCGTATACCCGGCGTTGCGCTGTCCGACGCTTATGCCGCGCTGCATTGGGGTGCCGATAGCGGTTGGCATACCTCCCTCAATGCACAATACGCCAGCACCGTACCCGCCAACGACATCAATACCTCGCACGCGCCTTCCTATGCATTGCTCGGAGTGGACGGCGGTTACACGTTCGACCTGCCGCACTGGCGCATCAATACCTTCGTGCGGATCGACAATCTGCTCGACACCAACTACATCGGCTCGATCATCGTCAACGATAGCAACAAGCGTTTCTTCGAACCCGGTTCTGGGCGCGCCGTGCTGGCCGGGCTCAGCTTCAACTGGAAATACTAAAAGGCGCATCGCCGGGCCGTTCGGATTGCCCGAACGGCCCGGAACAACGGATCGACGTCTTGCCCTGCTTCAGCTCTTCAGAACACCGGACAGTTTTGCCGCTTGTATGGAGAGTGCATCCATCAGCGGCGGACTGAGGCAGTCATAAGGCTCGAGGTGCAACTGCCTGAGCCGGCTGCGTACCTCGCCCATGAGGGCCGGGTCGAAACCCGACTCGATGATCGAGGACACGAAAGCGGCAAAGCCCGGCTCGGACCAGCCCGTTTCCGCGGACAGCTCGGTGTGCACGAAATCCAGGCCGAAGAAGGCGTGGCTGGTGTTTTCGATGCGGCCGAACATGTGCACGCCGCAGCCCTTGCAGGCATGCCGCTGGATGGTCGCCTTTGGATCGACGATGGCCAGCTTCTCGGCATGCTGCGTCACGCTGACCTTGTCGCGGGAAACCACCGCGATCACCGCGAACGTCGCGCCCTTGGGCTTCCAGCACTTGGTGCAGCCGCAGGCGTGGTTGTGAGCGGTCTGGGCCTTGATCGAGACCTTGACCGGATCCTGGGTGCACTTGCAGACCAGTGTGCCGCCGGCAAAATCCTTTGCAGCCGGCTTGAAGCCATTATCGACCGAGGGATGAATTGAAAATGTGCTGGACATTTCTCACCTCCGCCCGATGGTAATGGCGTGCGCGCCCTTGTGGAAACTTTCTGTACTCATGGCGACTCCTCCATAGATTGAGTGTGGACAACTGATCGGAAACGCAGTCCCCGGTCGAATGCGCGCGGAGCGAATTCCATCGCGCGGCGCAATCGGGGTTGCTCGGTGACCAGGCTGGGCACGGTCATGGAAATCGAAGGGCTCGACGCCGTCGAAATCCGTACCCAGGTCAATGGCCGTCCGATCATGTCCGTCCTCTTATCCTGGGATGTGCCGCTTGCCGGGGAGATCCGTTCCGCCATCCTCATGGCGGGGATCGATTCGTGAACCATCGGAGACGGCAATCTCCGCTTCCGCGTCGGCCTCATGCCGGCGGATGCCGCCGACGTCGTGCCGCACCAGACCGTGACGATGCATCTTGCGGTACATGGTCTTGCGGCTCAGGTGCAGGCGCACCGCGGCCGCGCTGACATTCCAGTGGCACGCTTCGAGCGTGCGCCGCAGGGCGTCGCATTCGGCGCTTCCGAGCACATTATCCTCGTCCGCGTCACCCTCGCCGATCACCGCGGCCGCAGCGGCGACTTCGGCGCGCGGCCTGATACGACCGCCGGTCAACCAGCCCTCATCGAAATCGTCGAGGCTGAGATAGTCCGACTCGCGCAGCGCCAGCATCATGCACAACACATTGCGCAACTGCCGCAGGTTGCCCGGCCAGGGGTAGCGCGCCAGGCGCTGTACCAGGGCCTCGTCGATCTGCACCGGCGTACGCTCGCCGGCCTCGATGCGCAGCAGGTAGCGCACCACATCGGCGGCGTCCTTGCGCTCGCGCAGCGGCGGTATGGTCAGGGTAATGCCGTTCAGGCGGTAGTACAGATCATCTCGGAACTGGTTCTTGGCGATCATCTCCACCGGATCGCGATGGGTCGCGCTGATGACGCGTATGTCCACCGCCACCGGCTTGCTGGCGCCGAGCGGAACCACTTCGCGTTCCTCGATCACCGTCAGCAGCCGCGCCTGCAGGGGCAGCGGCATGTCGCCGATCTCGTCCAGGAACAGCGTTCCGCCGTTGGCCTGCAGCACGCGACCGATATTGCCTTCGCGCGTCGCGCCGGTGAAAGCGCCCGGCTTGTAGCCGAACAACTCGCTTTCGATCAGCAGCTCCGGAATCGCCGCGCAGTTCACCGATACGAAGGGCTTGTCGGCACGCCGGCTGGCGCTATGGATGGCCTTGGCGAAATAGCCCTTGCCGGTGCCGGTTTCACCAAGCAGCAGAACCGAAATATCCCGATTCAGCACGCGGCGCAGAATCTGCACATTGCGCATCATCACCGGATCGGTCGGCTGCATCACGTCCAGTGCATCGGAAACCCGGGCGCCGACCACCACCGACTTCGGCGCGCGGCGGAATTCATCGGCTGGCGGCTGCACCACGGCGAAGAACTTCTGATGTCCGAAGCGGGTCGACAACGGCTCCGGACGGAAGCCGTGACGCATGCCCATGTGCAGCAGCGTCGCCAGCGGCACGTCCAGGATCGTGTCGATGCGCTGACCACACAGCGACTTGTGATCGCGGTAACCCAGCGCCTCCAGGGTGCAGCGATTGGCGCCGATGACGGTGCCGCCCTCGTCAAACGCCAGCACGCCTTCGCCCGGGGTACAGACGAACTCGGCGCAGCGGTGGAAGCGCAGCACGTGATACTGCTTGCAGGATTGCAGCAGCGCGCGGTTCTCGATGTTCTGCGCCGCGATATCCACCAGCGCCAGCGTGTGCGTCTGCGCCCCGCTGGAACTGCCCGAGATATCCAGCGCGGCGATCACCCGGCCCTGCATATCGAAGATCGGCGCGGCCGAGCAGGTCAGCTCGGTGTTCTGCACCAGGAAATGATCGGACCGATGGATGACGATCGGCTCCCGCGTCATCAGGCAGGTGCCCATGCCGTTGGTGCCGAGCTCCTGCTCGCTCCAGACGGCGCCTTCGCGGAAGCCGCTGCGGCGGGCTGTCATCGAGAACGCCGGATCGCCGACGTAGCTGAGGATCACGCCGTCCTGATCGGTGAGCATGATGCCGTATTGCGTATGCATCATCTGCCGCGACAGCCCGAGCATCTCGATACGGGCGATCGGCAGCACCGCACCGATACGTTCGCGCCGGGCGTCGAGATCGCTGCGCTCGACCATCAGGGGTTTCTTGACCTGCAGCGGATCCAGGGAGTAGCTCGAAAGGCAACGACTCCACGAATGACGTACCGCCTGGCCTACGTCGCTGCTGTCGCCGCGGCCTTTCACGGCCGATTCGATCAGGCGTGCATGGCCCTGACTATCCTGTCTTAAACGCATGGTCCTCTCCTCCGTCATGTTTTCCTCGATGCACGTATGCATTCGGGTTTTATCAGCGACGGTGAAAGTTCCAAGCTTGTAGCCGAATGGACTTCCCTGCTGCGTGGAACAGTACCACCGCTGTTATCCATGCAGCGTACTGCGATTAACCTCCTGCGAAAAGCACCGCTTGGCGAAAAGTGGTTAATAAATTCAATATGTTCAGCCATGCAGGAAGCATGAACAGCTGCAAACGCCCCGGAATGGACGGTTCCACCTTCCATTCCGGGGATAAATCCCGCCCGGGAAGCCGCAAACGCATTGGCGTTGCGTCCGGGCATGATCAGAAGCGGATTACCGAACGGATCACCTTGCCCTCATGCATCAGGTCGAGGGCCTTGTTGATGTCCTCCAGCGGCAACACCTCGGTGATCATCTCGTCGATCTTGATGTCGCCATGCAGATAGCGATCGACGAAACCCGGCAGTTCGGTGCGTCCCTTGACGCCGCCGAAGGCCGAGCCGCGCCAGACGCGTCCGGTGACCAGCTGGAATGGACGGGTGCGGATCTCCTCGCCGGCCCCGGCGACGCCGATGATGATCGACTCGCCCCAGCCCTTGTGGCAGCACTCCAGCGCCGAGCGCATCACGTTGACGTTGCCGATGCACTCGAAGGAGTAATCGACGCCGCCGTCGGTGAGATCGACGATTGCCTGCTGCACCGGCACGTCATAGTCTTTCGGATTGATGCAATCGGTCGCGCCCAGGGCCTTGGCCATGGTGAACTTGTCCGGATTGGTGTCGACCGCGATGATGCGGCTGGCCTTGGCCATCACCGCGCCCTGCACCACCGACAAGCCGATGCCGCCGAGGCCGAACACCGCCACGGTGGAGCCGGGCGGCACCTTGGCGGTATTGAGCACCGCGCCGATGCCGGTGGTGATGCCGCAACCGAGCAGGCAGACCTTGTCCAGCGGCGCCTTCGGATTGATTTTCGCCACCGAGATTTCCGGCATCACGGTGTATTCGGAAAACGTGCTGGTGCCCATGTAGTGCAGGATCGGCTTGCCCTTCTGGGAGAAGCGCGTGGTGCCGTCGGGCATCAGGCCCTTGCCCTGGGTCAGGCGGATCTTCTGGCACAGATTGGTCTTGCCGGATTTGCAGAACTTGCACTCGCCGCATTCCGGGGTGTACAGCGGGATGACGTGATCGCCGGGCTTGACGCTTTTCACACCCGCGCCGACCTCCTGCACGATGCCGCCGCCTTCGTGCCCGAGGATGACCGGGAACATGCCTTCCGGATCCTTGCCGGAAAGCGTGAAGGCATCGGTGTGGCAAACCCCGGTGGCCACTATCTTGACCAGCACCTCGCCGGCCTTCGGCCCGGCGACATCGATCTCTTCGATCGAAAGTGGCTTGCCTGCTTCCCAGGCAACCGCAGCTCTTGACTTCATGTTCTTGCCTCCATCCTGTTGTCGTTCCGATCGCGGCCACGCACCGGCGTGTCCTGCCGTTGTTGAATCACCCGCATCCCCTGCTGCGATCCGCCGTTTCTCCGGCACCGCGTCAACGCGTTTCGCGGTGCGCCTGGAGATATGGATAGCAGCCAGCGTGCCATCTTCCTATATGTCATAAAATCTTTATTTATCAAATAGTTAAAACACCAATATCAGCCATTGTGGAGTTTGTCGCGCAGACCAGAGTCGAGCGCGCTACAGCCATGGGCCAGATGTGACACAACCGTCGTGAAAAGGGCATCCGGAACGGCGCGGCTGGCAGAAAAACTCCATTGCCAATCGCGCCGGTCACCGGCCCTCTAGGGCGTGGCCGCTTCCGGCTGGTCGCCGAATTTCTTCGAAGGACTGCCGTGATAATTGGAACGGACAAACGTGAGGATCTTCCACAGGTCGTCGTCGGTCTTGACGATGGCACCGTGCGGCGGCATCGGGCCAACCACGCTTTCCTGGGCCTTGCGCGTATAGCCCCGCTTCTGCAGTTCGTCGGTACCCAGCGTGACCAGGCGGAACAGGGTGTCGTCGTCGCCGCCGTAGACCCAGGTGTCGTTGGTCAGCGGCGGGCACATGCCGCCGCCGCCGTTGCCGCCGTGGCAACCGTTGCAGCCGGAATGCATGAACAGCTTCTGGCCCTGAGCCACGATATCTGCGTTATCGTCCTTGTAGGGGTTCTTCAATGTACCTTGCTTGGCAGCGTTGACCCGGTCGAGCGGCGGCACCGGCCCGGCGGGGACACTCGCCGCCGGCTTGGCCGCATCGGAACTGGAAGATCCATTTTCCTGGGCGCAGGCCGCCGCGGCGACGGCGAGCACGATCAAAGCGCCACCCAAAACATTTTTCAGCACAGCGTTTCTCCTTCGTAGGTCTAATGAAATGGTCATCCGTGCGAGTCGATGGCCTCGGTCGCACTTGAACCGGCATTGGATGCCGATTGCTCCAGCAACTTGATCACCGCCTGGCTGTCCTTGTCCTTGGCGATGGCCAACGCTGTCATGCCGTTCTCGTTCTGCGCGGAGGTGTCGGCGCCGGATTTGATCAGCATCGCCGCCAGATCCGCCTGGTTCGCCGCCGCCGCGATCATCAGCGCAGTGACGCCGCCGGTGTTCTTGGCATTGACGTCGGCGCCGTGATCGATCAACGCCTTGGCCGACTGGTCGGCATGACCGGCAACCGCCAGCATCAGCGGCGTGTAGCCGCTGCCGATCCTCTGGTTGACGTCGGAGCCCGCCTGCACCAGCGCCACGGTGGCCACATCCTTGCTGTACTGGGATGCGATGGCCAGCGCGGTCAGGCCATTGGGATTCTTCGCCTTGAGATCCGCCTTGTTCGCCACCAGCAGCTTCACCAGGTCGCCGTCATCCATCCAGGCGGCGGTCATCACCGGCGTCCAGCCGTCGCTGTCCGTTCCATTGACGTTGGCCTTGTGCGCGATCAGGTACTTGACCATGTTCAGCGAGGTCTTGCGGATCGCGTTGAGCAGCGGCGTATAACCCTGCAGATCGCGTGCATTGATGTTCGCGTGCTTCTTCTCCAGCAGATAGCTGACGCGCACCATATCGTCCGCGATCACCGCATTGTTGAACTCGTCATTGACCTTGGCGCCGTGCTTGAGCCATTCGTCGAGTTGGGCGATGGTCACGCCCTGCGTATCGGCCGTAACCGGATGCGGCTTGGGCGGCGCATAGGGGCCGTGCGCCGGCAGATCGCCGTCGATCAGGCAGGACTCGCACTTCACCAACGGCACGCCGAAATCCACCAGGATCGCACGAATCTTGTCCTTCTCCTTCTTCATGGCCGCCTCGACCTTGTCGTGCAGATCGCGGTTGCGCATGCGCACGGCCAGGGCCATATCGAATTCCATCGGCACCGCGTCGTCCATCAGGTTGACCGGCTGGATCACCAGCGGCGCCTTTTTCACCGTTTTGTAGTAGCCGGCGAACGGCCCCCAGATGGCGGCGACGTCAAGTTGGCCGTTGACCACCTGCTCCATCTGGTTGACCGGCTGGTCGTTCGCCACCAGGTCGGCGTCATGGCTGAGGTAATGCACCACGGTATTGCTCTTGACGTCGTGTTGCGCCAGGGCCTCCCGCACAGAGGAAGTCTGGTAGACGCCGACCTTGAGCGTCTTCAGCCGCGGATCGTCCAGATTCTTGAAATCGAACCCGCGATCGTTACGGTAGGCCAGCACGAAGGTGGTGCGATACAGCGGCACCGTGGTCATGACACGCTCCGCATCTGCGGGCATATCGAGCATCAGGTCGCACTCATCGGCATCCAGCGTAGTCCTGGTCAGGCCGCGCTCGATGCCGGGGCGATAGTAGTACTGGACGCCGGTACCGAGAGACTCCGCGATCACCTGCGCGATCTTGTTCTCGAAACCTTCGCCCTTGTTGTTGGATATCGGCATGTTGCCGGGATCCGCGCAGACGCGCAATGCGGCGAGATTGTCGGCGCCTATCGCGGCGCCGCTGATCGCCAGCAGCAGGACCGGTAACGCCGAGCGAATTGCTTTGCTCATCACTGTCTCTCCTCGGTATGTTTTTTATGTGCTGCTTGGACCACTGTGCGCAGCGGACAATTCAACTCTCCGCGTACGCATCCGCAAATTCAAGCGCGCCGCATACGCTCGTGAGAATTTCCCGTGGCGCGCCTTGCAAACAAAGGACGCCCGATGCCATTGCGGGCACCGGGCGTCAGTTACCGCTTACAGCTCACCACCTAGGTCGTTAGTCCACGCGGAACGTATACAAGGTGCCGCCCATCGGAATCTTGTCGAGGTTGGCCGCCTTGGTCATCGCGGTGGCGCCGATGGCGCCGAACTTGTCGCTCAGATCCAGGCCAGCGGTGACCGGCAGGCCGATCCAGCCGCCGATGCCGCTCCACACGGACACATACTGGTGACCCTTGATCTTGTAGGTGATCGGGTTGCCGATGATTCCGGAACCCAGGCGCCGCTGCCACAGGATCTTGCCGGTCTTGCGATCGACAGCGCGGAAATCACCAAGCAGATCGCCGTAGAAGGCCAGGCCGCCGTCGGTAACCAGCGCTCCACCCCAGTTCGGGTAAGCATCCGGGATTTCCCACACGGTTTCGCCGGTCAGCACGTTGAACTTCTTGAACTTGCCGGTGGTGCCGGGCTTCTCCGGATACATGTAGACATTGGCGAACACATAGACCGTGCCCTGCTGCGTATGCGCACGTTCCTGCGGCTCATCTTCCATGCACCAGTTGTTTGTCGGGCAATAAGCCATGCCGGGCTCGCTCGGGTCGATGGCGCAAGGCTGTTGATCCTTGCCGCCCATCGCCGACGGGCAAGCCTGCACGTTGCCGTTCGGACCGAATGGAGAATGCTCCTTCACCTTGACCGGACGGCCGGTCTTCAGGTCGATCTTCTCGGCCCAGTTCGCGGTGACGTACTTGTTGGCGCGCAGCAGCGTACCGTCGGTACGATCCAGCACGTAGGAGAAGCCGTTGCGGTCGAAGTGGATCAGGACCTTGCGCTTCTTGCCGTCGACCGTCAGGTCTTCCAGCATGTTCTCGTTGATGCCGTCGTAGTCCCACTGGTCGAATGGCGTCATCTGGTAGGCCCAGACGGCTTCGCCGGTATCGATCTTGCGGGCGAAGATGGTCATCGACCACTTGTTGTCCTGCGTGCCGTCGTTGCACTCTTCGTGCGTCTTGGCCTTGCAGCGATAGGACGGGCTCCACAGGCCAGGGTTACCGGTCGAGTAATAGAGCAGATTCAGTTCGGGATCGAAGCTGTACCAGCCCCAGGCCGCACCGCCGCCGCGCTGCCACTCGTCGCCGGGATAGCTGCTGATGCCGATATCCTTGCCGGCGGTGCCGTATTCCGGATGCGCCTTGTTGGTGTCCGGCGTCAGGCACACGTCCTTGTCGGAACCGGTGCTGTAGCACTCCCAGATCTTCTTGCCGTCGGCGAGGTTGTACGCCGTCATGCGGCCGCGGGCTGCGAACTCGTCGCCGCCGAAGCCGATGATGACCTTGCCGTTGGCGATGATCGGCGCCGGGGTGATGGTTTCACCCTTGGCCGGGAAGGCGTGCTTCACCACCCAGTCTTCCTTGCCGGTCTTGGCATCGAGCGCGATGACAAAGCCGTCGAGAGTACCGAACACCACTTTGCCGTCGGCGAACGACATGCCGCGGTTGACGGTGTCGCAGCAGGCACGCGGCACGGCGGAGTCGTCGCGGTCGGTGGTCTTCTTGTAGTTCCAGATCGTCTTCGGGTGATCGGGATCGCTCAGGTCGAGCCCCTGCACGATGTTGGGCCAGCCGCTTTCCATGAACATCATCGGCGTGCCGTCCACCGTGACCACCAGCGGCTGGCCTTCATGGCCACGCAGCGTGCCGCTGGACTGGGACCAGATCATCTGCAACTTGCCAACGTTGGTGGTGTTGATGTCCTTCAAACGGCTGTGTCGGGTCAGTTGGGTGTCGCCACCCGGTGCCGCCCACAGATTCGGGTCCTTGGCTCGGTCAGCGACTTCATCGGCGACTGCTGATGCTCCCGAAACCGCAACGAGTGCCAAGGCGGCACAGAACATCCCCAGCCTGCTCTTCAATACGGATTCCATACGCAGTTCTCCTCCTTCACATCATGTCTTTATGTCCCGCCGCCACTGCCGGAAAGCCGGCGGGGATTACGGGTTTCTGACGCCGTCCGCATGCGCAAGCATTCGGCTCGACCTATAACTAAGCAGCCGCCGTGCCATCTGCAAGCCAAACAAAATCATGTTTATTATCAATAACTTGATACAACACCCGCATACATAGAACCACCCACCCGCAAAACGTCGGGTCGGCTACGCCACAACGGTGTGCCGGATATGACCCAACCTCCCGACTGCCCTGTTCGCTGCGGGTGGAAGCATCCGCGCCGGCCCTGGCAGATCGCTTCGCGCCGGCAGATTTTCGGATCCCGCAGGCAGCAGCGGACAGGCGCAGGCCGCCACCGCGAACGCGCGCGAATGAAGCAGGAATCAGGATTGGGTTTGCCACCGACGCGGCGCAATGCCCCGGCAACGGAGGCATCGGCCGATTCACGGGAATTGCCTGAATGCCCTTACAGCAGGTTTTTGGCGTGATGCGCCAGGTGATCGGCCATGAAGGTCTGGATGAACCAGTAGGAATGGTCGTAGCCTTCATGGCGACGCAGGGTCAGCGCCTGGCCGGATGCGGATGCCGCCGCTTCCAGCGCCTGCGGCTGCAGCTGCTCGGCCAGGAACTGGTCGCTCAGTCCCTGGTCCACCAGGATCGAGCCCGGATAGGCCTTGCGGCGCATCAGCAGCGAGGCATCCCAGGCTTCCCAGCTCTTCTGGTCCGGTCCGAGATAGTTGCCGAAGGCCTTCTTCCCCCATGGCACCGCCACCGGGTTGGAGATCGGCGCGAAGGCCGACACCGAATGCCAGCGTGCCGGATTGCGCAGCGCCGATACCAAAGCGCCGTGACCGCCCATCGAATGACCGAAGATGCCGCGGCATTCCGTGCTCACCGGAAAATTCTTTTCGACCAGGGTCGGCAGCTCGTCGTTGATGTAGCTGCCCATGCGGTAGTTCGTCGACCACGGCGCCGCGGTGGCGTCCAGGTAGAACCCGGCGGCGACACCGAAGTCCCAGGCATCGGAATCACCCGGCAGGTTGAGTCCGCGCGGGCTGGTATCGCAGGCCACCAGGGCCAGGCCGTACTCGGCGGCGAGGCGCTGCGCACCCGCCTTGATGACGAAGGTCTCTTCGGTACAGGTCAGGCCGGCCAGGTAATACAGCGCCGGCACCTTGCCCTGCTTCGCCTGGGGCGGCAGGTAAACGGCGAAGCGCATGTCGCTGGAGGTCGCCTCCGAGCGGTGCGTATAAAAGCCCATGGTGCCGCCGAAGCAGGCCTGTTCGCTGCGCTTTTCCAGACTCATTGCTGTCCCTTCACGCTGGTGGATTCAACTGGCCGGCCGAATCATTCGGCCGCGGTCATTACAACTTCACTTCGCTGATCTGCAGCACCGGGTGGGTGTTGGTGTAATTGGGGATGTCGCTGAGGATGGACGAGGCATGTGGGCCGAAGGCGGCCTGGAAAGCATCGACCGAATCGAAATACAGATGGCCGAAGGCCAGATAGGTCGGTGGGGTGCCCGGCTCGCCGCCGGCCAGTCCCTGCTCCACTGCCATGTTCTTCAGCGCCGCGCCCAGCTTCTGCTTCACCATCGGCATGTGCTTGTCGCAGTAGTAGGCGATATCGAAGGTGCTGCCCTTGCCGTTGGGATACATCACGCTGACCTTGATCATGTTCTGCTCTTCCGTGGGGTGGTTGCGGCCTACAGTAGCCACGGCAGCATCATTGAACAAGGACTGTGTCGGGTACCACCGAAAAGTGTGTCGTATCTGACACAGGCGCGCCACAATTCAGCCCGAACCGCCGGCGCAATTCCGTCAGGCGCAGATCGCGGAAATCGTCAGCCACGGCGAAGGCTTCGCCGAAATCCTCCTCGGCGAAATAGAAGCTGCGTACGATCAGCACCTGTAACCCGGCGCCGCGCGCCGCCAGCAGGCCGTTGCGCGAATCCTCCACCGCCAGGACTTGATCCGGGCGCAGGTTCAGGGTGGCCAGCGCCCGCGTGTAACACTCAGGGTCCGGCTTCTTGCGGCGCACATCCTCGCCGGCCACGCGGACGCCGAATGCGTCCCGCGTATCCGTATCCAGCGTCGCCGCCAGCAGGCTGTCGAGGTTGCCGCGGCTGGTGGTGGTGACGATACCCAGTTGCAGGCCCGCCATGCGCGCCTCGGCCAGCAGCGGACGCAGGCCGCGGCGCAGGGCGATGCCGCTGTTGCGCAACAGATCCTGATAGTGGCGGTTCTTGCTGGCGTGGATGGCAGCTATAGCCGCCTCGGCCCCTGGCTTCGCCAGCCAGTCCGGATCGTATTCCGCGGCGTAGTGGGTGATGCGCTCCTTGCCGCCGGTGACGGTGAGCAGCGCGCCGTACAGGCGCTCGCTCCAGTGCCAGGGCAGGCGGTGCTCGCTGAAGGCCTGGTTGAATGCGGCGCGATGACCGTCGCGCTCGGTCTCGGCCAGGGTGCCGTCGACGTCGAACAGCAGGGCGCGCAGCTCGCTCATCGTCGCCTCATCCGGCCGTCGCGGCGGCGATGTTGGCGCGCATCCGCGTGATGGTCGCCGCATAGTCGCCGGAGCCGAAGATGGCCGATCCGGCGACGAAGGTATCGGCGCCGGCGGCGGCGATGCGGGCGATGTTGTCCGCCTTGACCCCGCCGTCCACCTCCAGCCGGATGTGCCGCCCGCTCTCCGCCGCATGGCGCTCGATCCGCGCACGCGCCAGCTTGAGTTTGTCCAGCGTGGACTCGATGAACGACTGGCCGCCGAAGCCCGGGTTGACCGACATCAGCAGCACCAGGTCGAGCTTGTCCAGCACATGGTCCAGCCAGTCCAGCGGTGTGGCCGGGTTGAACACCAGCCCGGCTCGGCAACCCTGGTCGCGGATCAGCTGCAAAGTCCGATCGACATGACGCGTAGCCTCGGGATGGAAGGAAATCAGCCCGGCGCCGGCCTTGGCGAACTGCGGAATCAGTGCGTCGACCGGCTCCACCATCAGGTGCACGTCGATCAGCGCCGCGCCCACATGCGGCCCGATCGCCTCGCACACCATCGGCCCGATGGTCAGGTTCGGCACGTAGTGGTTGTCCATCACGTCGAAATGGATCCAGTCGGCGCCGGCAGCCAATACCGCCCGCACTTCCTCGCCCAGCCGGGCGAAGTCGGCCGACAGGATGCTCGGCGCGATCAGCGCGCCCCTGGCGGGCAGGTCCTGCATGCTCAGTGCACCACCGCGCGCAACTCACCCTTGGCGTAGCGGCCGGCCATGCGATCCAGCTGCACCGGCCGGATGCGGCTGGCCTGGCCGGCGCTGCCGAAGGCCTCGAAGCGCAGCTTGCAGATATCGCGTGCCGCCGCGGTCGCCGCCTTGAGAAAGGCGCGCGGGTCGAACTCGGCGGGCTTCTCGCCCATGCTCTTGCGCATCGCCCCGGTCATGGCCAGGCGGATGTCCGTGTCGATGTTGACCTTGCGCACGCCGTGGCGGATGCCCTCGCGGATCTCTTCCACCGGCACGCCATAGGTTTCCTTGATCTTGCCGCCGAACTGGCGGATCACTTCCAGCCATTCCTGCGGCACGCTGGACGAGCCATGCATCACCAGGTGCGTATTGGGAATGCGCGCGTGGATCGCCTTGACCCGGTCGATGGCCAGGATGTCGCCGGTCGGCGGCCGGGTGAACTTGTAGGCGCCGTGGCTGGTGCCGATGGCGATGGCCAGGGCATCGACGCCGGTGGCCTTGACGAAGTCGGCGGCCTGGTCCGGATCGGTCAGCAGCTGGCTGTGGTCGAGCTTGCCTGCGGCGCCGGAGCCGTCCTCTTCTCCAGCCTCGCCGCTTTCCAGCGAACCGAGGCAACCCAGCTCGCCCTCTACCGAGACTCCCACTGCATGCGCCAGCTCACTCACCTTGCGCGTCACCTCGACGTTGTACTCGTAGGATGCCGGCGTCTTCATGTCCTCGCGCAGCGAGCCGTCCATCATCACGCTGGAGAAGCCGCTGCGGATGGAGGCCTGGCATACCGCCGGCGAGGCGCCGTGATCCTGGTGCATGCACACGGGAATGTCCGGATAGCTCTCCACCGCCGCTTCCACCATGTGGCGCAGGAATGCTTCGCCGGCATATTTCCGGGCGCCCGCCGAAGCCTGCAGGATCACCGGGCTGTCGCAGGCTTCCGCCGCCTGCATGATGGCCTGGATCTGCTCGAGGTTGTTGATGTTGAAAGCCGGCAGGCCGTAGTCGTGCTCGGCCGCATGGTCCAGCAGCTGGCGCAGGGAAATCATTGCCATGTAGGGTTCTCCTCGAAGCTAGGCGGATGCAGCGGAGTTATAGGAGCGGGTGACCGCATCGGCCGGACGTGTCGCGGCCAGCACGGCGGAAATGTCGACGATGACGCGTTCGGGGTTGGCGTCCTCGATCGGCAGGCCGCTGTTGTAACCGTAGGGCACCGCCCAGCAGGCCACGCCCGCATTGCGGCCGGTGGCGACGTCGACGCCGGAGTCCCCGATCAGCAGGGCCCGCTCCTTGGGTACGCCGTGCAGCCTGAGGCAGTGCTCGACCGTGGCCGCGTCCGGCTTCTTCACCGGCAGGCTGTCGCCGCAGATGATCGGGTTGAAGAAATGGTGCAGGCCGTGGGCGCGCAACACCGCCTCGGCGAAGCGCGCCTCGCGGTTGGTGACCAGGGCCGTGGCGACGCCGCGCGCGGACAGCTCGGTGAGGGTATCGACGACATGCGGATACACATGGCTGCGGGTGCCGCAGCGCTTTTCATGGAAACGGCCGTACATCTCGATCACCGACTCCATCGTGTTGCTGGCCCGCACGTCAGCCTGCGACAGGCCCGCCGCGTGCGCGCAGGCACGGATCAGCAATTCACGGCTGCCCTGCCCGACCCAGGTGCGGACCAGTTCGTCCGAGGCCTGCGGCAGGCGCAGGGCCCGCAGCACATCGTTGACGGTGTCGCCGATCTCGCCGGCGGTATCGACCAGCGTGCCATCGAGGTCGAACATGATCAGGTCGAACATGGATTCCTGTGCCTTGCAGTGTGTGTCAATTGCCGGAGAGCACGATGTGCGGTTCCGCCTCGCGTTCCTCGCGGCGCTGTTTCGGGATCAGCTGCCGCCCCGCGGCTGCGACATGCTCGGGCGTCAGGCCGAAGTGGCGATACAGCTCGGGCGCCGGCGCCGATTCGCCGAAGCGGTCGATGCCGATCACGGCACCGCTGCGGCCGACGTACTTGCGCCAGCCATCGGGATGGCCGGCTTCCACCGCCAGCGCCGGCAGGTTCGGCAGCAGCACCGCGTCGCGATAGGATGGCGGCTGCCGGTCGAACAGGCTGGTGCAGGGCATCGACACCACCCGCGCCGCGATGTCCTCCCTGGCCAGCAGCTTCTGCGCCGCCAGGGCCAGGCCTACTTCCGAACCGGTGGCGATGATCACCAGTTGCGGCACACTCACGTCGCTCAGCACGTAACCACCGCGGCGCACGAAGCCCGTGCTGGAAGCATCGTACTGCAGCACCGGCAGGTTCTGCCGCGACAGCAGCAGGGCCGCGGGGCCGTTCTCGCGTTGCAGGGCTTCGAGCCAGGCGACGCTGGTCTCCAGGGCGTCGGCCGGCCGCCACACGTCCAGGTTCGGAATCAGCCGCAGGGACGCGGCATGCTCGATCGGCTGGTGTGTCGGTCCATCCTCGCCCAGGCCGATCGAGTCATGGGTGAAGACGTGGATCACGCGCAGGTTCATCAGCGCCGCCATGCGCACGGCGTTGCGGCTGTAGTCGCTGAAGGTGAGGAAGGTGCCGCCGTAGGGAATGAAACCACCGTGCAAGGCGACGCCGTTCATGATGGCGGCCATGCCGAATTCGCGCACGCCGTAGTGCAGGTAGTTGCCCCTGCCTTCGCTGTCCACCGACACGCAGCCCTGGAAATCGGTCAGGTTGGAGCCGGTGAGGTCGGCCGAGCCACCCAGCAGCTCAGGCATGCCTGGGCCGATCTGCTCCAGCGCCTGCTGCGAGGCCTTGCGCGTCGCCACTTCCTTGCGATTGGCGAGGGCGTTGTCGAGCAGGGCCTTGGCCCTCTGCTCGAAATCCGGCGGGAACTCGCCGCCCAGCCGGCGCGCGAATTCCTTCGCCAGTTGCGGGTGCGCCGCGTCGTAGGCGGCGAAGGCATCGCACCACTGCGCCTGCGCGCGGCTGCCGCGCGAACGGGCATCCCAGGCCTCGCGCACATCCCCTGGAATCTCGAACGGCGCATGCGGCCAGTCCAGCGCGGCGCGCGTCGCCGCCACTTCCTCAGCACCCAGGGCCGCGCCGTGCACGCCTTCACCGCCCTGCTTGTTCGGCGCGCCCCTGCCGATCATGGTCTTGCAACAGATCAGCGTCGGGCGCCCATCCGCCTCGCGGGACTGGCGGCGGGCGCGGATCAGGGCTCGGTCCACCGCGCCGGCGTCGTGACCATCGACGCCGCAGATCACGTTCCAGCCGTAGGCGCGGAAGCGGGCCGGCGTGTCGTCGCCGAACCAGCCTGCCACCGGGCCGTCGATGGAAATGCCGTTGTCGTCGTAGAAGGCGATCAGCTTGGACAGGCGCAACGTGCCGGCCAGGGAGCAGACCTCGTGGCTGATCCCTTCCATCAGGCAGCCATCACCCATGAACACGTAGGTGTGATGATCGACGATCTCGTGACCGGGCCGGTTGAACTCGGCCGCAAGAAGCTTTTCCGCCAATGCCATGCCCACTGCATTACTCAAACCTTGCCCCAGCGGCCCGGTGGTGGTTTCCACTCCAGGCGTGAGGCCGTGTTCCGGATGCCCCGGCGTCTTCGAATGCAGCTGGCGAAAATGCTTCAAGTCCTCGATCGACAGGTCATAGCCGCTCAGGTGCAACAGGCCGTAGAGCAGCATCGAGGCATGGCCGTTGGACAGTACGAAACGATCGCGGTCGCACCAGTGCGGGTCGGTCGGGTCATGTTTGAGGTGCCCGTTCCACAGCACCTCGGCAATTTCCGCCATGCCCATCGGCGCGCCCGGATGGCCGGATTTCGCTTTCTCCACCGCGTCGACCGCCAGCATGCGCAGAGCATCAGCCATGCGCTGCGGCAGCTCACGCGCTGCGGGAGCCGGTTGCGGATTGGTGCGTGCGAACATGATCGCCTCCTCAGACACGCCGCTTCTGGTCCATCAGGCGCAGGATCATCGGCGTGAAGATCAGCTGCATCGCCAGGCCCATCTTGCCGCCCGGAACCAGGATCGAATTCGGCCGCGTCATCATCGAGTCGTGCAGCATCGACAGCAGGTAGGGAAAGTCGATGCCCTTGGGATTGGCGAAGCGGATCACCACCATGCTCTCGTCAGGCGTCGGGATATCCTTGGCAATGAAGGGATTGGAAGTATCCACCGTCGGCACGCGCTGGAAGTTGACGTGGGTGCGCGAGAACTGCGGGCAGATATGCTTCACGTAGTCCGGCATGCGCCGAAGAATGGTCTCCACCACCGCCTCCTGCGAATAGCCGCGCAGGTTCTGGTCACGATGCAGCTTCTGGATCCATTCCAGATTGATGATCGGCACCACGCCGATCAGCAGGTCCGGGTAACGGGCGATATCGATGTCCTCGCTCACCGCGCCGCCGTGCAGGCCCTCGTAGAACAGCAGGTCGGTATCGGGCGGGATTTCCTCCCACGGCGTGAAGGTGCCCGGATCCTGCTTGAAGGGCGCCGCTTCCTCGGCGTCGTGCAGGTACTTGCGCACGCGGCCGCTGCCGTTCTCGCCATAGCTGCGGAACATCGCCTCCAGCTCCGCCAGCAGGTTCGCCTCGGGGCCGAAGTGGCTGAAGTTCGGGTTGTCGGACTTCTCGGTGTCCTTCAACGCCTGGCGCATGCCCTTGCGGTCGAAACGGTGGAAGGCGTCGCCCTCGACGACCTGCACCTTGTCGATTTTTTCGCGGCGGAAGATATGCTTGAAGCTCTCCATGACCGTGGTGGTACCGGCGCCGGAGGAGCCGGTGACCGCGATGATCGGGTGTTTCTTGGACATGGTTGGATCGTCCCTTGGTGATGGGCTAAGTCGCTTCTTGCCGGTACAGCGATCGCTCGTTGAACAGCGGCGAGACATAGGGCTGGTCCGCGCCGCAGTCGAACTCCTGGTGGTAGCGCTCGATGCGCGCCACCTCGTTGCTCGAACCGAGCACCACAGGCACACGCTGGTGGATGTTGGTGGGTGCGACATCAAGCATGCGGCCGCGGCCGGTGCTGGCCGCTCCACCCGCCTGTTCGATCAGCATCGCCATCGGGTTGGCCTCGTAAAGCAGGCGCAGGCGGCCGGAGCGCACCGGGTCCTTGGTGAAGCTGGGATACATGAAGACGCCGCCGCGCATCAGGATGCGATGCACTTCCGCCACCATCGAGGCGATCCAGCGCATGTTGAAATCACGCTCGCGCACGCCGCTGCGGCCAGCCTTGCACTCCCCCACATAGCGCTGGATCGGCGGCTCCCAGAAGCGCTCGTTGGAAACGTTGATGGCGAACTCGCTGGTGTCCGCCGGAATGGTCAGGTCCGGATGGGTCAGTATGAAGTTGCCGATCTCACGGTCCAGGGTGAAGCCGTGGGTGCCACGCCCGACCGTCAGCACCAGCATGGTCGAAGGTCCGTACAGGGCATAGCCGGCAGCCAGCTGTTCGCGCCCCGGCCGCAGAAAGGAAGTGGCATCCGGCGCGGCATTCGCGGTGTGCCGCAACACCGAGAAGATGGTGCCGACCGACACATTAACGTCGATATTGGACGAGCCGTCGAGGGGGTCGAAAGCCAGCAGGTAGTTGCCGCGCGGGTATTCACCCGGAATGGCATAGGGCTCTTCCAGTTCTTCCGACACCATGCCGGCGACCAGCCCGCCCCATTCGCAGTTGGCCAACATGGCCTCGTTGGTCAGCACGTCGAGCTTCTTCTGCGTCTCGCCCTGCACGTTCTGCACCTCAAGGGAGCCCAGGTAGCCGCCGAGGGCGCCCTTGGACACCATGGCCGAAATGCTCTTGACCGCCGCGGCGACGTCGATCAGCAGGGCTGCAAGGTCGCTCAGCGCGGCGTCGCCGCGGGTCTGCTCGATGAGAAACTTGGAAAGTGTGGTCCGTCCGTAGCGCATATTCATGTGAGCGTCCTCGCTGTGCTGCGGTGAAACTTCTTGACTACGGTTGATCGGTTGTTGGTCGGCGCTGTCCGCCCCTTGCTTCAGCGTGTCGAGGCGGGCGTCCGGGCTTCGACCGGGGCCTTCTGCGGCGGGTTGTCGAGAAACACGCGGCTGGCGCGGATATCGCCCTCGGTCAGGGTGCGCAGGGTCTCCACCGCCGTATCGCCGCCGTTGCCCAGCGCCGCCTCGAACAAGCGGTTGGCCTGGCGCAGGCGGGCGCGGTCCAGCGCATTCCTGACCGAGCGGGCGTTGGAGAAATTCGGCTGGTGGATGCGCCGCTCGATGTATTCGCGCAGCGCCCTCTCCGCCCCTTCGTCGAGGCAGTAGTTCATCGGCTCCAGCATCTTCTGCGCGATGGCCATCAACTCCTCCGGCGAGTAGTCCGGGAAGTCGATGTGATGCGCGATGCGCGAGGACAGCCCCGGATTGCTGCCGAAGAAGGTGTCCATGCGATCCTTGTAGCCGGCCAGGATCACCACCAGATCGTCGCGGTGGTTCTCCATCACCTGCAGCAGGATCTCGATCGCTTCCTGGCCGTAGTCTCGCTCGTTCTCCGGACGGTGCAGGTAATAGGCCTCGTCGATGAACAGCACGCCGCCCATGGCCTTCTTCAGGATCTCCTTGGTCTTCGGCGCGGTATGGCCGATGTACTGGCCAACCAGGTCGTCGCGGGTCACGCTGACCAGGTGACCGGTGCGCACATAGCCGAGCCGGTGCAGGATATCGGCCATGCGCAGCGCCACCGTGGTCTTGCCGGTGCCGGGATTGCCGGTGAAGCACATGTGCAGGCTCGGCGGCTCGGCTTCGAGACCGATCTGGCTGCGCGCCCGCGACACCACCAGGAAGGCGGCGATCTCGCGGATGCGCCGCTTCACCGGGGCGAGGCCGACCAGGTCGCGATCGAGCTGGTCGAACACGTCCTGCACATTGGCCTCGCGCAGGATGCTGCGCAGGTCGATGCGGGCGGACTCTTCCATGGCCAAGTCCCTTCAGTCCGGCGCGCAGCTCAGTACCGCTCGCCTTCGGGGCGATCGGCGGCGTAGCTGCGCACGGTGTAGCGGATGTTGCGCCCGCCCACTTCCTGCCGCACCAGGCCGAAGCCCGGTTCGTGTTCCGGCCGGTTGACGATGAACGACATGCGCGGGGTTTCCCAGCCGCGGGTGGCGTCGAAGGCGGTGACGCGGATGTAATGGCCCGGGAAGGTCTTGCGGCAGGCGTTGATCTCCATCAGGATCCCGGCGGGATCCTTCAGGTCGAACATCGGCATGCCGTACATCTCCCAGTAGGTGTTGCGCGGATGCGGATCGTCGGTGTACTCGACGTTCACCGCCCAGCCGTTCTTCAGGGCGTACTTGATCTGCGTGGTGATCTGCGCGTCGCTCAGGTCGGGCAGGAAGGAAAACTGCCCTTGCGTGAGGCGCTTGCCGTGGTTGCTCATCATGATGGTTTCTCCGGTAGGTCTCAGGCGCTGGCGGTGGCGCTGGGCACGAAATCGGCGGTATCGGTCGACTCGTAGTCGAAGGTGATGTCCTTCCACACTTCGAGCGCGGACTTCAGCGGCGTGCACCACTTGGCCGCTTCTTCCAGGATCTGCGGGCCTTCCCGCAGGTAATCGCGGCCTTCATTGCGGGCCATGATCATCGCCTCCAGCGCTACGCGATTGGCCACCGCGCCGGCCTGAATGCCCATGGGATGGCCGATGGTGCCGCCGCCGAACTGCAGGATCACGTCCTCGCCGAGGTAATGGATCAATTGGTGCATCTGGCCGGCGTGGATGCCGCCCGACGCCACCGGCATGACCTTGTTGAGCGAAGCCCAGTCCTGTTCGAAGAACAGGCCGTGCTCCAGCGACGCCGACGACTTGGTTTCGCGCAGGGTGTCGTAGAAGCCCTTGATCATCAGCGGGTCGCCTTCCAGCTTGCCCACCACGGTGCCGGCATGGATATGGTCGACGCCGGCCATGCGCATCCACTTGCAGATGACGCGGAAGTTCATGCCGTGATTCTTCTGGCGTGAGTAGGTCGAGTTACCCGCGCGGTGCAAATGCAGGATCATGTCGTTCTTGCGCGCCCACTTGGCCATGCTCTGGATCGCCGTGTAGCCGATCACCAGGTCGATCATGACGATGGTCGAACCCAGCTCCTTGGCCAGTTCGGCGCGTTCGTACATGTCCTCCATGGTGCCTGCGGTGATGTTGAGGTAATGGCCCTTGACCTCACCCGTCGCGGCGGAAGCCTTGTTCACCGCTTCCATGCAATAGAGGAAGCGGTCGCGCCAGTGCATGAAGGGCTGCGAATTGATGTTCTCGTCGTCCTTCACGAAATCCAGTCCGCCCTTGAGGGCTTCGTACACCACGCGGCCGTAGTTGCGGCCGGACAGGCCCAGCTTGGGCTTGGTGGTGGCGCCGAGCAGCGGCCGGCCGAACTTGTCCAGCCGCTCGCGTTCCACCACGATGCCGGTGGCCGGACCCTGGAAGGTCTTGAGGTAGGCCACCGGGATGCGCATGTCTTCCAGGCGCAGTGCCTTGATCGCCTTGAAGCCGAACACGTTGCCGATGATCGAGGCGGTGAGGTTGGCGATGGAGCCCGGCTCGAACAGGTCGAGGTCATAGGCGATGTAGGCGAAGTACTGCTGTTCGGTCCTGGTGCCCGGACCGGTGTTCGGCACCGGGTCAACGCGGTAGGCCTTGGCGCGGTACAGGTCGCAGGCGGTCAGGCGGTCGGTCCACACCACCGTCCAGGTGGCGGTGGAGGATTCGCCCGCCACCGCGGCGGCCGCCTCGTCGGCGTCCACGCCGGCTTGCGGCGTGATGCGGAACAGCGCGATCACGTCGGTATCCAGTGGCGTGTAGTCGGGCTGCCAGTAGCCCATCTGCTTGTACTTCAACACGCCAGCGGCATAGCGCTTCTTGGCGTCGGTGATGGGTCCAGCAGCTGCGGTGGCCGGTGCGAGCATGGTGCGGTTCCTCGTGATTAGGACTCGCAGGCATCGTAGGCGCCGCACATCCAAAGCAAAACTAAATGTTTCTTTCCATTTGCTAAGCGATCCCTTATGGTTCGGCCATGGCCATGAATCTTTCGCGCAGGGTCACCATCCGGCAACTGGAGGTCTTCGTGCACGCCGCGCGCGAGCTGAACTTCGCGCGTGTGGGCGAGACCATGCACCTGACCCAACCCGCGGTGTCGATGCAGATCCGCCAGCTCGAACAGGCAGTCGGCATCGCCCTCTTCGACAAGGTCGGCAAGCGCAAGACCCTGACCGAGGCCGGGGCCATCCTGCTTCAACACGCCTCGCGCGTCCTCGGTGAACTGCAGGACGCGGAGCAGTCTCTCCAGGCCCTGCAAGGCCTGGCCGGCGGTTCGATCACGGTGGGGCTGGTCAGTACCGCAAAGTATTTCGCACCGAAACTGCTGGCGATGTTCAGCCAGCATCATCCCGGCGTGGAGGTGCGTTTCGTCGTCGGCAACCGCGAGACGCTGGTGCAGCTGCTGCGCGAGAACCAGACCGATCTTGCGCTGATGGGCCGGCCTCCGCGCGAACTGGACACGATCTCGGAGCCGCTGGCGGAGAATCCCAATGTGATGGTGGCGCCGGTGAACCATCGCCTGGCCAAGGCCGGCCGTTTCGACATCCAGGAACTGCGGCAGGACACCTTCCTGCTGCGCGAAGCCGGCTCCGGCACGCGGCTGATGATGGAGGAATTCCTGCGCGGGCATCTGTTCACGCCGGCCAAGGTCGCCACCATGGGCAGCAACGAAACGATCAAGCAGGCGGTGATGGCGGGGCTGGGCATCAGCCTGCTGTCGCTGCATACCCTGTCGCTGGAACTGCGCAGTGGCGAGATCGCCCTGCTGGACGTCGACGGGCTGCCGGTGCAGCGCGTCTGGAACGTGGTGCACGCGCGCAAGCGCCAGCTGTCGCCGGCGGCGGTGGCGTTCCGGCGCTTCCTGATCGAGGAAACGCAGGCCTACCTGAACACGGCGTTCGGCAAGCTGCTGTAGCGCTGCTTTGGCGGCAGCCTTCACTTCTTCGGTTCTTCCTTGCCGGTGGGTTCATCGGCGCAGCCCTGCCCGCTTGCGCCGGAACTGGAAGAATGCAGCTGGCAAGACAGATCCGAGCGCCGCACCTGTTCCACCGGGGCGCCGAACGGGCGCACGCATTCCGCGTGACCGCTGACCGGACTCACCAGGGCTTCCAGGCACTTTGGCGGCGAAGCAGGCTTGTCCTGTGCCGGGGCCGCATCGTCGGCTCCAACAGCATGGACGCCTACGGTGGCAAGCAGGCTCATGGCCAGCAAGGCGTTGCAGAAGTGGCTTCGCATCCGGTCTCCTCCTGCCGCCTTATGGGCTTGTCTTCAATAGCGGCCAGGAGACTGTATGTAACGAATCGCGCCCCGATTCAACTGTGTCAAATGCGCGCCATGGGACTTTAAAGCGGAGGAAACAACCATATTGATGGCAACGCACCTAAAATATGCGGAAGACCGGCCTCGGTTTTATGCCGGTCGGCAATTTTCAGTGCAGGTTTTTTGGAGAGATCGACATGTCGCAGGCCACCCGCCAGTTGCTCGAACGCTATTACGCCGCCTTCAATGCCGGCGACTGGGACACCTTCCTCGGCATGCTGACCGAGGACGTGGCGCATGACATCAACCAGGGGGCGCGCGAAGTCGGCCGCGCCGCGTTCGCCAAGTTCATGGAGCGCATGAACACCTCCTACAGCGAGCAGATCGCGGACATCGTGATCATGCCCAGCGCCGACGGCACGCGTGCCGCGGTGGAGTTCACCGTGCTCGGCACCTACCTGAAGACCGACGAGGGCCTGCCCGAGGCGCACGGCCAGAAGTACAAGCTGCCGGGCGGCGCCTTCTTCGACATCCGCGACGGCAAGGTGGCGCGGGTCACCAACTACTACAACCTGCAGGACTGGCTGAAGCAGGTCGGCGCCTGATGGGCGAGCTGCGCACCGAATTGCTGCGCGGCGAGGAAATCGCCCGGCATGTCGATGCCGTGGCCGATCTGCGCATCACGGTATTCCGCGACTGGCCCTACCTTTACGAAGGCACGCGCGAGTACGAGGCCCGCTACCTCGACGTCTACCTGCGCAGCCCGCGCAGCCTGGCCATCCTGGTATGGGACGGGGACGCCTGCATCGGCGCTTCCACGGTGTTGCCGCTGGCGGATGCCGGCGCCGAGGCGCAGCAGCCGTTCCGCGACGGCGGTCAGGCGATCGAGACCATCGATTACTTCGGCGAGTCGGTGCTGCTCAAGTCGCACCGCGGCCGCGGGTTGGGCGTGAAGTTCTTCGACTTGCGTGAGCAGCATGCACGAGAGCATGGCCTTTCGATCTGCGCTTTCTGCTCGGTCAACCGCTCCGCCGACGATCCGCGCAAACCGGCCGGCTATATCGGCAACGACAGCTTCTGGACGCATCGCGGCTACCACAAGGAGCCCGGCATCGTCGCCAGTTTTTCCTGGCCGGACATCGGCGAGGTGGTTTCCACCACCAAGCCCATGACCTTCTGGATGCGTGACCTGGGAGCCGCCGCGTGAGCGCCTTCCGCGCCGCCGTCGCGCAATACCCGGTGGGCCAGCCCGCCTCCTGGGCCGAGGTGGAAGCCACCCTGACGCGCTGGGTGGGCGAAGCCGTGGCGGAGGGTGCGCGGCTGCTGGTGTTTCCGGAATACGCCTCGATGGTGCTGCCGGCGCTGTTCGCGCCGGCGATGCAGAGCAACCTCGGCGCGCAGCTGCCCGCGCTACAGGAGTTGCGGGACGATTACCTGGACCTGCATCGCCACCTGGCGCGGCGGCATGGCGTGTACCTGCTGGCGGGCAGCTTTCCCTGGCAGGTCGACGACAGGCATTTCCACAACCGCGCCTGGCTCTGCGCGCCCAGCGGCGACGCCGGTTTCCAGGACAAGCGCGTGATGACGCGCTTCGAGCGGGAGCAATGGGGCATCAGCGCCGCCGAGGAGCTCAAGGTATTCGATACCGCGCTGGGACGCATCGGCGTGCAGATCTGCTACGATGCCGAGTTCCCCCTGCCCGCGCGTGCCCAGGCGGAGGCCGGCGCCGAACTGCTGCTGGTGCCTTCCTGCACCGACACCGCCGCGGGCTATCACCGTGTGCGCGTGGCGGCGCAGGCGCGGGCGCTGGAAAACCAGTGCCATGTGCTGCTGTCGCCGTTGGTGGGTGAAGCGGCGTGGTCGCCGGCGGTGGATGTGAACGTTGGCGCCGCGGGCGTCTACGGGCCGCCGGACCGGGGCTTTCCGGACGACGGCGTGTTGGTGCAGGGGCAGCTGAACCAGCCGGGATGGATCTATGCCGAGATCGATCCGGCCAGGGTGGAACAGGTGCGGCAGCAGGGCCAGGTGTTCAATTTCCGCCACTGGCCGGAACAGGGTTACACGTCCGCTTTGACGGTTTCGGTGGAGAAACTCTGAAGCGAGATGCGGGGAACAAATCGCGACAAAATCCTCATGCGTGCCATGCGTGCCAAGGGTTTTTGTTGGCACGCATGCGGCGAGCGCTTCGGTTTCCCGACACCAGTTTGAGTCCCCTGACGCCGGCCGGAATGAGGACGATGCACAGCATCCTCATTCTTGATGGAGGCTGTTGCGGATGCTACCCGGCTGGAGAGTGCGCCCGTGCCACCGCTTCCGCGAGGCGGATGCCGTCAACGGCCGCCGACAGGATGCCGCCGGCGTATCCAGCGCCCTCGCCTCCCGGATACAGGCCCTTCACGTTGAGGCTCTGCAGATCGTCGCCGCGCGTGATGCGCACCGGCGAAGAGGTCCTGGTTTCGATGCCCGTCAGTACGGCTTCCGGCATGTCGAAGCCGCGGATCTGGCGGCCGAATGCGGGCAGTGCTTCGCGGATCGCCTCGATGGCGAAGAGCGGCAAGGCGCCGCCCAGGTCGCCGAGTTTCACGCCGGGCTTATACGAAGGGATGACGCCGCCCAACCCGGTGGAGGCGCGGCCCGCAAGGAAGTCGCCGACGAGCTGACCCGGCGCTTCGTAGGTACTGCCGCCGAGCGCGAAGGCCTGCGATTCGAGTTGTTCCTGCAGCGCCAGGCCGGCCAGCGGGCCGTCCGGGTAGTCCACCTCGGGGGTGATGCCGACGACGATGCCGGCGTTGGCGTTGCGCTCGTTGCGCGAGTACTGGCTCATGCCGTTGGTCACCACGCGGTTGGATTCCGAGGTCGCGGCCACCACCGTGCCGCCCGGGCACATGCAGAAGCTGTAGACCGAGCGGCCGTTGGCGGCATGGTGCACCAGCTTGTAGTCGGCCGCGCCCAGCTTGGGATTCCCGGCAAAGCGGCCGTACCGCGCGCGGTCGATCAGGGACTGCGGATGCTCGATGCGGAAGCCCAGCGAGAAGGGCTTGGCTTCCATGTAGACCGCGCGGCGGTGCAGCAGGCGGAAGGTGTCGCGGGCGCTGTGGCCGACGGCGAAGATGGCCTGGTCGCACTCGATCGTTTCTCCGCTCGCCAGGACCACGCCGCGCAGAGTGCCGCCCTCGATCAGCACGTCGGTGACGCGCTGATCGAAACGGATCTCGCCGCCCAGGCGTTCGATCTCGCGGCGCATCTTCTCGACCATGCTGGCCAGGCGGAAGGTGCCGATGTGCGGCCGGGCGGCATAGAGAATCTCCGGCGGCGCGCCCGCCTTGACGAATTCCTGCAGCACCTTGCGCCCGAGATAGCGCGGGTCCTTGATCTGGGTGTAGAGCTTGCCGTCGGAGAAGGTGCCGGCGCCGCCTTCGCCGAACTGCACGTTGGACTCGGGATGGAGCACGCCGCGCCGCCACAGGTCCCAGGTGTCCTTGGTGCGCTCGCGCACGGCCTTGCCGCGCTCCAGCACGATGGGGCGGAAGCCCATCTGCGCCAGCACCAGGCAGGCGAAGATGCCGCAGGGACCGAATCCCACCACCAGGGGCCGCCGCGTCCCGGCCGGCGGCGCGGCGGTGACGAAGCGATACTCCATGTCCGGCGTCGGGCTGACGTTGCGGTCGCCGCGCAGACGCGCCAGGGTCACGGCCTCGTCCGCCACATCCACATCCACGATGTAGACGAACTGCAGGCCGAGCCGCTTCTGGCGCGCGTCGTGGCTGCGCTTGAACACGGTGAAGGACTTCAGTTCGCCTTCGCGCAGCTTCAGACGCCGGGCGATGGCCGGCGCGAGCGCGTCGTCGGCGTGGTCGATCGGCAGGTTCAGTTCGGTGAGTCGGAGCATTGCTGGTGAAACAGGGCGTGATATCCGCCTATTATGATCGGATTCACGCCCTGGGACTTCACCATTGGCGGGCGCAGCCGCGAGGTCGGCCAGGCTTGCACCGCCGGATAAAGCCGGCGGCGGCGGGGATTCAAGCGGGTGGCGACCAGGGGAACTGCAGCCGCGCCCCGATCAGTCGGCTTTTCCGAGCTTCAGGCACGCGGGGGATGGCGGCTTCCGGCTACTCTCCGCGCAGGTGGCAGGCGCAGCCATCGCCGTGGCGGTGTTCGGGCTCCGGCACGTCTTCCGATTGGTCCTTGGCCGCGGGCTCGTCGCGGCCGGGGCGCTGACCGAGCGCTGCGGCTTCCATGCGCAGCAACAGGTAGGCGTCGCGTTGCGCGCGGGCGTAGGCGAAGCCCATCAGTTCAACCCCGCGCGGGCTTCGCGCGCCGTTGCCACCATCACGCGCAGCGCGGCTTCGGTTTCCGGCCAGGCGCGGGTCTTGAGGCCGCAGTCCGGGTTCACCCACAGGCGCTCGGCGGGCACCACCGCCAGCGCGCGGTCGAGCAGGGTCTTCATCTCGCCGGGCGCGGGCACGCGGGGCGAGTGGATGTCGTAGAGACCGGGGCCGATGTCGTTCGGGTATTTGAACTCGGCGAAGGCGTCCAGCAGTTTCATGCGCGCGCGCGAGGTCTCGATGGTGATGACGTCCGCATCCATCGCCGCGATCGAGGGCAGGATGTCGTTGAACTCCGAGTAGCACATGTGGGTGTGGATCTGGGTGTCCGGCCGCACGCCGGAAGCGGTGATGCGGAAGGCCCGCACGGCCCAGTCCAGGTAGACCGGCCATTCGGCCTTCTTCAGCGGCAGGCCTTCGCGGATCGCCGGCTCGTCGATCTGGATCACCTTGATGCCCGCGGCTTCGAGGTCGCAGACCTCGTCGCGCAGGGCCAGGGCCAGCTGCAGGGCGACGTCCTTGCGTGGCAGGTCGTCGCGCACGAAGCTCCAGAACAGCATGGTGATGGGGCCGCTGAGCATGCCCTTCATCGGCTTGGCGGTGAGGCTCTGGGCGTAGCGCGACCATTCCACGGTCATGGCCCTGGGGCGCGAGACGTCGCCGTAGATGACCGGCGGTTTGACGCAGCGCGAGCCATAGCTCTGCACCCAGCCGTTCCGGGTGAAGGCGTAGCCGTCCATCTGCTCGCCGAAGTACTCGACCATATCGTTGCGCTCGGCTTCGCCGTGCACCAACACGTCGATGCCGAGTTCTTCCTGCTTGTTCACGGCCAGCCGGATCTCCGCCTGCATGGCCTTGACGTAGTCGGCATCGGAGAGCTTGCCGGCCTTGTGGGCGGCGCGCGCGGCGCGGATCTCCGCGGTTTGCGGGAAGGAGCCGATGGTGGTGGTCGGCAGCCTGGGCAGCTTGAGCAGGGCCTGCTGCTCGACGATGCGCTGCGCGAACGGCGTACCGCGATCGGCGTCGGCCGCCTGCAGCGCGGCGACGCGGGCGCGCACTTCGGCGCGCCGGGTGCTGGGGGCGCCGCGTCGATCCTCGATCGCCTGGGCGCTGGCCTGCAGTTCCTGCCACACCGCGGCTTCGCCATCATTCAGCGCCCGCTTGAGCAGGGCCAGCTCGTCCAGCTTCTGGTTGGCGAAGGCCATCCAGCTCTTCACGCGCGGATCCAGCTTGCTCTCCAGCGCGAGGTCGTGCGGCACGTGCAGCAGCGAGCAGGAGGCGGAAATCCACAGCCGCTCGCCGAGCGCAACCTGCGCCTGGTGCACATCGGCCAGCGCCTTCGCGAGATCGGCGCGCCAGAGGTTGCGGCCGTCGATCAGGCCGAGGGACAGCACCTTGTCTTCAGGCCAGCTTTCGAGGAAAGAACCAAGCTGATGCGGCGCGCGCACCAGGTCCAGGTGCAGGCCGGCAACCGGCAGTTGCTTCAGCCAGCCGGCATGCTGGCCGACGTCGCCGAAGTAGGTGGCCAGCAGGATCTTCGGGCCGGCACTGGCCAGTTCGCTGTAGACGCCGGGATAGGCGTCCAGCCATTCCGCCGGCAGGTCGAGCGAGAGGATCGGCTCGTCGATCTGCACCCACTCCACGCCGAGTGCCTTGAGTTCACCGAGCAGCACCCAGTAGACGTTCAGCAGCAGGCCCAGCAGCTTGAGCTTGTCGAAGCCCGGTTCCGCGGCGGATAGCCACAGCCAGGTCAGCGGCCCCGGCAGCACCACCTTCACCGCATGGCCGAGGGCCTGCGCTTCGCGGATCTCCGGCAGCAGCCAGTCGCGGTTGAGCTTGAACCGGCTGTCGGCGCCGACTTCGGGGACCAGGTAGTGGTAGTTGGTATCGAACCACTTTTTCATCGCCAGCGCCGGCTGCTGCGGCGTGCCGCGCGCCATGGCGAAATAGCCGGCCAGGTCCACGGAGCCTTGCAGGCCGAAACGCTTCGGCGCGGCCGAGACCAGGGCGGTGACGTTATGCAGATGATCGTAGTAGGCGAAGTCGCCGACGGTGACGTAGTCCAGGCCGGCCTGCTTCTGCAGCGCCCAATGGCGCTGGCGCAGTTCGCGCGCGACGTCCTGCAGTTCGGCCTGCGACTGCGCGCCCTTCCAGTGCGCTTCCACGGCGGTCTTGAGTTCGCGGCGGGCGCCGATGCGGGGGAAACCGAGGATGTGTGCGACGGGCATGGGATGTAGGGGGCAGTCGTATCGGGGGCCCATACTGGTACACTGAGCAGGCTGATTCAATCTCATTTATTTTGATGTTTTCGTGAATTTAGCTCATGCCCCAATCTCCCCTCGAAATCCGGCACCTGCAGACGCTGCTTGCGCTGGCCGAAGGCGGCACCCTGGCGAAGGCCGCCGACCGGCTGTTCGTGACGCAGTCCGCGCTCTCCCATCAGCTGAAGTTGCTCGAAAGGCACTACGGCGTGTCCCTGTTCGAGCGCAACACCAAGCCCCTGCGCTTCACGCAGGGTGGAACCCGCTTGCTCAATCTGGCGCGCGAAGTGCTGACCATGACCGCCGATGCCGAGCGGGAGATCGCGCAATGGGTCTCCGGCCGTACCGGCGAGTTGCGGGTGGCGGTGGAGTGCCACACCTGTTTCGACTGGCTGATGCCGGCGATGGATGAGTTCCGCGAACACTGGCCCGAGGTGGAGCTGGACCTGATCAGCGGCTTCCACACCGAAGCCATCGCGCTGGTCGAGCAGGGGCTGGCCGATTTCGCCGTGATCCACGACAAGCCGCCGCGGCGCGCGGGCATCGCCACCGAGCATCTGTTCAGCTACGAGACGCTGGCGATCATGAGTCCGAAGCATCGCTATACGGAAAAAGCGTATCTGCAGCCCAAGGACTTCGTCTCGGAAGTCCTCATCAGCTATCCCGTCGACGACGAGATGCTGGACGTGGTGCGGCATTTCCTCGCCCCCAAGGGCATCAGGCCGAAGCGGCGCAACGCCGAGTTGACGGTGGCGATCCTCCAGCTTGTCGCCAGCGGGCGCGGCATTGCCGCGCTGCCGGAATGGAGCGTGAAGCCCTATCTGGACCGCGGCTACGTGGTCGGCAAACCGCTGGGCGCCAAAGGCTTGCGGTGCGAGCTGCATGCGGCGATTCCCGAAAGCCTGGCCGCCAAGCCGTTCATGCGGGATTTCGTGGAGAAGGTGCGGGAAGTTTCGCTGTAGAGCGCCGCCTGCGGATCTCCTTCGGGAACCCGGACGCAAGGTCACAGAACGTTAATGCAGCGCGACTAGAATCCGCCTGGGGGCGTTTTTTAGTTGGCCGCTGGCACGCATTTAGCGAATCAAGCCAGCAGTCGATCGGCATTCCTCGGCATTCAAAAAACCACCAGCAAACAACACATGCAGCCCCAGACCAGTGTTTCGCTCAAGAACACCGAATTTCCCGAAACAGCCGCACTGAAGAGATACCTCGTTCGCGCAGGGACCCTGACGCTGATCGGCTGCATGTATCTGGTCCTGCCGCTATCGCCTTTACTTGCCAGCGTGGTCTTCTTCCGCAGGAAGTACGTTGTGCACTATTGGGGCACGCTCAAGAAGATGCTGATTCACATACAGGCCCTGAGCGAAGGGCCGGTGCATCACTATCTCCAGGATGTCGTCGGACGGCAGACCAGCGTACCCGCCGAAATCCGCGGCTCCTGCACCCAGTGCGGCAACTGCTGCCTGGACAAGCGCTGCGTCTTCCTGGAAAAGACCGCCGACGACAAGTACCTGTGCGGCATCTACCACTCGCCCCTGCGGCGTTTCTCCAACTGCGGCTCGTTTCCGCTGAGCGCCCACGATATCGAGCGATATGACTGTCCCGGCTACGAGGTGGTGCGGGAAGTGCCGATACACTGGGTTCCCCGGCCAGTCGCTGCCGAGTAAGCTTCCGTTGTTGACGGCCGCTGCCGCTCACCCGGCTGCCCTGCAAATTTGCGATTGACCGGCGTCTGGGCATCGCTGCTCGCGCATCACCATCTCCACGGCCTCCGACACCGCCGTCGAATCAATGGCCTTTGCGCCCAACTACAACAACCTTACAGCTCAAGGTCTCCCTCACTGCGAGATAGTACGCGCCAATCGATCAATTCAATTTAGCGGATATTCCCAGGTCGATGGGCTATTGGTCACTCTAGCCACGATATGCCGATCGAAATCGACGGCAAAAATGTCCTGACTGAAGCGGGCGTCGCGCAATATGCCGGTGTCCGGCGAGACGCTGCTGCCAAACAGGAAATTCTCTCCGCTGAAGATCACATTGGAGCCATCGGAAGCGGTCAGCAAGGTCAGCTGGTTGCGGTCGTTGGCGACTGACAGCGTATCGTTGCCGGGAGAGGAGCCATTTGATCCGTCTCCGCGGGCGAGGAGGATTTGCGTTGCGATCATTTGCGGATTTAACGCTGCACTCGCAGGCTGGTAGTACGTACCTCCCCACTGCGATTGGGCATAGCTAGCGATCGGCACTTCGTTCTCATCGGTCAATACCGCCGGGGCGCCGCCCGACGGATTGGCCGGATTGAAGAAAAGTCCGTTCGCGGTGATATAGCTCGGCTGGCCATTGCTGAGCGTCGTGCTGGAAGGCACGCCGGATTGCACTTTCGGAAGCCGCACATAAGCATAGCCGCCGGCTTGAAAACTGGCTTGGGCAATAAGATTGTGGGTGGTGCTGCCCTGCAACAACATTGTTTCGCCCGAGAAGGTGGCGGTTACCTTGCCGGGGATTGAGCCATCCAACGGAATCTGAATCTGATTGGTCGTGAACCGCTGGACGCCATCCTCCAGCGGTGCATATTCCTCAAGCAGATAAAGGTTGGAAGCGTCCGTCGCCGCTTGTGTCAACAGGCTGCCCTGGGTCTCAGCCGTGTACAAAGTTGGAGAATAGTTGCCGTTGGCGTCGATCCGATGCACCGTGGTGTTTCTGCTACTGTCGAAAACCAACAGGAACAACTGTTGACCGAAGCCCAGCGAAATACCGGCGCCATTCAACTGGAGAGTGGCAATATCGGTGATCGAGCTGGCCGACAATACTCCGGAAGTTATGGTCTTACCACCGCTGAAAGACTTCACGTCGCTTATAAAGCGCAACGTATCGGCAACCTGCTCGACGACGCTGGCAAGGTGGCCCGAAGCGTCGTACATGACGCCTATAATCGGGCCGTCCAGGGTGATGGGCGCCTCGGCCGACGTGCCGCTGTAATTGAGCACCCGGAAGACGTCGTCCGCGGTGCCGCAGGTTCCGTCAGCTCCCGGCAGATCGTAAATCACGAACGAGGATGTCGCATCAGTGAGAGTTCGTGCAATGATCTGCGGCGGAACCCCGCCAATTGTGAATATCTCATCCGGAGCGCACGGCGGTGTGGTATCAGCGGAGATGATGGCCGGCGCCAAGGTTGTGCCGGCGGTGAAGTCAATGCGACTCCACTGCCCTGTCGTGGCAGTGCTGGACGCGTCGTCGAAATGCACCAGTCCGGCATGCTCGACGCCAAGGGCTCGCCCGCTGCTGTCCACTTTAAGTTGATTCACCATGTGGCTGACGGGTGGCACCTTGGCGAATATCTGCGTTGCGGGAGACGGTAGCGTGGTCGCCGGCAACACCATCAGGCTTGAAAAGCCATTCTTCGGAGGCAACTGCGTATAGGCCATGAACGGCACAATAGAGAGGACTGGCGGTGTAGAACCGCCGCTACTACTGCCGTTCCCCTCGCCACCGCTGCTTCCACCGCCACCCCCACCACAGGCCGTCAACAAACCGATGACGAGCACCGCCAAAAGTTGACGTTTCATGGTCACCCTTGCTCCCCGATTGGCTCTGCTTGTCATCTTATCCCGGATTCTGCATTGCTATCGCTTGGGCGTTATTTGGCGGGCGGCAAATGGATAAAACCGCCAAGGTGTTCTTCCCCGTCGCGACCGCTTTCGCCCAAGTCACATGACCGATCAGTGTCGAGGCCTCAATGCCCGCGCGCCAGCAGCGCCATGGCACCCAGTTCTTCCATCTGCTGCACTTCGATCTGCGCCGCCAGGGCGCGCACGGCGGGGGTTTCCGCATTGCGCGCGGCGAAGTGCGCCATCGGCAGGGCGCCCTGGTGGTGGCGCGTCATCAGTTGCAGGAACAGGCGATCGCGCTCATCGCCGTCGAGGCTGCGCAGTTGGTTGAGTTCGTCGCTGCTGGCGAGGCCGGGCATGCCGCCGGCCGTGCGGCAGTCGGCGAGGTAGCGGCTCAGGCTCGCATCCGGCGACATCTTTCCGAGCAACATCCAGTTCATGCCGTCACTGGCAGGCAGCAGGGGCTTGCCCCACAGCAGCAGCCAGCCTTTCATCTCGCCGATCTCGATCAGTTGCGCGGACTGGATGGAACGCGCCAGGCTGGTCAGCCTGGTCGCGCCGTGGTCCAGCAGGATCCGGCTCATGACCACGGCCTGGTCGTGATGGCCGCGCATGGACTGGGCGAAGCCAATGTCCACCGGGCCCGGCGCGGCGATGGCCTGCGACGGATGTGCGCCGGTGGCAAAACGGTGGCCGGCTTCGCCCAGCCCGGCACCGATCAGCAGGAGCAGGACCGCGCCGGCAAGGTGCCGGGCCTTCACTGGATCGGGTAGACGCCGTTGGTGAATCGCAGGGCCATGAAGCCGTTGTCCATGCAGGTGACCCAGAGCTGGTTGCCGACGAAGCGCGGCGGCGAGCTGCACCAGTCGGCACTGAGGTTGCCGGAAACCGGGCCGGTGCCCGCATTGGCGAGCAGGGCGGGCAGATCGGCGACGAAGCCGCCGATGTAGCGCAGGTCGATGGTGCCGGTGCCGACGCTGACGCCCGAGGTGGAGGTATAGAGGTCCGAGATAGGCGGCAGCAGGCCGCCGATCCAGGCATGCAGGGAGTGCTGGAGGCTGAGGCCCTTGCCGGTCTGGGCCGGGGGATTGAAGTAGGCGATCTCGCGCGGCTGCAGCGGATTGGCGATGTTGAAGACGCGGATGCCGGACTGGAAATAGCCGCAGGCCAGCGCCTTGGGATCGGTGGTCGTGTCCACGGTGCAGTAGTGCGATTCGTAGCCGAAGGCGCCGTCGCCCACGGTGTCCGCGGTACGCAGCGCGGCGTTCTTCAGCAACTGGATCTGCAGCTGGATCTGGTTGACGATCTTCGGCTGGGTCGGGTCGGAGATGTCGATGATGTGGATGCCCTCGGAGTCGAATTCGTCCGGCGCGATCAGGTAGGGCTTGCCGCCCCAGCTCACCGGCAGCGCGTGCTGGGCGCAGCTGAGGGCGTTCCAGGTGACGGAGCCGACCTGCCGGATGGAGGGCGCGGCCTTGCGGCTCTGGATGTCGCTCACGTCCAGGACCTGCACGCCGCCGGGCAGGCAGGTGGCGAGGTAGAGGGTGTTGCCGTCGGCGCTCAACTCCACGCCGTGGTTGGCGGGGAATCCTTCCAGGCCGGTAAAGACGATTTTCGGCGACTTGGGGTTGCTGACGTCGATGGCGGTGATCGAGCCGGCGGCGGTGCCGGTGGCCCAGTAGGTCATGCCGTCGGGCGACCAGTTGCCTTCATGGCCGAGCACGTTGTCCGGCAGCTCCAGGCTGGTGCCGGCGATGGCGTTGGTCTGCACCGGGTGGGCGCAGTCGGTGATGTCGTAGACGTCGAAGAATACCCCGCCGACCAGCGGGCCCACGGCGACGCCGCCGAGAAGTTTGCGGGTCTCGCTGACCTTGAGCGATTCCCAGGTGCCGATCAGCATGGACGGCCCGGTGAGATTGGCCGATTGCACCGGCTGGGCCGGGTTGGAAGCATCCACCACCAGCACGCCGGGCGACGGCTCCAGGATCTGCAAAGGGTCCAGCAGGGTGCCGCCGGTGGACATGTAGGCGCAGGTACCGGTGGAAGGGCTGACCACGCTGGCGCCGGTGCCCTGGTACTGGCCGACCATTTCCAGGTTGCAGCGGTAGCCCTGCAGGTTGCGTCCGCTCTGCCGATCGGCCAGCGGCACCTCGCCCTGGAGGGCGGTCTCCGGCAGTGAGCCGGCGCCGCACTGGGCGGTGGCGACGGCATCGGTACCGGATGAGCTGACCGCCGGGGCGGAGCTGCTGCCGCAACCCGCGAGGCAGAACAGGGCCAAGCCGGCAAGGGCCGCAAAACCACGATAAGTCTTCGACATGAATCTCCCCGAGCGCCGCGGCTGCGGGACACCGGAAGCGTCCAGTCTGCCGCGGACATTTTTGTTGTTGCCGTGCGCAAGACTGTACCCCATCCGTCCCTTTTCCCCAACCAGCCAACCGGTGTCGGGTGGAGGGCCGAATCCCCGGCGCTTAGGGAATCAGGATGATCTTGCCGATGACGCCGCGGGATTCGAGCAGTTCGTGGGCGCGGCGGCCTTCGGCCAACGGGATTCTGGCGGCAATGCGGACCTGTAGCTGCCCCTGAACCACAGCGTCCAGCAGCCGCGCGGTGCGTGCCCGGCGTTCGTCGGCACTGTTCAGCCAGCTCCACAGGTCACCGCCGACCAGGGACAGCGAGCGGTCCATCAGGACGCGGGGATCAACCGGTGTGGGGTGCCGCCGACCAAGATCACGGTGCCCCGGTCGCAGGCCACGGCGAGGCTGTCCCGAAGTGTTAAGCCAATGAAATCTCGGCCGCTGCATGCGGCGCCGACTGAGAGGGAGAGGCTCGCTTGGGACATTCACACCCAGGGAGCGCCTACAAGCTGCTGCGCTGCTAGTGGGCCTTCGATGCGGGTTTGTTTGCCTCGCACCACGCATTTTTGCCAACCTTGAGTGCACTCATGAGCGCAACAATCACAGCACCTGTAACGACTCCCAGTGCGAGATTGAGATGCGCCCCAATCGCCGTGGCCACAATAGTTACCACGTTTTTGACGGTAAGCCCCGCCTCTTTCCTTTCACCTGAGTATTTCTTAGATGAAGTGCAGAGATAGTCATAGAGCTCAACCTTCACGTACGCCCACATACTTTCCCTAACTTCGCCGGGTGCGCCGGTATATAGCATTAAATTCGGTTGGCGCTTCTCGCCGGTAAGCGTTAGCCCGATGTCATCGAATTCAGCGTGGGTCGTACCTTGGATGTCCAATGCTTTTAGCACGACTTCTTGCTGATGTAGTGGTACCACCTCGTTGATGAGGGCCTCGAATTCGTGTTTGTCGTAAATAAGATCAGACATTCAAGCCCTCGGCTTTAAGTAGCGCACGACCGTAGCTAATGGACCCGGCGTATGAAATAGTACTTTCGGTTCCAAGAGGGTGGTTGCCGATACTGATTCCGCCGCCAGTTCCCGTGGGGCTAAAACGGCCGAGGATGATTCCAATAATTTGACCGGTGTTTAGTTCAAAGAGCGGGCCACCACTGTTGCCCTCGTGCACCATCGCATCTATTTGGAACTGCCGGCTGGCGCTGCTGGATATGACCTTGGCGCTGATGATACTCGCGGAGACTTTTAGCGTATGGAGTCCTGAATGGCCAAAAGGGAATCCCATGTAGCACACAGATGCCCCGACCTGCACGCCATCCTCTTGACCCAACAACTTCTCTGGCACTGTTACTTCAGGTGAATGAACAAATTTGAGCAGGGCCACATCGTTTTGTGGGTCGTATTGTGCGATGGACAGGTCAAGTGCATGGACTTGCTGCAACGTGACAGGATTGAATTGGTTAAGTGGGGCCGCAGCGACAGCGCTGAGCTTGTCGGTTAGAGAGATGCTATGTGCGCAAGTAAGGACATAGCCAGCGTTGTGGCAAAGAAAGCCACTACAGACAAACTCAACATCGTTCTCGCGGTGACGCACAATCATTAGGCATCCTCCGCTGCCGTGTTGGGCGATCTGTCTATACATGCGCGACTCTCCTTGGAATTCATCGGCGCTCGGCTCATATCATAGTCACTACGTTGGCAAGAGCATGCCTGCCCCTAGAATTCATCTTGGTCGGCGTTACTGATTGTGATAAAGCGCGCAATTGCGCCTGTGATTTATATTTTCATAATCAATTGGTTAGAGCGCGCAAAGGGATTCCTATTGATATCCAAACTTTGCATTGACATCAAGATAACCGAAGGCAAGCCGTGTCAGGGAATCAGGATGATCTTGCCGATGGCGCCGCGGGATTCGAGCAGTTCGTGGGCGCGGCGGCCTTCGGCCAACGGGATTCTGGCGGCAATGCGGACCTGTAGCTGCCCCTGCACCACAGCGTCCAGCAGCCGCGCGGCGCGCGCCCGGCGTTCGGCGGCGCCATTCAGCCAGCTCCACAGGTCACCGCCGACCAGGGTCAGCGAACGGTCCATCAGGACGCGGGGATCCACCGGCGGCGGATCGCCGCCGGCCATGCCGTAGAAGACCACGGTGCCGCGGTCGCGGGCCATGGCGAGGCTGTCCTGCAGGGTTGAGCCGGTGGAGTCGTAGACCGCATCGGCGCCGGCACCTCCCAGCACATCGCGCACCCGTGAGACCCAGTCCTCACCGGAGGCGACGGCTGTATCGGCACCCGCTTCGATCGCGGCGGCGCGCTTTTCCGGGCTGGAAGCCAGGGCGATCACACGCGCGCCGCGCCGCTTGGCCATCTGGGTGAGCAGCAGCCCTACCCCGCCCGCCGCGGCATGTACGACGATCGCATCAGCGCTGCGAACCGCATATGAATTCTCGGTCAGATATTGCGCGGTGAGCCCCTGCAACAGCACGGCGGCGGCAACGTCGAAACTGCAGCCGTCCGGCAAGGCCCAATGCCGTCAGCCCGCGCGTACTTTCGGCCATCCGCGCCGCCTTCTGCTGGCCGCGATCCAGGGGTTTGCCGGGCTGGTGCCGGGCGCGCTGGAGAACTGGCTGGCGCCATGCCTGCCGCGCCATCCTGTGGGCCTGGTCACCGCGCTGTCGGCCTGGCAGTGGCTGGAACCGGAACGGTCAATCGGGACGCGTCGGTGATGGCGTCGGGGCATTCGACAGGCGGCGGGAGCCGTGCGCAGGCGCTTCCGTCCGGGATCGCGCCGGGTGGCCGTGGCGTTTGCTGCGTTACCTGAAGCCGACGGGATGTGTCGACGCCGTACTTTCGCTGCCGGCATTTCGCATTCAACGGGAAGGCCGCGGACATGCGCGGGACGCCGCACGGAAACCGTGTCCCGGCTCGGCTGCCGGACACGGACCATGAGCGCCTGCCGCCCCACGCCAGGGCGCTGCCGGATGAAGCTCGGCCAACCGACGGAACCCGGCCGGCGATCCCCATGCGCCAATTGACAATAGGGATCGCCGCCGCGAATCAGGTATAGCTGCTGACGATCGGCTTGCCGGACAGGCCGAAGCTCTGCAGCACGCCGAGCAGCTCACGATGGCCGAAGGCCTGGCAGCCCGAAGCGAAGCCGGCGCGGCGCGGCGGGGTCTGCAGCAGGTGGTAGGCGGCATAGGCCTGGAGCAGGCCGGTCTGCTTGTAGTTGCAGTTGCCATGGATGACGCAGTGTACGCGGCCGAGCGGGCCGCTGGCGTGGACGGAGTCGACCGTGGAGTTGACTCGCGGGTTCTCGCGCGGCGGCATGCCGGCCTGGAGGCTGGCCGCCATGTCGGACAGCGCCTTCTCCTGCTGGGCCTTGGGCATCTTCTTGATCTGCTCCTCGACCACGGTGGTGATCTGCACCACGCCTTCCATCACGCTGCGCTCGAACACGCCGCCCATGGCCTTGCAGTTGGCCACGCGCGGATCGTTCTTGAACCAGACCGGGTGGGCGGTGCCGCCCCAGGGCAGCGCCATGGCCACGGCGTGCTGGCCCGGCACCTGCACCTCGGCCTTGGCGAACGGCGACCATTGCACGTACTTGTTCTGTTCGAGGTGGAAGAAGTCGGCGGTGAGGATGCTGAAGATGGTCTGGGTCGAGGCGTAGGTCGGAAAGCCTTTCCAAAGCACCAGGATGTCGAGCGTGTCCAGCCCGGGCGTTTCCAGGCAGATGTTGGCGGCGATTTCGCCGGTGGTGTACATCTGCGCGATGCCGGGCGACAGCAGCAGGCCCCTGGCGGCGAACTTCTCGCCCCAGGTTTCCTCGGCGTGCATCATCCAGTTCTGCTCGCCGTTGGTGTCGGTGTAGTGGCAGCCGGCGGCGAGCGAGGCTTCCACCGCCTCCGGGCCGTACTTCATGAACGGACCGACCATGTTGCAGACGACCTTGGCGCCCTTGAACAGCTTGGTCAGGGCCTCGGTGGTGTGTTCGACCTCGGCGATCTCGTAGTCGGCGCTTTCGATGCCGGGCACCTTGTCCATCACTTCCTTGACGCGCTTGCCGTCGCGGCCGGCGGCGATGAAGGGGACGTGGTACTCGCGCAGGTATTCGGCGACCAGGCGCCCGGTGTAGCCGGTCACACCGTAGATGACGACGGGTTTCTTGCTGCTCATGATGATGCTCCTCTCATTCTTGTGCGTGATCGGGTACTGATCGAAACGGCGTTTGCTGGTTGAATCGGCGGCTGCGGACGAAGCGCCCGCCTACGCGGTCATGCCCCCGTCCACGACGAGATCGGAACCGGTGATGTAGCTGGCTTCATCCGAAGCCAGGAACAACACCGCCCTGGCGATCTCCTCCGGCCGGGCGAAGCGCCCCAGGGGGATGCGCGCCAGGGTGCGCTCGACGAAAACCTTGGCCTCTTCCGGCGGCAGACTGGCGACGGCGGCGCCGACCATCTGCGTTTCGGCGAAGCCGGGGCAGACGCTGTTGATGCGGATGTTGTAGCCGGCGCGGGCACAATGGATGGCCGAGGACTTGGTGAACATGCGTACCCCGCCCTTGCTGGCGTTGTAGGCGGGAATCAGCGGCTCGCCGATCAGGCCTTCGATCGAGGCGATGTTGACGATGGAGCCGCCGCGGCCCTTCATGCGGGCGATGGCGGCCTGGGTGCCGAGGAAGACGCCGTCGAGATTGACCGACAGGGTCTTCTTCCAGTTTTCCAGGCTTTCCTTCTCGACATCGGCCAGGGCGGCGACGCCGGCGTTGTTGACCACAACGTCGAGGGGACCCCAGCCGGCCGTGGTGTGCTCGAGTACTTCGCTCCACTGCGCGGCCCTGGTCACGTCCTGTACCATGAAACGGACTTCGAAACCGAGCCGGGCCAGGCGGGCCTTCTCGGCTTCGCCGGCGGCGGCATCGACGTCGGTGAGCATCACCCGGGCGCCTTCGTGCAGCAGGGCTTCGACGGCGGCGAGGCCGAGGCCGCGGGCGCCGCCGGTGACGAGGCAGACCTTGTCTTGTACGCGCTTCATGGGTTCATCCTTGTATTTGTGCGGGGACCATCCGGTTACCCGCGGGCGGAGGCGAGCTGCGGATCGGCCGGGCGCCAGCGGTAGTCGATGGACTCCTGGGCGAAGCGCACGAAATAATCGATCGCCTCCGGGTTCATCATGGCGTCACGGCTCGCGGCCTTTTCCAGGGGCCAGCCCATCAGGATCTTGCGCACGGGGACTTCCATCTTCTTGCCGGTGAGCGTATATGGCACAGCTTCCACCTGGTACATGCGGTCCGGCACGTGGCGCGGGCTGCAGTCGTCGCGCAGGCGGGCGGCGACACGGTCGCGCAGGGCGTCGTCGAACTGCACGCCGGGCTTGAGGCGCAGGAACAAGGGCATGAAGAAGTGGCCGCCGGGAAGTTCGCAGCAGACGATCAGGCTATCGGCGACTTCCTCGATCTGCTCCACCGCGCGGTAGATTTCGGCGGTGCCGATGCGCACGCCGTAGCGGTTCAGGGTGGAGTCGGAACGGCCGTAGATGTAGCAGCCGCCGCGCTGGTTGATCTTGATGAAGTCGCCATGGCGCCAGACGCCGGGATAGACCTCGAAATAGGATTCGCGGTAGCGCTTGCCGCCGGCATCGTTCCAGAAGCGGATCGGCATCGAGGGGAAGGGGCTGGTTGCCACCAGCTCGCCGACTTCGTCGAACAGCTCCTTGCCGTCGTCGCTCCAGGCGTGCACGTCCATGCCCAGCATGCGGGTCTGGATTTCACCGGCATGCACCGGCAGCAGCGGCGAGGCGCCGACGAAGCCGCTGCACAGCTCGGTGCCGCCGGACTGCGAGGTGACCCAGAGATCTTTCTTGACGCAGCGGTAGAACCAGTCGAAGGTCTCCGGCGTGGACGGCGCGCCGGCGACGAGCACGCCTTCCAGGCGAGACAGGTCGTACAGCTCGCCCGGACGCAAACCGGCCTTCTCCATCATCTGCACGTAGGTGGGGCTGGCGCCGAACGAGGTGGCGCCGGTATCGGCCGCCAGCTTCCACAGGAAATCCAGCGAAGGATAGGCCGGGTTGCCGTCGTACAGCACCGCGGCGGAGCCGGTCACCAGCGCCGCCAGCAGCAGGTTCCACATCATCCAGCCGGTGGTGCTGTAGAAGAACATCACCGATTCCGGCCCCAGGTTGAGGTGGAAGTGCATCAGCTTGAGGTGCTCCAGCAGCACGCCGACGTGGCTGTGGACGATGGCCTTGGGCAGGCCGGTGGTGCCGGAGGAAAATACGATCCACAAGGGATGGTCGTAGTCCACGCGCTCGAAGCGGAACTTGTCGCGCGAGACCGGCTCGCGGTCCATCAGGCGATTCCACGACATCGCCTTGGGCAGGGCCTGCGGCACCTCGCCCTTCGGGTTCAGGTAAGGCAGCCAGATCACGCGCTCCAGCGTCGGCAGGTCGGCGATGATGCTGCGCACCTCGCTCTCGCGCTTGAAGTCCTTGCCGCCGAAGCGGTAGCCGTCCGCGGCGAAGAGGATCTTGGGCTGGATCTGGCTGAAGCGTTCGGTCACCGTCTTGACGCCGAATTCCGGGGCCGCCGAGGACCACACGGCGCCGATAGCGATGGTGGCCATCATGGCGATGGCTGTTTCCGGCACGTTCGGCATGTAGGAGACGACGCGGTCGCCGGGGACCACGCCGAGCGAACGCAGCTGCGTCGCCAGGATACGGACCTGCTTGCCCAGTTCGCCCCAGCTCATGGTCTGCAGCGGCCGGTTTTCGGTGAGGTGGTGGAACACCGTGCGCCCCTCGCCTTCCGCTTCGGCGCGCAGCAGGTGTTCGGCGTAGTTGAGGCGCGAGCCTTCGAACCATCTGGCGCCCGGCATGATGCGCTGGTCCAGCACGCGCAGGTAGGGCTGGTCGGACTGTACCTGGAAGTAGTCCCAGATCGAGGCCCAGAAGTCCTCGATGTCCGTCACCGACCATTGCCGCAGGCTTTCGTAGTCCTTGAAATCCCTGTCGCGGGTCTGCTTCAGCCAGCGCATGTAGCGCGTCAGGTTGGAGTTTTCCGCGAACTCGGGCCGCGGGGTCCACAGCAACTGCCCTTCATTCACCATGAGCCGTCTCCGCGCATTGATCAATTGACCGCGTAAACATCGTAGAAAACCTCGGAACGCTCGAAATCCACTTCGCCCACCCCGACGCAATGCAGGCGCTGCAACCACTGGTGCGCCGGATGCGCGGTGCGCACCTGCGGGCCGGTGCGCAGCGCCAGCTTCTTGGGCAAATCGCCGCGCAGGAAGCGGTCGTAGCCGTCCTCGCCGAGGTCGCCGATGCCGCGATAGAAGACATCGATGAGGCCGCCGTCCGACGCTTCGATGGTGCCGCGCACGTCGAGCAGGCCGACGCCGTCGCGGCGCAGCAGGAAGCTGTCCAGGCCCACCGGCCGCAGGATGCCGTTGAGCCGTTCGCCGTGAACGGTGCCGCCGGTGATGTGGAAATTGACGCGCAGGCCTTCCGGTACAGGGCCGATCACCTCCGGCGGCGCCCGCAAGGTGGCGCCATAGGAGAACAGGTGTTCCATCCGGTAGTCGAACTTCGCCCGTGCCGTACTCATGCCTGGCGCAGCACGGCGAGACGGTCCAGCACGCTTTCGGGCTTGGCGTCGACCGGAATCTCGGCGTAGCGGAAGCCGCCCGGGGGAGTGTCAGGTGGCGCGTCCCCGCTCCAGAATCCCGCCGGGAGGACCAGGCCGGTGCTGACGCCGGCCAAGGCGCGCGACGACACCACGAAGCCAACGCCGCCGGGGGAAATCTGCTGCGCCGCCGGCAGCCGCAGCCCCACGTCCCAGCGATAGTGCGCGGCGACATTGAGGACCGGCTGGTAGAGCTGCACGTCCTCGGCGGAAACCGCACCGGAGTGGACGTCTTCTTCCAGCAGCAGGCCGTCGATGCCGCAATCCGCGAACTCGCGCAGGAAATCAGCCAGGTAGGCCGCTGCGCTGTCCACCACGTCCGCGTCGATCTCGACGGCTTCGTCCGGCAGTGCCTGCGCCGCGGCCAGTGCGGCCCACAGGCGCGGCGACGGCAACGCCATCACCAGGGCCGGCTTGGCGAAACTCGAGCGCAGGGCGCGCGTCAGGCCGGCCAGGTAGCCGCGCAGGGCGGGATCGGCGAGCAGGGTCTTGAGGGGATACACGGCACGGCGCTTGGCACCCATCGCCGCCTTCAGCTCGGCATGGGCACCCAGCCATTGCTCCACCACGGCGGCGACCGGCAGGGCCAACACATCGGATTTGAGCAGGCTCTGCGCCTTGCGCATCCAGCCGATCAAACCATCGACATCCAGCCACGGCACATCGCCTCCGGCCAGCAGGGCGCCGGCGTAGGCGGTGTAATCCAGCCACAGGCCGCGCCCATCCGCGGCCATGCGTTCGGTCAGTGCCGGCATGGTGTCAGGCCGCCGTATAGCCGCCGTCCGGCACGATTTCCGTGCCGGTGACCCACTTGGCAGCCGGTGAGGCCAGGTAGAGCACGGCGGCGGCCACGTCGGCCGTATCGCCGAAATGCCCCATCGGGTGCGCCGCCATCATGGCGGCCTTGGCCGTGGCCTGGTCCGGCGCGAGCTGGAGATCGACGAGGTGCTTGACGAAGTTCTCGCCCATCTCGGTGCCGATGATGGCCGGGTGCACGGAGTTGACGCGGATGCCGGTCTGCAATTGCGCGCATTCCACGGCCGCGGCCTTGGACAGCATGCGCACCGCGCCCTTGGAAGCGTGGTAGGAGATGTGGCCGGTGGTGCCGACCAGGCCGGCGGCGGAGGACATGTTGACGATGGAGCCGCCGCGGCCGGAGGTGCCGCCGGGCGACATGGCGCGCACCGCGTGCTTGAGGCCGAGGAACACGCCGTTGACGTTGACGTTCATGACGTTGTTGAAGTCTTCCAGCGTGCATTGCGACAGCATGGCCGCGGTTTCGATGCCGGCGTTGTTGACCAGCACTTCCAGCGGGCCGAATTCCTTCTCCGCCTGCTTGATCGCCGCTTCCCACTGCGCTTCGATGGTGACGTCGTGCTTGAAGAAGGCGGCTTCGCCGCCCGCGCGGCGGATGCGCTCCACCGTTTCCTGGCCGGCCCGCTCCAGGACGTCGGTGATGAGGACACTGGCGCCGGCCTGGGCCAGGGCCTCGGCGATGGCGGCGCCGATGCCGCGCGCCGCGCCGCTGACCAGGGCGGTCTTGCCATCCAGCCGGAACAGCTTGCCGTAATCGGTCATGCTCTCCTCCCGTCTTTTTTTTGGGGGTGCCGCTACTGGGTCACTTCTTTGCGGCGCTCAGCGCCGCCACCTGCGCTTCCAGTTCGGCGATGCGCAGATCCTTCGGGTTCAGCATGAAGGCGCCCTGCAGCTTGTCCGAGTCCATCTTGATGCGCTGGCCGGCGGTGGTGGCATAGATTTCCTGCAGGTTGTCCCAGCTGCCGAAGTACGGCAGGGCCGCCGGCGGCTCGGGCTTGACCCATTCCTGGCAGAACTGGTCGAAGGGCTTGCCGCGGGCGATGCGCTCCTTGCGGTAGGCGGCGCGCAGCGCGGCGGTGGCTTCCTCGTCCACCAGCAGGGTCTTCTCGTCGTAGACCACCTTGTAGATGTCGCGGGCGAGGTCGTGCGACATCAGGTCTTCTTCCAGATCCTTCATCACCAGCTGCGGGTCGCGCTCCAGCACGTCGCCGTAGCCGCCGCCGCTGCCCTGGCAGATCATGTAGATCTCGCCTTCCTGGCACAGCTCGAAAGTCATGCCCATGTCATGGGTGCTGTACTTGCCGCCGGCGATGGGCTGCTCGTTCATCAGGCTCAGCATGTCCCATTTGTCGATGATCTTGGGATCCTTCTTCAGCTCATCGAAGATGTTGATGCCCTTGATCTTGCACAGCTGGTAGGACGGGCAGGAATAGCCGCCGAACAGCCCCTGGGCGGAGGAGAACATCGAGCCCTCGCAACCGGTCATGAAGCCCCACAGGTTGGAGTTGCGCATGGTGGCGATCTGCTCGTAGCCCATGCCGCCGCGGTACTTGCCGAAGCCGATGCGGTCCTTGGCCAGGCGCTGTGCGCCCAAGCGGATGATCGGCGTGTCTTCCTCGTTGATCTCGTGCTCGCCGGAATCGGCCATGAAGCCGAACACCGGGGAGATGGAGTGCTCGCCGTCGCAGTCGGAGCGGGCGCCCTGCCCCATGCCGTTGATGTCCGAGCAGAAGTTGCCGGTGACGTCGCCGTGCTGGGTCAGGCCGCCGTAGATGAAGGTGGCCGCCTGGTCGTACTGCTGCGCGATCACTGCCGAGTAGCGGTGCGGCAGGCTGTAGTTGAGCTTGTTCATCGGGATGGTCCAGATGACGCAGGCCTTGAACAGCGGCATCAGGCTCATCGCCTGCGGCATCTCACCCTCGGCGTCGAGGATCGAGTTGCGATCGGACACGATCTCGATCGGCGACAGCACCGCCATGGTGTGCGGCAGGTCCGGCCAGATGTTCTGCAACAGGCCGGTGGCCAGTGCCGCCTTGAACGAGGCGATGTTGGTATTGACCGCGCGGTTGAGGAACTGCGGCGCCGAGCCGCGGAAGTCCAGGATCATGCGGTCGCCCTTGACGGTGAGGGCCAGGCTGATCTTCTGGATGCAGTTCTCGCGCAGCGAGGAGTCCATGAAGGCGTTGACGCGGGTGGTGCCGTCCGGCAGCTCCTTGATGCGCCGGCGCATTTCCACCTCGACGTCCTCCAGGTGGCTGCGCAGGGTGCCCATCACCGCGTCCTTGCCGTACTGGTCCATGATGGCGACGATGCGGTCGCGCAGGCGCATCACGGCGTGCAGCTTGACCTTCATGTCTTCCAGCTGGAGCTTGGGGTCGCGCACCGAGTTCTGCAGGAAGGTGACGAGGTCGCGCTTGAGCTGGAAGTTCTCGACCACCTTGAAGGGCGACATCTTGATGCCCTCGTCGTATTTGCTCTCCGCCGCCGCCGGCATGCCGCCCGGCTCGCAGGCGCCGTTCTCGCCCTCGTGGATGGTGGAGGACAGCCAGCACACCAGTTCGCCCTTGTAGAACAGCGGCATCATCATCGACTGGTCGGTGTTGTGCACGCCGCCGTAGCGGGCGTCGTTGTGGATGAAGCCATCGCCGTCCTTGACGCCGACGGTGGGGTCATCCACCCAGTACTTGATGATGAACTTGATCGGGTAGAAACAGCAGGCGGCGAAGGCGATGATGCCGTGCGGGGCGATCATGGCCAGGTCGCCGCTGTTGGTGAAGATGCCGGTGACGAGGTCGCCCCACTTGGCGCCGGGGGCGGCGCCCATCTGGTTGACCATCTGGAAGGCTTCGGACAGCGCGGCGTTGATCAGTCCGCGGATGTGGTGCACCTGGTGCACGTCCAGACCCTTCTTCAGGATCTCGTCCTCGCGCGCGGTGCGCGGGGCGATGCTGTGGTTGCGCATCACCTCCGGGTCCGGCCCGAGGAACAGGCGGTTGTCGGCGAGGAAGCTGTCCAGCAACGCCTGCTCTTCCTTGGGCAGGGCCTTCTTGTTCAGGGGTTCGTTCATGGTCGTTTCCTTGATTGCTCAGTGGCCGCCGCGGGTGAACCAGACGGCGCCTTGCGCCGCGGCGTAGAAACGCCAGCCCGGCTCGATCAGATAGGTGGTGGCCCGCGTGGTGACCAGCGCGGGACCTTCGATGCGGGTGCCTTCGGCCAGGGCCTTCTCGTCGTAGAGGCGCGCTTCCACCGGCTTGTCGTGGCCGACGAAGTGGCAGCTGCGCGTGCCGATCGGCTCCACCGTCTTGCCGGTGGCGCCCTCGTCCTTGATGCCGGAGAACTGCACCGTGCTCTGCTCGACATAGGAGCAGACGCGGATGGTGTTGATGCGGACGCCGGCCTCCGGCGACTGGCTGCCCTCGCCGAAGCGTTCGCCGTAACGCTGGTGGAACTCGTTGATCAGGCGCAGCACGTCGCGCTGGCCTTCCAGGCGCTTCAGTTCGGTCACCACCGCGGTCTGCACGCGCTGGTTGCCGTAGCGCATGTCGATTTCCAGGCGGTAGCGGATGTCCGCGGCGGCGAAACCCTGGCGCAGCAGGTCCTCCCGGCCGCGGCGCTCCAGTTCCTCGACGTTGCGGTTGAAGGACTCGTAGTCGGAGAAGAAGGATTTGATGTTGGCGTCGAACAGCACGGTCCAGGTGCTGATCTCGTGGATGTGCATCTGGTTCATGTTGCCGGCGCCCACGGCGGAGAACACCGAGGAGAACGGCGGCGCCAGCACCCGGTCCACACCCAGCACGTTGGCGATGCCGCAGGCGTGCAGCGGCCCGTTGCCGCCGTAGGCCAGGAGGGTGAAATCCTTGGGCTCGTAACCGCGGGTGCGCAGCTCGGTGGCGATGCCGTTGGCCATGTTGGCGTCGACGGTCTTCTTGACCAGCTTGGCGGTGGTCACCACGTCCAGATCGAGATCATCGCAGAGATGATCCTCGAAGGCCTGCCTGGCACGGCGCGGGTTGAGCTTGATGTGGCCCGAGGCGTAGTTGGCCGGATCGAGGTAGCCGAGCAGCAGGTCGGCGTCGGTCACGGTGGGCTTGAGGCCGCCGCGATCGTAGCAGGCCGGACCCGGATCGGAGCCGGCGCTGGCCGGGCCGACCTTGACGGTCTTGAACATGCGCTCGTAGGAACAGATGGAGCCGCCGCCGGCGCCGAGGGTGACGAGGTGCACCATCGGGATCGACACCAGCCAGCGGTCGATCACCGGGTTGAAGTCGTAGTACTTCACCCCGCCCTGCACCACGATGCCGATGTCGAAGCTGGTGCCGCCCATGTCGGTGGCGACGACGTTGCCGAGCCCCGTCTGCAGCATCAGGTGTTCGCTGGCGGCGATGCCGGAGACCGGGCCGGAATGTACCGTCTGCAGGGCGTCGGTGGAATTGAGCTGGGCCATGCCGCCGGAGTTGTGGTTGACCAGCATGGGCTTGTCGTAGCCCTGGCTGCGCAGGTTCAGCTCCAGCGTGCCGAGGCCGTGGTACATGGTGGCGTGGAGGAAGGCGTCCATGATGGTGGAGGTGCCGCGGGCATATTCGCCCTTGCGGCCGGCGACCTGGTGCGACAGCAGCATCGGCACCGCGCCGAGCAGGTGGCCGGGATACTCTTCCAGGAAGATCTCGCGCACACGCAGTTCGTGCTCGGGGTTGACCACGCTGTTGGTGAACACCACCACCAGGGCCTCGGCGCCGGCATCGACCAGCTCGCGGATGCGCAGGCGCACGTCGTCCTCGTCCAGCCGCCAGAACACCTGGCCCAGGTAGTCCACGCGCTCGCGCACTTCGCGGATCATGGGGATCGGCACGATAGGCTCGGGGCGGTGGGCGTTGGGAATGTCCATCTGCTGCTCTTCCGCCAGGCCCTCGCCGTAGCCGCGGGCGCGCGATAGCGGGATGGTGCTCTTGAAGCCGGCGGTGACCAGCAGGCCGATGCGCGGCCCCTTGCGCTCGATCAGGGCATTGGTGCCGAGGGTGGTGGCGTAGCGCACCGAGTCCACCTCGGACAGCAGGGTTTCGATCTCCACGCCCAGCTGCTTGCAGGCGTCGGCCAGGGCTTCGTTGAAGCCGAGGGCCAGGTTATGGTGGGTGGTGAGGGCCTTGCCGCCGATGCTGCGCTCGCCCCACACCACGAAGCAGTCGGTGAAGGTACCGCCGATATCCACTGAAACGCGTTTCATGTTCGTCTCCGCTCAGTGGCTGTGGCCATGATGATGATGGCCGCGCCGCGGCGGCACCGGGCCGATGGGGACTTCCTTGACCTCGGGACGGTCCTTCCACTGCACCTTGAGCGCGTCGATGTCCAGCTCGATGTCGTGCAGCGGCGGATGGCCGGGCGGCACGTATTCCACTTCCATCATGGTGCCGCACTGCGGGCAGTAGTACTCGAGGATGCGGCACCACTGCGGGTTGGGCGAATAGGTGCGCTCGTACTTGCTGGTGTCGAGCAGCGGTTTGTGGATCTCGCGCGGATCGCGGTCATAGACCAGCAGGCCCTTCTTGTAGTTTTCGCGGGCCGAGACCAGGACCTTGCCGCAGCGGCGGCATTCGTAGTTCTCGGTATCGAGGTTGATGCGCAGGTATTCGGTGATGAGGACGTTCATGCTCGATCTCGTTCGATGTCGATGCGCCTGGCTCAGGCGCGGCTCAGCAGGATGTCGCCGGCTTCGTTGATCTCGAAACGCCAGCCTTTCTCGATGCGGCAGGTGAAAAACGCTTCTTCCAGCACCGCGGGGCCTTCCGCCGTGGCACCGGCAAGCTGTTCCTCGACGCGGTACAGCGGCAGGTCGCCGGACAGGGTCGCGCGCTTGCTGGCGCTCACCGCCGGTTTGCCGGCCTTGCCGAAGCTGCCGGACAGGGTGGCGTGGCTGATCGGCTTGAGCGCCTGCAGGGCCAGGGAGACGCGCGCCCTGGCCGGCAGGCTTGCCGTCAGCTTGCCGTCCTTGAGGGTGACGATGTGTTCGTCCTTGCCTTCGACGATGCGCAGGGTTTCCTCGATCCGGCACTGCTCCAGGCCGGCGCCTTCGGCGAACATGGCGCGCTGGGCACGCTCAAGCAGCTGCTCGCGACAGGCCTGGAGGCCGGCGGCGTCGTTAGTCGTCAGCGGCGCTTCGAAGCGGTGGGCGATGTCGGAGAAGCCGATGCCGAAGGCGGAGAACACCGCGGCCAAGCCGGGGATGATGATGCGCTTGACGCCGATGGCCTCGGCCACCTTGCACACCACGAACGGACCAGCGCCGCCGAAGGCCGCCAGCGTGGTGTCGGGTTTGATCCCGGTGTAGTCCTTCAGGCTGGCGGCGATCTTCGCCACCCAGGCGTCTTCCATCGCCTGCGCGGCCTGCTGCTCGGACAGGCCCAGCGGCTTGGCGACGCGCTCGGTGATGGCGGCGCTGGCGCGCGCGGCGTCGATCTTCAGTTCGCCGCCGAAGAACGAAGCCGGATCGAGCAGGCCCATCAGCAGGAAGGCGTCGGTCATCGTCGCCTCCTTGCCGCCGAGGCCGAAGCAGGCCGGTCCGGGGGCGCCGCCGACGCTCTCGGGGCCGACACGGATCTTGCCGTTCTCGACCTTGATGATGGAGCTGCCGCCGACGCCGGCGCTGACCACGTCGCACAGCGGGAAGGAGGTCTCCACGCCCTCGACCTTGCCGTACTGGTGGGCGCGGACCACGCCGTCCTCGACCAGGCCGATGTCGGTGGTGGTGCCGCCGACGTCCATCGACAGCAGGTGCTTGAAGCCGTAGTGTTCCGCCAGAGCCTTGGCGCCCTCGGCGCCGCCGCGCGGGCCCGAACTGTAGGTCTTGACCGCGGTGGTCTTGGCGACGCGGGCCGAGTGGCCGTCGTTGCGGAAGATCAGCAGCGGGTTGCGCGTGCGGTACTCGCGCAGCTTGTGCTCCGCGTTGTAGAGGAAGCGCTCCATCGCCGGGTGCAGGAAGGCGTTGAACAGCGCGGTCCAGGCGCGGCGCGCGTCGTCGGCGTCGTCGACGATCTCGTGCGAGTACAGTACCGGGATGGCGCCGAGCAGCTGCGGCGGGAACTTGCGCAGCAACAGGCGCTTGAGCTGGGCTTCCCCGCCGTCGCGCGCCGTGCCGCCGTAGGCGACGACGATGCGGTTGGCGCCTCCGGAAGAAAGCGCATTGATGGCCTTGATCGCCGCCGCTTCCAGGGCCTCGCCTTCCAGCTTCGCATCGATGGTCTCGACCCGCGCTCCAACCAGGCCGGAAAACAGGCCGCGCTGATGCTCGCCTCTTTGCAGGGCGTCCGCGGTCAAGGTGCCGCCGAGGATGAGGCCGAGGCGCGGCCCCTTGCGCTCCACCAGGGCATTGGTACCCTGGGTGGTGGAATAGCGGATGTATTCGGTCGACAGCAGCAGGGACAGCAGGTCGTCCTTGCCGTAGATCACCCGCGAGGCCTTGACCAGGCCGTCGAACAGGCACTTGGACAGGTCGTACGGCGTGGTCACGGTCTTGGTGCGATAGACCGTGGCGCCGTCGATGACGCAGATGTCGGTGAGGGTGCCGCCGTTGTCGATGTTGATCAGCTTGCCGCCGGCCGGCTGTGCCGCCGGTGCCTTGCCGTCCGCGGCCTTGACTCGGGTTGCCGGCGCTTCGGCCACTGCCACTGCTGCGCTTTCACGAGCTGCGCTCATGAATGGATCTCCTGGAGACGGGATGATTGGGGAAATGCGGGGCGCAGCCCGGTCCGGCCTGCGCAGGCGCCTTGAAACGGCATGATGGTCTCCTCCACCGGTGCCATCTGTTGTGGTTCGCGATCTGCAGTCGAAACGGATCGCGCTTTTAAAGCAGACTAAGCGCCACACCCCATGATGCCGCTACCCGCTCGGGTAGTTTTTCGCAGCCTTCGTCGAAGCTCAGGCGCTACCCAGCCGCATCAAGGCGGCATTGGTCAGATATTTGTCGTAGATGCCGGCGTCGTTGGCCACGGTGGCGTGACCGCCGGAAATCGAGCGCACCTGCTCCAGCCGCGTCATGGTACCGGTCTGGATGTCGAAAGCGTGGACGTGCCCCCAGGACCAATAGGGGTGCTTGCCGTCCATGAAGGTCTTGCCGTCCGCCTCGTACAGGCCGTAGGCGCCGTCGAAGGAGCGGTATGGTTCATTGCGGCGGTCGAAGGACACCATCGAGATCGGCAGTTGCGTGCGGGCATCGAACCAGACGCGCTTCTTGCTGACCGGCGCGCGGGGGAACTTCACCGGCTCGGCGTCCACCACGATCGCTTCCGGCACCAGTTCCACCGTGGTGTCCCAGAAGGTCTTGCCCTTGGGACCGCCGTGGGTGCCGTGCTCCCAGTTGGGATGCGTCGGGTTCCAGCCGCCGGATACCGCGGCCAGCATGGGGCCGCGGCTGACGATGCGGTAATTGCCCCAGGTATAGAGCGGATCGCCCGCGCACCAGGCGTCGGACAGGTACAGCGTCGAGCCCGGAATCAGCGGCTCGAAGCGCTGGTCGGTGGGAAACTGGCGGATGCGCTTGAACGCCGGCACGTAACCGTACAGGTCCGGAAAGGTGCTCTGGTCGTAGGCCCAGACATTGAGGAACGAGGTGCCCTTGGCGCTGTCCGGCGTCTGGAAGAACACCGATTGGTAGCGCAGCTTGTCCTCGTGGCCGGGCCAGTAGGGCTTCGGCTCGATGCGCACCCGGGCGATCGGCGACATCTCGGCCCAGCCGCATTCGTAGTTGAAGCGCTGGTCGCCGTCGGAAGACAGGTCGTATTCCTTGATGGCGTAGAACGAGGCGTCGTGTCGGCCCCAGCTCAGGGTCAGGCCGGCGAACAGTTCCAGCGCGGATTGCGGCGCCGGAAACGGGTTGCCGCCGATCCAGGGCTTGCCCTCGGCGGTGACGACGTTGCCGCGCGCGTCGAATTTCGCCTGCCCCTTGTTGCGCAGCGTCGCCTCCAGGTAGTCCCAGGGGCTGAGCCGCATCAGTTCGGTGGTGGTCTTCGCCACGCGCAGGCGGCGTCCCATCTTCGCCACCTGGACGTACTTGATCGGCTCCAGCAGGTCCTTGACCAGTTCCACGTTGGCGGCAGTGATCTCGTCGCCGGTCTTGATCCGGCCCTTGGTATAGCCCTCGATCGACAGCAGTTCGTCAGGATAGGCCTTGGTGATTTCGCCGGTCTGCGCCATCGCCTGCCACAACGGCATCAGCACGCCGGCCGAGGTAACACCCTTGGCCATCTGCTGCAGGAAATGCCGGCGAGCGTAATCAGGCCCGTAACGTCTTATGCGCATTTGATTGTTTCAACAGTCCCGACAGGGATGTCGGGCATCTTGGACAGGACGTCCACAATTCACGGGTATCTTGGACAGGATGTCCATATCTCCGTACATATCTCCACACCAAAAAAAAGAGCCGGCGGCTGATGCCGCCGGCTACCAGGTCACGTGCTGATATGAGGGAGGGAGTGGGCAGCACGCGCACAGTGCAACGCACTCACTTTAGAACTGATATCCGATGCGGAGTGTGAACTCGTTACCAAATGCCAGGCCGCCCAGCAGATTCCGGTTCGGGTTGCTGCCCAGCCGGTCGTTGATGTAGTTGTAGAAGCCGTCGATGGCCCAGTGGCCGTTCGGCTTGTACTGCAGGCCGGGCTGGACCAGGATGCCGCCGCGCGGATCGTACAGGGTGGCGAAACCGGCGCGGAAGATGTCGTGCGGGAACGGCTGCTGGAAGGCGAACACCACGTAGTTGGCGTTGGTGACGCCGGGTGTGCCGCTGGTGGCGTTCGCATCGTAACTGTCGGAACCGCCGTAGCCCTTGAGCGAGCGGCCGAACAGGTCGTCGCGCGTACGGTGCATGTACTGCAGCACCAGATATGTCGCCGGGAACGCGTCGCTGAAGCGGTAGTACTTTTCCAGCACCAGGGCGCCGACCCAGTCGTTCGAATGCAGGAAGTCCTTGCCCAGGGTCGGCGAGGTATAGACGCGTGCCGGGGTGTAGCTGCCTTCCACGTTGATGATCAACTGGTCGAGCAGCGAACCCGGCGCGCCGTCCACCACGTAGCTGGCGCCCAGGCCCAGTACCGTCTCCTGGAAGTAGTCGCGCTCGATGTGGCCACGCAGATCGCCGCCGCCGGCGACGAAGAACGTGTTCAGCTCGCTCACCGCCTGCTGGTAGTTCTGCACCGGCGAAGCGTAGACCTTGCCGGTCGAGGGCTCGAAGTCGTTGATTGCGGCGTTCAGACCCTGGATGCCGTCCAGGCGCACCATCGAGGCGTAGTGGAACCATTCCGCCGCCGAATATACGCCGCCCGGGGAAGCTTCGAATGGCGTGCCGGCCAGCGCCGGACCGGAGCCACTGGGCAGATTGGTAGCGTTCACCGTGATGCCAAGCGGATTGATGCCGCCGTTGAGGCCGGTGGTCGGCAGGCCCTTGTTGACGTTGGAAGCGGTCCAGCGGAACACGCCGTCCGGGTTGTAGCGCCGCGTCGCCACCGCCTGGAAGCCCCATTGGCCGAAGTTGGCCTTCAGGCGCATGCCGTAGCTCAGCTTGTCCCATCTGTCGTTGCCGTTCAGGGCATAGTTGTCGTGAACGGTGAACTGCACCGGGATGATGTTGTACTGCGTGTTCGGATTGCCGTAGACCGTAGGCTGGAACTTCTGCACATAGCCGTCGGCGAGGATGTCGTCGGTGATCTGGTAGCCGATGCGCAGAGCCGGAGACGGCACGCGCTTGTCGGAGTACTCTTCCTGGGCGTAGTCCAGGATCGAGTGGCGGCGCAGATCCAGGCCGTCCACCACGTCGAGCACGCGGAAGAAGATGGCCTGGCCCCAGGCGATGGACTGGTTGCCGAGACGGACGTTCAACGGACCATGGTTGTAATCCAGGATCATGGTCGGAAAATAGACCAGATAGTTGGGGCCAGCCCATTCCAGCGGATTCGGATGCTTCTGCCCTTCCACCTGATACTGGAAGTAGTTCGGCGCGCCGCCGTACAAGGCCGGATTGCCGCCGCTGATGCCGCCGTTCATGCCGGACAGGTCGGCACCGTTGAAATCGCTGTACTGCCCCATTTCGCCGATCGCGCGCAAGCGCGCGATGAACTTGAGGTCATTGGTGATCTTCACGCCCAATTCACCTTCAGCGCGCAGGATATGCAGGTTGAAGACGTTGTTGGCGGGCGCCACCGGGCGCGTATTGGTCGGCGCCAGGATATCCAGCGGCACCGTTGACCAGTTGGTCAGGTCGGGCGCGCCGCGGATGACATTACCCAATCCCGGAACCAGCGTGCCGAGAACGTTGCCGAGTATGGTGTTGGCCGAGTTCGGCGGCAGATACGGAACGATCTTCTCAGGCTGGGAGTTGTAAGGATTGCCCCTCTGGTTATTGGGGTTTTCCTTGTCGGTGGTGGAAAACGAGATTTCGGGGCGGATGAAGCCGCCGAAGCTGACATCCATATCCTTGAACCAGCCTCCCGACTCGCCGCCGGAAGAACCACTCGTATCATCCTGGGCCTGCGCGGCCCCGGCAGTCATCAACAGCAAGCCCAAAGCAATTGGACTCAGCTTTATTACTTTGCCCACGGCACCCTCCCCCGAGTAGATGTTTTAACCGCTCAATACGCAATACCAATCACGCGCAATACCAATCACACAGTCAGTCACGCAAGATCAACATCCGGAATCAATCCGCAATCTGGATGATTTGACCGGAATGCCCTACCACCAGTACGTTTTGCGACGCGCCCGCGCCGGTGACGCCCTGATACCAGGTCGTATTGATCTCTTCGTTGCCGAGATGCTTCCACGACTGCCCGTCGTCGGCGCTGAGCAGCATGTCGTGCAGGCCGGTGACGACCACCTTGCCGCCCGCCGAATGCACGCCCAGCAGGATCGCGGTGCTGCCGGAGTTGACGTCGCTCCAAGTGGCGCCGTGATCGGCGCTGCGCAGCAGCGCGCCGTTCTGCCCGGCGGCATAGGCCGGGCCTTCGGACGGCAGGTCCAGCGCGAACAGCGAGGCGTCACCCTGGTGCAGCGTCTTCCAGGTCTTGCCGCCGTCGGCGCTGCGCACGATCAGGCCGAATTCACCGGCCATGGTGACGACGCCTTTTTCATCGACGTTGACGTCATACAGATGCGGTTGTTCGCCGTCCTTGGTGTAGCTGGTCCAGTCCGGGGCGATCGAAACCCAGGTGGCGCCGCCATCCTCGGACTTGAGCGCGGTGCCGAAAGCGCCAACCGCGACCGCACGGCCCGCACTGTTGACGCTGACCGCGAACAGGCGGTTGTCGGTGCCGCTGGTGGACTTGACCCATTTGCCGGTATCGTCCATCACCAGCACGGTGCCGGACTGCCCGACCGCGATGGCATGACCCTGTTGCACGGATACGCCCAGCAAGGACAGCGGCGTCGGCGCCGGGGTCACCGCCTTCCAGCTCTTGCCGGCATCGCCGCTTTCCAGGATGGCGCCGGCGGCGCCCACGGCGATGGCCGCATCACCGTGGGAAGACACCGCGAACAAGGCCTGGTGCGCCGTGCCGGACACCAGCGGCGTGACTGTCGGAGCCGCCGAAGCGGCCCCGACGCCGAACAACAGGCCGGCGCCGGCCATAGCGGCCAGGGCGCCGACCCACACGCTGCGCTTGTGGCTCACGCCTGCCCCAGCCTGGTGATGGCCTGGTTGGTGAGGTACTTGTTGTAGACATCCACGCCGTTGTCGGAGAGCAGGGACTTGTAGCCGCCGGTGGTGGACTGGGTGTGCATGATGCGGCTCATGCGATTGGCCTGGATGTCGTGGCTATGGACGTAGGTCCAGCTCCAGTCGGAGTTGCCCTTGGCGTCCTTGACGGCGGCAGTGCCGTCTTCATAGCGCGACCAGCCGGGTTCGAAGGATTTCCACATCTCGCCCCTGCGGTCGAAGGTGATGTAGGCGACGAATTGCTGGTTGCGCACGTCGATCCAGACGCGCTTCTTGCCGACGGGAGCGCGCGGGTAGCCGGTGGGCTCGGCTTCCAGGACGATGC
>NZ_JONR01000028.1 GCF_000711955.1 Nevskia soli DSM 19509
GCAGCCCGTGTAGGGCGGGAGCAGCGCAGCGAATCCCGCCTTCCGCGCGTGTCGCCCCTTCACTTGTCATCCCGAGCGCAGCACCCGCAGGGCGGGCCGCACCCGCCGCCGTAAACCTGAAAGCCAACAAAAACCCCCCGTTCGTCCCGAGTGAATCGCAAAGCGATTCGTATCGAGGGATGAGCCAGCACCACCCTCAAAGCAAACCCGCCGTTAAACCCCTCTCCCGCGAGCGGGCAGGGGAGAGGCCCCGCGCAACCCCCACCCATAAGCCATTTTTCCCCGCCCCCTGGCACCAAGTGTCAAGCCCGCCCAAGCCCGCACTGATTAGATAACCAACATCAAAAATTCCGCCACGCAAAACAGCAAAAGCCGGCCAAGCGTGCACGCAGCCAATCCAGGGGTGGCCATGCAACCAAAACCAGACCAGTCACACCGCATTTTCCTGGCAAGCCTGTCCCTGTCAGCCGCCACCCTCTCCGCCTGCACCGGCAGCACCCCGGCAAGCACCTCAAACACGCCGGAAGCCGCAACACAGCTCAGCTTCCTCCACGTAGCCCCCGCCAGCGGCCCCGCCGCACTCCCGCAAATCGTCGACGCCAACAACCGCATCGTCCTGCTGCGCGGCGTCAACCTCAACGGCATCCGCGACGACTACGTCGACTCCGCCACCCCGCTGCAAACCCCGTATCCCATCGACCCCGGCGCCTACACCAACGGCGCCTGCCCCGCGCGCGGCGCCGGCGTCCCCACCATCCCCATCTGCGAGCTGGATGCCGCCCAGCTCCAGTCCTTCGGCTACGACTCCGTGCGCCTGCCCGTCTCCTGGTCCCTGCTCGAACCGCAGCCCGGCCAGATCGACCAGACTTATATAGAGCGCATCGCGCAGATCGTCGCCTGGTTCAAGCAGGCCGGCATCTACACCGTCATCGACATGCACCAGGACGCCTGGAGCAAATACGTCTTCACCGCCCCCGGCGCCATCTGCCCGCCGCCCTTCACCGCCGTCAGCGGTGCGCACGAGGCGGACGGCGCACCCCAGTGGGCCAGCAATCATCTGACGCCCGTCTGCGCGCTCGCCGGCATCCGCGAAATCGATCCCGCCGTGGAAGAAGACTTCTCGCGCTTCTGGGCCAACCTCCCCGCGCCGGACGGCACCGGCCTGCAGGACCACTTCGCCAAGGTCGTCGTCGCCCTCGTCAGCCGCTTTCACAACGAGCCCGCCGTCGCCGGCTACGAGCTGTTCAACGAGCCGCTGCCCGGCTTGCTCGTGGTGCCCGAGCTGGTGGACCTCACCTCCACCTTCCCCTTCTACGCCAAGGTCATCAAATCCGTCCTCGCCGCGCAGCCGGATTTCACCCAGCTCTTCTTCGTCGAGCCCGACGCCCTGCGCAACATCACCGACCAGCGCAGCGAGTTCACCCCCTGGTCGCTGTTCAGCAACTATCCCAACGTCGTCTACGCCCCGCACGTCTACACCCACGTCTTCACGCTGGATGCGGAGCTGGCCTCCCTCATCCCCAGCGCCATCCTCGCCCCGCTGTTCCCCCTCTCCAGCGGCTACGCCAACGCCGTAGGCGACGCCAAGGCCCTCGGCCTGCCGCTATGGGTGGGAGAATTCGGCAACGGCGTATCGGACGACGACACCATCCTGCGCGGCCACTACCAGCTCGAAGACCAGTACACCATCGGCAGCTCCCTCTGGCTGTGGAAGCAGGACGGCAACGCCGACAACACCGACGGCTTCGCCGTCATGCACGGCCCGTTCCCGACGGGCGCCCCCTTCCCCAGCCGCATCAAATTCACCGCGCGCGTCTATCCCCTCTACACCGCCGGCACCATCCAGAGCCTCACCTACGACCCCGACCAACCCTCCTTCGACATGGTCGCCACCTCCCCGCAAGTCACAGCGGGCGACACCACCCACGCCACCGTCCTCTTCATCCCGGCGTCCTTCAATGCGACCCTGCAAGCCGACGGCGCCCAGACCCAGGTGATCAATCACGAGGACGGCTCCCGCGAGCTCTACGTCTATCCCACCGGCGGCACCTACCACATCCATTCCTAAAACCTGCGCCACGCCCCGTTTGTCATCCAAGCGCAGCGAAGGATCTGGCCCGATCCCCTGGACGGCCCCCATCACCCCGTCATCCCCGCGCAGGCGGGGATCCAGTTCTGCTTTGAACTCAATCAGAGAATGAAGCCCGGCATGGCGCCCCTCTGTAGGCCGTAATAAGCCAAGGGAGTTCCCGTGGGACGGGAGAGGGCTTGCACAATTTGCCTCCGCACCAAATCCCGGCCCCCGATTTTGTAGGGCGGCCTATGGCCGCCGGCTCTTTCCGCCCCCAATCCCAAACCACAGGTCTAAGATAAAACCCACCCAGAAATATTTCGCCGCCCCATCAAAACCCCTGTCGATCTTCCGCCCTCCCGTTCGACTGTAAGTCGGCAATCCACGCCGACCACGCATCAGGAGCAGCACATGCAATACCTTCTGCTTATCTATGTCAGCGAATCCGACGAGTCCAAAATGGACAAGTCCACCCTGGAGGCCGTGCACGCCGAATACGGCACCTTCACCCAGGGCATCATCCAGGGCGGCCAGTTCAAGGGCGGCGAACGCCTCAGGCCCGTCGCCACCGCCAGCACCGTCCGCATCCGCAATGGCAAGACCGTCATCACCGACGGCCCCTTCGCCGAAACCCGCGAACAACTCGGCGGCTTCTACATGATCGAAGCCAAGAACCTCGACGAAGCCACCGCCATCGCCGCCCGCATACCCGGCGCCAGGCACGGCAGCATCGAAGTGCGCCCCATCTGGCCGATGTCCTAGCGCAATGTCCCGCAGCGCCGCACGCGATAACTCGCGCCATGCGGCGCTGCGTTCTGCTGTCTCTTGTCATGGATTCATCGCAACACTCTGTTCATTCCGAGCGCTGCGCACAACGCGGTGTCGTCTTGTGCTGTTCCCGGAATCCACCACCCAACCCCGTTCGTCCCGAGTGCCGCGCGCAGCGCGGTGTGCTTTTCCGAATGTCCCGAGTGAATCGCGAAGCGATTTGTATCGAGGGAGGGACCAAGGATGCGATGCGAATCAAGGGTGGTTTTTAGTCGTGGACGCGAAGCCCCATGACACAGCACGCTGAAGCGCAAACGGCAGTAGCAACCGCAACAGCCGAAGCCGTCTTCCGCCAAGAAGCCGGCCGCGTCCTCGCCACCCTCATCCGCCTCATCGGCGATTTCGAACTCGCCGAAGAAGCCAGGCAGGAAGCCTTCACCGCCGCCCTCGAACAGTGGCCCATCAAAGGCATCCCGGAAAATCCGCGCGCTTGGCTGGTCGATGTCGGCCGCAACAAGGCCATCGACTTCATCCGCCGCCAGGCCCTGTTCCGCAGCAAGTATCCAGACCTGGAAATGAGCGCGGTCGAACAGGCCGCCGCCGCGCCAAACGAAGATGAAGCGGACGATGCCGCCTTCGGCGACGACCGCCTGCGACTCATCTTCACCTGCTGCCATCCCGCCCTGAACATCGAAGCGCAGGTCGCACTCACCCTGCGTGCCATCTGCGGCCTCAGCACCGAAGCCGTGGCCCGCGCCTTCCTGGTCGGCGAAGAAACCATGGCGCAACGCCTGGTCCGCGCCAAGAAGAAAATCCGCGACGCCGGCATCCCCTACGAAACCCCGCCGCCGCACCTGCTCGACGAGCGCATCGCCGGCGCGCTCGCCGCCGTCTACCTCGTCTTCAGCGAAGGCTACGCCGTCACCTCCGGTGAAAATCTCATCCGCGAAGACCTGTGCAGCGAAGCCATCCGCCTCGGCCGCCTGCTCGATGCGCTGCTGCCGAACCGCGCCGCCATCCAGGGCCTGCTTGCCCTGATGCTCCTGCACGACGCGCGGCGCAAAGCCCGTGTCACCGCGAGCGGCGACATCGTCTTGCTGGAAGATCAGGATCACACCCTGTGGAACTGGCCCCAGATCGAAGAAGGCCTCGCCCTGGTCGAGCGCGCCCTGCGCATCAAGGGCAAGGTCAGCCCTTACACCGTGCAGGCCGCCATCGCCGCCCTGCACGCCCGCGCCCCGCGAGAGTCCGCCACCGACTGGCCGCAGATCGTCGGCCTCTACGAAGTGCTCCTGCACATCCAGCCTTCCCCGGTGGTCGAACTCAACCACGCCGTAGCCGTCTCCATGGTCGACGGTCCCGCCCGCGCCCTCAACCTCCTCGACTCACTCGCCGCCCGCGGCGGCATCGACGACTACCACCTCCTCTCCGCCGCCCGCGCCAAACTCCTGCAGCGATTGGGCCGCAAAGAAGAAGCCCTGGCCGCCTACCGCGCCGCCCTCAAATCCGCCAGGCTCGAACCCGAACGCAGACTGCTCACCCGCCGCATCGCCGAATTCGACAAGCAACCAGCGCGCGATTGAGCGTCTGTCATTCTGAGCGCAGCGAAGAATATGGCCCACTCCCGTACACGGAACCCATCATCTCGTCATTCCCGCGCAGGCGGGAATCCAGTTTTGCCTTGAACTCACCGAACGAGTGCAACGCATCCGGTCTGCGTGACAACCTCAAATCTCAAACACCCGCGGCACCGCCACCCCCGCCGTCTCCCGCACCCGCTCGCCGAACATCCCCGACAACTCCGTCTCATCCGGATTGATCTCGATCATCCGCGCCCCGCTGCGCGCCGCCACCGGCACCAACCCCGCCGCCGGATACACAATCCCCGAAGTCCCCACCGCCACAAACAACTCCGCCTCTTCGATCAGCTGCTGCGCCCGCGCGAAGACGGCAGCATTCACCGCATCCGCAAACCAGGTGATATCCGGCCGCAGCAATCCGCCGCACAATCCACAATCGCGGTTCTCATAGACAGCAGCGCCGAGGTCCTCCACCGCCCCATGCCGCGCGCAGCGCATCCGCCACAAACTCCCATGCAACTCCACCACCTCGCGCGCGCCGGCCCGCTGGTGCATCCCGTCCGTGTTCTGCGTGATGATGCTCAAGCCCGGGTGCGCCGCCTGCAACGCAGCCAGGTGCATATGCCCCGCATGCGGTTGGCAGGCCAAGACGCGCCCGCGCCGCTGCTCATGAAAATCCAGAACTTTGTTAGGATCGGCGTCAAAAGCGTCCTGACAGGCGTATTCTTCCCACCGGTACTCCGCCCAGATGCCGCCGCGCCCGCGATACGTCGGCACGCCGCTCTCGGCGGACATGCCGGCGCCAGTAAAGAAAACCACGCGTGAATACGCACTCAACGAGATCGGCTTCATCATGAACCTCTACGACCGTTACCTGCTGCCTACCCTGATCGATCTGCTCTGCGGCATCAAGCCGGTGCAGCGCCAGCGCGCCAAGCTCGTGCCGCGCGCCCAAGGCCGCGTGCTGGAGATCGGCATCGGCACCGGCCGCAACCTGCCGTTCTACGACAAGACCCGCCTGTCCGAACTCTACGGCCTCGACCCCGCCCTGCAAATGCACCCCAAGGCGCTCGAGCGCATGCACGAGGCCGGCATCGAAGTGGAGATGCTCGATCTCCCCGCGGAAAAAATTCCGATGCCGGATGCGAGCTTCGACACCGTCGTCACCACCTTCACCCTCTGCACCATCCCCGACGCCGTCGCCGCCCTGCGCGAAATGCGCCGCGTCCTCAAGCCCGGCGGCCGCCTGCTCTTCTGCGAACACGGCAAGGCCCCGGACGCCTCGGTGCACCAATGGCAGAACCGCCTCACCCCGCTATGGAAACCCCTCGCCGGCGGCTGCCACCTCAACCGCGACATCCCCGCGCTGCTGCGCGAAGGCGGTTTCCACATCGAGGACATGGAGCAGCTCTACCTCCCCGGCCCGCGCCCCCTCACCTACAACTATTGGGGCAGCGCCACCGCCGCCTAGGCCCCATGGCCCGGGCGGTGTGCCGCTTTCGGCTTACGCCGCCGGATACGTGATGTACCCCTCCGGACCCTGCGAATACCAGGTCTTCGGATCGTCGACGTTGAGGGGGATGCCCTTCGCGAAGCGATGCGGCAGATCGGGGTTCGCCAGGAATTTCCGTCCGTAGGTGATGGCGTCCGCCGCGCCGCTGGCAAGCGCCGCCTGGCCGCGCGCGAAATCGTAATCCGAGTTGAGCACCAGCACGCCCTTGAACGCCTTGCGGATCAGCGGCGCCACCGGCGGCCGGTCCGACTTGCCAAAGGTGCCGTCCGGCCCCGGCTCGCGCAATTCTAGGAAGACGATGCCGAGCGCATCGAGCGCCGCCGCCGCCGCCGGGAACAGCGCGTCCTGGTTGCTGTCGTCCACGCCTTGCGAGTCGCCATTCGGCGACAGGCGCACGGCGGTGCGGTCCGCGCCCACGGTCTTGATCAAGGCTTCCGTCACTTCACGCAGCAGGCGGATGCGGTTCTCGATCGGGCCGCCGTAGATGTCCGTGCGGTGGTTGCTGCCGTCGCGCAGGAACTGGTCGATCAGATAGCCGTTGGCGGCATGCAGCTGCACGCCGTCGAAGCCCGCATCGATGGCATTGCGCGCCGCCGTCACGTAGTCGCCGATCAGGCGCGGAATCTCCTCCAGCCCCAGCGGCCGCGCCTCCACGTAAGGCTGCTTGCCCTCATACGTGTGCGCCTTGCCCGGCGCCGTCGTGGCGCTCGCCGAAACCGGCTGTACGCCATGCAGGGAAGGGTGCACAACCCGCCCCATATGCCAGAGCTGCGCGAAGATCCGCCCGCCCGCCTGGTGCACCGCATCGGTCACCGTCTTCCAGTGCTGCACCTGCTCCGCGCTCCACAGCCCGCCCGCGTAAGGCCAGCCGCTGCCTTCGACCGTGATGCCCGTGGCCTCGGTGAGGATCAGGCCCGCCGAAGCGCGCTGCGCGTAGTAAGTCGCCATCAGCTCGGTCGGCACATGCTCGCGGGTGCCGCGGCCGCGCGTGAGCGGGGCCATCCAGATGCGGTTCGGGCAATTCAGGCTGCCGATCTTGATCGGGTCAAATAGGGTGGGCATGGGTTCCTTGGGGTTTGGGTGAATGGGAAATGGTATGTACGGAATACTGAGTGACAAGGGCTGGAACGGCGGCGCTGCGAACGCCGGGCTCCGGTATCCGCGCGGCGCTCACGGTTTCTGCGCAGCCGCCACCCCGTCCACCGCGATCTCGAACAGTTTCGGCCAGCGCTTCCCGGTCACATAGAAGTGTCCGCTGCGTGGATCGAAGGCGATGCCGTTGAGCACATTGTCCCGCGGGTCCCAGGTCGCCGGTTTCGGAAACCGCTCCTGCAGCGGGGCGAGGTCGATCCAGCTTTCGACCACACCCGTTTCCGGCACGATCACCGCGATGCGGTCGCTGTGCCACACGTTGGCGTAGATGCGCCCGCGCGCGAACTCCAGCTCGTTCAGGTTATAGATGTCGGTATCGCCATCGTGCACCCCGACATGCCCGGTATCCTCGAAGGTCTGCGGATCGACGAAATACAGCACGGCCGAGCCGTCGCTCTGGATCAGCTGCTTCCCGTCCCAGGTCAATCCCCAGCCTTCGCCGGTGAAGCTGAACTGCCGGATCGGGTTCAGATCGAGGTCGTAGACGAAGCCCGTCCCCTCGCGCCAGGTCAGCTGCACGATGCGGTCGCCAACGACGGTCGCCCCCTCGCCGAAGTCCCGCGCCGGCAGCGGCACCGATTTCAGCTTCTTCCCCGTGGCCAGGTCGCGGAGCGCCAGCTCGGATTCGCCGTAGCTGCCGCTGCTCTCCAGCAGCCGCCCCTTGCCGTCCAGCACCAGCCCCTCGGTGAAGGCTTTCGGGTCGTGCGGCAGCTCCTTCACCAGGTGCCAGCGCAGCAGCGGCGCCGCCCCGGCGGCCTGATCGGCGGTCGCGCCCGCGCTGGCCAGCGCGGCGACGAGGAGGGCCAGTGCCGTTACAATTCGCATGCCGTCTATCTCAATTGAAGAAGTGGTTCATATGATTCGCAGCATGACGGGCTATGCCCGTGTCGAACAGCAGGGCCCCTGGGGACGACTGAGCTGGGAGCTGCGCTCGGTCAATCATCGCTATCTGGACCTGCAAATCAAGGTGCCGGACGAATTCCGCGTGCTCGAGGCCGAGCTGCGCGCCCTGGCCGGCGGCAAGATCGGGCGCGGCAAGGTCGAAGCCGGCCTGCGCTTCAACCGCGACTCCGCCGTCACCGTCGCGCCGCAGCCCGACCGCGTCCGCCTCGGCGAGTTGCGCGACGCGCTCAATGTGCTGGCCGAGGAGCTGGGCCCCATCGGCCAGCCCGAGCCGATGCGCGTGCTGGCCTGGCCCGGCGTGATCCGTCAGGACGGCGGCGAAGTCGCGCCGCCCCTGGCCGAGGCCACCGCCCTGTTCCTGCGGGCCCTGACCGACTTCAGCGACACCCGCGGCCGTGAAGGCGAGCGCACCGCCGAATTCCTGCGCGAGCGCATCGAGACCCTGGCCGCCCTGGTCGAGCGCGTGCGCGTCCGTGCGCCGCAGGTGCGCGACGCCTGGCTCGAGCGTCTGCGCTCCCGCGTCGCCGATCTCGGTGTGGAAGTCGATCCCGCCCGCCTGGCCCAGGAAGTGGCCCTGGCCGCGCAGCGCGCCGACGTCGACGAGGAAATGGCCCGCCTCGGCAGCCACCTCACCGAAGTCCGCGACACCCTGGTCCGCGACGAAGCCATCGGCCGCCGCCTCGACTTCCTCATGCAGGAACTCAACCGCGAAGCCAACACCCTCTCCTCAAAATCCCAGGACGCCGAGATGACCCGCTGCGCGGTGGAGATGAAGGTCATCATCGAACAAATGCGCGAGCAGGTGCAGAACATCGAGTGAGGTTTTTCGCCGTCCATTGCCGTCTATCTTCCGCTTTGAAATCAACAAGATAACCTTGTAAAATAAGGACTTGGAAGTCCAGCGATTTCCAGCGGATTCCGGGGCGGTTCGGCCTCACAGCTGTATCCAGAGCTGTATCCAGACGCACCGGAACATCGAGTAGCCAATCTGAATATCGATTGAGTCGATGAGAAGGTGTTGCGATGGAAGACGTCCAGGAAAGTCCAGCCACGGATGAAGGCGAGCAGCGGATCACCGGCGACAAGCAGCTCAAGACCTGGCTGAAGCAGGCCACCAAGCTGCCGCAAAGTCAGCGCACGAAGTCGATCGCCGACACCAAGGGTCTGTACATCCGGCTGCACGTCAGCGGCTCGCAGGACTGGCTGTTTCGTTACACCTACGGCAAGCCCCGCGTGATGCTGTTCGGGCATTACCCGGAGATGAGCCTGCCGGCGGCGCGGGTGGAAGCGGCGAAGGCGCGTGTGCTGCTCGATCAGGGCAGCGATCCGGCCGATGCGCGGCGCGAGCGGGTCAACGATCAGCTGGCCAAGCTCAAGGCGCGCGAGAACACCGTTGCCTTCCTCACCAACGAGTGGCTCGACGCCGACATTCGCGGCGTGATCGCCTCGGAGAAGAAGGTCGAGGCCACCGTTCGGACTTACATCATTGCGCGCGTCGGTGCGCGGCCGGCGAACGAGTTTCGCAGCGACGAGCTGAAGAAGCTGCTGCGCTGGGTGCGCGAGCATGCCGGGCCCACCGTCTCCAACGAGGTGTTGCGCTACGTCCGTCGCATCTACGACCAAGCCGCGCGCGAGCGGGTGCCGGGCATCGACTTCAATCCGACCGTTGGGCTGCGGCTGAAGGATGCTGGTGGTACTGAGGAGCCGCGTGAGCGCGCGCTGACCGACAAGGAACTGGTGGAGCTGTTCAAGGCCATCCGCAAGTCGGAGAGCTTTGGGCGCCAGAACGAGATCTCGGTGCACCTGATTCTGCGCGTTGCCAACCGCAAGATGGAGCTGCTGGGGGCGAAGTGGGTAGAGTTCGATCTGGATAGCGGCGAGTGGGGGCAGAAGATCGCCGAGCCCGCTGGCAAGCGCGTGCGAACGCCCCGGCGCAAGCGCCGGCCGGTGATTCCGCTACCGCCCACGGCGATCCGCTTGTTGAAGGAGCAAAAGATTCTGTCTTGCGGCAGTGATTACGTGTTTCCGGCGCGGCGCATTTCTAAGAAGCGGCGCTTCCCGCATGTGTCGCCCGACACCCTGAACCTGGCGCTGAAAAATCTGGCCGGCAAGCGCGAACCGTTCACGGTCCACGATCTGCGCCGCACCTCGCGCACCTTGCTGGCAAAGTTTGGAGTGATCGACGACGTGGCCGAGCTGTCCTTGGGGCACACGATCAAGGGCACCAAGGGTGTCTATAACGTCTACAAGTATTTCGAGGAGCGGCGCGCTGCGCTGATGCTGCTGGAACAGCACTACAATAATCTGCTGCTGGCGGCGGGGGTGGCGCTGTTTTAAAACAAGAAATGGTCAATTGCCTATTGGCTTCGGCGGAGGAGTCCGGCGCGACTCGGGTGAGTCCGGAGCGATCTTACTGCGGCAGGCGAAGGGTCTGCGATTCCTGCTCGATTGCCAGCCGCCCCGCCTTGACCGCATGAGCTAGCTCGTCCCAGCCATTTTCGGCGCAGACCCGCGTGATGTAATAGACCTTACGGTTGGTCAGCGGCTTCCGTGAGCGCTCGGACTGCGTCCCCATCGGCCAGGGCCGTATGGCATTGCCGCTATGGCGTGCCATCGAATTGATCTTGGCCAGCACCCGTACACCGCCTACATCAGTATCCCCCCAATGGTAGGTGGGAGCATCTATTCGCAGCGAGGTTGAAAGCGTTGCGCAGGAGCAGTCCGCAGCCGCGGAACAGGTGCAGAGCCTCCGTGCAAAGTTTGCCGCGGTCGCTGACGAGGTCAGTGAGGCCTGGTCGCCGGACGAGTACTTCGAACAGGTCCAGGACAAACTGACTGAGGTTCGAGACCAGATTGTCGAGCTGCAGCAGGCGTTGCTGTTCGAGAAGAAGCTCGATGGGTAAATTGCGACCAAACGGGTTTACCTGTATCGGACAGGCCGAGAGCGTATGAACTTGCTGAATCAGGCCCTCCTCAAAATATTTGAACGCACAGAGTCGCCAGCTAGGCGATAAAACTCGGATAGCCACCCCTTACTTGGGCAATTCCCAGAGTGCTCGGCCGGTTAGTCCGGCTGGCGGAGGAGTGGGCGGCGTTCAACAAAGGCTCACAAGAGCTTGGTCTAGGGCGTTCGACGGCGTCGCACTTGACACTATATAAACCGTATAGTTAGTATCACACTATACATTTCATATAGCTTCTGTGCTTTGAGGCGACTCTAGGCGAGCGAGCGCCGCGTCGACGCCGCCTGACAAATGTACACAACCGGCGCTATGCGCCGCATTCAATCCATCCACATCGGCACCACAGAAGCCGCAGGGAAGAACAATATGGCTTATTCCACCGCAATTGAAGCGAACCTGCTCGCTACGCCGTTAAAGCTGACCAGCACGATCGTGCTTCGCAATCGTCTGGCTAAAGCTGCAACCAGTGAAACGCTCGCCACCTATGATAACCGCCCGACCATGAGGCTTGCGGAACTGTACCGACGCTGGGCAGCTTCTGGAACTGGCCTGCTCATCACGGGCAACATCATGGTTGATCGGCGAGCACTCGGTGAGCCCGGCAACGTTGCCATTGAGGATGAGCGCGACATGCTGGTGCTTCAAGCGTGGGCGCGGGCAGCAACGGATCTTGGCGCCGCAATCTTCGCCCAACTCAACCATCCGGGCAAGCAGTCAATGAAGGGATTGAACGCTGGAACAATCGCGCCCTCCGCAGTTCCCTTCGCGAAGGAAATGGCCAGTCTATTCGAGACACCACGAGAGGTCAGCGCCGTTGAAATCGATGACATCATTCACCGGTTCGGCCGGAGCGCGGCCATCTGCAAGAAGGCTGGTTTCACCGGAGTTCAGATTCATGGCGCACATGGCTATCTCATAAATCAGTTCTTGTCGCCCCATCACAATTTGCGCGAAGACAAGTGGGGGGGTACGGCTGAAAAGCGGCGGCGCTTCCTACAAGCCGTCTATGCTGAAGTCAGGCGCCAAGTCGGCCCCAATTACCCTGTCGCAATAAAACTCAATTCCGCCGACTTCCAGCGCGGCGGGTTCACAGAAGAAGATTCACTCGCGGCGATCCAGTCACTTGCCGATGCCGGTATCAATCTAATTGAGATATCCGGTGGCACTTATGAATCTGGTGTAGCCCGGCCCGTTAAGCCGACCACGGCGGCACGCGAAGCCTTTTTCCTGGACTTTGCGGAGAAAGTACGCGCTGCAGTCAGAGTCCCCCTGATGGTGACCGGTGGGTTCCGGACCGCAGCCGGGATGAACGCAGCGCTCGGCATTGGAGCGCTCGATATTGTCGGCGTCGGACGCCTCCTTGCCATTGATCCCGATGCACCCAGGGCTCTGTTAAATGGGCGGAACAGCACGCATCTCGTACGACCAGTGAAGACCGGCATCAAGGCAATTGATGGCCTCGGGATAATGGAGGTGTTGTGGTACACCTTGCAATTGAAACGCATCGCCAAAGGTCGCGCACCTCGCCCCAACGAAAGCGGTTTGTGGGCGTTCATCAAAACCATTCTGGGTAGCGGTTGGGGCACTTTCCGTACCCGCCGTATGCGCGCACGTGCCTAATCAGGCCGCCGACACTCAAATAGCAAATCCAAACGGAGTAACATGAATATCGCAGAGAACGTTGTAGCTGACGAGCCCGGCATGCAGCTACCATTCCAGTCGGCATCGGATCAGCTCGTCGCCTTGAGCAAAGGCGATATCTCAAGCGTAGAGTTACTCGACCTTTATTTAAAACGGGTTGCCCTCCATAACAAAGCGCTGAACGCCATTGTTACCTTGGACGAGGAGCGCGCCCGAGCTGCAGCGCAGGCAGCTGATGTGGCTAGAGCCAAAGGTATGTCCTTGGGACCGCTCCACGGCTTGCCGATCACTGTCAAGGATTCCTTCATGACTGCAGGCCTTCGCTCGACTTGTGGCGAACCTGAGCTCACCAACTACATTCCTGACATCGATGCCGAAGCGGTGTCAAGGCTCCGTGCCGCAGGCGCGATAATTTTCGGAAAGACCAACGTACCGACCAGCAATCTAGATGTGCAGACGGCAAATCCAATTTTTGGGGCGACCAATAACCCTTTCGATTTGACGCGCACCCCGGGCGGCTCTGCCGGCGGCGCCGCGGCGGCCGTCTCTGCAGGATTGACTAGCGTCGACTTTGCCTCAGAAATCGGTGGATCGACACGCGTACCCGCTCACTTCTGCGGCCTTTATGGCCATAAAACGACCTTTGGGGCGATACCTCTCACTGGTCACATCGGGTACGGGCCGAAATTACCAGGTCGCCGCGCTCAGCCCGATATGGCCTGCGGAGGTGTGTTGGCGAGAAGTCCCGACGACATCTTTCCGCTTATCAGTGCGGCTGCTGGACCGCTGGATCGCGACGAAGGCTGGCGCTTCGCTTTTGCTCCTCCTAGAGCGACGGATCTGCGGTCTTTCCGGATCGCGGCATGGTTCGATGACGAAAGTTGCCCCGTAGACGCTGTCGTGCGCGGGGCCATGGAGGGCGTTATCCAGTTGCTGGAAGGGATTGGAGCAAGGGTCCATCGGAATCCGAAGCAGCTGCCTGTTCAGCTTGAGCAATCATTCAGGCTCTTCGAGCAATTGCTCTATGGAGCTGTCTCGAATGTGAAATCGACGCAGACCCTTCCGGTCGTTGCTGCGACCATAACCAGAATGCTCACGAAGCTGGGCGGCGAACCGGCCCGTGCCGTGCGCGGGCTTTTCCAAAGTCACAAAGCCTGGCTGGGTATGGACGCGACGCGACAGTTGATGCGCGACAACTGGGCGCAGTTCTTCCAGGACTTCGATGTATTGCTCCTCCCGGTGACGCCGACCGCGGCGCCGCCACCGCACAACAAAATGAATGATCGCTTCGGTCGCTATATCGAAGTAGATGGCGAACGGCGCTCTTACTGGGACCAAGTTAAGTGGAATGCACTGGCAAATATCGCTGGCTCGCCCGCCACGGCCTTTCCCGTGACATTCACATCCGATGGTTTACCTGTCGGCCTCCAGGTGATGGGACCGTCTGCGGGTGATTTGACGACCCTGCAATTTGCCCGCCAGATCACCCGGTTGGCGGGCGGCTACCGTGTACCGCCCAATTTTGCCTGAGCCACCGCGTGGGCAAGCTCATATTCATTACCGACGCTGCGGGCAGAATCGGTCAGGCCACAGCTAGGCGCTTCTCCCGCGCCGGCTGGCGGGTAGCAATCAGTGATGTTCATCTCGATGGCCTGAACTCTCTGGGCGCCGAGCTCGGTCCAAACTTGGCGGCGTCTGTGCTACTGGATGTCAACGATTCGGAGGCAGTTGTGGCTAGCCTGAAGTCGGTCGCGGACAGCAGCGATGCTGGGTGCCTGGACTTGCTGGCGAACAACGCAGGCCTGGCCTATATCGAGCCATTCCAGGGAAGGCCGCTGGCATTCCACAATTTGCTGGTATCAGTGAACACCCAGGGCGTCCTGAACTGCACATACTTAGCTTATCCGCACCTGAAGGCGGCCTGTGGCCAGGTTGTTAACTTGTGATCAACGTCCGCCATATACGGCATTCCGGGAATGGCGATCTATTCGGCCTGCAAAGTTTGGGTGCGAGGGTTCACCGAAGCCCTCAACCTTGAATGGGAATCCGAAGGAATCCACGTGTGTTCCGTGATGCCCTCCTTGGTGAAGACGCCCGTGACGCAAGACGTGTCGGGCAAGCTCGTCGAGAGCTTTAGAATTCACTTAACACGCCATTACGCGCATCTGCCCCCTATTTCGCTGAATAATCCGTCCATGTCTATGACTTTCGACTTCGACTTCATCGTCATCGGGTCAGGCTTTGGAGGAAGCGTCTCGGCTTTACGGCTCGCGGAGAAGGGATATTCCGTCGGCGTAATGGAAATGGGCCGTCGCTGGGGGCCAGAAAACCTGCCGAAGAATAACTGGGATGTGCGTCGTTACATCTGGCGGCCAGGCCTGAAGATGCTCGGATTCTTCAATATCCGCTTCTTTCGCCATGTTCTGGTGCTGACAGGAAACGCCGTGGGTGGTGGCTCAATTACCTATGCGAACGCCCTCTTTACGCCCCCAGAAAAGGTTTGGGACGAAGGCTCCTGGGCCGGGCTCAAGGACTGGAAGGCCGTTATGCCCCAGCACTTCGCCACAGCAGAACACATGCTTGGCGTCACGGAAGTAAAGATCCTCGGGGAGGCCGATCGACGCCTCAAGAAGATGGCTGATCTACAGGGACTTGGCGCCAATTACTACGTAGGCCGGGCCGCTACTTTTTTTGCGCCCGATGGCGAACCTGTCGGCAAGAGTTACCCAGACCCCTATTTCGGCGGTGAAGGCCCGGATCGATCGACCTGCGTTGGGTGTGGTGGATGCATGGTCGGTTGCCGCTATGACGCTAAGAACACTCTGGACAAGAATTACCTCTATTTGGCTGAAAAAAAGGGCACGAAGGTATTTGCCGAAACCCGCGTTGTGGACGTCCGGCCACTAAACGATCAGATCGAGGGCCGGGACGGTTACGCCGTAACCGTCGAGCGGTCCACGTCCTGGTTCAGACGCCAGCGCCGGGTATACCGGTGTCGCGGGGTGGTCTTTGCAGCATCTTCTCTGGGCACGATCGAGTTGCTGTTCAAGCTCAAGCATCGTGGTTCCCTGCCAAATATAAGCAACGAACTCGGCAAAGGCGTTCGAACAAATGCCGAATCTGTTGTTGGCATTCGGTTCCCGGCAGGAGACATCAGCATGTCATCTGGGGTGGCCGGCGGTTCGGGAGTCTACTTCGACGAGCACACCAATATCCAAGCCGTTCGGTATCCTGAAGGCTCGGATGCGATGGGGTTAATGATGACCATGCTATCGAGTCCACGGGCCGGTATGGCCCGGCTCCTCACCTGGGTGTTGACCTTGTTAACCCACCCGCGCTCGGCTGCTCGCGCTCACAATCCTTTCGGTTTTGCTCGCCAGACCGTACTGTTAAACGTGATGCAGGCAATCGATACTTCCATCACTCTACGGCTCAAACGCCCCTGGTATTGGCCTTTCGGGAAGCTGTTGTGCAGCGAAGGCGAGCCAATTCCAACCTTCATACCAGAAGGGAACGAATTCGCGCAAAAAGGGGCAAAAGCGCTAGGCGGCATCCCAATGGCGATGATGGGCGAGGTGCTGTTCAACATCGCTAGTACAGCCCACTGCATCGGTGGCTGTGCTATGGCGGCGACGCCAGAACATGGCGTGATCGATCAGCAACATCGCCTTTTCGGCTATCAGAACCTCTTGGTTTGCGACGGTTCAGTCCTGTGCGCGAATTTGGGGGTAAATCCGAGCCTCACCATCACTGCCTTGGCCGAGCATGCAATGTCCTGCGTGCCACCAAATGGTGCCAAAGAATAAGAGATATTCCGATTCTGCTCGCACTATAACGGCGGGCCACCTTCCACCCCAGCGCTGCGTTGGCCTCCTGACCTTCCCGCGAATCGCCGGCTTCCTTAAATCTCGCCATCGCTCTGATACCTTATCAGATCGCCTCTTTTCCTCCGACGACTGGGAATATCCGATGCTGTTCCTGTCCCAGAATGGGTATCGGGTTTGCGGCAGAACTATTGGAGGCAAGGTCAGGCAACTGGGATGCTAGCGGCTTACCATGCCCTGGGCGTGTTCTCCGAAACCGACTTTCGCGACGATCTTGCCAAAACACTGTTCCGGCGCTTGTGGTGCATGGAGCGACGATCAGATCGTTCCGCTGGAAATTTCGGCCCAGCTAACCGCCAAGCTCATCCCCCAATCCAAGCTCTTGGTGTACGAAGACGCCTCACAAGGCCTGCTCCACGTCAACAAAGACAAGCTGAATATTGACCTGCTTGCTTTCCTCCGGGCGTAGTCAGCGCAGGCGGCAGGAGCTATTCAGAACTCGATGGCCCTGCCGCTTCCTAGAGGTAGCCCTTTCGATGCCTCTCTGGCGTCAGGCGCGGGAGCGACGCAGATCCTCTCGGATTGTGGGTGCTTCCCCCCTATATCCGAGAATCGCGAAAGCGCGTGAGAATAATGACGCGGTCCCTGTCAAAACAGTGGCCAAGCCTTGGCGCCGAGCTTGCGTCGGAGTTATTTCACAAAGTGCTAATGCCGTGAAGGTGCCAAGATTGCATTCCACGACCAAATCGACGCCGGCAGGCGCGGCGCCGGATCTGGGAAGAATTTTTCCGTCATTGACCAAAAAATGGAATACCTCGCCGCTAACACGAAATTCGTACGTCTCCTGGATTCCGGCACTGGCCGCCGGCGCGGCGGCATCGGCCAGGCCCAAAGCAATCAATTCACCTCGGCCGCTTTGGGGATCCACTCGATTATCTGTCGGGAGGTTTAGTCCCCACCTGCTCAGCGCGCAGAGGGGCTGCCTGAGTTGCTCTCCGTACTCGGTGAGCTCATACACGGGTACGGCGGCTGGTGCAGAGAGGATGACCTTCCGCACAACACCGTCGGTCGATAGTGACGCCAAGCGTTCCCCCAAACGATTGGTCCCCATAGCCGGCAAAACGGCCAGAAGGTCCTTGTATCGCTTTGGACCGAGCAACAGTTCTCTCACTACGAGCATGGTCCAGCGCTCGCCCAGCACGTCCAGAGCGCGCGCAAGGGGACACATTTGTCCATACGTCTTGTTCGGCATGGAATGATTATCGCCTATCGAAACAATGCCCGGGGCCGCATTGGTCGCTCGTGATCGGGCAGGCAAAGCCTGCGCGGCCCGCACGCCCGGCGGTTGCGCGGAGGATGACTACAAAGCGAAGCGGCATTGGTTGCACCAGACTACTCAAACTTCGAGAGAGCCCGGAGCCCGATAAGCACAGCTAAAAGCCGCGGCTCTGGCGCCCCAATTCAGGCTCCGCAAGGGTTGCGCGCGTATCAGGACGCAATTCAAGCCAGATTACCCACCACCATGCAATTGCATTGCCATGACTATATATTTTATATAGTGCTGTGGCAATTGCAAGTGTAGGCTGAATGCACATCTGCCATCTCTACTGGGCAGCGCTGAGGCCGGCATTCCCTTAGCCTAATAGAAATTACTCACGAGCAAATAAAGTGACATCCACGGCTGAAGAATCCTGGGTTCTCGTGACCGACGTGTCCAGTGGTCTGGGCGAAGAATTCGCCAGGCAATACGCGGCTCGCGGGCGGCGATTGGTGCTGGTCGCGCCGACTGGAGAAGCTTCAGGAGCTCGCAGCGGAACTGACCTCCGCCCATGGCGTCGAGGTGATCGTAGAAAGGGCCGGCCTGTCAGAGTCGGGGGGGGGGGGGCACGATTCGTGAAACTCACAAATATTGTGGCCAAGGGTGCAAGGCCCAAGGAAAAGACCTACAAGCTTGCGATGGTGGCGGACTATACCCGGAAGTCTTCCCCAACGGCTCCAAGCTCTGGCGTCTGAAATTATTGTCGGGATGACGGCAGCGAGACCCGGGTTTCTCTCGGCGCCTATCCGGAGGTGTGCTGAGATTTAGGATTTCAGGAATGCCAGCAGATCCTCGTTGACGCGATCCCGTTCGGTCAGGATCAGGCCGTGTGAACCTTTCTCATAAGTGATTAGTCTGGCGTTCTTCACCAACTCTGCCGAACGCTTGCCCGAAAGCTCGAATGGCACGATCTGATCGTCCAAGCCGTGGATAACCAGCGTGGGAACTGTGATTGACTTCAGATTGTCAGTGAAATCCGTCTCGGCGAAGGCTCCGATGGCATGATAGGCCGCCGGCATGCCGGTCACCATGCCCTGACGCCAGAATTCATCTCGGATGCCCTCGGATACCTTGGCCCCGGCGCGGTTATAGCTGTAGTACGGCATCGTGACGTCCTTATACCATTGTGAACGATCGGCCAAGACGGCCTGCCGCATGTCATCAAAGACGGACATAGGCGCGCCTCCTGGGTTGGAAGGGGTCTGTAGCAGGAATGGCGGAACCGCCCCCACCAGCGCAATCTTACCGACGCGCTTCTGTCCGTGACGACCGATGTAGCGGGCAATCTCACCGCCACCCATCGAGTGACCTATAAACGTGGCGTCCTTCAGGTCGAGGGCCTCGGCAAGTGCCGCGAGGTCGTCGGCGTAGGTGTCCATGTCGTTGCCATGGCCGGGCTGGCTCGATCGACCGAATCCGCGGCGATCATGGGCGATGACGCGATATCCGTGCTGCGAGAGGAAAAACATCTGATTTTCCCAGGCATCGGATGAGAGCGGATATCCGTGGCTAAACACCACCGCCGGGCCGGTGCCCCAATCCTTGTAATAGATGACGGTGCCATCTGTCATGATGATTGTGTTGGCGGCGCGGCGCGGCGCGCCGCGCCCATGGCTGAGCGCACCTCCTGTGGCGGCATCGGGCTGTTTGGCGAAGGCGCCCCCTGCCATCCCACTGGAGACAAGCGCCAAGGCCGTGGTGCTGGCGCCCACCAGAATCTTGCGGCGGGCTAGAAGCCCGACATCATCGCTAAACGAATTTGTTGACATTTGTGTTATCTCAAATATTGGAAGTAGGTGAAAAGGCAACTACACGGGCTGCTTAACGCTCGGTCGATCCTGCATGTGGGCTGCCCAGCCGACGAGAACAGTGCATTCTTCGGGGATCGCGATCTGAGCAAACCCAGCGAACATCAAGCCACCCAGGACAGTGATATCCGCCATCGAGAACGTCTTGCCGGCAATGTATGGCTGGGATTTCAGGACCTCATTGAAGTAACGCATGCTTGACACGGCTCTATCGCGCTGACGCTCGCCCCATTCCTCGCGACCTACCCATTCTGGGCTCTTGTAGGCTTGAAGTGCCGACCCGAGACCCGGAGTGGCATGATGGAAGTAATCACCCACCGAATCGATCAGGATCTCGGCGCGCTTCTGCATCATGTGGATCACCGCCTTCTCGCGGGGGCTCTTCCCGGTGAGGACTGGCATGCCGTCTAGGTTGTCCAAATATTCGGTGATGGCCGTGCACTCAGAAATTTGCAGGCCGTCATCAAGCTCAAGCACCGGTACGGTACCGGTCGGATTTATTGCGAGGAAGGCCGGTTGCTTGTGCTCGGCCGCGGGCAGGTCGATCTTGATGAATTCAATCTGGTCACCCAGATTCTTCTCCGCAAGGACTACTCGTATGCGGAAAGGATTGGGGAAACCGGGAATGTCGTAAATTTTCATGGAGAATACCTATCAAGTGATAGATAGATAGTAGACCTGCCTACTTTCTTATGTCAATATCTATCAGTAGATAGTTTCGCGAAGTTGGAGGTAACTTATGGATACTAAAGAAGAGATCATGCATGTCGGCCGGTTGATGGCCCAGGCGGGCGGATACCAAGCGTTGAATTTTCGTGATATTGCCTCGGCGATTGGAATCAAGAGCGCGAGCATTCACTACCACTTCCCGACGAAGGGTGACCTGGGAGAGGCGCTTGCTAATCGTTACGCGGAGGACATGGCCAGGTTTTTGAAGGAGCTGCAGGTAAAGCACGAGGACATCGGTGAAATGCTGAAAGAATATGCGGCTATTTTTCGCGCGCCACTGATCAACGATAACCGTATGTGCCTTTGCGGCATCTTGGCCTCGGAGCACGATCAACTTCCCCCGGAGGTGCGCAAAGCAGTAAATCGCTTTATCGACGTCAATGTGGAATGGCTGACCGACAGGCTGCTCAAGGCCAAGGTTGAGCGCAGCCGCGTTAAGGCGGAGCGCCGCGCGCTGGCTATCTTCTCGAGCATTGAGGGCGCTCAGCTTATCGCTCGAGGACGCGGCGACGTAGCTGCCTTCGATCATGCCCTCGACGCCTATCGTGGCGCCGGTCTGTTGCCGTAGTGGATTAACCTATAACCGCGTTGGAACGCGCACTGGAATCAGAAAATTGTCCAACAATCACGCTCGCGAAGGCGTGAGTTGCTCTTAGGGTGATCCCCATGAAATTTTTGAAGCATGGCGTGAAGTGTCGGCCACGGACCTAGCGCACAATCCAACGAGGGAATTCCGCCGCTGATCTCTTCCAGAGAAGACTGCGAAGACTTAGCGCTGTCGCAATCGAGGTCTTCAATATCAGCGTGTTCACGTTGATCATTTCCGTGCGGAACGAAGTGCCGCGGGAGGAGAGCCCTCTTGCTAATATGGCTTCAGATCGCGCAGACGCCCCTTAACTATGCGGCTACGGTTGGCTGCGCTTCAGCGTTCGGAAATCTCAACGGCGGTCAGTTTAAGCACGGCGCGACGCTGAAATCCGAGTTTCTCGTATAACCGTATGGCGCCTGCGTTGGATTCGGAGACATGCAGGAACGAGGCGACGCCCTGCCGCGAATGCTGGGCTATCAAGGCGGTTGTCACCGCAAGCCCATAGCCGCGTCCAGTGTACGCAGGATCGGTGCAAATGCCGCTAATCTCGCGGGCGCCAGGAACGGACATTCGTTCTCCCGCCATCGCAACTAGGTGTCCATCGGCTTCGATGCCGACGTAGGTGCCGAGATCCGCAGTGTTTTGGCGAAAGAAATCGGGAAAGGCGATTGCCGTCAGTTTGCCCATCGCTGAGCGGTGAGACATCGTCAGCGGTATCGCGCGATTCGGTTGCGGCAGGGGATCGGAGCAAATCTGGCGAAACATCTGTAACACGTTAGATGAGGAAACTAAGCGCCAGGTAGAGGGCAGAGTTTTTGGGCTCGGTCCGAGGAAATAACGTCGGCCGACCGCCCCCTGTGAGGACGCCACGACGACGTCGTTGGACTCAACGGCCAGGAACGGGGCGTGATCGGCGCGATATCCGCGCAATTGCCCCTCGCCCTCCGCTATATCGCTGTGTTCACCGGCAAGGCTATACCAAACGGGGTTATCCAAGTAGCTATCGAGGGTTAGTGCGTGCATACGGAACTCGGCGGGTACTTTTTGTCGGCCCTATGACCGACACAAGCTTAACGTGTGTAAGAAGATGTTGCGTGTCAGTCGCATCTTAGTGAGAGGCCCTTGCCGGAAGTTAGTCGGTCAATACCGCTCAGCCTTCCAGCGTTAAACAGCGTGAACATCGTCCTAGGAAGTTACACCTAGAGGACGGTAGCCATGTTGCGTAATAACTATACTATATGTATAGTACATGAACTATACATATTGTGTAGCTCTTATGCGGCATCGTTCCCATTTCTTTTACTGGGTAGGCGCACAAATGATTAAGGCCATGTCGAAGACTCAACGGAATGGTCCGGGCTTCTGGACCAATGTTCAGCGTTTCTTCGAGGCCCTGGAGGGCCTCGAAGAGAGCTATCCGGAGCGCTTGGAGTGCCGAGTAAACCAGCTTGAAGCCCATCTAGCACGATTGCTGGTGGCTGACAAGGCGACTCTCGACGCAGGCCCCTAGGACACGCAATCCCCGTCCTTAACTGGGCGCTCGCCGATGGATGCCTGCCTCAGACCGAGTCCGCGCATTGATTTTGTCCCGCAACTCGGTTCCTCATGAAGCAACAGTTCCGTCCCAAAGCGGTTCAATCCCCATCAGCAGGATCTCAGTTCGTTTCCCACGGCATTTCCGGGGCTATCGCATCATCGGCGTTCTGAGTTGCGAAAGCGTCTTCCCGCAAAAGGTGAATAACATGACGTCTACAGAAAAGTCCTGGGTCCTCATCACTGGAGCATCCAGCGGTCTCGGAGAGGAATTTGCACGGCAGTACGCGGCGCAGGGGCGGCCGCTGGTGCTAGTGGCGCGTCGTCTCGAGAAGCTCCAAGCATTGGCGGCGGAACTAAGCGCGGCCTATCGCATCGACGTGATCGTTGAGCAGGTTGACCTATCGACCGTCGCGGCGGCCATCGATTTGCGCCAGCGCTTGCGCGAGCGCGGCGTCACGATCGAAGTCTTGATCAATAATGCAGGGCACGGCATTCAAGGGCCGTTTCTCGATCGTTCACTGGATGATGCTTTGGGGATGCTGAATCTCGATGTCGTGAGCATGACTGCCGTGACACACTTGTTCGCGGAGGACATGCGGACTCGAGGACGTGGGGAGATCCTTCTGGTTGCCAGTCTTCTGGCCTATCTAGGGGTGAAGAACTATGCCGTCTATGCCGCCAGCAAGGCTTATGTTCTTCGCTTTGCCGAAGCGCTCCATCGCGAGTTCAGACGCGATGGGATTACGGTAACCGCCCTCTGCCCAGGACTGACGAACACCGGATTTGTTGCTGTCGCTCAGCAGAAGATGACGTTCATTCTGAAGCTAGTAATGAGCCAGCCGGCACCGGTGGTTCGGGCCGGGATTCGTGCTTTGCGAACCGCACGCATCAGTGTTGTGCCTGGGTGGATCGCAAAACTATTCGTGCTTTCGTTCTGGTCCTCGCCGCGGTGGTTACACCAAGCCATTTCCGAACGCGTTATGGGTGATTGATTTGGCGAGAGGAAGCGAACCGAATAGAGGGTTGACATCATCAAGCACAACAGCATGTTCCTTCGCGGATGAATAGGAGAGAAATCATGGGAAAGCTAGACGGTAAGGTGGCGCTGGTCACCGGCGGCACCAGCGGCATCGGCCTGGCAACGGCCAAGCTCTTTGTGGCCGAAGGCGCGCATGTCTATGTCACAGGCCGTCGCCAGGAGAAGCTGGATGCGGCGGTAAAGGAGGTTGGCGCTGGCATCACTGGCGTACAGGGCGATGTCGCCAGCCTTGCCGATCTCGATAGGCTATTCAGCCAGGTTAAGCAGGAGAAGGGTAGGCTCGACATCGTATTCGCCAATGCAGGGGCGGCGGAGTTCGCCCCATTCGGCCAGGTCGACGAAGCACACTTTGACCGGATGTTCGACGGCAACGTCAAGGGTCTGTTGTTTAGCGTGCAGAAGGCGCTACCCTTGATGCCGGATGGTGGGGCGGTGGTTCTGACCAGCTCGGTCGTCGGTAGCAAGGGACTCTCCGCAAACACCGTCTATGCAGCCACCAAGGCCGCGATTCGATCCTTTGCGCGGACATGGACCACAGATCTCAAGGCCCGAAAGATACGGGTGAACGTGGTCAGTCCCGGACCGGTCGACACTGCTGGACTGAGGGAGCTTCTGGGCGATTCTCCGGAAGGACAGCAACGCAAGCAGGGTTTCGCGCAGATTGTTCCGATCGGACGTCTGGGGCACGCGGATGAGATCGCAAGAGCGGTCCTGTTTCTCGCTTCCGACGACAGCAGCTATGTCACTGGAACTGAGCTATTTGTCGATGGAGGAATGGGACAGGTTTAACCCAAAGACAAGCTTTTACGCAAGAGTTCAATGATGAGTTCGCTTTCGGTAACAGGCCGCAATCGGTGAGACGGGCCGATACATGGGCCAACGCCCCCTCGACAAGGGGCATGCTATTCGCGCAATGGCTCACAAGGAGGATCACCCCCTTCGCGCGCTGGACCATTGTTGAGGACGGCGTCATCGATCTCCCTTGCGGCTATGGACGCTATGCCCAGATCGCTGCCGAGGATCTGGCGAGGCTTAGCGCAGCGATCTTGGAGAAGCTGGCCGCGTATATCGGCAACACCTATACGCTCCATGACCGACTGAGTGCGACCAGGGAGGCACGCATCGCGTGAGCCATTGGCGAATTGCTTGGTTGGAAAGTCAGTTATCAGCCGGCGACCACCCCCAGTACCGGAGGCGGTTCAAGAATTTCGGCCTGCTTGAGTTCCCGATCCAGCTTTTTCCGCGTCATTGCCATTGACTATCAAAACAGCGGCTTCTTGGGCGCGGACAAGATTATCGCTGGAGTTACCGGCAAGCCCACGATGACGTCCAGGAAGTCGTCACCACACATCACAGCGCTTTTGCGCAACCTTAGATTTCCGGAGAATACCCTATGAAAGTTCAGAAGTCGGTCGTTTTCGTCACTGGCGGCAATCGTGGCCTCGGCCTCGCGTTCGCGCGAGAGGCGTTGCATCGCGGTGCAGCAAAGATCTATGTGGGCATGCGCAACACAAATGGCTTCGATGTTCCCGGCCTTGTTCCGGTCAGCCTTGACGTCACTGATCTCGAGTCGGTCCGCGCTGCAGCCGCGGCGTGTAGTGATACGACACTACTGGTAAACAATGCTGGTATCGGTCGACTCGGATTACCGCTCGATAGCACCATGGAGGCGCTGTCCCGTGAGGTGTTCGAGACCAACTACTACGGGCTGGTGCGAACGACGCAGGCGTTCGCTCCAGTGCTCGCAAAAAATAACGGCGGCGCAATCATCAATGTGCTGTCGGATGTCACCTGGAGGCCGGTGCCGATACTCTCGGCCTACAGTGCATCGAAGGCCGCCGCTTGGAGCTTCACGAATACGCTTCGCCCGCTGCTGAAAGAGCAGCGCACACAGGTTCTAGCGCTTCACGTGGGTGTCGTTGATACGGATCTCACGAAGGATTTCAACGTACCGAAATCGAATCCAGCCACGGTGGTGCGGCGTACACTAGATGCTTTGGAGGCGAATATGGAAGAGGCACTTGCCGACGAAGGCACGCAGGTACTGAAGCAGGGGCTGTCTCGCGAACGGGCATCCTACCTGGACCCGGCGTAGGTCGGTTGACAACGAAGGGGGACGCTAGCCGTCATTGAGGCGCATGACGTCAGCTAAGCCCCCTTCTGGGCATCGGGGAAGTCGTTTCATTGATCACTGTCGGCGAACTGCCGACCTTTCAGGAGCTTGAGGTACTCAAGATCTTCCCAGTAGTCCAGATGATGGTTGAAAGGATCTCCTATCATGAAATGAACCAGCCGATTACTAGGTTTTAGGAGAAAAGGACCTGGCGGATATTAGGCGGCTGGTTACGATGACCGAGCCTGACCCGGTGAAGCACAGTTAAGACCTACTCGGCTCCCGCGGCGCTTGGCGACAGGTCCAACGGGGGCTTGTACGAATACTGCGATTGAGCGCAAGGGAGGGCGTGCTAACGCTTAATTGACTAAGTCTCGAGCGCAAACAATGGAATGGAGCCATGGATCGCCACGACGCGTAAGAAACACGGTAACAGGTATCCGCCGCCGCAACCTATGCGCGGCCGCCGCCCACCTTGATATTTTTCAGTACCAGATCGATCTTGCCTGTGGTGTGGCCGCCTACCAGAACGCAGTGACCCTCCGCGGAGCGCCACCAGCTGTTGGCCTGCCTAGGGTATTTTCCTCTCAGCATTTAAATTCGCTAGCGGAAACTACGGCTGGAACATGCCATTGCCGCTTACCGTCTGTGCGGCAGGCACCTCTTCTTGCATTATGTCCCAGTGTTCGGTCAACTTACCATCAACCACCCGGAAGATGTCGACTGCGACCATTGGCTTCGGCGCCCAGCCGGTATATCGACCATGGATCATGACGAGGTCGCCTTCGGCTACGATCATACCCGGCTCATATTTAAACGTCGGGGCCAACGCTGCAATCAGGGCTGGGATGGCCTCGCGACCATTCGGGATGAGCGGGTTGTGCTGCACGTAGGCAATGGAAAAATGCCGCTCAACCACACTGGGATCGCGCCGGATAAAGACCGCCGTCATCACCTCGCTGACCAAAGCTTTGTTCGCTGCGGCCGATGTTACTTCGCTCATCGTTGGATTCTCCATATCTGGAATGTGTGGAACGGAATGGGCTCAAAGTGTGTCAGGGTGATGCCTAGCCGCAGTTCGAAAGCGGTGCCGACGATCCCTGTGCGCTCGCGGGCCTTGCAGATCAGCGGAGGTAGATGCTGATTCGATGGTTTCAGAAGGGGAATCACCTGCCGGGCAACAATCTGCTCAACTGACACCACCGTCGCCGTCAGAGCCTTGAGCCCAGCGAGGACGGCCAGCGAGCCGAGCATCGTCTGGTGCAAGCCGATCCGGTCCGCCACCATCAACAAATCAGGACTGGTTAAAGTCGTCTGCATTCCAGCCGCCGCCGAGTGCACGGAACGAAGCGATCGCCGCACGTGCAGCATCGGTTTGTGCCTGCGCCCGCGCGTCGAGGGTTTGCAGGAGGCGGGTATTGGAGTCTAAGACCTCGATCAAGCTGACTACGCCACCTTTGTAGGCTACGAGTGAGACGTCACTCGCTCTTCTTAGCGATTTTTCACCGTTTGCGAGGGTCGCTTCCTCCGCTTCTCGGCGCACCAGGGTTGCGAAGGCATCCTCAACATCTTCCGAGGCACGCAGGACCGCCAATCGATAGGCGGCCAATGACTCTGCCTTCTTCCCTCTCGCCGACGCAATCTCGGCCTCTACGCGGCCGAAATCAAATAGTCTCCACCGCAATCCAGCAACTGCTAAAGCTTGATCTGCTCCACTGTGGAAGAGATTTCCAGAGACAGTCGTCGCGGTTCCTGCTAAACCGCTTAAAGAGAACTTTGGATAGTACTCCGAGATCGCGGATCCAATAAGCGCATTCGAGGCCGCAAGGCGGCGCTCGGCGACGATCAAATCCGGGCGCCGACGAAGCAATTCTGCGGGGCCACCTGCATCGGAAATTGATGGGGCGGCTGGCACGGGCATTGGTTCGTCAAGAAGTACGCGATTGCTGCCCGGCTGCTCCCCCAGAACTACATCCAAAGCATACAGTGTCGAGTCCAGCGCCGCCTGGAATACTGGAATATTTGCTTCTACCTGAGATAATGCGCCTTCGGCCTGGCGCACCTGCAACTCAGCTGCGATACCGGCGTCGAACTGCAGTCTGATGGTATTCAGCAATCGACGTTGGATTTCCTTTTGTTGTATGGCAATGGCGAGACGTGTTTGGAGGCCACGAAAAGTGACATATATGTCCGCTGTTTGCGCCGCAACTGAGAGTCGTGCAGCAACAACGTCCGCCTGTGACGCCTGATAGAGTGCATGCGCTGCTTCCCGGTCCCGTCGCAGACCACCAAAGAAGTCTATTTCCCAGTTCGCGCCTAGGTCAGCTTCAAAAGAATTTCCATTTCGGTCGAAATTCGGTGTGGCGTTAAGCAATCTACCTTCAGGCGTTTCCACTGACATGTGCGAACGATTTGCCTCCCCGCTGACGTTTCCGCTTGGGAGCAGGTTGGCAGTGGCGGACCGGAAGGCCGCCCGAGACTGCGTTATGCGGGCCTCGGCCTGCGCAATATCTAAGTTTTTGGCGAGCGCTTGCGACACCAGACGTGTCAGAACCGGATCATTGAAACCAACCCACCAAGTGCTCATTGGTATGGAAGCCCCAGCGTGACGCTGGTCGATAACTTCTTTGCCCAGGAACGCTGTTGGGGACGTCAAGGCCGGTGCCTGATAGTCGGGGCCGACTGCGCAGGCGGTCAGAAATGAACTGGCTGCCAACAGCGAAAATCCGTGGAATACGGAGCGCATAGTGTTTCACCAAGCAGTTGCGGACTGTGACCATAATACGAATTAGTCACTAGTTGTCAAGGCGGAGCGCGGAGGGGTATCTTGAACAATGAGTAAAAAATCAGAACTTGACCCACCTCTTCGCGGACCTACTGATCACGCGGTCCGCGATCAGATCGTCGTTGCCGCCAAGGAGCATTTTTCGCGATACGGCTACGACAAGACCACTGTATCCGACCTAGCGGAAGCGATCGGTTTCTCGAAGGCTTACATCTATCGTTTCTTTGAATCCAAGCAGGCTATCGGAGAAGCTATCTGTTCGCAGTGCTTAAGCTCAATTGCGAATGATGTCGAAGCCGCGCTTGCGCGATGCAAGTCTCCCATAGAGAAAATTAGGGTTCTTTTCAAAACAGCCATAGAGTCAAGTGTTGCCTTGTTCTTCACTGAGAGAAAGCTTTACGACATAGCGGCGCACTCGGCCTCAGAGAAATGGCGCTCGATCGAGCCCTATGAGCAGCGGATATTTACACTCCTGCAGGACATATTGAAGGAGGGGCGTAAAGTTGGTGAATTCGAGCGTAAGACCGCGGTAGATGAATCCTGTCGAGCGATCCTCCAGGCCATGCAGCCGTTCCTAAATCCGCTGATGCTGCAGCAGAATCTCGAAAAATTGCCTGAGGGCGCGACCGAAGTGGTAAGTCTTATTCTCCGGAGTCTCGCACCGTAAACTTGTGACGTATGACCAATTGACACATTGGTCATAACTGGTGACACTGTGTACTCACCCCCCGTGAGCGAGCATAGATGGCGCCCTCAATTAAAGCAGCCGCGATACTTTTCAGCTCTCTCGTCGTCATCGGATGTAGCCACAAGGAACCGGATGCGCGGCTGAAAACACCGCTAGTTCGTGTTGCAATGGTCGGTGAAACGACCCAGCCAGAGCGCGCCTTTACTGGTGTTGTTTCCGCACGCGTACAGAGCGATCTGGGCTTCCGAATTCCAGGCAAGATCGTTGAGCGTCTAGTTGATACCGGCGACTCCGTCAAGCTCGGGCAGCCACTCATGCGGATTGACCGCACAGATTTGTCGCTGGCTACTGCGGCGCGCGCAGCAGCTGTGGCAGCAGCCCAAGCTCGAGCCTTGCAAACAGCCGCAGATGAACTGCGTTATCGAGGACTGGTTGACCAAGGTGCGGTTTCTGCCTCGGCCTACGATCTAACCAAGGCCGCTGCGCTTTCCGCCAAAGCGGAGTTGGACGCCGCACGGGCTCAGAATGATGTCTCGAAAAACGAAGCAAGTTACTCGGTACTTTGTGCGGACTCTGACGGTGTGGTTGTCGAGACATTGGCGGAGCCTGGTCAAGTTGTGGCTGCGGGGCAGACAGTTATTAAGCTCGCGCATGCCGGGCCTCGGGAGGCGACAATCAGTCTTCCCGAAACACTTCGTCCGGCGATCGGCTCTGTTGCGCGCGCCAGCCTTTATAACGGCTCTGGGGCCATGGGAACTGCGAAACTAAGGCAGTTGTCTAGCTCCGCAGATGTGCGTACGCGGACATTTGATGCACGCTACGTACTTGAAGGCGCTGCGGCAAATTCGCCACTCGGAAGCACGGTCACCATCCTGCTCGCTGATGCGCGCGAAGGATCGTCGACAATCGTCCCATTGAGCGCAATATACGACGTCGGCAGAGGACCCGGGGTATGGATCGTTGGTGGGGATGCGTCCCGGGTTTCCTGGCGGCCGGTCACGTTGGCGGCGGTCGGCACCGAAACTGCGACCCTATCTTCCGGTCTAGGCCGTGGCGATCGCTTTGTCACACTCGGCGCGCATTTGTTGCACGAGGGAGACAGCGTGCGCATAGCGGGCTCGGACGGTGCAGCAAAATGAGTGGCTTCAATATTTCGGCTTTGGCAGTTCGCGAGCGATCGGTTGCGCTATTCCTGATCATTGCCATATCAGTTTCTGGAATTTTCGCATTCCGTAATCTTGGCCGCGCGGAAGATCCAAATTTCACGATCAAGGTTCTAACCATCATCTCCGCCTGGCCTGGCGCAACTGCTGAGGAAATGCAGGATCAGATTGCTGAGCCACTCGAAAAACGGCTGCAGGAACTCAAGTGGTATGACCGAACAGAAACGTTCACACGCCCAGGGCTGGCATTCATCACGCTCACACTGAAGGATTCCACTCCGCCGGGTGAGGTCCCGGAGGAGTTCTATCAGGCTCGCAAGAAGCTTGGGGATGAAGCTCTGAAGCTTCCGCACGGTGCTTTGGGTCCATTCATCAACGATGAATATGCCGATGTCTCATTCGCCCTTTACGCACTGAAAGCTAAGGGTGAGCCTCAGAGATTGTTGGTGCGTGAGGCGGAACTACTTCGACAACGCTTATTGCAGGTTCCGGGAGTGAAGAAGGTCAACATAATTGGAGAGCGGCCGGAGAAGATCTTTGTCGAGTTCTCTTATGCGCACCTGGCAACACTTGGAGTCTCGGCACGCGACATTTTCGCGGCATTGGACAACGAGAATGCCGTCACGCCAGCCGGCTCTATTGAAACGGTTGGTCCACAGATAGTCGTGCGTCTGGATGGTGCCCTTGATGATCTTCAAAAGATCCGCGATACGCCAATTGTGGCTGCGGGGCGCACGTTGAAATTGTCAGATATCGCAGACGTCAAGCGCGGCTACGAAGATCCGCCGACATTCCTGATCCGCAATCAGGGAGAGCCGGCGCTTGAACTCGGCGTGGTCATGAAGGAACGCTACAACGGTTTGCAACTCGGCAAAGATTTGGAGAAGGAAGCCGCGGCGATCGTGGCAGACATGCCCTTAGGCCTAAGCTTTACTAAAATCACCGACCAGGCCGTAAACATCAAAGAGGCCTATAACGAATTCATGCTGAAGTTCTTCGTAGCCCTTGCCGTAGTTATTGCAGTTAGCCTGATCAGTATGGGATGGCGCGTTGGAATAGTCGTGGCATTGGCTGTGCCACTGACGTTGGCAGGCGTCTTCGTCATTATGCTGGCAACCGGCCGAGACTTTGATCGCATCACGCTAGGCGCACTTATCCTATCCCTCGGCTTATTGGTGGACGACGCAATCATTATCATTGAGACGATGGTTGTGAAGATGGAAGAGGGAAGGGATCGCATTTTTGCGTCTACCTATGCATGGAGCCACACGGCGGCACCGATGCTTGCTGGTACTTTGGTGACTGCGATCGGCCTGATGCCCGTTGGCTTTGCTAAATCCGGTGCGGGCGAATACGCCGGTAATATATTTTGGGTGGTGAGCTTCGCGTTGCTGACATCCTGGGTCGTTGCCGTCGCATTTACGCCATACCTCGGTGTTGTGCTCTTGCCGAGCATTAAACCGATTGAAGGTGGGCACGCGGGCATCTATGGCACACCGAATTATCGCCGACTGCGTTCGATAATCGGTGGAGCCGTACGACATAAGAAGATGGTGGTGGCCATCGTCGTAGCGGCGTTTTTTGGTGCCTTCGTGTTACTCGGTCTGGTCAAGAAGCAGTTTTTCCCGGTCTCCGATCGTCCTGAGGTACTGATCGAAGTCCAGATGCCGGAAGGGACAAGCATCGAGGAGACGTCCTCCGCCGTCTCGAAGGTCGAGACGTGGCTCAAGAACCAGCCTGAAGCCACTATTGTCACGAGCTACATTGGTCAGGGGGCACCGCGCTTCTATCTTGCGATCTCGCCGGAGCTACCGGATCCCGCATTCGCGAAGATCGTCGTTCTCACTTCAGACGAAAAAGCTCGGGAAGCGCTCAAGAGAAAGGTCCGCGAAGCAGTAGCAGAAGGATTCGTACCGGAAGCGCGTATTCGCGCTACTCAAATTGTGTTCGGGCCGTACTCGCCATTTCCGGTCGCGTTTCGAGTGATGGGGCCGGACGAGGATCGCGTGCGCGGACTCGCTGAGCAAGTGCGCGCAGTTATGTTGAAGAACTCGTCGTTGCGGCAAGTGAATACGGATTGGACAGAACGTGTTCCCGTCGTTCACTTTGTGCTAGATCAGGATCGACTTCGGTCGATCGGACTCAGTTCGCACGATGCATCGGAGCAGCTTCAGTTTCTGCTAACCGGCGTGCCCGTGACCCAGGTGCGCGAGGACATACGCTCTGTAGAAGTGGTCGCGCGCAGCGCCGGAACCGAACGACTCGATCCTCTGAAGTTGAGTGCATTCAGTCTGGCCGGGACGGATGGTCAAAATGTCCCGCTAGATCAGATTGGTCGCAGTGAAATTCGTATGGAAGACCCCATTCTTCACCGCCGTGATCGACTTACAACCATTACCGTCCGCGGTGATATAGGTGAGGAGTTTCAACCACCCGACATCTCGTTGCAGGTCATAAAGCAAATCCAGCCGATTGTCGATAGGTTACCATCTGGTTACCGTATTGAAGCGGCGGCCGCACTTGAAGAAGCAGGCAAGGCGAACGTCGCTCTAGCAGCTGTCTTTCCTGTCATGATCATTTTGATGATGATTGTGATCGTGTTTCAGGTTCGTTCGATGATTGCTATGGTAATGGTGCTTCTCACGGCGCCACTCGCGCTAGTAGGCGTTGCGCCGACATTACTGCTGTTTCATCAGCCATTCGGGTTTAATACCATCATCGGATTGATTGGGCTGGCCGGAATCATCATGCGCAATACCCTGATTCTGATTGGCCAGATCCATAGCAATGAGCACGATGGCTTGTCACCCTTTGACGCGGTGGTTGAAGCGACGGTTCAGCGTTCACGCCCGGTGCTACTGACCGCACTGGCCGCTGTGCTCGCCTTTATCCCCCTTACGTTCTCGGTATTTTGGGGCTCGCTAGCGTTCACCTTAATAGGTGGGACCATTGGCGGGACGATATTGACGCTGGTGTTTCTCCCGGCTTTATATGCTATTTGGTTCAAAATTAGAGCCGAGCCTGCCAGTAAGTACTAGTCCACAATGTCGGCATAGTGGTTCAGCATGGAGTTCTGAGCCTAATCTGTTTCAAATCGGTTGATTGACCGTCGCTCAAGCGCACGTATTAGCATTTCTATCGATAGAGCCAACGACTTTGATATCCGATGCCGTGAGGGGCGGACCAGCGCGGCATAACGTTCGTCTTCTCCGGCCTTAGGCTCGCCTTGTTCGGCGATGAAGTAGAGTTGAAGTCGGTATCGAATATAGAATGACGCCGCCCCTGATGCTGTAGTAGGTGATGTCTGCCACGGTTCGTGGAATAGTTTTACCGACAAGTAAGGTTGCGCCAATGCAGGTGGTTACGTGCAGCCATTGCGCCCGTTGGAGTCTCTGCAGCAAGCGCAAGTCTTATCTGGTCGAGTAATGGAACTCCAGCTGCTGCGAACCGCGGCCATCGTTGGCTGAGATGCTTGGCATCGCCTTTTAACCAGTCGGCGCCTTCGGTCCGCGATTCGCGCTTGCCATCGTCGCTGCATCCATTCCGCCCAAGGTATTGCCGGTCACAAGAGTGTTCTGAGCATGAGCGAAATGATGCATATGGAAGGTGGCATCCATCGCTGTTCTCTTCCCTCGTAGATCTTCGGCATGATTGATTGCCTGCTTGGTTAACCAGAGTCCGAGACCAGGCTTACCTGCGAGATTGGAGGCGACATCGATTGTCTCCTGCTCGAGCCGGTCCCGCGCGACACAACGATTCACCATCCCGAAGCTATAGGCTCGTTCCGCCGACATCCGTTCGCCTAGCATCAGAAACCCCTTTGCCACACGCGGCGGCAGCTCGAAGGGGTGGGCGAAATATTCGACCCCTGGTATACCCATGAGCTGAACAGGATCTTGGAAGAACGCATCCTTAGACGCGACGATTAGATCGCATACCCAGGCCAGCATCAACCCTCCGGCAATGCAGGCGCCATGGACCATTGCAATTGTCGGCTTCGGAATGTCGCGCCAGCGCCGGCACATGCCCAGATAGACCTCCTGTTCACGGGTATACAGCAGTTCGGCGGCGGGCTTGCCCGTGTGATCCGGTAGCAGGTGGTTGCGATCGAATATCCGCTGCACGTCGCGGCCAGGGCTACCGATGTCATGCCCAGCGGAGAAGTGCTTTCCAAGACCGGTGAGCACGATCACCTTGATGGTCTCGTCATCGACCGCTCGCTTGAATGCGGCGTCCAGCGCATAGGTCATCTGGCTGTTTTGCGCATTGTGGAAACGCGGTCGGTTCATGGTGACCCAGGCAATAGGTCCATCGACGTGATAGAGCACTGGTTCTTCGGTTTCGTATTGGGGTGCATTCATGTGCGATCGCCTGTGTGGACCATTTTTAATCCTTCTCAGGATCCGGATGCTGAGGCATCGATTCTAAGTACAAGCGCGTTACGCCGAATCGTCCAATCGCACGAACCATGCGGACCGCACGCGCCGCGGCTCCATCCTGTGCAACAGGGGACTCAGTAAGGGTCTCGGCGTGTCGATACATAAAATTGATGGAAGGCATAAGTACAATTCGTTTTATTTACTCAATTCATCGGGCTAAAGTCGGACGCCGGTGGGTATGACGAAGGACATTTCAGAGATTGCGCGCCCCCGGAAGAGCACTACAAGAAGATACGAGGAGCTCGGGATGAGGTTGAGGATCCGTCGACATGACGGTCACGGCGGCTTTGCTCGCTTCGCATTCCTATGCGCAGCCGGAGCTTGGTACACCGTTTGCTCGTTACCTGGCGTCGCCGCCCCAATCAGGTCCGAGCCGCGTACGGGTGCTCGCGCCGCCGTCATCCTCACGCAAGAAGAACGCCCGCGACCCCCGCTGGTGACGATGATCTCCGCCGGTTTCGAGCACCGCGACTTCGCCTATGAGGGGCGGTACGGCTTACGTGAAGCGCAAACCGTACAACTGCTGGGGGGGCCGTGTACGGCGCGGATGTATCAATTGGCGTGGGAGGCCGCCGAACTATTGCATGTAGCGCCCCCCATGGTAGCGGCGGTGATCGAGGCGGAGTCGGGTTGCCGCGGAGAGGCAGTCTCGTCCGCCGGGGCGCGCGGTCTGATGCAGTTGATTCCCGAGTACGGTGGTCGTGAAGCCTACCGCTACCTACATGGTAGGGATCGGCAACCGACCCAGGCGGATCTCCATGATCCCCGCATCAACATTCAGCTGGGCGTCTCCTACATTGGAGCCCTCCAAGGGCACTACTACTTCGTTAACTCGCAATTGGCGCGCGGGGTTCTGGCCGTGGCTGCATACAACTGTGGCCCCGACGCGGTGGATCGTCGACTCCCGTTCAAGCGCGCGCAAACCTGGGACGCCTCTGAAGCGATGGAGTGGGTGCTTGGCAATACCCCAGCTGAAACCCGCAATTATGTTGGCACCGTGCTGCGCAAGGCGTCGATCTATGACCGGGCGATTAAGGCAATGCACATGAGCAGTGAGCGGCAGGTCAGGACGCTGGCCCTGCCTTAATCGGTAGCCGTTAGCGGATAACCAAGAACCTCAGGATATTAGTGATGAAACGTCTTCACCTCGGCATGGTGGCAACCGTGATCGTATTGACGGGGCTAGGCACCTACTACGTGTATCAGTACGAGTATGGCGATGCAGCCTTAGCCGCGGCGACCGCGAGCGCGTTGGGGAGCGCGGCGGAATCGGCTGCCAAAGCGGACGACGAGAGTGCGAATAAGCCACCGGTAAGCCGCGTCGCCCAGACTGTGCCGACCTGGCCTAGCGACAAACATCCCGTCAGTGGACAAGCCGAAGTGGTGTCGGCTGTGGAAGCTATGCCCCCGCATGGGGAGGGCGAGGGCGCGCTGGCACCGACGGCCGAGCAGAGTCCGACTCAACCGGCTGCTCTTGCGTCGGAGGTGGCAGCTGGCCAGGAGTCGGCGCCGCAACTTCCTGCTCAACGCGACTCGGTTAGGGATGAGGGGGCAGCCCCCGAATACAATTCCGCCGACTCGCGCACCGCGCAAACAACTCTATTGGCTTCCGGTAGCGAGCACCCCGCCAAGGCGCCGGTAAACGAGACCCAAGCTTCAAATGAAGGCCGCAGCATCGGTGCCGAGCAACCGCCATCCGCCACGGCCGAAGCAGATTCTTCGGTCGCAGAACCGCCTGTAGCCACCCAGGAGGCGCCTGCCGAGAGGCAGAAGTCATTGAAAGCGCCCAGCGCCGCAAAGGTGAAGCCAGTCCAGAAGGAAGGTGATGAGAAGGCGGCCCTCAACACCATGAAAGCCGCAAGCGCGGTTGGTCGGCCATTCGACGCCGCGGCTTCTTGGTGGCCGGCCGTCGGGCGCGATAGCGCGAAGCTCTCTCTGGTCTACGCCGGCGAAGCTGCATTCGACAAGGCGATCGTCCTTCTTTTTTCCAGAACCGTGTCTCCCGGTGCCGGAGGCCAGATCCGAATGCTGGACGGCTCTGGCAAGGTTGTAACGGGCAATTGGTCGGTGAGCCCGAAGAACCCACAGATGCTGATCTGCAAGGTTCCGCCGGGGCGCTACCTCGTTTCTATCGCGGCGGAGCTTTCCGATTCCGCCGGCGAGAAGCTCGGCAACAGCCTGCAAGGTCCAGTGTACGTCCACTGACACACCAACGAATTCGATCGGAGTAGCGCGACACCGGGACCGGCGTGCATCGCGGCCCTAGTGTAGTTGAAAACCTGTTTTAACCGGAGGGGAGTTATCAGACATGAGAAGGACTTTGCAATACCGACTGCTGCTCGCGGCGCTGATCACGCTGCTTAGCACCGCAGTCAGAGCTCAAGACGAGGAGCCGGTTCTCGACACGCGCATCTACGTCGCGCCTATGGCATCCATGGCAATCAGCCGCCATGATCGTAGTGATACGGATGCTATCGGCGGCGGACTGGCCATCGGCAAGACCATCATGCCGCACTTAACCCTCGAGTTGCGTGGCGACTACCTTCGTTATCACGGCGAGTCCGAGACGGTGTCTGGCACTGGCTTACTCTGCGGCCTGCTGTCGAGCTGCCCCGACCAGAACGTCCGCAGCCCGAGCACACACGTGTACGGTGGCGGCCTCGGCGTGAATGGCTACGTGCTATCGACCAACAGCGGCGTCTATGTGCATGGGGATGCTGAAGCTGGCAGCCGCTTCGTCTATAACGCAGGCATTGGCCTCGATTACCCCCTATGGGATCACGCCCTTTACATCCGCGGTGAGCTTCTTTATCACCACGAAGCAGATTTCACCCCCGAGCCCCTGTTCCATCTGGGCGTGAGAATTCCTTTCGGCCAGACTCAGAAGCCCGCCGAGCCCCTGCCGGAAGCGCCGGTCGAGGTGGTTCCAGTGGAGAGTCCGCCACCGCCTGCCGATGCTGCTCCTGCTACGGAAGCCCCCCCGCCTGCGGCTACGACGTGCCAGCCGCCTTCGCCGGGTCAGCCCATCAGCCTGGAAGGTTGCAAAACGGGCGACACCCTGGTCCTGCACGGCGTGAATTTCGAGTTCAACAAGTCAGTGCTGACACTCAACGCAAAGACCTTGCTCGATCAGGTGGCGGATGCCCTGCTTCAGCGCACCGATATCAAGGTGGAGATCGATGGACACACCGACGGCGTAGGCGGCGTAGCGTACAACCAGCGGCTTTCGGAAGAGCGCGCCAAGTCCGTGCAGAAATATATCGAAGGACGTGGCATCGCCGCTGATCGCTTGACCGCAAAGGGCTTTGGAAAGTCCATGCCAATCGCCGACAACAACACCGACGAGGGTCGTGAGCAGAATCGCCGCGTAGAGCTGCGCGTTACCGATTCCGGAGCGGCGGCGGCACAAGCCCCTGCGGCACCGACCGATGCGGTGGCGGCCACATCGCTAGTTCCGACCGACTCGGGTGCCAAAGACCAACCAGGCACCTTAGCTCCCGCAGTCGGTGCGCCTGATTCTGGCGCCGCACCGGGCGACGGCGGAAGCGCGTCCGAAACAGGGACTGCGCCGGTGGCACCCGGTGGCGATACGCCAGTCTCTCCGGCTGAAAACTCTGAACCCAAGTAAGCCATGCACCGGTCAGCCATGCGAGCGCCGTCTTGCGAGATCCTGGCGGTGCTTGCGTGTCCGGAATCATCGGTGCAGAGCTAGGGCATGGCAATATCAAAAGCACAGTAGCAGCAAAAAGGAGGTTGTGGTGGCTGATATCGAAGCGCAGATTCGCGAGATTGTGGTGTTGCACCTGGACGTCAACGAGAAGGAAGTCACGCTCGATGCCAATTTCGAAGACTTGGGCGCAGACTCTTTGGATGCAACGGAGTTCATCATGGCGCTCGAAGACAAATTCTCGATCAAGATTCCGGATGAGGACGCCGAGAAGGTATCGTCACTACGCAATGCCATCGATACGGTCGCCCGCCTTTCCAAGGATGGCTGATCGAAGGTTTGTCTGCTCTCCTTGCATCGATAAAACGGATCGAAGCGATAAATAGAAAGAGTTGGCTCTCTACCGGAAAGGCAATTAGCCTTGTAGAAGCAGATTAAGAAAATGCGGATGGCCAACCTTATTGCTTGGATGCGCATCCGCGCCGAGGAGAATGCAACGCGAGCTACACATGATCAAGTCTCACGCCCCACTCACCTCTGCTGCGCCGACGTACATCTTGGACGGAAATGGTGGTGTGCTGTTTGTTCCAGTGACACTGGATCGAGCGCGACTTAGTACATCAATAGCGGAACGTTGCAGCGGAACAAGCGAAACGACCAAGCGCGATCAGTTCCAGTCAAAGTCCACAACTACGCATATCTCTCACAAGGGGTCGCCTTTGATGCGCCAGCGGGAACTGCTGGACGTCTGCATCAATCACCCGATTTGTTGAGGTTTTGCGGGCTCGGTGTCATTGCGGAGCCAAGGGGGTAAGAGCCCGCAAGTACATACATAGAACTGATAGCGACAATAAAAAGAAAGAGTTTCAGTAATAGAAGTGGCTGGGCTAAGCTCGCCGCCAATTCCCCTCATAGAGGGAATTAAATCTTAAATGCGAGGAGTCTGATGAACCAATCGCTGCGGTTCAGGATTGCGAAGTGGGTGACCCATCACCGCTTGGTGACAGGAATATTCTTTGCTGTCGTCACCGTGTTCTTCGGCATCGGCCTGCGTAACGTCGAGCTAAAGACAATATTCTCGGATCTACTGCCGAAGGACGATCCCTTTGTGCAGGTTTTTAAGGATCACCCGAATTTTGGAAATCCGCTGACGATCACGATGATGATCAAGCGGAAGGACGGTGACATCTACAACTCCGATACCTTGGCCAAGATCTGGAACATCACCCGCGAAATCGATCTCGCTCCCGGCGTCGATCACGACCAGATCCTGTCGATCGCAACCGAGAAGGCCCGTTACGCCGAGGCCACCCCGATGGGAATCGATATGCGCCCTTTGATGGGCGACAAGGTGCCGAGCACCCCGGAAGAAGTGCAGGAATTCCGCAGCCGTGTCGACCGCTCCCCGAATGCCCGTACCTTCCTGGTGTCCGGCGACGCATCGGCGACGCTGATCAATGCGACCTTCGTCGAGTCCCGACTGGATTATGGCGAGGCGTTCGAATTCATGCAGAACCTTGCTGCGAAGGCGAAAGACGAGCATCACGACGTCTATGTTGCCGGCCAGCCCATGTTGACCGGTTGGGTTTACCACCTCCAGCGCCAGACCTACAAGATCTTCGGCATTACTCTATTCTGCCTGGTCGGTGCGCTGACGTTGTACATGCGCAATATCGTCGGCGTGGTGACGCCGATCGTAACCAGCATCGTCGCGGCGATTTGGGGTTTCGGCCTGACCGGTTGGATCCATTCTCCGATTGAGCCGCTGCTGATGGTGGTTCCATTGCTACTGGTGGCGCGATCATTCTCCCACTGCGTGCAGTTCACCGAGCGCTTCTACGAGGTCTACTGGCATGTCAAGGACCGCGTGAAGGCTGCCGAAATCACCATGGGGGTGATGATGGCACCCAGTATTCTGGGCATCTTCACCGACATCGTCGGCATTTTCTTGATCGCCGTCGCGCCGATTCCTGCGATGCAGCGCTTCGCCTTGTTCTGTGGTTTCTGGTGCGTGTGGCTGATCCCGACAGGCGTGATTCTGATTTCCCTATTGCTGTCCGTGTTGCCGGCGCCGAAGAACGTGGCCCGGCTGACAGGCAAGGATGGCCAGTCCGGCGGCGTCCATCGCGCCCTACAGAAGGCCCTGACACTCACCTCCAAGGCGACATACGGCGGTCCGGCCAGAATCACCACCGCGATCATGCTGGTTGTCGGCACAGTGGCCGTGATCACTGCGCTGCACATCAAGATCGGCAATCCGGTCGAAGGTACTGGTTTGTTGTGGGACGATTCGGAGTTCAACACTGCGGTTCGGCAGATCAACAGAAATTTCCCGGGCGTTAACACACTTGAGATTGTGCTCGAAGCCAAGGACCGCGATCCGAGCCACATCGTCCGCGTCGCGCGCGAGGCCGAAACCATTCGGACCGCGCTAAAGCTCCAGGAGCTCATGGAGAGCAGCGTCGCCCCGCCACGCGCCGATCTGGCGTTCGCTGACTACCTGATGGAAGGCAACCGTTTGTTCTCCGGTGGCGATCCGAAGTGGATGCCGCTAGACCAGAACGATAAGGCCGTAATCGCGGCGGCGACAGCTGTGACGCTGGGTACGAACCTGAAGAATTTCTCCCACGTGGCGGATTTCCAGCTCAAGGACTCCACTGTGTCCTTCTGGTACAAGGACAATAAGGAGGAAACCGTCATCGCCGCACTCGCGGCGGCCAGAGCCGCCGTCCAGCAGGTTGGTGTTGAGCACAAAGACTTCAACGTCCGGCTCGGCACCGGAACGATCGCTCTGCAGAACGCTACAAACGTGGTGGTCGAACGCTACCACTGGGTGATTATCGGCCTGCTCAATCTGATCATCTTCATCGGTACTAGTCTGGCGTATCGCTCAATGATCGCTGGCTTTATCTTGCTGCTCCCGGTAAACATGGCCAACTTCGTCCTGAACGGAACGATGCACCTGATCGGCCTGGGGCTGGACATTAACTCCCTGATGGTGTCAGCCATCGGCGTCGGCGTCGGTATTGACTATGGTATCTACCTGCTCTCGCGCATCTGCGAGGAGTACCACGCGCATGACGGTCATTGGGATCGCGCGATCGAAGCGTCTCTCACCACTACCGGTAAAGCGATCTTGTTCACGGCGTCGATCATGTTCGTCGGCATCGCCCCTTGGTACTTCCTTTCCGCTCTGAAGTTCATGGCGGACATGGGGCTGCTACTGACCCTGACTATGATCATCAATATGGTGCTGGCCCTAGTGTTCCTGCCACTCCTCGTGTGGCTAATCAAGCCGAGCTTTGTGAAGAGAAAAGATCTCCTGGTCGGCGAGGGCGTGGACCTCTCCTTATTCACCGAAGGCGACGAGCCGAAGCCCGGCGTGGTCGCACCGAGATTGATCGGCGGCCACCCCGTGGGCGTGGGCGATAGTTGAGGCCGAAAAGGGACGTGGCATAAATAGCGAAGAAGCAGCGCGAACCCTGATCCCGCTTGACGGAGCCAGGCAAGAATCTTCGGAGGAGTTCAAGTGAAAAGCGGACAAGTAATACTTGCAACGGTGCTGCTGCTCGGGGGGGCCTTGGGTATGACGCCCAAAGCGGGTGCCAACCCCGCTCTGACCCTGACCACCTTAAAAGAAGGAATTCCCCACCAAGCCCTATTGGCGGTGGCCTTCGAAAACAAGGATGGCATAGCGGTTGGGTTCAACGGCGAGATCCAGGAATCCAATGACGGCGGTAGTCATTGGCGGTCGGGCAAACCATTCAACAACATGTCACTTCTGGGCGTGACGAAGAAGGGCGGCACTACGCTCGTGGTGGGACAGAGTGGGTTGATACTCGCCCGACACGGCAACTCGGCCTGGACCCAGGCAGATAGCGGCACCACGGAACGCCTGTTCGATGTCAGCCTGGGAAAAAACAATCATGCGATAGCTGTTGGTTCGTTCGGTACCATCGTCGTGTCGCAGGACGGAGGGCAGACCTGGAAATTGATTTCACCTGACTGGGGTGCCCTGATCTCCGGGCAGGGGTTGTCCTTTCAGCCGCATCTTTACGCAGCAAATATCGATGATAGCGGCACCATGACGGTGGTCGGCGAAGCCGGGACTATTGCCCGTTCCGTGGATGACGGGACCTCCTGGAAAATCGTGCACAAGGGTAACCCCGACGAGCAGGCAGAAAACGCCTCGCTTCTGGCCATCAATATGCGATCGGATGGAGTGGGGTATGCCGTGGGGCAGGACGGTGCAATCCTTCACAGTACCGACAACGGCTTGAGTTGGAGCGTCCAGGAGACCGGCACACAGTCGATCCTACTTGGTGTCACCTCCTCGCCGGATGGCACCGTTCTCGTGACCGCCATGTATTCGATGCTGGTGAGCAAGGACGGTGGCAAGAGTTGGTACTCAGTCGTCGATCCGATGATTAAGTCGTCTTGGTCGGTCGGCATTGCGCCGATCGATGGCGGCGGAAGCATCGTCGTGGGCCGTGCGGGGACGATTTTACGCGTCAATCCTTAGCGGTTGGGGGTGGGGCCAGCCGGTTAAAGGTGCGCCGGCTGGTGCGGTTGGACCAAGCCAAGATATCTGGAGATAGAAGAATGAAGTTCAAGACTGTGGGAACGGGAGCCCTAGTCGCCGGCATGCTGCTGGGATTTGCTCCCTTTGCTGACGCACAGGATAACGGTTCGCCAATTGGTACGGGCTGGTTGAGCGGAGTCGATTTTGCATTTGGCCAGATGCTCCGCGAGGAAACGGCGTATCGGACCAACCCAACCGGCAATCCATACAATCAGAATACCAATGTGTTCCAGGACCAAACGGTTGCCCGCCAGGCATTCCTGCCGCCGACTTTGGGTGTCAATCTGGTGAAGTGGGGCGAAGTACCGTTGCCGTATGGGGACACGGTGCGTCGTGGGGACTTTGTGCCGACGTCCGGCAATCGAATGAACTACGAAATCCTACGCTCCGAAACAGAGTTTGCGGTCAAGTTCGGTGAACAATTCAACATCACGGGGCGCTTGCGCGGCATCTACCAGCCCGACGTTTACGACGACTTCAACGCCTCGTCCGTCGGCGATCAGCAACAGGGCGGCATCACCGGCGGCATTCCGAGCCTCTATCACGGCAAGCCCAACTATATGGGCTACGAAGTCGAGGGCAAGCGGAATCCGAATCCGCTGGAATGGTCCGGCCGTAACTATCAGCTGTATTTTCCGGCCCTATTCGCCGAATATCACATCGGCGACCTGGACGTGCGTGCCGGTAATCAGCAGATTGCGTGGGGCCAGGAAATCTACCTGCGTACCTTCGACGTGCCAAATGGTTTGGACTTCCGTCGCCATTTGATCACTGACCGCGCACTGGAGGAGTTCTCGGATAAGCGTATTCCGCAGCTTTCTATCCGTGCCACAGATCAGCTTACCGATACGATGCTGATCGACGGCTTCGTTTCGAAATTCCAGCCGACGGTCTACCCCAACCCGAATACTCCGTACAACGTAATCGCGTCTCAGTTTACGATCCACGATCTGTACTCCAAGAACGGCTATGACAGTTGGAACAAGCTCGACTACGGTATCCGCTTGAAGGACGAACATGGCCAGTGGGGCTGGCAAGCCGCATTCGTGCGGCGTTTCAACCCGGACGGCGCTTTTCGTTGGACCGAGTCCGGGGTCGTCAAGAGCTTCAACCCTGCGCCGCTCAGCCTTGGCTCGGTCGTGAATACTCTGTACGCCCTCAAACTACCGGGCTGCACCAACCCGACCCTGTGCCGTCAATACGCGAACACCGGCGAAGCCTTCTCGCACACGCCGTTTGAAGTGGCTCCGGCCGGCATTTATACCTTCGATGAGTGGAAGAAGTACGGCGAACTTGACCGGCTGACGGCGATCGGCACCTGGAATGCTGCTGTGAAGGACTTCCCGGCCTTGGCTGACGTCTATCAAACACCAGTAGAAACCATGGATGAACTGAAGGCGGAACTCAATACTGACTTTATTGTTAGCGGCGGAAGCCTGCGGGGCCACATCGCCCGCGACTACTTCCAGGAAAATCTATTCATGCTGGGTGGCACTTACACCATCGAAAGCGAAAACAACTTCCTGAACGAGATGATCTTCAACCTCGAGGGCCAATACACACCGCATCGCGTGTTCACCGCCGCCGATCTGAACGTCAACTTCCAGCAGGAAGACGAATACACGATTACTGCGACAATGGATAAGTGGCATCGTTTCTGGGAAAGCATTCCGGCGACCTACCTAGTTCTCGAGGTCGAAACCAAGAATCGCAGCGACCTGACCGGGCGCGTCCTGAAGGGCTACGGTGTCTCTACTGATCGTGACACCCCGGGCAAGCGCTCTAATGCTACCTACGTCGTGTTCGGCTTCAGCCAGCCATTTCCGAACAAAGTTTATGAGCTCGAATTTGCGACGCTGATCGACACTGGTGGCGGCCTGTTGGCGCAGCCCACAGGCCGCTGGCATCCTTCCGGCCACATCACGGTGGAGGCGTTCTATAACTACGTCAACGGTCACCTGTATAACGGGGAAGGCAACAATCTCTTCTCCTCGTACGGCTACACCAATGACGTCAATTTGAGACTAACCTACAAATTCTGAAGTCCAGTTTTACCGAGACGTTGGCGGGAGTTGGTGTCGCAGGACGCCCTCTCCCGCATTTTGTTTCCGGTGTTTGTTGTCCAACGTATTGGAAGCAGATTCATGCCGCCGATCACGGAGTCGAAGATGACTGTACGTACCCGGCTTAAGCATCGTCCTATCGAACTGGATGAGTGGGGCCATGTCCCGGCGGCGCCATCAAATGGGGCCTTCGTCGTCTTTGTCGGAATTGTTCGTGACAACCAAGATGGCAGGAAGGTCGCTGCAATTCGCTACCACGCACATATTGCGTTGGCGGAAAAGCTCTTAGCAGACATTGAATCCACGGCCGCTAAGAACTTTGGGGTTGAGGCGATGGTGGCACATGCGGTTGGACATCTGGAGGTCGGTGAAGCAAGTCTCCTCGTACATGTCCAAGGCGGTCATCGTGGAGAATCATTTGATGCCTGCCGCTGGGTGGTCGATACGATCAAGAAATCAGTTCCTATCTGGAAGGAGGATTTCTTCGTCGATGGAAAGCGTCATTTTCAGGTGGGCGTCCCAATCCAGCCTGTTTGAGATCGTATCGGGTAAGCCGTTCCGTCCATGCTACGCATGGAATCTTCGGAAGATATGGAGGGTGCGCGGGCATGTATATCACTCGCTTCGATCGTGGCTACTCGCGCCGCAAGTTCATGCAGGACGCCGCTCGCGGAATCCTGGCCACGGGCGTGCTGATGCCAGTGTGGGAGGCGATGGCTCAGAGCGGTAGCAGCGAAAAGGCGTACCCGGAAGAGCTTCTGTCGATCGAAGGATATACCAGGGGGAAGATTAAGACCGGGGACTATATCGACGCCAACAATGTTGAATTCGTCAAGGATCTGCTTGAGCCGGTGCGTTACGAGCAGATTCTGAAGATGGGACGGCGTCTCAAGGTCGGCAAGTCGACTCACGACGTCATGCGCCTGTCACCCTGGGAATATATCGAGGCCACGCTAAAGAACGCCGGCAAGGCAGGATTCGATGCCAAGGGCAACATCGTTAACAAGTCGGACGGTCAACCCTGGATTGGCGGCAGTCCGTTTCCTGACCCAAAGACTGCGATAGAACTGTTTGCAGCGCAAACCCTCAACTGGGGGCGTCACGATGCATCCTTCTACGCCTTCAAGGAGGATGAAGTTGCGCCGGATGGATCCGTACCATTCTCCTATACGGGTTGCTGGGCCGAACTGTCCCCTGTCGCGCGCACTGTCCTGAATCCGAAGCCATACTGGCCCGAGCACAAGGATAAGCTGCGCTACCAGACGGTGTTCTTTCTGGAATCCAGCGACGTCCGTGGCACTTCTTTCTTGAATGTCTGGGATTACGATCAGAACAATCTGCCACAGCTGTACGGCTACCTGCCGCAATACCGCCGCGTGCGCCAATATCCCACCGACCAACGCTTCGAGTCTCTGGTGCCGGGTTCGTGTCTATACCTGTCCGATGCCTGGGCCGCTGGAGACCCTCTTTATACGTGGGGCAACTATAAAATTGTCGGCCGCGGTCCATTCCTGGCCGGCCTATCTGACAACTGGAACTCCGCGTCGCCGAACTGGGAGCACAAGACCCACGGTGGTACCCATGGTGCCTGCTTCTGGGATTGCACCGTGGAACTTGTCCCGGAGGCGATCATCGTTGAGGCCGAACCGCTCAAGTTCCCGCGTGCGCCCATTTCAAAAAAGCGCGTCTGGTTCGATGCGCGCAACCAGGTCGTACTCGGTATGGTCACATTCGATCGTAAGGGACTGCCATTCCGCTCTTTCGATGGTGCGTACGGCGTGTACGACGATGGCAAGGCCGTAGTCAAGGATGGACAGCATCCATATTGGAGTTGGATGCACGTCACCGCATCGGATATCCAGACCGGTGCGATTACACGTCTGCAGCAGGTGCAAGTGCTGGAGATGGTATACAGGAGTCAGGCCAACGACCCGAAGATCTACGAGACCTACATGACGCAACAGGCCCTCATGCGCCTCGGGGGCGCCTCCGCCTGATCGAAGTGAGTTCCCCGAAAGCGGCATGTAGTTAGCGCACCGGACAGCTTCTTTAACTATAAGCGACACTGTTGAAATGGATAAACACAATCGATTGGAGTTATGGAGCGCGTCTTCCTATGATGCGAGTAAGGACGACTACGATGCCGGTGTCACTGAGATCCGGCAATCGACAGTTGATTAGCAGAAACCGGATCGCACAGGTTCACTGCAACAGGAGTGAGAACGCGACTATCGCCAGTATTTAGTGGATCGAGCTGCATCCATTGCCGTTGAATCGATCCATCAAAAAGATACCCGTATAGGGTTAATCCATTCGAGCCACATCGGCGTTCTGGAGTACGGCGCCGTGCCGATGAAGGCCAGGCTGGTGGATTTCTAGTGGCAGAAAGAATCGCTTGACGTTTGTATGCAATACCGGTGTCGCCCTTCCGTATAAGGGCACGTGCGGGAACAGGAGCCAAAGATGCGTATTAGAAAGTACGATTTCAACTACGGCCGAAGGGCGTTGATGGAGAAGGTGGTGAAGGGCACCGCAGCTGCCGGTGTGCTCGCTCCGATCTGGCCCATGGTCGCCGACGCTGCGGACTCAACCAAGGCCTATCCCGACGAATTGACGTCGATCGAGATGTTCACCAAGGGCAAGCTCAAACCGGGCGACATGATCGACGTGAACACCGTCGAGATCGTCAAGGAGCTACTCGATCCTTTCACTTATCATCAGATTACTACCCAGGGTCGCAAGATCAAGCTGCGTGCCCCGACCAAGGACCTCACCAAGTATTATCCGGTGAAGTGGCTTGAGAAGACCATCGCTAGCAAGGGCCAGGCGGTCTTCGGACCGGACGGTAACGTCTACACCAAGGACGGCAAGACTTGGACTGGCGGTCAGCCATTTCCTGAGATTCGCACAGGTGCCGAAGCGCTTGCCAATATGTCGTTGTGCTGGTGCAAGCACGACTACTCGGGTCATGCCATTCATGAGCGGTCTGTCTCGCCGGCTGGCGACGTCGACTACAGCTACGAATTCATCAAGGTCGAGTTGCAGGTTACGGCACGTCTTGACGGCCAGATATTCCAGAACAAGAATGATCTGCTGCGCTATCACGTATTCGCCTTTGCCTCGCCGTCGGAGCAGGCTGGCACGTCGTTCCTCGACATCTGGCACTACGACCAACGCAAGTTCAACGACCTGTACGGCTATCTGCCTCAGTTTCGCCGCGTGCGGCAGTTCCCGACCAACCAGCGTTTCGAACCGCTGGTGCCGGGTGTGGTTTGGCAGCTGACAGATCCGTGGGGGGCAGGCGACCCCATGCTGACCTGGGGCAACTTCAAGATCGTCGAGCGCAAGCCGATGCTCGGTCCGTTCCAAGGCAACTGGACGGGATCCAAGCCGAATTGGGATCATCCAGTGCACGGCGGGCCGAAGGGCACCCAGTTCTTTGATGCGGAGTGGGAAATGGTGCCCGAAATGCTGGTGGTAGATTTCGAGCCGACCGGTTATCCGCGTGCTCCGGTGAGCAAGAAACGGGCGTGGATTGATGCGCGTACCGGCAATTACTTCAACTGCGGCCGCTTCGATCGCCAGGGCAAGCCGTGGGTGAACTTTGAGCTGGGTTCCGGCCAGATGGTTGACGGTTCCACGGTCTGGAAGGATTCCCACGGCAACACCGAGTGGTCGTGGCAGTACGTGCATATCTACGATGTGCAGACCGGCCGCATTAGCCTTATCGAGTACAAGCCGCAGGTGACCGGTGGTCATAAGAGTCAGCTCGAAGCCGACCCAATGGCGATCTACCAGAAGTACTGCACCCAGGAAGCGATTCAGCGCCTGGGCCAGGTGTAAAGTCGAGCACGGGCGCCGTCCTTCTCCACAGGGAGGGACGGCGCTGTTCTTAGGGGCACAAGCGATCTGGCCCGGCGCTTGGTGCGACGCAGTCAAAATAAAGTATCCGGAGCGTGACTTCGCTGCCGCGTATGCCGGGTCAGATGACATCAATCATTCCGGACCGAGGTATAAGCGTGCTCCCCGCAGTTCCTTCGCAATATCGTCAGATTTTTCTCCGGCAGCGTCCGGATGGCATTCCGCAGCCGGAGCATTTTGGTATCCGCACCGTGCCGATGCCGGAACTGTCGGAGGGACAATTCTTGGTCAGAAACCACTACCTGTCCGTCGATCCCGCGATGCGCGGGTGGGTCAGCGCCGTTGGCAACTACTCGACCCCAGTTCCACTTGGTGCGGTGATGCCTTCCTACGCCTCGGGCGAGATCGTTCTTTCGCACCACCCCGATTATGAAGTCGGATCACGCGTCATGGGCATGCTGGGGTGGCAGGAATTCGCCGTCTGCAATGGCTCTGAAATCAAGCGAAGAATTCAGGACAAGGACGAGCCGTTGTCGCTGTCCTTAGGCATCCTCGGGCTGAATGGGTTCACGGCGTATTTCGGTCTGATCGACATTGGCGCGCCGAAGGACGGCGACGTCGTCGTAGTGTCCACGGCTGCCGGAGCGGTTGGATCTGCGGTGGGACAGATCGCCAAGATCAAGGGGTGCCGTGTGATCGGAATTGCAGGTGGAGCGGAAAAGGTCCGCTGGTGCAAGGACATCGGCTTCGATGACGCGGTGGACTATAAACGAGCCGGTTTCAGTTCTCAGCTCGCTGCGCTCTGCCCGAATGGAGTGAACGTCTTTTTCGACAATACTTGCGGTGCCATTTCCGATGCGGTGATGCCTCTGCTGGCGAACGGTGCAAGTGTTGTGGTCTGCGGCACAGCCTCGGTTTCCAGCTGGACGCCCTGGCCCATGGGACCTCGGGTTGAGCGGCATCTGTTGGTGAAACGGGCGCGCATGCAGGGCTTTCTTGCAATGGATTACGAGCACCGTTACAACGAGGCTGTCATCTGCCTGAAAAACTGGCTCTATAAGGGCCGCCTGAAACATCGCGAGGACATTCTTGATGGTCTGGAGGGCGCCCCCGGATCAATTCGGGACCTCTATCGCGGGGATAACGCCGGCAAGCGATTGATCAGGCTGGTTGCCTAGCGTCGACGCCAGACATGTCGGCAACCAAGCGGCCGTTCCGCTTTCCGCACCATCGGAATGCATGACGACGCTTGAGCAGGCCTATGCCACGTACCGCGAGATTTTATGCTCGCTGTCAGTGGAATCTGTTCCCATCGATATGGCGATCACTCGAGTGGTTAGTGAGACCGTGCGTGCTGTCTGCGATGTGCCACAAGTCTCTCGATACGGAATGGACAGTTATTCATGGCTCTCTGCCGAAGTTATGCCCGTTTCTCTGAGCAAGCCCATGGCCTTGAAGAGGGGCGCCGCGCTGACTCGACCAGGTTGCCGGCTAACTTCCGACAAGCTACGGGAGATCATCGACGCCGGCTTGGCTTTGGTCGAGGTCGTACGCCGTCCAAAGATCCGGGTCATCGCCGTCGGCAACGTGTCGCAGCCGCAAAGGGATTCAGTTCGGTGGGAACAGGTGCGATCAAGTAACGGTGTGATGATCGCCGCGATGCTGCAGAAGTGGGGCTACGAGCCGCCTGCTGTCACCCACGTCGCCGACGGCGAATCTTTATTGGAGAACCTGCTGGATGATTCGATGCGGAAAGCCGATCTTGTCATTATCTCCAGCGGCACCTTAAACGGCGCCCACGATGCACTTCTGACCTCGGCGCAAGGCGTCGGGGTCAAGTTGATCTTCAGAGGCATCGAACACACGCCAGGTTCCTCGATCTCATTCGGTACTAAAGGCTCTAGCGCATTGATGGTCCTACCGGAAAGTTCCGGCGGCATCCTGGTGGGGATGGCTCTGCACGTCCGCTATGTTCTGGACTGCCTCGAAGGACAGCTGCCGGCGGGCCCGGTGTGGTCGCCCGGCGTGCTGGCAAGTGGGATCGAGTTTCCCTCCGATATGGTCCGCTTTGTACTTATGCGTCTATACGTCAACGAAGCTGGGATGACTCGCCTATTCCCTGCCCCTGACAACCCAGATTCAGACATCGATCCGCTGGCACTTCGAGATGTGATCGCCTGGATCCCTTCGGATGAGAAGCCGATGCCAAGCGGCTCGATTCTGTACTGGACTGATCTTATTCAATAGACACTTCATTTCAGCCCCTGAATATTAACCAGCGGGATTTTTCTGCCGAATATGTGGGGAATTGCATATATGTCCGAAGAAATGTTCGAGAAAGGTCTCGCCATGCGCCGGAAAGTGCTAGGTGACGCGTATGTTGATTCGGTCTTGAAGGGAGCGGACGAGTTTAGCCAGCCGTTGCAGGAATACGTTACGAAATATTGCTGGGGCGACGTGTGGAACCGGCCAGGCTTAGAGCTTAGGACGCGTAGCCTTCTCAATCTGGCGATGCTCGCCGCCCTGAACCGTCCGCATGAACTGAAGATTCACCTACGCGGCGCTCTCAACAACGGAGTTAGCAAGCAGGAAATCAGCGAAGTATTTCTGCAGGTCGCGGCTTATTGCGGAGCGCCGGCTGCAATGGACGCCATCCGAGTCGCTGGCGAGCTTTTCAGGGAACTTGGCAAATGACTCAGTCCGCGATATTGCTTGCATGAGATGTGAAATGGCAACCAGCGGACATCTCGCGGTTCCCGAAAAGCGATCAAAATGGCAATCCTGCGAAAAGCTGGATTGCTCAAGAAGCTTGCATATACGCAATTGATAGGCTGAATAAAAAGAAAGAGTTTCATTTATCAAAATTTGGCCTGTAAGCTCCATCCACATGCTGTAGTCGGGCGATAGAAAGACTCATTCGAGGAATACAACGCGGCGCTATCAAGCGTCGGCCGCACCTGAACGAACGGCTGATCCCGGCCGGTCGTGGGGGTAGATCGAAGTGTCCTGCGTTGCATCCGATTCAGGAGACGGGAATAACAAAGGGCAGCGAACGTCGGCACCTAAAAGCCGGCTTCGGTCAGCCGATCGATTGGAAACATCATGTCCAAAGAACGTAAAGTCATCATTACCTGCGCAGTGACCGGCTCGATTCATACGCCGACGATGTCGCCGTATCTTCCCGTCACCGCCGAGCAGATCGCTGCGAATGCCATCGACGCCGCCAAAGCGGGCGCCGCGATCGTCCACCTGCATGCCCGCAATCCTAAGGATGGGCGCCCGGATCAGTCGCCTGAGCTGTTCGAACCATTCTTGAAGGAAATTCGCAGCCGCTCGAATGTAGTCATGAATCTGACCACTGGTGGCTCACCCGCGATGTCGATCGAAGACCGCGCCCGGCCTGCTTTCCGCTTCAAGCCTGAAATCGCCTCACTCAACATGGGTTCGATGAACTTCGGCCTGTACCCCATGATGGGGCGCTTCAAGGAATACAAATACGACTGGGAATACGAGTACCTTGAAGGATCGCGTGGCCGGATCTTTCGCAATACGTTCGCCGATATCGAATACATCCTCCGCGGCTGCGCCGAGTACGGCACCCGCTTCGAGATTGAATGCTACGACATCGGGCATCTATATACGCTCTCGCACTTCGTCGATCGCGGCCTCATCAAAGCACCGCTTTTCATCCAGTCGGTGTTCGGTATTCTCGGCGGCATCGGTGGTGATCCGGAAGACGTCATGTACATGCGCCGCACCGCCGATCGTCTGTTCGGCCGCGATACCTACGTCTGGTCGGTTCTCGGCGCCGGCCGCAACCAGATTCCCGTCGCTACTCAAGCCATTACCCTGGGGGGCAATGTTCGCGTCGGCCTTGAGGATTCACTGTGGCTCAAGAAGGGCAGGCTGGCCACTTCTTGCGCCGAGCAGGTCGTGTTGGTGCGCGGCTTGATTGAGACCATGGGGCTGGAAATCGCGACGCCCGACGAGGCGCGCTCCATTTTGGGCCTCAAGGGCGCCGCCAACGTCGATATCTGACCATTCGCTAAAAGGGCTGAGGAGAACAATCATGGCACAGCAGGAAATCATCGAGCATACCAAGCAGGGCCGTGTGTCGGTCCTGTCTATGAACTACCGTCCGCACAACCTTCTTGGACCGACGCTCCTCAAGGAACTCATCGCCGCTCTAAAGAAGGCCAACGATTCTGGTTCGACCGCGATCGTGCTCAGGAGCAGCCTGCGCCACTTCTCCGCCGGCGCCGAGATTGAGATGTTCGAAGCGGTGGTCAACGATGGCGCCGAGTTGCCTTGCGACTTTGTGCAGTTTCTGCACGAGTTCGAGACTTTTCCGCTGCCGATTGTGGCCAGTATCCACGGCGTCTGCGTGGGTGGCGGCTTCGAGGTGGCGCTGGCGTGTGACTACATTGTCGCTGCGGCGTCGTCAAAGATCGGCTCCGTTGAGGCTACTTTGGGGTTGCATCCCCTGATGGGTGCTATCCAGCGCACCACGCAGCGCGCTGGCATTCTGCGTGCCAAGGAGATGGCGTTGCTGGGCCGACGTTACGATCCGGTGACCCTCGAGCGCTGGGGCTTGATCAACCTAGTCGTGCCTGATGCTGACTTGGACCAGACCGCCTTTACGATTGCCGAGGAGTTGGCCCATGGTCCGACGGTGGCCCATATTGCTACCAAGAAGCTCGCGCATGTGGCGGTGAACCAGGGAGTCGACGCCGCAGACAAGGCGATGACGGATATCCAGAAGTCGATCTGGGCATCACAGGATCTCAAAACCGGCCTGATCGCGTACCGGCAGACTGGAGTCGGCGCGGCAAAATTTGAGGGGTGCTGACATGAGCGGTCCGCTGGCTGGAATTCGCGTGGTGGACTTCTCCCGCGTACTAGCGGGTCCGCTTTGCGCCCGCACTCTCTTGGACCTCGGTGCCGACGTCGTCAAAATCGAGCCACCGAATCCGGATTTGTCGCGTTCGGCATTTCCGTTCAACGAGGGGATGTCGGGCTACTACGCCCAGCAGAACGCTGGCAAGCGTAACGTCAGTGTCGACCTCAATGTTCCCGGTGCGCGGGACATGGTGCTGAAACTTTGCGATCAAGCTGACGTGATTGTCGAGAACTTCCGCGCCGGAACTCTTAGGTTCTTCGGCCTGGATTACGAAACGCTCAGCAAGCGTAACCCCAAGTTGGTCTATGTCTCAATTACCGGTTATGGTCAAGGTGGTCCCTGGCGGGGACGCATGGCCTACGCTCCGACGGTACAGGCGGAGGGCGGATTTACCGCCAACTCCTTGCGCCACTTTGGCGACGCTCTGGTCGAGCCACGAACGGATAGCCTGTCCCATGCTGATGTCTACACCGGCATGCAGGCGGTCATCGCGGTGCTCGCGGCGCTGAATCGCCGTTCGGTGACGAGTGAGGGCCAGTACGTCGATGTGTCCATGGCGGCGACGCTGCTGGCCATCAATGAACGGGCTCACGTAGATCTCAACAACTTCGATCTTGGCGATGAGCCGGCCATTCTTGGCGCGACAGATGCCCCGTTCTTCGTCGGGCCAGAGGGCGAGCAGTTCGTCCTGTCGATGAGTCTGGTTGGTTCGATTACCTTCCCTCTTTATCTGCAAGCCATGCGCCGCTTCGACATCGGCGATGACCCTCGTTTCCGCTCGGCGTCTCTGCGCAAGAAGCACATCAAGGAGCTTCACGCAATCATCCAGAAGTGGATGCTTACGTTCCGAAGCCTGGCAGACCTCGATGCTCAGCTCGACGAGGCGAAGATCGCGATGGGGCGTCTGCGCGGCGTCAATGCACTCGCCGATTCCGAGTGGTCGGAGTACTGGGGGGCTACGCAGGAAGTCTCTGATCGCAACGGCGGAACGTACCGCCTGCCAGGTCGTCCGTGGCGCTTCTCCAAGGACGCATTGGTGCCGATCGGTGACCCAGCGTTTCGCGGCGAACACAATCGCACAGTCTTTGCCGAGATGGGCATGAGCCAGGCTGAGATCGAGTCAGCGGTGGAATCTGGCGCACTGCTCTTCGACTCGACATTGGGGAAGAAGCCGACGAGTTCGTCGCAGGAGTTTAGCGCGCCCGAACTGAAGGTGGTGGAATCGAATCGGGCTGCCTAATGGAGTGCCATAAAGATTAGGGGCCCTGGATCCTGTTTTATTGCTGTGCTGTTGTAATGATTTAAAGCAGAGCCGCGTGTGCATGTTTGTCTCCTCCCTCCTTGTGCGCATCGCGTTCAGGCCGGCTCTACATCGAGCCGGCCTTTTTTGGTTGAGTATGCAACTCGCAGAATCGAAATAACTGGAATGGAGTCCTCTTGAACAAACTGTTCCCTAACGCTACGGCCGCAATCGAAGGCCAAATCAAAGATGGCATGGTGCTGGCTGTTGGTGGCTTCGGCCTATGCGGTATCCCGGAATCTCTGATAGATGCGTTGCAGGCGTCCGGCAAGAAGGATCTGACGGTCGTAAGCAATAATGCTGGTATCGACGGCTTCGGCCTGGGAAAGTTGCTGACGACGCGCCAGATCAAAAAGATGATTTCGTCCTACGTCGGCGAGAACCGAGAGTTCGAACGCCAGTATCTCGCTGGCGAGCTTGAGCTAGAATTCACGCCCCAGGGTACGCTGGCCGAGAAGCTGCGCGCCGGCGGAGCCGGCATCCCAGCCTTCTATACCAAGACCGGCTACGGGACCATCGTCGCAACTGGTAAGGAAACTCGCCAATTTCCGGCCCAGGATGGCGCCCTGGAGTGGTACGTCATGGAGCGGGGGATCCGGACTGATGTGTCGCTGGTAAAGGCCTGGAAGGCCGACACGGCTGGTAACCTCGTCTATCGCCGCACGGCGAGGAACTTCAACCCGATGATCGCAGCAGCTGGCGCATTTTGCGTGGCCGAGGTCGAGATCGTGGTCGAAGTGGGTGAGCTTGATCCGGACCAAATCCACACGCCGGGCATCTACGTTAATCGGCTGGTGCACAATCCCGTACCCGAAAAGCGCATCGAGCAGCGCACCGTGAGGAAATAGCAATGTCTTGGACTCGTGATGAAATGGCGTTTCGCGCGGCTAAGGAACTGCGGGATGGCTTTTATGTGAATCTCGGCATCGGATTGCCGACGTTGGTCGCTAACTACATTCCCGAAGGGATGGATGTGTGGCTGCAATCCGAGAACGGCCTGCTCGGTATCGGCCCGTTTCCGAAGGAGGATGACGTCGACGCCGATCTGATCAACGCCGGCAAACAGACTATCACCACCGTGCCCGGCAGCTCTTTTTTTAGCAGCGCCGATTCTTTCGCCATGATCCGCGGTGGCCACATCAATCTGTCCATCCTCGGTGCCATGCAGGTATCGGAAAAAGGCGATCTGGCCAATTGGATGGTCCCTGGCAAGATGGTGAAAGGCATGGGCGGAGCAATGGATCTCGTTGCCGGCGTAAAGCGTGTGGTCGTGCTGATGGAGCATACTGCTAAAGGAGGGGAGTTCAAGATCCTACCGGAGTGCTCGCTGCCACTCACAGGTGTCGGAGTGGTCGATCGCATCATCACTGAACTGGGCGTGATCGACGTCACCGAAGATGGCCTGCGCCTGGTCGAGTTGGCACCGGGCGTTTCGTCGGCCGAGATGAAGGAGAAAACCGGGGTGTCCCTCCTGCTGTGACTTGGTGAGGCCCCGGCAAGGTTGGCCCCTTCCGTTCTTTCTTTCAATGTTCCTGGACTGCCGCTTCGGCACCGTGGCCGCTTAGCATGCGCAGCTTGTGGCTCTGGAATGCAGTGCTGTCGATCTTATGTGATCCTCCTAGCAGGGTACCCACCCAGCCGGCGAGGAATCCGCAGGGGATACTGATGATCCCCGGATTGGCCAGTTGCACCAGTGGCTGCAGGTTGTGCAACAGTAGGCCCTTGGGGCCGATTACCGCCGGACCCAACGCGACTAAGATGATCGAACTGGCAACCCCCGTGACTACGGTTGCAATTGCTCCGGTATTGTTGAAACGCTCCCAGAATAGCGTATAAAGAATCACGGGCAGATTTGAACTGGCAGAGACGGCAAAGGCTAGCCCGACCAGAAACGCCACGTTGAGCGATTGGACGAGCAACGCTAGAGCGATCGCGATGGCACCGAATAGGATCGTGGCGATACGGGCGAGTTTGACTTGGTCGGTGGTTTTGCCTTTGTGTGCGAAGACCACGCTTGCCAAAATATCATGGGCGATGACCGAGGCAGACGAAATCATGATGCCGGAAACGACGGCGAGGATCGTTGCGAAGGCGATTGCCGAGACACAGGCCAATACGATCTCGCCGCCCAGAGTCCCTTGACCGCCGCCGACGGCGGCTGAAAGCAGCACGACTGCGCTGTTTCCAGCGGGGTTGGCTTTGAGAATAGTACTGTAGCCGACCATTGCCGCGGCGCAGAACCCTAACAGCGAACTGGTCACCGCGAATGTGGTGATCACCATCAGCGCGACCTTCGCCGAATTTCGGGCTGCAGCCGCAGTGGGCACGGTATAGAAGCGCATCATGACGTGCGGTAGGCCCGCTGTGCCGAGAGCTAGGGCGAGAGCCAGGGACAGCGTGTCGAATCGGTTGGAAAAATAGGCGCCTGGAGCGAGATAGGTCTCCGGATGCCTCGCGGTTTGGCGCGCTTGTCCTAATAACAGGTTTAGGCTGAATGAAAAATGCCGAAGTGCGAAGAATAATAGAAGTGTTGCGGCGCACCAGATCAACACAGCTTTAACGATCTGCACATAGGTCGCCGCGGTCATGCCGCCAAACACGACATATCCGATCATGAGGATTCCGACCAGCAGGATGGCCGCGCTGGCGCTGAGGGACGGCACCAGCAGGCTCGCCAGTGCGCCGGCACCGACCAACTGCGCCAGTAAATAGGCGAGTGAGATCAGAAGGGACGACGACGACGTAGCGATGCGTACGTTCTTGCCTGGCAGGCGGAGGGCGACGACATCGGAGAGCGTGTACTTGCCGCAGTTTCTGATCGGCTCGGCTACCACCAGCAGGATCAAAATCCAGCCGCTGACGAAGCCGACCTGGTAAATCAGCCCGTCGAAGCCGAAGATCGAGATGAGCCCGGTGACGCCCAGAAACGATGCGGCCGACATGAAGTCGCCAGAAAGCGCCAGGCCATTCTGCAGAGGGGATAGTGTGCGCCCGGAAACGAAGAAGCCAGAAACTCCTCTGGAGCGTCGCGCTGCCCACCAGGTCAGCAGCGCGCTCAACGCAATAAACAGAGCCAGCGCAACCAAGCGTAGATTTCCCACCATGCCTGTAGCCTCAGACATGACCGTGCATTAGGGAACCTTGAGCGGCGTCGGCGAGATGTTTGGCAATATGGTCGAAGCGATTCGCCCACCAGCAATAAACCCAGAAGGTGGTGCCGGCGACGACGAGTTGCGCAACGACAACAAGGATGCCGAACGAAACGGAGCCGATCGCCTGAGACGACATCAGCTCGGGCAGATATAGCACGCTGATCAGTAGACCGAAATACAAAGCGAGTGAAACACCGGTTAATGCTCCGACAAAACGCTTGCGGCGCGCCGATGCCACATCGAGCAAAGTCACTACCAGCGCATTCGCCTCGATAGTGGCCGCTCCCTGCGGTTGATCCTGTTGCATGTCTTTTCTCCCCCTAGATGCGGGCTTTTGTTTCCATTCCGGCGGCGCCACCAGTTCGAGCTGATTGGATCGTCCGTCGTTTGGATCGTCAGGCCTGCCTTGCGACAGGTTTTTTTGCAGCGCAGCAACTATAAACAACACCCTATATAAGTATATTGTCAATCAAATTCATGAATAGCAAGAGCTAATATCAACCCCGGAATTCATGCGCAACTAGGTGTAAGGTGTGAGTGCATCGCATTGCTACCGTAATGTGAAACATAAAATCAAAGCAGACTGGCGGGGGGGGCTATGAAGAATGCACAGCTAGAGTGGTCGTACTGGCCTGCGGAAGATTCCGACGAGATTCACCCCACTACTATCGGCTCGATCCTTCGGGATGCCGCTACTGCGGCGCCGAACCGGACCGCAATGGTCAATTGGGCCAGCCACCCTTCGTTGCGAAGGACCTGGACCTTCGCCCAGCTGCTTCGCGATGCAGAGCGGACCGCTCGGGCCCTACTGCTGCACTTCAGGCCGGGCAGCCACATTGCCATACAGGCACCAAATATCCCCGAGTGGGTGCTCCTCGAACTCGGTGCTGGCTTGGCTGGCATGGTGATCGTCACCATCAGCCCGAGCGGTCGCGCTCGGGAGCTTGAGTACGTCTTGCGTCAATCCCAGGCCGTGGGCCTGTTCCATGTCGCGGGCTTCCGCTGCAATCCCATACAACAATGGGTGACGGAAGTGACGCCACTCCTTCCAAACCTTCAGACCTCGTTCGCGATCGAAGCCTGGGACGAATTCCTCTCAAAAGGCTCGGAAGAGCCGCTGCCTGAAGTTGATCCTTATGCGCCGGCCCAGATTCAGTACACCTCGGGGACGACTGGGGAACCCAAGGGCGCGTTGCTTCATCACGCCGGGTTAACCAATAACGCCCGGATGGCGATGAAGCGCCTGGGCGTCGGCGCTGGCGACGTTTACGCCCACGGCATGCCCTTCTTCCACACTGCAGGATGCGTACTTTCAGTGCTGGGTCCGATCCAGGCGGGCGCGACACAAGTGTTTCCGCAAGCGTTCGACTCCGAACTGCTGCTAGGCCTGATCGAGCGCGAACGCGCCACGCATTTTCTGGGGGTGCCGACGATGTTCGTGTGCATGATCGAACATTTGCGTCAGCGGAAGTACGATTTCTCTTCGCTGAAGGCTGTGTGTTGTGGCGGTGCGAGCATCGTGCCAGAACTCGCCAGGGACATCGAATCGATCTTCTCCGTTAAGCTCAACTGCCTCTACGGACAAACAGAGTCCTCGCCCGTTATCACACAGTCCGGTACCGACGACTTGGAGGAGGATCGCATCAACGCGGCCACCCGACCTTTGCCCCAGACCGCAGTGAAGATCGTCGATCCGTTGAGTGGCGCAGTGGTCCGCACTGGCCAGATTGGTGAGGTCTGCACGCGCGGCTACTTGGTCATGCACGAGTACTTCGACAAGATCGAGGCCAGCGCTCTGGCCATCGACGCGGAGCGCTGGCTGCATACCGGCGACCTTGGGGCGATGGATGAACGTGGCTATATTCGCATCACCGGTCGCCTCAAGGACATGGTCATCCGCGGTGGTGAGAATCTCTTCCCGGCGGAAATAGAAGCGGTATTAGCCGAATATCCTGGAATTGTCGAAGTTGCAGTGGTGGGTGTGGCGGATGCGAAGATGGGAGAGGAGCTCGTGGCCTTCGTCCGCATACATGGTGAGCCGCCGAGCGTCGAAGCGCTCAAGGCCTATGTCTGCAAGAGGCTGGCCAAATACAAGACGCCGCGTTATTGGAGGTTCGTCGCCGAATTCCCGCTCACCGAATCCGGAAAAATCAAAAAGGCCGTACTGCGTGAGCAGTGGACTCAGGGCACGTTTGCGGAGAACAAAGCGGGTTCGTTGGGGGCCGCTTCATAACCCTTGATCTCGGCTAGTAGGTGAGCAGACCGCGCTCGTTGCGGCGGTTCGGAAGGCAACGAGCCCCTTAGACATTGTATAAACAAGACATTGATTATCTCGCATGGCCATCGATTACATCTATACCAAACGGCAGAATCGATGTATGCTAAATGCAGTCCAAGGCATTGTTGCGTCGCAGCAAATGTCTCGAGGCGAGGCTAGTCGCCTTGAGATAACAAGTCGTATCGGGAGGAGAACCCACCATGGAACTGCGTCAAATCCGTCACTTCATCGCGGTTGCGGAATCCGGTAGCTTCACCAAAGCGTCCGAGCGGGTCTCGATTTCCCAGCCAGCGCTTTCTGCAAGCATCGCGAAGCTGGAGGCGGAGTTCGACGTCAAGCTCCTGGACCGGCGCCGTGCGCGTGTGGTCCCAACCGCCGCTGGCGTGCGCCTTATCGAGAAGGCCAATTCCATCTTGCTGGTATGCAATTCCGTGAAGGCGGATGTGCGGAGCGTTGCCAAGCCGCGGTCAGTGCGTATCGGCGTGCTTCGGACCTTGTCGGCGCGCGCAATCTCAAATTTGATCAAATCGTTCCGGCGCCACAATCCGGGTCTCGCCGTCGGCCTATTCGATGGCACGTCGGTAGAACTGTCGAAGCTGCTATCAGAGCATCGCCTGGATGCGATCATCACGATCGCTGAGGACGACATGCCGCAGGAGTTCAAGTCACGCGTCCTGTTTAAGGAGAGATTCGTGCTCGCGGTGCCGTCTGATCATCGTTTCGCCAACGAGCCTAGCGTCAAGCTCAGCGATCTGCAGGGTGAGGCATTCATCACGCGCTCCAGCTGCGAAACGTTCAAGGAAACGACCAAGGTGTTTGCCGAACGCGGTGTGAAGCCACGTGTGGCTTTCAAAACCGATCAGGATGACCGCGCCCTATGCCTGGTCAATGCCGGCGTTGGACTATCGATTGTGCCCGAGCTGTTCACGATGCAGGGCGTCGTCCAGGTCAAATTCTCCGACTTCGATCTCCACCGTTCGGTGTGCCTGCGATGGATGCCCGACAATATTGATGAACAGCTGCAGGAGTTCGTCAAGATCGTGTCGAGCCACGATTGGCGCGCGCCCACGATTCAATAAGCCAGCTGCAACGGCTGGCTCAACGAAAAAGACTACTGATCTGATTGGAGGGTGGCGCTGTCGTCCTCCAACAATTTCATTTATGTGGCGAATAAAAACAAACGATTGGATTAGTTGACGACCTCCACCTAGGATCGTTTAGATCAAACGACGCCTATGTTTATTCCGGCGGCGAATTGGAACAAATACGGCCGCTCTTGGAGGAGTTCAATGCATACCAATATAGTCGGCGGCGATTGTCGGCGCGAGCATTGCGACACGTCTATCGGGCTTCTGCATCTCCCCGGTTAAGTCCCTCCAAGCGGTACTGGGAAATTTATTTTTGAACACCCTGTAGCAACAGGATTTCCAGCAATTTGCCCCCGCGCTGGAAATCCTGTGGGTGATTATGGCCGGGTGAAGTGTCGAAAGGCGCTTCACCGCGGCTGTCTTTTAATGGACAAATATGAATTCCGAAGGAGGCCGGGTGAGCGGAGTAAGATCCTCATCAGTGGCGCACCAGCCTCGACGGATTGTGGCTATCCTGGCCAAAAGTGGCGAGCCCGCCTTCGATCTCTCCTGCGTCATACAGGCATTATCGACCGCCAACGAGCATCTGCCGGCGCGCTGCCGCCCATATTGCGTCGAGCTCCTCACCGCCGCTGGTGGAACCCTCGAGACGTCAGGAGGCCTGCTGCTCCGATCAAAAGCGATCCACGATGCTTCGGACGAGATCGATACGCTGGTGATCTGCGGCAACTATACGCGCAGCCTCGATCCCCGGGTGATCCTCTGGGTTGACCAGATCGCAACTCGTGCCAATCGCGTGTGTTCGTCATTCGGAGGGATCTTTACCCTTGCGGAGGCCGGCTTGCTGCGCGGCCGAAAGATTGCCGCGCACTGGACGCAGAGCATCGAAATCCTCCGACGCTATCCGACCGCGTTGCTTATGCCGGACGCCATCGTGGTTCGCGACAGCAAACTCTGGACTTGTTCCGGTGGCACCGGCAGCATCGATCTGGCAATGGCACTGATTGAGAACGACTACGGGCGAGAAGTTTCCAGGCAGGTGGCGATGGATCTGGTGGTGTTTTCGCCGCGAAGCGGCGGGCAACTCCAGTTTAGCAAGGTACCGGTCTGGTCACAGAAGAGCAATGCTCGGTTTACCACTCTGGTGCGCTGGATGAACGAAAACTTGAGCCAGAGTCTGACCGTGGACGATCTGGCAGAACAGTTAAACATCGGCTCACGGCACTTCTCACGGCTGTTCACGGACGCCTGCGGCAGGTCGCCAGCGTCCTTCGTTGAAGCCCTGCGCGTCGAACGCGCCAGAGAGCTTCTCGAAGAAGGTTGTAAGAAGGCGTTGGTGGCGACCCGCTGCGGCTTCACCACGGAAGAGCGTATGTTCGACGCCTTCCTACGCCAGCTTCATGTGTCTCCAACCGAGTACCAGCACAATTTCTCGACGCAGCCTTTGTTCAACGCGTACGGTTAATCGCAGCAGAATATGAAGGAGAATCTCTTGGGTGGAAGTCTGAGTATCTGGCACTGGATGATCGTCTTGGTCATCGTCATGGTTGTATTCGGCACTAGAAAGCTGCGAAACGCCGGCGGTGATCTTGGAGCCGCGGTGCGTGACTTCAAGGTTGCAGTGAAGAATGGGGAAGCAGAGGGCGCAGCTTCGGCGGCAGCACAGCCTCTAGGTATAGTCGCGGAGCACAACATCTCCGCGCAGCAGAGAAAGGAGGATTTATTCAATCCTCCTCCGTCCTGACCCCGATAGCCGGCAAGTTAGCGGCTAGGCGGGAGCGTAGTTACAGGAGTCGGCGCAGACGCCAATTTTCGAGCAGTAGGTGGCGTTCGGAAAGCGCTTGATTACCGTCAGGATAGGTATTCTCGGTGCTCGGCTCCTGATAAAGAGCCGCCACTACCGGCGGCGAAACTGCCACATCGCTTTGACCGCTTCTGCTTATTGTTCCTGTATATAGGGGCCATAAAAATAATGAGTTTTCCATCTGGAAGGCTAGAGCCTAAGCTCAAAGGAATCGGCCGTGCGTTGGGCACGGTGGAAGTATGGCATCCAGGTGTCAAAGCGCTTGCTCAGGTACGTTTTGCGGCCTGATTGAATCAGTCAGTTACGAAGCCGGCGTCCAAACCGCTCCGGCGCCAAAGTTTTCAACCATCGGAGATGTAAATGACGTACCAAACGATCAATCCCGCCACGGGCGCCGTGGTTAAGACGTTCCCGGGCATTTCCAACGCCGATCTCGATCGCGCAGTGACCAAGGCGCATGAGTGCTACACGAAGGACTGGAGCCGTCGCTCGATTAAGGACCGCGCCAAAATTCTGTCGGCCGCTGCCGCCAAGCTCCGCGAGAAGGCGGACGAGTATGCGAACTACATCACCCTGGAAATGGGCAAGCTGCTCGGTGTGGCCCAGGCGGAAGTGCAGCTGTCCGCGTCGATTCTGGACTACTACGCCCAGAACGCAGAAGAATTCATGAAAACCCAGCCGGTCCCTGGCGTACCGGGCGCTGTGCTGGAGACGCGCCCCATCGGTGTGATCTTTGGCATTGAGCCCTGGAACTTCCCCTACTACCAAGTTGCGCGAGTTGCCGGTCCTCAGTTGATGGTAGGCAACACGTTGATCATCAAGCATGCCGAAAACGTGCCGCAGTGCGCCCTCGCCTTCGCGCGCTTGTTCGAGGAAGCTGGCGCTCCTGAAGGTGCCTTTACCAATGTCTTCGCCTCCATCGACCAGGCCGGCCTGGTGATCGATGATCCGCGCGTTCGCGGCGTCACCGTTACCGGCAGTGAGCGTGCCGGCGCCGCCGTCGCCGAGCGCGCGGGCCGCGCGCTGAAAAAGACCGTGATGGAGCTGGGTGGCAGTGATCCGTTCATTGTGTTGGAAGACGCGCCGCTCGAGAACGCCATGGACATGGCGGTGTTCGGTCGCATGTTCAACACAGGCCAGAGCTGCGTCGGCTCCAAGCGCATCATCGTCGTCGGTAAGGAGCGGGGTAAGCAATTCCTGGAAGGTTTCACAGCGCGTATGGCCTCTCTCACTGCCGGCGATCCGACCGACGGCAACACGACCCTCGGGCCGGTCTCATCCGAACGCGCGATGAACCTGCTCCTCGATCAGATCGATGGCGCGCGCAAGGGCGGCGCTAAGGTCACCACCGGCGGCGGTCGCGTCGACCGTCCGGGCTTCTATGTCCAGGCGACGGTTCTTACCGACATCAAGCCGAGCAATCCGGTGTACTCCCAGGAGTTGTTCGGACCGGTCGCTTCCCTCTATGTTGTGGACAGCGACGAGGAGGCAATCAAGCTGGCAAACGATTCCCCCTACGGGCTCGGCGGCGTGGTGTTTTCTGCTGACATGGAACGCGGCCGCCGCGTCGCCGAGCAGGTCGACAGCGGCATGGTCTGGGTCAACCAGCCGGCTTGGACCGGCCCGGAGTTGCCGTTCGGCGGCGTCAAGAATTCCGGCTTTGGTCGTGAGCTGGCGGAAGTCGGCTTCGGCGAATTCGTCAACCGTAAGATGATCAGTGTCGTTCCGAGCGGCTCGGCTCCTTGGGGCCCAGTTCCGGTCAAGTAAGGTCGATCACCTCGGGCCGGCGCTGAAGCCGGCCAGCGAACGGGTAATTGAGCCGAACCGTATGGGCGGTATCAACGAAGGCCCGTGACTTGGCGCTTCGGCGGCTCCGAGTCACGGGCCTTTGCTGTATCCGCGCCAATCTCAGCGCGAGCTCCAGCCCACGGGAATTGCCGGGCGGTCTGGGGAACCAGTTCCACGCAAGAAGGAAATTCTATGGAAGAAGTAGTGATTGTAGGTGGCTTGCGCACGGCGATCGGCCGCTTCGGTGGCAGCCTGGCCGAAACACCGGCCGCGAAGCTCGGCGCCATCGTGATCCAGGGGTTGCTGAAAAATCTCGATCTCGATCCGGTCCAGGTCGATGACGTCCTGATGGGCCAGGTGCTCACTGCGGGGTGCGGTCAGAATCCCTCACGCCAGGCGTCGATATTCGCCGGCTTGCCGCACGCGGTGCCAGCCATGACCATCAACCAGGTCTGCGGCAGCGGCTTGCGTGCGGTCATGCTCGCCGCGCAGACGATCAAGGCCGGAGACGCCGAGCTGATCATCGCAGGCGGCCAGGAGAACATGAGCATGGCGCCCCATCTACTGCCGAATTCGCGCAAGGGCACCAAGATGGGCAACTGGACCCTCGACGACTCGATGGTGCGCGACGGTTTGTGGGATGCCTTCAACGACTACCACATGGGGCAGACGGCCGAAAATCTCGCCATGCGCTACGGTATCTCGCGCGAGGATCAGGATCACTTCGCCGCACGTTCGCAGAACCTAGCCGAAGCCGCACTCAAGGAGCGGCTCTTCGAACAGGAAATTATTGGCGTGGAACTTCCTGCGAAGAAGGGGCTGCCTCTCGTATTCACCGTCGACGAGTTCGTCCGCGCCGGCGTGACCGCCGAATCTCTGGCCGGCCTCAAGCCGGCCTTTCTGAAGAACGGCACCGTCACCGCAGCGAATGCCTCTGGCGTGAACGATGGCGCCGCGGCACTAGTGTTGGCCTCCGCAAGCAAGGCGGCGGCGCTGGGCCTGAAGCCGCTGGCGGTGGTGCGCGGCTACGCCACCTCCGGCGTTGATCCAGCTTACATGGGGCTTGGGCCTGTGCCCGCTACCAAGCGTTGCCTGGGCAAGGCCGGCCTGAGCATGAACGACCTCGACTTGGTGGAATCGAACGAGGCGTTCGCAGCCCAGGTGTTGGCGGTCGGGCAGGAGCTTGGCTGGGATCCCGCGCGGGTCAACGTCTGTGGCGGCGCCATCGCCCTCGGTCATCCGATCGGCGCCTCCGGTGCGCGCATCCTGGTGACCTTGCTGCACAGCCTGCATCGCCGCAAGGCCCGGTATGGCCTGGCGACGCTGTGCATCGGTGGTGGGCAGGGCGTTGCGCTCGCTATCGAAGCGGCCTGAGGAAGGAATGCGGTCTCACCTAGATTGGGCTATTTCATAATCAAAATGGATGTCCCGCATAGATAAAAAGAGTTTCCATTATGGAATGACGATCGTTATATTCTGGCCACACAATGACCAAACCCGATAGGGTGGTGCGGAGGAGCAAGGTAATTACTTGCGTCTTGTCGCGTCGCGCGAAGCTACGGTATCGCGTTATGTTCCATTCGACTCTTCGGATTCTCTTTGCTCCCCTTCCGCGGTTATTGTTAGCCAGCTGTTTACGCCACAAATTTTGCACTCGTAGATGTAACTACTGAACGGAGAGAGAACATGCCGCTGTGGAAGGTCTATACGCCGCCCGATGCCTATTCCGATAAGGACAAACAGGCCATGGCGGAACGCATCACCTCGATTTATACGCAAGTGCCGATCCCGGCGTTCTACGTGGTGATCGTGTTCGAAGAAATCCCCCAGAACAACTACTTCGTGGGTGGCAAGCCGCACGGAAAGTTCATCCGCTTCAAGATCGATCAGATCGCGCGAACGATTCCTGGACCGGTATTGCGTGAATGGTGGATTCGCACCGTCGACGGGCTCGTCGCCCCCTGGGTCAAGGACCGCGGTTTCGACTGGGAGATCTCGATTGACGAGACTCCGTTCGATCTGTGGTCTCTGCAAGGCGAAAGGGCGCCTCCGTTCGAGTCCAAGGCCGAAAAGCGCTGGGTCAAGGAGAACAAGGCGAGCCCCTACACCTTGGACGAGATGCTGCCCGCATCGAATCTCTTGCTCGCTCCCGGCGTGCACGATCACGGCATCTAAAGGGGACAGTGGGCGTTCTAACGCCTACGTCTGTGGTAACGGCATCCGTCGTTCCGGAGATTCGGTGCGACGGGTGCCTTTTTCGTTTTGAATAGCAACAATGCTTTAAGACCAGTCAGGATAGCCATGGACAAATCAGAGCTCGACCGACGTATTCGACTGCATGGCCACAACATTGTGGCTGGAAACTTCGAAGCAGTCTTGGAAGATTTTTCTGAAAGGATGAAGCCGGGCGTGCCGGACATTGCGCAAATGCTGCCGCCGACGCTGGAAAAAGCTGAGCTACTAGATCTGCTCGTGCACGGCAATAGCGCGGCTGTGGTGATCCGCTACAGCAATGCATCCAATCGGTCGCTGACTATCGAGTCGATCTGGCAGGAGGAGGATGGCAAGCTGCTGATCGTGGCAGCCGGGCCGGTGCAAGGAGGGCAGCCCGCCCTTCAAGCACTTTTCCGGGCGGATCCGAAGTCGGAGGGCTGAAATGCTTGATGCCATCGGTTATGCTGCAAAAAAGGCCGGTGAACCGCTGGTTCCGTTCCAGTTCCGTCGGAATCCGCCTGGTGAGCAGGACATTCTTATTGAGATCACGCACTGTGGCATATGTCACACCGACCTTCATCGCGTAAATAACGATTGGGGCGGGGGCCACTATCCCATGGTTCCGGGGCACGAGATCGTCGGCCGCGTCTCCGCAGTCGGCCCCGGTGTGAGCCGTTTCCAGGTTGGAGATTGTGTGGGCGTCGGGTGCATGATCGATTCCTGCCGCCGCTGCACGAGCTGTGGTGAAGGACTCGAGCAATACTGCGAAGAGGGCCTGGTGCTGACCTACAATTCGGTTATGCGTAGCGCCACTCCAACGTATGGTGGGTACTCGAATAACATCGTTGTGCACCAGGACTTCGTCCTCCAGGTTCCCGAGAATCTCGATCCAGCCGCTGTTGCCCCGCTGCTCTGTGCCGGCATCACAACCTATTCCCCGCTGCGCAAATGGGGGGTTTCGACCGGATCCAAGGTCGGCATAGTGGGCCTCGGCGGATTGGGGCACTTGGGTCTCAAGTTTGCCAAATCGTTCGGGGCGCATACTATGATGTTCACCACTTCGGAGTCGAAGGTGAAGGATGCGCAGCGCTTGGGCGCCGACCAAGTGGTCCTCGCTGAAGACAGCGGCACTCTGCAGAAGATGGCTCGTACTCTGGATTTCATCCTGTACACCGCCCCTGATCCTCGCGGTGTAAACCAGTACTTGGAGCTGCTCAAGCGCGATGGAACGATGGTCCTAGTGTCGCTGCCGAGTTCCTCGCCAGAGTTAAAAGTTTCGACGCTCACCCTAAAGCGGCGGCGCCTTGCTGGGTCCTTTATTGGGGGCATTGCGGAAACTCAAGAAATGCTGGACTACTGCGGGAGCAAGGGGATCGTCTCGGATGTCGAGGTGGTCCCGATCCAGAACGTAAACCAAGCGTTTTTAGGAATGGAGCGTGGCGCGGTCAAATACCGCTACGTTATTGACATGTCGTCCTTGCGCGATTTCAGCGCCGCGGGAGGATAGTTCGATGATGATTGCTGTTCTGACCGTTTCGGACTCGCGGACGCTGGAGGACGACAAGTCGGGCAACCTATTACAGGAGAAAATCCAGGATAGTGGGCATCGGATGAGCGTCCGTTCTCTGGTAAAGGACGACCGTTTTGTGATTAGGGCCTTCGTTAGCAGTTGGCTGATTTCTGAAGAGGTGGACGCGATCATCGTGACCGGGGGCACCGGTTTGACCGGCCGGGATCTATCACCAGAGGCGATTCGCCCCTTGCTTGAGCGAACCATCGATGGGTTCGGAGAGCTGTTCCGTACACTTTCCTACGAGGACATCGGGCCTTCGGCGATGCAATCGCGGGCACTCGCGGGCACGGCCAATGGCCGCCTGGTATTCTGCCTGCCAGGATCCCGTGGTGCTTGTGAACTAGCTTGGGACCGGTTGATCGGGCCACAATTGGATACAATGACCCGGCCGTGCAACTTGGCGGAGCTTCTACCCAGGTTGCGCGAGTCGGCTGATCGCCCAGCGCTACCGAGGGTGCCATCCAGGCGGGACTAGGTCGTTGGAGCTTCAAGGGATTTTCCCAGCGGCTCGGATTGCAGGAGGATTGCTGGATGCGAGGGCATGCTCCGCAGCAAAAGGCAGGGCCACGCAAGGCACTTGATAGCACCGCTTTTCCCCTGGGGACTCTGTCTAGTCCGATTGGACTACGCCTGTTATTCCTGCTCACCGAGGCTACGTCTGATGCGCTCAATGCGGGGCAGATCTACGCTCGCCACGAATCTCGCCCGGCTGCCTCAAATTATCCCGAACTGGAGCGGATGGGGGCCGACGTTGGGGCATTCGTCCGCCGGGTCTACGCAGAAATCTCTCCAGCTCTAATCAGAAATTCCAACTTAAAACGTAGCGAGATTGACCAAGCACTCATGGACTGTGCGCTCCAATGGGTGGACCTGCCGCCGGCAAACCCTGAAATTGGCCGTCGGGAGTTGGTCGTTGCGCAGGCCGTCGTTGCCGGTATAGCAGAGTATTCGCCGGATCCACCGATACGGCTGCGAGCGGCGAAATGCCTGCACAAGTTGATCGACGAATCGCTTTGGTTCGACTTCCGATTTGCCCGCTACGCAGGATATCGAATCGTCGACGGGTTTCTGGATGGGCGCTGGCGATGCGGTGATTTTGATTTCGAACAGCTCGAACAAATCTATACCAGCATTCAGATCGAGGACGAGGTCGATGACTGCAATTTGCGTGGTAGGCCAAGCTACCTTCAGGCCTGTACATTGAACCAAGTCGCGCGACGTGCCTGGGGCCCGACAAAAAGCCAGGACCCGCTTCAGGGCGAGGGCAAGCAACTCGGTGAGCCCGAGGTTTCGTGGCTGAAGGAGGGTCTGGCAATTGCGGAACTATTCCGTGTTGCCATTGACACTGCTGAAACGCGGCGCGACGTGGCAGTTATCTGCTACAAGCTGGCATGTTCGTCGCTGATGTCTGGCTCGGAAGATGAGGGCAGGTCGTGGCTACATCGCGGCATGGCGGTACTGCGTCCGGGAATTGCCGCCCGGCGAGGGCTCATAGCGGACCTGGAAGGGGCTTTGTTCGACAGGAGCCAGGCGATGCTCGAGCAACTCGATCAGGAATCGTCCAGTTAGAGGCGATGGGTGGAACGATGAACGCGGCCTGCTGGCGACGTGCGGCCGCCGGGTCAAGCTACTCCACTTGCGGCTAGGGCAAAATGCTCCACCAACTGCTGGTGATCGTTTCATCCTGATGCTTGGTTACGTCATCTTTTGGGCTCCCACGCCCATGTCCGCTTTGCGTTGCCCGAAGCAGACCAGAAGCTGCTACCCGTTCGATGACCGCTTTTTGCCGGCGCCCGGGACGGATGTCGCTGGACGATCACCGTGCTTGCTTAACTTGTCTTCGAGAGTTGCATCGGCATTGGTGAGGGAGCGCAGCTTTTGTCCTGCGAAATCGGCGAACACGGAAGCTGCCACGGGAATCTGGCGCCTGCTGGGAAAGACGAATTCGTAATCCTCGCCCTTGCGGCGAAGCTGCGGCAGCAAAACCAGCAGCCGGCCGTCGGCCACTTCCCGGGAAATCAGAATCTCGGGCAGCAAGGCGATGCCCAGCCCGGCTATGCAGGCCCGCATCAGGCTGCTCGCGTTGTTCGCCCGGAAAGGGCCGCTGACGGCTACCTCCTCCACGCCCTTCGGGCCTTGGAGCTGCCATGTAACGGCGTTGTGCCGGCTCGAGCCTGTCAGGCATTCGTGCCCTTTCAGCTCACGCACGGATTCTGGGCGCCCCCGGCGCTCCAAATATTGGGGGCTGGCCACGAGGATGGAATTGCGGCTCATCGCACGCTGGTAGAGAAAATTGGGCGTCTTCTCGGGGTCGGCCCGCAGAGCTACATCGATGCCACTGGTGATCAGATCGGTTTTCAAATCGTCGAGCACGAAGTCGAGGCGAACCTGCGGGTAGCGCTCCAGGAACTCCACGAGCCAGCCGGCCTGGAACACGCTCATGAAATCGGCCGGCGCGGCGACGCGCAAAGTGCCTGCCGGTGTATCTGCCCGGTTCACCAGTTCCCGCTCGGCCTCGAATACATTGGAGAGGGAGCTCTCGACGCGCTCGAAGAACCTGCGCCCTTCTCCCGTCAGGGTGAGTTTGCGCGTAGAGCGCTGCATCAGGCGCACGCCAAGGTATGTTTCAAGCCGCGCGATCCGGCGGCTGACCGTGTTGTGCGGCAGATTCAGTTGGCGTGCCGTGGCGGAAAAACTGCCGGCGCGGACCACCTCCACAAACATCGCTACTTCGTTCAGATCCAGCATCTTAATTCGTACGATATGTGGACAAGTCCTGTCCGATTATAACCACTACTCAACTGATGCCGGCTCTCCTAATCTAACGACGATCCGGCTTCGCAGCCGGATGGAGTGTCGCCCTGATCAAGGAGTCAACATGAGCACCAATGCCAAGCAAGCGGTTGTTAACGGCGCCAGCCTTCTCTACCGCGATTCCGGCCCCGCCGATGGGGCGACGGTGATCCTGAGCCACTCGCTGTTTTTCGATCACACGATGTTCGATCCGCTGAGTGGCCTGCTGTGCGCAAATGGCTATCACGTCATTGCGTACGATCACCGCGGGCAGGGCGGTAGCTCGGTCGCGCCGCGTGATCTGCAGTCGGTGGATCAGCTTGCCGAGGACGCCGCGGCGCTCATTAACCACCTCGGGCTCGGGCCGGTGCATTTTGCCGGCAATTCGCTGGGCGGCTTCGTTGCCCTGCGGCTGGCGGCGCGGCGCCCGGAGTTGCTGCTCACCGCCACTGCGCTGGGATCCTCAGCGGAGGAGGAGTACTCACTCGAAGCATTCACTCCGCTCGTCGAGCACCTCCTGGCGCACGGGGCCGCGGGCCTGGTTGAGCCGATCATGCACATCATGTTCGGAGACGTCTCGCTTTCGCGCGGCGGCGCGCTGACGGACCATTGGCGTGCAAAGATCGCCGCGCTCGGCCGACAGATCGGCGACAGCGCCCACCAAGTCATTCACCGCAAGCGGATCGTCGAGGAGCTCCACGGGTGTCGTGTGCCGGTGCTCGCCATATCCGGCGCCGAGGACCATGCTTACCCAGCGCCGCTCTCCGACCTGAACATCGCCCAGGCCACCGACGGTGCAAGCGCTCGCGTCAAGGAGGCGGGCCATTCGGTGTCGCTGGAACGTCCGGAGGAGGTGGCTCGACTCCTGATGCGGCATTTCTCGTCTGTTAAGACCTGATTGGCACCTGGGTAGGCGGCTCCCGGAATAGGGCCTCCTTGCGATTTTAAACGTGTGCCTGCCATTTACCGGATTGCGCCGAAGCGAGGGGCGTCGCCGGGTGTTCCCGAATTGCTTGCACTCCTCGGCACTCAATTGCTTGTACAGCTTTTCCACGCAACACCTCCTGACAGGGAAGTGTTGCACTTGGAGTTTGGGTCCAAGAAATGTTTTCCAGGGATCGATACAAGAGTGCGTGACTATACCAAGGCCCTAACCGGTCGCCTCACAGCCGCCTTCATAAGAAAATGCCTCACCGGAAAAAGCAGGCGCTGACTATTCGATGGTCATTTCTAGAAGGCCACTTAGTTGCGCATCCGGTCGTTTTCATGTCCCGCATCCGCGCGCCGGCTATATAGACATTTTGGAAGTGCTCTATCCATAAAATCGATTGGATGGGAGGTGCTACGCTCGGTACCATCGAAAAACGATCAGGCCCCTTCGTGGCGACCTGGAAAACAACGATTGAGGAGGCTGTCATGCTGAAGAGGCACGCTGCTTCCCGCTACGTCATTTTTGGACGTATTGAAACCTTGATGTCCGGACTCGCTAGGCGCCGGCCTCCATTTCTATCGAACTTGGCCCATCCCATCGTCGCAATTGGCCCCCAAAAAGTCGCTGGGCTTGGGATCTGTGGCGAAGTCAGAGCTGGAAGACGAGGGCCATGATTGATCCGTTCGGTCGCAAGATCTCCTATGTCAGGGTCTCGGTGACGGATCGCTGCGACCTACGCTGCGTGTACTGCATGTCGGAGAACATGGTCTTCAAGCCAAAGCCGGAGCTTCTCAGTTTCGACGAGCTGGAGCGTTTATGTACGACCTTCGTCAAGCTCGGCATCAGAAAAATACGTTTGACTGGGGGAGAACCGCTGGTCAGGCATGGCATTATGGGATTGATCGATAGGTTGGGCGGCCTGGTGAAAAGTGGCCAGCTCGACGAACTGACGCTTACCACCAATGGCACGCAGCTCGTTCGTCACGCTGAGGCGCTGGCCAAGGCCGGAATACGGCGTATCAATGTATCTATCGACACGCTGGACACCCAGCGCTTTGCCGCAGTCACCCGAGGCGGCAAGCTTGACAGAGTCCTTGCCGGAATCGAAGCGGCCAAGGCAGCCGGAATCCACGTCAAAGTGAATACCGTCGCACTCAGGGGCGTCAATGAGGATGAGATCGGCGATCTTGTGGCATGGTGCGGCTCGCAAGGACACGACCTGGCCTTGATTGAGACCATGCCGCTGGGAGAGATCGCCGACGATCGCGCTGATCAATACGTGTCACTGGCCACGATTCGCAGAAGCCTGGAACGGCGTTTCGCGTTGCGTGATATCGACTATCGCACCGGAGGGCCGGCCCGGTACGCTGAAGTGATCGGAACTGGAACGCGTCTTGGCTTCATCACGCCGATGAGCCACAATTTCTGCGAAGCTTGCAACCGGGTGCGAGTGACCTGCACGGGCACCATGTACATGTGCTTAGGGCAAGAGGATGCGGTTGATCTGCGCGCGCCATTGCGTGCCAGTGAAGGGGATGATCTGCTGGAGTCGGCTATCCTCAAAGGTATCGCGCGTAAGCCCAAAGGACATGAGTTCGTTATCGAGCGTTATGCGCCGGCGGCGGTGAGGCGCCACATGAGCGTTACCGGTGGCTAGGCCTGCAACGCTGACATCACGACATTTGGAGGGGAAGCCATGGCCGTCGTCGTGATCGAAGGATGCATCAAGTGCAAATACACCGACTGCGCGGAAGTGTGCCCCGTGGATTGCTTCTACGAGGGCGAGAACATGCTTGTCGTCAATCCACTGGAGTGCATAGACTGCGGGCTCTGCGAACCGGTATGCCCAGTTGAAGCGATCGTTCCGGACAGCTATCCAGAAGCCGCCAAGTGGGTGCGGATCAATACCGATTATTCGAAGATCTGGCCGCAGATCAGCTACAAAAGAAGGTCGCCCTATCCCCAATCAGAGGCCTTCAAGGGCTTAAAGAATAAGTACCCGGATCACTTCGATCCAAGGCCTGCTGCGCAGCAGGCCGGCGACGCCGAGGAAAGCAGCAGATCAAAGAAGGCATGGGGCTTGGGGACGCGCGGGGGCACCAAGGCCTGAATTGTTCTCGGAAAACGACGCCCCAAAGAAGTTTGAGGGTCATTTCTAGAATAGTACGCCTCTAGATCAAAATCATGTAAAAAAGTATCGAGCGATTTAGCGGATCATCATAGATATTAGAACTGCACTGCAGTTTCCCTTGATGCGCAATCTTAAGATGATCATAGTAAGTAAGTTCTAGCGGCGCGCAAGACGAAAGGAGCGTAGCGTATCCCACCTTCGAGGCGAAGCAAGGCTCTCAGAAAGCGCGGCCAATGCCGCGCACGCAAGCACGTACAAAACATACAAAGCAGTTTCAGGTGCCTGCATTCAGACGGAAGCAGGCCACCTCCAAAAAGGGTGCTAAAAACCCTCCCAGGCCATTAACACCCCAAATCGCGCAGCAGCCTTTCCCGCACCCAAAACTTCAACGCTCACCGCATGCGTGCCAACAAAAACCCTTGGCACGCATGGCACGCATGAGCTTTTTCGGCCCCGAAACCGTACGGCGGTACGATCAACGCTTGATCGCCGCCGACTTGATGACAATCATCTTGCGCACCTGCATGTCATGCATGGTGTACGGCACGCCGCCGACGTTATGCCCGGAGGTGCGCAGCCCGGCGAAGGGCATCCAGTCGACGCGGAACGCGGTGTGGTCGTTGACCATCACGGCCGAGGCGTCGAGGCGTTGGTAGCAGTGCATGGCGGTGTCGATGGACTGCGTGTACACCGCCGCCTGGAACGACACCGGCAGGCTGTTGGCGCGGGCGATGGCGTCGTCGATCTTGTCGTAGCCGTAGACGCACACCACCGGGCCGAACACTTCGAGGGTGGAGACGCGCAC
>NZ_JONR01000029.1 GCF_000711955.1 Nevskia soli DSM 19509
CGACCTGGTCGTCGCCAATCTGCCGTGGCGCGCCCGCGCGCGGCTCGTCGAGCAAACCATCCAGGCGATGCGCAACGAAACGCACGCGCCATTTGCTCACGGTTGCCTTAGAAATATGCAGTCGGCTGGCCACGTCCAGATTGGATTGGCCTTGCGCACAGGCCAGCACGATGCGCGCACGCAACGCCAGCGCCTGCGACGTCTTGTGTCGCCGCGTCCATTCCGCCAGTTGGTCACCTTCCGCCGCCGTGAGCTTCAGCTCCGGCTTTGGCCTTCCTCGTCCCATGATGTCCCCGCATTCGAATGCAAGGATAGGACATCGGAAATTACAATTAATTCAGCGAACTTCTAACTCAGGACACTAGAACAATTCGACCGAACCTTCGTCCATCGAGACCTGCCCGACCGGCTTGTGCGGCACACGGCGCCATTCGCCGAGGGCGTTGTCGCGGCGGGCATGGCTGGCCAGGGCAGCCGGAACGTTGCCGCAGACCAACTGGGCGGTTTCGCCCTGGACCTGCACCAGGCGCTGCGCGTGCGTATCCGCGGCGACCAGGGCTTGCAGGCTGATGTCCTCGAACTGGAGATAGCGCACGGCCTGCCCGACCGAGCGGCCGAGCTGCTCGCCGGCGACGGCGACTTCGCGCATGCCGTCGCAGAGATTGCGGTCGACGCGCTCGATCTGGGTCAGCAGTTCGCCCACCTGGGTGCGCGCCTGCTGACTGGTGCTGGTATCGCGCACGGCCATGGCGCCAACGGTATCGCGTACCGTGGCAATGGCATCCTTGGAGCTGTAGACCAGCTTGCGGATCTGCTCGTTGAAGTTGTTGGAGCGCTCCGACAGGTTGCGCACTTCTTCCGCCACCACGGCAAAGCCGCGGCCGGCGTCGCCGGCCCGGGCAGCCTCGATGGCGGCATTGAGTGCCAGCAGGTTGGTCTGGTCGGCGATGGTCTTGACGTCGCCGAGCAGTTCGAAGATGGCGTCGAACTGCTTCACCATGGCGTCGATCAGCTGCACGCTTGCCGCGCTCTGCCGGCTGGCTTCGGCCAGCACGTTGACCAGGCCTTCCATCAACTGCCCGGCCTGTTGCGCGAACTGGCGCACGCCGGCGCCGCGATTGTCGCCGTTGCCACTCTGGTTGACGATGTGGGCGACCGCCGCTTCCTGCGCCTTGGCCTGGCGGTTCATGGTGTCGAAGCTGGCCGAAAGCTCACGGGCCGCCTCGGTGATCAGGCCGCGGACACGGGCGATCTCGGTCTGTACGCCGCGGACGTCGCCATCAAGGGCGCCGCACAGCTCTTCCAGTACCTTGCCCTGCTGGGTGCTCAGCTCCTGCCGCCGCTGCTCCCTTGCCTGGGCGCGGGCCAGGGCGCCGCCGACCTTCCAGGTGGTCCACAGCCAGGCGACGAAGGTGGCGGTGAGCAGCAGCCAGTACAGCTCTGGGGGCGAGTCGTAAAGCCGCACCACGAAGGCCGCGATGGCCAGGCCCAGGGGCGGCAGGAAGGGCTTGTAGATCAGGGCGTGCAAGGTGGTGGGCATGGCGGGTTCGCTTGGAGGGTTCCGTATGGTGGTTAGCGGCCGGCGGCCGCGGTCCTTGAGCTGGCCGGGTCGCCGTTCGCCGCCTGCGCGGCCAGGGACAGCAGGCGCGCGGCGATCTCCGGCAGCGGCACGACTTCCTGTGCGCCACCCAGGCGCACCGCCGTACCGGGCATGCCCCACACCACGCTGCTGGCCTCGTCCTGCGCCAGGGTCGGCGCGCCGGCCTGGCGCAGCAGGAGCAGGCCACGCGCACCGTCCTCGCCCATTCCCGTGAGCAGTGCGCCGACAGCGTTGTTGCCGGCCTGTTGCGCCACCGAACGGAACAGGGTGTCGACGCTGGGGCGGTGACGGTTTTCCGGCGCGCCCTCGCCGAGGCGGCAGACGTAGCGGGCACCATTGCGCGCCAACAACAGGTGGCGGTCGCCGGGGGCGATGTAGACATGACCAGGCACCACCTGCTGGCCGTCCTCGGCCTGGCATACGGCCATGGCCGAATGGCGGTTCATGCGCTCGGAAAAGGGGCGGGAGAACAGGGCCGGAATGTGCTGGGCGATGAGTATCGCCGGCGCGTCGGCGGGCATCTGCTCCAGTACCTCGCGGATCGCCTCGGTGCCACCGGTGGAGGCGCCGATGGCGATGATGCGCTCGGTGGTGCTGAAGCCGCCGATACGGCGGCGTGGTGGCGGCGCCGCTTCCGCCGGCTGCCGCTGCCGGATGCGCGCACCGGCGGCCATGCGGATCTTGGCGGCGAGTTCATCGGCATAGGCGGTCATACCCTGGGCTACGTCGAGCTTGGGCTTGGTGACGAAGTCCACCGCGCCCAGTTCCATGGCCTGCAGGGTGACTTCCGCGCCGCGCTCGGTGAGGGAGGAGACCATCACCACCGGCATCGGCCGCAGGCGCATCAGGTTTTCGAGGAAGGTGAGGCCGTCCATGCGCGGCATCTCGACGTCGAGCGTCAACACATCTGGATTGAGCTGCTTGATCTTTTCCCGCGCCACCAGGGGATCGGGCGCGCTACCGACCACTTCCAGGCCGCCATCGCGCGACAACAATTCGGTCAGCAGCTGCCGCATCAGGGCGGAGTCGTCGATCACCAGGACGCGGATTGGCTTCACTCGAACAGCTCCACCGTCCCTTCCACCGGCGCCTGGCGCAGCCGCGAGCGATACAGGCCTTCGCTGGCCAGCACCTCGGGTTCGTTCGCGGAGGGCAGGCGCCGCACCAGCACCCGGCCACTCAGGGGAAAGTAGTGCACACGGCGCGGATAGACGTCGAACAGATCCTGCGCCACCACCGGAATCTCGTCGGCCTTGAGGTAATCGAGGACAAAACGGCCGTTGCGCTGTCCGACGTTGTTGACGGTGAATCCAGGGAGCACCGCACCGCCGCCGAATACCTTGGCCTCGAGATTGCGGCGCATGGCGCCGCGCTTGAGCAATTCGTTGATCAGCACTTCCATGGCGTAGCTGCCATAGCGTGCGGACTCGCCAGCCGCGCCGCCGCCGGTGGTATCCGGCAGCATGAAATGATTCATGCCGCCGACGCCGGCAACGGGATCACGCAGGCAGGCAGAGACGCAGGAGCCAAGCACCGTGACCAGCATGACATCGCTATCGGTGACGATGTATTCACCCGGAAGCACTTTCAGCGCTGCGGCGCGGAACCGGGGGTCGAAGTAGGCTGTAGGGTCGGCGGCGCGCTGGCGCGATTCCGCCGGTTGCGCTTCAATGCGCGCCTTGCGCATGGTGTACATAGGCCTAGGCCGCCTCGGCGTCGGCACGCCGGTAAATGGTGCGGCCGCAGGGAATGACCAGATCGGTGGCGTGGAAGAAGCTCTCGGAATGTCCGGCAAAGAACAGGCCGTCCAAGGCCAGCAGCGGCATCATCCGCTGCAGCACCAGATATTGCGTGGGCTTGTCGAAGTAGATCATGACGTTGCGGCAGAAGATCGCCTTGAACGGACCGCGCAGCGGGTAGCGCCCGTCGAGCAGGTTGAGGCGGCGGAAACTGATCAGACTACGCAACTCGTCGATGACACGGCAGTTGCCTTCGTTCGAACCCTGGCCCCTTCGGAAGAACCTGCGGCGCCGCTCGGGCGTCAGATCGGCGATCCGCTCCAGCGGGTAGATGCCGCGCTCGGCAGTGGCCAGCACCTGTGTATCAATGTCGGTGGCCAGTATCGATACCGGAGGCGACAAGGTGCCGAAGGCCTCCGCGGCGGTGATGGCCAGAGAATAGGGCTCCTCGCCGGTGCTCGCCGCCGCGCACCACAGCAGCAGACGCTCTCCCGGCGCACGCTGCGCGAACACCTCCTGCAGCCGTTCGAAATGATGCGGCTCGCGGAAGAACGAAGTCAGATTGGTGGTGAGCGCATTGGTGAAGGCTTGCCACTCGGCGGCGTCGCGGGCGCTTTCGAGGTGGTCCAGATACTCGGAGAACGAGCCAAGAGCCAGCATGCGCAGGCGCCGCGCCAGACGGCTGTAGACCATGTCCTGCTTGCCGTCCATCAGGGCGATGCCCGCCCGCTCGCGGATCAGGCGGCGCACGCGTTCGAAATCGCGCCGCGTGAAAGCGAACTCTCGCTGTCGCGTATCCGCCAACGCTTCCGCCGTCTGACTCACGGTTTCGGCGGCAGCCACGTCATCTGCGACGCTTGCCGCGGCAGCGATTTCGTCCGGCGATCCGCTTGCCCGTCCCCCGGCGCAGCTTCGGTCAACGCATAGGGAGCGCCGCACAGGCCCAAGCCGTAGTTGGCCAGCCAGCGGACACCAACCCCGATCCAGCCCGGTGCGGGCGACCCGTCCTGTTGAATGTACATGATGCGCCTCCCGATGATGGGCCCGAAGACTTCAGAATTCCTTCCACTGCTCGTCCTGTTTGGCGGATTCCTGCGCAGCGACCCTGGCGGCGCCGTTGTGGCGAGGCGGCGGATTCTTGGCCCGCACCAGCTTTCTGACATCCCGCGACGACGAACTCGCCGCCGGGCGCGGCAGCGGCACCACAGTCGCGGCAGGGCGGCCGGGGCGGGACATCTCCGCAGCCGCTTCTTCGACCTTGAACTGACTTACCGAGTGGGACAGACCTTCGGCCTGTTCTTCCATGGAACGCGCCGAAGCGGTGGCCTCCTCCACCAGCGCCGCGTTTTGCTGGGTCACCTCGTCCATCTGCGTGATGGTCTGGTTGACCTGCTCGATGCCCTGGCTCTGCTCCTGCGAAGCGGCGGTGATTTCCGCCATGATGTCGGTGACACGTTTGACGCTGGTGACGATCTCGTCCATGGTCTTGCCGGCCTGCTCGACCAGCTTGGAGCCGTTGCCGACCTTCTCCACGGAGTCTCCGATCAGGGATTTGATTTCCTTGGCGGCCGCGGCGGAGCGCTGGGCCAGGCTGCGCACTTCCGCCGCGACTACGGCGAAGCCCCTGCCCTGTTCACCCGCGCGCGCCGCCTCGACGGCAGCGTTGAGTGCGAGGATGTTGGTCTGGAAGGCGATGCCATCGATGACGCTGATGATGTCAACGATTTTCTTCGACGAGTCGTTGATCGCGCTCATGGTCGTGACCACCTCGCTCACTACCTTTCCGCCTCTCACCGCGATGTCGCTGGCGCCGATCGCCAGTTGGTTGGCCTGCCTGGCGTTTTCCGCATTCTGTTTGACGGTGCTGGTCAGCTGCTCCATTGAAGCCGCCGTTTCTTCCAGGCTCGCCGCCTGCTGCTCGGTGCGGGCCGACAGGTCCTGGTTGCCGCTGGCGATTTCGCGGGCGCCGGTATTGATGGTGTCGCTGGCCATCTTGATCTGGCCGACGATCTGCGTAAGCTGGGCGACCGTGGTATTGGCGTCGTCCTTGAGCTGCCCCCAGGTGCCCTTGTATTCGCTGGTGATTTTTTCCGTCAGATCACCCTTGGCCAGCGCGCCCAACACCCGCACTACCTCTTCCAGGCCTACCGCGCTGGTCTGGAGCAACTGGTTCATGCCCTCGGCAAGCTGCTTGAAGAACCCTTCCTTGCCGTTGACTTCGATGCGACGGCTGAAATCGCCGTCGACCGCGGCCCTGACGATGTCGCCCACTTCGGCTTCCACCGCAACTTCCACGGTGCGATCCAGCCACTCGACGACGGTGCCGAGCCGCTCTCCCCCGCCATTCAGAATCGGGTTTACCGTCAGCACGAAGGTGCGTCCGCCGACCTTGATCTGCGCGCGATGTGTATCGCGCAGGCCTTCGATCATGCGCCTCTGGTGTTCGGGATGCTTGTGGAACTGGTCGATCGACTCGCCCATCAGCTTGCGCACGTCGAACGTCGGCAGATCCTTGCGCAGGTCGCCCTCAGCCCGGGTCAGCATCGTCACCAGCGACTTGTTGGCGTACATGATTTCGCGGTTGTTGTTGGCGATCATGACGTTGGTGGTCACGTTGTCCAACGCGTTGCGGATTCGCGCGTTCTCGTCGGACAGACGTTTTTCGTTCGCGATGCGCTCCTGCTCACGGGCCGAGGCGAGCAGATCGGCGGTCATGTCCTTCCATTCGACGACATAGCCCAGGCGCTCGCCGTTGTCACCGTTGATGGGGTTCAGGATCAGGGAGAACGTGCGGCCGCCGATGTTCAGCTTGGCGTTGTGCGTGGAGGTCATCCGGGCCAGCAGGCCACGCTGGTGTGCCGGATTCTTGTGGAAGGTATCGATATTGGTGCCGACCACGCCGCGGGCGTTGAACGCCGGCAGATCCTTGCGGATGTCGGATTCGGCCGCGATCAGCATCTCCTTGATGGATTCGTTGACGTACACCACATTGAGGTCGGCGTCGGCGACCATAACGTTGGTTGCGACGACGTCCAGGCCCTGCTTGATGCGCGCGGTTTCCGCGGCCTGCAGCTTCTCGCGGACCTGCATCAGGGAAATGCTTTCGAGCACGGAATTTACGCCGCCGCACAGCGATCCTATCGAACCTTTCTTACCCTCCATCGGGATGCGCTGCGACATGTCGCCCATACCCGCGGCGGACAGCGTGGCCAGGACCTGTTCGACCGCGACATTCAAGTCGTTGGCATCCCTGACCTGCGCCGTGATGTCGGTAGCGTACTTCACCACTTTGAACGGCTTGCCGTTCGTATCCATGATGGGGTTGTAGGCGGCCTGTATCCAGACTTCCTTGCCCCCCTTGCCGATACGCTTGTACTGACCGGCGTCGTATTCCCCGCGGCCCAGCTTCTCCCAGAACATGCGGTATTCGGCGCTGGCGCGCTGCGCCGGGTCGACGAACATGCTGTGATGCTGGCCCTGCACTTCCTCCAGCGAGTAACCCAGCGCGCCGAGGAAGTTGGCATTCGCCTTGAGGATGTGGCCGTCAAGGTTGAATTCGATTACCGCCTGTGCCTTGTCGATGGCGGCAAGCTGACCTTCCATGTCGGCTTCGTGCAGCTTCTGCGCGGTGACGTCAGTAGCGTAGGTGGAAATCTTGAACGGCCGGCCATCACGGCCCAGCACCGGATTGAAATTGGCCTGCATCCAGATTTCCTTGCCGGACTTGCCGATCAGCTTGTAGTGTCCGGCGACGCTCTCGCCGCGACCGAGCTTTTCCCAGAAAGCCTGGTAAGCCGCACTTTCGCGATGTACTGGATCGACCAGCATGGCGTAGTTGCGACCCTTGATTTCGTCCAGACCGTAGCCGGTGGCGTGCAGGAAATTGTCGTTGGCGCCGAGGATGCCGCCGTCCGGCAGCAGTTCGAGCACCGCACGCAGACGCGAAATCGCGGCAATCACCGCTTCTGCCACCTCCAGCCGACGCGCCAGGTCGGCGCCCGGCGCCGGCTTTGGCTTCGCTGCCGTCTTGCGCTGCGGTGCTTTCTTGGCTGCGGCCTTCACGCCGGACTTCTTGGGGCTGGGTTTCATGGTATTCCTCGGCGGTTCTGGTTCAGTGGATGGCAACGCTGTCCATGAGCGCCATGTCCTGGCTGCTCATCAGCTTTTCGATGTCGATCAGGATCAGCATGCGTTGCTCAAGCGTGCCAATGCCGGTAATGAAGCGGGTGTTGACGCTGCTGCCGAATTCCGGGGCCGGGCGGATCTGCTCGGCGCTGAGTTGCATCACATCGGATACGCCGTCGACCACCATGCCGACCACGCGCCGCGCCACGTTGAGGATGATCATCACGGTGAATTCGTTGTATTCGGCGCTGGCCAGGTGAAACTTGAGGCGCATGTCGACCACCGGCACGATGGTGCCGCGCAGGTTGATCACGCCCTTGATGAAGTCCGGCGCCTCCGGAATCCGCGTCACGGTGTCGTAGCCGCGGATTTCCTGCACCTTGAGGATGTCCACGCCGTACTCTTCCTGGCCCAGGGTGAAGGTGAGGAATTCGTCCGGGGCCGCGGGCGCGGCCGCCTCGGTTGGCTTGGCGCTTTCGTGACCGGTGGTGCTCATCGCTGGGGTTCTCGGCAATGGAAATGGAGGAGCTCAGGCCGCCTGGGCCTGGCTGAACAGGCGCACGATGGCGCCGACGTCGAGGATCAGGGAGACGCGGCCGTCGCCCAGGATGGTGGCGCCGGAGACTCCGCGGATACGACGGTAGTTGGCTTCCAGGCTCTTGATCACCACCTGCTGCTGCCCGACCAGTTCGTCTACCTGCAAGGCCAGCTTGCGGCCCTCGGATTCGACGATCACAGCAATGGCCTCGTGCAGTGGACGGCTCTTGCCGCTCAGCCCGAACCACTGGCGCAGGTCAACCAGGGGCAGGTATTCGTTGCGCACCCGTACCACGGTGCCCTGGTGCACCACCCGCTTGACCTGCTCGGCCTGCGGCTGTAGCGACTCGATCACAGCGGACAGCGGCAGGATGAAGATCTCGCCGGATACGCCTACCGACATGCCGTCGAGGATGGCGAGGGTCAGCGGCAAGCGGATCACGGTGCGCGAGCCACGACCGGCGCTGGAGTGCAGCTCCACGCTGCCGCCCAAGGCAGCGATGTTTTTCTTCACCACATCCATGCCCACGCCGCGGCCGGATACGTCGGTAACCCGATCTGCTGTGGAGAATCCGGGTGCGAAGATCAACTGCCAGACTTCGGCATCGCTCATCGCGTCGGTGCAGGCGATGCCCTGCTCGCGCGCCTTGGCCAGGATGCGTGCGCGATCGAGGCCGCGGCCGTCGTCGCAGACCTCGACCAGGATGTTGTCGCCCTGGTGGGCCGCCTTCAGCGTCACCGTGCCAACGGCATCCTTGCCGGCGGCGCTGCGCGCCTCCGGCGATTCGATGCCGTGGTCGAGGCTGTTGCGTACCAGGTGATTGAGCGGATCGCTGATCTTCTCGATCACGCTCTTGTCGAGCTCGGTGCTCTCGCCCACGGTGGTGAGGCGTACCTGCTTGCCGAGCTTGGCGGCGAGGTCGCGGACCAGGCGCGGGAAGCGGCTGAAAACGCTGTCGATAGGCAGCATGCGGGTGCTCATCACCGCTTCCTGCAACAGGCGGGTGTTGCGGTCGAGCTGCGACAGGCCGGCGAGCAGTTTCTCGTTCAGCACCGGGTCGAGCGCGCCGGCAAGCTGGGCGAGCATGGCCTGGGTGATGATCAGCTCGCCGACCAGGTTCATCAGCGCGTCGATCTTGTCGGTGCCGACGCGGATCGAGCCGCCGTCGCCGACGGTGTGCTCGCCGGGGCGTGGCGTCGGCGCGGCCACGGCATGGACGGCCGGTCCGGTGGTGGCCACCGCCGCAGGTGGCGCGGCGGCGGATTCAAGACGGATATCCAGTTCGCAGCTACCTTCCACCCAGGCAAAGACCTCCTGCAGCTCGGCGCGGGAGTGGCTGCTGAGCAGACGCAGCGACCAGGCCATATGGCAGGACTCCGCGTCGCATTCGGCAAAGGCCGGCGCGGTGTCGAGGTCGAGCCTGGTTTCCAGGGTTCCGAGCGTCGCCAGTTCGCGCAGGATCAGCAGCGGGTCGTTGCCGCTGCGGAACAAATCCGGCGCCGGCACGAAGCGGATCAGGTAGGCCTGCTCAACTGCGGGAACGGCGACGGCCGTGGACTCCGGAGCATCCGCCGCGCCGAGAAAGGCCTCCAGCGCCGCCTGCGCCCCGGCCACCCGCGCGGTATCCAGGGGCTCTCCGTCGCGCGCGGCTGCGAGCAGACTGCGCAGAGCATCGGTAGCGCGCAGCAGCAAGTCGACCGCCGGGTCCGAGATGGCGCGGGTGCCGCTGCGCATCTGGTCCAGCAGGGTTTCCATATGATGCGTAAACGAGGCGATGGCGGCGAAGCCGAAGGTGGCGGCGCCGCCCTTGATCGAATGCGCGGCGCGGAATACCGCGTTCACCGTCTCGCCGCCGGGGCCGCCGCCCATGCGCAGCAGGTCGCGTTCCATCAGGTCTATACCCTCGAAGCATTCCTCGAAGAAAGTGCGATGGAACTGCGCCAGATCGATGCTCATGACGTTTTCGTTCAGCCGAGCACGCGCTTGACGGTATTGAGCAACTGCTCCGGGTTGAATGGCTTGACCAACCAGCCGGTGGCGCCGGCTGCCTTGCCCTCCTGCTTCTTTTCCGGGCCTGACTCGGTGGTCAGCATCAGCAGGGGCGTGAACTTGTATTCCGGCAGGCTGCGCAGGGCGCGCACCAGGGAGATGCCATCCATATTGGGCATGTTGACGTCTGCCAGCACCAGTCCGAACTTCTCCTTTTGCGCAAGCGCGAGTGCCACGGCACCATCCGGTGCTTCGACCACGTCGAAGCCGGCTGAGCTGAGGGTGAAGGCCACCATCTGGCGCATCGAGCTGGAATCGTCTACCGCGAGGATGCGGCTCATGGCGCTGCCTTGGCCAGTTGCAGAAGGGTCGATGCGCCGAGCAGGGCGGCCGCGGCGAGCAGTGCCGGCGAAGGCCGCGCAAACTCGACTTCGCGGCCCTCGGCACGGCGGTCGCGGCAGAACAGGCAGAACAGCTGCAAAGCTGCGGTATGCACGCGCGTTACTTCGCCGGCGTCGAGAACGACCTTGGCCGGCTGGTCGAGCACACGTGTCAATTGTTCCTTGAGAGCGCCGACACTATCGATGCCCAGTTCGGCTTGCAGACGCAACGCCTTGACGCGACGGGAGCGCGTGGATCCCGCCCGAGGCACGGCGGGCCTGACAGCGGAGTCGGTTTCGTGCATGGCTCATTTCTCCCTCACCTGAGTCAGTAGCGGCGTAGCAGCAACGGCCCTGAAGGCGCGCCGAACGGACCGGCGACGAGCGGAGGGAAAATCAGGGTCGAACGGCACCGGGCATCAAAACGGTAGCGCGGCGACCACGCCGAGGCGATCGGCATCGAGCAGTGTCAGCATGCCGCCCTCACCGCCGCGGCTGACGATGCCACGCACCAGGGGGTCTGGAATGCGGCCCTGCGTCGCCGGGGCCGGCTTGATCGCGGCGGTGGCAATGCTGCAGATCTCCGCCACACCGTCGACACGCAGACCGACCGGCTCGCCTTCGATCTCGGCGACGATGACACTGCAGGGAGCATCCGCCATCGCAGCGCCGAGGCCGAGGCAGCGGCGCAGATCGACCACGGTAACGATGCGGCCGCGAAGGTTGGTGACGCCCAGTATCGCGGGCGGCGTGCCGGGTACCGGTTCGATCTCGGCGGCGGCCAGCACTTCCTGCACGCGCAGGATATCGAGCGCGTAATTCTGGCTGCCGACACGGAAGCCGACCCAGCGCGTAACCTTGCCGTCTTCACGGCGTGCACCCTTCACATTGCCGATAGCTGCTTTCATGGGGGCGTATCTCCCGGGGATACCGGCGGCGGCGCCCGATCGGGCACGGCGGCTGACTCTCCGCCTGCCGTTGCGGACGGCGGCTCGGTGGTCTTGTCCGGTCCCGGACCGCTGGCCGGCGGCATGGAGACGTCACCGCCGCCGCCGGCTACCGGCACCGGCTGGCTGCCTTCGGCAAGCACCACCAGCACCACCCGGCGATTGCGGTTGCGGCCATCACTGCTGCCGTTGTCACCGGCGGGCCGGTATTCGCCGAAGCCTTCGACGCTCATGCGGTGCGGATCGACGCCCTGCTCCATGAACAGGTGCACCACGCTGGCAGCGCGTGCCGCCGACAGCTCCCAATTGGAGGCGAAGGCCCCGGTGTGGATCGGCACGTTGTCGGTATGCCCTTCGATGCGCAGGGCATTGGGGAAAGGCTGCAGGATGCCGGCCAGGCGCGACAGGATCGGCAGGGCGCGCTCGTCGACCAGGGCGGAACCGCTGGCGAAGAGGATGTCGGTGCGGATCTCGATTTCCAGCTTCTGCTCGGACTTGCGCACGATGATCATGTTGCGGTCGATCAGCGGGCCCATGGCCTTCTGCACGGCATCGGCCATGCGCTGCAAGGCGGCGTGCTGTTCGGCGTAGCCGGTACTGCCCGAGGCGCTGGTCTGCTGCTGGGAGATCTGGATCTTGTTGCGGCCAGGCAGCACCACAGGGTTGCGCAGGTCACGCATGTCGCCGGCTACGGACTGCTCGACGCTGTCCTTCTCGAAGATGTTGATCTTCTGGTCGCTGTCGGTGCCGCTCTGCTTGTGGGTGCCGATCTGCACCGGCTTGATCGACTTGGGCGGGCCGCCGAAGGCATGGGACAGGGCGTCGGACAGCACGCGATATTTGCCCTCGTTGACCGAGGAGATGGAGTACATCACCACGAAGAAGGCCAGCAGGAGGGTCACCATGTCGCCATAGGGGATGGCCCAGGCTTCGTGGTTGCCGTGTTCCTCGTGCTTGTTGCGCTTGGCCATGTGAGTGCGTGCTAGTGCAGGTAACCTTGCAGCTTGGATTCGATATTGCGCGGGTTCTCGCCCTGCGAGATCGACACCAGGCCCTCGATCACCAGCTCGCGGATGCGCGACTGGTCGTTGGTCACGGCCTTGAGCTTCGACGCCATCGGCAGAAAGAACAGGTTGGCCGAGGCGATGCCGTAGATCGTGGCGACGAAGGCGGCGGCTATGCCCGGGCCGAGTTTGCTCGGATCGGCCAGGTTGGCCATCACTTCCATCAGGCCCATCACGGCACCGATGATGCCCATGGTCGGCGAGTAGATGCCCATGCCCTCGAACACCTTAGCGCTGGCCAGGTCGAAGTGCTCGCGGTTGGCCAGTTCCACGTCCAGGGTATTGCGGATCACGTCAGGCTCGGCGCCGTCCACCAGCAGCTGCAGGCCCTTTTTGATGAAGGGGTCGGATTCGGTCTCGACGCTGTTCTCCAGGGCCAGCAGACCCTGCTTGCGGGCAGCGTTGCTCCACTCGACGATGCGCTCGATCAGGGCCTTTGGATTGTGGGCGGGTGGCTTGAACACCCAGCGCAGCATCTTCAGCGCATGGATGAAAGTGGGCATCGGCGTCTGCAGCAGGATGGCGGCTGTGGTACCGACGAAGACGATGACCGCGGCCGCGGCGCCAACCAGGTTTTCGATGCCGCCGCCGTGCAGGAAGGTGCCGCCGATGATGGCGGTGAAGCCCAGCAGGAAGCCGATGATGCTCAGCAAGTCCATTGCTTCTTACTCCGCACCGGGGCCGGCGCGCACCAGGCCGGGCAAATCGAGGATGAGTGCCACGCGGCCGCTGCCGGTGACGGTGGCGCCGGCGATGCCGGCCAAGCCGCGCAGCATGGCGCCGAGGGGCTTGATCACCACTTCCTCGCGCGCGTGCACCTGGCTGACGACGAAGCCATAGCGCTCGTTCTCCACCTGGGCCACCACCACGTGGCGCGGCGCATCGGCGGCGGCCAGCAGATCGAGCCAGCGGTGCAGGTGGATCAGGCGCAGGGTTTCCTTGCGATGCAACAGCACGTCCCAGCGGTCGAGCCGGCGTAGTTGCGCAGGATCGAGTTCGAATACGTCCAGTACAGGCGCCAGCGGCAGGGCGAGCAGGCGCGGACCGACACCGATCATCAGCGCCGGCAGGATCGCCAGAGTCAGCGGCACGCGCAGGTGGATACTGCTGCCGAAACCCAGGCGGGACTCGATCTGCACCGAACCGCCGAGGGCGGTGATGGAGGACTTGACCACGTCCATGCCGACGCCGCGGCCGGACAGCTCACTGACCTGGTCCTTGGTGGAGAAGCCCGGCCGGAAGATCAGTTGCAGGCATTCCTGTAGCGACAGGCGTGCCGCATCGGCGGCGGCAAGCAATCCTTTCTCGACCGCCTTGCCGCGCAGCCGCTCCGCGTCCATGCCGGCGCCGTCGTCTTCCACCGTGATCAGGATCTGGTCGCCGGCCTGCCGCGCGCTCAGGCGCAAGCGGCCGATGACGGGCTTGCCCGCGGAGAGGCGCTGCGCCGGCGGCTCGATGCCGTGATCGACGCTGTTGCGCACCATGTGCACCAGCGGATCGGCCAGCGCCTCGACCAGGCTCTTGTCCAGCCCGGTGTCCTCGCCGACCAGTTCGACCTCGACCTGCTTGCCCAGGCCGCGCGCCACTTCGCGCGCCAGCCGGGGGAAGCGCGAGAAGACGCGGCGGATCGGCTGCATGCGTACGCGCATCACCGCGGCCTGCAGGCTGCGCGTGATGTGGTCGAGCTCCCCGACGGCGCGTGCCTCCGGACCCTGGTCGGCGCGCCCGCAGAGGCGCTTGAGGCGGTTGCGCACCAGCACCAGCTCGCCCACCAGGTTCATCATGCCATCCAGCGCCGCGGTATCCACGCGCACACTGCTTTCGGCCGCGGTCTGACGTGCGAGGGGATGCGCGTCCGCTTCCGGAGACGGCTCGATGGCGGCATTGCTTTCGACCGTGACGCTGCCGGGCCCCCGCCCTTCGCCGTGCAGCTGGTCGAGCAAGGCTTCGAATTCATCGTCGGTAATGGCGCCGTTGTCCGCGGCGGCCCCGGTGGCGGGCGCCGCGACTGCGACGGGTGGCGGCGCCTGCGTCGCCTGGCGCAACCGCCCGATCAGTCCGGCCTTGGCGGAGGCTGGCGTGCGGCCGGCCTCCGCCGCCGCGTGCATCACCTGCAAACTTTCCAGCGCTTCCAGCGCCGCGTCCATCAGATCCGGATCCATGCGGCATTCACCCTTGCGCAGGGCATTGAATACTTCTTCCGCAGCGTGGCATAACGCTACCATCGCTTCCAGGCCGAGGAAGCCGGCGCCGCCTTTGATGGTGTGGAAGCCGCGAAATACGGCATTGAGCAGTTCGCCGTCGGCCGGCCGCCGTTCCAGCTCGACCAGCTGCTGGCCCAGGGCGGCCATCAGCTCGCCCGACTCGGCGAGGAAGTCGGCGCGGATATCGTCGTCGGTGTCGGTGCTCATGCCGCGATCTCGATCCTGGGTCCTTCGGTAACCCGGCTTCAGAAGCCGAGACTGGCAAGCAGGCGATCGGCATCGCCCTGGTCGGCCGCGCCGGCAGTACCGGGTAGCGCCGGCCCGGGCAACGCGGCCTGTGGTTCGTTTAGCGGCAGCTCCGGCGCGGACTGAACCGCGTCCTCGCCCAGCAATTCGAGCAGCGCAGCCTCGACGTTGCGCACCAGATCGATGACACGGCGGATCATCTGGCCGGACAAATCCTGGTATTCCTGTGCCTGGGCCAGCGCTGTCAGCGTGCCGCGCAGGCGCACCTCCGCGTCATCCACTGCCAGCCGGGCCTCCAGCAGCCCTCGCTCCGGGCCGTCATGGTGCAGACGGGCCAGATGAACGCGCACATCGGCCAGACTATCGGCGATGGCGCGGCCGTCATCGACCAGGTCGAGCGTCCGATGAGCGGCCTCCTCGGTCATCTTCACCACGTGGTCCAGCCGTACGCAGGCGTCCGGCATGTCGTTGCCGGCGAAGCGCGTGAGCCGGCCGTCCAGACCCAACTCGCGCAGGTTGTCGTGCAGGCTGCGCGTCAGCCGGGCCACGCCGGCATAAAGCGCGTCGTCACGCTGCGTGCCGGATTCCGCGGCTTTCATGCGGGAGCTCCGACGCTGCGCTGCGCGATCTTGTCCAGTTTCTCCTTGAGCGTGACGGCGGTGAACGGCTTGATGATGTAGCCGTTGACCCCCGCCTTGGCGGCCTCGATGATCTGCTCGCGCTGCGCCTCGGCCGTGACCATCAGCACCTTGAGCGAGGACAGGCGCGCATCGGAGCGGATGTTCTTGAGCAGGTCGAGGCCGGTCATGCCGGGCATGTTCCAGTCGGTGACGACCAGGTCGAAGGAGCCGGTCTGCAATGCGGTCCAGGCGGTCTTGCCGTCGTCGGCCTCGGTGGTGTTGACGTAACCAAGGTCGTGCAGGAGGTTCTTGACGATGCGGCGCATGGTCGAGAAGTCGTCGACGATGAGGACTCTGATGTTCTTGTCCAAAACTCTATCTCCGGGCCGCGCGCTGCGGCGGCCGATGGTTGAAGGCGGCTTGCGGGTTCATGCGGCGCCGCCGTCGGCGGCGTAGGCGGCGAGCCGCGCGCGCAGGCGCAGCAGGGCCTGGCCGTGGATCTGGCAGACGCGGCTTTCACTGACTTCGAGCACCGCGCCGATTTCGCGCAGGTTCAGTTCGTCGTCGTAATACATGGAAAGAACCAGCTTTTCGCGCTGCGGCAGCGACTGGATCGCGGCCGCCAACTCATGCTGGAATTCGCTGCGCTCCAGATCCTGCTGCGGACCGCCTTCGGCGGCGCAGTCCATGTCGCTGTCATCGTCATCGCGCGCGCTGGTGGACAGCACCTGGCAGCGTGTGGCATCGCTGAGACTGTCATGGTATTCGTCGAGACTGATGCCGATGCGCTTAGCCACCTCGGCATCGCGCGCCTCGCGCCCCTCTTCCTGTTCGATGGTCCGGATCGCCGCGCTGATCTCGCGCAGGCGCCGGTGCACCGAACGCGGCGCCCAGTCACCACGACGCAACTCGTCGAGCATGGCGCCGCGGATGCGGATGCCGGCATAGGTCTCGAAGGAAGCGCCGTGGGCGCCGCTGTAGTTGCGCGCGGCTTCGAGCAGGCCGATCAAGCCGGCCTGGATCAGGTCGCCGACGTCGACGCTGGCCGGTAACCGCGCCGCCATGTGGTGGGCGATACGCCTTACCAGGTCAGCGTGCCGCTGCACCAGGGCGGTATCGTCCGGCGGTGGCGGGATCATGAATTGCGGCTGCGCGCTCACGCGGGGATCACCGCGGCGGCGCGATGCACCAGTCGCTCGACGAAGAATTCGAGGTTGCCGCGCGCGCCCTGCGGCAGGCTCCAGCGGTCGGCCTTGGCTGCCAGTTGGTGAAACGCCTTGGCCGATGGGCTGTTCGGGTAGGCGTCCACCACCGCGCGCTGGTGCCGCACGGCGCGCTTGAGCCATTCGTCCTCCGGCACGCTGCCCATGAAGCTGAGGGTGACGTCGAGAAATTTCTCGGCGACGCGGCGCAGGTTCTCGTAGATCTCGCGCACTTCGGCGGCACTGCGCGCCATGTTGGCGAGCACCTGGATGCGGCGGATGCCGTGGTCGCGGTTGAGCACCTTGATCAGGGCATAGGCGTCGGTGAGCGAAGTGGGATCGTTGGTCACCACCACGATGACGTGCTGGCTGGCCTGGCTGAAGGTGATGACCGATCCGGCGATGCCGGCTGCGGTATCGACGATCAGGGTGTCCAGGGGCCGGCTCAGTTCACTGAAGGCCTGCACCAGGCCGGCGTGCTGTACCGGCGACAGCTCCGCCATGTGCTGCTTGCCGCTGGAGGCCGGCACCACCATGACGCCGGCGGGTCCTTCCAGCACGGTGTCCTCGAGCGTGCATTTGCCATCGAGCACGTGCGCCAGGTTGCAGCTCGGCTGCAGGCCAAGCATGACGTCGATGTTGGCCAGACCCAGGTCGCCGTCGAGCAGCATGACCTTGCGGCCGGCCATCGCCAGGGCCACGGCCAGATTGACCGAGACGCTGGTCTTGCCCACGCCGCCCTTGCCGCTGGTGACCGCCAGCACGCGGACCGGCTGCGCCGGTTTCAGCAGGCGCAAGCCGCTCGCCTGGTTGGGATATGGATCATGCATGGATGGATGCGGCCGGAGAGGAAGAAGGATTGGAGTAGCGCCGCGCCAGGCTGTCGTCATCGACGACCTGGGTGGTGGCGCGGGCCAGTTGTACGGCGCAGAGGACCAGGCGGTCGGCGTGGGCCAGGTGCAGGTCTTCGGGGACGCGCTGGCCGTGGGCGACATAACTCAGCGGCAGGGCCTGGCCGATCACGGCGGACAGCGGCGCGCCGATGCTGGTGGCTTCGTCAAGCTTGGTCAGCACGCAGCCCGCCGGCTGCAGCGGGGCGAAGCGGCGTACGACTTCATCGGTACCGGAAGCGTTGGCGGCGAGCACGACATAGCTATGCAAACGCGGCCCAAGGCTGCGCAGGCGGTCGATCTGCTGGCCGAGGGTGTGGTCGCGCTGACTCATGCCGGCGGTGTCCACCAGCACCAGGCGCCGGTCGGACAACTGCTCCAGCACGGCGCCGAGATCCTGGTCGGGGGCGACGCTGTGCACCGGCACGCCGAGCAGGCGGCCGTAACTGAACAACTGCTCCTGCGCGCCGATGCGGTAGTGGTCCAGCGTCACCAGAGCGATGTCGCGCGCCCGGTTGTGTCGGGCGAAGCGCGCCGCCAGCTTGGCGATGGTTGTGGTCTTGCCAACGCCGGTGGGGCCGACCAGGGCGATCACGCCGCCGTCGAGGATGGGATCCTGCGGGCCGATCGGAATGCGCCGGGCCAGCAGGCTGGCCGGCAGCAGGCGCGCGGCTTCGCCTTCGACGCTTGGCGGAACCTCGTCGGCGATGGCGCGCGCCAGGTCGGCGCTGAGGCCGAGCTTGTCCAGGGCGCGCAGTACCGCGACGCGTTGCGGCTGATTACGTTTCAGTTCGTTCCATTGCAGGCCGGCCAGCTGTTCTTCGAGCAAGCGGCGCATGCTGCCCAGCTCGCGCTGCATCTGCGCCAGCTCGCTCGGTGGCGGAGCGGTGGCAGCCTGCTGCGCCGCGGGCGCGGCGGCTTCGGTCGGACGCTGCGTGGCGGTCGATCGCCTTGGCTTCTCCGGCGGGGTTTGCGGGGGGGGCGGCGGAGGCTGTGGTTCGTGCGCGGCGTGCTGGCGCAAGGCCTGTTGCGCCAGCGCGGCATCGTAGTCGGTGGCGGCCACCACTTCGACGCCGCCCGGCACACGTCGATTGGACAGGATCACCGCATCGGGCCCCTGCTCGTCCCGTACCTGGCGGATGGCATCGCGCATGCTCTTGGCGACGAACCGTTTGATCTTCATCTGTGTGCTGCTCCGTCAGTCCCGTTCATGCGATCGCTCCCACCATGCGGATGCGCCGGTCGTCCGGCACCTCGTCGTAAGCCAGCACGTGCAGGTCGGGCACGCTCTGGCGGGTGAACCTGGCCAGCAAGGGCCGCAGCGAGCCCGGCACCAGCAGTACCGCCGGTTGCCCGGTCTTGGCCTGCCGTTGCGCGCCCTGCATGATCGATTGCTGCATCCGTTCGGCGAGTCCCGGTTCCACCGCGGCGGCGCCGCTGGCAACGCTGTCCTGCAACACGCGTTCCAGCCCCGCGCTGAGCGTCAGTACCGGCAATTCCGCCTCGGCGCCACCGATGTCCTGCACGATCTGACGGCGCAGCGCCACGCGCACGGCACCAGCCAGGGCGACGGGATCCTGACTCCGCGGCGCCGCCTCCGCCAAAGCCTCGGCGATGCCGCGCAGGTTGCGGATGGGCACGCGGTCGTTGAGCAGCAGACGCAGCACGCGAACGAACGTCGACAGCGGCAGCAGCTTGGGCACCAGGTCTTCGGCCAGCTTCGGCGCCGACTTGGCCAGTGCGTTGAGCAGCTGTTGCGCCTCGTCGTGGCCGAGCAGTTCGGCGGCGTGTTCCTTGACCAGTTGCGACAGGTGCGTGGCCATCACGGTGGACGCGTCCACCACGGTATAGCCGAGGGTCTGGGCGTGATCGCGCGCGCCGCGCTCGATCCATACCGCGTCGAGGCCGAAGGCCGGATCCTTGCCGGCGATGCCGTTGAGCGTGCCGTAGACGCGTCCTGAGTTGAGGGCGAGGTCGCGATCGGGATGGATCAGCGCACTGGCTAGCGGCACCCCGTGGAGCAGGATGCGATAGGTATTCGGCGCGAGTTCGAGGTTGTCGCGGATATGCACCGGCTGGATCAGGAAGCCGAGTTCCTGCGTCAGCTTCTTGCGCACGCCCTTGATGCGCGCCATCAGCTCACCGCCCTGACGCACGTCGACCAGCGGAATCAGGCGGTAGCCGACTTCCAGGCCGAGCGCGTCCTGCGGCGCGACGTCGTCCCAGGACAGTTCCTGCGGCGGCGCTACGGGTGCGGCCGGCACCGGTTTGGCCGCGACCTTGTCCTTGTTCTTGTGGCGCATCCAGGCGATGCCGCCGCAGGCCGCCGCCAGCATCAGAAACACCAGGTTGGGCATGCCGGGGATGAAGCCGATCAGGGCCATCACCACCGCTGTCACCGACAGCACGCGCGGATGACCGAAGACCTGCGCCATGAGCTGCTTGCTCATGTCCTGCGAGCGCGAGATGCGCGTCACCAGGATCGCCACCGAGGTGGATAGCAGCAGCGACGGCACCTGCGCCACCAGGCCGTCGCCGATGGTCAGCAGGGTGTAATTCTTCAGTGCGGCGCCCAGCGGTAGGCCGTGCTGCAGGGTGCCCACCAGGAGGCCGCCGAGGATGTTGATGGCCAGGATCAGGATGCCGGCCATGGCGTCGCCGCGCACAAATTTGGAAGCGCCATCCATGGAGCCGTAGAAGTCCGCTTCCTCGCGCACCTCCTCGCGCCGGGCCCGCGCTTCCTCGCGCGTCAACAATCCGGCGTTGAGGTCGGCGTCGATCGCCATTTGCTTGCCCGGCAGGGCATCCAGCACGAAGCGCGCGGAAACCTCGGAGACGCGCTCGGCACCCTTGGTCACCACCATGAAATTGATGATCGTGAGGATGATGAAGATGACGAAGCCGACGGCATAGTTGCCGCCGACGACGAATTCGCCGAAAGCCTGGATCACCCGGCCGGCGGCATGCACGCCCTCGTGGCCGTGCAACAGCACCACGCGTGCGGAGGCGACATTGAGGGCCAGGCGCAGCAGGGTCACTACCAGCAGCACCGTGGGGAAGGCCGAGAACTCCAGCGGCCGCATGACGTAGATCACCGCCAGCAGGATGACGATGGCCAGGGCGATGTTGAAGGTGAACAGCAGGTCCAGGGCGAAGGGCGCCAGGGGCACCACCATCATCGCCAGGATCAGCATCAACAGCACCGGCGCGCCGAGGCCGCCGCGGGCCAGGCCGCTGAGTTGCGTCAAAAATGTGTTCTGTGGGGTTTGCATGGCGGTTCTGATCGCCTAGGTGCAAGTTCCGGACTAGGGCTCGGACTAGGGCTCGGACCGGGGCTCGGACTGGGATTCGGGATCGCACTACTCGGGGTCCGGTTCACCGCCGGGGACGCCCTCGATGACCGGCTCGGCCGGCGGCCGTGTGCCACCGCGCCAGGCGCGCAGCTGGTAGACATAGGTGAGGATCCGCGCCACCGCCGAGTACAGGGTGGCCGGGATTTCCTGGTCGAGCTGCACGCCGCGGTAAAGGGCGCGGGCCAGCGGCGGCGCCGACACCAGGGGGATGTTGTGCTGCCGCGCCAGATCGCGGATGGTCGCCGCGATCTCGCCGGCGCCCTTGGCCACCACGCGGGGCGCGCGCATGCCCTCGCCGCTGTACTTGAGGGCCACGGCATAGTGGGTGGGGTTGGTCACCACTACGTCGGCGCCCGGCACCTTTTCCATCATACGGCGCTTCGAGGCTTCCATCTGCATGCGCCGCAGCCGGCCCTTGACCTCGGGACGGCCGTCGCTCTGCTTCATCTCGTCGCGGATTTCCTGCTTGGACATGCGCAGGCGTTTGGCGTGGCTCCACAGCTGGTACGGCGCGTCGATCGCAGCCACTGCCACCAAGGCCATGGCCAGCCAGCCGAGCATGCCCAGCGCCAGGGAAGCGCCGTCGGCGATGCCCTGCGCGGTCGGTTCTGAAGACAACGCGGCCATGCTTTCGCGCCGCTGCCACAGGTACAGCGCGGCCACCCCACCGATCCAGGCCAGCTTGACCAGGCCCTTGAGCAGTTCCACCGCGCCGTGGCCAGAGAACATGCGGCCAAGGCCGCTGAGCGGATTGAGGCGCGAGAAATCCGGCTGCAGCGCCTGCACGCTGAAGTTCCAGCCGCCGAGCAGCATCGGCGCCAACAGCGCGGCGCAGACACAGGCGGCGAATACCGGCGCGCATAGCAGCAGGGCCTGCATGCAGGCCTGGCCGAACAGCCCGGGCATGGCTTCGGGGTGCAACAGGGCGGAAGCGTCCAGGCTCAGCAGTTGCCGCATCTGCAACTCGGCCGCTGCCGTGAAACGGGAGCCGGCCATCATTGCAGTGAGAGCCGCGGCCCCGACCACAGCCGCCGCGCCGATCTCGCGCGAGCGTGCCACCTGGCCGCGCTTGCGCGCGTCGCTGCGGCGCTTGGGTGTGGCGCGTTCGGTGCGTTCCTGGGCGCTCTCGCTCATGGTTTCGCCGCCATGGTGGACAAGCCGCCGACCCAGTTGCCGATGAAATCCCAAGACTGGTCGAGCAGATCGCTCAATACCTGCGGCAGCTGCGGCAAGGCGAAGTGCAGCGCGATCATGCCGACGATCAGCGACAGGGGGAAGCCGATGGAGAGAGCATTGAGGGCCGGTGCGCTGCGGTTCATCACGCCGAAGCCGAGATTGACCAGCAGCAGGGCGATCACCGCCGGCAAGGCAATGCGCAGGCCGCCGGCAAAACACAGACCGCCGAAGTCGGCCAGTGCCCGCAACGAGGCCGCATCCAGGGAAACGCCGCCCGGCGGAGCGGCGTGGAAGGAATCGACCAGCAGCTGCACCAGGCGCAGCAGGCCGCCGAAACTGAGGAACAGCAGCAGGGCGGTGATCTGGTAGAACTGGCCCAGCATCGGTGCCGAGGCGCCGTGGAGGGGGTCGGCCAGCTGGGCAAAGCCCAGGCCCATGCCGTAGGACACCATTTCGCCGGCCAGCATGGCCGACTCCATCACCAGTTGCAGCACGAAGCCCATGGCGGCGCCGATGATGAATTCGCGGCCGATCTGCAACCACCACGGCGCACTGAACAGTGCCAGGGGCGCCATGGCGGGCAGCAACGGCGCCATCACCAGGGTCAGCGCCAGGGCCAACATCAGCCGGATGCGCGGCGAAACGGCGGGGGCGTTGAGCAGGGGCGCGGTCATCATCAGGCCGCCGATGCGCAGGAACGGCCAGAAGTACATCTGCAGCCAGCCGGCAAGCATGGCGTCAGTGACGGTCATGGTCCTAGTGGAGCGCGCCGGGGATGCCTTCGATCAGGCGGCGGGTGAACTCGGTCAGCATCTGCAGCATCCACGGCCCCATCAGCATCAGGGTAGCCGCCATCGCCAGCACCTTGGGGATGAAGGACAGGGTCATCTCGTTGATCTGCGTCGCCGCCTGGAATACGCCGACCAGCAGGCCGATCGCCAGGGATGCCAACAGCAACGGCGCCGCCAGCAGCAGGGCCAGTTGCAGGGCTTGCTGGCCCAGGCTAAGGACGGATTCGGGAGTCATGATGGCGCGAGCAGCGTGGAGGGGCCCCGTGCGGCGCACGGGAATCCTAGCGTCGCGAGTCCACACGGACATGAGACGCAGGCCACCGCACGCGGAGACAAACCTCGCTGTCTCATGCCGGCACCACGAAGCTGGCGGCCAGCGAGCCCATCACCAGCGCCCAGCCATCGACCAGCACGAACAGCATCAGCTTGAACGGTAGCGAGATCAGCATCGGCGACAGCATCATCATGCCCATGCTCATCAGCACGCTGGCCACCACGAGGTCGATCACCACGAAGGGGATGAACAGCATGAAGCCGATCTGGAAGGCGGTGGTCAGTTCGCTGGTCATGTAGGCGGCGGCCAGCACGGTGAAAGGAACGTCGTCCGGATTGGCGTAGGACCCATGCCCGGAAATCTTGGCAAAGGCCATCAGGTCGGAATTGCGCGTCTGCGCCATCATGAAGCCGCGCATCGGCTTGGCCGCCGCAGCCAGGGCAGGCTGGAATTCGAGCTTGCCGTCGAGGTAGGGCTGCGCCGCCTGCTCGTAGACGCGTTGCGCAACCGGCTGCATCACGAACAGGGTCAGGAACAGCGACAGGCCGATCAGGATCTGGTTCGACGGAGTGTTGTTGGTACCCAGGGCTTGGCGCAGCAGGCCCAGCACCACGGCGATGCGGGTGAACGCCGTCATCGTCATCAACACCGCCGGCAGCAGCGTTAGCGCCGTCATCAGCAACAGCAACTGGATGCTCAGGCTGTAGCCCTGCCCGCCCGCGCCCTGGGTCACGGCGATGCCGGGGAGGTTCGCCGCCGACACCGGCAGCGCGAGGCTCGATATCGGCAGCAGCAATGATTTGAGCGGGAACTTCATGCGGAGCCGCCGCGCATGACCTTGCGCAGGGCCTCGGCGAAGCCTGGGGCGGCGGTCTGCCCCGCCATCTCGACCTCGGCCGGCGGATGATCGAAGACGTGCAGGGTCTGCACGCGGCCGGCGGCGACACCGATCAGCAAGTCGGTATCGCCGGCGCGGATCCACAACACCCGCTCCTTCGGCCCGACCTGGAGGCCGCTCTTCACGCTGAGCACGCCGCCCAGGCCGGAGCGCATACCCTGCATGCGGCGCACCAGCCAGGCCAGGGCGAAGATGGCGCCCAGCACCAGCAGCAGGCTCAGCGCGGTCTGCGCCATGCCGGCTGCCACGGGCACCGCGGCGACGGGAGTGCTCATGCCGGGGGCCGTTAACGCAGCTTGCGGATGCGTTCGGCCGGGCTCACCACGTCGGTGAGGCGGACACCGAACTTCTCGTTGACCACCACCACCTCGCCGTGGGCAATGAGGGTGCCGTTGGCGTAGACATCAAGCGGTTCGCCGGCGGCGCGTTCCAGTTCCACCACCGAGCCCTGGTTGAGCTGCAGCAGGTTGCGGATCGGCAGACGGGCGCGGCCGACTTCCATCGACAGCACCACGGCGACGTCGAGCAGCACGTCGAGATTGAGGTCGCCGCTGCCGTGGGCGCTGGCCTCGGCCTGGAGGTTCTCGAAATTGGCGCGGGTATAGTCGCGGCCGGCGGCGCCGTTGGCGGTCGGGGGCGGCGTGGCGGAGCTGGCTTCGGTGCTCATCGGGTCTGGCCTGTGGAAGTGGCGAAGGTGGGGCTGCGGCGCACGACTTCGGTGATGCGCACCGCGTTGTGGCCGTTGTTGACGCCGAAGCTGCCGCGGAACAGCGGCAGCCCGTCGACGCAGAGATCGATGGTTTTCGGCATGTTGATGGGGATGATGTCGCCGGGCTTGAGGCTCATCAGCTTGCGCAGGCTGATGCTGGTGCGCGCCAGCTCGGTTTCCAGGTCGACTTCGGCGTCCTTGATCTGCTCGCGCAGGGCGGTCGACCAGCGCTCGTCCTTGTCGGCGCGATCGGACTGCACGCCGGCGTCGAGCTGTTCGCGGATCGGCTCGATCATCGAGTACGGCATCGTCACGTGCAGGTCACCGCCGCCGCCGTCGAGCTCGATGCGGAACTTGGACACCACCACGATTTCGGACGGCGCGACGATGTTGGCGAAGTGGGGATTCACCTCGGACTGCATGTATTCGAATTCCAGCGGCATCACCGGCGACCAGGCTTCGCGCAGATCGACGAAGGCCTGGCGGATCAGCAGCTGGATCACGCGCATCTCTGTGGGGGTGAACTCGCGCCCTTCGATCTTGGTGGCGTAGCGGCCGTCGCCGCCGAAGAAGTTCTCCACCACGGCGAACACCAGCTTGGGTTCGAACACGAACAAGGCGGTGCCGCGCAGGGGCTTGATGCGGATCAGGCTGAGGCTGGTCGGCACGTAGAGCGAATGGGTGTATTCGTTGAACTTCTGCAGCTCCATGCCGATCACGGTCAGCTCCGGCGTGCGCCGCATCATGTTGAACAGGCCGATGCGGAACAGGCGAGCGAAGCGCTCGTTGATCATTTCCAGGGTCGGCATGCGGCCGCGGATGATGCGGTCCTGCGAGGTGAAGTCGTAGCCGCGCGCCTCGCCCGGCGCCGGCGGCGGGGCGACGTCGACCTCACCGCTGTTGACGCCGTGCAGCAGCGCGTCGATTTCGTCCTGGGAGAGAAGATCCTGCAAGGGAGGGCTCATTGCATGACGAAGCTGGTGAAGTAGACGGCGTCCACTTCGGATGGTGCGTTTTCTTCCTTCAGCGCGCGCCGTACTTCGTCCAGGGCCTGCTTCTGCAGCGCTTCCTTGGCGGGGCGGGTGCCGATGTCATGGGCGTGCTGCTGGCTGAACAACAGCATCAGGGCATTGCGGATGCGCGGCATATTGTTCTTGGCGGCATCGACCACCTTGGGATCGCGCGCCATCAGCTGCACCTCCACCTGCAGGAAGCGCATCGATTCCTCGTCAGCCATGTTGACGACGAAAGCCGGGGTCAGTTCGAGGTACAGGGCCGGTGCTTCACCCTTGGCCGTGGTAGCGTCGGCATCGCCGTCGGCGGCCTTCGCATCGTCCGTCGTATCGCGAGCCGCTTCGTGTGCGGCACCGTGTTTGGCCGGCGCGTGGCGGCTGGCGAGAAACCAGGTGCCGCCGCTGGCCATGGCCGCGGCGATCACCGCGGCGCCGAGAATCAGCAGCAGGGAACCACGACCGCTCTTGCCCGGTGCGGCCTTGACCACGACCTCACCCTCACCGCCGTCCTTCGATTTCGCCGCACTGGCCATCCCGACTCTCCATCAAGTTGCACGGCCTGGAGCAAGCCGTATGCCACACCTGAAAGACGCCCGAGTAGAGCGGCAACGGCAGCGGAATGCGGGATACGTCGGCTTTTTGACTGGAGCGCCGTCGATACGTCCGACGGAAATGCGTCACGCCATGCCGTGGGGAATCAGGCGAAGTCGTCAACCAGGCCGACACGCACGATGCGCGGGCCACCGACAGCCGCGTCCTCTTCGGCATGGTCCCCACCGAAGTCTCGGGACTGCCGGGATTGGTGCTGGGTCTGGGCCGGAGAATGCCAGGAAGACTGCGAGCCGACGTGGCTCTGGGTCATCGCCAGGCCATCGCTGCCCAATAGGGCGCGCAGCTGCGGCATGGCGGCCTGCAGCGCCTCGCGGGCCTGGACGTGGGTGGCGGCGAAGCGTACTTCCGCACCCTCGGTGGTAATACGTATCTGCACCTGCACGCTGCCCAGATCGCGCGGATGCAGTTCGAGCCGTGCTTCCTGGACTTCGTGTCCCATTTGCCATTGCACCTGGTCCGCCAGAGTCTGCGGCCATTCGGCATGTTCCGGTCCGATGGATAAATGCGCGGTCGGAACCGGAGCTGGCGTCGGTGCTGCCGGGTCGGTGTTGAAATTGTTCAACACTCGCGCGAAGGACTGTATGCCGGCCGCCGCGTCCGTCACAGCGGTTGGCTGCGTGGATGGCGCGGACGCGTCCGGGAGGGTTGGCTGCGTGGATGGCGCGGACGCGTCCGGGAGGGATGGCTGCGGAAGCGGAGCTTCGTGCGCCGCAGGCCTGGTTGGAGGGGCGGCTTCGGGCGCAGCCTTGGCCGCACTTGGCTGGTTGGCGGCGTCGCCCGAGGCAGGCGGTGACGGCATGACTGCCGATGCGGCAGTGTCCATCATCCCTGTCACCGCCGGTAGCGTTGACGCTGGGGGAACCACCGCGGCGGAGCCCTTTGCCGCCGGTTTCGAAGGAGCAGGAGTATCCCCCGCCGCGCCGGATGGAGACTCCGGCACGTCGGCATTGGCCAAATCACCCGAAGCAGCGGGCGCTGCCGCGCCCGCTGCATTCAGTGCGGACAGCAGCCAGGCCACGATTCCGCCATCCGCAGGGTTGGCAACAGTGTCTTGCGCGGCGGCTTCCTTGCCATCCGATTTGTCGCCGGCTTTATCGGCCCGCTGATCGGCGTCGGCAGGTTTCTGGGCGGCCGCCTTGTCGTCGGTTGGCGCGGCCGTATCGTTCGCGGCAGCGCCCTGCCCAGCCAGGTCCAGGGAAAACGAACCCGAAGCCGGTGCACCCGGTGCGGCGGATCCGTTGACCGCATTCGCGGGCAGCGCCTTGGCGCCCATGGCGGCGGAGCCGACGCTGAGCATCTCAGCCGGCCATCTGGGACGGCGCGGGACGCAGCTGGGCGAACTCGTCCAATTCGCGCTGCAGGCGGCGCTCCTGCACACGCCGTTCGTCGTTGTGGCAGCGATCGATCAGGTGTTCGAGCACATCGGTATCGCGGTGCTTGCCGACCCAGTGCTCGCGTGCCTGTTGCAGGCGCTGACGCGCATCGGCCACGGCGCCGGATTGCCAGCGCAGGGCTTCAGCCAACTGCCGCAGAAAGGCTTCGCGGTTGGCCAGCAGGGCCGGCGCCATCGCCGCGCCGACGCGGCCCTCGCTGTATTCGCTGAGGTAGCGCTCCATTTCCAGCAACTGGTTCTCCTGCTGCGCCAATAGGCGCTGGCTTTCCGCCAGCTGGCGCGCGGCATGGTCTTCACGGCCCTGCGCCAGTTGATGGATCGGCGCCAGGCGTTTCGACAGGCTCGGTTTGGTGCTCATTGCGGAAGCAGGTTCTCCAGGGCTTTGAGGCTATCGGCGAAAGCGGCGGGATCGTGAAAATCCTGGCGCAAGAAGCTCTCGATACGCGGCCACAGCAGAAGGGCGGTATCGACCAGGGCATCGCTACCCTTCTGATAGGCGCCGATGGCGATGAGGTCGCGGTTGCGCTGGTAGGCGGAGAGCAGTTGGCGAAAGCGCCGCACCAGTTGCTGATGCGGCACGGCGGTGATGTCGCGCGCCACGCGGGAAATGGAAGCCTCGACGTCGATCGCAGGATAGATGCCGGCCTCGGCGATACCGCGCGACAACAGGATGTGGCCGTCGAGGATGCCGCGCGCCGTATCGGCGATGGGATCGTTGGGATCGTCGCCCTCGGTCAGCACGGTGTAGAAGGCGGTGATCGAACCGCCGCCGGCCTCGCCGTTGCCGGCGCGCTCGACCAGCCGCGGCAGCTGCGCGAACACCGAGGGCGGATAACCGCGCGTGGTCGGCGGTTCGCCCACGGCCAGACCGATCTCGCGCTGCGCCTGGGCGAAGCGGGTCAGGGAATCCATCAGCAGCAAGACCTGCTTGCCCTGGTCGCGGAAGCTTTCGGCGATGGAGGTGGCGAGCCAGGCGCCGCGCAGGCGCAGCAGCGGTGCGCGGTCGGCCGGCGTGGCCACCACCACGGCGCGCTTCAGGCCCTGGACGCCGAGGCTGTGGTCGATGAAATCGCGCACTTCACGGCCGCGCTCCCCGATCAGGCCGACGACGATGACATCGGCCTCGGTGAAGCGGGTCATCATGCCGAGCAGGGTGCTCTTGCCGACGCCGGTGCCGGCGAACAGGCCCAGGCGCTGTCCACGGCCGACGGTGAGCAGGGAATTGATGGCGCGCACGCCGACGTCGAGCGGGCGCATGATCGGCGCGCGCGTCATCGGGTTGATCGACTCCACCGCCGGCAGGCGCCGCTCGCAGCGCAGCGGGCCGGCGCTGTCGATCGGCTTGCCCTCGCCGTCGAGCACGCGGCCAAGCAGGCCGTCGCCGACCGGGATCGCCGCCGCGTGCGGCAGGGGAATGACGCGGGCATTGGGCAGCAGGCCGCGCATCTCGCCCACCGGCATGAGGAACACGCGTTCGCCGGAGAAGCCCACCACTTCGGCCTCCACCTCGCTGTCCGGACCGCTGATGACGCGGCAGCGCGAACCGATCTGCGCCTGGCAGCCGACGGCTTCCAGGGTCAGGCCGACGACCCGCTTGAGCAGGCCTTCGGCGACCACAGTGCGCTGCTGCGGCAAGCGCTGCATGCGCTGGCGTAGGCCCGAGGCGAGGCGCTGGTTGGAGCCGGCGCCCCATTCATCGGCTTGCTCGCGGCTGGCAGGCTCCTGGCTCACCGGGAGGTGCCGCCGTCGTCGAGCAGGGCCTGGGCCAGGCTGCGCTCGCGTGTGGCCAGGGTGGCGTCGACCCAGCCGCTGTCGCCGGCGATGCGGCAATCACCGCGCGCCAGGGTGGGATCGGGCACGATGCGCCAAGCCGTCACTTCGGCGGGCCGCACCAGGGTGTCCTTGAGCAGGCGCGCATCGTCCGGGTGCAGCAGCACGCGCAGTTCGCGCGGCACCACCACCAGGGCGGCCACCGCCTCGTTCACCGTGGCGGCCATGCGCGCCGGGTCGATCTCGAATTCCTGCTGCACCAGCTGCCGCGCGGCGCGCAGGGCCAGCTCCACCAGCACGGCCTCGACGTCGGCATCGAGCTGCGCCAGCGGCTGTGCGCAGTGTTCCAGCAACTGCCGCAGGCGCTGCGCCTGCTGTTGCATCTCGGCCATGCCTGCGGCGAGGCCGTCGGCGTGGCCGCGGGCGAATCCTTCCTCATGGGCCGCGGCTTCGAGATCGTCGAGCTGGGCCGCGGTACGCAAGGGGGCTGGCGCGGCGTTGAAGACCGGCAGTTCCCAACGCTGTGCCCCGGCCATCTGCCCTGCGGGCCGGGCGCTAGACAAATTCCTCTCCCTTGCCGCCAAGCTGGATCTCTCCCGCTTCGGCCAGACGCCTGGCAGCGGCGAGGATTTCCTTCTGCGCCGCCTCGACGTCGGCCAGGCGTACCGGTCCCTTGGCTTCCATGTCCTCGTTGAGCATCTCGGCCGCACGCTTGGACATGTTCTTCATGAACTTCTCGCGCACGCGCGGATCGGCCCCCTTCAGGGCCATCCCGAGCATGTCGTTGTTGGCCTCGCGCAGCAGGGCCTGGATGCCGCGGTCGTCGACATCGGCCAGATCGTCGAAGACGAACATCAGGTCCTGGATCTTGAGGCCGAGGTCGGAATCAGCCTCGGAGATGGCGGCGATGATGGTGCCTTCAGCTGCGGAATCCATCAGGTTGAGAATATTGGCCGCGACCTTGATGCCACCGACGCTGGAGGACTTGATATTGCTGCCGCCGGAGAACTGCTTCTCCATGATCTCGTCGAGCTCGCGCAGCGCCGCCGGCTGGATGCCGTCGAGTCGCGCGATGCGCATCAGCACGTCGCCGCGCATGCGCTCGGGCAGCTGCGCCAGGATGTCGGCGGCCTGGTCGGGGTCGAGATATGCGAGCACGATGGCGACGATCTGCGGATGTTCGTTGCGCACCAGGTCGGCCACGGCGCGCGTCTCCATCCACTTCAGCGCTTCCAGGCCCTTGCTGTTGCGGCCGAGCAGGATGCGGTCGATCAGGCCGTTGGCCTTGCCCTCGCCCAGCGCGCCGACCAGCACGCGCCGCACGTAGTCGTCCGCGCCGACGCCGAGCGAGGTCTGGTTTTCCAGTTCGTCGACGAAGCGTTCCACCACTTCGGTGGCGTGTTCGCGCGAGACGTTGCTGAGCGAGGCCATGGCCTGCCCGACCTTCTGCACGTCCTTGGCGCCGAGATGCTTGAGCACCTCCGCCGCCTCGCTCTCGCCCAGGGACATGAGCAGGATGGCGGCGCGCTCCGGACCCGAGGCCGCCGCCGGTTTGATCGCGGTGCCGTTGTCAGCCATCGTTGCCGAGCCAGGTCTTCACCACCTGCGCCACCCGCTTGGGGTCCTGCGCCACCGCGCTGCGCGCGGCGGCGAGCTTCTGTTCGTATGGAGACGCACCGCCGGCGCGGGGGCCGCTCAGGGACAGCCGCTCCTCGCCCATGTCGGCGCCCAGTTCGCCGATCGGCATCGGCGCCAGCTGGCGCGGCGCGCTCATCAGGTTGCGCAGCAACGGCCGCAGCACGACGAAGATCAGCACCAGCACGCTTAGGGCGCCCAGGCCCTGGCGAGCGATGTCGCGCAGCTCCGGGCGCTGCCACAAAGGCAGCGGCGTGATCGCCGGCACTTCGGTGGCGGCAAAGGGCGCGTTCTGCACGCTGACGCTGTCGCCGCGCGCGGCATCGAAGCCCACCGCCTCGCGTACCAGGGATTCGACCTTGGCCATCTCCTCCTTGGTCAACGGCGTCAGCGTGGTCTTGCCGGTCTTGGCGTCAATGCGCGGCAGGTTATCGACCAGTACCGCTACGGACAGGCGGCGCAGGCGGCCCACCGGCTGCCGTGTGTGGCTGAGGGTGCGGTCCAGTTCGTAGTTACGGGTGTTGCTGCGGCTCTGCGTCAACACGCCGTCGTTGCCTGGGGTAGCAGCCACGGCCGCGGGCGTTGTCTCCTTGGGCGCGTCCTTGGTTTCGACCTTCGCCGCCGGCTTGGCCGGTGTCGTGGCGGCAGGCGGCTGGTTGCTGGTGGCGCCGGGAATGCCCTGTGCGCCGCCGGCACCGCCGCGCGTGGTGTCCTCGCTGGTCTGCTCGCTGCGGACCACGGCGGAATCCGGCTTGTAGGATTCGTGTGCCTCCTCGGTGACGGAGAAATCCACGTCGGCGGCGACCTGGGCGTTGACCCGGCCCGGGCCGAGCATCGGCGTCAGCAGCTGCTCCAGGCGGCGCACGTAGTCCGCCTCGAGCCGATGAGTCTGTTCGAACTGGGCGGTGCTCTGCGCCGCTTCGCTGTCCGGATCGGCTTCGGTCAGCAGATGGCCGTACTGGTCGATGACGGTGACGGCGCCAGGGGTCAGGTCCGGCACGCTGGAAGCGACGATGTGCACGATGGAGGAGACTTGGCCCTGTTCGAGCTGGCGTCCCGGGTAGAGCTCGACCAGCACCGAGGCGCTGGCATTGTCCTGGCGGCGCACGAAGGGCGAGGCCTTGGGCAGGCCCAGGTGCACGCGGGCCGACTTGACCGGCTGCAGGCTGCTGACGGTCCGCGCCAGCTCGGTCTCCAGCGCCAACTGATAGCGTGCGGTCTCCATGAACTGGCTGGTGCCGAGCCCCTGATCCTGCTGGATCATTTCGAAGCCCATGGCGGAACCCTTGGGCAAGCCCTGCGCGGCGAGACGCATGCGCGCTTCGTAGACCTTGTCGCCGGGCACGGTGACGCTGCCGCTGGACGGATCGAGACGGAACGGCAGTCCGGAACTGCGCAGGGCTTCAGCTACGGCGGATGCATCCTTCTCCGCCAGTCCCGGATAGACCGGCACGTAGTTCGGCTGCTGTGACCAAGTGAACAGGGCGACGCCGGCTGCCACCGCCATGGCCAGTCCGATCAGCAACGCCAGCTGGCGCACTGCCGGCAGATCCTTCAGACCGCGCATCTGCTTCATCGACAGTGTGGCAAATTCAGCCATGTCTCATCGTTCCCGTTGCAATGCCGCGCTAGAGCGGCATGTTCATGATGTCCTGGTAAGCGCTGACCAGGCGATTACGGACCTCGACCATGCTGCGGAACGAAACCTGCGCCTTGGTGGTGGCGAGCATCACCCCGGACAGGTCGGTATTCGGATCGCCCAGCTCGAAGGCGCGCTGCTGCCGCGAAGCTTCGCTCTGAGCGCCGTTGACGCGATCAATGGAATCCTTGAGCAGGGAACCGAAGCTGTGTCCGCCATCGGCGGCCGGCGCGGGCTTCTGCTGCGCCGAAGCCTGGGCGCTCAAGGCGCGGATCTGCGCCAGTACTCCGTTGACATCGATCTGGTTCATGCTTCTGGTCCTTGCCGGCCGGCTGGGCCGGCGTTGTCAGCGCGGTGGAGCAAGTCCTATGCCTGCCTATTACGCCCTTGCAGGCGACGCCTGACGCGGATCCGACGCGGCATTCGAACAATGCCGTGCCGGATTCCCGTCGTCAGGCCTTGGCCTGCTCGCGGCCGCCGTCGAAATCCCGGTGCAGGCCGTACTTGCGCAGCTTTTCGACCAGGGTGGTGCGGCGGGTGTGGAGCAGCTTGGCGGCATGCGCCACCACGCCAGCCGAGCGCTGCAGCGCCTGGCGGATCAGGTCGATCTCGATGCTCTCGATGTAGTCCTTGAGGTCGAGGCCGGCACGCGGCAGCTCGATCTGCTGCGCATCGGAGGAACTGGCCTGCATCGGCAGCACCACCACTTCTTCGTCTTCGTCCATCACGGCGTCGACCGCGGCGGGCGCCATCACGACATTCTGGCCGCGATAGCGCGGCGGCAGATCGCCGGCGCGCACCATGTTCTGCGGATACAGCACGGCCAGGCGTTCGATCAGATTGGACAGCTCGCGCACGTTCCCGGGCCAGTGGTAGGCGCGCAGCGCATGCACCGCTTCCGGTGACAGCCGCACTTCGCCGTGACCGCTGCGCACCTGCGCCTCGATCAGGTCTTCGATCAGCAGCGGCAGGTCTTCCAGTCGCTCGCGCAAAGGCGGCATCTCGATGGGGAATACGTTGAGGCGGTAGAACAGGTCTTCGCGGAAGCTGCCCTTGAGGATGGAGTCCTCCAGATTTCGGTGCGTGGCGGCGATGATGCGCACGTCGCAATGGATGCTGCGGCTGGAGCCGACGCGCTCGTAGGTGCGCTCCTGCAGCACACGCAGGATCTTGACCTGCATCGACAGGCTCATGTCGCCGATCTCGTCGAGGAACAAGGTACCGCCTTCAGCCATTTCGAAACGGCCACGCCGCGCCGTGATGGCGCCCGTAAAGGCCCCCTTCTCGTGGCCGAACAGCTCGCTTTCCAACAGCTCCGAGGGAATGGCGCCGCAGTTGACCGCGACAAAAGGCCGCTCCTGGCGGTTGGATTGCGCGTGCACCGCGCGCGCCACTACTTCCTTGCCGGTGCCGGATTCGCCGGTGATGAGTACGGTGCTGTCGTACGGCGCCACCTGTTCGACCATGCGGCGGGTGCGGCGGATCAGTGCGGAATTGCCTGTGGGACCGGGAATCGCGGCAACCACACGCACCCTGGACTCGGGCTCGGCATGCAGCTGCCCGGCGCGCTTGAGCATCTCGCCCAAGTGCGTGTACTTCACCGGGTACTCCAGCGGCAGGCAGGCACTGCGGTCCAGGCCGAGGCATTCGATGACCTTCTCGTGATATCTGGTCAGCACCAGCAAGGGTGGATGGAGGCGGTCCCGCTTCAGCCAGGCGGCGAAGCGCCCCAGGGCGGCAAGGTCCTCTTCCTGGCCGAGGATGACGGCGGTCCAGTCCTGCGGACTGCGCCCGTCCAGGCTGAACTGGCCCAAAGAGGACACCAGCACCGGCGTGTAATCGATGAAGCGCAACACCGTCGCCAACGTCTCCGCCCGCTGTTCGTCGGCATCGATTACCAGCACTTTTGATTCAGACATATCGCTCCCCTGCAACTAAGTTTGCATTTTTACAACAACGGATTGCGCCATCACTCAACCAGCCAGGGCGACGGTCCCCGTCCGCAGCGGACGCGCCCGTTCCGGCGCCGACGCGATCTTCATCGCTTCGCGGTACTTCGCCACCGTGCGCCGCGCCACCCGCACGCCCTTGCGCGCCAGCAGGGCGGCGATGGCGCCGTCGCACAGCGGCTGCGCACGGTTCTCGCCGTCGACGATGCGGCGGATCATGGCCCGCACCGCGGTGCCGGAGGTCTCGCCATCGGCATGCGCCAGCTGGCTTGGAAAGAAGGCCTTCAGCGGGTAGATGCCCCAGGGCGTCTGCACGAATTTGTTCGATACCACGCGGCAGACGGTGGACTCATGCATGCCGATCTGCTGAGCGATTTCGCGCAGGGTCAGCGGAGCCATGCCTTCCTCGCCCTGGCGCAGGAATTCGCACTGGCGGGCGAATACCGCGCGCGCCGTGTTGAGCAGGGTCTCGTGACGCATTTCCAGCCCACGCACCAGCCAGCGGGCTTCGAGCAGGTTCTCACGCATGGCGCGATGCGGGGCGCCGCCGGACATCATCCGCTCGTACAGGGAATTGACCCGCACGCGCGGTAAGGTATGGGAGTTGAGCTCGACTTTCCAGCTATGGCCGCTGCCGCTGACCAGCACGTCCGGCACCACGTTCTGCGCCGGCTCGCGCACGGTGGAGCCTGGCTTGGGATCCAGCGCGCGGATCAGGCGCATGGCCAGGCCAAATTCGTCGATGCAGCAGCCCAGCTCACGGGCAACTTCCGCGGGGTCACGCCCGGCCACCCGGGCCAGACCGCCGACGACGAGAAGACGCGCCATCTCCAGGCCGGGCGTTTGCGGTGAAACTTCATTCAATTGCAGCATCAGGCATTCGCGCAGATCGCGCGCGCCGAAGCCGGTGGGCTCGACGCTCTGCACCCGCACCAGCGCCGCCTCCATCTGCTCCATCGTCGCCCGCCATTCTTCCGGCAGCGCAGCCAGGATTTCGTCCAGGGGGGTCTCCAGGTAGCCGTTGTCGTCGATGTGCTCGATCAGCGCCGACACCAGGCGCGACTCGTCCTCATTGTTCACCACCAGACGCAATTGCGCCAAGGCACGCATGCGCAGGTCTTCGGAGTTGCGCGCAGGGGTGCGCGATTCGATGGAGGATTCGTCGTCCGACGACGGTTCGCCGCCGGACCAGGACTCGGCACTGCTCCAGTCGAAGTCAGCTTCGACCTTGTCGATGGCCGCGGTGTCGCAGCCAGAGACCACTTCTTCGCAGCTGTCCAGCGACAGGGTTTCAACCGGCATATCGTCGACGCCCGGTGTGGCGACTTCGTCTTCGTCGGCCTCGCCCTCTTCCAGCATCACATTGGTTTCCAGCGCCTGCCGCACTTCCTGTTCCAGCTCGAGCGAGGACAGTTGCAGCAGCCGGATCGACTGCAGCAGCTGCGGTGTCATCAATTGGTGCTGGCCAGCCTGCTGATTCAGTTTAGGTCCCATGTATTTCCCCATTTCCTTTGGTGCCGCGTCCGAGATGCCGGGCGTGCCTCATGTTTTGCCAACTGCAGCCTTAATCCAATCAGTATTTTCCCGACGCGAAGTAGGGAAATTTCCTACATCCGTCAAAACTCCAGCGAGGAGCTTCCACTCGTCCGCGCAGACTTTCCACTAGTCGGTCGAAGCAGGTCCGTGACGCACCGCGAAATGCGTCAGCGCGCCGATGCCACGCAGTCCGAGCGCTTGCATCAAGCGCGCGCGATGGGTCTCCACGGTCTTCGCACCAATGCCCATCACCTGCGCGATTTCCTTGGTCGACTTGCCGCGGCCGATCAGGCGGAGTACTTCACGCTGGCGCCGCGTCAGAACCGCACTGCCTTCGGGGCGCTCGGCACGGCGCCCTTCGATGATCCGGCGCGAGACGCTGGGGCTCAGGTAGATCTGCCCCTTGCCGCAGGCGCGCATCGCCAGCTCGAGTTCGACCGGTTCGCTGGATTTGGTCAGGAACGCGGAAGCCCCGGACTTCATGGCGACGCGCACGTGGCCGGAGTCGGCGCTGGAACTGAGGAAGATAAGGCCGGTGCCGGGATAGCGGCGACGGATCTGTTGCGCAAGATCGGAGCCGCTGATATCCGGCAGGATGAATTCACTGATCACCAAATCCGGACGATGCTCCGCCACCTGTTCGAGCAGGTGGCGGCCATCCTCGGCCTCGCCAACGACGTCGACGTTTTTCATGGCCTGCAGCAGTTGTCTTAAAGCAGCCCTTACCAGGGTTTGCGGCTCCGCCAGAATAAGTCGCACGCGCGATACCGATTTGTTTTTGGTAGCCGCATGCTAACCACCGGAGCCGGGGTCCAGAGTGGCAAAAAACTACCAGTCCCGGGGCACCCCGGTGAACGGTAGGGGCTGGGGGTACGGACGGCTCGACAAGGCGCCGCTGCGTAAGCGGAATGTTTTCGGAGTATGATGAAAAAGCAGCGTCAGGCCGATGGCACGCGATTTCACGGCAATTTCAAACACGGCGGAACTTGGCAGTACGCTATGGTACTTGTCGTACCGGTTGACGTGCTTCTGCGATCTCCCTGCGATGATGCTGAAACACGTGGCGTTCCAGAGCGGCCTGGCAGAAATCCGGCACCGTATCGAAGTCGGCGGCGACGCCGGCGGCGGAGACGGCGACGACGCGCGCCGGCCAGCGCAAGGCTTGGGGCAATATCCGGCTGGGATGAATCTCGACCAGACCGACCGCGCCGATTGCCGGAGGCTCGGCCGTGCATTCCCACTGTACCCCACGCCAGGACAGGCGCAGCGACACGGGCTCGGGTCGAGGTGACTGCGCGTTCAGGAAACCACCGACGAGCTCCAGCAACAGGTTCAGCTTATGATGGATGCGCTGCAATTCAAGCTCGGACGCCGTCGGTTCGTCGCTGGATTTGAAATGCTCCTCCAGGAGGGCGACCGAAGTCAGCAGGCGCGCATTGGCTTCCGCCAGCCGCTCGGCGTCCACGCCCGATGGCAAGGTGGCGAGTTCCACCCAGCGCAACGGTAGGCGGTCGCGGTAACTGAGGCCCTCGCCTTCCTGCTTGCTGTCTTCCTTCACGGTCTGCATATCGATTCCTGTCCCGGCAGGAGCAAGGTCCTGCAAACGGCGGGCCCGGGGTTCAGGCAGCGAAGGCGCGGCCCGGCGGCGCCAATGCGCCGGGCGCAATGGCGTCCCAACCTGCCTTCACCGTCCGCAGCAGCGCTGCGACTTCACGCACGCCGGCGATGTCGCCGTCTATTTTGGCCCGCAGCAGGCGCCGCATCATGTAATCGTAGAGGGAATCCAGGCGCCGCGCGATGGCACCGCCGGCCTCGTAGTCGAGCACGTCGCGCAGATGCGCGAAGATCGCCATGGCCGAGTCGATGCCGCGCAGCTTGTCGGCGACATTGCCGCGGGTCATGCCGGATTCGGCGATGGCCAGGCGCTCCAGCGCGCCGTCATAGAGCATGGCAATCAAGCGGTGCGGCGAGGCCTCGGCGACGAGGGAATTGACATCCGCTTCACGGTACTGGCGGACGGCAGCATAGCCTCTGGGAACCATCGAAACACCTCTGAACTGGAGATCCTTGCCTACCCTTCAACATCGGCGCACAAAGGCAAAACTTGAGGACCGGACGTCGTCAACTGCCGGAGCTGGAGGAACTGGTGGTGCGCGGCGCATACAACTGCGTCAGCAGGCTCGCGGTGTTCTTGTAGGCCGCGACGATGCTGTCCATGGCGTTGAACTGCGCGTTGTACTGCGCGGTGAGCTGCGCCGATTTCGCGGTCAGCTGCGTCAGCTGGGTGGTCATGCTGTCGACCTCGGTCTGCAGCGCGCTGGTCTTGGTCGAGATGAGACCGCCGGCACCGACCACCGTATTGAGCAGGGTGTCGAGCTGGGTGCCGATGCCGTTGGTACCGGAGAACAATCCCTTCACGGCGCTCGAGTTCTGCTGCAGGGCGCTGTTCAGCGTGTCCGAATTGACGGCCAGGGTGCCGTCGTCGTTGGTGGTGACGCCGATCTGCGACAGCAGGGTGAAGGCGTTGCCGCCGGAGCCGGCGCTGCCGCCGACGATGGACTCGAGCTGCCGCGACACGCTTTCCACCGCCAGATCGCCGAGCAGCGGGCCGGCGGTGCCGGTGCTGCTGCCCGAACCGGACGTGGAACTCCCCGGCGTGAATGCCGTGTCGCTGGTGATCAAAGACAGCGCGGCATTATAGGCCGTGACAAACGACTGCACCGCGGTGGCCGCCGACTGCGTGTCGGCGCCAATGGTCAGCGTCTGCGTGGTATTGGGCGCAGCGCTGGCCAGGCTCAGGGTGACGCCGGTCAGCACATTGGAGATGGTGTTGGAGGCGCTGTCGAAAGGCAGGCCATCGATGGTGCCGCTGGCGTCGCTGGCGGACTGGATGGAACTGAAGCCGATCGGCGCAGAAGATGCGACGGACACCGCGTTGGCGATGCCGGTCTGGGTTGCCGACAACAGCAGGTATGAGCCGCCGGAGCCGTTGACGATGGTGGCGCTGACCCCGCTGTTGTCGCTGGCGCCATTGATCGCCGACGCGAGGCCGGACAGCGTGTCGTTGGTGCCGTCCAGAGTCACCGAGAAGCTCTTGCCGCCTGCGGTGAAGGTATAAGGCCCGGTGCCGACCGCGGCGCTGGAACTGCTGAAGGCGGTCGAGCGCAGAGTATTGACCTGGGCCACGGTCTGGATCTGCATCTGGTAGCTGCCGGCGACCGCGCCGCTGGAGGTGGTGGCGGTGAATACCGAGTTGTCGCTGGACTGCGTGGTGAACTTCGACAGCGCCCCGCCGGTGGTGATGGCATCGACGGTGGTCTGCAGGCTGGACAAGGCCGACTTGAGCGCGCCCAGCGCGGAAATGGTCGACTGGTCGGCGGCCTGGTTGTTCTGCAACAGGGTCTGCTGCGGCTTGATGGTGCTGGTGACCAGGGAACTCACCAGCGAAGCGATGTCGATGCCGGAGCCGATGCCCTGGGAAGTCACGGTGCCGGCGCTGGCGGTGCCGGTGGTGCTCAGACTGACGGTCATAAAAACGCTCCTAGACTGACTGCTTCATGAGTTGCATCTGCATGCGTTCCAGGCTCTGCGCGACGGCCAGGGCTTCCTGCCCCGGCACCTGCAGCAGGACCTGATTGTCCTGTGTATCGATGACGGAGATGACCAGTTGTCCGGTGATCTGGTCGACCCGGAAATGCAGGCTGGTCTGCAGGTCCTGCGCGCGCTGGTTGAGTGCGGCGGCCAGATCATGCAAGTCCGGCGCTGCCACCGGCGCCACGCCGGCATGCTGCGGCGGCGCTGCCACCGCGGCCGAAGGGTTCGAGGTGCCGCCCGCGGAGCCGCGCAGCGGTGCCGCCGCGACCACGCTGGTGATTGGATCGGTCATATAACCGTACTCCGCTCAAGGCGCCGTTCGGGTCCGAACGGCAAAAAGCCCCATGCCGGCGACTGCGCCGGCATGGGGTTGTTTCACAACGCTGCCTGTTACAGGTGCTGCAGCAGCGAGAGGATCTGCTGCGGCTGCGAGTTGGCCTGTCCCAGCACCGCCACACCGGCCTGCTGCAGAACCGAGGCGCGGGTCTCGTTGGCGGTTTCCGAGGCGAAGTCCGCATCCTGGATCGTACTGCGCGCGGCGGTCAGGTTCTGCGAGGTGCTCTGCAGATTGGCCACCGCCGACTGGAAACGGTTCTGGTAGGCACCCAACGAGGCATTCGCCGTGTTGATCTGGTTCAGCGCGCTGTCGATCTGCTGGATCGCCAGGGAAGCGCCGGCGAAAGAGTTCAGGCTGAGCGAGGTCAGGCCGGTGCTGGTGGCAGCCGTGGCGCTGCCGTCGCCGCCGGCGACGTTGAAGCCCGTCGCGGTGCCGTCGTCGGTGCCGGTGACGGCAATGGTGGAGGCCGAGGTCAGCACGATCTTGCCGTTGACGGCGTCGAACGAGGCATTGACGCCCGTGGTGGTGGCGGAAGCGTTGATGGCGTCGACCACCTGGCCCACGCGGTCCTGGATCGAGCCGGCCGCGCCGATGCCGGCGCCGACGTCGGTGCCGTTGATGATCAGCGCACCGGCGCCGACGGCGCCCAGGGCGGAGATGCCGCTGGTGGCGGACGACTGGCCGGTGGCCGAGGTGACCGTGCCCAGGGCCGCGGTGTTGGCGCTGGAGATCGAACCGATGGTGATGGTGTCGCCGGCATTGGCGCCGACCTGGAACTGCGCCGAAGTGAAGCTGCCGTCGAGCAGCTTGACGCCGTTGAAGGACGCCGTGGTGGCGACGCGGTCGACTTCCTGCAGCAGCTGCTGGGCCTCGTTGTTCAGCGAAGAGCGGTCGCTGGTGCTGTTGGTGGCGTTGGCCGATTCCACCGCGAGTTCACGCACACGCTGCAGGTTGTTGGTGATTTCCGCCAGGGAGCCTTGCGCGGTCTGCGCCAGGGACACGGCGTTGTTGGTGTTCTGTACGGCGGTATTGGCGCCGTTGACCTGCGCCGTCAGGCGCTGGGCGATGGCGTAGCCGGCGGCGTCGTCGGACGCGCTATTGATGCGCAGGCCGGAGGCCAGGCGCTGCGTGGCCTGGGCCAGCTGGCTCTGCGTGGTGGACAGGTACTTCTGCGTGACGATGGATGTCAGGTTGGTGTTGACGATAAGACTCACGGAAATTCTCCTTGGACTGGCTGGACTGGGTACCGGCCGGCAATCCGGTCGGATCGCATTGGCGTTTCCCGTGGCGGGGACTGACGGCCTGTGCTGAAAGTCTTAGCGGATGCTGGGGAGGATTCTTGACCGCCGCCGCGACGGGTCGGGACAGGCGGCAGGTCCCGGCCGATCGGCGGTTATTTGATGTAGTTGAACAGGCTCAGGCCCTGGATCTGCACGTAGCTCTGTTCCGCCGCCTGCAGGGTGGTGGTGGTCTGGCTGAACTTGGCGGTGGCCGCGGCATAGTCGAGATCCTGCAGGCCCGACAGGGCCGACTGCAGCTGGGTCGAGCGGCTTTGCAGCTGCGACACCGTGTCGTTCACGCTCTGCTCGCGGGCGCCGACTCCGGCCTGCACGTCGGTGATATGGGTCTGCGCCCCGCTGAGCGCCTGCAGCGCCCCGTACATGGCGGTCTGGTTCTGTGCCCGCTGCGCCGCCGTTGTGACCGGCGCGGACACCACGTTGATCAGGTTCTGCACGGTACTGAACAAGCTCTGCGTGGTACTGGGTGCAATGCTGAAGCTGTCGCCGTCGGCCGGCGTACCGGTCAGGGTCAGCGACACGCCGCGGAACTGGATGGCGGCGCCGTCGGTATAGGTGCCCGAGGCGACGGTGGCATTGCTGCCGTCCACTACCTGATACTGGCCGCCGCTGAATTTGACCGTGTAAGCGCTGCTGCCGCTCCACTGGCTGGCATCGGTGACCTGGGCCGACTTCACGCTGGCGCTGCCGGTATTCGCCGTCGCCGCGCCGGCGCTGATGCTACCGTCTCCCGACTGGAGCTGCATGAATACCGCGTCACCCGGATCGCCGGCGGCAATGGCGCTGGTGGGGCCGAGGGACAACATGCGCACATTGCTGTTGCCGTTGTAGTTGGCCCCGGTGGCACTCAGGGAGAAAGGCGCGCTGCCGTCCTGCGTGCCGCCGAACAGGTAGCGGCCGTTGGCGTCCTGGGTATTGGCCTGCTGCAGGATGGCATTGAGCTGCTGCTGTATCTGGGTGGCGATGGTCTTGCGGTCGCTGCTGTTGAGCGTGGCGTTGTTGGCCTGCAAGGCCAGGGTCTGGATCTTGCCGAGCGCGGTGCTGACGTTGCTCAGAGTGCTGTCCTCCAGGCCCAGGCTGCTTTGCAGGGCGCCGGCATTGGACTGCCACTGCGCCACGTCCGCGAGCGACTGGTTGACGCCGATGACCTGCCCGGCGGCGACCGGATCGTCGGCGGCGCTGAGCAGTCGCGTATTGCTGCTCATCTGCTCCTGGACGATGCCGAGCTGGGTCTGGTTGCGGTCGATGGTATCGACCGCCTGCTGGTAGAAGGTCGAGTTGGCGATGCGCATCATGGGAAGCTTCCTTCGATTCGTCGGACCTGTCAGGCCCGAAGCGCGCTGAGCAGGGAGTTGAACAGCGTATTGGAGGCGGCGATGACCTGGGCTGCGGCCTGGTAGGCCTGCTGGAATTGCATCATGTTGGCCGCTTCCTCATCCAGGTTGACGCCGGAGGCGGAGTCGCGCTGGGCCTGGTCATTGTTGCGGATCGAAGTCTCGGCGCCGAGTTGCGCCTGCGCCTGCTGTGCCTGCGCACCCACCTTCGACACCAGGGCGGCGTTGCTGCTGCTGAGCGTATTGAGGCCGCCGTCCAGCAGGGTCTTGCTGGAAATGCCGGCCAGCAGTTGAGCGTTGCTGCTGTCGCCGCTGCCGGCCTTGTTGGCGCTGAGGGTGAAGCTGTCCCCCGCCGCCGGCGTGCCGGAGATCTGCACCTGCACGCCGTTGACGCCGATGCTGCCGCCGCTGGTATAGGTATTGGGAGCGCCGCCGTTAATCGTATAGGTGGCGGCGCTGGTGAACAGGATGGTCGAGGTATTCAACAAATTGCCGTTGCCCGCATCGGTCACCTGGGCGGCGCCGATGGTGGCGCTACCGCTGTTGGCGCTGCCGGCGCTGGTCTGCACCGGCGAGGCGGCGGCGATGCGCGAGGGATCGGTGATTGCCACCTGCAGGTTGGCGGCGGCGAAATGCGTAGGCTGCACCAGGAACTGGTCGCCGGCAGCCGGCGTGCCGGAGATCACCAGGCTTAGCCCGGCGCCGGTCAGTGGGCTGGCGGCAGTGCCGGCACCGCTGAGGGCGACGCTGGCGCCAGTACTCCGATCGGTGAGGGTCCAGCTGGAGCCGTTGTAACTGGCGAGGTAGTCGGAAGCGGTGAGCTGGCTGGTGTCGGCGACGCTGGCGGCGACCGAGCCGCCGCCGGTGTTGGCGGAAGATGCGCTGACCGCTACAGTCGGCGGCGTGAAGAAGGCGCCGCCGAGTTGGCCGTACTGGTCCATGCCCTTGGCATGTTGCGCGTTCACGGCGCTGGCCAGGGTCGTCGCGAGCTGACCGAGCTGGTTGATGGCCGGATCGACCACTTCCCGCCGCGCGTCGAGCAGGCCGCCGAGCGAGCCGCCGGAAAGCTGGCTGGTGATGACGCTCTTGCTGCCGCCGCTGTCGAGCACGATGTCCTGGTTCTCGCCGAAGCTGTCGGACTGCACCGACAGTTTGTTGGCGCTGCCACCCAGCACCAGGGCCTGGCCGTTGGCGAGGAAGACATTGACCGAACCGTCGGCGGCCGTGGTGGTGCTGATGCCGACCGCACTGCCGATATTGCGCAGCAACTGGTCGCGCTGGTCGAGCAGCTCATTGGGCGGCTGGCCGTTGCCCTGCGCCGTGGCCTGGGAAATGCCGACGTTGAGCTGCGCCAGTTGCGCGGCATAGCCGTTGATCTGGCTGACGGTGGTGGTGACGCCGCTGCTGATCTGGTTGTCCAGGCTGCCAAGCTGCTGCTGCAGGCCATTGAAGGTGGCGCTCAGGCTCTGCGCCCCGGACAACAGGGCCTGCCGCGTGGCGGTGGAGCTGGGCGTGGAGGCCAGGCCGTTGAGGGCTGAGAAAAACTGCTGTAGCGGCTGCGCCAGGCCGGCGTTGCTGTCCGACAGCAGGCTGTCCGCCTGCGCCGCGAAGGTCTGGTAGGTGCTGATGCGATTGTAGCCGCTGTCGTCCGTCACCAGCTGCTGTTGCAGGAAGCCGCTGCTCAGACGCTGCACCGATTGCACCTGCACGCCGTTGCCGACGGTGCCATTGGGCAGCGTCACACCGGGAACGCCCTGCAAGTCCACTCGCTGCCGGCTGTACCCCGGCGTGTTGGCGTTGGCGATGTTCTGGCTCACCACGTTCAGCGCGGTGCGGTAGGCCAGCAGGGCCGAACTGCCGATGCTCAGCATGTCGCTCATGAGGAACTCGCTTTCACGCCATCAGGCTCGAGGAAGCTGCATAGGAACCGCTCATCTGCGCGCCGTAAGCCACCTTCACCAGCTTCTGCGCGTAGTGCGGGTCGGTGGCGTAGCCCGCTTTTTGCAAGGCCTGGGCGAAGCCGTGGACGTCGCCACTGCGCAGTGCTTCGGCGTATCGCGGATTGCTCTTGAGCACCTTGACGTAGTCGTCGAAGGCGGCGCCGATGGAGCCGTAAGAGCGGAAATCGGCCCGGGTGCTGGTCAACTGCCCGTTCTCGTATTCGCTGGTCTGCTGGTTCCGGCTGGCGCCGGTCCAGCTAGCTTGTGCCTTGACGCCGAACAGGTTGAGGCCGGAGCTGCCGTCCTTCTGCTTGGCCATGTGCTGGCCCCAACCGGTTTCCAGGGCCGCCTGGGCAATCAGTGCGCGAGCCGGCACGCCGAGTTCGGCCGCGGCCTTCTCCGCGTGGGGGCGGATGGCATCGACGAAATCCTGCGCCGACTTCGGTTGCCATTTGGCAGCATCGGAACTGGTACCGGTCGCCGAGGATGGCGGGGGTGCGTGCGTCGGCGGCGTGCTGGCAGGGTGCAAACCATTGAGCTGGCGTACCAGCATATCGGCCAGGCCCAGACCCTTCCCGGACGACAGGTGCAAGGCCATCTGCTGGTTGTAGAGATCCTTGTAGAACTCACCCTGCTGTCCGGTGAGGTCGTCGCCGAACTTGGTCTGATCCGAACTCTTCAGCAGCATTTCGGTGAACAAGGCTTCGAACTGCTGCGCCGCCTTGTGCAGCGCCTGCGGATCGTTACGCTTGGCCGCCGTGCGCAGCGCGGCCAGCTGGTTGAAGTCGGTGGCCGCGGTGGCGGCGCTGATGTCGGAGGCGGCCATGTTCAGATCACGACGAGTTCGGCGCGCAGGGCACCGGCCTCTTTGAGGGCTTCCAGGATCGCCACCAGGTCGCCCGGGGCGGCACCGACCTGGTTCACGGCGCGCACGATGTCGTCGAGATTGGTGCCGGACTGGAACACGAACATATGCCCGCTGCCCTCCTTGACGTCGATGGTCGAGGTCGGCACCACCTCGGTGGTCCCCTTGGAGAATGGGCCCGGCTGGCTGATGCGCGGCCGCTCGGTGATGGTGACGGAAAGGTTGCCATGGGCTACCGCCGCCGGCATCACCTCGACGTGCCTGTTGATCACCACCGTGCCGGTGCGTGAATTGATGATGACCCGTGCCGGAGCGTCGCCGGGATTGACCTCCACGTCTTCGAGCGAAGATAGGAAGCTGACGCGGTCGTTGGTATCGGCGGGCGCCTTCACCGCCACCGTCACCGCGTCGACGGCGCGGGCTACAGGCGCGCCCAGGGTGCGGTTGATGGCCTCGGCGGTGCGCGCGGCGGTGGTGAAGTCGGCCGTATGCAGGTTGAGGTGCAGATCGCCGCCACCAGCGAAGGCGTTGGGCACCTCGCGTTCGACACTGGCGCCGTTGGGGATGCGGCCGACGCTGGGGATGTTGACCGAAACGCGCGAACCATCCTTGGCGGTGACGCCGAGTCCGCCGACGATAACGTTACCCTGCGCCAGGCAATAGACCTGGCCGTCGGCCCCTTTCAACGGCGACATCAGCAGGCTACCGCCGCGCAGGCTGGTGGCATTGCCGATGGAGGCGACGGTGACGTCGATGGTCTGGCCGAGCTTGGCGAAGGCGGGAAACTCCGCGTGTACCGCAACGGCGGCGACGTTCTTCAGCTGCGGGTTGGTCGTGGCGGGTACGGTCACGCCGAGCTGGCGCAGCATGCTCTCCAGGCTCTGCACGGTGAACGGCGCCTGCGTGGTCTGGTCGCCGGTGCCGTTGAGGCCGACCACCAGGCCGTATCCGATCAGGGCATTGTTGCGCACGCCGCTGACGTCGGCCAGGTCCTTGACGCGTTCGGCCTGGGCCGTCGCCATCAGCAGCGCCAGGGGCAGCAGCAGGATTGGCAGGAAGCGTTTCATCAGAACGGGAACCATTGCGAACTGAAGAAACGCGTCAGCCAACCCTGGGTATTGGCGTCCGCCACCTGGCCCTTGCCGGTGTAGGAGATGCGCGCATTGGCGACGCGATCGGAGGTGACGCTGTTGTCGGTGGCGATGTCGGCAGGCCGGATCACGCCTTCCAGCTTGACGTACTCGTAGCCCTGGTTGATCTGGATCTGCTTCTCGCCGCGCACCAGCAGGTTGCCGTTGGCCAGGCGCTGCGCCACCGCCACCGTGATGCTGCCGTGCAGGCTGTTGCTCTGCGCGCTGTCCCCGGCCCCCTTGAAAGTGCGGGCGCCAGAGATGCTGGAATTGGTGTGGACGGTCTTGCCGAAGACGCCGATGTTGCCGAGGGTGGCGCTGTCGGCCTTGCTGGCATCGGTGGTGGCGGACTTCTGCGCGCTGGTGGATTCGATCAGCTGGATGGTCAGCAGGTCGCCGACGTTGCGCGCCTTGGCGTCCTCGAACAGGGCCATGCTCTGGCCGGGCGCACCGATGGTGCCGGCGATGGTCTCGGGCACCGGCGCCACATCCGGCAGCTGGGTCGGCGTCGAATACAGCTTGTCCTCGACGGTGACGCAGCCGCCCAGCAGGCAGGCCGCGGCGAGCGCCAGCAGCGGGCGAATGGAAACGGCCGGCCTCATGACATGTTCTGCGTCAGGTTCTGCAGCATCTGGTCAGTGGTGGTGATGGCCTTGGAGTTCATCTCGTAGGCGCGCTGGGTCTGAATCATGTTCACCATTTCCTCCACCACGTTGACGTTGGAGGATTCGACCGAGCCCTGCACCAGGCTGCCGAGGCCGTTGAGGCTGGGTGTGCCGGTCTGCGGCGAGCCGCTGGCGGCTGTTTCCAGGTAGAGGTTGCCGCCCTGCGCCTGCAGGCCGGCGGGATTGATGAAGTCGGCGATGGTCAGGGTGCCGACCTGCTGCGGCGCCGCCTGCCCCGCCAGCTGCACGTCGACGATGCCGTCGGGCGAGATGGTGATGCTCTGCGCCGCCTGCGGAATGGTGATGCCGGGCTGCACCAGGTAACCGGTGGCGGTGACCAGCTGGCCCTGGCTGTTGACCTGGAAGCTGCCGTCGCGGCTGTAGGCCAGGGTGCCGTCCGGCATCTGCACCTGGAAGAAGCCGCGGCCGTTGATGGCCAGGTCGAGGTTGTTGTTGGTCTGCTGCAGGTTGCCCTGCTGGAACAGGTTCTCGGTGGCGCCGATGTGCACGCCGGTGCCGACCAGCAGGCCGGTGGGCGACTGGGTCTGCGTGCTGGTCTGGCTGCCGACCTGGTTGTAGTTCTGGTACAGCAGATCCTGGAAAGTGGCGCGGCCGCGCTTGAAGCCGGTGGTGTTGACGTTGGCCAGGTTGTTGGAGATCACCGTCATCTGGGTCTGCTGCGCATCCAGACCGGTCTTCGCCACCCACAATGCTGAATTCATCTTGTCCTCCGCGCCGGAACTCCGGCTGCTGGACCCTAGCTCTACAAGTCCTGGGCCAGCCCTAGCGACGTCAAGGATTCGACGCGCGATATGAAGCGAAATGAAGATCGCGTGCGCCGCGGTGGTGACGCATAAATGGCACACGGTGGAATTCGACGCGCACCGCTCATGTGAGCGGCGCAGGAAACACTTGCGGCTGAAGCGCTAGCCCATCTTCAGCAGCGAAGTCGCGGCGCTGGAGTTGTCTTCGGCACTCTTCATGATGCGGGTTTGCAAATCGAACTGCCGCGCCAGCTGGATCATGGTGACCATGGTGGTGGCCAGATCCACGTTGGAGCCTTCGAGCACGCCGGAAGTCACCGTTTCGCCGGAAGCGGCATCGAGGCTGACACCGGGCACCGCCCGCATCAGTCCATCTTCCCCGCGCCCAAGCTGGTCGGGGCTGGCCTGCACCACGCGCAGGCGGCCGACCGTTGCCTGGGTACTGGGGCTTTGCCCTGCCGGCACGATGGAGATGGTACCGTCGCCGCCGACCTTGATGCTGGAATACGGCGGCACCGAGATCGGGCCGTTGTCGCCGAGCACCGGCTGGCCGCTGCCGGTGAGCAGCTGGCCGTAAGCGTCAACGCGCAGGTTGCCGGCGCGGGTGTAGGCCTCGTTGCCGTCGCTGCCCTGCACCGCCAGCCAGCTGCCGTCGCGGACGGCTACGTCCAGATCGCGCCCGGTCTGCGTCAGCGAACCGGCGGTGGAATCCCAACCCTGGTCGAGCAGCTGCGCGTTGACCCGCGACGGCAGGCCCGGACCGTTGACCGGCATCGACTGCGCATCGACCAGTTGGGCGCGGAAGCCCGTGGTGTTGGCATTCGCCAGATTATTGCTGTTGGCGGCCTGCGCGAGCAGGGTCTGCATCGCGCCGGACATGCCGACATAGAGTGCGCGGTCCACGGCCTGGATCTACCGGGGCTTATTGCAGGTGCAGGATGGTCTGCATCAGCTGGTCATCGGTGGAGATGACCTGCGAGTTCGCCTGGTAGTTGCGCTGCGCGTTCATCATGCTGACCAGCTGCTGCGTCAGGTCGACGTTGCTGCTTTCCAGCGCGCCGGATTGCAGTGTGCCGAAATCGCTGGCGCCGGCGGCGCCCGGGATGGCCGATCCGGAAGCGAAGGTCTGCGCCCAGGTGGCGTTGCCGAGCTGCTGCAGGCCCTGCGGGTTGGCGAAATTCGCCATCGCCACCTGGCCCAGCACGGTGGTCTGGCCATTGGTATAGCGTGCCGACAGCACGCCGTGGGAATCGACCGCAACACCGCTGAGCTGGCCGGTGGCATAGCCGTTCGGCGTCAGGCTGTTGACGGCGAAGGTGTTGCCGTACTGGGTGGAGGTGCTCAAGTCCAGCGTGGCGCTGACCGGCGCCGCGCCGTCGGTAGGCGTAAACGACAACGCCACCTTGCCGCCGGCCGGTGCGGTGAGCTGGCCGGAACTGCCGAAAGTCAGCGCCGTGCCGGTGCCGACCTCGGAGCCGTCGACCACGGTGTGCACGGTCCAGGAACCGGCGGTGGCACCGGCGACGAAGTACAGGCTGCTGGTGTGTGCCGCGCCCAGGGAGTCGTAGATGGTGGTCGAGGTGGTCTGGCTATAGCTGTTGGTGTCGGTGGGTGAAAACGTGGCGTCGGTCGGCGCGGTGGCATTGGCCGGCAGATTGACCCCGGCGACGATATTGGTGGTGGCGGAGGGGGGATTCGGCGCGGTGGACAGCTGCAGGTCGGTCAGCGTGCCGGTGCTGAAATTATCGGTGCCGGCCACCGGAGGATAAACCTGAAGGCGCTGACCGGTGGCGCTGACCACGAAGCCGTTGCTGTCGGTGGTGAAGGCGCCGTTGCGGGTATAGACCAGCGAGCCGTTGTCCTTCATGGTGAAGAAGCCTTCGCCGCTGATCGCGAGGTCCAGCGGGTTGCTGGTGTTGGTGATCGCGCCCTGGGTGAATTGCTGCGCGATGCGCTCGGTGCCGACACCGCCGCCGGTGGCATCGGTCTGCAGGTTGTAGGCCGCGTTCTGGAAGAAATCGCCGAACTCGGCGCGCGACTCCTTGAAGCCGGTGGAGTTGGCGTTGGCGATGTTGTTGGAAATGGTGTTGAGGTCGGTCGAGGCGGCGTTGATGCCGGACAAGGCGATGGTGAAGGACATGTCGGTGTCTCCGGGAAATCCGAAAGAAATTAAGAAATGATCTGGCGCACGTTGCTGAACGGAACCTGGCCGATCCCCTGCAGGTTGAGCATGAGGCCGCTGCTGGCCAGCGAGATGCTGTCGACCACCGCGGCCACGTCGGTGGTGGCGGCCTGCGCGCTGCTGCCGCTGCCGACCTGGGCGGTGATGGTGTAGTGACCCGTGGGAAGAGCGTTGCCACTGGCATCCTTGCCGTCCCAGCTGAACGGCACGGTGCCGGCGGACTGCACGCCGAGGTCGAGCGTGCCGACCAGGGCACCGGAGGAATCCTTGATGTTCACCGTGACGTCGCCGCTCGCCGGCACTTCGACGGCGCCGGCCATGCCCGAACCGGCCATCTGTACGGTGTTGCCCTGCACCAGCACGCCATGCCCGATCAGGCCGGCGGCCTGCAGGGACTGGCTGGACGCCAGCTGCGAGCTGAGCTGGGTGAAGGAGCTGTTGAGCTGGCTGATGCCGGAGACGGTGGAGAACTGCGCGATCTGGCTGAAGAACTCGCTGTTGCTGACCGGGTTGAGCGGGTCCTGGTCCTGCAGCTGCTGCGTCATCAGCTGCAGGAAATCCTGCTCGTTCAGCGCGGTGCCGGAGGCGGCCGCGTTCGCCGTACTCGAGCCGCTGGAAGCGGCGCTGCCATTGCCGGTGAGGCCAAGGCTGGCGTAGATGCTGCTATTGTTGTTCACGGATGAGGTCATGGGTTTCCTAGCTGCCGAGCGTGAGCGTCTTGAGCGCCAGTTCCTTGGCGGTATTCATCACTTCGACATTGTTCTGGTATGAACGCGAGGCGGAGATCATGTCGACCATCTGCTCCACTACGTTGACATTGGGCGCATAGACGAAACCCTCGCCGTCGGCGAGGGGATTGCCTGGCTCGTAGCGCTTCTCCGCCGGAGTCTGGCTCTCCACCACGCCGGTGACACGCACGCCGGGTGTCTGCGCGCCGGCCACTTCGGGCGCGGTCTTGAACATCGGCAGATGCGCCTTGAACACGCTGTCCGGATCGGAACCGACGGCATCGGCATTGGCCAGGTTGCTGGCCACCGTGCTGAGGCGCACCGACTGCGCGCTCATGGCCGAGCCGGCGATATCGAAGATGCGGAAGGAAGAGCTCATGCGATTTCCCCTACTGTCCGGTGATCGCGGTGATCAGGCCCTTCACTTCCCCGTTGAGGAAGCTGAGGCTGGCCTGGTAGTGCAGCGCCGCGTCGGCGAACGCCGCCTGCTCCACCTGCTCGTCGACGGTGTTGCCGTCCACGCTGGGCTGTAACGGCACACGGAAGCTCAAGGGTGAAGTCAGGCTGGTGCTGGAACTGCCCTGCACGTGCTGGGCGCTGGTGGCGGCGAGCGCCAGGGTACTGCCGGTATTTTCCTGGGTGCTGGCCAGCACCTTGGCGAAATCGATGTCGCGCGCCTGGTAGTGCGGCGTGTCGGCGTTGGCCAGGTTCGAAGCCAGGACTTCCATGCGCTGGCGCTGCACGGACAAGGCCTGTGCGTGTATGCCAAACAGTGGATCAAGCTCGGCCATGCCGGACTCCCGCGGATTATTCCTGAGCGGGTTCCCTACAAGCCGTGTGCCAGCCCCTCCCCGCTTCAGGCCACGACGGCCCCGGCAGGTGCCGTCTGTGCATCCATTTCCGCCGCCGCCCGCAGGCGCTCGATCACACCGGCCGCCAGTTCATCCGCCCCGAACTTGGCGATGAAGCGGTTGGCGCCGACCTTCTCCACCATGGCCTTGTTGAAAATGCCGGAGAGCGAGGTATGCAGCAGCACATACAGATCGCGCAGGCGCGGATCACGCCGGATTCCCGTCGTCAGGCTGTAGCCGTCCATGCCGGGCATCTCGATATCCGAGATCACCATCAACAGTTGCGCCGCCACCGGACCCTGCTGCGCCAGGGCCTGCAGATAGTTCAGGGCCTCGCGGCCGTCGTTGACCATGGCGCATTCCACGCCGACCTGCTGCAACACCTTCTCCACCTGGTGGCGCGCCACCCGGGAGTCGTCCACCACCAGCACGCGTCGGGAGCCTGCCAGGCTGCGCCCTTGCCGGGCCAGGTCGTCCGACAGGGCCGGCGGCTCGCCCATCACCTCGGCCAGCACCTTCTCGACGTCGACGATCTCAACCAGTTCGTTGCCATAGCGGGTGATCGCCGTCAGGTAGCTGGAACCGCCGGCATCCCCGGGCGGCGGCTGCACCGCGGCGACATCGACATGGACGATGCGATCGACCGCCCGCACCAGGAAGCCCTGTACGGTGCGGTTGTATTCGGTGACGATGATATGGGCCGACTGCGCATCCGGCACCTGGCCCAGGGCGCGGCCCAGGTCGATGATCGGCACGATGCTGCCGCGCAGATCGGCCACACCACGCACCAGTGGGTGCGCCGAGGGCATGGTCAGCAGGGGCGGCGTCTCGATGACTTCCTGCACCTTGAAGACATTGATGCCAAAGATTTGACGCTGGTCGAGGCGGAACAGCAGCAGGGCCAGGCGGTTGTGGCCGGCCAGCTGCGTACTGCGGTCGATGCTTTCGAGTAGTCCCGCGCCCATCGCAAGGCCTAGCCCCGGTTCGGTGGTGGATACGGCGGTTAACGGCCTCTATGGAAGAAACTTGAGGCACGCGGTTTGCCTGTATGCCGGCATCGGCTTTCACTGGAGTGTTTCGATGCCGCGTGTGACGCTGCTGTCCGCCGCGCTCGCCTGCCTGCTGTGTGTCACAGCCGCGGCGGATGCCGCCATGCCGGAATCCCTCGACCAGATCCGTGCAGCGGCGCAGGACTACGTCGGCGGCCGCCTCGGCACCGGCGCGCAGGCCACAGCCACGCCGCTGGATGCGCGCCTGCGCATGCCGGCCTGCGGCAAGCCGCTGGAAGCCTCGGCGCCGGCGCCTAATGCCGGCAACGCCTGGTCGGTGGCGGTGCATTGCGCCGGGCCCGCCGTGTGGACTGTCTACGTGCCGGTGCGCGCCACCGAGCACCGCAAGGTGGTGGTACTGACCCGCAGCCTCGCCCCCGGCATGCCGGTACCGGCGGATGCACTTACCGTGCAGGAGCGCGATGTCGCCGCCCTTGCCTACGGGTATTTGAATAGCCCCGACCAGGCGGTCGGCAAGCTGCTGCGCCGTCCGGTTGCGGCCGGCGCAGCGCTGACGCCGGACGCCCTGGTCAATCCCGCCAGCATCCGCCGCGGGCAGCAGGTCACCTTGCTCAGCCAGTCAGGCGGCTTCGTGGTGCGGGCGGACGGCAAGGCACTGGCCGACGGCGCCAGCGGCGACCGCATCCGCGCCGAAAACCTGGATTCGCACCGCATCGTCGAAGGAGTGGTGCGCGACACCGATACGGTCGAAGTCGGCTTGTAGAAAAAAACCACTAAAGTTTCCACCCGAGCTGCCGCTATCTTCAGCGATCTCCCAATTTGGGCGCGGCACCCCTAGCCATGACTTCGAAAATCGACTCGCTGAACCCGGCCGCCATCAACCTTGGCGCCGCGACCAAGGCCGCCGCCGACAAGGGCGCCGGCACCGCCGTTGCCAGCAGCGCAGCGCCCGCACCGGTCGACAAGGTCAGTCTCACCGGCAACGCCGTGCGTCTGCAGCAGTTGGCCATCGCGGCGTCGGAAACGCCGGAGGTCGACACCAAGCGCATCAATGCGACACGCAGCGCCATCGCTTCCGGAACCTACCAGATCAATGCCAAGTCCATCGCCGCGAAGCTGTCGCGCATGGATTGGGAACTGGGCGGCTGATGAAACGCTTCGAGGCTGCGCCGATGGCGGTGCCGGGCAATCGCCCGGTCGAGGCGCATATCGCGGACGCCCATAACCTGCTCGCCCTGCTGGAGCAGGAACGCGCAGCCCTGCAGCTGATGGATCACGAGCGGCTGTCCCTGGTCTGCCGGGAGAAGGCGCAGGCGCTCACGCGCCTGGGCGGACTGCTCATGGCAATCAAACAATCCGGCACCACCGGCGTATCCGCTGAACAGCGGCAGGAATTGCAGGACGTGTTGCTGCGCTGCGTGCAGGAAACGCGAACCAACGACGCCCTGCTCGAAACACGTTCCGCGCGGGCGCGCAGAATGTTGCAAGCCTTGCAGGGCTCACCTGCAAACTATGATGGACGCGGCCGCGGCCGCTACGGATTTTCCGGAAGCCTGCACGGCGCGGCATAGATGCCGCAGCAGTACCGCCTGGCGTGAAGGCCGGACAATCCCGGCTGCGGCTCAGCCCAGATGCAACAGGGAGGAAGGCCAGCCCAGATCGACGCAGACTTCCTGGCACACCCGCCGAGCACTGGCGCTCAGCGCCTCGGAACCGTCCGCCTTCAAGGGCACGCTGCGACGGTCCAGTTCCTGCTGTCCGCGGTAGGACACAACATGCAGGGTCTGCAATTTCTGTTTCGAACCCAACCGTGCGCGCTCCAGCCAGATCTCCACGCGCGCGCGCAGGTCAACTGGATTGGAGACGGTCATCACTTTTTGCATGGGTCGGTCGGGCGTTACCACTTGTCGGTGAAATGCTACCACTCACCGAAAAATTTGCACCGCTTATCCGATCAATGGACGTTTTACCGTCAACTGATCCATGCGTCATATTCATTGCTGCAACAGGGCATACGAAGAATGGTGGAGCCGCAAGGAGTTGAACCCCGATCTCGACGATGAACTGTCGCGCTCTGCCGGTTGAGCTACAGCCCCATTCGATTACCTGATGCCGCTGGACCAATCTATATCGCGCATCCTTGCCGGCAGCTGAACGGATTGCGGCATGGGCCTGGAACTTCGATGCCCCAGGGTGCTAGCGCGACCAACCTGCGACTGGGGCCTGATGCAATCGGCTCTGCGGAATCAGCGAGCGCATGCGCCGTCCGAAGCTGCGCAGGCAGACTTCATTCTCGCTCAGGGGACCGACGCTGTAACTGCTCGATGCCATGCCGGCCTGGACGCGCTCGATCAGGGCCTTGTCCTCCAGGTTCACCTGCCGGTTGATGCGCCAGTTGAGATAACGCGCGGCACGCATCTCACGGCGGCTGTCCGGATGCACATAGGCGATTTCGCGGATCAGGGTTTCGGTCGGCGATACCGGCAGGAACTGCATGAAGTCGATCTGGTCCGGGTAGATGTCGAAGGCGACGTTGGGCCAGAGCTTGAAATAGATCCACAGGCGCTGCCGTTCCGGCGGCAGGTGTTCCACCCGCGGCAGGAAGCGCTGGTAAAGACGCTCCGACCAGTTGCTGGATGGCACATCGAGCAGGCCGCCCCACATCTTGTCCACCCAGGGCCGCGCTTCGATGCCGTAGCCCTTGCCGAACAGGCGCGTCAGTCCCGGGTGGGCGATGTTGATGTGCAGGCCGTCGGAGTAGTTGTCGGCAACGTTCTTCCAGTTCACCGCGCGCGGCCGCAGGGTGACGCGGCCCTGCGGCACCAGTTCCTCCATGCGGTAGGCGGCCAGCTCGTCGACATAGGGCGCCATCATCTCGGCCACGCCGGGCAGACCCGATTCCAGGCGCACGAAGACGAAGCCCATGAAGACCTCGTGGTTCAGCGGCGCCAGGCCGTGAGTCTGCATATCAAGACCGGGAAAGTCTTTCAGGTGCGGCACCGCCACCAGGCGCCCGTCCAGGGCATAGGTCCAGCGGTGGTAGGGGCAGCTGATGCGCGCGCCGCAGTTGCCGCTGGTGCCATCGAGCAGACGCGAGGCGCGATGGCGGCAGACATTATGGAAGCCGCGCACCTTGCCGTCCTCACCACGCACCACCACCAGCGATTCGCCGAGGAATTCGAGAGCGTGGTAGTCGCCGGGCCTGGGAATATCATTGAGGTGACAAACCAGCTGCCAGCTGGGCCGGAACACGGCCCGTTGCTCCGCCTCGAAGAACTCGGCGTCGCGATAGATCCAGGCCGGCAGGCTCAGGGCGTCCTCGTCGACCCGGGACAGCGGCGCCGACTCCGGACGCAGGGAACGGCTCATCGGGCATCCTCGCTATTCGGCCGATCCGGTCGATCGGCCTCTCCGTACAGTAAGCTAGCCAGCAGCAGCGGTAAAAGCCAGAACGGCGCGGCACGGCATTCCAGGGGGAGACCGCAAGCCTGATGATCCGCAATCGCAAGGTTGGGCCGATGCTGGCCACCGCGCTGGTGGCCAGCAATATGGTGGGCTCCGGCATCTTCCTGCTGCCGGCGACGCTGGCCAGTACCGGCAGCATCACCGTCATCGGCTGGCTCATCGCCACCGCCGGTGCGCTGCTGGTAGCGGTGGTGCTGGCCCGACTGGGCCGCATCTCGCCGCAGGCGGGCGGCCCCTGCGCCTACGCGGCCGACGCGCTGGGGCCATACATGGGCTTCCAGACCACGGCGATCTACTGGATCTCCTGCTGGTCCGGCAATATCGCCATTGCCGTCACCGCCACCGGCTACCTGGCCAGCTTCGTCCCGGTCCTGGCGCTGCCGGTGCCCGGCGCAGCGGCCACGGTGGGACTGATCTGGGCGCTGACCCTGGTCAACATCCTGGGGCCGCGGCTGGTCTGCCAGGTCGAATCGGTAGCGATCGTGCTGGGCCTGATTCCGATCCTGTTGATCGCCACGGCCGGCTGGTGGTATTTCGATCCGACGCTGTTCAAGGCCTCCTGGAACATGCGCCACGAGCCGGTGATGACGGCGGTGCCGAATTCCCTGGTGCTGGTGTTCTGGGCCTTCACCGGGCTGGAAAGCGCCTCGGTGGCGGCGGCCGTGGTGGAGAATCCGGGCCGCAATGTGCCGATCGCCACCATCGGCGGCGTGCTGATCGCGGCGGCGGTTTACGTCACCTCCTGCAGTGTGGTGATGGGCCTGATCCCGGCGGCGATGCTGGCCTCCTCCACCGCACCCTTCGCCGACGCGGCGAAGCTGGTGCTCGGTCCGGCGGCCGGGGCTTTCGTCGCGGTGATGGCCCTGGTCAAGACCATCGGCACCCTCGGCGGCTGGATCCTGCTCACCGCGCAGACCGGCAAGGCCGGTGCCGACCGCGGCCTGTTTCCGGCGGTGTTCGGCCGGGCCGACCGCCATGGCATCCCGGTGCCCGCCCTGCTGCTGATGGCGGCGGTGATGAGCGCGGTGGTGTTCGCCACCATGTCGCCGACCATCGGCGAACAGTTCGGCAAGCTGATCGAGGTCTCGACCATTTTCTGCCTGCTGGCCTACGTCTATTCCTGCATCGCCCTGTGGCGGCTGGACCGGCCTGGCCCCTCCCCCTGGCCGCACACCTGGGTGTTCGTGCGCTACCGGATACTGGCCGTTGCGGCGCTGCTGGTCTGCATCTGGGTCATCGTCGAATCGGATGGCGGCCTGCTGATCCTGTCGGCCGCCACGGTCGCACTGACCGTGCCTGTGTACTGGCTGTTCATCAAGCCACTGCGCACCGCTCAGGCTGGACGCTAATTCGAACAGGGCGGGTCACGGCCTGCCCTGCCGCCGATGATGCCGCGCCGCGACGCCGTGGAGATGAAGCAGGGCGGCAACACCACCTGTTTCCACGCTTACCGGGCAGGTGCGGTATCCGGCCGCTTGACCCGGAACCAGGCCGCGTACAGCGCCGGCAGGAAGGTCAGCGTGAGCAGCGTGGCGGCGATCAGGCCCCCCATCAGGGCGATGGCCATGGGCCCGAAGAACACGCTGCGCGATAGCGGCACCATCGCCAGCACCGCCGCGGCGGCGGTAAGCCAGATCGGGCGGAAGCGGCGCACGGCGGATTCGACGATGGCGGTCCATTCGTCGTGGCCTTCGGCCACGTCCTGGCGGATCTGGTCGACCAGGATCACCGAGTTGCGCATGATCATGCCGCCCAGGGCGATGACGCCGAGCAGGGAGACGAAGCCGAACGGCGCCTGCGTCACCAGCAGCGCCAGCGCGGCACCGATGATGCCCAGGGGCGCGGTGAGCAACACCAGCACGGTACGGCCAAAGTGCTGCAACTGGATCATCAGCAGCAACAGGATCAACACCGCCATTTTCGGCATCTGCGCGTTGATCGAATCGTTGGCGATCTTGTTCTGCTCCAGCGCGCCGGAAATCTGGATGCTGTAGCCGCTCGGCAGGCTCGCCCGCAGCGGCGCCAGGGCGGTGTAGATCATGTTGGTCACGTCCGGCGCCTGCATGCCGTCGACCGCCTCGGCCTCGATGGTGATGGCGGGCTCGCGGTTGCGGCGCCACACCACGCCGTCCTCGAACACCGCCTTGGCCTGGCCGAACTGCGAGAACGGCACCGACTGGCCGCTGATGGTCGGCATGTAGGAATCGCGCAGATCGCCGAGGCGGTCGCGTTCGTCCAGCGGTTGGCGCGCCACCACGGCGATGTTGCGGTTGTTCTCGCGGTAGGTGCCGATCTGCGTGCCGGAAAGTATGGTCTGACCGGCATTGCGCACCTGCTCGCTGGTGATGCCGAGCACGCGCAGCTTCTCCTGGTCCAGTTCGTCGTGCAGGGTCAGGATCTTCTCGTGCCAGTTGTCGTGCACGTTGATCGCGTAGGGATTGGCCCGCACCACCTGCTTGGCCTGCTCGGCATAGCCGCGCACGGCTTCGGGATCGGGCCCCATGACGCGGAACTGCACCGGCCAGCCCACCGGGGGACCATTGGGCAGGCGGTCGATGCGCATCCGTATTTCCGGGAAACCTTCATCCCGCCACTGCCGCAGCTTCAGCCGCAGGCGCTCGCGCGCTTTGATGTCTCGGCTGACGATCATGAACTCGGTGAGATTGGTGTTGCGCAGCTGCTGGTCCAGCGGCAGGTAGAAACGCGGGCTGCCGGAGCCGACATAGGCGACGTAATCCGCCACATCCGGATCCTGCGCCAGCTTCGCTTCCATGCGTTTCGCCACATCCTCGGTGGCGGCATAGCTCGAGCCCTCCGGCAGCCACAGGTCGGCCATGATCTCCAGCCGGGTGGAGTCCGGAAAGAACTGCTGCGGGATGAAGCGGAAGCTGAACACGCTCAAGGCAAAAGCCAGGGCTGTGACCACGATCACCTTCCAGCGATGCTCCACGCACCAGTCGATGACGCCACGCAGGCGGCGATAGAACGGCGACTGGAACAGTGCATGCGGCTCCTGCGGATGCGCCTTGAGCAGCCAGTGGCCGATGAAGGGCGTGAAATAGACCGAGGCGAACCAGGAGATCAGCAGCGCCATGCCGACCACGGCGAAGATCGAGAAGGTGTATTCGCCCGCCGAGGACTTGGCCAGGCCCACCGGCAGGAAGCCGGCGGCGGTGATGAGCGTGCCGGTGAGCATCGGGAAAGCGGTGGAGGTATAGGCGTAGGAAGCGGCCTTGAGCTTGTCGTAGCCCTCCTCCAGCTTGCGCGCCATCATCTCCACCGAGATCATGGCGTCGTCGACCAGCAGGCCCAGTGCCAGCACCAGCGCGCCGAGCGAGATCTTCTGCAGCTCAATGCCGGCGTACTTCATGGCCACGAAAGTCACGCCCAGCACCAGCGGTATGGTCAGCGCCACCACCATGCCGGTGCGCAGGCCGAGGCTGAAGAAGCTGACCACCAGCACGATGATCACCGCTTCGGTAAGCGAGCGCAGGAACTCGCCCACCGCCACATGCACCACCGCCGGCTGATCGGTGATCTGCGCCACTTCGATGCCCACCGGGAAGGTGCTGTGCAGCTGCGCCAGGGTGTTCTGCAGGTCCTTGCCGACTTCCAGCACGTCGGCGTCGTGCTGCATCACCACGCCCAGCGCGATGGCTTCGCGGCCGCGCTGGCGGATCTTCATCGTGGGCGGATCCTGGTAGCCGCGGTAGACGCGGGCGAAGTCGCCTAGGCGCAGGCTCTTGCCGTTGACGCGGAACCGCGTGTCCTCGATGTCCTGGATGGAGTTGTAATGGCCGGCGACGCGGATGTAGATCGCCTTGTCCGGGGTATTGAGCTGGCCGGCCGGGGCGATGGTGTTCTGGCCCTGCAGCGCTTCGCCGAGCTGCTGGAAGGTGATGCCCTGCTCGGCGAACTTGCGGTAGGAAAACTCGACGTAGATCTTCGGCTCCTGGTCGCCGAGCAGATCCACCTTCTCCACGCCGGGCACGCGCTGCATGCTGTTGCGCGCCTGGTCGACGTAGTCCTTCAGTTCGGCGTAGGTGAAGCCTTCCGAATGGAAGGCATACATGGCGATATAGGTATCGCCGAACTCGTCGTTGAAATAGGGCCCGTTGACTCCGCTGGGCAGGTTGGCCTGGATATCGCCGATCTTCTTGCGCACCTGGTACCAAGAGCCTTTCACCTCTTTCGGCGGCGTATCCTCGCGCAGCACCACGAAGACCTGCGCCTCGCCCGGCTTGGAATAGCTCTGGGTGTAATCCAGCCAGGGTGTCTCGGCGAGCTTCTCCTCCAGCTTGTCGGTGACCTGTTGCTCCATTTCCCTGGCCGTGGCGCCGGGCCAGTAGGCGCTCACCACCATCAGGCGGAAGGTGAAGGTAGGATCCTCACGCTGCCCCAGGTTGGCATAGGCGATTACGCCGCTGACCACCAGCAGCACGATCAGGAAACGGGTGAACGAGACGTGCTCGATCGCCCAGCGCGACAGGTTGAAACCGCCCTCCTCCCCTGGTTTCATCGAAGTGCCTCAGCTTGCGGCGAGCGCATCGCGCGGCATCAGCTTCACCTTCTGCCCGGCCTGCAGCAGCGGCGCACCGGCGGTGATCACCACATCGCCGTCCTTGAGGCCGTCGGCAACCAGGAATTCGTTGCCGACCACACCAGCGATGGCGATGGGATGGAACTCGACTTGCTGCGAGGCGGGGTTGAACACCCATACGCCCTTGTGACCCTGCTGCTCGATCAGCGCGCCCAGCGGTACATGGATCAGCTTGGGCACGCCGGTCAGGGGAATGCGCACGCTGGCGGTCATGCCCAGCTTCATCTCCGGCGGCGGCTGCGGCACCGAGACGCGCAGGGTGTAGGTGCGGGTCGCGGGGTCGGCGCTGGAAGCCAGCTCGCGGATGGTGCCCGGGATCTGCAAGCCGCTGCTGGCCCACAGGGAAACCTGCACCGGCATCCCCGCGCGTACCCGGCCGATCTGATCCTCCGGCACATTGGAGGCGACCTCGATCTCGCCGGAGTGTGCCAGCCGCACCACCGTCTGCCCCGCCGAGACCACCTGCCCCGGCTCGGCCATTACCGCGGTGATGATGCCGTCGTGATCCGCCCGCAATTCGGCATAGCCGGTCTGATTGCTGGTGGCGCGCAGCTGCGCCCGCGCGGCTTCCGCTTGCGCCTGCGCCGCCTGGTAGGTGGATTGGTAGTGGTCGATCCCCGCAGCGCCGATCACGCCTTCGTCGAACAGTTTCTTGTTGCGCTCGTAATCCGACTTGGCCACAGCAAGCTGCGCATCCAGTGCCGCCACCTGGGCGCGCCCGCTGGCTTCGCTCAGGGCCAGGTCCTGCGCATCCAGCCTGGCCAGCACCTGGCCGGACCTGACCACGTCGCCAACGTTGATCGAGCGATTGAGGATCTTGCCGGCGACGCGAAAACCCAGGTCGGATTCGTAACGCGGCCGCACTTCACCGGCGTAGGTGTTGCCGGAATCGACGCTGCCCAGGTTGACCACGATGCTGCGCACCGGGCGGATGTCCTCGGGCTTGGCCGGCGGCTTGCCACAGCCAGCCAGGGCGAGCAGGAGGGGAATCGCGATGACCGCCAAGCCGTGGTGCAGTTTCATATCCGACTCCTTCCTGACTTCTGACATATTTTCGCTTTCGTTAGTACGGACTTCCTGTCCAAGCTGCCAGGCATCCGTGTCTGGACTGTTGAAATGAGCAAAAGAGTTAGGGCTTTTTGACCCGGAGGGCTTCGAGCAGGAAATCGGCCATCAGCTCCGCCTGTTCGCCCTTGTCCTCGGCGAATTTCTCCGCGACCAGCTGCGGATGGCAGAACGGCAAGATGGCATTGAAGACACAAGTGCCCCGGGCTTCGATGTTCTTGCCCTGAAATTCGCCGCTGCGGACGCCATCGTCGATCACCGCGCGGTAAAGCAGGCGCATGCGCTCGATGTGCGCGTCGATCACGCTCCACTGCTCGTCCATCGCCTTGAGCACGATCTCGTGCACGCGCGACTCGTTGAGGTATTGCTCGCAGGTGAAACGGTGCATCTCGACGATCAGCTTCTTCAGCCGTTGCGCGGCAGGCCGTTTCTCGGCGGCAATGCCCAGGGCGAGATCTTCCTGGCGCTTCAGCATCACCTCGGTCAGCGCCTCGTTGATCGTGGCCTTGCTTTCGAAGAAGCGGTAGACATTGGCCGGGGACATGCCGCAGGCCTTGGCGATCTCCGCCACCGTGGTCTTGGCGTAGCCATAGGCACGGAACACACGCTCCGCCTCCTGCAGGATGCGGTCACGGGTTTCGGGCTGGGTACGGGCGGCGCTGCGCATCTGACGATTTTCAACATTCGTCACTCAACCTGTCAAATCGGAGGCTGCGCGCCTGTGTGTACCAAGAAAAAGGCATTCGCCGGACAGGGATGGCGCCGCTTGGGCGCCCGGAGCAACCCGGACACCTGCCCTGTCATCCCCGCCTGGAGGATGTCAATGCTGTGAAGCCCCGCCGTCAGGCAGCGGCAGCGGCTGCCTTATTGGCCTCGACGACAGTAACCGCCGTCATGTTGACGATCCGGCGCACGGTGGCGGAGGCGGTGAGGATATGCACCGGCGCCTTGCAACCCAGCAGGATCGGGCCAATCGCCACGTTATGCCCGGCCGCCGATTTGAGCAGGTTGTAGGCGATGTTGGCGCTGTCCAGGTTGGGGCAGACCAGCAGGTTGGCGCTGCCGTGCAGGGTGCTGTCCGGCAGGATGGCCTTGCGCGCCGCTTCGTCCAGGGCGCAGTCGCCGTGCATTTCACCGTCCACTTCCAGGTTCGGCATCCGCTCCCGGAGCAGCGCCAGGGTCTGGCGCATCTTCTGGGCGGAAGGCGCATTGCTGCTGCCGAAGTTGGAATGCGACAGCAAGGCCACCTTGGGCGTCAAGCCGAAGGAGCGGAGCTGTTCCGCCGCCAACTGGGTGATCTCCGCCAGTTCTTCTGCGCTGGGATCGAGGTTGACGTGGGTATCGACGATGAATACCTGTCGTCCCGGCAGGATCAGGCCGTTCATGGCGCCGTAGACGTTGGTATTGGGGCACTTGCCGATGACTTCGTCGATGTAGTGCAAATGCCGGCCGGTGGTGCTGATGGTGCCGCAGATCATGCCGTCGGCCTCGCCCTTCTTCAGCAGCATGGCGGCGATGAGCGTGGTGCGGCGGCGCATCTCCAGCTTGGCGTATTGCGGCGTGATGCCCTTGCGCTGGGTGATCTGGTGGTAGTTCTGCCAGTACTCGCGGTAGCGCGGGTCGTTCTCGGTGTTGACCACGGTGTAATGCTCGCCGGCGCGCAGGCGCAGGCCGTGGCGCTTGATGGCGCGCTCGATCACGGCCGGGCGGCCGACCAGGATCGGCCGGGCCAGTTTCTCGTCCACCGCGATCTGCACCGCGCGCAGGACGCGCTCATCCTCGCCTTCGGCGTAGACGATGCGGCTGCGTTCCGGCGAGGCCTTGCGGGCGGCGGCGAAGATCGGCTGCATCAGGGTGCCGCTGTGATAGACGAACTGCAGCAGGCGCTGGGCGTAGGCATCGAGGTCTTCGATGGGGCGCTGGGCCACGCCCGACTCCATCGCGGCCTTGGCCACGGCGGGCGCGATCTTGACGATCAGGCGCGGATCGAAAGGCTTGGGAATGATGTATTCGGGACCGAAGGCCAGGTCCTCGATGCCGCCGTAGGCGGCCGCCACGATATCACTCTGCTCCTGCCGCGCCAGTTCGGCAATGGCGTGGACGGTAGCGATCTCCATCTCGCGGGTGATGGTGGTGGCGCCGACATCCAGCGCGCCCCTGAAAATGAAGGGGAAGCAGAGGACGTTGTTGACCTGGTTGGGGTAGTCGCTGCGGCCGGTGGCGATGACCGCGTCATTGCGCACCGCCTTGACTTCCTCCGGCAGGATTTCCGGCGTGGGATTGGCCAGGGCCAGAATCAGGGGGCGCGCCGCCATCACCTTGACCATTTCCGGCTTGAGCACGCCACCAGCGGAGAGGCCGAGGAATACATCGGCGCCTTCGATGACGTCGGCCAGCTTGCGGGCCTCCGTCGGCTGGGCGAAACGCTCCTTGTCCGGGTCCATCAACTCCTTGCGGCCCTTGTAGACCACGCCGGCCAGGTCGGTGAGCCAGACGTTTTCGATCGGCAGGCCGAGATCCAGCAGCAGGTCGACGCAGGCCAGCGCCGCGGCCCCCGCACCGCTGACCACCAGCTTGATCTTCTTGATGTCCTTCTCGACCACCTGCAGGCCGTTGTAGAAGGCTGCGCCGACGATGATGGCGGTGCCGTGCTGGTCGTCGTGGAACACCGGGATCTTCATGCGCTCGCGCAGCTTGCGCTCGACGACGAAGCATTCGGGGGCCTTGATGTCTTCCAGGTTGATGGCGCCGAAGGTCGGCTCCAGCGCGGCGATGACCTCGACCAGCTTGTCCGGGTCGCGCTGATCGATCTCGATGTCGAAGACGTCGATGCCGGCGAACTTCTTGAACAGGACCGCCTTGCCTTCCATCACCGGCTTGGCCGCCAGCGGACCGATGGCGCCCAGGCCCAGCACGGCGGTACCGTTGCTGATGACGCCGACCAGGTTGCCGCGCGCGGTGTAGCGGTAGACGTTGAGCGGGTCCTCGACAATGGCTTCGCAGGCGAAGGCGACGCCGGGCGAGTACGCCAGGGCCAGGTCGCTCTGGTTGACCAGCTGCTTGGTCGCGGTGATCGACAGCTTTCCGGGCGTCGGAAACTCGTGGTAATCCAGGGCGGCTTTCTTCAGGGCTTCCTTACTGTTCATGCCTTGCTTCTCCGGTGCACAGCCTGCAAAACGAGTTTCGTTCGCCGAGTCTGAACGCGGGACGCGGCATTCTTCAATAATACTTTCGAGTCAGTGACCGCCGCGGGTCAGTACAGCAGGCGAGTGCGCACCGTGCCCGGAATCGCGGCGAGATCGTCCTTGATGATCTCGGCCTGTTCCTCCGAGGCGGTGACGTCGATCACCACGTAGCCGACCTTGCCGCTGGTCTGCAGGAACTGCGCGTCGATGTTGGCGCCGCTCTTGGAGAAGGCTTCGTTGATGCGCGACAGCACGCCCGGCACATTGTGGTGGATGTGCAGCAGGCGCCGGCTGCCGGTATGGCCGGGCAGCGACACCTCGGGGAAATTCACAGCGGAGAGCGTGGAGCCGTTGTCGCTGTAGCGCACCAGCTTGGCCGCCACTTCCAGGCCGATGTTCTCCTGCGCTTCCAGCGTGCTGCCGCCGACGTGCGGCGTCAGGATGACGTTGTCCATGCCGACCAGGGGCGAGACGAAGCGCTCGTCGTTGGCCTTGGGCTCCACCGGGAACACGTCCACCGCCGCGCCGCCGATGTGCTTGCTGCGCAGGCCTTCGGCCAGGGCGTCGATATCGACCACGGTGCCGCGCGAAGCATTGATCAGGACCGCACCTTTCTTCATGCGGGCGATCTCGGCCGCGCCGAACATGTTCTTGGTCTCGGGCGTTTCCGGCACGTGCAGGCTGACGATGTCGGAACGTTCCAGCAGGTCGTTGAGGCTGGCGGCGGGCATGGCGTTGCCCAGGGCCAGCTTGGTCTCGATGTCGCTGTAGAGGACGCGCATGCCGAGGCTTTCCGCCAGCACGCCGACCTGGGTGCCGATATGGCCGTAGCCGACGATGCCAAGCGTCTTGCCGCGTACCTCGAAGCTGCCACTGGCCGACTTGGACCAGCCGCCGCGATGGCATTCCATGTTCTTTTCGGGAATGCGGCGCATCAGCAGTATGGCCTCGGCCACGACCAGTTCGGCCACGCTGCGCGTGTTGGAATACGGCGCGTTGAACACCGGCACGCCGCGCAGCTGCGCGGCGTCGAGGTCGACCTGGTTGGTGCCGATGCAGAAGCAGCCCACCGCGAACAGGCGCCGCGAGCTGTTGAACATCTCGGCAGTCAGCTGGCTGCGCGAGCGGATGCCGACGATGTGCGCTTCCGCCACCGCCTTGGCCAGCTGCGCTTCGGGCAGAGACTTCTCGTGGTACTCGATGTTGCTGTAGCCGGCGTCGCGGAAGCAGCGCACCGCGGTCTGGCTCACGCCTTCGAGCAGCAGGACTTTGAGGTCCTCTTTGGGGAAGGAGGTCTTGGTCATCGGTCGGGGGATCGGCCTTGGGTGGGAAGACTGCAGAGGACGCGGATTTTAAGCTGTTTCCGCCTGCGCTGCTGCCATACGGTGACGCATGCGGCGCCGAACCGTGAACCACCCCGAAACAAGCGAATCCCGACCGTTACACGGCTGCAAACACCTTTTCAGAGATGCAAACCGCATTCGGTCTTGGGCTTGCCGACCCAGCGTCCGGTGCGGCCGTCGCCGGCCACGGTGCAATGGGTGCAGCCGATGGAGGAATAGCCGCGCGCCACCATGGGGTGGAACGGCAGCTGATGCTCGCGGATGTAAAGATCGCGCTCTTCCCGCGTGACGTCGATCATCGGATTGAACTTGAGAATGCCGCGGCGCAACTCGAACACCGGCAAGCCGGCGCGATGATCGGTCTGCCAGCGCATCAGGCTGGAGACCCACACGTGGAAATTCAGCTTGACCGCTTCAAGCGGCTGGATCTTGTTGACCGCGCAGCAATAGTCCGGATCGCGTTCATGGGTCTTGTCGTCGACGGTGAACTGGTGCTGCCAGTCCTCGGCGCGCACGTCTTCCACCGTCAGCTTGAACAGTTCGACGAGGTAGCGCCGGTATTCCAGCGTTTCCGGGAAGTGGTAGCCGGTGTCGATGAAGTGGATCACCTGCTGCGGCCGCATGCGCGAGATGATGTGCAGGAAATAGGCGGAAGTGGCGGCGAAGGACGAGGTGACCAGCACTTTCTCCGGCGCGAAATCCTGGTACAGGGTCCGGATGCGCTCTTCGAAGCCTAGCGGCAGGTACTTCTCGTTGAGCGCAAGCAGTTGCGCCTCGTCCACTACGGCGGCGCTCGGTCCAGCGGGCATATTGCCCTGGGGGGCTGCATCGAACACTTGTTCAGCCTTCCGCATTCATGCGGTGCAACAATTTGCGGGGTGCGAGTGTAAATTCGCTTATGCAGGCGAACAATGGTCAACGCTTCTAATTCCAGAAAAGGCATAAGCTTATTCCGCTTTATCGGGGTCCTGGATTCGGCCGCCCTCTTCAGGGGCGTTCACCGGAAAATCGCAAGATCCTGATTAAAAAGGATTTTTCTGAAATGGAGCGGACAGGATCAAGCTAGGCCATGCGATCCATCGAAGTCCGCTGCTGCGCCGGCGGCGGCGGTCCCGCCGGCCTGATGTTGGGCTTTCTGCTGGCCCGGGCCGGCGTACCGGTATTGGTGCTGGAGAAACACCAGGACTTCCTGCGCGATTTCCGCGGCGACACCATCCACCCTTCCACCCTGGAACTGATGCACGAGTTGGGCTTGCTGGAAGCTTTCCTCCAGCTCCCGCACCAGGAAGCGCGGCAGCTCGGCGTGCAGATCGGCGACACCCTGCTCAATATCGTCGACTTTTCCCATCTGCCGACGCAGTGCAAATTCGTCGCCCTCATGCCGCAGTGGGATTTCCTCAACTTCATCGCCGACCGGGCCCGGCGGTTTCCCGCTTTCGCCCTGGAAACCAGGGCGGAAGCCAGTACGCTGATCCGCTGCCCCGCCCCGGCTGCTGCGGCTGCTGGGCCGTTCACCGCTGCTGCAACGTATTCCGGCAAGAGTGCTCGGGCTGGGTTTCCAGCCGGAACATGTGCAATCACCGCGCGCGTGCTGACTGCCCGGGATTCTGGTTCTGTGTCTGGATCTGATCCTGCGCCCGGTTCCGAGACTGGTTCTGTGTCTGATCTTGCGGCGGGTTCTGCGTCTGATTCTGGACCTGGTTCTGCCGCGCACCGCCCGCCGTGACTGTCACTTCCACCGTCATGCCGAGGAAATCCGCCGGCGCGCCGGTGAAACTGCCGGTCAGGGGCGCGGCCTGTGCCGCATCGCGCGCCACCGCCACGCGGATCAGGTTCCGGCCGCCGGCCAGCGCATTGGTCGGATCGAATTCGACCCAGCCGGCGCCGGGCAGGAACACCTGCATCCAGGCATGCGTGGCGCCGCCACCGACGACTCCGGACTCGGCGGCGAGCAGTTCCTCGTCGTACAGATAACCCGAGACGAAGCGCGCGGCGAAGCCTAGGCTGCGCACCGCTTCCATCATGAACAGGGCGAAGTCGCGGCAACTGCCGGATTGCTTATCCAGGGTTTCCAGCGGCGTCTGCGTCCCCACTTCTTCCCGGCGGGCGTAAGGAAACTGCTCCTTGATCGCGCGGTTCATGTTCATCAGCAGTTCCATGGTGTCGCAGGTCCGGCTTTCGCCGAGGAACGCGCGCGCCCATTGGTCGACCCTGCGCTCCGGATCGGGATAGTGGCGCTCCACCGTGCGCACCAGGTCCGGCATCTCCTCGAAGCCGTAGTGGAAGGGATAAACACTCGCGTAGGGATCGATCTCGATATGGCCGGGATCGACCGGGTAGTGCTCGGCGTCGAAGCGGGACTCGAAACACAGCTCTGTCGCCGGCTCATCGTCGAAGCTGGCGACCGCGATGGAATTGGCGAAGACATCGTGCATCCAGCGCACATGCGCCTGCGGCGTGATGGTGAGACGGGTGTCGATCAGACGCAGATCATGGCTGTCGCGTGGACGACACATCATGCGGTGCTGGCCCAGCCTGACCGGCTTGGCATAGCGATAAGTCGTTTTGTGCAGCACCGAGATCGTCGGCATCGGGGGTCCCCAGGTGATCTGCCGCATTTCTTGCGACTGCGCTTCAGACACATGCCCGAAGGATAAATTCACAACCATGGCCCTTGCTGTGCGCCACACCGCTGAGCGGAAAAGAAAACTTTTCCGGACCAGGGCGGTCGGTTATACATGGAATCCGCCGCCAAGGGCAGTGAAGCCCGCCCGCAGCGTGTGCCCAGGGCACACGCATACGCCAATGCCGCGCGTCCGATGCGCGGCCACGAGCCGCACCCTCATGCCGCCGCCAATGCGCCGCAGCGGCGCGCCGACCCGCTGCCGCAACGCATCGACAGTCTCGACGGCCTGCGCGCGATCTCGATCCTGATCGTGCTGATGGGGCACGCCGCGCGCGGCAACAATCCGCCGGCCTTCCTGTGGCCGATCCGCGACCTGGGCATCCTTGGCGTTTACCTGTTCTTTGCCATCAGCGGCTTCATCATCACGCTACTGATGTTGCGCGAGCGCCAGCGCAGCGGCACCGTCAGCCTGTCCGCTTTCTGGAAGCGGCGTGCCTTGCGCATCCTGCCGCCCTTCGCCATCGCCTGTATCGGCATCGCCGTGGCGGCGAGTCTCGGCCTGATGGTGTGGCGTTGGCAATCCTTTTTCGGCGCGCTCACCTTCACCAAGAATTTCAACTGGCTCGAAGGCGACTGGTTCTTCGGCCATTTCTGGAGCCTGTCGATGGAGGAACAGTTCTACCTGTTCTGGCCCTTGCTGTTCCTGTCGCTGATGCACAGCGGCCGCGCAGCTGTCGTGCTGTTGGCCATGGTGCTGGCCAGCCCCTTGCTGGCCCTGACCGGACTGGAAGTGATCCCGCCGAAGCTGGCGAACTCGCTGCCCTGTATTCCCTACCTCGCCGCGGGCTGCCTGCTCGCGGTGCTGCTGCACACCCGGCAGCGGCTGTTCGGCGAATTGCGCCTGCGGCTGGGCCTGCGTCGCGCGGCCCTGTGGTTGTTCCCGCTGGGTGCGCTCGCGGCGGCCTGTTACAAGCGCGACGGCCACTACCTTGCATTCGGCACGGCCCTGCAGGCGGCATTGCTGCCGCTGGCCGCCTTTGTCCTGGTGGCGGAAACCGTGATGGAGGACGGCCTGTTGCGCCCCGCGCTGTCGTGGGCGCCTTTGCGCTGGCTGGGCCTGGCTTCCTACAGCATCTATCTCTGGCAGCAGTTGTTTCTCGGCGAGCCGAACACCTATCAGGCGCATTGGTTCTGGACTGCATGGCCGCAGAACATACTCGCGGCGCTGGCCTGCGGCACCCTCGCCTACCTGCTGGTGGAACGTCCGGTGAGCCGCCTGAAAAAGCGTCTGCACCGCGGACGCGCGGTGCGTCCCGCGCCGCAAAAAAACGGCCCCCATGCCGTGACATGGGGGCCGTTCATCCGGCTGGATCGAACCGCCGCGGGCGGCTCGCCCTTACTGCGCGATCACTTGCGCTTTTCGATCGGCACGAACTCCAGGTCTTCCGGTCCGACGTAGTTGGCGGACGGGCGGATGATCTTGCCGTCGATGCGCTGCTCGATGATGTGCGCCGACCAGCCCGAGGTGCGGGCGATGACGAACAGCGGCGTGAACATCGCCGTCGGCACCCCCATCATGTGGTAGCTCACCGCGCTGAACCAGTCCAGGTTGGGGAACATCTTCTTCTCGCGCCACATCACCGATTCAAGCCGCTCGGCGATGTCGAACATCTTGGTGTTGTCCTGCTCTTTGGAAAGGCTGCGCGCCACTTCCTTGATCACCTTGTTGCGCGGATCGCTGACGGTGTAAACGGGGTGTCCAAAACCGATGACGACTTCCTTGTTGGCGACGCGCTTGACGATGTCGGCTTCGGCTTCGTCGGGGTTGTCGTAGCGCTTCTGGATTTCGAAGGCGACTTCGTTGGCGCCGCCATGCTTGGGCCCGCGCAGCGCGCCAATGCCGCCGGTGATGGCGGAGTGGATGTCGGAGCCGGTGCCGGCGATGACGCGGCAGGTGAAGGTGCTGGCGTTGAACTCGTGCTCGGCGTAGAGGATCAGGCTGGTGTGCATGGCCTTGACCCAGGATTCCGGCGGCGTGACGCCGTGCAGCAGGTGCAGGAAGTGGCCGCCGATGCTGTCGTCGTTGGTTTCGACGTCGATGATGTTGCCGTTGACGGCGTAGTGGTACCAGTACAGCAGCATCGAGCCGAG
>NZ_JONR01000030.1 GCF_000711955.1 Nevskia soli DSM 19509
GCAATGCCGATGCCTTTGTGGCCTATACCGGCCTGGATCCCCGGCCAATGGATTCCGGCCAGAAATCCGGCCGCCGGCGCCTGTCCAAACGTGGCCCCGCAGAATTGCGCCGGCTGCTCTACAACGCCGCCATGTCCGCCGCAAAAACCAAAACCTGGAGGCCTTTCTACCAGCGCCAGCGCGCAAAAGGCCTCTCCACAACCGCCGCCCTGGTCATCCTGGCTCGCAAGATCGCCCGCATCGCCTGGTCCATCCACCGACACCACACTTCCTTCAATCCTCAGGTGCTCTTGGCAGTTTGACCAAAACCATAGAATCTCAGGATGACAGAACGGACATTACGCGCCGGTTGTCACGAGCGCGGCCGCATGCCGCGCCGCCCGCCGCCCCGAATAAATGCAATCCGCATACGACAATCCACTGACGTAGATATTGGAGCAGATACCCACCGCATTACGCCCTGCGGCATACAAACCGGGAATGGCCTTGCCGCCGGCATCCAGCACCATCCCGCCCCCCTCATCCACTTTCAATCCGCCGACGGTCATCGTCGCCATCGGCAACAAGCGGCTGTCGATGGACGCATCGATGGCGTAGTACGGGCCCTCGCCGATCTGCGCCATTTCATCGGGGCGCTTCTCCAGCGGATCGGGCTGCTCACCGCGGGCATAGGTGTTGTAGCTGTCGACCGTGCGGCGCAGGGTGTCACGGTCGAAGCCGATCTTGCCGGCCAGCGCATCCAGCGTCGGCGCCTTGCGGCAATTGAACATCAGGTTGAGCATGGCCACGTCGCGCTGGAACGGCACGATCTTCGGATCCTTGGCCTGTTCGAAGGCCTGCTTGCGCAGGCGCGCGTCGAGCACGATCCAGGCCTTGCCGTTCTGCTTTTCGACGATGGCGTCGCCGAGCGAGGCGCCGTAGAGGGTTTCGTTGACGAAGCGCTCACCGCGCTGGTTGAGCATCATGCCCTGGGCCCAGGCCTTGGGCGGGTTGATGAAGCGCCAGGCGCTGATGCGGTTCATCAGGTCGAGCTTGCCGCCGGCGGAGGCGCCGAGCACCAGGCCGCTGCCGTTGTCGCCGAGGGTGCCGTTGGGCAGGCCGCTGGAATACGGCTCGGCGTAGTGCCTGACCATGGCGGGATTCATGATGAAGCCGCCGGCGGACAGCACCACGCCGCGCGCGGCACGGAACCAGCGCGGCTGCCGATGCGCCGCCTCGATGGCCTGGGCGCGCCGCAGGTACCAGCTGCCGATGGCGTAGGTGAACCAGGCCAGGGGGAAGCTCGGCGGCAGGGCCGCGATCCATTTGGCCGCCTGGGCGATATAGCGGCCGAAGCGCTGCGCTTCCGGGCTGCCGGCGGGAATCTGCAAGGCCTTGACGCCGACCACGCGGCCGGAGGCATCCAGCGCCAGTTGCCGCACCTCGGCGTACTTGTGGAAGCTCAGGCCGCGCTTGAGTGCGGCGTCGCGCAATGGTTCATAGATGCCGAAACCCAGGCCCCAGGCCTTCTTGCCGTTGCTGACGAACACGCGGTGACCGCGCGCGGCCGGCTTGGCACGCCGCGCGTAGGGCGCGGCCAAGGAACTGTCCGGGTGGTAGAGGAAATAATCGAGCGGCGGGTAGGAGGTCTTCTCCTTCCACACCTTGGCGTTGAGCTTGACGCCATGGCCGAGCATCCAGTCCACCGTCGCCACGCTTTCCTCGCAGAAGTTGCGCAGGGTCTGGTCTGCGACCACGCCGCCGACCTCGATGTGCAGGTACTTGTACATCTCCTCCACCGAGTCCTGCTCGCCCGCCTCGCGCTGGATGGCGGTGCCGCCGCCGGCGTAGTAGATGCCGCCGTTGGCGGCGCTGGAACCGCCGCCGTCGTAACGGTCGAGGGCGATCACCTTGAGCCCCCTCTCCACGCCTTCCAGGGCCGCGGCCACGCCGGCGCCGCCCAGGCCGACCACCACGAGGTCGGCGCTCTCGTCCCAGGAGTGGCGATCCGGGTCGGCCAGGCGCAGCGGCGCTTCGATCTGCAGCCCCCATTCGGCGCCATGCGGGGCGTCGGTGCTCATCGTCTTCTTCCTCTGCATGCGGTGCGAAGCTTGCACCATCGCACCGTCAACGGAGAACGCGCGTCGTCCTGACGGACGACGCCGCTCCAGCCGTGTTGGCGGAAGGAGGCTGATCAGGGCTGGCGCCGCCGCGGGATTCCGACCCATTCCCCGGATTGCTTTTTTCAGGCAGTCGTTTTAATATTTCACTAATGGATTATTTTTATATGGGATATTGATAGCCGTATGAAATTTCGCCACGCCATCACCGCCGCACTGAGCTTCGCGCTGGCCGCGTGCGCCGATTTCTCGGGCATCGCACCGCAATCACGGCAGCTGGATCCGCAGGCACTCGATCCCGGCGCGGTGCTGAAGGCACGCGCCGATGCGGCGTGGCCGGCCGAGGCCTGGTGGCAGGCCTACGGCGATCCACAACTGAACCAGCTGGTCGCCCAGGCCATCGCCGGCAACCCCGGCCTGCGCAGCGCCCGCGCCCGCGTCGGGCAGGCCACCGGGCTCGCCGCAATCGCCCGCGCCGGCACCCTGCCGCGCGTCGATGGCGCGGTGGAGCTGGACCGCACTTACCAGACCCACGGCGCCTTCCCCGTCGACATCCCCGAGGCCTATACCTACTGGGAGAACAGCGCGCTGCTGAAGATCTCCTACGACCTCGATCTGTGGGGCAAGGACCGCGCTGCGATGGAAGGCGCGCTGGACAGCCTGCACGCCGCCGAAGTGGAGGCGCGCGCCGCGCAGCTCTCCCTGGCCAGCGCGGTGACGCAAGCTTATGTGCAGCTCGCCGCGCAATACATGCTGCGCGACGTGGCCACGGCCAACCTGCAGCGTCAGCAGAAGGTGCTGGACATCGCCAAACGCCGCTACAAGGCCGGCATCGGCACGCAGCTGGAGATCAGCCAGGCGACGACGGTGCTGCCGGAGTCGCAGGCGCAGATCGAGCGCATCGACGAGTCCACCGACCTGCTGCGCAACCAGCTGGCGGCGCTGCAGGGCAAGGGCCCCGGCGACGGCGAGCGTATCGCCCGTCCCGTGCTCAAGCTGGAGCACGGCGCCGGGCTGCCGGCAAACCTGCCGGCCGGCTTGCTGGGCCATCGCCCGGACATCGTGGCGCAGCGCTGGCGCGTGGAAGCGGCCGGCAAGGACATTGCGGTGGCAAAGGCACGCTTCTATCCGGACGTGAACCTCGTCGCCGCCGGCGGCGTGGCCAGCTTCGGCTTCACCCGCATGTTCACCGGCGAGAACGCCACCGGCGAGTTCGGCCCGGCGATCAGCCTGCCGATCTTCGAGGGCGGCCGGCTGCGCGGCAACCTGCGCGCGCAGAGCGCCGCCTATGACGTGGCCGTGGAGTCCTACAACAGCGCGGTGCTCAACGCCGTGCACGAGGTGGCGGACCAGGTGACCAGCCTGCGCTCGCTGGACCGGCAACTAGAACGGACCGACGCCGCCCTGGCCTCGGCCACGATCGCCGACCAGCAGGCGCAACAGGGCTTCCGCGCCGGCCTCACCGACTACCTCAGCGTGCTCAACACCCAGGCCGAACTTCTGGTGCAGCAGCGCAACCGCGCGCAGCTGGTGGCGCGCCAGCTGGAAACCTACGCGGCGCTGATGAAGGCACTGGGCGGCGGCTTCAAGGAAACGGTGCCGGCTCCAAATCAGACCGCGCAGACACAGCAGGTGAACCCATGAACGGCGACGACGATCCGGGCCGGCATTCCGGCGCCCGGGAAGACAGCTTCAGCGACGTCGAGCATCGCATCGAGATCACGCGGCAGCGCCTGCCCGGCTATCCGCTGGAACACGCCCGGCTGGCGCGCCTCATCACCCACATGCAGAAATTGCAGACCGATATCTGCAACGCGGTGCTGAAACCGTACGAACTCAACTACGTCACCTATACCGCATTGATGATGATGTATGGCTCGGAGGAACAGACGCTGACGCCGTCCGAACTGAGCAACGCCACCGGCGAGAAGCCGACCAACGTCACCCGCATCTGCGACGAGCTGTTGCGCATGGGCCTGATCGAGCGCTACCCCAGCGTCGAGGACCGGCGCCGCGTGGTGTTGCGCCTGACTCCGAAGGGCGAGCGATTGGTTGAGCAGTTCCAGCCGAAGATCTGGCAGGCGCTGGACAAGGTCTACGGCCAGCTGAGCCAGGCCGAGTTGCGGCAGGTCACCGGCCTGTTGCGGCGGCCGCTGTCCAGGCTGGACGAGTAGGACATGTCGGCCACTCCCTCCGTCGCGGGCTGGTCCGGCGCGGCCTGGCGCGATGCCTGGCGCGTCTGGGTCGGCAGCGAAGTGCCCGGCTGGATCTTCGTCGCCAAGACCACTTTCGCCGCGCTGCTGGCGCTGTGGATCGCCTTCCGCCTCGGCTTCGATTCACCGCGCAGCTCCATGTTGACGGTATTCATCGTGGCCCAGCCGCAGACCGGCCTGGTGCTGGCGAAGAGCTTCTACCGCGCGCTCGGCACCATCGCCGGCAGTCTCGCCACCCTGCTGCTGGTGGGCCTGTTCGCGCAGCAGCGCGAGCTGTTCCTCGCCGCGCTGTCCTTGTGGGTGGGCCTGTGCACCGCCGGCGCGGCGCTGTATCGCAACTTCCGCGCCTACGCCTTCGTCCTCGCCGGCTACACCGCCTGCCTGATCGGCTTCCCTTCCGCGCTGCACCCGGAGACGGTCTTCAACACCGCCGTGTTCCGCGTCTCCGAAGTGATGCTTGGCATCCTCTGCGCCGGTGTGGTCACCGACCTGGTGCTGCCGCAGGCGCTCGGCGCCGGACTGGTAACGATGATCCGCGGCAGCTACCGCGAATTCCTCGGTTTCGTCACCGGCGCGCTGCGCGGCCGGCTCGACCACGGCAGCATGGAGCGCTCGCACGACCATTTCGTCGCCAACGTCATCGCCCTGGAGGCGCAGCGCGATGCCGCCTATTTCGAAAGTCCGGACGCGCGGGTGCGCAGCGATCGCCTGCGCCTGCTCAATGCCGGCTATATGTCCAGCACCACCAGCATCCACATGCTGCACCAGACGATGCAGCGCCTGCGGCGGCGCGAGTGCCATCACGCACTGCAAAGATTGGCAGCGTTGTATGAAGCGCTGGCCATCGAGCTGATGCCGGAGGAAGGCGTGATGCCGGCGACCGCCGCCGAAGCGGCGCCGCTGGTGCAGCGCATCGCGGCCTTCCGCGACGATCTGCCGCGGCGGATCGCCGCAGCGCGCGCTGCGCTGGAACACACGGCCGATGCAACGGAGCTGCTCGACTTCGACAGTGCCGCCGAGCTGCTGCAGCGCTTCACCGAGGAAATGCACGAGTACACGGTGAGCTACGTCGCGCTGGCGCGCCCGGGCACGCGCGCGCACAAGCCGGCGCCGCCGTACGTGGCGCATGCCGACTGGATCACCGCCGCGCTCAGCGGCGCGCGCGCCGTGGTGGCGCTGCTGTCGCTGAGCGCCTTCTGGATCGCCACGGCCTGGCCCAGCGGCGCCGGCGCCGCCACCATCGCCTGCGTCTTCTGCTGCCTGTTCGCCTCCGCACCGGCGCCGGTGCTGGCGCTGCGCGGCCTCAGCATCGGCTTCGTCTGGGGCCTGCTCGCCGCCTTCATCTGCGGCCTGCTGGTGCTGCCGCAACTCGACGGCTTTCTGCTCCTGGCCGCCGGCATGACGCCTTTCATCATGGTCGGCATCAAGCTGGTCACCAATCCGAAAACCGCCGGCATCGGAGTCGGCTACAGCATCATGTTCGGCAACATCATCGGCGTGGAAAACGTGACGCGCTTCGACCCGTTGCCGATACTCAATGACGGCTTCGCCTCGCTGCTCGGCGCCAGCGTCGCCGCCCTGGTATTCGCCCTGCTGGTGCCGGTCGACAGCCGCCGCCTGCGCCGGCACCTGGTGCGCAGCCTGCGCCGGCAGGTGCTGATGGCATGTTTCGGCGGGCTGGGCGGCCTGCGCCACCGCTTCGAGAACAGCACGCGCGACCTGCTCGGCCAGTTGCTGGCCGGCGCCGACCGCGTCGGCGGCGAGGACCGGCAACTGCTCGGCCGCACCCTCTCGGTGCTGGAAACCGGCCACGCCATCATCGACCTGCGCGAGGCCGCGGCCATCGGCACGCTCTCGGTGGGCAGCCGTGCCGCGTTGAATGCCTGCATACGCGGCCTGGCGCGGCTGTTCGAAAAGCCGTCGGAGCAGCTGCGGCGACAGGCGCTGGAAGGCGTGACCCGCGCCACCGACCGGATTGAAACGGCAATGCAGGCCGAGGGCATCGACACGGCCGAGCGCACTGGCCTCAGGCGCGGGCGCGTCGGCCTGCACCTGCTTCGCACCCTGCTGCTCGACGACGAAACCTTCCGCGCGCTATCGGCGGTCGAGAACCCAGCCATTGCCGCACCCGGAGCTTCCCATGCCGCGTGAGATCGAACTGTTCGGCTTCTTCATGCCGACCCTGCTGCCGATGTTCCTGCTGGCCTTCGGCCTGCAATGGCTGCTCGACTCGGTGCTGGGGCGGCTCGGCTTCTATGCCCACGTGTGGCACCCGTCCCTGTTCCGCTTCAGCCTGTTCGTCTGCCTGTTCGGCGCGATGGGCCTGTTCCTCTATTAACCGCACTCCCAAGCTGTCATTCCGAGACTTCCGATGAACGCGAAATCCCTGCTGCGCTACGTACTGACCGCCGCCATCTTCACCATCGCCGCACTGGTGGCGATCGCGCTGTGGCGGCACTACATGTACTCGCCCTGGACGCGCGACGGCCGCATCCGCGCCGACGTGATCAGCGTGGCGCCGGACGTCTCCGGCATCGTGGTGGACGTGCCGGTGCTGGAGAACCAGCTGGTGCACAAGGGCGATGTGCTGTTCCACATCGACGCCGAGCGCTACCGCATCGCCCTGGTCCAGGCCAACGCCGCGGTGGACGCACGCAAGGCCGACTACGACCTGAAGCGCCGCGAAGCGGCGCGGCGCGCCACCCTCTCCGGCGTGGTGGTGTCGAGCGAAAGCCAGGAATCCTCCGCTTCCTCGGCCAGTGCCGCGGCGGCGCTGTACCAGGAAGCGCAGGCGGCGCGCGACACGGCGGCGCTGAACCTGCAGCGGACCGAGGTGCTGGCGCCGGTGGACGGCTACGTCACCAACCTCGACGTGCATCCCGGCGACTACGCCACCGCCGGCCGGGCGCTGCTGGCGGTGATCGACAGCCACTCGTTCCGCATCAACGGCTACTTCGAGGAGACCAAGCTGCCGCGCCTGCATGTGGGCGATGCGGTGAGCATCCACCTGATGAGCGGCGGCCCGATCCTGCGCGGCCACGTCGAGAGCCTGGCGCGCGGCATCACCGACCGCGACAACCCCAGCGGGCCGCGCCTGCTGGCCGACGTCAACCCGACCTTCAACTGGGTGCGGCTGGCGCAGCGCGTACCGGTACGTATCGCCTTCGACCAGATTCCCGACGGCGTGGTGCTGGCCTCGGGCATGACCTGCACGGTGATCGTCAAGCCGCACGACTGAGCGGAGACGGCCGGCGCTCAGGGCACCGGCCGGCCCGCATCGATCAGCCGCGCTCCCGCTGGATCAGGGTGGCGATGGCCTGGTCGATGCCGATGGCGCCCTTGCGGGCGTGCGCGCCGCGATCCTTGAAGTCGATCCAGCCGGCGCTGAAGCCGTCGATCATCTGCATGCGCGGCGCTGGGTTCCGCATGCCCTGGCCGCGGAAGATGGATTCCCACTGCTCGCGCGGCACGGCTTCCGCCCGCACCGGGTGGCCGAGCGCCTTGGCGAACGCCGCCGCGAGGAGGTTCGGCGAGACGCGCTGCGCGGCTTCCAGCTCGACTACGCGGCGGCCTTCCCAACGGTCCTGCAGCAGCGTGGCGGCGGTGCGGCCGACGTCATCCGTCGAGATCATCGGGATGGGACGGTCGAGTGGCTGCAGGTAGCTCTGGATCACGCCGCTCCTGGCCGAGGCGATATCCCAGGCGGCGTTTTCCATGAACCAGGCCGCGCGCAGGAAGGTGACCGGCTGCGGCAGATCGGAAAGCGCCCGCTCCAGCAGGCCCAGCGCATTGAGCAGGTTCGGTTGCGGCGCGTCGGCGCCGACGGTCGACAGGACCACGATCTTCCTGGGTTTGGCGCGGACCAGCGCCGCGTGCAGGGCCTCGATGAAACGCACCGCTTCGGGAAATCCCGGCGCCGGATCGAACACCGGCGGCAGCATGGCGAAGACGCCTTCCGCTCCCTCGAAGGCCGCGGTGAGGGCGTCCACATCGGTGAGATCGGCGACGGCGAGGTCGCAGCCGAGCTGCGCCCAGGCCGCGCCTTTGGCGCGGTCGCGCACCACGGCGCGGACCGGCTGGTGGGCTGAAAGCAGGCCGCGGGCGACCGCGGCCCCGACTTGTCCGGTGATTCCAGTGATTACGTACATGGGCATTGCTCTCTTGGTGTTCGTGGCGATCCGCCCGGCGGCGAAGTGGGTGGCAATATCCCATCCGGTCATTCATGCTTCAATAGCGCTTATGTATATGCAGTAATGATTTAAACTCAGTAATGGTCCGGAGGGGACATGGCTTTCGACGGCAAGCTGTTGTCCGGGGTGACGGTGCTGATGGCCGTGGTCGAGGCGGGCACCATCGCGCGGGCGGCCGAGGCGCTGGGGCTGTCGCCGTCCGGCGTGAGCCGCGCGCTGGCGCGCCTGGAGCAACGCGTGGGCGCCAGGCTGCTGGCGCGAACCACGCGCTCGCTGTCGCTGACCGACGAGGGGCGGCGTTTCTACGAGCAGGTGGGGCCGCATCTCGCCGGCATCGAGGAGGCGGCCATCGAGGCCTCCGGTTCCACCAGCACGGTGCGGGGACGGCTGCGGGTCAACATCGATCCGTTCTTCTCGCGCATCATCCTGTCGGGTCACCTCGCGGCGTTCCTGGCCCGCTACCCGGAGGTTTCGCTCGAGCTGATCATGCGCGACTCGGTGGGCGATCTGGTCGCCGACGGCTTCGACCTGGCCCTGCGTTTCGGCGAACCGCCGGTGGGCTCGTTCGTCGCCCGCAAACTGGTGGAGACGCGGGTGATCACGGTGGCTTCTCCCGGCTACATCAAGGCCCATGGACGGCCACGGCATCCCAGGGACATTGAAACACACGCATGCATCGACTTCTACGATGCGGCCCATGCAAGGCCGTATGACTGGGAAGTACAGCGCAAGAAAGAGGTGCTGCCGCTGCGGGTCAAGGGGCGCCTGCTGGTCTCGGATTCGGGCACGCTGCTCGGCGCCTGCGAAGCCGGTGCGGGCATCGCACAGATCCTGGAGCTGGGCTGCGAGCATCTGCTCGAAAGCGGTCGCCTGGTCGAGCTGTTTCCGGAATGGGCGGACGAGCGCTTTCCGCTGTATGCGATCTACCCCTCGCGGCTGCATCGCGCGGCGAAGGTGCGGACCTTCGTCGAGTTCTGCCTGGAAATCATGATGCGGGAGCGGCGTGGAATCTCCAGCTAGGGTGCGCTCACCCGCCGCATCGCAGGCAAAAAAACGCCCGCGCGGGGCGGGCGTTCAATCGCTGCGTTGAAGCGGCTCAGTTCAGGCGCGTGATGCGGTTCGGCGCGGCCGGGGTCAGCGGCGAGTTGGCCTTGATATAGGCGACGAAGGCATCGACGTCGACCGGACCGGTGTAGAGGTTCTTGCCCTGGGTCATGATGGTGAAGCCGTCGCCGCCGCCGGCGATGAAGTTGTTGGCTTCGACGCGGTAGGTCTTGGTCTTGTCGATGGCCACGCCGTTGAGCTTGACGCTGCCGTCCACCACCTTGTTGGTGCCGTCGGCCTTGCTGTTGTCCCAGGTGTAGGTGAAGCCCTTCGACACTTCCAGGATCTTCGGCGAGGTCTGGCCCACCCACTGCTGACCGAGCAGGGTGTAGATCTGGTCGCCGGTGAGGTCGAGGTCGGTGAGGATGTCGCCGAACGGCTGCACGTTGTAGGTCTCGCCGTAGGTGATCTGCCCGTTCTGGATGCCGGCGCTGGCGGGAATGCCGGCGCTGGCCGGGTTGAAGAACAGGCTGTTGCGGATGCCGCCCGGGTTCATGAAGGCGATCACCGCCGGGCTCGGATCGGCCTGCGAAGCCGCCAGCTGCGAGTCGGCGATGATGTCGCCCAGCGGCGATTCGCCGGCCTTGCCGGAGGAGACGCTTTCACCCGTGGTGGTGAAGTCGGCGGTGACGGTGCCGACCACCTTGTTCACCAGTGCGGCGGAGGCGGTGTCGTACTGGTTGACCAGCGCGGCGATGGCCGCGTCCGGCGTCAGCGTCGGATACGCCGTCGGCGCCGGGTTGGTGGCGCTGTCGTTGACCACCAGCTTGTTGTCGGCGGCGATGCCGGTGACCTTGCCGCTGGCGGTGTCGAGCGTCAGGTCCAGGGCGGTGATGTATGAGCCGTACTTGCCGGCGCTGGTGTAGAACACCTTGGAAGTGGCGGCGCCCTGTCCCAGCGGGCAGATGTAGGACCAGTGCGTGTGGCCGCTGATCACCAGCGGGATCGACGGGTCGAGCTTGTCGAGGATCGACAGCAGATCGCCATTGGCGCCGGCGCAGCTCTTGTCGTCGAAGCCGACGCTGGTGAACAGGCCCTGGTGGATCAGCACCACGATGGCGTTGACGCCCTGCTTCTGGATTTCCGGAATCAGGGCGTTGGCCGCCGCCGCTTCATCGGTGAAGGTGAGGTTGGCCACACCGGACGCGGTGACCAGGGCCGGCGTTTCCTTCAGCACCAGGCCGATGAAGGCGATGCCGACCTTCTTGCCGCCGCCGACGTCGAACTGCTTGATAGCATAGGGCGGAAACAGGGTCTTGCCGGTGGTGTTGTCGATGACGTTGGCGGCGAGGTACTTCCAGCTCGCGCCGGAGAAGGAGCCATTGATCAGACAGGTGTCGCCACCCACGGTGCCGCCCTTGTAGCAGCCGCCGTTCTGCTTGCGCAGCAACTCGGCCTGGCCCCGGTCGAACTCGTGGTTGCCGACCGAGGTGAATTCCAGGCCGATCTGGCTCAGCGCCTGGATCGTGGGCTCGTCGTGGAACAGGGCCGAATCGAGCGGGCTGGCACCGACCATGTCGCCGGCGCCGACCACGATGTTGAGCGGGTTCTGCGCCTTGAGCTGCTGCACCAGGGTGGCGAAGTAGGGAGCGCCGCCCAGGGGCTCCTTGATGGTCTTGGCGGAGTTGGTCGGATCGGTCACCGACACCAGGCCAGGCGAATCGATATAGCCGTGGAAGTCGTTGAAGGCGATGACGCGGACCGTGGCCGAAGCGGCGGCGCCGCTGGAGCTGCCGGAACTGCTACCGGAGCCCGAGCTGCTGGAACCGCCTGAGCTGGAACTGCTTGAACTGGAACCACTGGAGCTGCTGGAACTTGAGCTGCTCGAGCTCGAACCGCCGTTATCATCGTTGTTGCAGCCGGCGAGCAGGCCGCTGGCGGCACAGGCGCTGAAAAGTGTAATGACCAGGTGTTTAAATCGCATGGTTTCCCCTTCCCGATGGACTCATGGATATGAGCGGATTCCTTCCTGGGCCTCACCTTAGTTGCGACAGGTTGCGCCGGCGTTTCAGATTGTTGACAGCTCCGGGGCGGGTGATCCTGGCCACGCTGCTGCTGGGCGGCAGCGCCTGCTCCCGGCCACAGCCGGAGCAGCTGGCGGCGCTACGCGCCGGCCGCGATGCGGCGACGCCCTGCCAGGAACGCTTCCACGAGGAATCGCAAACGTATGCGGATTGCGTGCGCTATGTCGCCCAGTCCAAGGCATTCAACGCATCCGCCGGCATTGCGCAGCGCGACTGGTTTCGCCTGGGCGCGCTTTATACCGGCTGGGTACATGCCGACATGGTGGGGCAGCAGGGCGACGCGCCGGCCGACCTGGCCGCGCACACGCTTCTGGGAGAGGCGCTGCAGTTGCAACAGCAACTGCACGTCACGGACGCGCAACTTTGCGAACTGGTCGGCGTGCCCTGCGCGAACCTGGGCAACCGCAGGCATGAGCTGCTGGGCGCAGCGCCGGCCAAGCCCGGCTGAGTCATTCCCTGCGCGCCGACTCACCACCCGACGGCGACACCCAGATAAATAAAAAAGCCGCAGTCGCGTGGCGACTGCGGCCGCTACATTGCCGCCCGGGCGATCAGCGCCCGGCGGGCGTGGTGGATGTCGTGGTGGTGGCGGTGGTGCCGTTGTCGCTGGAAGAGCTGACCACCACGCCGATGATGGCGGCGATCGCAGCGGCGCTGCCCGCGGCGACCAGCACGCTGCCGCCGGCCGCAGCCGAAGCGGCGGTGGCGCCGCCCGCGGCCACGCCGGTTCCGCCCGCCGCGGCGCTGCTATTGAGGAAGGCCGGTATGCCATTGAGCAGGTACTGGGTGCCGTCGGCCAGGGTGATGGCGTACTGGCCGGGCCCCAGGGTGATCGAGTTGCCGGTGAAGGAGGTGACCACGATCTGGCCTTCGTTGACGCCGCTGACCACGGAGCCGGCCACGGTCTTGTTCGGCGGGATCGAGTTCAGCACCGTCGGATCGGTGAGGCAGGCGTCCTCGCACATGGCGATTTCGTAATCGGTTCCGCGGATGCCCATGGTCGCCACCGGCGTGCTCATCAGGTAGTGGCTGTAGTCCGCGTGGGCTACCAGGCCGCTGACCGCGCGGAGGCCGCCCTTGAGCAGGCGGAAGAAGCTGGAATCCGGCTGCGTGGCGGCCGTGGCGGCCTGCAACGGCGCCACCGGCGCGGGAGCGCCGGGCGCAGCCGCTGCGGTCGGGGCAGATGAAGTTGCCGCACCATATTGGTACTTCTCCACCTGGAACTTGCTGTTCGGCCGCAGCAACACCGAGCCCTGGTCGGTGAAACGGATCATGGTGTAGCTGCTGGCACGGGTCTCGACGATGTCGCCGCCGTAGACCGGATCACCCTTGGCCAGGGCATGCGCCGGCGTATTCAGCCCGGTGGCCTGGGCCTGGCCGTTGAGCAGTCCGACGGTGCCGGCAGGCACGGCGGCCTGCGCAAAAGCCGAAACCGGTGCGAGCGCCGCCAGGGCGAACGCCAAAGCAAACACTGGAAAACGCATGATAGCCCCCACCCCAATTGATATTTGTGCAACCCCTGACTCGAATCATCCCAGCATCACCCGGATCAGGCAACTTTGGCTGCGCACCGGGTCACAATAGCCGGCCCGGATTGCATCCTTTACATTGTCCGACTACCTGAAAAATCCGCCTCCATGAAAATCGCCACCTGGAATGTGAACTCGCTCAAGGTCCGTCTGCCGCAACTGCTCGACTGGCTGCGCGACAACCCGGTGGACGTCATCGGCATCCAGGAAACCAAGCTCACCAACGAAGCCTTCCCGGCCGCGGAAATCGAGGCGGCAGGCTGGTACTGCGCCCATAACGGCCAGAAGACCTACAACGGCGTGGCCCTGCTGGCCCGTGAGCCGCTGGCCGAGGTCAGCCGCGACCTGCCGGGCTTCGACGACGAACAGAAGCGCGTCATCGCCGCCACCGTGAACGGGGTGCGCGTGGTCAACCTCTACGTCCCCAACGGCCAGGCCGTGGGCTCCGACAAATATGCCTACAAGCTGCGCTGGCTCGAAGCCCTGCACGGTTATCTGCGCGCCGAGCTGGCGGCCCATCCGCGCCTGGCGGTGACCGGCGACTACAACATCGCCCCCGCCGACGAGGATGTGCATGATCCCGCCGCCTGGGCCGGCCAGGTGCTGTGCAGCGAACCGGAGCGCGCCGCCTTCCAGGGCTTGCTGGGGCTGGGGCTGAAGGACAGTTTCAGGCTGTTCCCGCAGGAACCGCAGAGCTTTTCCTGGTGGGACTACCGCCAGGCGGGTTTCCGTCGCAACCTGGGCCTGCGCATCGATCACGTGCTGGCCTCGACGGCTCTGGCGCAGGATTGCCGCAATTGTGTGATCGATGTCACCCCACGGCGTAATGACCGCCCATCGGACCATACGCCCGTTACGGCGGAGTTCACCCCTAAAACGTGATGTGGCTCACAGTAGCCGCCTTGCACCACCGGTGCGCAGCTCTAATATGTGGGGCATGCGTCACAGTACTTTCATCTCGCCAGGCATGCCTGTCCCCCATCGCCGTAATCACTACGATGTGACCGACCGCGTCTGTATTTCCCACCCGGCGGAGGTCTGCGCCGCGGTGGGCGCGATTTTGCAGGCGCGCTACCCGGGCATCGATCTCAAGCCGCTGGATCACGCCTTCACCACCTTCGGCGAGCTCTATGCCGGCTGGCTCCCGGGCTATTTCGGCTGCGACACCTGGTACCACGATGCGCAGCACAGCCTGGATTGCGCCCTGGCCATGGCGCGCCTGCTCGACGGCCATGACCGCAGCGTCGCGGCGGGCAGTCGGCTGGGCCCGCGCCGCGCGGTGCTGGGGGTGGTCATCGCCCTGTTCCATGACGCCGGCTACATCCGCCACGCCGGCGACGCGGCCAGCAACGGCGCCGAGTTCACCCTGACCCACGTCAAGCGCAGCGCCGAATTCCTCATGCACTACCTGCCGCAGATCGGCTATGCCGCGGAAGCCGACCTCGCCAGCCGGGTAGTGCACTTCACCGGCTACGAGATCGCGCTCGACCGCATCGATGTGCCGCATCCGCACGATCGCATGCTGGGCTTCCTGCTCGGGACCGCCGACGTGCTGGCCCAGACGGCGGATCGCTGTTACCTGGAGAAGTGCCGCGATTACCTGTACCGCGAATTCGAGTTCTGCGGACTGGCCGGAATACGCAAGGAAGGCGGCCCGACACCGATCTACAGCTCGGTCACCGAACTGCTGGAACGTACTCCGGACTACAACCACAAGCTTTGGCAAGAGCGCCTCGACGGGTACTTCGGCGGCGCTTACCGCTACCTGGAAGCACACTTCGGCGGCCGTAACCCGTACCGCGAAAACGTGCAGGCCAACCTGGCGCGCATCGGCGCCATGATCGAGAACGGTTCCTTCGAGGGCTTGCGGCTGCGGCCGCACGTAGTGGGGGCAGCGGAGTTGCGCGCCATTCTCGGCCGCGCGCAACAGGCGCGGCCGAGACAGCCCTCGTCGCGAGCCCGGGCGGCCTGAAACGGGGCTGGCGCGCCGCTCCTCCAGGCCATTACCTGGCGTTCTTCAGCACCACCCGCGCGGTGCCCACGCCGCGCGGATCCGCCGCGGCCTGCAAGGTGCCCTGCGCCGGCCGCCACAGCACTGCCTGCATGTTGCCGAAGCTGCTGCTCAGGGCATCCAGCTTGTAGCCCATCCCGGCCAGCGCGGCCTGCGCTTGCTCGTCGAAGGCGCCCTTCTCGAACTGCACCTGGTCCGGCAGATACTGCATGTGATAACGCGGATCGGAGACGATGGCCTGGGCATCGGCGCCGCGGAAGAAATCGAGCATGCCGAGCAGGACCATGGTCAGGATGCGGCTGCCGCCCGGGGTACCGACCACCAACACGCCCTTGGGACCTTCGACGAAGCTCGGCGTCATGGTCGACAGCGGCCGCTTGCCCGGGGCGACGGCATTGGCCGATGAGCCGATCAGGCCGAAGGCGTTGGAGTCGGTGGTGCTGGCGGCGAAATCATCCATCTCGTCGTTGATGAATACGCCGGTGCCCGGCGCCAGGAAAGCCGAGCCGAAGATCAGGTTGACGGTGACGGTGGCGGCGACGCGGTTGCCCTCGCCGTCGATGATCGAATAATGCGTGGTGTCGACGCCCTCCTTGGCGGCCCGCTTCGGCTGCCCCGGCGCCGGCAGGTCGACGCTCGGCGTGGCGTGATCGTGCTGGATCGATTTCGCCAGGGCGCGGCCGTACTCGGGGGAGACCAGGCGCTGCAGGGGCATCTCGATGTAGTCGGGATCGCCGAGGTAGGTGGCGCGATCTCGGTAGGCACGGCGCATCGCTTCGATCACCAGTTGCTGCGAATGCACGCCGTTGTTGCCGGTCCAGCCCAGCACCGACAACTGGTTGAACATCTCGGCGAGGCCGACGCCGCCCGCCGACGGCGGCGGGGCGGTGACGATGCGGTAATCCTTGAAGCGCACCACTACCGGCTTGCGCTCCGGCGCCGTGTAGCCCGCCAGGTCCTGCAGGGTCCAGATGCCGCCGCCGGCGCGGACGCCGTCCACCAGTTGCTGCGCGGTCGCGCCCTTATAGAAGCCGTCGCGGCCCTGGTCGGCCAGGCGTTGCAGCGTGTCCGCCAGATCCGGCTGGCGCAGCAGCGCGCCTTCCGCCAAGGCCTTGCCGTCCGGCAGCAGCAGGGCCCGCGCCGCGGGCGACAGGCGCTTTGATTCCATCACGATGAACTTGGCGAAGCGCGCATCCAGCGGAAAGCCCTCGCGGGCCAGCCGGATCGCCGGCGCCAGGTCGCGCGCCAGCCCGAGCTTGCCGTAGCGCGCGGCGATGTGATCCAGCGCCGCCGGCGTACCCGGAATGCCGCCGGCGATCGGCCCGTTGCGCGACAGGTCGGCGATGGCATGCCCCTGCGCGTCCTGGTACATCTCGCGGCTCGCCGCCTGCGGCGCCATCTCACGGCCGTCGACCATGGTCTCGAAACGGTCCCGCTCCCGGTGCAGCAGCCAGAAGCCGCCGCCGCCGATGCCGGAGCTGTACGGCTCCACCACGCCCAGCGCCGCGCTGACCGCCACCGCCGCGTCGAAGGCGTTCCCGCCCTGTTGCAGGATTTCGATGCCGGCGTCGGTCGCCAGGGGATGCGCGCTGGCCACCGCGAAGCCGGGCGGCTTGCCCGCTGCCTGCGCGGAAAACGCCAGGACCATGAAGAGGCCGGCGGCCAGCGTGCGGCCGTACGATGCGTTGCGGGATTCCAGCGGTGCATCCATGCGAATCGTTTTCCTTGGCAAGGCCGGCTCAGGAGCTGATAGCGCCAATTTGATCGCTGCGATCAAATTGGCGCTATCAGGCCCTTATTCAACGTGCCAGGCACGCGAAACGGCAATACGGGTTCAGCGCGTCAGCGTCGTCAGGCGGCGGTATTTCTGCAGCAACTGTTCCTGCGTCTCCGGATGCTCCGGATCGAGCGGGATGCAATCCACCGGGCAGACCGCGACACATTGCGGCTTGTCGAAGTGGCCGACGCATTCGGTACACAGGTTTGGATCGATCTGGTAAATCTCAATGCCCTGGAAGATGGCTTCGTTCGGGCATTCCGGCTCGCAGACGTCGCAGTTGATGCACTCGTGGGTGATCTTCAGAGCCATGGTCGTTATTTTGCCACCGATGGCTGGATTACGGGGCTCGCCTGGGTGCCGGGGTGGAGCTATGCGCCTGAATTTGGCGCTCTTTCGGCCTTTCGTTCCTCCGCAATGCGCTACGTTTTCGCTTTGAAACTGCGGCGTACGCGGAAGTTTCGGGGTTTGTTTGAATCCAGCGGAAATACGTAGTCCGCCAAAACTGGCTTCCCGCCTGCTCGGAAATGACGATGGGGGCGAAGCAGGGCGTGTTCGATCAGGCGAAAAGCACTCCTCACCCCGCCATGTTCATGGGGAAGGGGAACAGCGAAAAGCTCAGCGCAATTCGCGCCGCAGTATCTTGCCCACCGGCGACTTCGGCAAACCGTCCCGGAACTCGATCAGCTTCGGCACCTTGTACCCGGTGAGATTATGCTTGCAATGCTCCCGCAGGATCTCGACGGTGAGATTCGGATCCTTCTTGACCACGAACACCTTCACCGCCTCGCCGGTCTTGGCATCGGGCACGCCGATGCACGCCACTTCCATCACGCCGGGATGCAGCGCCACCACGTTCTCGATCTCGTTCGGATAGACGTTGAAGCCGGACACCAGGATCATGTCCTTCTTGCGGTCGACGATCTTGAAGTAGCCCTTCTCGTCCATCACGGCGATGTCGCCGGTGCGCAGGTAGCCGTCCGCGGTGAAGCTCTTGGCGTTCTCCTCCGGCTTGTTCCAGTAGCCGCGCATCACCTGCGGACCCTTCACGCAGAGTTCGCCGGGCTTGCCGATCTCCACCACCTTGTCGTCGTCATCGCGCAGCGAGACATACGTCGAAGGCAGCGGAATGCCGATGCTGCCGTTCCACTCGGGCTTGTCCAGCGGCGAGAAGCACACGCCGGGCGAGGTCTCGCTGAGGCCGTAGCCTTCGGTAAGGGCGACGCCGGTGACTTTCTGCCACTTCTCCGCCACCGCCTGCTGCACGGCGGCGCCGCCGCCGACGGTGAATTTGAGCGCCTTGAAGTCCACCTCGGCGAAGCCGGGTGTGTTGAGCAGGCCGTTGAACAGGGTGTTGACGCCGGTGAAGGCGGTGAGCTTCGACGCGGCCAGTTCCTTGACGAAGCCGGGCATGTCGCGCGGATTGGCGATGAGGATGTTCTTGCCGCCGACGCGCAGGAACAGCAGGCAATTCACCGTCAGCGCGAAGATGTGGTACAGCGGCAGGGCGGTGACGACGATGTCCTTGCCCTCGTTCAGCATCGGCCCGATCCAGGCGTGCATCTGCACCAGGTTGGAGACCATGTTGCCGTGGGTCAGGGTGGCGCCCTTGGACAGGCCGGTGGTGCCGCCGGTGTACTGCAGGAAGGCCACGTCCTCGTGCGTCAGGGTGACGCGGTGATAAGGCTGCGCCTTGCCGCGCGCCAGGGCGGTGCGGAACGGCACGGTACCCGGAATGTTCCAGGCCGGCACCATCTTCTTCACCCGCTTCACGGCGAAGTTGGTGATGAGGCCCTTGGGGAAGCCGAACAGATCCCCCACCTGGGTGGTGATGACGGCTTCCAGCGGCACCTTGTCGATCACTTCCTGCAGGGTGATGGCGACGTTTTCGATGATGACGATGGCGCGCGCCGCCGAGTCCTTCAGCTGGTGCTCCAGCTCGCGCGGGGTGTAGAGCGGATTGACGTTGACCACCACCATGCCGGCGCGCAGTACGCCGAACACCGCGACGGGGTATTGCAGCAGGTTGGGCATCATCAGGGCGACGCGGTCGCCCTTGTTCAGGCCCAGCACGTTCTGCAGGTAGGAAGCGAAGTCCTGCGACAGGCGGTCGATGTCGTCGTAGCTGAGGCACACGCCCATGTTTTCAAAGGCGGGCAGCTCGCGGAACTTGTCGCAGCTGGCTTCCAGCACCTGGGCCAGCGAAGCATAGGCGCTGGAATCGATGTCCGAGGGTACGCCCTTCATGTACCCGCCCAGCCAGATGCGCTCACCTTCGGCTTGATTCACCTTGCTCTCCCCACCATCGGCTGGATTTGTTGGATTCGGCATGCCCCGCGCAGCGCCGTTGGTGCGCGGTTGTGGCTGGTTTTTGAATGTCTCGGATTATAGGGAAAAAGCGCCGGGGCACTAGTCCCCATTCACGTCGACAACGAAGCAGCCCGGCAAGCACGCAGTGCCGGCCGGGCTCCTTTCCTGCTAGGAGCTTCCCTGGCCGCCGTCCCGCAACAGCCAGTCGCGCAGGCTGGGTGCCGGCACGCTGCCGGCCCGGTTCTCCAGCTCGCGGACATAGGCCAGCACCTGCCGGTCCTGCGGGCCGTGGGCGAGCGACTCCGGCGCATCGCCGCGCGACCACAGCCACAGCTGGGTCACGCTGTAGGACGCCAGGTCCCGGGCCGGCAGCAGCTTGCGGCCCGGCTGCACCTCGGCCAGCACGTCCCGCAGCAGCAGGCCCTTGACGGTGCGCTCCAGATGTTCGCCCGGCACCGCCAGCTGGCGCCGCAGCTCCTCGAAACCCAGCGGCGCCTCCCCCGCCAGGAAGCGCCGGCCGACCTGGGCCATCAGGCGCAGAGCCAGGAACTCCGACTCCCGGCTCGACGGCGGCGCCGGCTCGGCGGTGCCGGGCAGGAAGCTGGGATATTGCACATAGAAGGCCAGGCGACAGCCCATCAGGATGATCAGCCAGCCGACGTAGATCCACAACAGCAGCACGATGATGATGGCGAAGCCGGAATAGATCGCCTTGTAGTTGGCATTGGCGACGAAGGTGGCGAAGGCGACGCTGGCGCTCTGCCAGACCAGGCCGCCGAACAGGCCGCCGATGGCCGCCGCCCTCATCTGCACCCGGGTGTTGGGGATGTAGGCGTAGACGAAGCCGAGCACGCCAATGATCAGCAGATAGGGCACCATCTTGGTCAGGAACAGGATGACGGCGCCGAAGGGCTCGATCGCCATCACGTCCATCACCATGTGGTTGCTGCGCGCCGAGGCGGTCAGGCCGATGGCGGCAAACACCACCATGGGGCCGATCAGCAACACCACGAGGTATTCACTGAAGCGCTTGCTGAAGCCGCGGCTGCCGCCGATCTTCCAGATGAAATTGAAACTGCCCTCGACCTTGGTGATCATCGACACGGCGGTGTAGATCAGCATGACCACACCGAGGAAGCCCAGCACGCCGACCTGCATGTTGTCGACAAAGCCGATCAGGTGCTGCGAGATCACCGCCGCCTGGTCGCCCAACGGGCGCAGCAGCTGCTCCAGCACCGGCTCCATGCTGTCATGCACCCCCAGGGCTTTGAGCACGGAGAAAGCCAGGGCCAGCAGGGGGGCCAGAGACAGCAGGGTGGTATAGACCAGGCTCATCGCGCGCAGCGAGATCTCGCCCTCCGCCATGTCCCGCGCCAGGGCCATGGCGTAGCGCGACACGTGCAGGGCGTAGCGGCCGAGGCGCGAGCCCGGCTCGGTGGTCCACACCCACTGGTGCAGGCGCTGGTAATACGCGTTGGAAATCAAGGCGTCGCTCCTGGCGTGCCCCGATTGTCGCGGCGCGGGCCGGCGCTGTCCATGCGGCGGCCGCGGCGTGCCGAAACCCATGGCGGCGGTCGTCGGCGCAGCCGGGGGAAGAGTTGCTCTTGCGCGACCAAGCAGTAGTACCAAATGGTACGAAAAATGTACCGATTCGCCTGAAACACACCCGGTCCGTACTTCAGGGCGGGGATTACCGCCACTCAAACACCCTTATGCCATCTATTAATTGCATAAGTGATTAAATTTTCATTACTTTTCGACATTTACACCACGCACTGTCTTGGTGCCGTTCGTCGGCCGACCTTTCCCCTGCCTTGACATGAATCCCCCGGCAGCTATGATGCATTGCACCATTTGTTGCGTTGCAGCAAACGGTGTCGCCCGCCAAGTTCAACCGCCATTTGTGGAGTAGATAAAAATGAGTCTTCAGACTGTTGTCGATGATGTGAAGGGTCGCGTCGAGACGCTGACCACCCAGGGGCAGAAGGTCGCGCAGATCTCGCTGGACACCCTGAAGCAGAGCGGCGAAATCGTCGCCGACAAATTCCAGACCCTGGTCAAGACCGAATCCGCCGCCGCCAAGGAACTGTACACCGTCACCAAGCTGAGCTTCGACAAGGCCATCGCCGACGGCTTCAAGGCCTTCACCGCCGCGCCGATCAGCTACCTGCCGCCGAAGGACAAGTTCATCACCGTGTACACCGACACCGTGACTCTGGTCAGCGCCACCGGCGACGAGCTGTACAAGACCTTCAAGACCGGCTTCAGCAGCATCCAGGCCGAGCTGAAGGGCGAAGCCGCCCCGGTGAAGAAGGTCAAGGCCGCCGCCAAGAAGGCGACCGGCGCCGCGAAGAAGGCCGCCAAGGCCGTCTAACGACGCATTGCCGGCGCAAGCCGAAGATGACCGGGGGCTGCGGCGCAACAGCGTCGTGGCCCCTTTTACGTAGGGCCGGATTGCCGCTTGATCGAAGCACCCGGCCGAGGATCACAGGATCCGAAGACATGAAACTATCCGCCAAGCTGCCCCTCGGGAGAGTACACGTGGAACATCTGCTGGAGCGCGCCATCGACAGCGTCGGCCAGATCGCGATGCACGAGGCCGGCGCGCTGGACAATCACCTGCTCGCCCTGCGCGAGCGCTGGGCCGTGGCGCGCAAGGCGCGCGGCGTCGGCGAGCTGTTGCGCGACCAGATCGACCTGCTGCCGGCGACCCGCCTGCGCCTGGCCGAAGACCATGAGCTGCGCCTGAAGCTGTGGCGCGGCCTGGCGCGCCGCTTCAACAACGCGGCCTAGTCGTTCGTTTCATCCGCGGCCGGCAGCGCCGTCGGCTCCCCCACCTGCTGCTTCCTTCCCTTCGCCGCCGCGCGCGACCTCGACTTGGCCGCGGCGCCGCGCGCCCTGGCGCGCTTCTTCGGGGCGGCCGCCTCCGCTTCCTCCGGCTCCGGCGACATGCCGGGCGCGCGCGCCTTGGCCGCCGCCACGAACTTCTTCCAGGCGCCGCTGTTGCGGATGGTCTGCAGGTTGTCCTTGACGAAACTGGCCGGGTCGAAGCTTTCGCTTGCCGCACCCAGCTTCTCACGCAGGAACTGCAGTATGTCCTCCTGCAGTCCGGCCACATCCGGCAACCCGAGGAAGCGGCGCAGCTCTTCGGGCTTCACGTCGATTTCGATCTTGATCTGCATGGCAAGCTCCCGTTCCCGGTTGGGGAATTGATTCAAGCGGCGAGGAAGAACAGCCAGAAGGTGCACACCATGCCGCCGATCCAGGCCACGGAGCGCAGGTGCGCCGCGTCGGCCAGGTACAGGATCAGATAGACCACGCGGAAGCCGATGAAGCTCAGCGCCAGGGTATCGATCCGCCCCTGCGGCGCATGCGCCAGCTGGGCGATGATCACCGCCGCGGCAAAAATGGGGAATACTTCGAAGCCGTTGAGCTGGGCCCAGTGGGCACGCTTGGCCCAACCCTGCTGCTTCTCCAGCCATTCACGCGGAGCGTGGTTGGCCTTTGGCGGCATGCGCCCGCCCATCTTGGCCAGGCCGGTGGCGAGGTAGATCAGGGCGGCAGCCGCGGCCACGCACCAGAAGGCGATTGTCATTTTTTATTTCCTCCGAACCGACAATAGGGCCTGCTAGAGGCCATTTGATCGCTGCGACGGGCGTAATTTTTGTGCAGTGCTAGGAACGACGAGCGATGTGTACTTACCGTACATGAGCGAGGAGAGACGACGCAATGCATGAAAATTACGCCCCTCCCGAAGGGTTGCCCCCAAAATCGCGTCATGCCGCGTTTCGGCCTTGCCCATAGAGTCTATGGGCAAGCGGCCTTCGCCTTGCCTGACGCGATTTTGGGGGCAACGCAGCGACCAAATGGCCTCTAGCAGGCCCTGTCAGGTCTTGGGAGGATAGCAGCGGCTCGAAAACCGTGTAACTGGCCCGGAAGCCGGCGGATAGCGGCTCCGGGCGGCAGTATCAGTCGCCCGTGAGCAGCCGCTGCGCCTCGCGATACTTGTCCGCCGTGCGCAGCACCACCTCGTCCGGCAGCGTCGGCCCGGGGGCGGTCTTGTTCCAGTCCAGGGTTTCCAGGTAGTCGCGCACGTACTGCTTGTCGAAGCTCGGCGGGCTGATGCCGGGGCGGTAGCCGGCGGCGGGCCAGAAGCGCGAGGAGTCCGGCGTCAGCACCTCGTCGATCAGGTACAAGATGCCTTTCTCGTCGATGCCGAACTCGAACTTGGTGTCGGCGATGATGATGCCGCGGGTGGCGGCGTACTCCGAGGCTTCGCGGTACAGCGCCAGGGTGATGTCGCGCACCTGCGCCGCCAGCTGCGGCCCGATCAGGCGCTCGGTCTCGGCAAAGGAGATGTTGGCATCGTGCTCGCCCTTGGGCGCCTTGAAGGCGGGGGTGAAGATCGGCTGCGGCAGCTTGTCGGCCAGCTGCAGGCCCGGGGGCAGGGCCACGCCGCAGATTTCGCCGCTGGCCTGGTAGTCCTTCCAGCCCGAGCCGATCAGATAACCGCGGGCCACCGCTTCCACCGGCAGGGCGCGCAGCTTGCGCACCACCACGGCGCGGCCGAGGCACTGTTCTAGTTCGTCCGGCCGCAGGTGGCGGGCCAGGTCCACTTCCGAGGCAGCGAAGTGGTTGGGGATGCGGCTTTCGAAGCGACGCATCCAGAAGGCGGTGAGCTCGGTCAGCACCTTGCCCTTGCCCGGAATGGCCCGCGGCAGCACCACGTCGAACGCGGACAGGCGGTCGGTGGTGATGATCAGCAGGTGCTCCTGCCCCAGCGCGTAGAGGTCGCGCACCTTGCCGCGGTGGATCAGCGGCAGACTTTCGATATGCGACTCGAACAGACCTTCTTGCATGGCCGTAGCGTTCCCGAAAATTAAGCGGACTAGTTCAGCAGGTACCTGCCGGCGGTGGCGATCAGCACCACCGTGATGCCCAGGCTCAGGTTCACCGCCACCAGCTTGCGGATGGTGCCGACCTGGGCGGCCGCCAGCGCCGTGTCTCCGGCGGCGACGGCGCGCTGCAGGCGGCGGAACGGGGCGAAATAGACATGCAGGAACAGCAGCATCATGACGACGCCGATGCCCAGCATGATGTGCACCCGTACCGGCACCACCGGTAGCTCGTTCATCATCATCCACAGGCCGCTGGCCAGGATCACCGGCAGGGCGATCAACACCCAGCGGAAGAAATTGCCCAGTACGCGCGCCCACAGGGCGGTGCGGTCGCCTGGGGGCATTTCCGCCACGGCCGGGCGCAGGCACTGATAGGCGAAGAACATGCCGCCAACCCAGAACATGGCGAACAGGACATGGAGTCCCAGGGCGACACCCATCGAAGCGAGCATAGGAAAAAACACCGGAAAGAGGCCGCCACTTTATGCAAATGAGGGCCTCCGCGCAAAAATGGCGCCAGTGGCCGGTGACTAGTGATTAGTGGCTAGTAAGATCAAAAGCGGGGAATGCCTTTTACCGGCCACTGACCACTAATCACTAGCCACTATCTTCTGCGATAATCCGCAGCCATGAGCCGCCTGCCCGCCGTCATCGCCCCCAGCATCCTTTCCGCCGACTTCGCGCGGCTGGGCGCGGAAGTGGACCGCGTCCTCGCCGACGGCGCCGACTGGGTGCATTTCGACGTGATGGACAACCATTACGTGCCCAACCTGACCATCGGCCCGATGGTGTGCGAGGCGCTGCGCAAGCACGGCGTGAAGGCCCCGATCGACGTGCATCTGATGGTCACGCCGGTGGACGAACTGGCCCAGGCCTTCGCCAAGGCCGGCGCCACCAATATCAGCTTCCACCCGGAGGCGACACAGCACATCGACCGCAGCCTGCAGGCGATCCGCGACGCCGGCTGCACCGCCGGCCTGGTGTTCAACCCGGCGACGCCGCTGGACCACCTGCGCTACGTCATGGACAAGGTCGACATGGTGCTGCTGATGTCGGTCAACCCGGGTTTCGGCGGGCAGAGCTTCATCCCCGCCGCGCTGGACAAGCTGCGCGAGGCGCGGACGCTGATCGACGCCTACGTGGCCAAGCATCCGGGCCGCGAAATCCGCCTGGAAGTGGATGGCGGCGTAAAGACCGACAATATCGGCGCCATCGCCGCCGCCGGAGCCGACACCTTTGTCGCCGGCTCGGCCATTTTCGGCGCGAAGGATTATGCGGCTACAATCCGCGCCATGCGTGAAGCGATCGCCAAGGCCTGAGCCCGATGTCCTATGCACCGGAATGGCTTTGCGCGCGCCTCAACCTCGGTTGGCGATGGTGACGTCCAGGCCCCTGTAGCCCTGACCGAACGTCCCTGCCCGCCTTTGCGGGCGCTGCACCCGAGCAAAAGATGAAATCCCAGACCACTAGCGGGACCGCGAATTACACCCACGTCGCGCTGACGCGCGAACTGCCCGGCGACCTGGATACGCCGGTCGGCGCCTACCTCAAGCTGGCCAACCGCCCCTACAGCTTCCTGCTGGAGTCGGTGCAGGGCGGCGAGCGCTGGAGCCGCTACTCCTTCATCGGGCTACCCTGCCGCGAACTGCTCACGGTGCGCGACCGTGAGGTGCGGCTGCTGCGCGACGGCGCGGTGGTCGAGCAGGTCACCGCGGCCAACCCCATCGCCTGGCTAAGGGCCTATGCGGCGCGCACCCGTGTACGGCCGGAGCCCGGCCTGCCCCGCTTCTCCGGCGGCCTGGTGGGCTACTTCGGCTACGACTGCGTGCGCTACTTCGAGCCCAAGCTGGCCAGCGACAAGGCCGATCCGCTGGGCGTGCCCGACATCCTGCTGATGCGCGCCGAGGAACTGGCGATCTTCGACACCCTGCGCGCCACCCTGACCCTGGTGGTGCATGCGCGCATCGACGACGCCTCCGACCAAGCCCGCGCCCGCGCGCGGCTGGACGCGATCGAGGCCGAGCTGAACGAGCCATTGCCGCACACGCGCGCAGCCGCCGTGGCGCCCGCCGCGCCGCAGTTCAGCTCCGGCTTCAGCCAGCCCGGTTACTACGCCGCGGTGGAGCGGATCAAGCAGTACATCGCCGCCGGCGACGTGATGCAGGTGGTGCCATCGCAGCGCCTGTCGGCGCCGTTCCACGCCGAGCCGGTGGCGCTGTACCGCGCCATCCGCCGCCTCAATCCCTCGCCCTACCTGTATTGCATGCATCTGGGGGATCATCACGTGGTCGGCTCCTCGCCGGAAGTGCTGGTGCGGGTGGAGGACGGCGAAATGACGGTGCGGCCCATCGCCGGTACGCGCAAACGCGGCGCCACGCCGGAGGAAGACGAGGCACTGGCGCAGGAGCTGCTGGCCGATCCGAAGGAGATCGCCGAGCACCTGATGCTGATCGACCTGGGCCGCAACGACGTCGGCCGGGTGGCGCAGACCGGCCAGGTGCGGCTGACCGAGCGCATGGTGATCGAGCGCTACTCGCACGTCATGCACATCGTCTCCAACGTCACCGGCAAGCTCAAACCCGGCCTCGATGCGCTGCATGCGCTGGCCGCCGCCTTCCCCGCCGGCACCCTGTCCGGCGCTCCCAAGGTGCGGGCCATGCAGATCATCGACGAGGTGGAACCGGTGAAGCGCGGCATCTACGGCGGCGCCGTCGGCTACCTCGGCTGGGACGGCAACATGGATACCGCCATCGGTATCCGCACCGCGGTGATCAAGGACGGCGTATTGCATGTGCAGGCCGGCGGCGGCGTCGTCGCCGACTCGGTGCCGGAGCTGGAATGGGAAGAAACCATGAACAAGGCGCGCGCCATGATGAAGGCGGCGGCACTGGCCGCGGGCGCGCAATCATGATCGTGATGATCGATTTCGATCATTGCAGGCCAGCGCGTTCCGAGGCATTCCAATAAACACTTAAAATGTTGATGTCTTTGGCCGCGGCTACAGACTTCGGGCTGGCTCTACGATCCCACGCGCTGACGTCACCGTTCGGCCGCTTCATATAGCCATTGAAATGAATTTGCTGCCGGTCGAATGCTTTGGACGACAGGTTTCAAACGCCGGCCGTCCACAGCTGGCCCGCTGCAACGGAAACCGGATAGCCTGGTAAGCGGTCGGTGGCCCGCAATGACACTTCCTGGCGCAATTTGTCATTCGCAGCCGCCGGTCCGGTGCCGAAGCTGTCGCTGACGCCCCCATCCGAGAAATCCGCTCTACCGCACAGCCAGGCCGACAGGCAGTCGATGCAAGCCGTGGACAGCACTCAGGCCTTTTTTAGGAAGCTCTGTTTGAGCATGAAGCTGCCGCCGTCAATGCGGCAATCGACTGCATGGTCGCCGGAAGTAAGGCGGATGCTCTTGACTTTAGTGCCCTGCTTGAGTGTGATCGAAGAGCCCTTGACTTTCAGATCCTTGATCAGGATCACCGTATCGCCGTCCCGCAGTACGGTGCCATTGGCGTCCTTGATGACTTCCTCGGTCTCTTCCGCTTCAGCGATGGCAATTATCGGCCACTCGTGCGCGCAGTCAGCGCAGATGTAGTTGTCGCCGTCCTGATAGGTGTTTTCCATCTTGCACAGGGGGCATGGCGGGATCTCAGTGGTCACGGATTCTCAGCTTTAAGTAGTATCGAGATACGGCGTGCCTTCATTGTACCCGCCGAGGTGAATGTGTAGGGGAACGGACCTCCGTTCGTGACATCAGTCATTCTGGCGCCTTAGCTGAGCCGCGAACTGCCGCCAACCGTCTACGTCGAGATGTGCGGCTGACCTGCCGAGGCTCATGCTTATATCCATTGGCAGCAGTATCGGGTCCCGAAGCTGGACCCAGTATGGTGGCCGCAGTGCAGCGACCATCAGGATCGGAAAATCCGGGCCGCCGCGCGGCGCGCCAGCAGCCCGGCGTTTTACGAGAGCCGTAACATGGGAGTATCCAAGGGGCCGCCCGGTCGTGTAGTTGATCAGTTCGTTAAACCGCATCACCCCCTTGGCCTCAGTCGAAAGCGGCTCGTCTGTAGTACACACCAAAGCGTAGTGGGGGCGGAGAGGAGCGGTCGAATCGGCAGGCGCCCGGCTGGTAACGACCACGTGATCGGGCAGCGGCAGGACGTTGCCCTTGCGGTCCAAGCAGGCGCGCCACAGCAGTAACGCACCCGGTTCTCGGCCCTGATTTGACGGTGCTGTGCGCATTTGGCTAAACACTACCGCAGGATATCGGCCGTCGATCGCAAGCTCCGTCACAGCCGGGCCTACGGAATTACCTACCCCCCAGTAAAACGTGCCTTGACCCGCCAGCCGCTCCAGCTCCTTGCGGCAAATGATAGCCGCCAGGCCTTCGCCCGACTCGGCACCAACTTTCGCCCAGCAAAAGAACTCCGGTATCTCGATGGCCATGCCCGCGTCGTCAATTAGTTAATTACGGTTGGGTCGCATATTTGGTATTTCCGATTCTAGGCCGCACCGGATTCTGCCCGCATGGCTTTGCCAAACGCAGCAATCGACTCATCATTCTGGAAGAATCTCTTTGGCACGAACATCATCAAGTCATCAGGGAGGTACAACAGGAATATCCGCTGGTCTTCACGCCATTTCACGAAACTCGACCACGGAATGCTTTGCCTGCCATTTTCAGAATGAATAACGATCTCTTCCGTGTTCCAACTCATTTCGAAATATCTATCTGGAGATGCCTGCTTCTTGACAAAGTGGCTCAGATGCACGGGCAAAAACACAAAACGCATGAAGGCCCAGGCAAGCCAACCCAGGATGATCGCAATTGCCAAACTAATGCCGGCCAATTGATAAGACAATGAGACACCCTGAAATACTAACGATTCGATGGCCACAGGCAGGGCACCTGCACTAAGAGCAATGCAGGCAGTCCATTGGACCCACGTGAGCTTCATGGACAATCGCTGCGCGTTCATATAATCGATTTCTTCGAGCTGACCTTTGATCATGCTGGCATTGTCCTGCTTGGACGTAATTGCCATCGCTTGGCAATCGAACTTCAAGCGCCAACGATTAAGATGTATTGCCCGTACGCGGCCGCATGACCATAAAAGCGCTGAAGCACTGTGAAGTCTGAAAGCGCAGCGTCGACTGGGAGCGCATCAGTCACTCCACGTGAAGTGTCTTTTGCAAGATATTGCCCGCTATTCAGCGCGGCCCGCAGATCTTTGCTCAAAGTGTTTCGCAGGATCACAGAGATTTCTTGTACGGCTACTGGGGAAAGGACGCAGGCACTGCCGTATCCGAAGTCAATTGCAGCAACCAGCTCCGCGTCCGCGCCCCTGTCTCTAAGAGCATTAACCAGAGGGTCAATGCATTGCATCTCTGGGGGGTGTGGCTCTGGATGAAGTTGGTGACCAACCTGGCGCGCCCCGCTTTGATCTGCCACCGCAGCTCCCGCCGGGGGACGATCGGCCTCCAGCGTGCTTTGGACCGACGGGGTTCTACGATTCTGGACAGGATGATTTCCTGCGGACAGTATCAAGGTCAGCAAAGCGAGGCTTTGGCCGACGCTGATCAACTCCACTTGGCCAACCGCATGCATTCCCGGCAGCTGCCACAAATATTCAGGGCGCTGCCGTAGGGCTAGAATACCGGCGACATTCAGGCGCGCATGATAAAGCTTCATTGCAAAGCTCCCGTGCTTCCGCTAGCGGTCCAGACACGGGCGCAACGGCGTTGACGTCTGGGGTTCAAGAGCGATGGAGTACGTCGAGCCATTGTCGGAATCCAAGCTCATTCGGCGACGAAAGAACGCAGGTGATTGGCGCGGCTCGGATGTCGTAGCTTGCGCAATGCCTTGGCTTCAATCTGGCGAATGCGCTCGCGTGTCACATTGAATTGCTTGCCGACCTCTTCCAGCGTGTGATCGGTATTCATGTCGATGCCGAAGCGCATGCGCAGCACAGTGGCCTCGCGGGCGGACAGGCTTTGAAGAATCTGGTGGGTTGCCTCGGCCAAGCCCTGCGAGGTTGCGGACTCCAATGGCGAAACCGCACCAACATCGGGGATGAAGTCGCCGAGAAATGCATCGCCGTCAGTTCCGATTGGTGACTCCATCGAAATCGGTTCCCTGACGATGTTGAGCGCCTTCTGCACTTTGTCCTCAGTCATCTCCATTTTCACTGCCAGCTCTTCCAGAGTGGGCTCCCGGCCCATCTCCTGCAACATCTGGCGGCTGGTGCGGAGGACTTTGTTGCTGCTTTCGATCATGTGCACCGGGATGCGGATGGTTCGCGCATGATCGGCGATCGAGCGGCTGATGGCTTGGCGAATCCACCATGTCGCGTAGGTAGAAAACTTGAAGCCGCGACGATATTCGAATTTGTCCACCGCCTTCATCAGGCCGACATTGCCTTCCTGGATCAGATCCAGAAACTGCAAGCCGCGGTTGTTATATTTTTTGGCGATGGAGATGACCAAGCGCAGGTTGGCCTCGACCATCTCCTTCTTGGCGCGGCGCGCCTTGGCCTCGCCGACCGTCATGCGGCGGTTGATATCCTTGATCTGGTCGATGGTCAGCCGTTTGTTGTCCTCGATCTGCTGCAACTGAGCTATCAGTTGCTCCACATCTGCCTTTCTGGTGGCCAGTGTCGCGGAATATTTGCGTTTGGCGCGGATTGCCTTGTCGATCCAGGCGGCGCTGGTCAGACCATCCTCTCGAATCTTGACCCGAAAATCCTCGCGGCTCATCCCGGCCTCCGTCACCACTTGCAGGATCGCGCGTTCCAGCGAGCGGATTTTTTCGAGCTTGTTATGCAAATTCAGAGTGATTGCCGACACCAGCTTCGGGGAGAGCCGAAAGATCATGATGTGATCCGCTACGGCTTCACGGAGTTGCCGGGTCTTCTGATTGGAAGCCCCGAAGTCCGACAGCGCCAGTTGGGCCTCATCGTGGAGCTTGCGCAACTGGCCGAAGGCCGCAGCGGCTTGCTCAGGGTCCGGCCCGGTCGGGGCGACTTCCTCGTCTTCGCCGTCTTCCGCTTCTCCAAGGTCTACATCGGCGAGTTCGACATCGACCTCCAGCGGCACTACTTCGGCGCCAGGTAGTTCGGCATCGGGATCGAAGAAGCCGACCACCACCTCGGACAGGCTCTTATTGCCCTCCTTGATCCTATCGTATGCATCCAACAGGATGGCCGCGGATTCCGGGTAGATCGCAAGTGCGTAGAGGGCTTCGTTGAGGCCCTCCTCGATGCGTTTGGCGATGCGGATTTCGCCCTCTCGGTCGAGCAACTCGACGCTGCCCATCTCGCGCATGTACATGCGCACGGGGTCGGTGGTGCGGCCGAAGCCTAAATCGGAGGCGGCCAATGCGGCGGCAGCTTCCTCGGCGGCCTCTTCGTCGTCCTCAGCGGCGGCGGTGGGTTCGGCGAACAGCCGTGTCTCGTCATCCGGCATCTCGTCATGCACCGGAATGCCCATGCTTCGGATAGTGCTGATGACGTCATCGACCTGATCCGAATCGACGATCTCGGTCAGGTGGTCGGATACCTCGGCATGGGTAAGGAATCCCTTCTCCTTGCCCAGGGCAATGAGATTCCTGATCTGGGACTTCTGGTCGGATTTACGCATCTACGAAATCTCCTGCATCGAGACCACGGCGGAATAGCCGGCTCGAAGCTATACATGTTGTTCTAATGCCGGCACTGGCACTGGCACTGGCGGAGACAAACCTGACGCCAAAGCGCATTAGCCGCGCACGAAGCTGCCTTTACAGTTCCGAACCCAACGCCAACTCACGCTCCTGCAAGCAGCGTCCAGCCCACACCTGGCAGGGGCGTTCGAAAGTTTTACCTTGGCTTATCTTGATACGCCTCACCATTGACAATCCCAGTGTTGCTGCTGACTGCTCTCAGCCCGGTAAAAGCAGGTGCGAAAACAATGCGATATCGTCACGCTCAAACCATCCGAGTTTCTTCCAAAAGTACTGCGCTCGCAGATTGCGATAGACCACGTTGGCATGCACTTTCCAAATGCCTTGGCGGGTCATCTCTCGTTCGACGCTCGCAACCAGGGTTTTACCGATGCCCTGGCGCCGGCAGTCGGCGGCGACTGCCAGGTGATACACGTAACCACGCCGTCCGTCGTGTCCAGCCAATACTGCTCCGATGAGCCTGCCGGCCCGACGGGCACCAAAACTCATCCCTGGATTGCGAGAAAGGAACCTCACAAATACGTGCGGGTGACGTTCGTCGGATTGCAGTACGACACCTTCAGAAGACTCCCACAGCGCGTAGGCGTCGCCGAAGTCTTCTTGCGTAAGGGGCGAAACATCAAAGTCCATGTCATCGGCTCCATTCATTTAGAAAGGAGATATGTTCCTTGGTCGCTACGGTAGACTGTGCATCGGCTTCCAGCCTTGCGGAACGCGCAACTCCGGCATCTGAAGTTTGAGCTTGATACCCGCGTTAGGCGCAGGCCGCAGTGCCGCGCATAAATCCAGCGCAGGGACGTCGCGATGCGCATAAAGCCCGGCGGGCTCAAATGCGACGCCAGCCACAAACACCTGTGCCAACATCTGGTGGAATTGCCGTACACCAGAGTGCTCCCGGCTGTCGCTGGCGACTGCCGTGACGTCCTGACGATCCTGCAAAATGTCATTGACGAAGGACGTCAGCATGCTGGCCGGGCCGACTTCGATGAATACACGGTAGCCATCGGAGTACAGCCGGCCAATGGTTTCGGAGAACCGCACCGGGTATTCCCACTGCGCGGCGGCCACTTCGCCAATAGCCTCTTTCCTGTTCGGAAAAGGAGCAGCAGTGCAGGCGCTGTAAAGCTCCGTTTGCCCAGGTCCGAGTTCACAATCACCGAAATAACTGCGGAAGGCGTTCGCCAGTGGCGCGCATAGTGCCGTATGGTAGGTGCGCCCGGTCGAGAGATAGGTACAGATGGATCCTTCTCCCAGTAGCCATGACTTTAATGCGCGCGTGTCCTCCGGCGGCCCGAATAAAACAACCTGGTTGGCACAGTTATCCGCCACCAGCTTCAATGGGTTATTTTCGCCGTCGAGGCGCGACAAGAGTTCCTCACGGGTTTCCGGCCACATCGCATCGACCGTGAGGAGCGAGCCTTCTTCCGTGCCGGCGTCCACTTCGACCTTGTGCATCATGGCAGTCAACTCGCGCACCGACAGGATTTGCTCATCGCGGCTGCCAAATCGCCTTACGCCACTGGCAGCGATCGCAGAAAATTCACCCGCGCTATAGCCGAGCATCGCATCCGCTTTCAGATCAAGATCGTCGAGTAGCCGTTGAATTGCCATGCTCGCGATGAAGACGCTTTCTGTGCCGGCATCCGCGTCGTACAGCTTGGCTCCCGCAGTTCTGCGCTGGGGTTCGTCCAGTCCGGTCGGCACCGGAAACAAAAACGGTGCGCGCTCTGTTAATCCGCTGTCCAGAGCAGTGCGCTCCATCAGATCGAACCATTCGCGCACTTGCGGAAAATGCACGCAAAGGTCCGCGAGCATGTTTGTGTACTGCGTGCCTTCCCCGGGGAAGAGAAAGCAAACTTTGCCGGGCGCGGGGCCGATGCCGTAGTAAATACAGGAGCGGATGCTGAACGGCTCTGCATTTCCACCCCCCAAAATCTCGATGGCTTGAAATAGCTTCTTCGCCAGGTCCGCCGGCCCCTCTGCGAGGATGGCTAAGCGATGCTCGCCCTGGCTATAAGCACTGCCGGCTTTGGCGATTTCCGCCACGCTGGCAGATGCGGGGCTGCGCAATATGGCCAGTGCCGATTCGGCGAGCCGCGCCAGTGCTGTTGGGGACTCCGCTGCCAGGGTGATCAGTTCTGAAGGTTGCGGCGCGTGCAGCGTTGCTGGTCGCGCGCCGCTTGGCCCGGTGTATTCCTCCAGGATGACGTGGGCGTTTGCCCCGCCGAACCCGAAGGCATTGACGCCGGCGCGCCGGGGATGCACCTGGCCGTGAATCCAGGGGCGCGTCTGATTGTTGACGTAGAGCGGTTTGGCGGGATCGGCCGCCTCGGCGGTCGGCTCGTCGCACAGGGTGGGCGGCAATACCTTGTGATAAAGCGCCAGCGCTGTCTTGATCAGCGAGGCTGAGCCGGCGGCGGGCAGGCAGTGTCCAATCATCGATTTGACCGTGCCCACTGCGATCTGTGGTCCGGCACCGCGGGCGCCGAAGACAGCGTTCAGCAACTCGATCTCGGTGCGGTCCCCAACTTCGGTGCCGGTGCCGTGCGCTTCTATCAAGTCGACGGTCAGTGGGTCAACTCCGCTGCTATCGTAAGCGTGCCGCAGCGCCAGCATCTGACCCTCCAGTCGCGGCGCCAGCAATCCCTTCCCCTTTCCATCCGACGACAGGCCAATTCCCTTGATGACCGCATAAATTCGATTTCCCGCAGCTTCCGCATCGGCCAGGCGCTTCAGCACCAGCATGCCTACGCCCTCGCCGAGCAGGATGCCGTTGGCCCCTTTCTGGAATGGGCGGATTTTGTCGTGCGACAACGCCTGGATCTGGCTGAACTGGATATAGAGCTGCGGCGGCGTATGCGACTGCACGCCGCCGGCAAGCATCAGGTCGCAACGTCCCGTGACCAGCTCGCGCACCGCGGCGTCGAGTGCGAACAAGGTCGAGGCGCAGGCGGCGTCGACAATGTAATTAGGCCCCATCAGGTTGAGACGGTTGGCGATCAGGCCGGCAATGACGTTGGGCGTGGTCGGGCCGACCATGTCGGCGTTGTAAGGGGGCAGTTGGCCGCGGAAGTGCTGGCGCAGTTCGGCCAGATCCGCCGCCGACAGGTCCGGCCGCAACGACCGCGCTAGTTCCATTGCCTGGTCGAGAAACAGGCCGCGGCTCAATACGCAGGCCATCGCGCGGTTGCCGTAGGTGCCCCGGCCGATAACAACGCCGGCGCGCTCCGGGTCGAATGTCTGTTTGCCGACCAGATAGCCGGCGTCGATCAGCGCGTCGCGAGCGTACTTCAGCGCCATCAGGTGGTCCGGGTCGCCACCTTCGGCGATGCTGGGGAGGACGCCGAACTCCAACGGATTGACTTCGGCTAACCCGCGCAGGAAGCCGCCCTTGGTGGTGTAGGTACGGTCGTTGGCGGTGGTGTTGGGTTCGAAGTAGGGGCCGGCCCATTCCGGGCCCGCGTCGGCCACCGCATCAACCTTATTGAGCATGTTTTGCCAGAAGGCGCGCGCATCGCGCGCGCCTGCATAGCAGCCGGCTAGACCGACGATGGCGATGTCCAAGGGCTGCGTCATGCGGATTGTGGACAGGCCGACCGCTTACGATCGAGACTCAGTGATGCCGGGGGCCGCCAGTGCGACCGCCGCGAGCGTCGCGCGGTTGCTCCATATTCACGCGCAAGAAATTTCCGCGCAGTTCGCGGCCGTTGAGCGCGGCGATCGCAGCTCGCGCTTCGTGGCCTTCCATTTCTATGAAACCGAAGCCACGGCATTTTCCGGAAAAAACATCGTGGGCCAGCTTGATCGAGCGCACCCGGCCGTGGGTGCAGAATAATTCGGTCAACTCCTTCTCAGTCGTGTCGGACGGAAGGTTGCCGGCGTAGATTTTCAACATATTGCTGCTCCTAGTGAATTCTTGCGGGCACTGTATGTGCTTCGGCCGCCCGTGGTTGCGGCGTCATTCTCGCGCCATGGGTTTTGATCCCGTGTCGGCGACTTTCCGAGGGCTGCCACAAACCCGAATCGAGCAGTCGGCAATCGCGCAACTCTCAGCGCCCGGCTACCCGCTTGAGCGGCTTATCTTTCGGCGGTGCTTCCAGGTGCGTGCCCCGCAGCGTCTCTTCCACCGTGTCGCCTGGTTTCCAAGCATGGCCCAGCGTCTCTTCGATGTACTCGCGAATCATGCGGCGCACGACCTGCGACGGCGTTGAATCTTCGCGTGCGCACAGGTATTCGAACACAGCCTTCTTTCTCGGATCGATCAGAAGCGTCAGCCGCCCGGTGCGTTCTTCTATGGTCATTTGGCAATTACTCGTTTCTGGTCAATGACACGGTTATGCTAATTACATTAACATATATTAGTATATAGATGTAAACTTGGTGCTCAGACCATGATGATGCCTGGGATCGCTTTTGAATCTTCGAATGCCAATGCGAACGGGCAGGTGCCGTGTTTGAGTCGGTCAATCTCCTAACAGGCGCGCTCGCGGTCGCCCATGGCTGGATTGCCGTCGGCGTATTCGGACTGCTGCGTCCCAATAGTGTTCGCTTTGTCGGCAGATTCCTGTTTCCCCTGGGAGCATTGGGTGGAATCGTTCTGGCGGTGATTGCCTTGCTGGCGATCCAGGGGCCAATAGAGAGTGTGGTGCTGCCGCTGGGTCTTCCCGACCTGCCGCTCCACGCGCGGCTGGACCCGCTCTCAGCCTTTTTTCTGTTTCTGCTCGGTTCCGCGTCTGCCGGCATCTCGATTTTCGGTGCGGGTTATTTCCGGGAAGGTGAGGGCACCGCACCGGGCCTGTTATGCCTGCAATTCCACGTATTCCTGGGCAGCATGGCCCTGGTGTTGATGGCCGATGACGCCTATGGCTTCATGGTGTCCTGGGAAACGATGGCACTGTCGTCCTACTTCCTGGTCACCACCCAGCACCGGATTCCCGAGATCCGTCGCGCCGGATTCCTCTATCTACTGCTGGCCCACCTCGGCGCGATTTCCATTCTCCTGTGTTTCGGCGTTTTGCAGGGGGGGAGTTGGCAGTTCACCTTCGACGCGATGCGACAGGCGCAGTTGTCCCCGGCCTGGGCCAGCGTCGCCTTCGGATTGGCGGTTGTGGGTTTCGGTGCCAAGGCGGGTTTGGTGCCCTTGCATGTCTGGCTTCCGGAAGCGCATCCGGCAGCACCATCCCCGGTGTCGGCGCTGATGTCCGGGGTGATGCTGAAGACGGCGATCTACGGCGTGCTGCGCGTCAGCCTCGATCTGCTGCACCAGCCCTTGTGGTGGTGGGGCGCGGCCGTGCTGGCGTTGGGTTTGTTCACCGCCCTGTACGGCGTGGTGTTCGCCGCGGTACAGACCGACATGAAGCGGTTGCTGGCCTATTCCTCTATCGAAAACATCGGCATCATTTTCGCCGGTATTGGCCTGACCCTGCTGTTCCACGCCTTCGACATGCAGGCATTGGCAGGGCTGTCCTTGGCCGCCACGCTGTATCACTGCCTCAACCACGCCTTTTTCAAGAGCCTGCTGTTCCTCGCCACCGGGTCGGTGTTGCACGCTACCCATGAGCGCAGCCTCGGTAAGCTGGGCGGTCTGATGCATCGCATGCCCTGGGTCGCCTGGCTGGCGCTGATCGGCACGCTGGCCATCGCCGGCCTGCCGCCGCTCAATGGTTTCGTCTCCGAGTGGCTGTTGTTGCAATCCTTCCTGTTCACGCCCGAAATCCCGCAACCCTTCGCCAACATGCTGGTGCCGCTCGGTGCTGCGGCGCTGGCCTTGACGGCGGCGCTGGCCGCCTACGTCATGGTCAAGTTCTACGGCGTGATCTTCCTCGGCCGGATGCGCGAACCGCAGCTCGCCCAGGCACAGGACTGCGGCTGGCTGGAGCGCCTGGGCCTGCTGTGGCTGGCCGCGGGTTGCATCGTATTGGGACTGGTGCCGAGCTTCGTTTTGCGCCAACTGGGCCACGTCGATGCGTTCCTGCTCGGCGCCGCCGGGGAGGCGCATGCCGATGGCATCTGGCTGCTGGCTCCGATCTCGTCGCACCGGGCGTCTTATGTGCCCATCGTATTCCTGCTTGGTGCGTCGGTGGTGGTGACACTTTCTGTCTGGATCACCAAGGGCATCTATCACGGCCACATCCGTCGCAGCGCGGCTTGGGACTGCGGCTATCCTTTGCAGACACCGCGCATGCAGGATACGGCCGAGGGTTTCGGCTACCCGGTACGGCACATCTTCGAGCCGTTCTTCCGCATGCAGCGCAAACTGCCGTCGCCGTTCGACACCGCTCCGCGCTACCGGGTGATTGTCGAGGACTGGACCTGGTTCGGGCTGTACCTGCCGGTTGCGCGAACTGTGCTGAAAACCGCCAACCTGATCGGCCGCTTGCAGCAGGGGCGTATCTCTGTCTACCTGCTCTACAGTTTCCTGACCCTGGTCACGCTACTGGTGATCGTGCTGTGAGCCTGACCGGCATCCTCACCCAGTTGCTGGGAGTGGCCGTGGCGGTAGTGCTGGCGCCGCTGTTCCTGGGCTGGGTCAACCAGTGCCGGGCCTGGCTTTCTAACCGCTCCGCCCCGCCGCTGACGCAGCCCTACCGTTTGATCCGCAAGCTGCTGCATAAGGACGCGGTCATCGCGGATAGCGCTTCGCCGCTGTTTCGGGTGGTGCCGTACATCCTGTTCGGTGCGATGGTCACCGCAGCGGCAATCATCCCATCGCTCGGTACCAACCTGCCGTTCGCAGTCGCTGCCGACGCCATTGCCCTGGTCGGGCTGTTCGCGACAGCGCGCGTCTTCATCTCGCTCGCGGCCATGGACATCGGTACCGCCTTCGGCAGTATGGGTGCGCGGCGCGAGATGATGGTCGGCTTCCTCGCCGAGCCGGCGTTGCTGATGGTGGTGTTCACCGCCTCTCTGATCTGCGGTAGCACCGCTCTCCCCACCATTGCCGACACGCTCGCCGGCCGCTCGCTTGCAATCTACCCTAGCCTGGCCTTCGCTGGCGTCGCATTCCTGATGGTGCTGCTGGCGGAAAATGCTCGCATCCCGATCGACAACCCGTCGACCCACCTCGAACTCACCATGATCCACGAGGCCATGGTGTTGGAATATTCGGCGCGCCACCTGGCGCTGATCGAATGGACATCCGCCCTCAAGTTGTTCAACTACGTCTGCATCGGCTTCGCCCTGTTCCTGCCGTGGGGTCTGGCGCGTGGCGAGGAGAATCCACTCGCCCTTCTGTGGGCACTGCCGCTGCTGGTGCTCAAGCTGCTGCTTGCCGGTGCCGGGCTGGCATTGATCGAAACGGTCAGCGCCAAGCTGCGGATCTTCCGCGCACCGGAGTTTCTCGCCATGGCCTTCATGTTGGCCGTGCTGGGGCTGCTGGTCCGTTTGCTGCTGGGGAGCTAGGAACATGCCAACGGACTCCGGCGTGGTAAACCTGCCGCTATCGGCCCAGCTGATCCACCTGGCCGCAGCCGTACTGCTGCTGCTGTCCTTCGCCATGCTGTCGCAGCGGCGGCTCCTGTCCCTCGTCAACCTGTTCGCCGGCCAGGGTGCGGCCCTGGTCGGTTCGACCGTGGTGGTGGCCTACAGCACCGGACAGCACCACCTGTATTACTCGGCGGCGCTGACGTTGGTGCTCAAAATGCTGGTGTTGCCCTACGTCTTGCACCGTCTGATCCGCCGGCTGAACCTGCAATCGGACACGGAAACCCTGGTCAACATCCCCACCACCATGCTGATCGGACTGGTCGTGGTGATCTTCGCCTTCGGACTGGCGCAGCCGCTATCCGAGCTGTCGAGCACGGTCACGCGCAGCACGTTGGGCATTGCCATAGCGGTGGTGATGCTGTCCTTCCTGATGATGATCACCCGGCACAAAGCCATCTCCCAGGTGATCGGCTTCCTGGCGATGGAGAATGGCCTGTTCTTCGCCGCTACCAGCGCAACCTATGGCATGCCGATGGTGGTGGAGCTGGGCATCGCTCTGGACGTGCTGGTAGGCGTGTTCATCTTCGGCATTTTCTTCTTCCATATCCGGGATCAGTTCGAGAGCCTCGACCTGCATCTGATGGAATCACTCAAGGAGGAATGAATTGGAGCTGCTGATTCTCCTCGGACTACCATTGTTCGGCGCCGCGCTGATGGCGCTGGTGGGCGAGCGCCGCTGGGCACCCGAAGTCAATGTCCTGGTCAGCCTTGCGACCTTCGTTGCCGGCTGCGCGCTCACCGCCCGGGTCATCGCAGACGGACCGATGCTGGTGTGGAACGAGCAGTTCTTCGTCGACCCCTTCAACGTCTTCCTGGTGGCGCTCACGGCTTTCATCAGCCTCACCACTTCGCTGTTCTCGCGCACTTACATGCGTATCGAGGAACACCACGGCAAGCTCAGCCAGCGCCGTTTGCGGCTCTACCACAGCATGTTCCAGTTGTTCATGTTCACTATGTTGCTGGCGCTGCTCACCAACAACATGGGCATCCTGTGGGTGGCGATGGAGGCGGCAACGCTGTCGACGGTACTGCTGGTGTCGCTGTACCGCACCAAGGCCAGCCTGGAGGCGGCCTGGAAGTATTTCATCCTGTGCGGCGTAGGCATCGCACAGGCGCTGTTCGGCACCATCCTGCTGTACTTCGCCGCCGAGAAGGTGCTTGGTGGTGACGGCATGAGTGCGCTCCTGTGGACTCACCTGAACGCCGTCAAGGGCCAGCTCGAAGTATCGGTGCTGTCGATTTCCTTCGTCTTCCTGCTGGTCGGCTACGGCACCAAGGTCGGATTGGCGCCACTGCACAACTGGCTACCCGACGCCCATGCGGAAGGCCCCACGCCGGTGTCGGCGGTGCTGTCCGGCCTGCTGCTCAACGTCGCCCTGTATGCCGTGATCCGCTGCAAGATCCTGGTGGAGGGTTCGATCCGTTCCAAGCTGCCGGGCCACATGCTGATGGCTTTCGGCCTAACTTCGGTTGTTGTCGCCGCGTTCCTGCTGTGGCGGCAGAAGGACGTCAAACGCCTGTTCGCCTACTCTTCGATTGAGCACATGGGCATCATCACCTTCGCCTTCGGCATGGGTGGTCCGGTTGCGAATTTTGCAGCACTGCTGCACATGACGGTGCACTCGCTGACCAAGAGCGCCATCTTCTTCGCTGTCGGCCACGCTTCGCAGAAGACCGGCACCCAGCTCATCGAAAGGATTCGCGGCCTGCTGGTCCTGTCGCCTACCGTCGGCTGGGGACTGATGCTCGGTGCGCTCGCCATTCTCGGCATGCCGCCATTCGGCGTGTTCGCCAGTGAGTTCCTGATCCTGACTACGGCGATGCGGGACCATCCCTGGGCAACGCCAGTTCTGCTGCTGGCGCTGGGTGTCGCCTTCGGCGCGATCTTCAGCCGGGTGCAGCCCATGGTCTTTGGCGAGCCCAGCGGCCAGCCGTTGCCGCATTCGCCGTCGCTGGTCCCGGTGTTCGCCCACCTCGCATTGGTGTTGATGCTGGGTCTGTGGATACCGCCATTCCTGGCGCAGTGGTACCGCCTCGCCGCGGCACTGATCGGATAGTCCGCCATGCGCCCGCAACTACAACAACTGCAGCCGAAACTGATTCCTGGTGCTTTTCCGGCGCGATGGCTAACAGTGCCTGTGGAGCAATGGGTGCATACCGCCGAGTCGCTACGCGAGGCGGATGGGCATTTGCTGGCATTGTGGGGCGCGGACGAACGCGATCGCGGCACCGATTTCGCGATCTATGCCGCCGTGCTGAAACCCTCCCGCCTTCTGGTGCTGGAACTTAGGGTTCCGGCGCTCGCGCCTGTCTTCCCCAGCTTGACCCCGGTGTTTCCTTCGGCGGGCCGGATGGAACGTGCCGTGTACGACCTGCTGGGTGTCCGCGCGGAGGGTGGCGATACGCGTCACTGGTTGCGTCACGCTGCCTGGCCACAGGAAGAATTTCCCCTGCGCCGCGACTTCGCGGCGGGTCGCCAGTTTCCGGCGATGCAGGAAGCCTACCCGTTCGTGCGGGTGGAAGGCGACGGCGTGCACGAGATCGCGGTTGGTCCGGTGCACGCCGGCATCATCGAGCCGGGACACTTCCGTTTCTCCGTTGTCGGCGAGAAGTTGCTGCGCCTGGAAGAGCGCCTGGGGTATGCCCACAAGGGCATCGAGAAGCGTTTCGAACAGATGTCGTTGATCGACGGTCAGCGTCTGGCGGCGCGGGTATCGGGAGACTCCGCCGTAGCCTACTCCTGGGCCTATTGCATGGCGCTCGAAGGGCTCTGCGGGTTCACGCCGTCTCCGCGCGCGCTGTACCTGCGTGGGTTGTTGCTGGAGCGTGAGCGTCTTGCCAATCATCTTGGCGATCTGGGCGCGCTGGGCAACGATACCGGTCTTGCGTTCGGTCTGTCCCAGTTCTCGCGGCTCAAGGAAGATCTGCTGCGCCTGAATGCAGTGGCGTTCAGTGCGCGCTATCCCATGGATTTCGTTGTGCCTGGCGGCGTCGCCGGAAACGTCTCAGTCGATTCGCAGCGGCGGCTGCTGGAACAGTGCACCGCGCTGGAACGCGAGATCGGCGACCTCCGCGATATTTACGACGAGCATGCTGGCATGCAGGACCGTTTTACCGGCTGCGGCCGTGTAGAGCCCCTGCTGGCCCGGAAACTCGGGCTGATGGGACTCGCCGCGCGGGCTAGCGGACAGGCGCGGGATTTGCGTAATGACGTCGCCATCCCGCCGTACGATCGCCTGTCGGTGAAAACTGCGGTGCGTGTCGAAGGCGACGTCGCGGCGAGGGTTGCTGTGCGTTTCGACGAGGCGCTCGAATCGCTGCGCCTGTGCCGGAAGATTCTCCAGGAATTGCCGGAAGGCCCAACGCACACGCCGCTTCCAGACACTCGGGCGGAAGCTTTCGGCGTTGGACTGGTGGAAGGCTGGCGGGGACCGGTGTTCGTGGCGCTGGAAGCGGGTCCGGATGGCACGGTCCGCCGCTGCCACCCGCACGATTGCTCTTGGCAGAACTGGCCGGTGCTGGAGCACGCAGTGATCGGCAACATCGTTCCCGATTTCCCGCTGATCAACAAGTCGTTCAACTTGTCCTACAGCGGGCAGGACCTGTGAGGCTGCCATGCTGAAGCTATTGAGCAAAATTGCCGGAATAGGCGTCATCACGGAGCCGCTGCCGGAGCCCGCAGACGAACTATGCCTGCGTCAGTCCATGCAAGCTGACATCCTCGCCGTGATGGGACGAGCGTTGTGTATCCGCCAGGTGGACGCCGGGTCCTGTAACGGCTGCGAGTTGGAAATCCACGCACTCAACAATCCCTACTACAACATCGAGGGCAGCGGCATCAAATTCGTCGCCAGCCCGCGCCATGCCGATCTTCTGTTGGTTACCGGACCTGTTTCCAAGCACATGGAAATCGCTCTGAAGCGTACCTACGACGCCACCCCGGACCCTAAGCTGGTCGTGGCTGTCGGTGACTGCGGCTGTGGCGGCGGTGTCTTCGGAGAGAGCTACGCCAGCTGCGGCCGCGTCTCCAACGTGATTCCGGTGAATGTTGCCGTTCCCGGCTGTCCGCCATCCCCGACTCGCATCCTGCAAGGCATCCTCACCGCCATAAAGACGCGCACGGCATGAATCCCATCTTTCCCGAAAGGAGCTGAACGTTGTGAATATGCGTCAACCCGCTGTCCATATCGATCTCAATGTTACCCATCTCGTCGAGCAAGCCTTGCTCCGCGGAGAAGGCGTGCTCTCAGATACCGGTGCGCTGGTGGTGACCACAGGTGCGCGCACCGGGCGCTCGCCCAAAGATCGATTCATCGTACGCGACGATATTACCGATACGACGGTGGACTGGGGTAGCGTCAATCAGCCGTTCGAGCCTGAGCGCTTCGAAGCGCTGTGGAGGCGCGCCCGCGCCTATCTCGACCGCAAGGAGCGATATTTGGCGAAGCTGCATGTGGGGGCGCACGAAGAGCACCACGTTCCGGCGATGGTGATCACGGAAACGGCCTGGCACGCGCTGTTTGCGCGGAATATGTTCATCCTTCCGGATGTCTACAACCCCAATGGCAAGGCCGAATGGATCGTGCTCAACGTTCCGGGCTTTGCTTGCGACCCCGGCCGCGACGGCACCAATTCCGACGCAGCGGTGATCCTCGACTTCGCGCAGCGCCGGGTATTGCTGGCGGGGATGCGCTACGCCGGCGAGATGAAGAAGGCGCTGTTTTCGGTACAGAACTTCCTGCTCCCCGAAGCTGGCGTACTGCCAATGCACTGCTCGGCCAACGTCGGCGAGGGCGGCGACACCTGCCTGTTTTTTGGTCTCTCCGGCACCGGCAAGACTACCCTGTCCGCCGACCTGGCGCGCTATCTCATTGGTGACGACGAGCATGCATGGACGGTCGGCTCCGTGTTCAATATCGAGGGCGGCTGTTATGCCAAGACCATCGATCTCTCGCGGCAGAACGAGCCTGTCATCTGGGATGCGATCCGCTTCGGTGCCATCATCGAAAATGTGGTCGTGCAATCCGGGAGTCGGCAGGCGGACTATGCCGATACTCGCCTGTCGGAGAACGGGCGTTGCTCCTATCCGCTGGAGCACGTCGACAAGCGCGTGCTTAGAAACTCCGCGGTGGAGCCGAAAACCGTCATCTTTCTGACCTGCGATGTCTCCGGCGTGTTGCCGCCCGTCTCGATTCTGTCCAAGGAGGCGGCGGCATTCCATTTCCTGAGCGGCTACACCGCCCGCGTAGGTTCGACTGAAGTCGGCGCCGCACCCGGCATACAGCCGACTTTCTCGACTTGCTTCGGCGCGCCGTTCATGCCTCGTCCCGCCGCCGAGTACGCCGAACTGCTGATGAAGCGGGTCGAGGGCTTTGGTTCGCGCGTGTACCTCGTCAACACCGGCTGGACCGGCGGCGCGGGAGGCCCTGGGGGAGGGGGCAAGCGATTCCCGATTCCGGTGACGCGCGCCATCGTCGCTGCCTGCCAGAGCGGCGCTCTTCTGAATGCCCCTACCGAGCATCTGGATATCCTGAACCTGGACATTCCCACCGAGGTGCCCGGCGTCGACCCGAGTTTCCTGAATCCACGCAAGGCATGGCCGAGCGCGGCAGCCTACGACGAGGCAGCCACCAAGCTGGCAAAGCTGTTTCAGAACAACATTGGCAAGTTCAAGGCTGCTGCCAGCGTTGTCAGTGCGGGCCCGCAGGGCTGACCGAACACGCACAGCCCAGCGCAATGGTAGTCGCCAAGCTGATATAAGGAGCACGGCCGTTTCCAATCGAAAAGCAGCACAAGCCCAGACCATCTCGCCGAAGGGCGTGGAGTGGACGATACGCCCGATGGTACGGGCGGACGTGGTCGCTTGTCTGGACCTTTGGAAAGAGACCGAGGCGCTGGTCATGCGCATCGCGGCCGACAATCAAGTCTCCGTCGCCGGCTTTCTCCATCGCAATGAGGGCTTTAGCTTCGTTGCCGAAGCGGAAGGCGAACTCATCGGTAACATCCTGTGTGGTCACGACGGGCGTTGCGGCTACGTCTATCACCTGGCGGTGTCGCAGCACTCCCGTCGTGAAGGCCTGGCCTCCGCAATGCTGGCCTCCTCGATTGAGGCTCTCCGGCAACATGGCATCGCGCAGTGCCATACTTTCGTGGCTTTTCGCAATCTCACGGCGCTGAAGTTCTGGAGAAGCGTGGGCGGCAATCTGCGGCCCGATTTGCGTGTCGTGACGATCGATGTCGAAGAGCGGTTGCCGCCTGCCGGAAAAGGCAGGAGCCATGGGCCGATGCTGGACACCGGAACATCGCTCCCATGACCCGGCAACGCGATGTCAACAGGTCCAGCGTGCCGCTATCGCTGGCCTTTGAACAAGCATCGATGCTCGCGACCTTGTTCCGGATCACGGTCAAGTCGCTGGGGCCCACTGCCTGCCGCAGCCAGAATCCCGAGAGATTTGCACCTATGCGGGTCGTAGTCCCGGCGCCTTCGGAGAAACTGGTGACCTGCTACGCCGAATGGAGCGGCGCCGGAGATCGATATCGGGGAGTGCTTCCGCCCCACATGTTCTCCAAATGGGCACTTCCCGTTGCCACCCGGGTCATCGAGCAGACGCGCTACAAGCTCGCCGATATCGTCAACTATGGCGTCACCATGGAGGTCAATGGAGAGCTTCCGCGCGGCGTGCCGCTGCGTCTGGCGGTCCGCATCAAATCGCTCAAGGAGTCTAAAGCGTCGGCTCGCCTAGAGCTGGAAGCGGTCAGCGGCACCGGCCGCCAGCCCGATACGGTGGTTGCTACGCTTCACATCTTGTTCATCCTATCCGACAAGAGAAGAGACAGGGTTCGTTCGGTCAGGTTGCAACCGCAGTGGAGCACTGCCGGGCGGTGGTCCGCTGCGAGCGATGACGGCTTCCGGTATGCGCTGTTGACTGGTGATTTCAACCCGATCCACTGGATTGGCCTGGCCGGAAGGCTGTCGCCCTTCGGCCGGACCGTGTTGCAGGGCATAGGCCAACTGGCGCGCAGTTACGAGTGCCTGGTGGATGCAGGGCCCATTAAAGAGATCGACGTGCGTTTTCTAAAACCGGTCCCGTTGCCGTCGGCCGAGTTGTTTGTCCAGCACACGGCACAGGACTCGGAGGGATGGCGAGCACTTCGTCTCGCCGGCGAGGGCAACGACGTCCATATGTCCGGGCGCTATCGGTGACATGACGGCCAGGAGTCAATATTTGCCGCAAGCCCCGACCACATCGTCGAACGGAGACGTGGTTTGGTGCAGGATACCCGGAGCCCTGATATCAGAAAAAGGTGTCGTCTGGCTCCGGGAGTCGGCCCATGCTGACCGGCAGGATCTGGTCAAGCGCATTCTGAGCGGAGAGTATTCGAAGCCCTTCGTAATCGACGATGGCGAGACCAGGCGATTGCACTTCAGCCTCAAGCATGCCCAAAGCGAAATGCGGCTCGACGAGCCGTATGCGCTGGTTTATCCGCACACGCAGAAGATGATGACTTTTCTGTTGTTCCTGCCCGAACCGCAGCATGTCGTCATTGTCGGGCTGGGCGGTGGCTCATTGACCAAGTTCTGCTGGCGGCAGCTGACACGCACCTGTGTCACGACCGTCGAAGTCGATCAGAACGTCATCGATTTCGGCGGGCTTTTCGACCTGCCACCCTCGGACGCACGGATGCGTATCGTCCACGCGGATGCTCGCGACTACTTCGCCCAAGCGAACGCCCCCGCCGACGTGATCCTGCTCGATGGCTGCGACAAACTGGGTACTGCACCGGAATTCTGTGACGAACTCTTTTATCAGAATCTGCGTGCGAGCCTGCGGCCGCAGGGCATCCTGGTAACAAACATGGCGGGTCCACGAAGCAGTCAGCATGCCCACCGGCGGCTTATTGCCGATACGTTCGAGGACCGGGTGATCTTGGTCGATGTCCGGTCTTGCTCCAATCGCCTGGCATTCGCCTTCAACGACACCCGAGACTTCCCGAACTGGTGGTGGGCAATACACCGCGCGGACATGCTCGCACAGCAGCACGGCCTCGATTTTCAAACGTTTGCGGAGCTATTGCAGCGCGGGTATCGGAGAAGAAAGTTCCAGCCCAGTAATGGGACGAAGCGGACCGCTCAATGATTCCGCTGTTTTGGAGTGCCGATGGTCTGATCCGATGCGGCCTATGCGCTGTGCAACAGCGCTGCAGGACGGGTGACTGCTTGGAGTGCGTCCACGTTGCCGAGCGCGGGGCGCTATCCGAAGTGCGAAGGATAACTGCCGTATGACTGCTGTGACGCATCGCTTGCCGCAAGTCCCGGAAGCCGATTCGGGCGAAGGTGCCGGTTGGTGCATGATTCCCGGCGTCCTCATAGCAGAACGCGGTGTGGTTTTGCTCAGGGAGCCGCCCCATGCCGACCGAACTGAACTGGTCAAGCGGATCCGCAGCGGCAAATATGCAAAGCCCTTCGTAATCGACGATGGCTTTATGAGGCGCCTGCAATTCAATCTCGAGTTCTTGCAAAGCGAAATGAGTCTTGGCGATCCGTACACGCTGACCTTTCGCTACACCCGGAAGATGATGGCGTTTCTGTTGTTTTTGCCCAATCCCCGTCACATCGTTATTGTGGGATTGGGTGGGGGGTCTCTAACGAAATTCTGTTGCCGGCAATTGCCGCGTACACGCGTTACCACCGTGGAAATCGACGAGGATGTCATCGCGTTTGGAGAGTGGTTCGACTTGCCGCCTCAGAGTGCGCGCATGCGTCTGGTTCATGCGGATGCGCGCGACTATTTTGCCCAAGCCAACGCTGACGCTCCGGCAGATGTGATCCTGATGGACGGTTGTGACGAGCGCGGCACTGCTCCGGAGTTTCGTAGCGCTCTCTTTTATGAAAATCTCCGGTTGCGGTTGCGTCCACGGGGCATTCTGGTCGTTAACATGGCCGGTTCGGTCGAACGGCAACGATCGCATCGGCGACTCATCGAACAAGCTTTCGCGGGCCGCGTGATTGTGGTCGACGTGAATGACTGCGGCAATCGTCTGGCATTTGCCTTTAACGACACATCCGATTTCCCTGATTTGCGGTTGGTGGCAGATCGCGCCGACCGTCTTGAGCATCAGCATGGACTCGACTTCCATGAGTTTGCGCGACTGCTGCTCCGTGGATACCGCAAGAAAAAATTCCAATCCGGTGATGTGACACGCCAAACCGATTGTTGATCCTACTGATTTGGAGCATCTATGGCTGAAGCTTATATAGTCGATGCACTGCGTAGCCCTACCGGCAAGCGGCGGGGTCGTTTGGCCAGTGTCCATGGCGCCGACCTCAGGGCCCATGTGTTGAAGGCGCTGGTGCGACGCAACACGATTCCGGCCGAGGACTACGACGATGTGATGTGGGGCTGTCTGGATACCATCGGGCCACTTGCCGGCGATATCGCCCGGACCTGCTGGCTGGCAGCGGGTCTGTCCCAGCATGTGCCCGGGGTCACCATCGACCGCCAATGTGGCTCGTCCCAGCAGGCCGTGCACTTTGCGGCGCAAGCGGTGATGTCCGGGACCGTCGATGTGGTTGCCGTGGGCGGCGTCCAGACGATGAGCCAGATTCCCATTTCCTCCTCCATGACTTGCGCCAAGGAACTCGGGTTCAGCGATCCGTTCTCTGGTTCAAAAGGCTGGACTGCGCGTTACGGAAACGCCCCGGTGTCGCAGTTCCACGCCGCGGAATTGATTGCAAAAAAGTGGGAGCTTAGCCGCAAGGACATGGAGGCGTTCGCGCTGGAGAGCCATCGGCGCGCCCTGCACGCCATCGACAATGGCTACTTCTCGCGCGAAGTGGTGCCATTTGAAGGGCTGGATATGGACGAAACTCCACGCCGCGACACCAGCCTGGAGAAAATGGCCAAGCTGGAGCCCCTACAACCCGATGGGCGTATTACTGCCGGCATTTCCAGCCAGACCTGCGACGCAGCGTCCGCCATGCTGATCGTCTCCGAGGCGGCTGTGAAGCACTACGGACTGACGCCGCGGGCGCGCATTCATCATATTTCGGTCTATGCCGACGATCCGATATGGATGCTCACCGCGCCGATTCCTGCGACTGCCCGGGCGCTGAAGAAAGCGGGGATGACGTGGGAGGATATTGATTTGGTCGAAATCAACGAGGCATTTGCCTGCGTCGCCATGGCATGGCTGAAGGAGACCGGCTATCCCCACGAAAAGACCAACGTTAATGGCGGGGCCATTGCGCTCGGGCACCCATTGGGTGCGACCGGCACAAAGCTCATGACCACGCTGCTGCACGAGCTGGAGCGTCGTAATGGCCGTTTTGGATTGCAAACCATGTGCGAGGGTGGTGGACAAGCCAACGTGACTATTATCGAGCGTTTGTGGAGATGGTCTGAGTGATTTGCGCTGACTTCGAATTGATACGGGCCAATGAACCGACGGAGGCTCATGAACGACAAGCAAGATAGCAATGCCCCTGGATTGCGGCAGATGATCGGCAGTGTCTTGGCGGCTGCTTTCGGCGTGCAGAGCGGCAAGAACCGCGAGCGCGATTTTAAGCACGGCAAGGCGATTCATTTCATTATTGCTGGGATCGCGTTTGTGATTCTGTTTATCCTGGTGATTGTTGGCGTGGTGAAACTGGTGTTGCGAAATGCAGGGATGTGATCAAAGCCACAAGTCTGGCCGCAACATTGTGGGAATCCTCCATTGAGCAGCGACAACGATAAGGGCATCGCAGCAGGTCATTCCATGGGCGGAAGGAAACCCCATCGCACAAGCCATCCTCCGCGCACATTTCGAGATCAACTTCAGCCGTGGTTGGTGAAGGCCGATTTTCAGAAGCCATTCCTGATGGACGATGGCGTCATCAGAGCTCTGCATTTCAGTCCTCACTTTGTGCAGAGTGAGATGAACATCGAGAATCCGTATGAACTGACCCTTTTCTATACACGGAAGATGATGGCGTTTCTGTTGTTTTGTCCCCGACCGAAGGATATTGTCATTGTGGGTCTCGGGGGAGGGTCGTTGACGAAGTTCTGCTCCCGGCAACTTCCCGGCACGCGCATCACGACGGTGGAAATTGACGAATATGTGATCGCGTTAGGCAGCTATTTCCACATCCCCGAGCAAGATGAACGCATGCGCATCGTTCATGCCGACGCTGCCGACTACTTCGCAACTAATGAGGAGCGCGTCGATGTCATTCTGGTGGATGGTTGCGATGAGCGCGGCATCGCGCCGGCATTCTGCAATCTGGGCTTTTATCAGTGCCTGCGCACTCGGCTGCGCCCCGGTGGCGTGCTGGTGGTCAACCTTGTTGGGGCGATGGACATTGTTTTGGCCAACCAGGGTTTTATTGCGGCAGCTTTCTCGAATCAACTGATCGTCCAGAACGTGAGTTTTGAAGGCAATCGTGTGGCATTTGCCTTCAACGATCCATGGAGCGCGCCGGATTGGACGGCCATCGAGTGCGAGGCGGTGAAACTCCATGAACAACATGGCCTAGAGTTTCCTGCTTTTGTACGAAAGCTGCAGCATAGCTACGAGCACCATGGTGCTCGTAGCTGCAGCCTTCACCGCATTACGGACATGATCACGTAACGCATCACTTCGCGAGAGTCGCTTACTCACCCGGCATCTTGTCGAAGCAGCCGGTGCCACTGCTGCGAATTGAACCGCCTTCGCGGCCGACAAGAAGTACATTCAACCCCTGTTGCCTGGCCAAGGCCAGGCCGTCAGTAAGCCCGAGCACCATAAGAGCCGTGGCGTATGCGTCAGCATCGGTACAAGTGGGTGCCACCACAGTGGCCGAGGCGATGCCGTTGAGCAACGGCGTGCCGCTACGCGGGTCCATCGTGTGCGAAATGCGTTCGCCGTTGACGTCTCTCCAATGCCGGTAGTCGCCTGAGGTCGCGATTGCACCGTCACCGAGTTCGATGACGCTCATTGCTTCTCGGCACTCGAAGGATGGCGCCTCGATCGCGATGGCCCACGCGGCGCCGTCGGGCTTGCGACCCCTAGCCCTCATTTCTCCGTCAATGCCGACAAGCCACGACCCGATCCCATGCCGATCGAGAACTCGGGCAAGCTCGTCAACACCGAAGCCTTTGGCAATGCCGCACAGATCTAGCGACACCGCGACGTGCCGGCGCGCGCGGCAGTTCCGCGCATCGACTTCGAGGACCGCATCAATGGGCAGGCACGGACGCGAGGTCGTCTCAGCCGGTGGGTCCTGTTCGCCGCCGGCTGGCCCGAAGCCCCATGCGCAGACGAGCGCTCCCACTCCGATGTTGAAGGCGTTGTGGGTCTCCCGACCAATTGCAATGGCGCGCGTCAAAACGGCCGCCAGATTGGCCGACACGGACACCCATTGACCCGGCTCGGCGTGGTTGAGGCGCGAGATGTCGGAGTCCGTGCGCCAGTTCGACATTTCAGCATCGACCGCACCGACTGCAGCGCCCAGTTGATCTACGACGGCCGCCAAGTGGCGAGTGGGCGGTACATGGAACTGCGCAGACCAGCGCGTTCCCATAGTCGCTCCGCTCGCTCGGCAGCGCTGCAAGCTACTATCGGGCAGCCACTCAATAGACGTCTTCGACATAGCGCCCCTGCATCTTGAGTTGCGTGACAGAGAACCCGGAGCCGGCAAGGATGCCCTCCCAGGCCTGGGCGACGCTGTCGGCCATCGCGCGCCCCCCGCACACCATGACTTGCGCGCCATGTGCCACCAGTTCGCGCAGGCGTTGCCCATCAGCGACGAGGCGATCCTGGACGTAGACGCGTGGCGACATGCGCGAAAACGCCGTCGATAGCGTGCAGAGCCGGCCTGCGGCGACCAGTTGTTTCAATTCGTCGCCGTAAAGGAAGCCGTCTTCGGCATTGCGTGCGCCAAAGTACAGGTGCATTGGACGAGCCGCGGCATTGTGCCGAATGAAGCCGATCAGGGGGCCGATTCCCGTGCCCGCACCGACCAGGATCACGGCTGCGGCACCGGCGATGGGTCGGAAGTTCTTGTGCGGACGGATGAAAGCCTTGATTGTGGCTCCCGGGGCGAGATCGGCAAGCCAGGGCGAGCAGACCCCTTCGGGTTGGCGGCGCACGCAGATTTCCACCACACCGTCCGACGCGGCACTCGCCAGCGAGTAGTAGCGCGGCGCGGCGCCGCCCGGAGGCAACACGCCCAGCAGATCGCCGGTTTCAAAACGTGGCAGCCTCGAGAGGAAGACATGCATCATTCGTCCTAGGCCTTGCCCGGCGCGCGTCGCCGGCACGAAGCGCAGCACGGCGGTGCGGGTCTGCTGGTCTTGCCCGTAATCGGTGCGCGAGACGAGTTCGAGTTCAGTCGTGGCAGGCAGCATGGGCTTATAGCGGATGTCGAGTGCCAGATGAAGCGTGCCCGCCAGCCACTCAGCCCACTGCCGGAATTCGGGCTCGGACTGCCGGTCGACGGTGCCCGTCTCGCCGAGCGCTTTCAAACCCTGAGCGATCAGTGCTTCATGTACCTTTCGCGCATAGCCGCAGAAGTGCGAAAACTGTCGGTCGCCGAAGCCGAGCACCGCGAAGGCAACCCCGGGGGCCGGAGCTGAACGCGCCAGTCGCGATAGGAACCGGCCTGCGCTCTCCGGCGCAGAGCCATCGCCGTAGGTTGCGGTCAATACCAACAAGCGCCGGATGCCCGGATGCAACGCCGGCAAGTCATTCATTGCCGCCGCATGCGTCCGCAAGCCTGCCCGGGCCAGAGCCGCATGCAGGGCGACTGCAAAGCCCCAGGTCATGTTGCTCTCGCTGCCAACGAGCAGAAGTGTGTCGGCATCGCGTACCGGCACATTATCGGCCACGCGGGGTTGAGTGCGCCGACGCCGCAGCCAGATCATGAAGCCGCTTGCGGCCAGCAGGGGGACGGTGAGGGACGTGGCACCCAATAGCAGGCCCAGCCACCATAGCCCCTCGCCGGTGTGCAGCATCTTGACTGTGTCGTGCAGGCGTTGCCATCCGTCGAACGGCTGCCAGGCGAGCCAGGTTCCGGTTGACGGATCGACGACGCCGGTGCCGTCGTTTGCTTCCACCTCGATCATATCGGATGGATCGCTCTTGTTCGCGAGCTTGACCTGCCGCAGCCGCGACACATCGATTGACCGAAGGGCCGCCATGCGCTCGAGTGCCATTGGAGCGGAGCCGGCGGACTGGACGTCGAAGTAGGGTTGAGCGCCTCCCCCCTCGGGCAGGAGCCCGAACGTCGCGAGCGACATGGCGATGCCCGTCGCAGCCGACAGCACAAGGAACGGGAGCACCGTACGGGCGATCTCATTGTGAAGTCTCTGCAGCGAGGGTCCGCGCACCGGACCGATGAGGCGCAGCCATCCGCCCATGCGATGCGCGAGCAGGGTGAGTCCCGAGAGCGCAATGAACAGCAAGAGTGCTGCCGCAACGCCGACCGTAATACGCCCTCCATCGCCCGACAGCAGCAATTTGCGGTGTAGGTTGCGCAGCCAACGTTGCGTGGCGGAAGGCTGATATGGAGCCAGCACCTCGCCGGTGGCCGGGTCAATGATGGACGCGCGCTGTTCTTCATTAACCAGGTAGTAGGCGACGATCATGCCCGATGGGCGCCGCACAATCGTCTCCACTCCCGGTACTCGCGCAGTGACGTGACCCACAAGCGTCGCCACGTCGAGTGCCTCGGCTGCGGTCTCCATGCGCTCCGCCGCGGGGAACACCGACAGTGCCGCGCCGGCGAGCGCCACCACGAGAAGCAGCAACGTCGCGATCAGCCCCGGAACCGCGTGCAGCGTGCGCAGCATTGCCTGATGCCGTCGATCAGAGCTTGTAGGAAAAAGACTTGACGTAGCCCTTGCCGGCTACCGTCTTGCCTGATCCGGCGGAGGTCAATGGCACCGCAACCTCGGACGGGTTTTCCTTCATATCCTCGACGGCAGTGTCGACGTGAATCTCGAACCCGGCGTCCAGAAGGGCATCGGCCACATCCACCGTAGCTCGCAAGGTACGGCCTGAACCGACGCTTGCGCCGCTAATCCCGTCCACCTTGGCACGTCCGCCGCTGGTTCGATACCAGTCGCGCAGGTGCCGCCAATACTTGGCATTTGGCGCGGCGAGATACAGTGTGCTTTGGTAGGTGCCCTTGGCATCGGTAACGTAGATGGCAACGTAGGCGCCTTCGCCGCCGTAGCTCGTGAGCTGGGCTTCTAGCACGACCGGGCGCGCAGAGGCGATCGGCGGGACTGCGAGTGCGCCGGCGACGATAACTACTGACAAAGCGCGGTTCATCGGTCTTCTCCTGGAGTGGGTGGATTCTGGCTTTGGGCACCGGGGCCCGGAGTCTGATGCTGGTGGTCGCGTCGCCGCTCGCGCTCGCGCTTAATCTTCACGACCTCCAGGGTTGCGGGATTGAGCGTAGCCTTAAAACGGAAGCCGTCCGCGTCCCGGCCCCTGAGTTCATAGCAGCCGTCGTCGATCTTCAGGCGCTCGATCTGCCAGCTGTTTCGCTGTGCCAAGGCATCCACCGCGCCGCGCGGCTGCCAGCTCGCTGGTGGCGCGTCGCAGTCGTCGTCCGCATGGGCCGACACAGCGAGCAGCGTGAGCACCGCGAACAGGGCACTGCGCCCGGTAGACAGGCCGTTCACAACCCCACCTTGTATCAGTCGAAGTGAATGAGAGTGTCGTTGCTTTTTCCGAGCGTCGCGTTGATCTAGGTCAACCGCGAACGCGCTCATTGGCCACTGCGTGGCTGCGGTGGAATCGTCCTACACTCCAACAATTCAAACAAACCCGAGCCTCAAATCTTCACTAAACCTCGTTCAGCCGTGAATCATTCGATCTGGAAACGGCAGTACATGAATTGCTGGCTGGCTCCCGGGGGGGCGGTGCTCTTCGGTGCCGCTTTCGATCAACCGAAAGCGAGGCTCCAGGGCTCGTCGGCACAAGCGCGTAGCATGCGGCCCGCATGGGAACGGATTCTATGGAGCAACTTTCGAAAGATCGATATGCGCCTTGATGACATCGAGATAGTTCGCCGGCTTGACGAGCAGAATGTCCGCGCCGACCTCTTGTGCCACTGTCTCCGCCGTACTGCCCAGCAAGAGCCGGTCCCAACCCCCGCGATAGATCGACCCGAGCACCAGCACATCGATGCGGTTGTCTTTTACGAAGCCTGCTAGTTCCGACGTAGCCTGACCGGCCGGACGATGTCGGCGATCTTCAGGGATACTGTGAGCCGCTGCAAAACTACTGAAGGCCTTGTAGTGGGCGTCGTTGGCTTCTGCGTAGATCGCTTTGGAGCTCGGCCAGGTACTATGACTGTACGATGGAAAGTACGGAAACACCGACACCAAGTCCAAACGGGCATCCAAGTATTCAGCCAAGAGCAACGCGGCATTGATGATGCGCTTGTTGAGGCCGTCCGCATCGACCGGCTCACCCCATACATCGATCGCCGCGGCGACGCGTTTCGGTTTCGGATGCGGGCCCGGGCCAACCAACATCAACTCGCAGGGCAACAGCCGAATCAGCCTCCAGTCCAGCGGCGTGAAAATCGCGCGCCGCAGCGCGGACTCGTGGTGCGCATCCTTCACCACCAGCTGCGCATTGATATGGAGCGTCTTGGCCAGAACCGCTTCAGCCTCATCCGGAGACCACACGACGTCACATTCGATCGCGCTTTCCTTGCCGGCCAGGCTCACGGCCAGGCGTTCCAGCCTTTCCACGCTGTCCCGCATGATGTCGTGGCGCACGTGCGCAGCCACGTCTGCCCCGACCCGCGCTGCCGCCAGAGCGACGGAGGAGTCGTACTCGAAGACACACAGGTGCAAGGTGGCACCGCTTGCCCGAGCCAGTTCCACGGCTCGTTTGAGAGCGGGCGTCACCTCCGCTTTCGAAGGGACAATCACCAAAATCGTTTCGTACCGATTCATCGCGCTACCTCTGCTTATAGCGCCCTCTTACTGGACAATCTTCCAGCTCCCATCCGCCTGGCGGCATGCTGTGCCGTACATCTGCTGCGGCTGGTTTCCCACGTTAGCGTTCATTGTGAATTCGCGGCACGGCCCTTGAGCCGTATCGTAGGTGCGCGTCGGGGTCACGGCGTAGGAGGTGCGGGTGTCCGGGTTAACCCAGGTCGAGGTATTGCCGGTGGGCATATTCTCCATGGCCATCGCGGTGTTGATGCGGTCCTGCTCATCCATGTGCTGGCCAATGCTGGCGCCGATGGCCGTGCCGGCGATTGCACCGAGAATGATGGCAGCAGTCCTGCCACCACCCTTGCCGATGGCGGAGCCGACCGCGGCACCGCTTGCGCCGCCGATCAGGGCGCCGGTCTGCTGGTGGGTGGCACAACCGGCCAAGCCGAAGGATAGAATCACACAGGCGATCCAGCGAGAACTTGAGGTTTTCATCGAACATCCTCACGTGATGGACCGTTTGATTAGGCGCCCAAGGCTGGGACGGGGCATTGATTTGGCTCAATTCGCGACAAGGACTCCCCAAGGCAATCAAGGGCTCCGAGGCTCAACGCGGCTACCATCTGACAGACGGTCATCCGGGTAGAGGATGATTACGTCGCCCTCGCCAACTCCCCCAAGCACCTGCGCGTACTGCGTGCCGCGCTGCCCGATCTCCACTGCGCGTCTGTGGGCGCGCCCATCCTGTACCACGAATATTTGCCAGTCCGGCCCTACCTTGAACAGGCAGCTGTGGGGCAGCCGCAGGGTATCCTCTGAGCGCCAAAGCACGAAGCGGGCCTCCACCCGGTAGGCGTCGCCGAGGTTTGTCCAATCCTGCGCGGGCGAAACCAGGTCGGCGACCACCCGGACCCGTTGCTCCTCGACGCCGAGTGCCGAGATCTTGGTGAAAGCCCATGGCTCCACGGTGCGGACCCTTGCCTGCAGCGGCGCCGGGCCGCCCCAACGCTCCAGGCGTACTTCCATACCCGGCCGGATGCGCACCGCATCGGCCGACAGCACCTCAACCATCACTTCCAGAGAATGCTGGTCTCCAATGGTCAGCACCGGAGTGATCGCCGTGACGGCGCCTTCGTCCTCGCGGTGCACTGTAAGCACCACACCCTCAACCGACGCGGTGACGATGACATGCCCCGATCCGGCGCTGCGTTCACCGCCGGCATAGCGCAATGCTGTTTGAGCGGCCTCCAGCTCGAAGCGGGCCATGCGCACGGAGGCTTGCGCTGCCTCCAGTTCGGCCTTGGTCCGATCCGCTGCGGACTTGATTGTGTCGTAGTCCGAGCTCGAAATGACCGCGCTTTCCAGAAGCGGGCGCGCCCGGACTTCTTCGCGCGCGGCATGCCCGGCCTGCAGATCGGCAGAGCGCCGGTTCATTTCGGCGGCATCGACTGCAGAGCGGGCACGCGAAACGCGCGCCGCGGCCTCGTCGCGCGCGCGTACATCGAGGGCGCCGGGCGGAAGAGGCTCTAGGGCGAACAGCGTCTGCCCTGCCGTCACCCGGTCACCCGCGTGCACCGCAACCCGCTGCATGAAGCCGGCGACAGGTGGCATCACCACATAGCGCTCTCGTACCCGCACGATGCCGTCCTCTTCGGTCGTCACTTCAAGCGGGCCACGAGTGACCTTGACGACATCTACGGGAATACTCGGTGTGCGGTAGGCCCAGGCCAACGCGGCTGCTGCGGCAAGCGCACCAAAGGTAATCAGGAAGTGGTTGCGGGTGAGTTTCACGTTCGGGCTACTCCGCCATCTTTAAGGCCGTGACCAGATCGAGCCGGCCGACGCTGCGCAATATGTACACTGCACAAACTACGGTCGTCCCCGCCACTACCGCGGCCGCCCGCGCGTAGGTCCGCAACCCGATCACCAGAGGGATGCGGTACAGATCGGAGGCCAGCGCCTCCGCCAAGTAGGCGCACAGTGCATGCCCCAGCGCGAGCCCCAAAGGAATGGCTGCCAGCGTGAGCAGTACGATCTCGCCGACCAGCAAGGCGCCCGCCTCACCTTGGGTAAAGCCGAGAACCCGCAGGCTGGCCAGTTCCCGTTCGCGCTCCGACAGCGTCGTGCGCATGCCGTTGTAGATCACCCCGACAGCAATCACCGCGGCGAGCACCAGATTGACGGCGTTGTAGATCAATATGTTCTGGCCCATGGTGTCCTTGAAGCTGTCCAGCGCTACGCGCCGGTTCATGACGCCGGCCACCCGCGGCCGGCCCTTGAGTGCCGCGTACACTTCGTCGAGTGCGCCGGCATCCACCTGCAGGAACGCACCTGATACGGCGTGGCCCTCTTTCAGCCAGGCATTGAGCAACGGCAGCGAGGTATAGGCGGAATAGCCAGTCAGATCGTGCACCAGACCGGCCACGGTCCAATTCCCGGCCGGACGGCTGCCCTGTAGCACCTCTACCTGGACAGCCTGCCCCTGTCTCACGCCGAGAGAGTCCGCAAGGTAGTCGGTCAGCATCAAGCCCCGATCCGGCAGTGCTTGCACGCGGTAGTCGCTGGAGAGCAAACGCAGAAGCGAGCCATCCGCCGCGAGCCCCTGCACGGCAAGGCGCTCGCTGCGATGTTCCGAGCGCAGCCGCACCGGCACGGCCCGGATCGGCTCTACCGCGCGCACGCCCGGGAGGTGCGCCAGCTCATGCATGCTGGACTCCGGCATCACGTCCGTGAAGGTCACGGTCAGATCGGCGCGTAGTGCCTGGCGAAACTGCACGTCGAGGATGGCGTTGATCGCATCCTCCATGAAGCCGCCGATCATCAGGATGGCGCATGCCATGGCGATTCCGGTGGCGGTCAGGCCGCTCTTCATCGGACGCCGCAGGATGTTGCGAAGAATCATGCGCACGGAGGCCGATAACAGGCGCCGCACCGCGCTCCAGTCGAGTACCGTACGCCGGTAGGCTGGCTGGGCCTGTGGGCGCATGCCCACCGCCGGCGGCAGCGCGGCCGCTCGCAGCACCGCAAACAGGGTCCCGCCAAACGCAGCCGCGCCGCTGACCAGTACGGCGGCTGCACCGACGGCGGGCTCGAACCGGAAACGCAGGAATGGATAGCGGAAGAAATGGCTGTACATGGAGGCCAGGCCGCTGCCCAACTCCGCACCCGCCCAGAGTCCCAACACCGCGCCAACGAGCACCACCAGAGCTACCAGTTGCAGGTAGTGGCGGGCAACCCGCCAGGTGCCATAGCCGAATGCCTTGAGGATCGCGATCTGGGTCCGTTCGTGCGCCAGCAGCCGCGACAGCACCAGGTTCAGCAGAAACGCCGCCACGCCAAGGAAGATCAGCGGCACCACGCGCGCCTGTGTATCGAGCTGGCGCAGCTCGTCGGAAAGGTAACGATGCGAGGTCTGGTCCGGGCGGAGGATGGCGCCCGCGCTGCCCCAGCGGCCAAGCATTCCGTCGAGTGTGTCGACCACTTGCTGAGGCACCGTTCCCAGCTCCAGCCTCAGCACGGCATCATTGAAGGCGCCCTGCATGCCCTGCGCGGCTTCCACCGCCTTGCGCGGCATCCACAGCACGCCGTAACGCTTGAAATCCGGCATCACGTCGCCCGGACGGATCAGGTACACGAACTCCGGCGATAGCGCTATGCCGGTCACGACCAATGTTTTTCGGCGCCCATTGATGGTCGCGGTGAGCGGATCGCCCGGGCGCAGCTGGTGCGCTTCGGCGAAAGCCTCGTTCACCGCCGTTTCCCGCTCATCTTCCGGCAGCCGTCCGGCCCGCAGATAAAGGCGATTGAGTCCCGCCGCTTCTGGCAGCGACAGCACCAGCGCGCTCACCGGGTCGGTGAGGTCCGGCATGTCCAGCAAAGCCGCGGCGGCGACGCGGGTATCGACCTGCGCCACCCCCGGAACCTCGCGCATCTGCTGGGCAACGGCTTCCGGCGCACGCTTCAACGAAACGAATACGTCGGCGAAACGGCTGTCGCGGTAGAACGTCTCCTGGGTCAGCCGCAGGGAGTCGACGGTGGTGCGGCTGAGAACGAAGGTGGCAACGCCGCTGGCCATCACCAGACTGATAGCCAACAGTTGCCCGCGCAGCCGCCAGGCGTCGCGCAGCAGCTTTCGGTCGAGCGCGCGCATCTACCACTCCAGCCCGGCGGCCGGACGCCGCTGCGGATTGCGGCGTTCCTCCACGATTCTGCCGTCGGACATCCGCAGCACGCGGTCGGCCATGTCGGCGATCACGGCATTGTGGGTGATGATCACTGTCAGCGTGCCGAGAGCCTGGTTCACCTGCTCCAGCGCCTGCAGCACCAGCACGCCGGTGCGCGAGTCAAGCGCGCCGGTAGGCTCGTCGCACAGCAGCAGATCGGGATTCTTGGCGATGGCGCGCGCGATGGCAACGCGCTGCTGCTCGCCGCCCGATAGCTGCGCCGGGAAATGATCCATCCGTCCGGCCAAGCCGACTAATCCAAGCGCCTTTTCGACCGCCATGGGATGCTCGGCGATTTCGGTGACGACCTCCACGTTCTCGCGCGCGGTCAGGCTGGCCAGGAGGTTGTAGAACTGGAACACGAAGCCGACGTGCTCCCGGCGGTAGACAGTGAGCTGCCGTTCCGAAGCCGCGGTCAGGTCGTGCTCCAGGTAATGCACCGTGCCGCCGGTGACCGTTTCCAGGCCGCCGAGAATGTTGAGCAAGGTCGACTTGCCGCTGCCGGACGCTCCCAGGATGACCACCAGTTCTCCCGCCGACAAGTCCAGGTCGATGCCGCGCAGGGCCTGAACAGCCGTCGCGCCGCTGCCGTATGACTTGGTGAGGCCGCGCGCGCTCAGGACCACCCTTGTGAGCGCTGCTTGCGCATTGCTGCCGGGGACGGCGCGCTGCGCGTTGTCAACGGCCATTTCCGGACTCCACCGCCGCCTGGCCAAAGAATCTCTGTTCGGCCAGATTGATCAGCAGGGCCAGTGCGGTGGGGCCGATGAAGATGCCGGCGACACCGAAGGCAAGCACGCCTCCGACCACACCCATGAACGTGAGCACGAACGGCAGGTGGCTGGAGCGGCTGATCAGGAAAGGCTTGATGACGTTGTCGACCGAGCTGATGCCGAAGAAGCCATACAGGCCCATGAACACCGCCCAGCCGCTGTCTCCTTGGCGCAGCAGCCACAATGCGGCACCACCCCAGATCAGCGGCGGACCGATAGGCGCCATCGACAGCACAAAGGTTGCAGCGGAGAGCAACGCCGGGTTCGGAACGCCGGCGATGGCGAAGCCGGCGTACGCGACCATGGCCTGCGCCAGTGCCGTTCCGACGACGCTGAACATCACGCCTGCGATGGTGCGCTGCGCCGTATCCAGCAGCGCCAGCGCGTCGTCGCCGCCAAGGCGGTGCGCCAACGAGCGCAGGCGGAGGGCGAGACGATCGCCGTCGCGGTACAGGAAAAACAGCAGTACCGCGGCGAGCAGCACCTGGCCGACACCCCGGCCCAAGGCGCGACCGGTCGCCAGTGCCGCCCGCCGCACCGGCTCCTCCAGGCTGGAGAGTAACTCGGTCATACGGTCGCCGCTGGAGCTGAGGTCGCGCAGCCATTCGCCAATCGTAGGGCCGACCAGCGGCACGGCGGTCAGCCAGCGCGGCGGTTCGCCCAGCCCTGCCGTCTGCCACTCCTGAATCAGGCGGGCCAGCCAGGTGGCGGCATCACCCAGGGACAGCACCAGCAGTAGCGATGGCACCATCACCGCCACGGCGACGATGATGCAGGCTACGGTGCCGGCCAGGCTGCGATGTCCACCTAGCCCGCGCAGCAGCCACGAGTACGCCGGCCAAGTGGTCACGGCGATGGCCAGCGCGAACAGGATTGCTGCTACGAAGGGCTCCAGTACGCTCCATCCCGCGTAGAGCAGCGCGAGCAACAGGGTCAGACGAATCAAGTGCTCGAATCGTGAGGGGATCATTTGACTCGTCTGGGGCTCGAGTGCTTGCGGATCGTTCATATGCCGCCCAGAAGGAATCAGGGGTTACGCGGCGCGCTGTCGGCACTGGAACGAGCCGAGCGCCGCCCGGCCAATGGTGAGAGCCACGGTTTGCTGGCTTCAAGGCCATATAGCAGAACGGCGCTTGCCCCTCCGCCGAGGAGCAGGTCATCCCAGTGAAGCATTCCGAAGCCAAACAGATGCCGCAATGACGGGATGTAGAGGACGGCCGCCAGCAACACCACCAGTATCGCCAGTCCGCGCCAGAGCGATGCGTTGGGGCGACGCACCGCTTCGATCAGGGGCGTGCTGAAGCTGCGGTTGATGAAGATCAGGATCACAAAGGAAAATACCAGCGAGATGAAGGTGATGACCCGGACGTCGTCCTCCGGCAGGCCCGCATGGATCAAGGCTGTGTGGAAGCCGAATACCAGAACCAGAACAAGCAGACCTTGCAGCAGGCTCCAGGCGATCAGCCTTCCCGAAAGCAGCGGCTCGCCCGGAGATCTCGGCGGCCGGCTCATGACATCGGCCTCCTCCGGCTCGGCCTCGAATACGATCGAGCACACCGGGTCGATGATGAACTCCAGGAAGGCAATATGCAGCGGTCCGAGCACCACGGGCCAGCCCAGCAGCAGCGGGAGCAGCGCCAGGCCGGCGATAGGTACATGCACCGCCAGAATGTAGGCCATCGCCTTGCGAATGTTGTCGTAGATGCGTCGCCCCAGCCGCATCGCCTGCACGATGGAGCCGAACTCGTCGTCCAGCAGCACCATCGCTGCGGCCTCCCGCGCCACATCGGTGCCGCGACCGCCCATGGCGATGCCGATGTGCGCCGCCCGGAGCGAAGGCGCGTCGTTGACGCCATCGCCGGTCATGGCGACGACTTCACCCGAGCGCTTCAGTGCTTCGACGATGCGCAGCTTGTGCTTGGGCATCACCCGGGCACAGACGGTGACCTGTTTCATCCGTTCACCGAGCTGTACATCATCGAGGCCGTCAATGTCGGCGCCGGTCAGCATGGCGCCCGCCCCGTCGAGGCCGGCCTGCGCCGAGATGGCCCTTGCCGTTGCCGGATAATCCCCGGTGACCATCACCACGCGGATGCCGGCTGCCCTGCAGTCCTTGATCGCTTGGGGCACCGTCGGCCGCACCGGGTCTGCCAAGCCGACCAATCCGAGAAAACGATGCGAGAAGTCATGCTGCGATTCCGGCCACTGCTCGCCATCGAAGCTGGCCTCCGCCACAGCGATGACGCGCAGCCCGCGGCCAGCCATATCTTCCAAGCTGGCCCGCAGCCGGACTCTCTCGGCCTCATCTATCCCGCACAAGTCGGCTACAGCTTCGGGCGCCCCCTTCGTCGCGACGATGCAGCGGGATTCGCCAGTTCGCTTCCACACTTGCGACATCGCGAGCAGATCAGGCGACAGCGGATATTCGTGCACGAGATGACCCACCGCGACGGGGCCGGCCAACTCAACTATGGCCTTGTCCATCGGGTCGGTCGGCTGCGCCGCGCAAGCCATGGCCCCGCGGCGCGCGAGCTGCTCGAAGGCCGCCGGCAGCGCCTGACCGTTTGCAATAACGCAGCTCGCATCGCCGACGCGCAGCTCGGCGACCAACATCCGGTTCAGCGTGAGCGTGCCGGTCTTGTCGGCGCACAGGACTGTCGCCGCGCCCAGGGCCTCGATGCTCGCAGCACGCCGCGACAACACCTGTCGCTCGGCGATGCGGCGTGCGCCGAGGGCCAGAAACACCGTCAGGACCAGGGGAACCTCTTCCGGCAGAAGCGACATCGCCAGCGCGGTCCCGGCCAGGATGCCTTGCAGCCAGGCCCCCTTGGCAAGGCCGTAGAGCAGGACCACAGCGGCGCTGACACCCATGCCGGTCGCCGCGAGTATCCGCACCAGCTTGCGCAACTGGCTCGAAAGTGGCGTGGCTTCCTCCCTGACCTGGCTCAGCAGCACGCCGATCTTTCCGATCTCGCTGCGCAGGCCCGTGGCGCGAACCTCAGCGAGACCCCGGCCGCGGACGACGAGCGAACCGGAGAAGACGTAAGGCAGGCCGTCACCGCCGGGACGCGGCGCTTCGGTCAGTTGCCGGGCGGCGCCCTTGCTCACAGGAACCGACTCCCCGGTCAACAGCGATTCGTCAGCGGCCAGGTCCAGCGCCGATATCACCATGGCATCCGCAGGTACGCGATCACCTTCTTCCAGGATGACAAGATCGCCCCGGACCACGTCGCGGCCGGCGATGCGCTGTTGTCGGCCATCGCGGATGACCAGGGCGCGCGGACTGCTCAGGTCGCGCAGGGCTTCGAGCGCACGCTCGGTACGGCTCTGCTGCACGATCGTGATGACCACCGACATGGTGGCGAAGACCACCAGCAGCAGCGCTTCTCCCAGATCGCCGAGCGCGAGGTAGACCAGTCCGGCCGCGATCAGCAGGCTGAACATCGGCTCGCGGAATACTTCGACCACCACCTTCAATAACGAACGCCTCTGCTGGCGCGGCAGCTCGTTGTAGCCGTCCTCGCGAAGGCGTTCCTCCGCCTCTTCGGCGCTCAGCCCTCCAAGGCTGCGCGGCTTTGGTTCGGCCGCACCAGAAGCGGAGGATGTTGGCGCGCCGGGAACAGACATGGCTCAGGCGCTGCCGGGGCGATCCCGCCCACCCGCCACCTTAGGCGTGGCTGCCTTGCGGCCCGTGACCATGGCGCGCGGCAGGTTCTCGCGGTGCACGACACTGCCGGCCAGCACACCCAACAGATGCAGCACCACCAAGCCCAGGCTGAGGTTGGCGAAGAGTTCGTGTGGCTCTGAGTAGGCACTCTCGCGCTCCTTCTCTTCTTCGGTCTCACCTTTGGCGGGCAGCCTTTCGACGGGGCCTACTTGGGGAGCCACCGACTGGGTGGCCGGATGACCAAGCCATGCCGCCAGAGGCCCCTCGTTGTCAGCATCCGCCTCCACCATGAGTCCGGTGAATACGGTGCTGGCCAGGCAAATAAGCAGCGCGACAATCATCGCCCCACCGGCGGGGTTGTGGCCGATGTAGTGTGCCGGTTTGCCCTTGGCCAGGTCGCGCAGGTAGCCGAAGACGGCGCCAGGGCCGCGCACGAAGTCGCTGAATCGCGCGTAGCGCGTGCCGACGAAACCCCAGATGGTCCGGGCCACGACATAAGCCCCCACCCAATAGCCGGCGGCGACGTGCACCTCTTCCAGTTCCTCCGCCGTGACATAGGCAACGAGGAAGGCCAACGCCAAGGTCCAGTGCCCGATCCGGACTAAGGGATCCCAAACACGAATTTCGTCTTGCATGGCCGCGCCTCCGCGGAGAATCAGGCTCGCAGCTTCTCAGGCAAGGCACTGCAACAGCATTGATTTGGGTCAACCAGTGCTGCCGGCGATGCGTTTCAATTCCGGCCTGCCCGCTCTCCAGCTGGCCTTCTGCGGCACTGGTGTCCTGACCACCTATGACATGGATCATATCGGGCGCCGCAGCGCCACTGCATCCTGTAGCGGCTGTTATTAGACGCCAGCTGTTTGCGGCGCAAAACATGCCGGTACTGGAGCCCGCCAGCGCCTATGCCCATTAGTTTCAAGAGGAGATTTTGAATGAACCGTTCTATAGCTTCGCTGTTCCAGCGCCGCTCCGTTGCCTGCGCCGCCACTGCGCTTGGCGCAGCGCTCGCCTCCGGCTTGGCCCATGCCGACTTCGCAACCACTGACACCACCTTCGGCCCCGGCGCCGTCCCTGGCTACGTCGTCGTCGATCTGGGCACCACTGGTGACCAGGGCAACGACGTCACCACCGGCGCGAACGATCGCCTCTACGCGCTGGGCCAGTCCTGCAACGATACGCCCGCCAACTGCCAGAACGGCACCACCATGGCGACACGAACCCCGGTCGTCACGCGCTTCTCGAGCAACGGCATCCTGGACACCACCTTCGGCACCGGCGGCAAGCTGACGCTCAGCGGCAGCGGCGGCTTCAACAGTCTGGACGTCGATGATCTCAACGGGCTGATCTATGTGCTAATCAACGACTGCTCGGTCAGCTGCACCGCCAAGGTCACGCGCTACAAAGCCAGCGACGGTACGGTCGATGCCACCTACGGCACGGCCGGCACGGCCACCATCATTACCCAGCACAACAATCCGCAGACCCAGTCCGTACACCTCCAGGACGACGGCAAGCTGCTGGTGCTGGTCGATGACGAAACCGTCACCGGCGGCAGCACCAGCGCCGCCGACACGTTCATCGAACGGCTGACCAGCGGCGGTGTGGTCGACGCCACCTTCGGCACGGCCGGCATCACGCACCTTGCGTTCGGCTGCGGCCGCGGCGACAGCATTTATCTCGGCTTGACCGGGGCGATCTACGTCACCGGCCGCAACCAGGCGAGTTGCAACGGCACCACCGTGGCGCAGGTCAGCAAGCTGACTTCCGGCGGCACCCTCGACGCCACCTTCGGCAGCGGCGGCTCGGTGACCAACAACTTCGGGGCCAGCGGCAACAACCAGGGCTTCGCTGCACAGGAGCAGGCAGGCGGCAAGCTGGCCTACGCCTTCGGCGCCGGCGGCAGCGGCAGCGGCAGCGGCTTCATCGCGCATGTAGTCCGCCTCAACAGCGATGGCACGCAGGACAACACCTTTACCCCGGCCACCGCGACCTATTCGCCGCTGACGCAGTTCATGCAGGACGGCGGTGTCGCTTTCCAGACCACCGGCAAGATCGTGTTCAGCGGCACCTATGCCACCACCGCGTCGAACAACGACCAGGCGCTGACCCGTGTGGCCGGAGATCCTCTGTTCAGCCACCCTGCCCGCTTCACCGGTAGCTCGAGCGGCTCCTCGTCGAGCAGTTCCAGCTCTTCTTCCTCGTCGGGTAGTGGTTCGTCGAGCAGTTCGTCCAGCAGTTCCTCCGGCGGAAGCTCCTCCTCGGGTAGCTCGTCGGGCGGCGGGTCCTCCGGAGGCTCGTCCGGGGGCGGCGCGGCGGCGCCGTGGCTTTTGGGAGTGCTGGCGATGGCCGGCGTCCTGCGTCGACAGCGCCGCGGCTGACGGAAGCAACGGATGTCCATGGCAAAGGGCGGCCCGCGGGCCGCCCTTTGATCGAACGGAGGGAAACGACGGAACGGGCGCGGATTCCCGGCGCTTGATTTAGCCCAATGCCGGTTTGCGCCGCTGCTTTCCACTGCGGCGATCGGCCGGGGAGGCGAAAATGCAGCGGAGTCCCCAAGCGCAGTCCAGCGCCGCGGCAGGCCGGGTCAGCACGTGGAGCGCAGGCTGATGCCGGCGGTGCGAGGCGGCGCGCCTCGGCTGGGGGGTCGATATCGGGCCGCGAGCGTGCGCTATGGTCTTCGGCGCCGCTTGGCTGGTCCTGGCGTGGCGGCCGCTGTACCCGCAGGACTGGGCCTTGGAGAACTTGCTGTCCCTAGCCATAGCCTGGTGGCTGGTGCGGCGTCATCGCTGCGCACCGCTGTCCGATCTGTCGTTTGTCCTGCTGCTGTTCGACGTGGCCCATAAGCTAGGCGCGCATTTCACATGTGCCGAGGTACCTTACGACACTTGGAGCCGCCGTTTTCTCGGTTTCTCGCACAACGCATACGATCGCTTGGTACATTTTTCCTTCGGCCTGCTCTGCTTCCGGCCGATGCGGGAAGCCCTCGCCAGCGTGCTG
>NZ_JONR01000031.1 GCF_000711955.1 Nevskia soli DSM 19509
CAGGTGCCCGCCGATCTGGATGTGCATGTCGTGATGGACAACTACGGCACGCACAAGACCCCAGCGGTTCGATCCTGGTTTGCTCGCCACCCGCACTTCAAGCCCCACTTCACGCCCACCTCGGCCTCTTGGATCAACCAAGTCGAACGCTGGTTTGCGGACCTGACCCAGAAACAAATCCGGCGCGGGACGCATCGCAGCACGGTGGCGTTGGAAGCCGCCATCCGTGACTACCTGAATACCTACAACAAAAACCCACGGCCATTCGCTTGGACCAAGTCTGCCGACGACATCCTCGCTTCCATTAAGAGATTTTGTCAGCGAACTTATAACTCAGGACACTAGCGCGCGAGGCGTTTAAGTCGCAGATTGAAAATGCGGTTCCGCCTTGAAGGCGGGTCACTTTCTTGAAACCCCTGCATAACTCTTGCTTGTTCTTTGATGCGAAAGCATCGGAGGAGCAGGGAAATGCAAGGCAAGAAAAATCCGCAGCGCAGCTTCCTGGACGCCGAGATCGAGAAGCAGAGTGGGCGTGCCGGCTTTCTGGACCGGGTGGAAGCGGTGATGGACTGGAGCGCGTTGGAGCCCTATTGGGCTCGGCTGTATCGCAAGACCGGCAAGCCGTCCCATCCCCCACTGATCGCCCTCAAGATGCTGCTGTTGCAACACTGGTTCAATGGCCTGTCGGATGAGGACGTGGAATGGCAATGCCGCGACCGGCTGTCGTTCCGCAAGTTTCTCGGCGTCAGTCACGCTGAAGAAATCCCGGACTCCACCACCCTGGTTCGCTTTCGCAAGCGCCTGATCCTGTCCGGGGTCATGCAGATCGTCTTCGATGCGGTGACCGTCCAGCTGGAAGCCCAGCAACTGCTGCTCAAGCGCGGCACGCTGGTGGATGCCACGATCGTACAGTCGGCCCGCACGCCGCCGCCTAAATGGGAAGACCGGGATGCGCGCGACACCTCGGACCCGGATGCCCGTTGGGCCGCCCGTAACAGCAGAGCCACCACCCATGGCTACAAGGTGCATGTGGCCGTGGACCAGGGCAGTGAATTGATCCGGGCCTTGAGCATCACTCCGGGCTCGGTCCACGACAGTACGCAGATCGACGATCTGCTCAGCGCGGATACCCAAGCGGTCTATGCTGACAAGGCCTACGACAGTGAAGCACGCCGAGCTGAGCTGATCCGCCAAGGGATTAAGCCGTGCATCCTGCACCGTCCCCGAGCCCACCGGCCATTGAGCCAGGATCAGAAGCGCGAGAACTCGTACTGGATCCCGGTGCGGGCCCAAGTCGAGCGCATCTTCGCGGACTGGAAGCTGCGTCGCAGCCTGCGACGGGCGCGCTATGTCGGGCTGGCACGCAACACCCTGCATGCCTGGCTGCTGGCCACTGCCCACAATCTGAGGCGATGGACTGTCCTGATGCAGGCGTAGTGCCTCCGAAAGGAGGCAATTGGCCTCGATGGAGGCCTCACGGGGATGGAAAAGCAACAACCACAGGCGCCTTTCACGCCAAACCATAACTGAAAGTAATCAGTTCAAAAATCCCACATCACGCGGCAAACCCAGCAGTTGTTATGCAGGGGTTTCTTTCTTGTCTCCAGCGACAAGAAAGTAACCAAAGAAGCGCCGCCCCGGAGCCTGCGCCGAATCATCACCTGCGGTGATGATTCGGTCCCCTGTGCTTCTCGCCCGCGGCGGGGTTTTCAGACAGGCCATCCCTGGCCTGTCTGAAAACGCTTCGGCATCCCTGCCTCGCCCCGCGCGAAAAACGCGCGGGCCTATGTCGCCGCGGACTCCGATGCTCGGCGCAGACAACGGGGGGAACATCAAAAGCCAAATCAAAAGCAACGTCAAAAGCGCTTTTAGCCTTCTCTCCCTGCTGCTGCCCTGAGGGAAGGGAGACACCCCGCCAAGCACAAAACCCGCCCTGGCCTCACAATTGGCGGCTTGCTCCGGTCCCGGAGCCGTTTTGCCATCGGGTACACGTGTGGAAGCCAAGCCGTTTTCGAGTCTGCCCCTGAATCCCGCGCTGTTGCAGGCGCTGGACTCGCTGGAGTTCCGGCAGATGACGCCGATCCAGGAACTCAGCCTGCCGCCGATGCTGCAGGGCCTGGACGTCATCGGCCAGGCCCGCACCGGCAGCGGCAAGACTGCCGCCTACGGCCTGGGCCTGCTTTCGCGCATCGACCCCACGCTGCCCAAGACCCAGGCCCTGGTGCTCTGCCCGACGCGCGAGCTGGCCGACCAGATCGCCAAGGAGATCCGCCGCCTCGCGCGCTTCCTGCCCAACGTCAAGCTCACCATCCTCAGCGGCGGCATCTCCAAGCGGCCGCAGCTCGCCTCGCTGGAGTTCGACCCGCACATCATCGTCGGCATGGCCGGCCGGGTGCAGCAGCACCTGGAAAAGAACACCCTCAAGCTTGATGCCTTGCGCGTGCTGGTGCTGGACGAAGCCGACCGCATGCTCGATTCCGATTTCGAGGAAGCCAGCCGCGCCATCGTCGACCAGGCCCCCAAGACCCGCCAGACCCTGTTCTTCTCCGCCACCTTCCCGGACGCCGTGCGCGGCCTCAGCCGCCGCCTGCAGAAGAAGCCGGTGGAAATCACCATCGACGCCGCCGTCGCCGCGCCCCAGGTGGAACAGACCTTCTTCGAAGTCGACCCCGAGCGCCGCATCGACGCCCTGGCCCACCTGCTCAGCCTGCACCAGCCCGAGTCCGCCCTGGTCTTCTGCCACACCAAGAAGGACGCGCAGGAAGTGGAGGCCAAACTGGTCAAGCGCGGCTTCTCGGCGCTGGGCCTGCACGGCGACATCGAGCAGCGCGAGCGCGACGAAGTGCTGGTGCGCTTCGCCAACGGCAGCTGCCGCGTCCTCGTCGCCACCGACGTCGCCGCCCGCGGCCTCGACATCAAGGACCTCGCCATGGTCATCAGCTACGAGTTGCCGCTGGATGCGGACCTGCACGTCCACCGCGTCGGCCGCACCGGCCGCGCTGGCCGCAGCGGCGTCGCCATGCACCTGTTTTCCTCGCGCGAGCGCAGCCGCGTCGCCGCCGTCGAACAGCGCCTGGGGATGAAAGCCACCATCGGCAAACTCCCCATGTCCGCCCTGGCCCCGGACCGCCCGGTACTCGCCAACGTCGTCACCCTCTGCGTCGACGGCGGCCGCCGCGACAAGCTGCGCCCCGGCGACCTGCTCGGCGCCCTCACCGGCGACGCCGGCATCGCCAAGGAAGCGGTGGGCAAGATCAGCACCTTCGACACCCGCACCTACTTCGCCATCGACAAGCGCCAGGCGAAGAACGTGTTGCAGAAATTGCGGGAAGGGAAGATCAAGGGCAAGAACTTTCGCGTGCGGCCGATCGATTGAGTGCAGTGTAGTAGCGCCGCTCGCCCAGGGATGGTCACGGTAAGTTACTTTAACCTCTTTAATTCCCGCTCCCGAGGAGATCCCTGTGTCACGCAATGGCAATATTCTCATTTTTATCACCATCATCTGTGCATCGACGGCAAGCCATGCACAAGGACCTATTACAACTTCGCAACTGACGGTAAGCCAAGCCGGCCTGCCGGGCATCACGATTCAACCGTCTTATCAAGGGCAATCATTTCCCGGTGTGATTCTGAACTCGCCTGGACAAGGGCTCGTTTTCACCAAGACAGGTGGCGCGGGGGCAGGCCCCGAAGATGCCGCCGACGTATTTATCAATAGAGCCGCAAGCTATTCGGGTGGAAATTCCAGGTCCGTAAATGCACCGCTCAAGATTGCGGATACGGTGTCAGCGGGTGCGCGCTCGTATGAATGGTCTCTGTCTTCGATAATGGATAATTCCTCCACGTCGACAGATGCAAGCCAAAACAATGCTGGATATTTCCACACCTACAAGCGTTCAAGTGGTGCATCGTGGGCCACCACTGAAGAATTGGATGATCTGAATCCGAATCCAATTACTCCCAGCGTCACCGACGAGAAAGACCTTGTCGCTGTTGGCGCAGATACCTTCGGCGGGAGTCCCGGCGCTCGTGTAATTGAGGACCTTTTTGCAACCTCCTATGACGGCAATCCGGCAACCGTAGCGTGGGGCATCCGACTGAACACCGACGCGAACACCACAGTTGTTCAGGGTATGCGCTTCAATGGCAATTTCACCCGGGGAATCGATTTTACCGGTGGAAATTTTACCGGCGGGTCTTTGGTGTTAACCAATGGACAGAAAATCTGCTTTGATGGAACTGCGTGCACGACATACCTGTGGCGAGCCGATGGCGTTCTGTACTATCACACCAGCAACGGCAACGTAGTATCGATCAACGATATTGGCCAAATCTCGGCGACGGTCTTTTCCACCCCCGCTGGTGTTGGTGTATCTTGTTCTGGTCCACCGACAGCGAATTTTGCGGTGGCGAACGGTATCGTCACTCACTGTTGAGCAAGCGTAGGGTGCGCACCGCGCACGCGGATGCGCCGACGGTTTCAAGGCGTGATGCCTGCGCGGTGTGCACCCTTCGCCCGCTATTTCGCCGCCGTAACCATGATCTCCACCGGCATTCCCGGCCGCCACAGTTGAGGCGACAACAGGCACACGCGCGCCGGGGAGTTCTTGGGGTCTACCCATTCGTTCCAGGCGTCGTTGTGCTCGGCGAAGTGTCGCATGTCGGTCAACCAGATCTGGGCGGCGAGAAGCTTCGATTTGTCTGTTCCGGCCTTCGCCAGTAGCGTATCGATGCGCGCGGTGATCTGGCGTGTTTGATCCTTGATGTCGCCCAGTTTCTCCGGGTTTGCCGTGATGCCGGAAATGTAGGCGATGCCACCGTGAACCACGGCGAAGCTGATCAGCGGCACGCCGGAAATGGCGGGCGTGGGCTCGTAACGTTCAATGCCCGAGGGTTGTCCTTCCTGATCGCTTTCCTTGGGATGATCCGCCGCATGTGCCGAGAACGGCAACGTGGCTGCTGCCCCACCGATTGCCGCGATGAATTCACGTCGCTCCATGGCCCCGTCTGCGGATTGGCAAGGGCTGTAGCCTGGCAGAACTCCAGTTCAGTTCACGCGAGTTGGGATGAAGCTTGCGCAGGCTGGGATGAAGCCCACGCGGTCTGGGACGAAGCGCACCAGATCCCAGCCTCTTGCGCCGCCCTTGATGGCCTGGGCGGCGAGCAATAAGGGGCAGAGTGCCCGGTCCGCGCCCACGCGCAGAATCCGCCAGCTCTGCCTGGATCGGTAGGCAGCGACGGGATACGGCGGTCAATGCAGGCGCCGTGAGTCGTGCCGCAAGTGTTTGATACCGACCGCTTTCCCATGCCGTTAGAAATGCGTTAGGACAGCGTGAAGACGCGCTCCGCCGGTTGCGCTCCAATCGACACGACGATCATTCAACGGGAGAACTGGGATGCGCAATATGGCGGCGTTGGTCATTGGCGGAAATCCGACATGATCTACAGGGGCGTGATTACCTCGCTCGGCGATTACGCTGAGCTGACTACCCAGATCGTCCACATCGACGGCCATGGGCAGGCGCGTTCGGGTATGTACGATACGCAGAAAGAGCGCTTCATCAACGGCATGACCATCGGCGGCAAGACGTTCGGCCGCGTTTCGTGCGCCGCCAACCTTTATCCCTTCCTGGAGGTCGGCAAGGAGGCAGAGATCTACACCTGGATGCATCCCTTCCTGGGCCTGCCGCCGATCCGCACCGGCATCATCGGCATCGTCTACCCCGGCGAGAAGCGCGCCTATGTCTCCGGGTTGTTCCAGATGGGGATGTCGCTCTTGCTGCTGGCCTGCCTTCCTCTGCTCTGGTTGATTCCCGGCATCATCGCCGGGATGCTGGTGGGGGGAATCGTCGGGGGCCTGGTGGGGTCCCCCTCCCTTACATTCCTGATCAACATCTTCGTCGCGGGCGTTGTGACCTTCTCGCCCTGGCTCGCCGGGATCTGGATGCTCTGGACGCAGAGCCGCCTTCGTATGGCGCACCCCTACGCCACGACACCGGCTCTGCGCGGCTAGAGCATTTTCGATTCAGATGCGGACATATCATGAGCCGCTCAAAAGCGGCTCATCGCCTCTCCCTTCGGTCGCGGAGGGAGAGGGGACAACTTGTAGGCAACTAAACGAAAAATGCTCTAGCGGCGAAGGCCGCAGGGGCCGGCGCGTTCAATCCACACGGACAGGAACGCTGCCACGGGCAAGCTGAAAGGTTTCCTTCCCGGATGCTCGCGCTGAGCTCATCGCCGCGCTGGCGCTGACGGACGCCGCGATGCCCGCGACCCGCTCGCTGGCGGCGGCAACTACGGCGATGAGCGACAAACCATGCATCGGGTAAAAATGCCCGGCGGCAAATCCTTCCCGCTTTCGATTGGCGGTAGGCGTCACGGTAGGTCGTATCAGCTCCAATGCGGCCATAGACGCGGTGACTGTTGATCGCCGGGTCGTTCCCTCTCATCGAACCGTTGTTTGTCGGCGCGTCCTGCTGTTGGCAGAGCCGGAAAAAGGCTTGCCGGCTGCATTGATCTAACGGTTTGCGGTCTTGCGGAGGGAGCAGCAGCTCGCTATTGATCGGACTTGTTCGCGGGCCAGCGAACTGCTTATTGCCCGCTGAACAGCCGCGCGTGAATGCTGTCGTATTGCTGTATGCCGTGGGATGTCCCCTCCCCCCAGGCCACGACGAAGTCGCCGTAGCCGTCGACGGCAACCGTGGGCGCCACGCTGGCGCTGCTGACCTGGATCACGCCGCCTTCGGCTACGGCCGCGGCGGAATAGCGCTGCGCGACGATGCCGCTGCCGGTCGCCGTGGCGAGGACGAACTCGCCATCGGGCTGCATGCTGACCGGACCGATGAGGGAGCCGATGGCCTTGGCTGCGCCCAGCGCCTTGCCTGCCGCGGTATAGCCTTGTGCCACCAGGCTATAGGGGCCGTTGGGACCGCCCTCGGACCAGAAGATGGTGAAGTTGCCGGCGGCATCGGCGGCGAGGTTCAGGTGGTAGGGGAATTTGTCGCTCAGGGGTTTGACCTCGGCCTTCAGCCCCCGCTGTATGCCGCTGGCGTTATAGCGCTTGTACTCGATGGTATGGCGGTAGAGGTTCTCGTTGATCCAGGCTACGACGAAGTTGCCGTCGGCGTCCACGACCACGGCCTGGGGGCCGCCGCCAGTGACGAGCAGGTCGGGCGGATCGGATTCCACCAGGAAGGCCGGACCCTTGGCGGCGCCGCTGCTGGCATAGCGCCGCGCATAAATGGAGCGGGAGCCGGCCGCGGCTTCGGCGGAGTCCGGAACGACGACGTCGAAATAGGCACCTTGGCTCCAGGCGAGGACGAAGTCGCCTCCGGCATCCATGGCAACGGACGGCTGGCTGGCGAAACCCAGGCCGGCGAGCTTGGGCACGGAAGCCACGGTGATCGGCGCGCCGAGCGCAGTGCCGTTCGCCGCATAGCGCTGCGCCTGGATGCGGAAGCTCAAGGTGGCCGCGTCCGAACTGGTGGAAGCGACCACGAAATCGCCGGCAGTGTCCATTGCCACGGCCGGCGCCGTGGCCGGCAGGGCGTGGGCGAGGGGGATCGCGAATTCGGGGCCCTTCGCCGTGCCGCTCGGGTCATACAGCCTGGCGTAGATGCCCTGGCTGGAGCCGTTGCGCGCCCAGGCGATGACGATGTCGCCGACGCCGTCGCGCGCCGCGCTGGGCATGGAGAAGAGGGTTCCGCTGCCGGAGTCGACCTGGAATTCGGCGGTCAGCGGGTCGCCGGGGGCAGCGTAGCTTGCAGGCACCTGTAAAAAAAACATTGCGGCTGCAATGGTCGCTGCGGACGCCGAACGGTATGCGGTTTTCATGCTGTGACTCCCCTGAGCACTGCTTTTGGCGACTTTTTCTGATTCCGGTCGCTTTTTTTCACTGTATGCCCGGGCGGGATAGGGATGCAAATACCCGTCCTGAAATCAGCATGCTTGCCCCCCGTGCGCATTCGCCAGCCGGTCACTTTACCGCCCGCAACCGCGGCGGCCATTGGAGTGGGAAAGATCAGTGTTGGAAAAGCAGGCAACCAAGGAATTGGCGCCGCAGAACAACAACATTCTGTCTGCACGACCAGTCGTTTCGCCTCTGTCATTAATCCAGATAGGGCTTTTTTGTCTGGTACATGAACGGCCTCCGTATTTATCCGCGCGATTCAACTAAACGGCCCCTTGCGTCAGGTGTTCTTCTGCTGGCCTTCTGCACTTGCTATGTATTTTCAGGGCGCGGTGTATGCGTGGATCACGGGTTCGCGGCCATTGGCCGATAAATTTTTAAATCGGCCCTTTCTGCTCAAAATGTCATCCGCATCGGGGGCGGTTTTTTTCATTAAATTTCGGAGCGACTATTACAAAGGCTTCCGCCCTCCCTGACGCCGGAGACGCCCGATCTCCGCGAGCACGCGCATTGCGAAACAAAGTCCCCGCGTACCGTAATCCCGTCAGGTTGCCGGGCTGCACTTGCCAATTAACCTACTAGTTGGTAGAGTGCGTCCCATGAGCACCGATACCGCACAACGCATTCTCGACCGCGCCCAGGATCTGATGATCGAGCGCGGCTACAACGCGTTCAGTTACGCGGACATCGCCGAGGTGGTCAAGGTCAGCAAGGCCACCATTCATTTCCATTACGCCAGCAAGGCCGTGCTGTCGGAGCAGGTGGTGCGGCGCTACCGCGAAGGCGTCATGAGCAATCTGCGGCAATTGTCCCGCCAGGTCGCTGACGCGCCGGCGCGCCTCGAAGCCTACGCCGGTTATTGGGAAAACTGCATACGCACCAATACCGCGCCTCTGTGCATGTGCGCGTTGTTGGCGGCGGAAATGCTGACCCTGCCGGACCCGGTCAAAAGCGAGGTGCAGGCCTTTTTCCGTGATCTGGAAGCCTGGTTGGCCGGCACGCTCGACGACGGCGTGCGCCAGGGCGCGTTGCGCTTGCCCCGCGATTCGGCATTGGAAGCCAAATCATTGTTGGCGGTGGTGTATGGCGCCATGCTGACCGCGCATGTATCCCGCGATGCGGCGGCCTTCGCCGCCGTGGTGGGCGACGCCATCGGCCGCCTCAAAGCCGCCGCTCCAACTCCCTCGGTCAAGAAGGCGCGCAAGCGCCCGCGGTAGTCGATACAGGTCGGTTTTTTGATGGAAAAATAACCCTCGCCAGGCTGCATGCAGACGCGGCTTTTTATTTGCCCGTTGTATCTATCAACTAGTAGATTGAGTTGCACCTTTTGTTTCACGAGTCGTTGCGATCCCGATCCGTTTGTTCCCCTTTCGATACATCACTTTCAGGAGTTCCATCATGGCCCATCCAATTTCCGCCCTAGGCGCTTTTCATACCGTGCTCAGCCTGATTCCGGTGGCCGCCGGCGTCATTGCCTTCGTCCGCCACGGCCGCATCGATCCGGCGACCGGCATCGGCAAGGTCTACTGGGGAGGCATGCTGGCCTCCATCCTGACCTCGTTCGGCCTGTCGAGCACCGGGCACTTCAATGCTGGCCACGCACTGGGTCTTATGGCGCTGTTCGTCATGCTGGTCGGCACGTTCGCGCCGCGCATCACCATTCTTGGCCGTGCCGCGCCGTACTTGCAGACGCTGGCCATGTCCTTCAGCTTCATGCTGCTGCTGGTGCCCGGCACCAATGAAACCTTGACCCGCCTGCCGGTCGGCCATCCGCTCGCCTCCGGCATCGACTCGCCCATCGTGAAATCGGCCTTGGCCGGACTGTTCATCCTGTTCCTGCTCGGTACGGCTTACCAGCTGTTCAGGCTGGCCGGCCAGCGTCGCAGCCAGGGCGCCTTGGGGCGCACGGGTGCTCGCGCATAGAGAGGCGCGTAAGGACCAGGGGCGGAGTAAAATTTCGCAGTCGTTGATTTGCTCCGCCCCCTTTCGTTCTGTTCCCCGCGGCAGCATACCCGCCGTCCGCGGCGGATCAAAAATGCCATGCGGGCCGCAACCCGGTGGGTCCGGCGGCTGCCCTCAGGGCGTGGGGCTGGTGACGGCCTTGGCCGAAGGCGCGGGCGGTGCCGGCGCGGCGGTAGGCGTGTCGGCGATGCGCAGGCGCGGCAGCGAGTCCGGGTGCTCGCGTTGCAGATAGCTGAGCAGGCCCTCGCGCACCTTGCAGCACAGGTCCCAGCTGCGGCCCGAGTCCGGCGCGCTGCACAGGGCGCGCAGCTGCACCGCGCTGGTGTTCCAGTCGGTCACCTGCAGTACGCTGACCTGGCCGTCCCACTCCTTGGCGTCCTTGAGGATGCGCGTCAGCTCCGCCCGCAGCGGCTCCAGCGGCGTGCTGAAGTCCACCCAGACGAACACCGTGCCGATGATCTGCGAGGTGGTGTGCGTCCAGTTGGCGAAGGGATTTTCGATGAACCATTGCAGCGGGATGATCAGCCGCCGCTTGTCCCAGATGGCCAGCACCACGTAGGTGGCGGTGATCTCCTCCACGCGCCCCCATTCGCCCTGCACCACCAGCACGTCGTCGATGCGGATCGGCTGCGTCAGCGCGATCTGCAGGCCCGCGGTGAGATTGCCCAGCACCGACTTCGCCGCCAGGCCCGCCACCAGCCCGGCCACGCCGGCGGAAGCCAGCAGGCTCACGCCGATCTTGCGCACGGCGGGGAAGGTCATCAGCGCCGCGGACAGGCCGATGAGCAGGGTGAGGAAGATCAGCGTGCGCGACAGCACGCGCGTGCGCGTGTGCGCCTGCCGCGCCGCCAGGTTGTCCGCCACGTCCAGCCGGTAACGGCGCAGGCTCCAGTCCGCCGTGCCGTCGATGACGCGCGCCAGCGCGAAGGTCAGCGCCGCGATGATCAGTACCAGGTCCAGCCGCCGCAGCAGGTGCATGCCGGGCAGGGTGTCCTCCGCCATGCCCAGCACGATGCCGGCGCCGACCAGGGGCAGCACCAGCTGCGTCGGCGGATGCGCGCGGCGGATCACATGGCCGAGCAGGTAGCGATCGCCGAATGCACGGTCGGCCACCCGGAAAGCAATGCGCGAAGCGATCAGGCCGAGCACCAGCGCCGCCACCATCTGCAGGCCGATGCCGAGCCACGGGTGATTGGGCCAGTCGAGGTCCCAGGGGAAAAGATCGGTCACGATGAGGCCGCCAGGTGCGAAGAAATGGCCCTTGTTGCCGCAGGGACTACTTAATCGACCCGGTTAAGCGGCCCGGGTTCCAATGATCTGCCCGGCGAAGAGGGACGTGGAAGACGGTGCGCGGTCACGGGATGCGGGCCACGACTTCTACAGGCGTCGTTGCTGCGGCTTGTTTGTCCGCTGCCTCCCGGAGTTCTGCTCCATATCCTCAAACAGGCTTGCCGCGCAGCGCGCACCGGCGCTGCGCGGCAAGTTTGTTGTTCACCCCGCTCCGGCCGAAAGCAGCCGCCGCTTACTTCTGCGAAGCCGATTCCTTCAGATTCCGGTCCAGGAAGCGCCGGATCTCCGCGCCGATCTCCGGCCCGCTGGTCTCCATCGCGAAGTGCCCCGCGTCGTAGAAGTGCACTTCCGCCTTGGGGATGTCGCGCTTGAAGGCTTCGGCGCCGGGCGGCAGGAAGAACGGATCGTTCTTGCCCCATACCGCCAGAAGCGGCGGGTGGTACTTGCGGAAGTAGGCCTGGAATTCGGGATAACGCTTGACGTTGCTGGCATAGTCGAGGAACAGGTCGAGCTGGATCTCGTCATTGCCCGGGCGCGCCAGCAGGGCGGAGTCGAGCGTGTAGGTTTCCGGCGCCACCTTCGACGGGTCCGGCGCGCCGTGGGTGTACTGCCACTTGATCGAATCCGGTGCGAGGAAGTCGCGCAGGGCGGCACGGTTGGCGGGAGTCTGTTCCTGCCAGTACTTCTGGATCGGGTTCCAGCCGCTGCTCAAGCCTTCCTCGTAGGCGTTGCCGTTCTGCGTGACGATCGCGGTGATCCGTTCCGGATGCGCTACCGCCAGGCGCCAGCCCACCGGCGCGCCGTAATCGAATACCTGGATGGCATAGCGCTTCAGGCCCGCCGCGACGGTGAAGGCGTCGATGGTGCCGGCGAGGTTGTCGAAGCTGTAGTGATAGTGCGCGCTCTCCGGCACCTCGGTGAAGCCGAAGCCGGGCAGATCCGGCGCGATCACGTGGTAACGGTCGGCCAGCAACGGAATCAGGTTGCGGTACATGAAGGAGGAAGTGGCGAAGCCGTGCAGCAGCAGGACGGCCGGCGCCTGCGGATTACCCGCCTCACGGTAGAACACCTTGATGCCCTGCACCTCGAGGGTGTGGGTGCTCACCGCGGGCGGCCGTGCCGGGGTGGTGGTCGATGAGGTGCCGGAGGCGGCAGCGGCATCACCGGTAACGGCAGCCATGGCAACGAGGGCGCCGGCAGCGAAACGGGATAAGGACATGGATATAGCTCCTGAAGGTGTCTGGGTTTGTAACTGTTGAAAACAACAATTTCAGGTTACATATTGTTATGTAACTAGTCAAATGCATTTTTACAAGTTACTATTTCCCATCGCTTTATCGCCCGGATTCCATGGCCGCCAACCCCGCACCGCATGCCGCAAGCCCCACGCTCCTTTTCCTCGGGGACGATCTGGCGCTGGACTTCATCAATACCGCCTACGGTGTCGACGAAGAGCACCAGGAATGCCTGGGCAGCGATGCACAGGTGCTGGACTGGCTGCAACGCGCCGGCCTGCCATCTTCGCTGGAGGGTGTGCCAGGCCGGCCCGGCGCATTGCTCAAGGCCGCGCTGGCCCTGCGTGAGGCGGCGCGCAAGCTGGTGGAGCAGCGCAAGGCGGGCAATGTCGGCGACGTCGCGCCGCTCAACCGGGTACTGGCCTTGGGCAGTGCATACCGGGAACTGGTATGGAGCAAGCGGCAGGAGCCGGCAGTCGAACTGCGTCGCCGGGTGGCCAGCGCCGAAGCCCTGCTGGTGCCGGTGGCGGAGGCCGTGGCCACGCTGCTGGCAGAGGGTGACTTTGAGCTGGTGCGGCGATGCGAAAGCTCGGATTGCACCCTGTGGTTCCACGACCACACCAAGTCGCACCGCCGCCGCTGGTGCAGCATGGCGCAATGCGGCAACCGCCAGAAAGTCGCGGCCTTCAGGGCGCGGCAGAAAGCGGAGTAGGGCAGGCGTGTCGCCCGGTGCGTCTGGACGCGCCGGATTTCAACACCGGGCTCGGCTCGATTTACCCGCGCGCAGCCGGACAAGAAGCGCACGCTCGCTGCATGCGTGCCAACAAAAAACCTTGGCACGCATGGCACGCATGATCAAAAACGCCCTTTTTTGATGATGGAACCGGTATCGCCCGGCCCCGCTGCAAATCCCTTCAACGCACCTGACTGGACCCGCCCTCAATTGCTGACGGCCGCCGCCACTGCCTCAAGCACCGCCCGCGCATCCGTCGGGCTCAGCCGCACCTGCAGGCCGCGCTGCCCGCCGTTGATGTAGACCAGCGCTTCCCCCATCGCCGCTTCCTCGATGACGGTGCGCACCTTGCGCTTCTGTCCGAAGGGGCTGATACCGCCCACCTTGTAGCCGCTCATGCGCTCGGCGTCGGCCGGCGCCATCATCTCGGCGGACTTGCCGCGGCATATCGCCGCCAGCTTCTTCATGTTGACGGTGCGGTCCGAAGGCAGCACCACGCAGACCGGGTTGCCGTCGACCTTGGCCATCAGGCTCTTCAGCACGCGCGCCGGCGCTTCGCCCAGCGCCTCGGCCGCTTGCAGGCCGATGCTGTCGGCGGCCGGATCGTAGTCATAGGTGTGGACGGTGAAGGCGACCTTGGCGCGGGTCAGTTCGATCGTCGCCGGGGTGGACCGTGCCATGGCCGATTCCTTGAATGTTCGAGTGCGTGAGAAAGGGGCGGCGGATCCGCGCTTACGCCGCGCGCTGGTCGAATGCGCGCTGCGCCATGGCGATGTCGGCCATATTCCCTTCCACCCAGTGATCCAGCGCGGTGATGGGGCCGCTGAGCGAGGCGCCGAGGGCGGTGAGGGAGTATTCGACGCGGGGCGGCACCTCGGGGAAGGACTGGCGCGCGACGAAGCCGCTGCGTTCCAGCCGCCGCAGGGTCTGGATCAGCATCTTCTCCGAAATCCCGCCGATCTCGCGGCGCAGCTCCGAGGTGCGCGCCGGGCCCCGCGACAGGCGATGCACCAGCAGCAGCGCCCATTTCTCGGCCAGCACGTCCAGCACGGCGCGCGCCGGGCAGCCGGCATTGAAGACGTTGGCCTGGGGCGGGCAGGGTTCGCTTTTGGTTTTCGGCATTCACAAAACTTACCAAAAGGTATGTACTTGTTCAATGGAAAGCTTGGTGCGATGCTTCATCCCGTCGCGGCTGCCCCGCCTCACCGGTGGCCGCCGTCGCATCGAAATCAAACCATAACCATCCAGCCCGAGGATATTTCCCATGAAGCTTTTCTACGCCGCAGGCGCCTGTTCGCTCTCGCCGCATATCGCGCTGCTCGAAGCCGGCCTGCCGTTTTCGCTGCAAAAGGTGGATCTGAAGGTGAAGCAGGTCGAGTCGGGCGAGGACTTCAACGCCATCAACGGCAAGGGCTACGTGCCCGCGCTGCAACTCGACAACGGCCAGGTGCTGACCGAGGGCCCGGCCATCGTGCAGTACATCGCCGACCAGAATCCGGCCGCCGGCCTCGCTCCCGCCGTCGGCTCGCCGGAGCGCTACAAGCTGCAGGAGTGGCTCAACTTCGTCAGTTCCGAGCTGCACAAGGGCATGGGCTCGATGTTCAACCAGGCGCAGACGCCGGAGTGGAAGGAAGCGGTCAAGGCCACGCTCGGCAAGCGCCTGGACTGGCTGTCCAAACAGCTCCAAGGCAAGCCTTACCTGATGGGTGAGAAGTTCAGCGTCGCCGACGCCTACCTGTTCACCGTGCTGAACTGGGCCGGCATGGTGAAGTTCGACCTTGCCAGGTGGCCGGTGTTGCGGGACTACCTGGCGCGCGTGGCGCAGCGGCCGAAGGTGAAGGAAGCATTGAAGGCGGAAGGCCTGCTCCAGTAAAGACCGGCGGGCTTGCGGCAGGCGGGGCGGGATACTTCCCGAATCGCCTGCCGGATCACCAGTCGCATCGGTTGCTTGCGGGCACCCGCGCTACACTCGTCTCATGTCGATTCCACCCGCAACGGATGGCCTGCCGCTTCAATCCGCGCAATGCCCGCTGTGCGGCGGCGCCAACGCCTGCGGCATGGTCCGCAGCGGCGGCGCGGAAGAACCGTGCTGGTGTGAACAGGAAACCTTTTCTCCGGCGCTGCTGGCGCGCCTACCGGAGGCGCGAAGGGGCAGGGCTTGCGTCTGCCTGCGCTGCGTCAAATCGCAATAAACGCCGCGCTCGCTTGAAGGCCGCTCGCTCCGCGGCTCTTCAATGCGCCTCGTGCGGCAACCTCAGCCCCAGCTCCACGATGCGCTCGCCTTCCATCCGCCGCACCGTCAGCTCCATCCCGCCCAGACGCAGACGATCGCCGACCACCGGACGGTCGAGATAGCCGGCAAGGAATTCGGCCAGGGTCTTGCCTTCCGAGTCCCGCGGGACCTGGATGCCGTAGGCGGCGACGAGGTCGGCTACGTGGGCTTCCGGCTCGAGGAAGAATTCGCCGAAGTAGTGCTGCTCGTCGGCGTGGCCGCTGTCGTGGCGGGCGCTGAAGATCTCGTCGAGCATCGGCAGGTCGCCCTGGGCGGCGAGCAGGGAGACGTAATCGCCGTGGCGCAGCGCGCCCCAATCGCGGTAGGCCAGCAGGCGCCCTTCGCGGGAGACGCTGACGATGCGCGAGACGTCGCGGATGGGGATGTCCTTGGGGCGCGTGCCGATCAGGGCGCTGGCGTGGCCCAGGCGGTAGCTGACCACCTCGTAGCCGCTGCTGCCGGGCAGGTCGAGGTCGAAGCGCCGCACGCGGGCGCTGGTCTTGGGCATCTGCAACTCGAGCAGGCGCGCGGCGCTGGCCACGGTCCAGCCCTGCACGATCAGCGACACCAGCACGATGAAGAAGGCCACGTCGAAGAACAGCTGCGCGTTGGCGAGGCCGGCCATCATCGGGAAGGTGGCCAGCACCATCGGCACCGAGCCGCGCAGGCCGACCCAGGAGATGTAGGCCTGCTCGCGCCAGGGATAGCGGAAGGGCAGCAGCGACAGTCCCACCGCCAGCGGCCGCGCCACCAGGATCAGTACCAGGGCGATGAGCAGGCCGCTGCCGGCCAGCGGCAGCAGCCGCTCCGGCGTGGCCAGCAGGCCGAGGATCAGGAACATGCCGATCTGCGCCAGCCAGGCGATGCCGTCGTGGAAGCGCTTGATGCTGGCCACCGCGCGCAGCGGCCAGTTGCCCAGCACCAGGCCGGCGATATAGGCGGCGAGGAAGCCGCTGCCGCCGAGCAGGGCGGTGCCGCCGAACAGCAGCATGCCGCCGGACAGGGCCAGCAGCGGATACAGCGAATCGCTCAGTTCCAGGCGGTTGAGCAGCAGCTTGAGCAGCCAGCCGCCGCCCACGCCCACCAGCAGGCCCAGACCCATCTGCTGCACGAACAGCAGCAGGCCGTCGCCGATGCCATAGCCATTGGTGGCGGTGAGGTATTGCAGGATGCCCATGGTGAGGAACACCGCCATGGGATCGTTGGTGCCGGACTCGATTTCCAGCGTGGCGGTGACGCGCTGGTTCAGGCTCATGGCGCTGGTGTGCATCAGCGAGAACACCGCTGCCGCGTCGGTGGAGCCGACGATGGCACCGATCAGCAGGCCCTGCGGCAGGCTCAGGTGCAGGATCCAGGCGGAGAAGGCCCCGACCACGATGGTCGTCACGAACACGCCCACCGTGGCCAGGGCCAGCGAGGGCCGCAGGGCGACGCGGAAGTTGTCCAGCGGCGTGCGCATGCCGCTGTCGAACAGGATCACCGCCAGGCCAGTGGTGCCGGCGAGGTTGGCGATATGGAAGTCGGTGAAGCGGATGCCGCCGGGTCCGTTCTCGCCCGCGAGCATGCCGACGATGACGAACACCAGCAACAGCGGCACGCCCAGCCGCGGCGTGAAGGCGCTGGCCAGGATGCTGAGCAGGAACAGGGTTCCGGCGACGAAGATGAGCTGGTTGCTCAGGTCCATGACGGCTTTGGCTGTGGTGGGTCCGGATACGGCCTCGATAGCATACGGGGGCGAGTGCGCTTGTACACGTGCAAGAGGCGGGCCGGGTGTGAGCGAGGTCGCGTTACCTTCGGCTTATCCCTTTTGCCGTGACGAAAGGGGTGCGTGCGAACGGCCCTTGGTTGCCGGCTTTTGAAGGTCCGCAGAGCCGCCCACTCCGTTCGTCCCGAGTGCGTTGCGCAGCAACGTGTATCGAGGGACCGGCGCAAACCCGGGGTCTTACGGAGTCCGCCGCCTGCCGAACACCAGCCACATCATCAGCCCCAGGCCAATCACTCCGGCGATGTTCATGCCGGCATCAGTGAACAGCAGGCCGGATGTGCCCGGATGGCCGTGCGCCTTGAACAGGTCGTAGCCGTGGCCGTCCATCCAGGCGAGGTAGGAGGTGGCGAGGTTGCCGGCGGCATCGAACAGGGTGTACTGGGTGGCGGCGGAGCGGTCGACCTTGCCGATGATCTCCAGTACCACGGCGGTGAAGGCGGCGAAGCACAGGCCTGCCACCAGGGAATAGAGCAGGGTGCCGACGATATAGGTGAGCGGCGTCTGCGGCGCGCGGGCCATGGCCACGTCGACGAGAGCGATGAGCACGCCCGAAATCAGGTAAGCGCGGCGTTTGTCGACGCGATCCAGCAGCGGCCCGCTGAACAGCGCCCCGGCGGCGGTGATCAGGCCGCTGCCGTAGCCCATGGTGAACTCCACCGTGCCGGTGGAGGCGCCATAGTCGCCGCCGACGGCGGAGAACAGGTCGAGCAGGGCCGGGGTACTCACCGGGGCGAGGCAGAACAGGATGCCGGTCCAGCCGCGACGGGTGGAGGCGGTGCCCCACACATCGCGCAGCATGGAGGGGAAGACCTCGCTTGCGAGCCTGCGCGGGCGCAGGCGCTCGTCCAGCAGCAGCACCGCCAGCGCCGGCAGGAAGGTGAGCAGGCCCAGGGCCACGGCGGCGATGTGCGGCGTCAGGGAGTCCCCCAGCTGGATCACCAGGCCGCCGCCCACGGCATTGCCGCCCAGGTTGGCGGCATTGAGCCAGCCGCTGGCGCGGCCGTGCAGATGCGGCGGTACCTGGGTGGCGACAAGGGCGCCGTTGCTGGCGCTGACCAGGCCGGTGAGGCCCTGGCCCAGCACGCAGCACACTTCGAACGGCCAGAGCTGCGTGGGCAGCTTGAGCAGCAGCGAGGCGGCGAGCAGCAGCGCGCCGAGTCCCGCCATCAGCAGCAGCCAGGTGCGGCGGCGCAGGCCCACGTCGAGCATCGGTGCCCACAGGAACTGCCAGGACAGCGGCACCAGCACCGCGGCGGAGATGCCGCCGATGGTGGACATGGGCACGCCGGCCTTGCTCAGCACGAAGGGCATGGCCACGCTGGTATAGCCGCCGGCCACGCCGAAGGGGATGTTGGTGATGCCGAACAGCCAGGGCGGAGGGTGCGCTGCTTGCGCTGGGTTCGGCATCGGGTTGTCGGGTGGCGGGGTCGGGACGCGCCGTGATTGTGAGCCGCTGCCTGAGCCGCTTGTCAATTGTGGCGACCACGGCGCTGTTCGGCCGCGGTGGCTGATTTGGCGCCGCGGAGCGGGGTGGGAACCTGACGCCGTGGTCCGCTTCGCGCCGCCGTTGAAACAGTATAAACCTACCACTCGACAAGTGATCGGGGAGTCATCCGGATACTGGACATTACCCTACGCCGCAGTATCACCCGAGCCGTGATGTGCTGCCGCGTTCCATGGCAGCCCGCGGCGAAAACGGCATACAGCCCACCGCAGGCTGGCGCGGTGTCGGCGGCAACACGGACGTGGAGACGGAACATGGACGGCACTTACGATCTGACGCTGGTATTCGAGTCCTGCTGGGTGGCGGCGCTGGCGGCTTACGCCGCCTTCGACCTCGGCGGACGCATCGCACTGTTCGACGTGGCGGCGGAGCGCTTCTGGCTGGCGATCGGCGCGCTGGTCGTCGGCAGCGGACTATGGAGTATGCATTTCATCGGCATGAGGGCCCTGGCCGTGCCGGCGCCGATGAACTTCGACCTGGAATTGAGTCTGCTGTCCTGGGCCGCGGCGGTGCTGGTCTCGCTGCTCGCGCTGTACCTCATCAGCCGCGAGGAACTCGGCACGGCCGGCATCGCCGGCGGCGGCGCGGTGATGGGCGTGGGCCTGTGCGTGATGCACTACAGCGGCGTGTTCGCGCTGCGGTTGACGCCGGCGGTGCGCTACGACTCCGAGCTGTTTTCCGCTTCGATGTTCATCGCGATCCTGGTGTCCATAACAATGCTGCTCACCGGCCAGTCGCTGCGAGACCTGCCGTTGCGACGCATGCTTCCGGGCAGATTGTTCGGCGCGTTGTTGTTGGGTGCCGCGCTCTGCGGCATGCACTACGTCGGCATGGCCGCCGCCGAGTTCCCCGCCGGGGTATCGAGTGCGCCAGACAACACGCTCCGGGGCAACTGGATCGGCTTGCCGCTGGCCGGGTTCGTCGCCTGTATGACGGTGGCCGTGCTGCTCCTGTCGATGCTCGATGCGCTCGAGCTGAAAGTGCGGCGCCGTGTGGCGAAGGAGCGATTCGAGGCGCGGTTCCGCGGCCGGCTGGCGCGGGGATGACACGGCCGCGGAATCGGGCTGTGCCACTCACCCCATGAAGCGGATCGGCTGATCGATGACGAAGTCCCCGATCGCGGAAACGTAAGTGCTCGGCGGTTCGGGAAACCGGTGGATGCGCAGCACCACCGCTTCCGCTTCTTCGTCCAGGGCCGGGTCGCCGCTGCTCTGCACCACGCCCGCGCCGAGCACGGTGCCGTCGCGGCCGATGCGGATGTGGACCACCGCGATGCCGTGCTTGTGCGTCTGCGCCGGATAGTTGAGGTGGACGCGGATCATCCGGCTGACTTCGGTCAGATAGGCGATGGGCAACGGCGCATCCAGTTGTGCGCTGGCCGCGGCTGGCGGCGGGGCGGTGCTGCTTGCCGCGATTGCCGTGGGCGCGGGGTCGGGTGCCGGAGCAGGAGGCGCAGGTGCTGCGGCGATGGTTTCCGCCGGCGGGGCGGGCGCAGGTTGCGGGGGCGGTGCCGGCGGGGTTTGCCAGGTGGCGGCAGGCGGTGCGGCCTTGGCCACGGCCTGACGCGGGCGAGGCTTGGCGGGTGTGAGCTTCGGTGCTTCGGCGCTCGGCGCCGGCACGGCCGGCAACAGGGATTGCAGGGCGATCACGGTCACGGCCTTTTTCGGCAGCGGGGCGCCCTGATGCTGCGTCACCACGCGAATCAGCAGCAATGCCACGGCGGCGTGCAACACCAAAGATACCAATACCGCAGCGCTGCGTGGTTCCCGCTTTCGGGTCTTCGACTCCGCTTCCCGCCGCGGCGGGAATGTTGTGAGGTGAATGGCGTTGATGACGACCTCCTCCGACCGTAAAAAGAGTCCACGACGCCGGCCGGGATGCCGGCGGCGTGGACAGCAGTGTCATGAGGATCGGGCGTCATCGGCCGATCTGGGGTAATACACAGCAAACGTTGTGCCAATCCGGCGCTTTGGTCGGGCGGCGGGCTGGGATGACCAGCTGCGGGGATTGACGTTATTGGGGGCTGTGGAAAGCCGTAGGGAGCCCGCCGGGCGTACAGGTGAAAGCGGCGGCATTCACCAGATGACTTTCGCGTCCGCCTCGAACTCTTCGAGAAAGTCTCCGGCGCGCGGCCCCTGCAGCATGGCCAGTGTGGACAGCACGCCGGCTTCGGTGCAGATGGTTGCGGCCACGGTCACCACGCGCGGGCCGCCCGCAACCGGCCATCCGGTGCGCGGATCGAGGATATGCGAATAGCGCACGCCGTCCTTGAGCAGGAAGCGGTGCGCATCGCCGCTGGTGGCGACGCCGCCGCGCATCAGCCGGATCACCGGCGTGGCGACACCGGGAATCCGGCTGTCGATGCCGACCAGCCAGGGCTGACCGTCGCGCCGTGGCGCGCTGCTGGCCAGGTCGCCGCCGCAGTTCACCAGGATCGGGTGTTCGCTGTCCTGTGATGCCAGGCCGCAGGCGCGGTCGACCGCGTATTCCTTGCCGATGCCGCCGAAGTCGATCTGCATGCCGGGCTTCATCCGCAGCAGCGGCGGCTGCCAGCTCAGCTTGTCCCAACCCACCAGGGGCAGCAGTGCCGCGACGGCGGCTGGATCGGGAATCCGGTCGGAGCCGTCGAAGCACCATGCGCGGCGCAACACCCCGGAGGTGACGTCGAACTGCCCGTCGCTGAGCTGGTACAGGTGCTGGGCGTAGTCGAGGAAGCGCGCCGTCTCCTCGTCGACGGTTATGGCCTTGCCTTGCGCCGTGTTGATCCGGTCGACGATATTGCCCGGAAGGTAGCGGCTCCAGTGACGCTCGATCCGCCACACTTCCTCGGCGACACGCCCGGTCAGTGCGCGCAGCGTCGCTTCGTCCGCGCCGTCCGCCAGCACCTCGCAGGGCGAGGCCATCGCCTCGAAGTGCCCGCTCAGGGTGCCGGTGGGGCTGTGTTCAATCCGGATGTCATGACTTCGCTTCACCAATTGAAACGATAGCCGAAACTGATATTGAACGCCGACAGGTCGGGCGCGAGGTTGAACTGCGACAGCGCCGCCGCGGCCTGCTGCGGCACGCCGGTGGTCCTGCCGAACTGCTTGTAATACTCGGCGCGCACGCTCAGCTCATGGCCGTTGGCCAGCACCTGGGAATACCCGAGGCCGCCGGTCCAGGCGTTGAAGGCGCCGAGGCGTGGGTCGGCGCTGGCGTAGTCGACGGTCGCATCCTGGCCGCTGAACAGGGCTGCGTGGTAGAAATCCGCCGCGCCCTGGTTGTAGAAGCGCACGCTGGGTTCGATCGCCTTGTGTTCGGCGAAATTCCAGCGATAGCCCAGGTTCACGGTATGGGCGTGAATGCCCCAGCTGTCGGTGTAGTAGCGATAGGACAGGTCGACCACGTCGCGGTTGAATACGAAGCGCTTGTACTGCACGAAGAATGCGTTGCGGGTGCGGCTGCCGGGGCGTTTCTCGTAGACGTAGTACTGCGGCGCGGCATTGCTGTCGACCACGGACAGGATCTTGTACGGATCGGTCTCGTAGCCATTGGACAGGCTCAGCGAATAGTTGAACTGCAACAAGCCGCTCGGCCCGAGCACCTGGGTCACGCCCAGCAGGATGTCCTTGACGTTCTTGGACTTGCTCGAGCCGCCGGTCTTCTCGGCGTTGACCATCATGGTCAGCGGCACCGGGGCGTGGCCTACCGGATCGACCTGGTCGTACTCGAAGGCGCCGCCGGCGCTGAGCGTGGTGTTCTTCTGGTTGAGATCGAGCGTGTAGTGACCGTTGGCGCCCACCGAGGTGAAGTCGTATTCCTTGGAGCCGCTGAGTCCCGCGCTGAACTTGCCGTTGGTGCCGAGCGGAAACAGGTAGCCGAGGTCGCCGGCAAAGCGCGTGTCCTCGAAGGTATTGTCCAGCGGCGTGGCGCCGGGGGCGGTGGTGTAGGTCTTGCCGCGCCCGGAAGGAGAGGAGAAGGTTTGCGGCGTCGCGGCGGGTGCCGCGCCATTCGGCGTGGCGCCGCTGAGGCTGTCGACGACGAAGCCGGCTGTCAGGGTGCGGTCGTTGCCCAGGTCATAAGCGGCATTGACCGTCGGCTCGATCACCTGCACCCGGCCGCCATTTTCCTTGTAGAACAGCAGGCCGCTGTCGAAGGTCCACTGGTGTGCGGTGTCTTCCGCCGCCGCCGGCGTTTCGGCGGTCATGCCCAGCAGACCCAGGGTGGCGACCGCCAGGCTGAGGCGGCGGCGGCTTGGATCCTTCCCCTCGGTCAGTTGCATCCGCAACCTCCGCCGCCGAAGCCGCGACCGCCGCTGGCCGCTTCCTTGCTGAAATAGATGTGATCGTCGAACCCGGCCTGGATCGGATGCGCGTCGAGCTGCATGTCGGCCCGTGCCAGGGTGCCGCGCTGCCAGGGTTTCACCTCCATGCTGCTGCAGGCCGAGGCGCTCAATGCGAGCAGCAGGATGGACAGCTGTTGAAGTCTCATGGGGGGCTCCCGGTGGTGCTGCCTGATGAATCAAGTGCCTTGCGGATGGCTGCTTCGTATTCGCCGGAGCGGGCGTCGTGGAAGCCGCTGTGCTGGTGGATGACGCGACCGGATGCGTCCAGGATCACGCTGCTGGGCATGCCGTCGATGTGGTAACGCTCAGCCAGCGCGCCTGCCGGATCGTAGACCACGTTGAATTGCGCCGGATGGTGGCCGAGAAAGGCCTTGGCGGCATTCGTGTCGGTGTCCAGGTCGACGGCGACGATGGCCAGGCGGTCGCCGTAGCGGGCCTGCATCCGGTTCAGCCAGGGGAAGGATTCGGCGCAGGGGCCGCACCAGGATGCCCAGAAATCGACATAAACGATCTTGCCCGCATAGGCCTTCAGCGGCGCCGCGAGGGTGTCTTCCGCGGCGTGCGCCGAAGTGCCGGCCAGCACGGCCAGCAACAGGGCGCCGCTCAACGCATGTCGCAACGGGGATCGATGGTTTTTACTTCGCACTGCTTCTACGCGCCGATTCGGAACGCTCATGTTGTTGCGTGGACCTGTCTTGAAGCGGATGGCTGAACAGCGCGGTCGCGCCGGGTGAGCGGCGAGGACCGTCGCGGAGGAAGTGGCGTTGCGGCCGCCTGCAACATGCGGCGTTCAGAGGCCTGCCAGTATGCAGCGCACCTCCGCTTCGAGCGTTTGCAGGCCGGCGGCGCGGCCGGTGGCCAGCGAGGTCTCGACCGAGCAGCGATCGATGAAGTGTGCCTTCAGCGCCAGCAAGGCGCCGGCACGGTTGCCGTTGGCGCAATGCACCAGTGCGGCTCCGCCAGCGGTCCTGTGCAGGGCTTGGGCAAGCTGGCGGGCATTGGCGCGGTTCAGATCGGCGGGACCGGTGATCGGGATATTCAGGTATTCCATTCCCAGCGATTCGGCGAGCCGGCGCTCGTCGTAGTCGCGGGGTTCCGAAGGCGCGCACAGGTCGATGACGGCGCGGACTCCGCCGCATTGTGCCTGGCGCAGGTGCTGCGGCCGCGGCCGTCCGCCGCTATAGATGCGCCCGCCCGGGAAACGGACATTGGGAAGATCCACCCATGCAGCGGCCACCGGCCCGGGTGGGGTGACACTGCCTTCTGCAGCCATCTCGCACTTCCTTTTTCAAATCGACTTCCAAACCGACTCGATGCGGGCGGCGCTGTTGAAGCGATGCGCCCGAGGTCCCGTAAGCATGCAGGGCGCAACCTCCGTGCCGTCGCTGCCGCGGGAGCGGGCATGAGTGCCAAGGGATTGTTTTGGCGGGAAGTTCGGTTGTGGGAGGGGTTCGGCGGCTGTGTTTGCCGCGGTCTTGCAGCGAGGCGCCGTGCAGTTTCCGTATACGAAAAATGCCGGCTGTACGCATTTTGCGCATTGCCGCATGCGCGGCGATCAGCGGGCCGGCTGCTCGCGTTTGCAGGCTGCCGGTGAGAACTTTTCCGATGCCGGCCCACCGGTATCGATCGTCAGGGCGATCGTCACGCGGCTGTCGACACTGCACAGCGGCACGTAGCCGATGGCGCCGGGTGTCATCGATACGAAGCGCAGCACCGCTTCGATCGATTGAAGGACCGTGGGGGGCAACACGCCGTGGAAGTACAGCTCATTCCAATAGGCATCGAGCTGATCGGGAGGCATGCCCAGCACCGCTTGCGAGAAGCGTTGGCGCCGGGGATCGTCGGCCGGCAGGTTGATCGGCTCGATATGCTGCCCGTCCGGCCAGTACTGTTTCTTGCGGCGGTAGATCTCGGCCAACGCGGGCCGCCCTTCGATGCGATGGCGGGAGCCTTCCGCAACGACCACGGCCATGGGTTCGTCCGCGCCCCGGGCCGGCGTAGGCCCCAGGACATGCAGTCCGGCGATGGCCAGCAGAAGGACGCCGCGGGTGAGTTTCATGGGCGCTAGAACAGCACCGCCACCGAGAGCTGGAAGCCTTCTTGCGCGTCGATCCGGTTATCGACCGCCTTGCTGTATTCCGATTTGAGGATCAGGGCGCGGTTCCATCGGTAATCCAGGCCGGCCAGCCAGAGGTTGACGCCCGGTTGTGCGCCGGACTCGCGGAAGTACTCATAGCGACCGACCGCGTACAGCTTGCCGCCCAGCGGGGCGACGCCCTGGATGAAGCCGCCTTTCTCGGCCGAATTGTCGCCTTCGCTGGAGAAGCGCCAACCCAGTTCGGTCGAAACCTCGTATCCGCCCCGCGACCAGGTGGCATCCACGCCGACCAGGTTCTTGCGCTCGCCGCGTTCGTTGATCTGTTCGAAGTTGGCGAAGGAGATCCCCACCTGCAGGTAATCCTGGACCGGATAGGACAGGTGCGCGCCGTAGGCCTTGTTGAAGGTGTCCAGCCGGTGATTCGGGCGCAGCTCCTTGCCGATCGAACCGTACAGCGAATAATCCAGGCCGGCGCCGACCGAAGTCAGCGTGCCGTAGGCCATCGCACCGGTGGCGTTGGTCGGGAAGGGTTCGAAGGTGATCAGCGGGCGCGACGTGGTCCAGACCAGGGGTGCCGCATGGATCAGGTTCCAGCGGCCCACGGGAGTCAGGAATTTCCCTACGCGAAAGTTGAGCGCGTCGGACTGGGTCCAGTCGGCGTACAGGCGTTCCAGGGCCAGGTAGGCTCCGTCCGACGACGTGCGCCGCTGCTGTACCGTCAGGGAATTTTCCAGCTCGGTTTCCGAAAACAGCTTCAATCGTTCCAGGGGCTGCCACCAGAGGAACAGGCTGAGACTGTTGACGTCCAGCGTCCACGGCCGGCCTTGCACCTTGTCCAGCGAGCTCGCGGCATAGCCGCCAAGGGTCAGGTCGGTGTCGGGCACCTGCCAGCCGTGGCCGAGCTGGTAGCCTGTATCATCGGCCGCCGCTTGATGCGCCGACAGCATCAGCAGTCCGGCCGCCGCGACGGCCGCACCGTGCCGCGCAGCGGATGGGCGCCGCGGCGTCCGCACTATCCGGTCGATCCGATTTCTGTTCATATATTCGCGTGACGATACGAAGAACCCTGCTGGGCGCTTTTCTGCTGGTCGGCATGACCCCCAGCGTTATTCTGACTTATCTGTCCTATGTGCAGACGAGGGATGCCCTGCGCCATGAGGTCGAGACCAGCCTGGAGGCGCAGGCGGCGAGCGTGTCGGTCGATATCGACCACCTCCTGTTCGAGCGCCTGCAGAACGCCCTGGGCTGGAATCGCCTGGATGTGATGCAGGACATCCGCATCAACGATGTCGACAAGCGGCTGTCGCAATTCCTCGCCGAAGTGAAAGCCTCATATGGCGATATCTACCGCGAGCTTTACTGCGTCGATGCGAACGGCCGCATCGTCGCCAGCAGTGCGCCGCAACTGATCGGCGGCATGGCTCCGCCGGTGCAGCCCTGGCTCGATGTCACCCTGTCGAACGGCTCGGTGGCGCTGGATGCGCTGCAACTCGACGCCTCCGGCGTTCACCGCGTGCTGCCGCTGCGGATCGGTATCATCTCCGCTACCGACGGCGCCGGGATGGGCGAGCTGGTGCTGTTGTTCGACTGGCGCCAGATCGACCGCATCCTCGACGGCATTTCGCGCAGCGGCCGCATGGCCGTGCTGCTCGACGGGACGCAGCGCGCCATCGACTCTTCGGAGGAACTGCGGCGGCAGGATGCCCTGAGCGAGGCTATCCCGCAGCGCTGGGATCTGCCGGCCGGCCAATCCGGTGCCATCACCCGTGAATATCCGCAGTTGAAAGGCCCCGCCATCCTCGGCTTCAGCCGCTCGCAGGACTCCGCGCGCTTCCCCGGATTGCGCTGGACGACCGTGGTGCTGCAGCCGAGCGCCACGGCCCTGGCGGTGGTGCAGCGCATGCGCTTCACCTTCAGCGCGCTGTTGCTGGCCACCTTGCTGCTTACCGCGATTTTCGCCGGTTTCGTCGCCCGGCAGATTGCGCAACCCATCGCGCGGCTGACCGAATTCACCCGGCGTTTTTCCCGTGAGCAGAAGTTGCCGCCGGTTCCGGAGGGCCAGCGGGGCGAGGTCGGCGAGCTGACCGAGGCCTTCGTCAAGACCGTGCGCGAACTGGACCGTTCAAGGCAGGATTTCCTGCGGGCATCCCGATTGGCGGTGGCGGGCGAGATCGCCGCGGTAATGGCGCACGAGGTGCGCACGCCGCTGGGCATCCTGCGCTCCTCGGCGCAGGTCCTGCGGGAGGAACCCCACATCAGCGCCGAGGGCCGCGAACTGGTCGGCTTCATCGACAGCGAGACCGAGCGCATCAACCGCCTGGTCACCAGCGTGCTCGACAGTGCCAAGCCCCATCCGCCGGTGCTGGGGCGGCATGACCTGGGCCTCATCGTCCATCGCTGTATCCTCATGCTGGGACCGCAGGCGGAGAAGCGCGGGGTCTCGCTCGAGGAAGGCGGCGGGGGCGGGCTGCAGATCGATTGCGACGAGGAGCAGATGACCCAGGTGGTTCTCAATCTGTTGCTCAACGCGGTACAGATCCTGCCGTCCGGCGGGCGGGTGCGGGTGGAGTGCAGCGATCGGGGCGAGAACGTGCATATTCAGGTCGAGGACGACGGTCCCGGCATTTCCCCGGTGGAACGCGCCAACATCTTCGAACCCTTCATCAGCAAGCGTCCCGGCGGTCTCGGCCTGGGGCTCGCGGTGGTCAAGCAGATCGTGCTGGCGCATCACGGCGATATCGAGATCGGTGAGAGCCGCTGGGGCGGCGCCCTGTTTTCAATTCATCTACCCCGCAACGTGAAGCCATGAGCGCCATACGACAGAAAATCCTGATCGTCGACGACGAGGAGAAAATGCGGCGTGTGCTGGAGATCATGCTGCAGCGCATGGGCCATCAGGTCGGCTCCGCGGAAAACGGCGAGGACGCCCTGCAAAAGCTGGAAGACGCCTCCTACGACCTGGTGATCAGCGATCTGCGCATGCCGGGTATCGACGGTGCCGAGCTGCTCGGGCGCCTGCGCGAAGCCGGCAACGACGTGCCGTTCATCATCGTCACCGCCCACGGCAGCATCGAGAGCGCCGTTGCGGCCATGAAGAACGGCGCCAACGACTATCTCCTGCGCCCGTTCGACATAGAGACCCTGAAACTCGCCCTGGACCGTGTCTTCGCCACGCGGCGGATGCGGCAGCAGAACGATTTCCTGCGCGCCGAACTGGATCGGGGCTGGGGTGGCCTGATCGGCACCAGCCAGGTCATGCGCGAGGTCTACGAGAAGGTGCGGCTGGTGGCGCCCAACAAGACGGCCGTGCTGGTCACCGGCGAAACCGGCACCGGCAAGGAGCTGATCGCCCGCGCCATTCACCAGGCCTCGCCGCGCAACGAGCGCCTGTTCGTGGCGGTGAACTGCGCCGCGATTCCCGCCGAGATGATCGAGAGTGAGCTGTTCGGGTACGAGAAAGGCGCCTTCACCGGGGCGCACAAGGATCGCATCGGCCGTTTCGAACTGGCCAGCGGGGGGACGCTGTTCCTCGACGAGCTGACCGAGATGCCCATCGCCCTGCAATCCAAGCTGTTGCGGGTGCTGCAGGATCAGGTGATCGAACGCCTGGGCAGCAGCCATTCGATTCCGCTGGATCTGCGCGTGGTGGTCGCCACCAACCGCGACCCGCGCCGGGCGATCGCGGAAGGCCGGCTGCGCGAAGACCTCTATTACCGGATCAACGTTTTTTCCATCGAGCTCCCACCCCTGCGGCAGCGCCGCAGCGATATCGCTCCGCTCGCGCGCCATTTTGTCGACGAGTTCGTCCGCAGCGGGCTGGATCCCGGCGGCATCACGCCGGATGCTCTCGCCGCGCTCGAGCGTTACGACTGGCCGGGCAATGTCCGCGAACTGAGAAACGTGATCGAGCGCGCCGCGGTTCTTTGCCATGGCGCCATGATCGGCATAGGGCATCTGCCGGCGGAATGGACGCCCGGACCGGACTCCGCCCCGGGTTCCGCCCTTGAGTCCGCAGCGGATGCGGTCGACGTGACGGTGCGCGATCTCGATCTCAACCGGGCGGTCGACGCCGTGGAATCGCGACTGATCGCCGAGGCGCTGCGGCGGGCTGGGGGAAACAAGACGCGGGCAGCCACACTGCTGAATATCAGTGTGCGTTCGCTCTGGCACAAGCTCGGCAAATACGGCCTCGGGGATTGATTGCGAAAGCGCGGTCCGGCCGGTACTGCTGTTGCCGGAGTGGCCTTGTAGAAACGCCGCGGCCCGGTTGCGAGCCGGGGGATCCGCCAGCGCATTCTTCCTGATGCGCTGGCGGTCCTTCGCTACCCGATCGGGTGGGCTACTTCTTCTTGCCCGTCAGGGTGCCGCCGAGGAATACGCCGACGGCGTCATCCACCAGCTTGCCGATCTCGCGCGTGCTCGGCGGCGGGGCGCCGGCGATGAGCTGGCGCAGCAGCTGCTCGCCGCTGAGCATGTCGAGGAACAGCCCGGCGAGGCGGCGCGGAGCGACGGTGCGCATCCTGCCGGCCTTCTGCAGCTTGAGGAAATAGGCGGAGATGAAGTCGCGGGCGCTTTCCGGCCCGGCCTTGAACCAGCGCTTGCCGACGCTGGGGAAGCGGGTCGATTCGGAAATGACGATGCGATGCTGCCGCACCGAACGCTGCGAGAACTGGGCGCCGAGGAAGGCGCGGCCGATCTGTCGCAGGGCCGTTTCCGGATCCAGGCCGTCGAGGTCCATGTCGGCGAAGGAATGGACGATCTGCTGGCACAGCGCCTCCACCACCGCCGCGAACAATTCGGCTTTGCCCCCGAAGTGTTTGTAGACGTTGGTCTTGGTGCCGCCGGCCTTGGCCACGATGGAATCCACGCTGACGGCGTCATAGCCCTTGGCGAGGAACAGGTCGGTTGCGATTTTCAGGATTTCGGCGCGCTTGGCGTCCGAGCGGTTTTGTCTTGTAGTCGATGCCATGTTGTTTTAGCCCTTTCGTTATGCACTTGTATGGTGATATGTCAGGTATCACCACTGCTTTTTCAGCAATCATACCTATACGTGCAGCCGGCGCGGTACGCTACGCCGCATATGCGGTGGTTCGCCGTTGCCGTACGGTGTTGTACTGTATTGAAGGTTGCTTGCGGAACCCTTTCCGCAACGGCTCATACGGTTGTTCGACGCGGATGGATGCCCAGCCACGCCAGTACGGCGGCGAGCAGCAGCAGGACGCCGGAAGCCAGGGCGGCATGTCCCAGACCGGTGACGATGTGCTCCGCGCCGCCCCCCACCAATGCACCAAAAACAGCTACGCCGATGGCTCCGCCGGCCTGTCGTGCCGCATTGAGTACTGCCGAAGCGGTACCGGACCAGTGGCGTTCCACGCTGGCCAGGATCGCGGTGGTCATGGCCGGTACTGCAAGCCCCATGCCCGCCGGGATGAGCAGGAAGGCCGGCAGCATCGTCCACCAGGAACTGTGTGCGTCCAGCCGCAGCAGCAACAGGTAGCCGATGGCGCCGACGCAGGCGCCGAAGATCATCGGCGGCCGCGAGCCCAAACGTTCCACCACCCGCCCGGCGAGGACATTGGAAAAGAAGAAGCCGCCGGTCAGCGGCAGGTAGGCGAGGCCTGCCTGGAGGGCGCTGTAGCCATGCGCCTGTTGCAAGTACAGGGTCAGCGCGAACAGCATGCCGTAGTAGCTGAAGTTGAGCAGCACGCCGAATACCACGGCGGCGCTGAAATTGGGCATGCCGAAGAAGCGCAGCGGCAGCATCGGCGCGGCGGTGCGGGCCTCGTTCCAGATGAAGCCGGCGCCGGTCAGCAGTGTCGTCAAGAGGCCGCCCCACACCAGCGGATGCCCCAGGCCACGCGAACGGTACTCGATCACCGCCGCGGTGAGTCCGGTCAGGGCCAGGATCACCAGCACCTGCCCCAACGGGTCGAGGCCGCGCTTGCCCGGGCTGGCCGGGGCTGGCTGCACGTAGTGCTGGGTCAGCCACATGCCCAGCGCGCACAGTGGCAGGTTGACCAGGAAGATGCTGCGCCAGCCCAGGCTGGCCATCAGCAGGCTGCCGATCACCGGGCCGGCGGCGATGGAGATGGCGCCGGAGGCGGTCCACAAGCCCACGGCGCGGGCGCGCAGGCCGGACTCGTGCGCCGTGGCGTGGTTGAGCAGGGCCAGCGAGTTGGGCACCAGCAGCGCGGCGCCCAGGCCCTGCACCGCGCGCGCGGCGATCAGGGTGGCGGCATCCGGTGCCAGGCCGCAGGCGGCGGAGGCGAGGGCGAAGACCAGGAAGCCGAGCTGGTAGGCCCGGCGCGAGCCGAAGCGGTCGCCGAGCACGCCGGCGGAGAGCAGCAGCACGGCGAAGGCCAGGGTGTAGGCGTCGACGATCCATTGCAGCGTATCCACGCCGCTGTGCAGTTCCTCGCCGATGCGCGGCAGGGCCACGTTGACGATGGTGACGTCGAGCTGCACCACCACGAAGCTGAAGCTGGTGGCGGTGACGATCCAGGCGAGCAGGGGGGAGAAGACACCGGGTTTGTCGTTCATGCGCTCATGTTGATCGCGAGGCGGCAAGGATGATTCGCCGTGGGGCGAAGCGTCGCGGATTTTACCGGGGGTTTACGTTTGTGCCCCGGCATGCGGGGCCGGTTGCAGCCGAAGCAAGGGGAGTTGTGGCCCGGGTAGTGCTAGCCGACCACGCGATGCTTCTTCATCTCCGTCCGCACCAGCTTCATGAAGCCTTCCAGCGCCGGCGAAGGGCTGCGCTCGGGGTAGGCCAGGGCCATGCCGATGGACAGTTCGGCGCCTTCCTGCAAGGGGCGGAACACCACGCCGGTGCGGCGGGTGTTCTGCAGGGACGCGGGAATCAGGGCGAAGCCGCGGCCGGCGGCGATGAGGCCGAGCAGGATGTGGTGGTCCGGCGGCTGCGGTGCGTTGACCGGCTCGTAGCCGGCGTGTTCGAAATGGGCTTCCCAACGGTCGAACAGCAGCGGGTTCCACTGCCGCTCGAAACGGAACATGCGTTCGCCGCGCAGATCCGCCAGCGCGACGTGGCGCTTGCGCGCGGCTTTGCTGGCGGCGGGCAGGGCGGCCACCACCGGTTCCTCGCGCAGCACTTCCAGGGTGACGCCCTCGGCGCGGATCGGCCAGCCGACGAAGGCGGCGTCCATGGCGCCGTTGCGGATGTCGCGGATCAGGCTGTTGGAATGCCGCGACTTCACGCTCAGGCGCCAGCCCGGGAAGCGGTTGCGGAAGCCGTCGAAGACGTCGGGGATGGCGCTGCGGTCGAAGGCCGGGGTGTAGCCGAGCACGAAGTGGCCGCCGGCGCAGCCGCCCGCCGATTGGGCGGCCTTGATCGCTTTTTCCGCCTGGTCCAGGGTCTTGCGTGCGGCAGGCAGGAAGGCGGCGCCGGCGGGGGTGAGCTGGGTGCCGCTCTTGCCGCGGTCCAGCAGTTCCACCCCGAGCTCTTCCTCCAGTTGCCGGATCTGCCGGCTCAGCGGCGGTTGCGAGATATGCAGACGCTCTGCGGCGCCGCGGAAACTGTACTCTTCGGCCACCGCGACGAAATAGCGCAGATGACGCAGGTCGATATGGACTGTCATACCGAAAAGGTATCACGAAAAAGGTATTGGCTGGGCTCCTGGGGCGGGAGTATCGTGCGCGACTTCCTCTCACGGACTCCGGTCCAAGGCGACCATCAATGGACCAGTTGGTTCAGTCCAGAATCAGCGGTATGCGGCGCTTGTTGCGCGGCGGCATCGCGGTGTCGCTGGTCGCCGTGCTTGCGGCCTGCGCCAGCGGTTCGCCCCGCCCGGATGCAGGCAAGCCGCTGACGGTGGCGCAGAACGTCGATGTGCAGAAGTTCGGCGGCCAGTGGTACCTGATCGCACACGTGCCCTATGCGGAGGAGCGCGACGAGATGGACGCCTCCATCGACCTGCAGCCGCGCCTCGATGGCGGCTTCGACGAGGTGTACCACTATTTCGACGGTGGCCGCATGCAGAGCCTGGCCCTGCCGCGCAGCCGTTACACCGCGGTGGCCGGCAGCAACAATGCCAAGTGGGTCAGCCGCTCGCGCGCCCTCGAAAGCCATATGGACCTGGGTGTGCTGTATGTGGACCCGGACTATCGCTACGCCGTGGTCGGCGAGAGCAAGCGCGAGCGCGGCTGGATCTATTCGCGCGACCCGGTGATTGATCCGGCTACCTACCAGGTCCTGGTGGCGCGGCTCAACCAGCAGGGTTACGACGTGGCGCAGCTGCATCGTTTGACGCATTCGCAGGTCACCGTGGGCGAGGCACAGCCGGCTTCAGTGGTGCGCTGAGTGCGAGCGGCGATTTGATGAAGGATTCGATTTAAGGATTTCACGGTTCCGCAATGGGCTTCCGGCCGCAATGGTCGGGGCCGACGCCAGTCCCCCCTAGCCCCCTGGCGTCGCGGGAGAGAAGGCCGCTTCGGCGGCCTTCTTTTTTTTGCTTGCCGTTTTTGCCCGCGTGACGATGGAACAGTATCCATACGCGGACATTTGGCGATGATGACAACGGTGCGATTTTCATGAGACGGGCATGTAGCCGCCGCTGCCGCTCACAACACCGTCGACGCCACTTCCGGCAATTGCTCCAGCGCATCGGCGATCAGTTCCAGCGAATGCCGGCAGTCCGCCCGCGTCGCGGCGCCGCCCAGGCAGACGCGCACGGCTTCCGGCGGGGTGGCGGTGATGGCGAAGGCGTCGCTGCCGACCACGCCGATGCCGCGGGTGCGCAGGTGGGTGGCGAAGTCGATGCGGTTCCATGGCGGCGGCAGCCTCAGCCAGAGATGGAAGGCTTCGGGCTTGGCGTAGTAGCTGCCGCGCGGCAGCAGTTCGGCGGCGATCTTCTGCCGCGCCTGCGACTCGCGACGGATGGCGTGGAGCATGGCGTCGGCGCTGCCGTCGTTGATCCAGCGCGTGGCCAGGGCCACGGTCAGTGGCGCGGCCATGATGGTGGTGGCGCGCAGCGTTGAGATGAGGCGCTTGGCGGCCCGTGCTTCCGGCGCCACCAGGTAGGCGATGCGCAGGCCGGCGCCGAGGTGCTTGGCCAGGCCGCTGACGTAGTAGGTCAGCTCCGGCGCCAGGCTGGCCATCGGCGGCGGCGCCTTCACCGGCAGCAGGCCGTAGGCGTCGTCCTCGATGATCGCCACGCCGTACTGCCGCGCGATCGCCACCAGCGTCTCGCGCCGGGCCAGCGGGATCACCAGGGTGGTGGGGTTCTGGTAGGTGGGATTGAGGTACAGCGCCTTGGGCCGGTGCACGCGGCAGGCGGTTTCGAATTCCTGAGGGATGACGCCGTCGGCATCCATCGACAGGCCATGCAGGCGGATGCCGAATTGCGCGCTCAGCGCCTTGACGCCGGGATAGGTGATGTCCTCGCAGCACATCACTTCGCCGGGCCGCACCAGGGTGCTGAACAAGGCTACCAATGCGCCCTGGATGCCGGGACAGATCAGTACGCGGTCGACGGCCAGGCCCGGCAGCAGCGGCCCCAGCCAGCGTGCGCCGGCATCGCGCTCTTCCGCGCTGCCGCCGAATTCCTGGTAGCGCAGCAGGCTGGCGATGTCGCCCTGCTCGGCCACTTGCATCAGGCCGCGCCGCAGCCGCGCCTGCAATGCCGGCTCCTGCGGTTCCGGCGGCAGGTTCATGGTCATCTCCACCAGACCCACGGTGCGCGCGCTGCGGTTGGTCAGCGCGGCGGTGGTGGCGCGGATGAAGCTGCCCTGGCCGGCCTTGCTGTCGATCAGCCCGCGCGACTGCGCTTCGGCATAACCGCGCGCGGCGGTGGTGTAGTTGAGGCCCAGCTCCCGCGCCAGCAGGCGCAGCGGCGGCAGGCGGTCCAGGGCGGTGAGGCGGCCGCTGCGGATGTCGTCGGCGATGGCGTCGGCCAGGGCGAGGTAGGCGGGCTTGTCGCTGTCCTTCAGGCTGGCTTTCCAGCGGGGGGCTTGCTCTGACATGGCTTCGGGGCGGCTCGGTGATGATTGGATGTGGTGCGATCAACTTCCCGTCATGTGCTGCAATCATCATGCCGGTGCGATGACGCTCCGCCTTAGTGCGCCTGGGAAAAATGCTGATCCAGGATGCGGCACGCACCGCGACGGCGCTCGCCGTAATGATCGCATTTATGTGCGATCAATGGCCTTGCCGCGCGTTTTCCCTCAGCGCATCGCCATCAAAAAATCCTGCAAAACCATTCGCTAAGGCCAGTGATCGCAACTTGATCGGATGCCGCGTGCGCGCCAGGGCATATCGGTTGCAGCCCTATAGGGGCATTCCGCAATTCACTGCCGCACCAACCAGGAGATGACGATGCCCGCAGTAGCCACCCCCGCAACCAAGAAAGGCGATTTCTTTGTCGATTACGAAGAGAAGGTCTTTGAAGACGTCAAAGCCAAGCCGGGTGAGAAGGCGCTGGTGACGTTCCACACCGTGGCCTTCGAAGGCTCCATCGGGCTGGTCAACATCCTCCAGGCCAAGCGCCTGCAGCGCAAAGGCTTCGAGACCGCCATCCTGCTCTACGGCCCGGGCGTGACCCTGGGCATCCAGCGCGGCTTTCCAACCATCGGCGACGAGGCCTTCCCGGGTGCGCAGAACTTCGGCAAGCAGCTCGCCGCGTTCATGGAAGAGGGCGGCAAGGTCTACTGCTGCCGCTTCGCCCTGCAGATGCTCTACGGCCATGGCGAGCATTCGCTGCTGCCGGGCATCAAGCCGATCAACCCGCTCGATGTGCTGGACCTGATCCTGCTCTATCGCAACGACAACGCCTTCATGATCCACACCTGGACCGTGTAAGACCGCGCTCAACGTCCAGGACATTCGCCATGACCGCGAAATCACCATTGCCGGCTGCGCCGGCGGGAATCGTCCGCGCAGCCGCTGTCCAGCTCAATCCGGTGCTGGACAGCGCCGACGGCACCATCGGCAAGGTGCTGGACGCCATCGCCGCCGCCGCGGCGCGCGGCGTGCAGCTCATCGTCTTTCCCGAGACGGTGGTGCCGTACTACCCGTACTTCTCCTTCGTCACGCCGGCGGTGTCGATGGGGCCGCCGCACCTGAAACTGTACGAGCAGGCGCCGACGGTGCCGGGGCCGATGACCGAGGCGGTGAGCGCCGCGGCCAAGGCCCATGGCATGGTGGTGGTGCTCGGCGTCAACGAGCGCGACCACGGCACGCTGTACAACACGCAACTGGTGTTCGACGCCGACGGCAGCCTCGCGCTGAAACGGCGCAAGATCACGCCGACCTATCACGAGCGCATGGTCTGGGGCATGGGCGACGGCTCCGGCCTGCGCACGGTGGAGACGGCGGTCGGCACGGTGGGCGCGCTGGCCTGCTGGGAGCATTACAACCCGCTGGCGCGCTACGCCCTGATGGCGCAGCACGAGCAGATCCATTGCAGCCAGTTCCCCGGCTCACTTGTCGGCCCGATCTTCTCCGAGCAGATGGAGGTGACCATGCGCCACCACGCGCTGGAGTCCGGCTGCTTCGTGGTCAACGCCACGGCCTGGCTGACGCCGGAGCAGGTCAAGGCGCAGGCGCCGACGCCGGAGCTGGAGAAAGCCTTCGCTGGCGGCTGCTACACCGCCATCATCTCGCCGGAAGGCCGGCACCTGGCGGAGCCGCTGCGCGAAGGCGAGGGCATGGTCGTCGCCGACCTCGACTTCGCCCTCATCACCAAGCGCAAGCGGATGATGGATTCGGTCGGGCATTACGCCCGGCCGGAGTTGCTGAGCCTGCAACTGGATCAGCGTAGCGCGGCACCGCTGGCGATGACCGGCGCGCCGGCTGCCCTGGCGACGGCCGACGCCGGCGCGCTGGAGGCACAGCGCCTCGCCCGTTACCTCGATGGCGCACCGCCGCGTGCGGCGGACGGCATCGAAGCTGCCTACTTGAATGCCCTTGCCTCATTCACCGGGAGACCCGCATGAGTACCACCGCCCCCGTCCTCGCCCCGCTGCGCGCCAATGAAGCCGCGCAGTACCTGATCACCGAGATGCAGGCCAGCGGCCTGCGCCTGGAAGACCCGGCCGCCGGCGCCGCCGCGCGCAAGGGTGGGGCGGGCCCGACCGATCACAAGGCGGTGACGGTGGACGGCCGCACCGTGATGGTGCCGGTGCACAGCGATGCGGCGAAGGCTTCGCCCTTCCTGGCACGGGCGCCGGATGCGCGCGGCGTCAGCGTACTGGAGCGTAACGGCCTGGCGGTGGCGCGCATCGAGTTTCCGCGCCAGCCGCGCTTCTACAGGTTGCAGACCTTCGACGGTGTGCCTTACTCCAAGATCGCGCAGCTGCACGGTTCCGATGTGCTCGCCACCACCGTGTTGCAGACCTGCATCCGTTACGGCCGGCGCAGCACCTCCTGCCAGTTCTGCGCCATCGGCGAATCGCTGAAGGAAGGCCGCACCATCAACCGCAAGACGCCGGAGCAGCTCGGCGAGGTTGCACGGGCGGCGGTGCTGCTCGACGGCATCAAGCACATGGTGATGACCACCGGCACGCCCAACTTCACCGATCGCGGCGCGCAGATCCTGTGCGAGAGCGCTTTCGGCGTGAAGGCGGCGGTGGACCTGCCGATCCAGGGCCAGTGCGAGCCGCCGGACGACCCGCGCTGGTTCCAGCGCATGAAGGACGCCGGCATCGACGCGCTGGGCATGCACCTGGAGGCGGTGACGCCGGAAGTGCGCACGCGCATCATGCCGGGCAAGGCCAGCGTCAGCGTGCCGGAATACCTGCATGCCTTCGGCGACGCGGTGAAAGTGTTCGGCCGCGGCCAGGTCAGTACCTACATCCTCGCCGGCCTGGGCGACACCGACGAGGCCATCCTGGAGATGTGCGAGACGCTGATCCGCATCGGCGTCTATCCCTTCGTGGTGCCCTTCGTGCCGGTGGGCGGCACACCGCTGGCCAATCATCCCACGCCGAACGCCGCCGCCATGCGCGGCCTGCTGGCGCCGTTGGGCCGCATGCTGGTGGAAGGCGGCTTGAAGTCCGCCGACATCAAGGCCGGCTGCGGCAAGTGCGGCGCCTGCTCCTCGCTGGCTTCCTACGAAGCCGGCGCCGCGGCGGTGCGCGCCCATGCCGCCTGAAGTGATCGCGATCAAGCGCGCGGCGATGGACTGGGTGCCCGGCATCAATGTCGCCGCGCACAGCGCCTACGTGCCCAGCGAATACATCGTCAAGCTGGTGACGGAACGCTGGGAGCAGCGCGAAGCCGCGCGCCTGCGCCGGGCCGTGTTCTGCGCCGAGCAGGGACTGTTCGATCGCGACGACCGTGACGAGATCGACCGCCATGCCACCACCATCGTCGCCGTGTCCTGCGTCTCCGGCATGCCGGAGCAGGTAGTCGGCACCGTGCGCATCCATGAAGACGCGCCTGGTCATTGGCAGGGCTCGCGCCTGGCGGTGCTGCACGAGTACCGCCGCGTCGCCCAGCTCGGCACCGAGCTGATCCACCTCGCCGTCGGCACCGCCCATGCGCGCGGCGCGGTGCGCTTCACCGCGCAGGTGCAGGCGCAGAACGTGCCGCTGTTCCGCCGCCTGCACTGGATCTCGCTGGAGGAAATCATTCTGCGCGGCAAGCCGCATCACCGCATGGAGGCCGATCTTGCGCACTATCCGCCGTGCAGTACCGGCGAACGTGGCTTCGTCACCACCCTGCGGCAGGCGGCCTGAGCATGAATCCAGGGGCGGATCTCGCGGCGCTCGCACAGGGCCTGCGCGACAGCCGCGGCGTTGCGCACAAGCGCGACATCGCGGCGGTGGTGTCGACCCTGGGCATCGCCGATCCGCAAGCCGTCATCGCGGTGGGCGACGACTGCGCCGCCATTCCCGATGGCGATGGCTACCTGCTGCTGGCCATCGAAGGTTTCCTCAACGAATTCGTTTCCGCCGAGCCTTACTTCGCCGGCTGGTGCGGCGTGATGGTCAACGCCAGCGATATCTACGCCATGGGTGGCCGGCCGCTGGCGGTGGTCGATGCGCTGTGGAGCGATGGCGCGGAACGCGGCAAGCCGGTGCTGGAAGGCCTGGCCGCCGCCGCGCGTACCTACGGCGTGCCGGTGGTAGGCGGGCATAGCAATGCGCGCTGCGATCGCGCGCAGTTCTCGGTGGCCATCCTCGGCCGCGCCAGAAAATTGCTGAGCAGCTTCGAGGCGCGGCCCGGCGATGTGCTGCTGGCCGTCACCGATCTGCGCGGCGGTTACCGCGAACATTTCTCCAACTGGGATGCCAGTTCCGGCAGCGACGCACGGCGCCTGCGCGGCGACCTGGAACTGCTGCCGCAGATCGCCGAGGCCGGGCTGTGTCGCGCCGCCAAGGACATCTCGCAAGCCGGCCTGCTCGGCACGCTGCTGATGCTGCTGGAGTGTTCCTGCATCGGCGCCACCGTCGAGCCGGGCAGGGTGCCGATGCCGCCGGACGTCTCGGCGGAACGCTGGCTGCTGCATACCTTTCCCAGCTACGGCTTCCTGCTGGCCGTGCCGCCGGCCAACGTCGCCGCCGTGATGAGCCGCTTCGCCGCGCGCGACCTGGCCTGCGCCGCCATCGGCATGTGCGAGGAACGTCGCCAGTTGCGCCTGCGCGATGGCGGCGAAGAAGTGCTGGCCTGGGATTTCCAGCACAGCGCGTTGATCGGCTGCGGTCCCGCGATTTCCACTTCCCCTGCTCCCGAACCGGAGACCTCCCATGCCTGAAATGAGCTTCCGCGTGCGCTGGCCCGACGCCAGCGAGCAGCTGTGTTATTCGCCGTCCTCTACCACGCGCGACTTCTTCACACCGGGCGAAGCCTATCCGCTGGACGAGTTCGTCGAGCGCAGCCGCCGCGCCCTCAACCTGGCCAGCGAGCGCGTGCGCCAGCGCTACGGCTACGCCTGCAGCAGCGCCGCCGCGCAGTTGCAGCAGATCGAACAGACCGCCGCCCGTTTCGCCGCCACGCCGGATGCGCGCGTGACGGTGCAATCCTTTGAAGAGTAGTGAGACGAGACCGATGAACATGCACAGAAGCGAACCCCTCCCTCCGCAGCGCGTGCCGGTGGCGATCATCGGCGGCGGCCAGGCCGGCCTGTCGATGAGCTGGCACCTGAAGCAGGCCGGCATCGAGCACGTGGTGTTCGAGCGCAAGCGCTGCTTCAGCGAATGGCGCGAGGCGCGCTGGGATTCCTTCTGCCTGGTGACGCCCAACTGGCAGTGCCGCCTGCCGGGCTTTCCCTATGCGGGGCCCGATCCCAAGGGTTTCATGCTGCGCGAACAGATCGTCGAATACCTCGACGCCTATATCGCCAGCTTCAAGCCGCCGGTGCTGGAAGGGGTGGAAGTCACCCGGGTGGAGCGCGATGCCGAAGGCGGGTTCCACCTCAGGACCAGCGCAGGCGATTTCATCGCGCAGCAAGTGGTGCTGGCCAACGGCGTCTACCAGGTGCCGATCATCCCGCGCTCGGCCGAGCGGCTGCCGCCACACATCCTGCAACTGCATTCCTCCAACTACCGCAATCCGCAATCGATGCCTGCGGGCGCAACGCTGGTGGTGGGCAGCGGCCAGTCCGGCTGCCAGATCGCCGAGGACCTGCACCTGGCCGGGCGCCAGGCGCACCTCTGCGTGGGCCGGGCGCCGCGCTCGCCGCGCGTCTACCGGGGTCGGGAAGTGACCGACTGGCTCACCGAGTCCGGCTACTACGACATCCCCTACGAGAACCACCCGCAGAAGGCCACGGTGCGGGAGAAGACCAACCATTACCTCACCGGCCGCGACGGCGGCCGCGAGATCGACCTGCGCCAGCGCGCCCTGGAAGGGATGAAGCTGTATGGCCTGTTCAAGGGCGTGGAGGGCCCGCGCTTCCTGTTCGAGCCGGACCTGACCCGCAACCTGGCCGAGGCCGACCGCTCCTACAACAACATCCGCGAGCTGGTCGACAAGCACATCCGCGACCAGGGCATAGACGCGCCGGTCGAGCCGCCCTATGTGCCGGCGTGGACGCCGCCGCACGATCCGGTGGAGCTGGACTACGAGGCGGCGGGCATCACCAGCATCGTCTGGGCCATCGGCTTCACCCCGGACTACCGCTGGGTGGATCTGCCGGTGTTCAACGGCCGCGGCCAGCCGGTGCAGCGCCGCGGCGTCACGCCCGTCGCCGGCGCCTATTTCCTCGGCTTGTCCTGGCAGAACACCTGGGGCTCGGGGCGCTTCGCCGACGTCGGCAGGGATGCCGAGTACCTGTTCGGGCATATCGCGGCGGCGCTGGCGGGGAGTGAGCGGCGGGTGCAGGCAGCGTGAAGCGGCACATCCCGGGCCGCTGATCCTTCGACGCCCTTGTTCCGGTTCCCGCAGTTTTGTAACGTACGCCCATTCAAATAAGCACCTTCCGCCAGCGATGCCGCGGCGGGTGCAACGGCGGCTTACGGGACACTCGGGGAGTTAGGGCGTGGTGCGATCCAGGACTGCATGCTGGCTGCCGGCGGCGCTGCTGCTGTGCCCGCTGGCCCATGCCCTGTCGGTGGACAGCCGCAGCCAGATGCACGCGGTGATCGGCCAGCCGCTGTCGCTGGACCTGCCGGTCAGCTTCGCCGGGCTCAACGCCAATGCGGTGACGGTGCGGGTCGCGCCGGGACCGGACCTGCCGGACGAGGAAGAGGTGGTGGCCGAGTCGGTGCAGGCGGTTTACGACCCGCAGCGGTCGGTGGTGCACCTGGGTACGGCGCGGCGCGTGATGGTGCCGGCGCTGAGCCTGCACTTGGTTATCACCGCCGGCGCCCTGGTGGTGAACCATGATGTCGACGTGCTGGTCGACGTGCCGGACCTGCGCGCGCAGCACACGGCGCGTACCGAGGCGGCCATCTCCGCCGCCGTGCCGCCGCCGGCCGTGGACGAAGCCGCGGCGCAGGGCATCCGTGTGCTGGCCATCCAGAAGCCGGAAACCCCGCCTGCCCGCGGTTATGGCGATGCCGCCGGCAAGCCCATGCCGGTTGCCGCTGCCGCCGATGCGGGGCGGCCCATTGTCACTCCCCCGCCACCGCCGCCGCCGCCCGATCCGCGGCCGAAGACCTGGCAGGTGCGTTCCGGCGACAGCCTGAGCGGCATCTCGCGGCGCCTGGCGCAGATCTACGAGGTCTCGCCGGAGGCGATGTCGCTGGCGCTGTATGAGGCCAACATCGGCGCATTCGCGGAGAAGAACCCGGAACAGGCTGTTCCCGGCAGGTGGCTGCAGGTGCCGGAAGACTATGTCTCGCGCGGCGAGCCGGTGGACCGGGTGGCGCAGTTCCGCGCCTGGCTGCGGCAGCCGCGCGGCGCCTGGCAGCCGCATTCCTATCTGCCTTTCGGCCCCGGAGCGCCGGCGCCGGCCGCGGCGCCGCATCCGGATTTCATCGGCGCCATCGCCCTGGTGGCGGGGGTGGCGGTGCTGCTGCTGGCCGGTGTCCTGCTGCTGCGCCGGGTGCGGGTGCGGCCGCTGCTGACCCGCTATGTGCCGATGTCGGCGGTGCAGGTGAAGAAGGTCAAGCGCATCATTATCCCGGCGCCGCCGCCGCGGCGCGGCCTGTCGCAGGGCTCGGTGACCGAGAAGCTGCGCATCAAGCGCCTGCGCGAGATGCTGGACAACTACCCCTTCCGCTCGGATATCCGCTACCGCCTGGCGCAGCGCCTGCACAAGGCCGGCGACGGCCGCACCTTCGCCCAGATCGCCCCGCCGCTGCGGCCCTCGCTCAGTCCCGAAGCCTGGGCGCGGGTTTGCGCCATGGGGCGGGAGCTGTTGCCGGACGATCCGCGCTTCCGCTAGGTGTGGTGAATGTGCCGCGCCAGAGTGCGCTGGCGCACAAGTCGGACTGCCGGGGCCTCATACCCTGCTGTACGATCCCCATCGGGACCTGTGGCCCGATTCATGCCCTGTCCGGGTATATGCGGGAGCAGGGCAAGGGGCGTGCGGGGGATGCCGCGCGGGATTTCACTGCTTTTAGCCGGATGTGGCCATGCAGATTCATGTCGAGCTGAAGAAGGTGCCGCTGTTCAAGGGGCTGAACGACAGCGATATCGAGGCGTTGGTCGGGCGCCTGAGCATCCGGCGCGTGCCGGCAGGGCAGGAGATCGTCTCCAAGGGCAATGTCGGCAGTTCCATGTTCGTGGTGCTGGAAGGCTCGGTGCGGATTTTCCTGCCGGCGGCGGAGGAGGGCGAGCAGCCGATCGTGCTGAAGGAACTGAGCAGCGGCGGCTTCTTCGGTGAGATGGCCCTGCTCGAGCGCGAGCCGCGCACCGCCAGCGTCGAGACCCTGAGCGAGGTGGTGCTGGGCGAGTTGTCGCGCGAGGGCTTCGTCGATTTCCTGCAAAGCTCCAGCCACGCCATCATGGCCATGCTGGGCGAGATGTCCGGGCGCCTGCGCGCCACCACGCGGCTGCTGGAGCTGCCCACCGCCCGCGACATCAACCGCGAGGCGGACGAAAAGCTGACCTGGGGCCAGCGCCTCGCCGACCGCGTGGCGCAGTGGAACGGCAGCTGGTCCTTCATCGCCCTGCTGCTTGGCCTGACCGGGCTGTGGTGCGCGATCAACGCGTTGGAGCACATCGCCTTCGACCCTTACCCCTACCAGTTCTTCAACCTGTTCCTGGCCATCCTGGTGGCCTTGCAGGGGCCGCTGATCATGATGAGCCAGAACCGCCAGTCGGTGAAGGAGCGCCTGCATGCCGAAACCGACTACATGGTCAACCTGAAGAACGAGATCGGCATCGCGCAGATCCTGCGCGAGGTGACGCAGCTGAAGGAACAGCTGTACCTGCGCGAGATGGGCGAGTACCGCTCGCGCTCCGAGCCTCCCACCGAGGGTTGGGGCGACTGAGCCCCGGCGCCGCCGCACGGCGGGACCGGCGTCCGCAAAGGCACGGCATTTCCCGGTAAAGTAACGCCTATCGGGAACGGGGCTTAATTTTCGGGATGCAATCGTTTTTCGCAGAGCTGCAGCGCCGCCACGTCTACAAGGTCGGGGCGATGTACGCCGTCGCCGGGTGGCTGCTGGTGCAGGTGGTGACGCAGGTGCTGCCGGTATTCGACGTGTCGCCGCTGGCGCAGCGCATCATCGTGCTGCTCATCGTCGCCGGCTTCCCGGTGGCGCTGGTGCTGTCCTGGCTGTTCGACATCACGCCGCAGGGTATCGTGCGCACCGGCGAACAGACTTCACCGGTGACGCCTGATGCCGCCGCCGCGCCGCCCGCTCGCCGCGAGCGCCTGCTCAACTACGTGCTCGGCGGCATGCTGCTGCTGGCCGGCGCCTACATGGTGGCGGAGCGGGTCTGGCTGCGCCCGGCGGTCACTGCCGCCAGCAAGTCCGTGGCGGACAAGTCCATTGCCGTGCTGCCGTTCGAGAATCTCTCCGACGACAAGGCCAATGCCTATTTCGCCGAGGGCATCCAGGACGAGATTCTGACCAGGCTGTCCCGCATCGGCGCACTGCGCGTGATCTCGCGCGGCTCCACCCTGCAGTTCGCGGCCAGGCCGGGCAACCTGGCCGACGTGGCGCGTCAGCTCGGCGTGGCCCATGTGCTCGAAGGCAGCGTGCAGAAGATCGGCGACGCCGTGCACATCAACGTGCAGCTGATCCGCGCCGCCACCGACGACCACCTGTGGGCCGAGACCTACGACCGCAAGCTGGACAACGTCTTCGGCGTGGAAGCCGAGGTGGCCCAGGCCATCGCCCAGGCCTTGCAGGCGCACATCACCGGCGGTGAAGCGCAGACCGTTGCCGCCAAACCAACCGAGAATGCCGCCGCCTACAATGCCTACTTGCGCGGTCTTGGCGCCGAGCGGCAGGCAATGAACGGCGCCACCAGCCAGAGTTTGGCGCAGTCGATCGCCGCCTACTCCGAGGCGGTGCAGCTCGATCCGACTTTCGCGCTGGCCTGGGCGCGCCTGTCGATCATCAAGAGTTACGGCTACTTCAACCTGTTCAATCGCACGCCCAAGCTGCTGGACGAGGCGCGCGAGGCCGCCGATACCGCTTCCAGGCTGAATCCCGAGATGGGCGAGGCCTACCTCGCGCAGGGTTACTACCGCTACTGGGGGCTGCTCGACTTCAATGGTGGCCTGGCCCTGTTCAACCAGGCCTTGCAACGCCTGCCCAACAATGCCGATGCGCTGGCCGCGATCGCCTATATCGAGCGGCGGCAAGGCAAGTGGCAGGAATCGACCGATCATCTGGAACAGGCCACCCGCATCGATCCGCTCAACGTCGGCATGCTGATGGGGCTGGCAAGCAACTACGATTCGCTGCGGCAATTCCCGCAGGCGCTGGCGGTCTATGACCGGGCCCTTGTGGCGGCGCCGGACAATGCCAATGTGATCGCGGCGAAGGCCGGCGTGCTGCAGGACGCCGGCGATTTCGACGGCGCCTCCGCTCTGCTCGCGAAGCTGCCGGATGTCAATGACAATCCGGGCGTATTCCAGGCCAAGCTGCAGCACCTGATCCGGGGGCGGCAATACGATCAGGCCATCGCCATGATCAAGGGCTACAAATCGAAGGCCGCCGACCCCTTGCAGGACCCGGTGCAGATGTCGAACAACTTCTTCCTGGGCTTCCTGATGATCTGGACCGGCAAGCCGCAGGAAGCGCAGGCCCCCTGCAAACTGGCGCTGGAGTCCCTCAATGAGATGCGTACAACAGAGGCCGATGACGCCAAGCTGGGCTCGCCCTACGCGGCGACCTATGTCTGCCTCGGCGACAAAGCCATGGCTCTGCATGCGGCCACCCGGGCGGTCGAACTCAACGCCAATGATGCGCTGGAGCGTGCCAATTCCGAATCCCTCCTGGCAATAATCCAGGCCTGGACCGGAGATCTCGATGCGGCTTTTGCTGCCCTGCCGCGGTTGCTGCAGGAACCCGGTGGTCTCAATCGATCGGAACTCCAGGTGAGCCCGTTCTGGGATCCGCTGCGCAAGGATCCGCGCTTCGCGGCATTTGCTGCAAGCAAGTAAGCCGTTCCTGCGCAGTCACACAACTGCAACCAAATACGTTTTCAGAAGTCTTTAGTGCGGGGGGACGCCATGTTCCACCGGTGGGCATGAGGTCCGCCAACTCGACGACTAAGGACGGTCATGAACACCCAGACCCGGTACAGGGCCGCTGCGATTACGTTTGGGCTGCAACTTTTTATGCTGGCGCTACCGGCGCACGCGCAAACCCCAGGGCCGACTCCGGAGTGGCATTTCTCCGAAGGGCATCTGCTCGACGCCTACACCAAGGACGAACCGCCCAAGTGGGACCGTGTCCTCGGCATCGCTGCCCAGACCGCGCCCAAGTACGAGGGCGGCAATGCCTATACCACATCGTTCGGGCCGACCTTCGATATCCGTTACCGCGACATCGCCTTCGCTTCCGCCGGCGAGGGCTTCGGCGTCAACCTGCTGCACGACAAGACCTACCGCGCAGGCGTGGCCCTGGCCTACGACCTCGGCCGCAACAACAGCGACGATCATCACGTCGGCGAGCTGGGCAATTACTCGATTTCGCCCGAGGCCAAGATCTTCGCCGAATACCTGCTGTTCCCGGTGACCTTTCGCATCGACCTGCGCCATTCCTTCGGCGGCCAGGGTGGCTACATCGGCGATATCAGTTTCTACACCCCGGTGGCGGGCAAGGACGGCAAGTACTTCGTCTTCGCCGGCCCTTCGATGACGTTCGCCGACGCCAACAATCTGGGCCACACCTTCGGTGTCAGCACCGCGCAGTCGGCCAAGTCCGGTTATCCCACGCATTACCTGGGCAGCGGGGTGCGCAGCTACAGCTTCGGCGTCAGCGGCGGCTATTTCTTCACGAAACACTGGTTGTTCGAAGGCTTCGTTTCCGGCGAGCAGCTGGTCGGCGGTGCGGGCACCGCGCCCTTCGTCCAGCAGCGCGGCCAGCTCAATCTTCAGCTCACCACCGCCTATCGCTGGTAGCGGGCCCGGAGCGGGGCGGCGTCCGTCTCAGGCCGCCGCGGCCAGGCTCATGAAGCGGTCGGCCGATACCGCCGCACTGTAGTAATAACCCTGTGCCTCATCGCAACCGCGGTCGCGCAGGTAGGTTTGCTGTGCCAGGTTTTCCACGCCTTCGGCGATGACGCGGATGTTGAGGCTGCGCGCCATGGCGATGATGGCGTTGATGATGGCGGCGTCCGTGGCATCGGTCGCCAGGTCGCGCACGAAGCTGCGGTCGATCTTGATCTTGTCGATGGGGAAGCGCGTCAGGTAAGACAGGCTGGAATAGCCGGTCCCGAAATCGTCGATCACCACGGTTACGCCCAGGGCGCGCAACTGGTGCAGCGTGGCGGCGCTCTCTTCGGGATTGCGCATCAGCATGCCTTCGGTGATTTCCAGCTCCAGGTGGCGCGGCGCCAGGCCGCTTTGCAGCAGCGCCGAGCGCACTACCTCGAGCCAGTCCTGCTGCTGGAACTGGCGCGGTGAAACGTTCACCGCCAGTACCAGCGGCCGCCCGGTATGGCGCTGGATGCGCACCGCCTCGCGGCAGGCGGTCTTCAGCGCCCATTCGCCCAGCGGAATGATCTGGCCGGTTTCCTCGGCCACCGGGATGAAGCGCGCCGGGGCGACGTAGCCGTGTTCCGGATGCTTCCAGCGCAGGAGCGCCTCCATGCCGACGATGTTGCCGGATTTCAGGCAGATCTCAGGCTGGTAGTGCAGCGACAATTCCTCGTTCTCCACCGCATGGCGCAGGGCGCTGCCCAGGGCCAGGCGGTCGACGGTTTCCTGCAGCATGGCCTCGGTGAACCACTGCATGTTGCTGCGGCCCGCGGCCTTGGCATGGTACATCGCCACGTCGGCGTGCTTGAGGAGAGCCGAGGTGTCGTCGCCGTCCCGCGGATAAAGACAGCCGCCGATGCTGGGTGTAACCAGCAGTTCGTGCCCCTCGATCGTCACCGGCGTAGAGATGGCCTCGGTGATCTTGGCCACCACCGGCATCACCTCCTCGCGGCTGTGCACGTCGGTGATGACGATGACGAATTCGTCGCCGCCGAGGCGGGATACGGTGTCGATGTCGCGGATCGACTGCTTGAGCTGCTCGGATACCTTGAGCAGCAGCTGGTCGCCGAACTGGTGGCCGAGCGAATCGTTGATGCTTTTGAAATGGTCGAGGTCGATCATCAGCACCGCCACCTGGCTGCCGAGGCGGCGCGATTGGCGCATCGCCATGTCCAGGCGGTCCAGCAACAGGGCGCGGTTGGGCAGGCCGGTGAGGGTGTCGTGCTGGGCGGTATGGCGGATATAGGCTTCCACGCGCTTGCGTTCGGTAATGTCCTCGGCGGTGCCGACCACGGCGAAGATGCGGCCGTCCTTGTACAGCGGGCCGGCACTGAAGGCGATGGCGACGCGCGAGCCGTCGGCGCGCACGATCTCGGTCTCTTCGCTGCGGATAGAGACACCGTCGCGCAGGATGTCGCTGAACATGCCGGCCATGTCCTCCACCTGTTCCGGCGCGATCAGTGCCGAATAGGCGCTGCCGATGAGCTGGCCGCCGCTGTAGCCGGTGATCTCGCTGGTGCGCTGGTTGGCCATGGTGAAGTGGCCCTGCAGGTCGATGACGTAGATGGCATTGGTGGCGCTTTGCATCACCCGCTCACGGAATTCATTGGCGCCGCGCAGTTCCTCCTCGGCGTGGCGGCGGTGATGCACCATGTCGTTGAAGATCACCGCCAGTTCGCCCAGCTCGTCGTTGGTGCGCACCTCGATCTGGTGGTCGAGCCGCCCCACCGAAACGCGCAGTGCACCGTCGCGCAGGCCGCGGATGGCGTCCTCGATGCCGCGCGAGATCCACCAGGACACCCCGAGGCCGCACAGCAGCAACAGCAGCGCGGAACTCACGATCAGGGCGGCCAGGGCCCTGCGTACCAGGCGCGCGCCGTCGCCGAAGTCACTGGAGAACTGGTTTTCCAGGCGGGTGAGGTTGGCGGTGATATCGTCGAGGGTCGCCAGCAACTGGTCCTGGCGTTCGCGCGTCAACTGGCCCGAGCTGATGGCCTGGTGCACCGTCCGTCCGCAATCCAGCAGCCGCAAGACGTAGTCGTCCGACTCGGCCCAGATCGCCATGGCCGGGGCGAAGGCACTGGAATCGCCGAAGCGCCGGAACAGGTTGACCATGTAAGGAATGTCGTCGGTGGAATTGCCCCCGTCGAGGAAGCCCTGCTGCACGATCGCGGGATCGTAGGCCGCCTTGCCCATCTCGATGCGTGCCGTGCGATCGCCCAGCGGCAGGCGCATCGAATCGAGGTAGCGGCCGTAGTCCTGCTCGTCCTGCGTGCGCAGATAGCGCAGCAGCCAGTAAACGCCGTCCTTCTGGCCCTTCGACCACAGGCCCTCGCCGCGGATATAGCCGCGCACGCCGGAAGCCAGGTTGAGCGACATGTCCATGATGCCGAGCAGGCCGACGATGGCCGCGCTGAAGACGAACACCATGGTGGCCAGCTTGGCGCGGATCGACAGGTTGCGCAGGAAGCCTTCGGGCAGGCGGCGCGGTGCTTTCGTCGCGACCGCGTTGTTGCCGCCGGGCGCGGCGCGCGCCGGGTTCATACGGAGAGGCGGCCGGACCCATCCCGGCGGATGCATGTGGATAACTTCATGGGTTGCATCCTAGGGGGTCCACCCCAGGCCGCCTATGGTGTTTTTTTATACCGGCGACAGCCGGTATGTTTCCACCCCGCCTGCGGCTGAGACAGCCGCGGGCGGGCCCCTCAAGGGCTACAGCAGGCCGATGGCGCGGGACACCAGGATCGCCACGATCAGTAGCGAGATCACCGCCTGGATCATGGTCAGCAGCTTGGCCCAGCGCGACAGCACCGGCGTATCGGTAGGGGAGAAGGCGGTGCTGGTGTTGAAGGCCAGGAACAGGTAGTCGATGAAATGCGGCGACCAGTTGCGGTCGCGCAGGGTCGGGGTCGGTTCGGCCATCTGCGGGAACAGGAAGGCGCCGTCGCTGTGCCGTCCACGCTGGTCGCGCTGGTGCGGGCCGCCGGCATCCAGTCGCCAGTACCACAGGGCGAAGACCAGCACGTTGCTCAGCCACAGCACCCCGGCGGAGCGCAGCAGTTCCTGCGGCCCCTCGGTCTTGGACGGCAGGCTGCGCATCAACAGCACCAGGGACAGGATCATGGCCAGGGTGACGACGGTGCTGACGGCATAGCCCAGCACCACATTGATGCGGCTGCGTCCCAGGCGCAGGGCGATCATCGACGGTGTGATCAGCGCCAGCACCAGCCCCACCACCAGCCAGCGCGGCCCCACCATCATGGTGTCGGGGAGGGAGGTGAAAGCACCTGTCAGGGCCGCCAGCGCTACCAGGGCCGGCCAACGCGGCTCCGGTGTGGCGGCGGCGTCCTGCCTGGAATTCCGAACGGGTGCTGTGCTCATGGTCTCGGGCGGCCTGCCCAGGACGGGATTGCCCGGGACCACTCGATGATACCGCGTAGCGCCGGTGCGATCGCGCCACAAAGTGCCGCAGCTTGTCAGTCATTCCGCATAAATGTCAGGCGGAAACGCCGCGGCGGCATCGCCGTGCCCGCGCCTTTGCGCCGGCCATGACCGGCACCTCACCGGTGCCGACTCGATCGCCCGTGGCGAAGGGGTTCTTTGCTGGAGGGGGAAATCGTACCGGCTGGTCCCCATTAGGCTGTTTCTGCCCAAGCCGGTTGGCCCCGCCCTTGCTAAATGGAGCCCAGGGGCAGGGAAGGCGGCCCCGTCATAAAACGGGCCGGATCATCAGCGGGACCTGATGCGCCGGTTCACACGGCCGGGACTGACCTTGGGTCTGGAAAGCGGGCAATTGCTGCCGGAGATTCGCCTCACCGATCGCGAGCTGCTGCGCCGTCGCGAGGAGAGCCTGTCCCACAGCGAACGGCCGTGGAACGTGGTGCTCGGCTGTCAGCCGGTGTCGGAAGGCTGCGTCGCCTGCCTGGCGCAGGCGCGGCTCGACGTGCACAACGCCAACGCCGGCCAGACCGTCGACTGGTCCCGCCGCGGCGCCGCGGTGGAACTGGAGCAGGCCCTGACCGAGCCGGCCGCGTGGTCCACGCCGCAGCGGGTGATGATCGCGCCGCTGTCTGACCTGTTCCAGCCGACGGTGAGCGGCTTGTTCATCGAGCGCGTGCTCAAGGTGGTGGCGGCGCATCCGCAGCATGTATTCCTGCTCACCACCCGCTACCCGCGGCGCATGCGTGAAGCGCTGCAGGCGCATCCGGCGCCGCAGAACCTCGGCATCGGCGTCTCGGCCGAGGATGCCGCAGCCCTGGAAGAACGGCTGCCGTACCTGTTCGATATCGAGGCGCGCTGGCGCCACCTGCTGCTGGAGCCGCTGCTGTCGGCGGTGGACATCGAGCGCATCGAGCTGCCCACCCGCGACATCCTGTGGCCGCTGGAAGGCATCGTGCAGCAATACCTCGGCCTGGATGCCGACAACCAGCCCCAATGGCTGCCCAAGAGCGATCCGCTGCGGCGCCTGCCGCCGCTGGACTGGGTCATCGCCGGCGGCGAACGCGGCCGGGCGCCGCGGCCGCCGCACCCGGCCTGGCTGCGCACCATCCGCGACGCCTGCCTGCGGCAGCGCACGCCCTTCTTCTTTCGGGGCTGGGGTGATTACGTGCCGACGCGCAAGCCCGACGCCGAAGATCCGGGGTTGATGGTGGTGTCCGAGGATGGTGTGCGCCGCGGCCGCGGCGCCGGCTCCGCCATCAATCATTTCGCCATCGGCGCTACGGATGTGCACTTCACCAGGCTGGCGCGGGGCGACGAGCCGATCCAGTTCTTCCTCGATGGCCGGCGCCACCTCGGCATGCCGGAGCAGCGCGCGCCTGAGCGGCGGCTGTCGCCCTCCGACGCCTCGATACTGGAGCGGGAGCTGCAACGGTTGACACCGCCGGCCCTGGCGAGGAAGCCCGGCTAAGCGGTGCCGGGACTGGCGTTCAGAGCGTTATCGCGATCCATACCAGCACGCTGCCCGCCAGCCCGGCCATGAAGCTCATGTAGCCGAGCCGCAGCCAGCGGTACTTGCTCTTGGCCAGGAAGCTGCCGAGCAGGTAGATCTCGCGCAGCTGCGCCTCGTAGGCGGTGGAGGCGCTGGACATGGTCTGCTCCATCGTCTTCAGGAAATCGCCGTAACTCAGGCGGGTGAAGTCGCCGAAGAACAACGGATTGAAGCCCGGCGCCTGTGGCAGTGCGGATTTGGGGGTATCGCCCGCGCGGAAGAACTTGGGCATGGTGGTCAGCGCGGCGAAGGCCACCGACACCAGGCAGCCGGCGATCAGCACCATCGCCGGCCAGCGGTAGCGGGCGTCGGCAAGGTGGGTGGCGCTGAGGGTGACCAGGATCGAGCTGATGGTCAGCAGCATGTTCGCCTTGCTGTCCGCCATCATGCTCAGCTGCACGTGATAGACGCGCGTCTGGCGGATCAGCTGGTCGTTGTAGGAAGCCATGTCCGCGGTGAAGGCGGGCGGGGAGGCCGCGGCGGTACGGTCGGCGGCGAGGGGATCGGCAGCTTGTTCGATCAGGCCTGGTGCATTCTTCACGCGGTATACGCCCATGGAGTCAGTCGGAAGAGGCCTGTGGCAGCCGGCTTGCGCCGCCGCCGCGACGGCCACCCGCCGGGCCGTGAATTCGTTCGATTCCCTTCTTCCGGAGCCCAAAATATTTTGCTTCCGGATGGCGGGATTGTACAGGAAGCCGCGGCAAATCCCGTGCGCCAGGGCACAGTTCGCGGAGCAGTTCCCGCTGGTACCGGCCGCTATCGCGCTGTGCTTTCTACGCAACGTCGTCGCGCAAAAGATTGTGACAACCCTGGTCCCTCTGTTACGGCCGCGTCGGCAGTGCTAATTTGCTCCTGAATCCTGCCGGGGTTTACAAAATGCTTCCAAGATCGGGCAATGGTCGCGTGTTGGCGCGCTGGCGATCGATGGCGTTGCTCGCCGCTTTGTTGCCGGGCCTGTGCTTGGCCCAAGAGACGACGGCAGTCAGGCCGCCGCTGAAGATCGACGTGCCGGCGGCGGTGGCGGCGACGCTCGATATGCCGGACGATCCGAATGCGGTACGCCTGCCGGGATTCGTGGTGCAACACAAGCGCTCGATCGCCAACCTGCTGCCCTGTCTCGGCTGCGGCGGCACGCAGAAGGTGCCGATGCGCCTGATCCTCGACTTGGCGGATTCGGTCAACGCCCTGTTCGTGGTGCCGACCGGTAAGCGGCCTGATGATCCGGCGGACGGCTCGCTGCAATGGGCCCACTTCTACATGTGCACCCAGGGCAATCCGCTGGGCTGTGCCTACCGGCCGCAGGATCCTTGATGCGGTGCTGATCGCTGCCACGCTGCAAAACGGCGGCGCATTCCGGACAATGCCGTTCGCATCCGCCGACAGGTTTCCGTGCCCGCCATGAGCCATTCCGACTTCAAGCCCGGCGTTTACCGCCATTACAAAGGCAAGCACTACCTGGCGCTTGGCCTGGCCCGTGAGGACGAGACCAATGTCACCGTGGTGGTCTATACCCGGCTGTATCCGCGCGAAGGCCTGCCGATGAGCACGCGCCGGCTGAGCGTGTGGAATGAAATGATCACCGCCGAACCCGGCGGCCGGCCGCAGCCGCGCTTCGCCTTCGTCGGGCACGAAACCCCAGGCGACTGAACTCCTCCGCAGGACCCTCAGGAGGGCGGGGCTTGCAATTTATATTGCACGCAATATAATTGTGTAAAGTTCAACCCACCAAGGAGCACCGCAATGAGCACCCTCTACAAGACCAAGGCCATCGCCGTCGGCGGCCGCAACGGCAACGTCCACACCGAGGACAACCTCCTCTCCACCCGCCTGGCCCTGCCCAAGGCCATGGGCGGCAAGGAAGACGCGACCAACCCGGAGCAGCTGTTCGCCGCCGGTTACGCCGCCTGCTTCGGCAACGCCGTGCTGCATGTGGCGCGCTTGCAGAAGATCGCGCTGAAGGACGCGGACGTGGAGATCGACGCCGAAGTCGGCATCGGCCCGCGCGCCGAGGGTGGCTTCAAGCTGGAAGTTTCCCTGAACGCCATCCTCACCGGCGTCGATCAGGCCACGGCCGAGAAGCTGGTGGAGACCGCGCACCAGGTCTGCCCGTATTCCAACGCCACCCGCGGTAACATCGACGTGGCGCTGAGCGTGCAGACGCGCTGAGCCTTCACCAAGACCAGGACGGTAGGGACGCGATGAGCAAGAAAGACGATCAGGCGCTGCAACTGGATGCACAGCTGTGCTTCCCGCTGTACGCCGCGTCCAACCTGCTCACGCGCCTCTACCGGCCGCTGCTCGACGAGTTGGGCCTGACCTACCCGCAGTACCTGGTGATGCTGGTGCTGTGGGAGCAGGCCCCGGCCAGCGTCGGCGAACTGAGCCAGAAGCTCTACCTCGACAGCGGCACCCTGACGCCGCTGCTCAAGCGCCTGGAAGCCGCCGGCCTGGTGCGCCGCCGGCGTTCGGCCGAAGACGAGCGCCGCGTCGAGGTTTCATTGACGCCCAAAGGGTTGGCGCTGAAGAAGCAGGCCCAGGACATCCCCGGCGCCATGGGCTGCCGCATCGGCCTCGGTGCCGAGGAATTCGTCAGCCTGCGTTCGGAACTGCGCGGCTTGATGCACCTGCTGGGCGAGGCCCACGCAAAGATTTGAAGCGCGGAAGCCGGATCGGCTTCGACCGGGGCGCGAAGGCTTTCGTGAAGCGGAGGCTGGGGTGTAAAGGTCTCGCCACCAGGGCCCTTCCGGGGCGCGTATGGGTATGATGCAGCGCGCGCCCTCAAGGAGCACTGCCGTTGCGGAACACTGATTTTTCCCATGACTTCTCCCGCCCGACCCGCCGCGCCATCTGGCCGGTCGTGCTGCTGGGCCTGTCCCTGCTCGCCGCCTGCACGCCCGACCGCGGCGTCCGCCGCGATGAGGTGCGGGCCTGCATCGACAAGGAATCGCCGGCTTGCGCCGCCGCGCGCGTGCAGTTCCAGTCGGTGCGTTATCCCACCCTGTCCGCCGACCGCCTGGTGGCTGCGGGCAGCCGCGCCCTCGGCGATCTGAACTTCGAGCCGACCCGCGACGACGCCGGCAATAAGGTCAGCGGCGAGTACATTGCCTCCGCGCCGGTGCACAAGAACCAGCTCGACGAACTGTTTCGCAAGAACCTGAAGAACTACGGCACGGCGTCGTTGACGGCACAGGTCGACATCCTGCCGCTGCCGGGCAAGGACGTCGGCGCCGATGTGCGCCTCCGTCTGTACACGGTAGCCGGGGAGGGGATGTCCCCCGAGTTGATCGACAGCGTGGCGCCTTACCAGATCTTCTTCAGTCAGCTGGGCGTCGAACTCGGCGCGCCGCCGCCCCCGCCGCCGGAAGACAAGCCGAAAGATCGCCGCCACCCGGTAGCGCCCTCGATTTCAGGGGTCTGAACCGGCCAGGGCAGGGGATGGCAGTCCCCTGTCCGCCCGGAATTCCATATTCCTTTGTATGATGCCGCCTGATCTTTTTCCCTTCCGGGCCATGACCAAATACCGTTTTCTTGCCGCCCTCACCATGCTCGCCGCCTCGCTCCCCACTGCCTACGCCGCGCCGCTCGATGCGACGGCCAGCGCCAATGTCGCCGCGAATACCTACTCCAACGTGCAGCAGGTGCGGACCAGACACATCGCGCTGGACCTGGCGGTGGACTTCAAGAAGAGCGTGCTGTCCGGTACCGCCACCCTGGAACTGGAGCGCATCGACCCGTCCGCCACCCAGGTGATCCTGGACACACAGGACCTGGACATCGCCAAGACCGAGACCAGTGTCGATGGCGAGGTCTGGCTCAAGGCGCCGTTCACGCTCGGCCAGAGCGACGAAGTGCTCGGCGCCCCCCTGACCATCACCTTGCCGGCGGACGCGACGCGCGTGCGCGTGACCTATGCCTCCAAGCCGCAGGCTTCCGGCCTGCAATGGCTGCCTCCGGCGCAGACCCTGGGCAAGAAGCACCCCTTCATGTTCAGCCAGTCGGAGTCGATCCACGGCCGCTCCTGGATTCCGATGCAGGACACGCCCTTCGTGCGCGCCACTTACGAAGCACGCGTCCGCACGCCCAAGGGCCTGCGCGCCGTGATGAGCGCCGAGATGCACGACAAGCCCGACGCCTCCGGCGCCTGGACCTTCAAGATGCCGCAGGCCATTCCCAGCTATCTCATTGCGCTGGCGGTGGGCGACATCGGCTTCCAGTCCACCGGGCCGCGCACCGGGGTCTACGCCGAGCCGGGCCTGCTGAAGAAGGCCGCCTACGAATTCGGCGAGACCGAGCGCACCCTGCAATTGATGGAGCAGGCCTTCGGCCCGTATCGCTGGGGCCGTTACGACATCCTGGTGTTGCCGCCCAGTTTCCCCTTCGGCGGCATGGAGAATCCGCGCCTGACCTTCGCCACGCCCACGGTCATCACCGGCGACCGCATGCTGGTCTCGCTGGTCAGCCACGAGCTGGCCCATAGCTGGTCCGGCAATCTGGTGACCAATGCGAGCTGGAACGACTTCTGGCTCAACGAGGGCTTCACCGAATACCTCACCTACCGCCTGCTCGACATGCAGTTCGGCCAGGCCCGCGGCGACATGGAGCGCGTGCTCGGCCTGACCGATCTGAAGGGTTCGATGAGCCACCTCGACAAGATCGACTGGTCGCTGGTGCGCAGCACACCGCCCAAGGATCCGGACGCCGTCTACAGCTCGGTGCCCTACGAGCGCGGCAACCTGTTCCTGACCTGGCTGGAAGCGCAGTTCGGACGCGGCGCCTTCGATGCCTTCCTGCGCGGCTGGTTCGACGACCACGCTTTCCAGAGCGCCACCACCGGCGAATTCGTCGCCTACCTGCAGGACAAGCTGATGGCGCAGCAGCCCGGCAAGGTGACGCAGGCGCAGCTCGACGCCTGGCTGCACCAGCCGGAGATTCCGGATTTCGCCGTGCTGCCGCATTCCGACGCGCTGAACAAGGTGGACCAGGAGCGCGACGCCTGGCTCTCCGGCAAGACCACCCTCGACGCCCTGCCGGCGAAGCAGTGGAACGTGCACGAGTGGCAGCAGTTCTTCGACAACATGCCGGCTTCCGCCACGCTGGAACAGGTGCAGTTGCTGGATGCGCGCTACAAGCTGAGCCAGACCCACAACGCCATCATCGCCAGCGCCTGGTTCCGCGTCGCCATCGCCCACGGCGACAAGGCGGTGCTGCCGGCGGCGCAGCATTACCTCGGCAGCGTCGGCCGCATGCGCCTGATCAGCCCGCTCTACCGCGAGCTGATGAAGACGCCGGAAGGCAAGGCTTACGCCGAACAGACCTACGCCAAGGTCAAGTCCGGCTACAACGTCATCGCGCAGCAGGCGGTGGAGCGGATTCTCAAGGGCGAGTCCGGCGGCTGAAGATATTCCCGCCCGCGGCGGCCAGGCCGCCGCGGGCGGGAGACTTCGCGGGCTTCATGCCGCATCCTGTGGTCATCTCGCGCAAGCCCGCCATCGTGGGCCGCATGTAAGCGTGCCGTGGAACCATAATCCCGGCGGCGGGTCAATCTGACGCATCGTTCGGGTGCTGTCGGCTTCGTACCTGGTACCGCGCGAAGCGGGCGAGGTATGGGATTGCCTATACTGCGCTGGTAAATTCGGTTGGCGCGAAGTGGGACGATTGGCGTTTCCGCGCAGCGCGACAGACTCAGGGAAACTCGTCATGAAGAAGTTGCGGATCACGTCGCCTCTGGCGGCCGTGTTGGGTGTGGCTGCGCTGCTCACCGGTTGCGGCGGCCCTTCGATACCGGTGGACGACGGCTCCAGTTCCGGCGGCACCGGCAGCAGTGGCGGCAGCACCGCCGACCTCGTGCAGGGCTGCAACTGGATGTTCGAGGCGGATTCCAGGACCGCCAATTTCGCCTATCCGGAGACCAATGCGGTCTACTGGGTGGCCGCGCTGCCGGATACGGTCGGCATTGGCGACAAAATCGAGATCGCCGGCACTTCGGCTACCGCCCGCTACTTCTCCTTCCAGATCTACAATGAGAACGGCAAGGCCGAATCCGGGCTGAGCGATGCCGGGATCTTCGGCGCCGACGCCACGCCGGCGAAGGTGATCGCCCCGGGTCAGCCCTACACGGTCACGGTGATCTACAGTGCCACCGCGACGGCGTCCGGCACCACCCTGGTCGCCGATCCCACCGATGTCAGCACCCGCCCCCCGGCGCACAAGTTCCTGCTGTATCGCCTGTATCTCCCCACCTCGGGGTCGGACAACTTCGGCAACCTGCCCAAGCTTACCTACGTCGCCGCCAACGGCACCCGCACGCCGCTGTCGTCCACGCAGGATCAGGCTTCCTGCAATACCATCCTGGCCAGCATCAAGGCCACCGTCGGCGGCGATGGTGGCGATGGCGCATCGTCGAGTTCCAGTTCCGGCGGCCTGATTGCGCCGATGCCTGCGGTGAAGCCGCCGACCATGACGATCTACCGCTCGACGTTCGGGCGCTTCCAGAACCTGGACGTGCATTACATGCGCGAGAAGACCAACGACACGCTCGGCGACCTGCTGATCATCCGTGGCAAGGCGCCCACCTTCGCCACCGGCAGCTCCTCGCCGCAGGTGCGCTACTGGTCGGTGTGCAGCGACGAGTTCCATGCCCCGCGCAAGGTGGTGGACTGCCTGGCGGACACGGATGCGCATATCGGCACGGACGGTTATTACAACGTCATCATTGCGCCCAACACGCCGCCGGATGGATATCAGGCCGAATTCGACTACCTGCCGTTCGGCGCCGACGCCTTCGGCGAGCCGATCTACCGCCAGTTGCTGGCCGATCCTTCCTTCAAGCAGTCGATCGCCAACAACAATCTCGCGCTCATTCCCAGCCTGAGCATGGGCGTGTATTTCCCGGCCAGCACCTACTGCTCCAGCAGCGTGTTCTCCGCCAACCTCAGCGCCGGTGCGGCAGCCGTGTTCAAGGCTTGCAGGAGCAGCGAAGGCACCGGCACGGTGCCCGATACGGGCAACTGACGGGTTGGTTGCTCGTCAGCCGGGATTATCCCGGCTGACCACAACAAGGCATCGGCCGGGAGCAATCCCGGACAGTGGAAATTGATGTTGGCCGGGAGCGATCCCGGTCCTCACACCCCGACCGGGTTTCCTCGGCCGGGGTGTTTTTGTTTTGAATGCCTGCCACGGCATCACGCTTCGCGGGGATGCGGAAGCAGCCCTTTTACCTACCCCCGTGGGTAGGTAAATCACCTTTTGAACACGGCTCAAATCAGGAATTTGCCGTTTGTCAGGCGAAAGCATCTCTCCCCCGGGCAAGGGCGTACACACCGTATTACAAAAGCAACAACGACACGGTCTCCCGCTCGTTCGGGATCTGAAGGAGAAACAAGATGCGCATACGCAAATACGATGTGGACTACGGACGCCGGGCTTTACTGCAGAAGGCGGCACTGGGCGCAGGAGCGGGCGTACTGGCGCCGTTGTGGCCGACGATCGCCAGCGGCGACATGAGCAAGGCCTATCCGGATGAGTTGACCTCGGTGGACATGTACACCAAGGGCAAGATCAAGACCGGCGACAAGCTGACCGCGGCCAACGTCGACGCCGTCAAAGACCTGCTCGACCCCATCACCTACAAGCAAGTCAAGGAAATGGGGCGCGTCATCGAAATCGTCCCCACCGTCAAGGACCCGGCCGTCCTGTACCCCATGGCCTTCCTGGAAACCACCCTCAAGAACAAAGGCAAGGCCAAACTCGCCGCCGACGGCAACATCGTCGAAGCCAGCAGCGGCAACCCCTGGATCGGCGGCCTGGCCTTCGCCGAACCCAAGACCCCCGAAGAAGCCATCGCCAACCTCACCCTCTCCTGGGGGCGGCACGACTACTGCCAATACGCCATCCGCCAGTGGGACATCGGTCCCGACGGCGGCCAGGCCTACCAATACGACTTCGTCTGGGCCGAACTCCAGGCCCAGGCCCGCGTCGACGGCACCACCTTCCAGAACAAAAAAGACCTCCTGCGCCTCCAGTCCGTCTGGTTCACCGCCCCCCAGGACATCGCCGGCAGCTCCTTCCTGAGCACCTGGTACTACGACCAGCGCAAATTCCCCGACCTGTACGGCTACCTGCCTGCTTTCAAGCGCGTGCGCCAGTTCCCCACCAACCAGCGCTTCGAACCCCTGCTCCCCGGCATCACCTGGTTCCTGACGGACGCCTGGGCCGCCGGCGACCCCATGCTCACCTGGGGCAACTACAAAATCGTCGGCAGACAGCCCATGCTCGGCGCCGTCAGCCAGAACTGGCACGGCTCCAAGCCCAACTGGGAAATCGGCGTCCACGGCGGCCAGAAAGGCCTCACCTTCCTCGACAGCAAATTCTCCATGTGCCCGGAATGCATCGTCCTGGAAGCCGAGCCCACCGGCTACCCGCGCGCTCCCGTCGGCAAGAAGCGCGTCTGGATCGACGTGCGCAACCAGCAATTCGTCGCCTACATCACCTTCGACCGCAGGGGCGAGATGTGGAAATCCTTCGAACCCGGCTGGTCGCGCTATGAAGACGGCACTGCCGCCGTCAAGGACGCCAAGGGCAACTCCGACTGGAGCTGGACCTACGTCCACAGCCACGACATCCAGGCCAACCGCATGAGCCGCATCATGCACACCCAGTCCACCACCGGCGGCTACAAGTCCCTGCTCTCCGACAACGGCGTGGATGTCTACAACAAGTACCTCACCAACCAGGCCATCACCAGGCTGGGGCAGGC
>NZ_JONR01000032.1 GCF_000711955.1 Nevskia soli DSM 19509
ATGTTGAGCAGGGCGTCGAAGTGGATGCGGCCGCCCAGGCTGGCATCGAAATTGCCATCGCTGGACTTGATCTTGATGCCGCCCGTGGTGGAGGCATCGTCCGCATAGGCGGCGCTGGTGCCCAGGCCGATGAACACGGCCAAGGCACTGTAACGAAACAGTCTATTCACTTGTATCTCCCATCCCAGTGGTTGAAGGACTACTCAAACGAACATCGGAACGACTGGCGGCTGGCCGGCCATCCTTTGCTGCTCTTCAAGGGGCTTTAAGCAACACCCCGGTATATTCGGCCTGACGGACCTGCGGTGGGAGTTTGATCGTGTCACCGGCCAGTACTGCATCCACGCAACCCCCGGCCGCCAAATGGCGGACGAATCCGCGGGCTGCACGAAGGCGCTTTGGAAATGGCGACATTTCAGGTCTCCTCAAATTTTTATAGATACAGCTGCGGCAGCCTCTTCGGGCCCCGCATCGGATTCCGTCATGCTTCTGCCAGCACAGACGCATGACGCCAGGCAAAATTATGGCGATGTCGCTTTCATCGCGGCATTGACCATGGTCAAGATTCTAGACATTAGTTGTCACATTGTCACAATGTCGAAATCCCCTGTGCCGCCGGCTCTTTTTGCAGGGACCGGATTTGTGGATTGATGGCAAGCATTCCGGCCTGATCAGTACTTTCCCGGGTGGGATCTCCCAAGACGGCGTGCTGCGGCTTGCGCGATACCGCGCCGGACCAACGCAGACCATCTGCCTGCGCTTCGGGCCAGCGCGCGCCCCCGAGCAGCAACGCCAAGCCGAGTGACGCGCCGAGTGCGCCGAAGGCTGCGGCCAGAACCAGCAAGGCGGCAACGATGATATTCCAGGGCATGATCGAAGCTCCGCGACGGCACGTTCCAGCACTGTAGGAACAGCGGCCCGCGCTTGCATTGATCGCGGTCAAGCATATTGCCGGTGCGCAATCGCCACGACCCGGGCATGCATTGCACCCGGGCAGCACATCTTCTGCTGCCGATCCCCTCCTGGGGGCTCGTTTTCCTGGCAATCGCGTGCGTCTGTTTCATCGAAGCCGGAAAAGTTGACCGTGGTCAATGCGGTGCGTGAAACAGTCTCCCTATGATGCCCCCCAATCCAGAGCGCGGATGCCACGAGGCGCCGGCCTGCGAAATACAAGTGCGGCGCGCAAGTCCACCTTTACAGACGAAAGAAGTCACCAGGAGAAACCATGGCATCAGTCCTCACACAGGCGCCACCCGCGGCCGACGACGCGCCCAAGGCGAAAAGCCGCGAAGCCGCCATCACATCGGTCCTGCATCCGCAGGAATCGGCGGCGCCCCTGACCGATGGCTTTCACCTGGTCATCGACGCACTGAAGCTGAATGATCTGAACACCATCTTCGGCCTGGTCGGCATTCCGATCACCGACCTGGCGCGCCTGGCGCAGGGCGAAGGCATGCGCTTCATCGGGTTCCGCCATGAGCAGCACGCCGGCAATGCCGCCGCCATCGCGGGCTACATGACGCAGAAGCCCGGCATCTGCATGACCGTTTCCGCCCCGGGCTTCCTCAACGGCCTGACTGCCCTGGCCAACGCCACCACCAACTGCTTCCCGATGATCCTGATCAGCGGGTCGAGCGAGCGTGAAATCGTCGATCTGCAGCAGGGCGATTACGAGGAGATGGATCAGCTCAATGCGGCCAAGCCCTATGCCAAGGCCGCCTACCGCGTACTGCATGCCGAGGACATCGGCATCGGCGTGGCGCGCGCGATCCGCGCCGCCGTGTCCGGCCGCCCGGGCGGCGTCTATCTCGATCTGCCGGCGAAGCTCCTGGCCCAGACCATGGATGCCGCACGTGGCAAGCAGTCCCTGGTCAAGGTGGTCGATGCGGTGCCGCGCCAGATTCCCGCTGCGGATTCGGTGCGGCGTGCGCTGGATCTGCTGAAGAGCGCCAAGCGTCCCTTGATCCTGCTCGGCAAGGGCGCCGCCTATGCCCAGGCCGATGCCGAGATCCGCGCCCTGGTCGAAAAGACCGGAATTCCCTATCTGCCGATGTCGATGGCCAAGGGCCTGCTGCCGGACACCCATGAGCAGTCGGCCGGTGCCGCCCGTTCCTTCGTGCTGGCCGAGGCCGACGTGGTGATGCTGATCGGCGCCCGCCTGAACTGGCTGCTGTCGCACGGCAAGGGCAAGACCTGGGGTGGTCCCAAGCAGTTCATCCAGCTCGACATCGCGCCGACCGAAATCGACAGCAACGTGGCCATCGCCGCGCCCGTCATCGGCGACATCGGCTCTTCCGTCTCCGCCCTGCTGGCGGGCATCGGCTCCGGCTTCCCCAAGCCGAGCGCCGAATGGACCGGCGCCATCGCCGAGCGCAAGGACAAGAACCTGAAGAAGATGGCGGTAACGCTGGCGCAGAATCCGTCGCCGATGAACTTCCACAGCGCGCTCCGCGCGATCCGCGATGTGCTGAAGACGCGTCCGGACATCAACGTCGTCAACGAAGGCGCCAATACGCTCGACTACTGCCGCAGCATCGTCGACATGTACGAGCCGCGCAAGCGCTTCGACTCCGGCACCTGGGGCATCATGGGCATCGGCATGGGCTACGCCATCGGCGCCGCCGTGGTCAGCGGCAAGCCGGTCGTCGCCATCGAAGGAGACAGCGCCTTCGGCTTCAGCGGCATGGAGCTGGAAACCATCTGCCGCTATGAGCTCCCGGTCTGCACCATCGTCTTCAACAACAACGGCGTCTACCGCGGCACCGACGTGAACCTCAGCGGCGGCAAGGACGTCGCGCCCACCGTGTTCGTGAAGGGCGCGCGCTACGACAAGATGATCGAGGCCTTCGGCGGCATCGGCTACAACGCCACCACGCCGGAAGAACTGACCAAGGCGCTGCTCGAATCCATCGCCTCGGGCAAGCCGAGCCTGATCAATGCCGTCATCGATGAAGCGGCGGGCACCGAGAGCGGCCGCCTGACCAATCTGAATCCGCAGAGCGCGGCGAAGAAATAACAGTCTCAGTCAATCGAGGAACTTCCCATGAGCAACAAGCCACTTGCAGGCATCAAGATCATCGACTTCACCCATGTGCAGGCCGGCCCCGCCTGCACGCAGATGCTGGCCTGGTTCGGCGCCGACGTGATCAAGGTCGAGCGTCCCGGTTCGGGCGACGTGACCCGCTCCCAGCTGCGCGACATCCCCGATGTCGATGCGCTGTACTTCACCATGCTCAACAGCAACAAGCGTTCGTTGACCCTGGATACCAAGAAGCCGGAAGGCAAGGAAGTCCTGGAGAAGCTGATCCGTGAATCCGACGTGCTGGTGGAGAATTTCGGCCCCGGCGCGCTCGACCGCATGGGCTTCTCCTGGAAGCGCATCAACGAGCTGAACCCGAAGATGATCGTGGCCTCGGTCAAGGGCTTCAGCGACGGACACCACTACGACGACCTCAAGGTCTACGAGAACGTGGCGCAGTGCGCCGGCGGCGCGGCCTCGACCACCGGCTGGTGGGATGGCCCGCCCACGGTGAGCGCTGCGGCCCTCGGCGACAGCAACACCGGCATGCACCTGGCCATCGGCATCCTCACCGCCATCATCGGCCGCCAGCAGACCGGCCGCGGCCAGAAGGTGGCGGTGTCGATGCAGGACAGCGTGCTCAACCTGTGCCGTGTCAAGCTGCGCGACCAGCAGCGCCTGGATCGCCTTGGCTACCTCGAGGAGTATCCCCAGTACCCGCATGGCACTTTCAGCGATGTCGTCCCGCGCGGCGGCAATGCCGGCGGCGGCGGCCAGCCGGGCTGGGTGCTCAAGTGCAAGGGTTGGGAGACCGATCCGAACGCCTATATCTACTTCACCATCCAGGGCCACGCCTGGGCGCCGATCTGCGAGGCGCTGGGCCGGCCGGAGTGGATCAAGGATCCGAACTACAGCACGCCGAAGGCGCGCCAGCCGCACATCATGGATATCTTCGCCACCATCGAAGCCTGGCTGGCGGACAAGACCAAGTTCGAAGCGGTCGACATCCTGCGCAAGTTCGACATCCCCTGCTCGCCGGTGCTGTCGATGAAGGAACTGGCCGCCGATCCCTCGCTGCGCGCCAGCGGCACCATCGCCGAAGTGCCGCACAAGGAGCGCGGGACCTATCTCACCGTGGGTAGCCCGATCAAGTTCTCCGACCTCAAGCCTGAGATCACCGGTTCGCCGCTGCTGGGCGAGCACACCGATGAAGTCCTGGCGGAACTGGGCTACGGCAAGGAGCAGATTGCCGCGCTGCACAAAGCCGAAGCGGTCTGAGCGGGATAGACTGACCGCCCCCGGCGGACTCCGTTCTGGTGAATGGAGTCCGCCGGGGCTCGTCTGCGCCAAGGAGAATCCCATGCTTTCCGATACCGAACTGAAGCAACTCGTCGAAAGCGCCGCCGACGCCATCATGGTCTGCGACGCGCAAGGCGCCATCACCTTCTGGAACGGCTCGGCCGAGCGTATCTTCGGCTTCACCGCGGCGGACATGCTCGGGCAATCGCTGGACATGATCATTCCCCAGCGTCAGCGGCAGCGTCATTGGGACGGCTACCACAAGACGATGGCGACGGGCATCACCAAGTACGGCGCCGACCTGCTGCGCGTACCGGCGCTGCACAAGGATGGGCGCACGCTGTCGATCGCTTTCACGGTGTCGATGCTGCATACGGCGGACGGCAAGGTGAGCGGGATCGTCGCGATCGTACGGGACGAGACCCGGCGTTTCGCCGAAGATCGCGAACTGCGCAAGCGCCTGGCGGAGCTGGAATCCCGGGCGGGCGCGGCTACGGCGGCGGTTGGCTGAACGGGGTTTCCCCGGCGGTTGGCGGAAAAGCTTCGAAATCAACACAAGGAAGTGTATGGTCCGGCACAGTCCGGGCCGGCGGGTTCGCGTGCCCTGGGGCTGCAGGGCGCCGGGCCCTGTATGCTCGGCACAAGCTGGCGCGGTACCTGGTGCGGGCGATTCACGGATAAGCTCTTGGGGCTGGTCCACGCGGTTGCGGTAAAACAGAAAATCCCCAAAGGAGGGGTTGCATGAGCAAGGCATTAGACGGCGTCCGCATCCTGGACTTCACCCACGTGCAGTCCGGGCCGACCTGTACCCAGTTGCTGGCCTGGTTCGGCGCCGACGTGATCAAGGTCGAGCGCCCCGGCGAGGGCGACGCCACGCGCGCGCAGCTGCGCGACGTGCCGGACGCGGACAGCCTGTATTTCACCATGCTGAATCACAACAAGCGTTCGATCACGCTCGACACCAAGGACGCGATGGGCAAGCAGGTCCTGGAGACGCTGATCCGCCAGTGCGACGTGCTGGTCGAGAACTTCGCTCCCGGCGCGCTGGACCGCATGGGCTTCTCCTGGGCCCGCATCAACGAGCTCAACCCGCGCATGATCGTCGCCTCGGTCAAGGGCTTCGGTCCCGGTCCGTACGAGGACTGCAAGGTCTATGAAAACGTGGCGCAGTGCGCCGGCGGCGCGGCTTCCACCACCGGCTTCGACGACGGTCCGCCGATGGTGACGGGTGCGCAGATCGGCGACAGCGGCACCGGCCTGCACCTGGCGCTGGGCATCGTGGCGGCGCTGTACCAGCGCAACAACACCGGGCGCGGCCAGAAGGTGCTGGCGCCGATGCAGGATGCGGTGCTGAACCTGTGCCGCGTCAAGCTGCGCGACCAGCAGCGCCTTGAGCGCACCGGCGTGATGAAGGAATACCCGCAGTATCCGGACGGCACCTTCGGCGACGCGGTGCCGCGCGCCGGCAACGCTTCCGGCGGCGGCCAGCCGGGCTGGATCCTCAAGTGCAAGAACTGGGAGACCGATCCCAACGATTACATCTATTTCATCACCCAGGCGCCGGTCTGGGGCGCCATCTGCAAGGTGATCGGCAAGGAAGAGTGGATCACCGATCCGGACTACGCCACGCCCCCGGCGCGGCTGCCGCGTCTGAAGCAGATCTTCGCCGTTATCGAAGAGTGGACCATGACCAAGACCAAGTTCGAAGCCATGGACATCCTCAACAAGTTCGATATTCCCTGCGGGCCGATCCTGTCGATGAAGGAAATCGCCCACGAGCCGTCTTTGCGCAAGACCGGCACCATCGTCGAGGTCGACCATCCGACACGCGGCAAGTACCTGACGGTGGGCAACCCGATCAAGCTGTCCGACAGCCCCACCGAGGTGACGCGTTCGCCCCTGCTCGGGGAGCACACCACCGAAGTGCTGGAGCAACTGGGTTACAAGGCCGAGCAGATCGAGGCGATGCGGGCCCGGAAGGTTATCTAGCTGCGAGCGTCAGGATCGGCGCGTGCCGGCGGTGCGGCGCTTCCTTGCGGAGAATCCGGAAAGCGAACGGGCAACAAAAAAGCGCAGGCCGAAACCTGCGCTTTTTTAATACTCAAGCTGACGTCTTGTGTCGCAGCTTCGGCCGGTAAGCCGGGGTCAGCGAAAAGCGCGCTGACCAAGCTCTAAAACAGGCAAACCCAGCCTACTTCGCTCACATGCCGGAACAGCGTTGAAAATCACAGACCGCGCAGATGCGTCTCGTCGTAATGATCCATCGAGCGCTCGATATCCTTGGCCAGCTTCTTCACCTTCTGCCAGACGCCCAGGATCTGCTGCTTGAAACCGGTCTTCAGGCCTTCTTCGGTGGAACCCACCAATTCACGTGCACTCATTACGCGCTCTCCAGTAACCAATTGAATTCAAGCAGGTTTTCTATGGAAACTGCTCGAATATTACAGGGTTAGAGTACGCGGATTGTTGCAACGCATCAACAGAGATATTGTCAAGCTATAGCTTAGAAAAACTAAAGCGACTTGAGTTGCCGGGACGTCATCGCGCATCGTCCCTGTCACCAAAAAATGGGGCCGCAGGATAGCCATCCAAGACCCTTGTTTCAAGCGGTCGGGTAACTGGCTTCGCGTCTTGTGTCGATGCCCGATAGTGGGTCCCATCTGGGAAGGCGGCGGTAACGAGCTATCAGTGCCTTTTGACGGATCCGGGATTCTCTCCGGAATCGAAAATAATACGCGGCAGATTTCGCGGCTCGACGAGCGGACATGTTTTAGCTGTGCGGTGCTTGCGGTGGCGTCACACCGCCGATGCGAATTTCCGGATTCATGATGTCCGCATGATGGCGCCGCAAAAAAATGCGGCGATTCGGGCGTCGCATCGCGGGCCGGCATGCGTCTCTTCCGATTCCATCATGATCGCGATGCGGAGTGTGTCGCTGGCGCTCCACTGCATCCATCGCGTGTTGGTGGATCGACACACTCCGGGCCTTGCATCCATGCCGCGAATCACCCTGTTCTCCTGGGAAATGCCGTCGTGGATCTCGCGTCCGCAACGGTGCCGCGGCTTTTAATTTTCGAATCTTGACCGCCGTCAAGGCGCTCCACGAGCGGGTTTTCGCACAATCCCGCCATCGTTCCGGCTCGTACCGGACGACCAGAAAAACGACCATTCAAGAATCACTTCATGAATGGATTCACGAACGGATTGGCAGGAGCGGGATTTTGGACCGGAACTTGAATCATCTCCGCAAAAAGGCCGGCGTCGTTTCCGGCGCGGTGCGGATGTGCGCTTCGGTTCCCTGTGCCCGCGTCCCATCGCGCGCTTGCGCGCGGCTGCATCGGTAGTCCCTTTAAGGAGAGTTTTCGCATGGCCAAGATGACGGCGGCCGACGCGGCGGTCCGCGTGATGGAAATCGAAGGCGTGGAGCACGCCTTCGGCATACCCGGTGCGGCGATCAATCCGCTCTACGCCGCGATGCAGCGCCGCGGCAGCATCGCCCATGTCCTGGCGCGCCACATGGAAGGCGCATCGCACCTGGCCGAAGGTTACACCCGCAGCAAGGCCGGCAACATCGGCGTCTGCATCGGCACCTCGGGCCCGGCCGGCACCGACATGATCACCGGCCTGTATTCGGCGCAGGCCGACTCCATTCCCATTCTCTGCATCACCGGCCAGGCGCCGCGCGCGCGGCTGTACAAGGAAGACTTCCAGGCGGTCGACATCGAATCGATCTCCAAGCCGGTGACCAAGTGGTCGGTCACCGTGCGCGAGCCGGCGCTGGTGCCGCGCGCTTTCCAGCAGGCCTTCCACCTGATGCGCTCGGGCCGTCCCGGCCCGGTGCTGATCGATCTGCCGTTTGACGTGCAGATGGCTGAGATCGAATTCGATCCGGACACCTACCAGCCGCTGCCGCTGTACAAGCCGACGGCGAACCGCAAGCAGATCGACAAGGCGCTGGACATGCTGTTCGCCGCCGAACACCCGTTGATCGTGGCCGGCGGCGGCATCATCAATGCCGACGCCTCGGATCTGCTGGTGGAGTTCGCCGAGCTCACCGGCGTACCGGTGATTCCGACCCTGATGGGCTGGGGCACCATTCCGGATGAGCATCCGCTGATGGCCGGCATGGTTGGTTTGCAGACCCAGCACCGCTACGGCAACGCCAGCATGCTGGCCGCCGACTTCGTGCTCGGCATCGGCAACCGCTGGGCCAACCGCCACACCGGTTCGGTCGAGGTCTACACCCAGGGCCGCAAGTTCGTGCATGTGGACATCGAGCCCACCCAGATCGGGCGCGTGTTCTGCCCCGACCTCGGCATCGTTTCCGACGCCAGGGCGGCGCTGGAGCTGTTCGTGGAAGTGGCGCGCGAGCGCAAGCAGGCCGGCCAGTTGCCGGACTGGAGCGACTGGGCCGCCGACTGCCAGGAGCGCAAGCGCACCATGCTGCGCAAGACCCACTACGACAACGTGCCGATCAAGCCGCAGCGCGTCTACGAGGAAATGAACAAGGCCTTCGGCAAGGACGTGTGCTACGTCAGCACCATCGGCCTGTCGCAGATCGCCGGCGCCCAGTTCCTGCGCGTCAACAAGCCGCGCCACTGGATCAACTGCGGCCAGGCCGGCCCGCTGGGCTGGACCATTCCCGCCGCGCTGGGCGTGTGCGTGGCCGATCCCTCGCGCAAGGTGGTGGCGCTGTCCGGCGACTTCGATTTCCATTTCATGATCGAGGAGCTGGCGGTCGGCGCGCAGTTCAAGATTCCCTACATCCACGTGCTGGTGAACAACTCCTACCTGGGGCTGATCCGCCAGGCGCAGCGCAATTTCAAGATGGACTACTGCGTGCAGCTGTCCTTCGACAACATCAACGCGCCCGAACTCAACGGCTACGGCGTCGATCACGTGGCGGTGGTCGAAGGCCTGGGCTGCAAGGCCATCCGGGTGACCCAACCCGACGATATCCTGCCGGCACTGAAGCAGGCGCAACTGTGGCTGAAGGAGTTCGCCGTGCCGGTGGTGGTGGAGATCATCCTCGAGCGCGTCACCAATATCGCCATGGGCACCGAGATCAATGCCGTCACCGAATTCGAGGAAATCCTCGATGTCGAATCGACGGTCCATGCATAAGGCCACAAGCGCCGCGACGGCCGGCTTCGTCGCCGGCCGCGGCTGACACACGCCAGGAGGAATAGGAATGCCCAAGTTCGCCGCGAACCTGACCATGCTGTTCAACGAGATCGACTTTCCCGAGCGCTTCGAGGCGGCGGCGAAAGCCGGCTTCAAGGGCGTGGAGTACCTGTTCCCGTACGCCTATCCCGCCGAGCAGCTGGCCGGCCTGCTGCAGCAGCACAAACTGAGCCAGGTGCTGCACAACCTGCCGGCCGGCGACTGGGCCAAGGGCGAGCGCGGCATCGCCTGCCAGCCGGAGCGCGTGGGTGAGTTCCAGGATGGCGTCGGCAAGGCCATCGGCTATGCCCGCACGCTCGGCTGCAAGCAGCTCAATTGCCTGGTGGGCATCGCGCCCCAGGGCGTATCCGCGGACAAGGTGCGCGCCACGGTGCTGGCCAATCTCAAGTTCGCGGCCCAGGCCCTCAAGGAAGCGGGTATCAAGCTGCTGATCGAACCGGTCAACACCTTCGACATTCCCGGCTTCTACCTCAATCGTACCGCGCAGGCGCTGGATTTCATCGCCGAAGTCGGTTCCGACAACCTGTACCTGCAATACGACATCTACCACATGCAGCGCATGGAGGGGGAGCTCGCCAACAGCATCAAGGCGCACCTGCCTCAGATCGCGCACCTGCAGCTCGCCGACAACCCCGGCCGCAATGAGCCCGGCACCGGCGAGATCAACTACGCGTTTCTGTTCAAGTTCATCGACCAGCTCGGCTACGACGGCTGGATCGGTTGCGAATACAAGCCCAGGACCACCACCACCGACGGCCTGGGCTGGCTCAAGTCCAGCCTCTGAAGCGTCCGCCAGTGACGACGCAGCACCCGGTGCACACAAGGAGATATGAAGATGGCTAAAGTTGGCTTCATCGGATTGGGAATCATGGGCGCGCCCATGGCAGGCCATCTGCGTGCGGGCGGCCACGAACTCTACGTCTACGACCTGAACCCGATTCCCAAGGACCTGCTGGAAAAGGGCGCCGTCGCCTGCGCCTCCGGCAAGCAGGTCACGGAGCAGGCGGAAATCATCGTCACCATGGTGCCGGATACCCCCCACGTCGAAGCGGCACTGTTCGGCAAGGGCGGCGTGGCGGAAGGCCTGAAGCCGGGCAAGATCGTGGTCGACATGAGCTCGATCTCGCCGATCGAGACCAAGAAGTTCGCCGAGCGGATCGGCCAGCTCGGTTGCCAGTACCTCGACGCGCCGGTTTCCGGCGGCGAAGTCGGCGCCAAGGCCGCCTCGCTGACCATCATGGTCGGCGGTCCCGAGGAAGCCTTCGCCAGGGTCAAGCCGCTGTTCGACCTGATGGGCAAGAACATCACCCTGGTCGGCGGCAACGGCGACGGCCAGACCTGCAAGGTGGCCAACCAGATCATCGTCGCCCTGACCATCGAAGCCGTCGGCGAGGCCCTGCTGTTCGCCTCCAAGGCCGGCGCCGATCCGGGCAAGGTGCGCCAGGCGCTGATGGGCGGCTTCGCCGCCTCGCGCATTCTGGAAGTCCATGGTGACCGCATGGTCAAGCGCACCTTCGAGCCGGGCTTCCGCATCGAACTGCACCAGAAGGACCTCAACCTCGCGCTGCAGGGCGCCAAGGCGCTGGGTGTCTCGCTGCCCAATACCGCGACCTGCCAGGAACTGTTCAACTCCTGCGCCGCGCATGGCGGCTCCAAGTGGGATCACTCCGGCATGGTGCGCGCGCTGGAGATGATGGCCAACCACGAGATCGGCTCGAAAAAAGGGTAGGCTGAAGGCCGGGAATGTGAAGATCATCGCAACCCGGCCGCTTCCGGAAACCAGCCGGCGTTGCGATGACCTGAGCGTCGCGCGCCGCCTGTTCCATTCTTCACGGGACCGACATGCCAGCACCGCATGACCTGCTGCGACAGCTATTCGACGCCGCCATCGCCGCGGCGATGCCGGACAAGTGCATCCCGCAGCACCTGCCGGCGCCGCCGAAGGGCCGCCTGATCGTCATCGGCGCCGGCAAGGCCTCGGCGGCGATGGCGCGGGCGGTGGAGAAGAACTGGCCGGGCAAGTTGTCCGGACTGGTGGTGACCCGCTACGGCTACGCCGTGCCCTGCGAGCACATCGAAATCGTCGAGTCGGCCCACCCGGTGCCGGACGCGGCCGGCGAGACCGCCGCGCGGCGCATGCTGGAGCTGGTGCGGGGCCTGTCGCCGGACGACCTGGTGCTGTGCCTGATTTCCGGCGGCGGCTCCTCGCTGCTGCCCTTGCCGCTGCCCGGCCTGACGCTGGAGGACAAGCAGTCGGTCAGCCGCGCCCTGCTCAAGTCGGGCGCCAGCATCAGCGAGATGAATTGCGTGCGGCGCCACCTGTCCGCCATCAAGGGCGGGCGGCTGGCCGCGGCCTGCCATCCGGCGCAGGTGCTGACCTTGCTAATTTCGGATGTGCCCGGGGACAATCCCATCGACATCGCCTCGGGGCCGACCACGGCCGACCCTACCACTTGCGCCGACGCCCTGGAAATCATCCGGCGCTACGGCATCGAGGTGCCGGCGGCGGTGCTGAAGATTCTCGAAAGCGGGCAGGGTGAGAGCATCAAGCCCGGCGATGCGCGGCTGTCGCGCGCTACCACGCGCCTGATCGCCACGCCGCAGATGGCGCTCGAAGCCGCCGCCGCCGTGGCGCATGCTGCAGGCGTGCCTGCGCTGCTGCTCGGCGACAGCCTGGAAGGCGAAGCGCGCGACGTCGGCAAGGTGATGGCCGGCATCGCCCGCTCGGTGGCGCAGCATGGCCATCCGCACGCGGTGCCCTGCGTGCTGCTGTCCGGCGGCGAGACCACGGTGACGGTGCGCGGCAACGGCCGCGGCGGCCGCAATGTCGAGTTCCTGCTGGCGCTGGGCATCGCGCTCGATGGCCATCCCGGCATCTGGGCCATCGCCGGCGACACCGACGGCGTCGACGGCGCCGAGGAGCGCGCCGGCGCGCTGCTGGCGCCGGACACCCTGGCGCGCGCCCTGGCGCAGGGCATCAATCCCAAGGACAGCCTGGCCGACAACGATGGCCACGGTTTCTTCACGGCGTTGGACGACTCGGTGGTGACGGGACCGACGCTGACCAATGTCAACGATTTCCGAGCAATCCTGATCACTGCGGAGGCGGCCCCGGGGCCGACACACAAAGATGCGCCGACAACGTAACGCCAAGATCGTCGCCACGCTCGGGCCGGCCAGCGCCACGGTGCCCATCATCCGCGCGCTGTTCGACGCGGGCGTGGACATGTTCCGTCTCAATTTCAGTCACGGCAACCATGAGCAGCACCAGGAGCGGCTGACCATGATTCGCGAGGTGGAGCGCAGCGTCGGCCGTCCCATCGGCGTGCTGATGGACCTGCAGGGGCCGAAGCTGCGCGTCGGCACCTTCGCCAACGGGCCGGTGATGCTGGCCACCGGTGCGCACTTCCGTCTCGACCTGGACCGCACGCCCGGCGACGGCAACCGCGTCAGCCTGCCGCATCCGGAAATCTTCGCCGCGCTCAGGCCGGGCACCGATCTGCTGCTCGACGACGGCAAGATCCGGCTGCATGTCACGCGCTGCGGCAGCGACTTCGCGCAGACCGAGGTGGCGGTCGGTGGCCAATTGTCGGAGCGCAAGGGCGTCAACGTGCCGCACGTGGTGCTGCCGCTGTCGGCATTGACCGAGAAGGATCGCCGCGACCTCGAGTTCGGCCTGGAGCTGGGTGTGGACTGGCTGGCGCTGTCCTTCGTGCAGCGCCCCGAGGACATCGACGAGGCGCGCGAACTGACCCGGGGCCGCGCGCAGATCATGGTCAAGCTGGAAAAGCCCGCCGCGGTGCAGCGGCTGGACGAAATCATTGCCAGGTCGGACGCGATCATGGTGGCGCGCGGCGACCTCGGCGTGGAACTGCCGGCCGAACAGGTGCCGGCGATCCAGAAGCGCACCATCCGCAGCTGCCGCGCCGCCGGCAAGCCGGTGATCGTCGCCACCCAGATGCTGGAGTCGATGGTGGGCTCGCCGGTACCGACGCGGGCCGAGGCCTCGGACGTGGCCACCGCCATCTACGACGGTGCCGATTCCGTCATGCTCTCCGCCGAATCCGCCAGCGGCAAATTTCCGGTGGAAGCGGTGCAGATGATGAATCGCATCATCCAGCAGGTGGAGCGGGACCCGACCTACCGCCAGCTGATCGATACCTCGCACACGCCGCCCCGGCCCACCCAGGCCGATGCCATCTGCAATGCCATGCGCCATGTGACCAGCCTGATGCATCCGGCGGCGATCGTGACCTACACCAGTTCCGGCCATACCAGCCTGCGCGCCGCGCGCGAACGTCCCGAGGCGCCGATCCTGAGCATGACGCCGGCGATCGGCACGGCGCGGCGGCTGGCGTTCGTGTGGGGTGTGCACTCGGTGCATACCCATGAAGTGGCCGACGTGCCGGAGATGGTGGAGTACGCCACCCAGACGGCACTGAGCGAAGGTTTCGCCAAGAGCAAGGACATCATCGTCATCGTCGCCGGCATGCCCTTCGCTACGGCTGGCACCACCAACCTGCTGCGCATCGCGCAGATCTGAGCCGCAGCGGCCGGCGGCGTCGGCGAATCCGGAGGCAGCTCATGCAACGCATCAGGATTTCCTGGCCCAAGGGTGAACTGACCGCGGTACTGGCGGATACGCCGACCGCGCGCAAGCTGGTCGCCGCGTTGCCCTGCAGCTCCCGGGCGCAAACCTGGGGCGAAGAGGTCTACTTCAGCCTGCCGGTGGATGCGACGCTGGAAGCGGATGCCGTCCAGGTGGTCGATCCCGGCACGGTCTGCTTCTGGGTCGAGGGCTCATCGTTGGCCTTGCCCTACGGTCCGACCCCGGCGTCGCGCGGCAGTGAATGCCGGCTGGTCAGCAGGGTCAATGTTCTCGGCAAGCTGGAAGGCGACCCACGCCAACTGGCCAAGGTGGCGGATGGGGTTACCATGCACCTCAGCCTGCTTTGAATTGCGGAGATTGCCGTGACCTTGCCGAAGAACATGAGAGCCGTGGAAATCGCCGTCCCCGGCGGCCCCGAAGGCCTCAAGCCGACCATACGCCCCGTGCCGGAGTTGCGTCCGGGCGAGGTGCTGATCCGGGTCGCCGCCGCCGGCGTCAACGGGCCCGACCTGGTGCAGCGGCGCGGCAGCTATCCGCCGCCGCCGGGCGCTTCAGACCTGCCCGGCCTGGAAGTGGCGGGCACCATCGCCGCCGTGGCCGGAGGCGTGACGTCGCTCAAGGTCGGCGACGAGGTTTGCGCCCTGCTTACCGGTGGCGGCTATGCCGAATACTGCGCCACACCCGCCGGCCTGTGCCTGCCGGTGCCGAAAGGGCTGGACCTGGTGCAGGCCGCCTCGCTGCCGGAGACCTATTTCACGGTGTGGTCCAACGTCATGGATCGCGGCCGCCTCGCGGCGGGTGAAACCCTGCTGGTGCAGGGTGGCGGCTCCGGTATCGGTGTGGCGGCGATCCAGATGGCCAAGGCTTTCGGCAACCGCGTGCTGGTGACGGCGGGCTCCGCCGAAAAATGCGCGGCCTGCGAGAAGCTCGGCGCCGACAAGGCGATCAATTACCGCAACGAGGACTTCGTCGAAGCGGCGCGGCAGTTCACCGACAACAAGGGCGTCGACGTAATCCTTGACATGGTTGCCGGCGACTATGTCGCCCGCGAGCTCAAGCTGCTCGCCCCGGATGGCCGACTGGTGATCATCGCCCTGCTCGGTGGCGCCAAGGGCACGGTGGATTTCTCGGCGGTGATGCTGAAGCGACTGACGGTGACCGGCTCGACCCTGCGCCCGCGCCCGGTGGAGTTCAAGGCGGCCATCGCTCAGAACCTGAAGAGCAAGGTGTGGCCGCTGATCGAGGCGGGGAAGATCAAGCCGGTCATTCACTCCACTTTCGCATTGGCGGATGCCGCCAAGGCGCATACGCTGATGGAGAGCGGCGGCCACATCGGCAAGGTTGTATTGATCCCCTGAGGTCAGTTCCCCGGGGACGGATAACGCCGCTCCCGGCGGAGCGGCGTCAATCCACTCTCTAGCCGGCGGCGCCCAGCGTGTTCGACAGCGAGCCGATGCCCTCGATGAACACTTCCACCGTGGAGCCGTCCTTGATCGAGCCGATGCCGATCGAGGTGCCGCAGGCGATGACGTCTCCGGGCAGCAGCGTCATGTCGTGCGAAATCATGCTCACCTGCTGCTCCGGGCTGAAGATCATGTCGGACAGCGGGTAGTTCTGCCGCTCGACGCCGTCCAGCCGGGTGATGACGTGCGCCTGCTTCCAGTCCAGTTGCGTGGCGATCGCCGGGCCGATGCAGCTGAAGGTGTCGAAGCCCTTGGAGCGGCACCACTGCGCGAAGTTGGGATCCTCGTTGAGCAGTTCGCCGGCGGTGACGTCGTTGATGCAGGTATAGCCGAAGATGCAGTCGGCGGCCTGTTCCAGCGGCACGTTGCGGCAGGTCTTGCCGATGACGATGGCGAGTTCGCCCTCGTAGGCGATCTTGCCGGCGTAATCCTTGGGACGGACGATGGGATCGCCGGGGCCCGACAGCGAGGTCGAAGGCTTGATCAGGAACAGGGGGTGCGTGGGCGCCGCCTTGCCGAGCTTGGCGCCGAGCGCCCGGAAATTGTTCCATAGCGCCACCACCTTGCTCGGTGCGCAGGGACTCAGCAGCGATACATCCGACAGCGGGAAGGCCGGGCCGGCCGGCAGCGGCGTGCCCCAGGGATCGCCGCTGTATTCGGTGACCTGGCCCTGCTCGAGGATGCCGAAGCCGATGGCCCCGTTGCCGTGTTTGAAGCGTATCCAGTGTTTCACGATAGTCCGCTCTTCGGGAGGCCGGGAGTCCGGCGTTGGATTGCTGCGGTGATGTTCCAGAACGCGGGGCTCGCGCCGCCTGGGTTCTGTTTATCGGGTGCGCTGTTTCAAAAGACCTTGTGAAGCGCGTTGCAATTTGACCGGAATGATGTTGCTTCAGATCTTGCCCTGGTGCTTCAGCCGGCTCAGGGTTTCGGCCGAGATGTTGAGGTAGGACGCCATCTCCTTTTTCGGGATGTTGTCGAACAGGTCGGCGTGCTTGCGCAGGAAGCGATGCACCCGTCCGGGGGCGTCGAGCAGGTGCAGGGTGATGGTGTGCGCCATGATGTCGCTCATCACCAGCATCACCTCGTACTCGAACGCCTGCTTCAGCGGCAGGTGATGGTCGATGAAGGCCGCCCACTCCGGCAGCGGCAGCTTGACCACGCGCGCCTTGGTCACGCTGACGATGCTGTACGGCGTCTGGTTCTTCAGGCGCCAGGCGGCATAGCTCGTCTCCATGTCGTGCTTGCCGGCAAAGCGCAGGATCATTTCCTTGGCCTGCGGATTGGTCACGACGCGCTTGAGGATGCCATCGAGGATGAAATACTGCTCCATCTCGTAGACGCCCTGGTGCAGCAGAAGGTCGCCCTTGTTGCAGTCGACCACCACCAGGTGCCGCTCCAGTTCGGCGGTCTCGGCCTCGCTCATGTTCTTCAGCACGACGTTCTGCCGCAGCTGGCGCAGAATCGAGTTCCTGTCCGGATGGTCGTGCACCCGATCATGGTGCTTTTCTGGCTGCGACATGGAGGAGGGTGGGCGGCTCTGTGTGAAGGCCCAAGCATGCGTTGAAAGTCCACCGTGGTCAATCACTTAGACGCGCTCCTTGGTCGACGGGCGGTCCGCCCGGAAATCCTTGCCCGGCGCCGCTGCGCCGCCGCCGCGGCCTGTTCCCGGATCCCTGCCGCGCCTGCCGCGCGGGCGCGGGACCGTCCTTCCCTATGCCGCGCTGGCACCCTTGGGTTGGGCCGCCAGCTCCCGCGCCTGCCGCTCCTCGGCAATGGTCCTGGCGAGGAGCTTGGTCAGGGCGTAGACGCTGTCGATATGCGGCGTCGGCGTCCTGGTCAGTTGCCCGAGTTCCGCCACGGATCCGACCAGCGCATCCACTTCCAGGTCGCGCTGGGCCTCGACGTCGGCGAGCATGGAAGTCTTGTGCTTTCCGACCTTCTCCGCCCCGGCGATGCGCTTTTCCAGCGGCACGCGGAAGGTCACGCCGAGCTTGCCGGCGATGGTCTGCGCCTCGGTCATCATCGCCGCGGCCAGCTGGCGCGTCAGCGGGTACTGGCAGATATCGACCAGGGTGGCGCGGGCCAGGGCGCTGATCGGGTTGAAGGTGAGGTTGCCCCACAGCTTCAGCCAGATCTCGCCGCGGATGTCGTCGAGCACCGGCGATTTGAATCCCGCCTTGGTGAAGCAGTCGGCGATCCGCTGCACGCGCTCGCTGGTCGAGCCGTCCAGTTCGCCCACCGGAAAGCGGTCGCCCTCGATGTGCTTCACCACGCCCGGCTTGAGCAATTCGGAGGCGGGGTAGACCACGCAGCCGATGATCCGCTCGCCAGGGATCTTCTCGCTGAGCGTGCCCGTCGGATCGACCGCGTTGACGCGGCTCCCGGCCAATTCGCCGCCATGCTTGTGGAAATACCAGTAGGGAATGCCGTTCTGCATGGTGACGACGACGGTGTCCGGCCCGAACAGCTTGGGCACGTCGTCGGCCACGGCCTCCACCTGGTGGGCCTTCATCGCCAGGATCACCAGATCCTGAGGGCCAGCCGCCGCGTAATCGCTGGTGGCCTTGACGTTGCGGGCGACATGCTCCGTATCGTCGTTCATGATCAGCTTCATGCCGTTCTGGCGGATGGCCGTCAGATTGGCGCCACGCACGATGAACGTCACGTCCTCGCCGGCGAGCGCCAGCTTCACGCCCACATAGCCGCCGATGGCGCCCGCACCGATGATTGCGATCTTCATCCCTGACTCCTGCCGTGGATGCTGTTGCAAGATTTGATGGAACGGACGATGCCCGCCTCGGGTGATGCCGGCAGGAACCATGCCCTGACCATCACCGGCTTTCCGCCGGGGATGCAGGCACACGGAAGCATTGCACGGTGTTGAAGTCTTGTCATGCGTGATGTCCTGCTTTTTGTGGTCGGTGTCTTCGGCTGCGGCACTTTGTTCTGTCCTCGTGCGCGGCCAGGGCTGCAGGGCCTTGTTGCGCCGACAAAGTATGGCGTTGCGTCCGCAGGAAATTCCTTGACCCGAGTCAAGATTACCGAAAGTCCCCGACCTGCCTTGAAGTCTTGTCCGCAGATTACAAGCCTGCGCCGCGTACCGCATCCCGATGTATCCGTGGCATAAGGATCCAGCTGTGTCGGAATTGACGCAGTCGAGGCTTCCGCTCTTGACCATGGTCAAGGTCGGGCGGGCAGCGTATACATAGAATCGCCTATGAGACTGATCGGCCGTTGCGGCGATCAGGATGGCAGGATCGCAATCCGTCGAGCGCTGTATTGAACATGCGGCGGCCCGTCCGGATAAGCCAGCACCCGAGGAATCCATGTCGAGCACGCGTGCGGCAACCTGGGAGAGTCTGTTCGAAGCCGGCTGTCGGCAGCGGCGCTACGCCGCGTGGAAGCCTTGCGGCGGACAGAGCACCGACAGCCGCTGCGCGAAGCTGCCATGAATCTCGCTGTGGACCTTCGCGATGAGCCGTTGGGTCCGTGGAATCCGGGCATCAGTTCGAGCATCCCGCGGCGTCTGCTGCCCATGTCCACCATCTTCCGCCCTGAGCATGCGTTCACCAGTGTCGAGCGTGCGGTCGAGTTGCACGAACTCACCGGGCTGGAACTCGGCGAGCTCGCCGCCCTGCGTCCGCAGCGCCTGGCGCTGCACGAAGTGCTGATCCGCGTCACCGGAAAGATTTCGGTGCCGGACGGATCGCGCTACGAGGACCTGGGCATCAATTTCCGCCGCATGGTTGGGGTGATCCTGGCGCGCTACGTCGATCCGGCGATGGACCAGATCGTCACGGCCTACGACGAACTGCGGCGACAGCTTGCGGTGGTGATCGAATCGGAGATTGCCGCGGCGAAGTCGCCGCCGCAGCGTCAGGATGCACCGGATCAGGGGCGGGCGCTCTCCTTCCCGTGGTTGCGCCGGCGCAGCCGTCCGCAGCCGTCCGCTGCGCAGGCCGGGGGCGCTTCGTTGCAGGAAGCGGCGGAAGCCTGGGACGCACGGGCCGAGGCCGAGCCCGACGAGCTGAAGAAGGCGGCCCTGGCGGCCCTGGTCCGGGTTGCACGCGCCCTCTACAACCGTACCGGGCATTCCTGGGCCTATGCCGAATTGCTGGGCGCCATCGCCCTCGATCTGGCCTGCAATGCCTACTGCAGCCAGGAAATCGGCCGTCTGGTCGAGCCGCTCATCGTGGAGGCCGCCGCGGCCGAGGGCTACCGCTTCCTGCCCGCGCAGCAGTCCCCGGTGGTGATCAACACCAAGGGGCCCTCGGCTTCAGGCAAGAGTACCTTGCGTCCGCTGCAGCGCCAGTTCACCGGCAGGATCGGCGTGCGCTGGGACGAGTTCGCGCTGATCAGCCCGGATATCTGGCGCAAGCAGCTGCTCGATTACGCCTCGCTCGGCGCCGATCATCGCTATGGCGGCATGCTGAGCAGCGAGGAGGTCGCCATCATCGATCAGAAGCTCGATCGCTACATGGCGCGCGAAGCGCAGCGCGGACGCATCCCGCATCTGCTGATCGACCGCTTCCGCTTCGGCAGTTTCTCGGCATCCGAGAACGCCGCGGGAAATCTGCTGAGCCGCTTTGGCCAGCGCATCTATTTCTGCTTCATGATCACGCCGCCGCAGGACATCGTCGAGCGTGCCTGGAAGCGCGGGCTTCAGTATGGCCGCTACAAGGCCGTCGACGACCTGCTGGCGCACAGCGTCGAAGCCTATTCGGGAATGCCGCTGCTGTTCCTGGCCTGGGCACAGCGGACCGACAAATCGGTGCACTATGAATTCCTCGACAACAGCGTGCCGTTCGGCCACCGTCCCAGGACGGTTGCGTTCGGCAGCAATGGGGTCATGGTGGTCCTCGATGTCAAGACCATGCTCGACGTCGGGCGTTACCGCACGGTGAATATCAACGCGACCGCGCCGCCGGAGCTGTACACCGGCACCGATGCGCGGCGCGACGCGCGGACCACGCACGCCGACTTCTTGTTGCAGTGCGTGCGGCAGCTGGGCGAGGTGGTCTTCGCCGACCAGTCCAGCGGCCGCATCTATCTGCAAGTCATAGCCGGAAGCGTATCGTGGGTCGATCCGGAAGCCTTGGGCACAGCCTTGTCCGATCCGGAAACCGCCAGGGGCATTGCGGCCGTTGCGCCCGGCATTGCCGAAGCCGGCCACCCGCTTGCGGAGCGGTCAAGGTACGTCAGGGATCTGCATTTGAAAGAGCAGCCCAGCACGCTGGGCGACTGGGGTGGCGAGGGTGGATAAACGTCCCGATCCCCTTTCGTGCAGCGGCTTTATGAAAATCGCAAATTCTTAACCGTGGTCAAGGAGAACCGCAAAACGTTCTTGCAGAATCGGGCCCATGGAGATCGCAATGCTCGGGCGAGCAGGCGATATCCAGGAGCCATCCGACACTGAACTCAGAGTGAGTTGGCGGAGCAGCCTCATCGGGGAGTAGCGCTTTCTGCGAGCACACCAAGGATCGACCATCGGCTGATCCGCGTGACCAAGAAAGCAGGGACGCAGTTCGCCCCGGACCATGTGATCTGAGCCTTATAAGAAGGACGACGGAGGTAGACGGAGTATGAGCAATTCGAATGAAGCCCGTGCGGTCGGTGCGCCATATACGGGTTTTACGCAGAACCGCTGGCTGCAACTGGTCTTCGGCATCATCTGTATGGGGTTGGTCGCCAACCTGCAATATGCCTGGACCCTGTTCGTCAGTCCCATCGACGCGAAAACCCATTGGGGCCTGCCGGCGATCCAGTTGTCGTTTTCCATCTTCGTGCTGGTGGAGACCTGGCTGGTTCCGGTCGAAGGCTGGCTGGTCGACAAGCTCGGGCCGCGTCCGGTCATTGCCATCGGCGCCATCTTCGCCGGCGTGGGCTGGGTTCTGAATTCCTATGCCGATACCCTGGCGCTGCTGTATACCGCCGCGGTCGTCTCCGGCATCGGCGCGGGTTGCGTCTACGGCACCTGTGTGGGTAATGCCCTCAAGTGGTTCCCGGATCGCCGCGGCCTCGCCGCCGGCCTGACCGCCGCGGGCTTCGGTGCGGGCGCCGCCCTCACCGTCATTCCCATCGCCAACATGATCCAGAGTTCAGGCTATGAGCACGCCTTCCTGTTCTTCGGCATCATCCAGGGCGTGGTCATCTTCATGCTGGCCCTGTTCATGGTGCGGCCGCAGCCGCCGAAGAACTTCACGTTGCGCTCGAACATCGTCGTCACCAAGGTCGACTACACCACGGTGCAGATGCTGAAGACCCCGGTGTTCTGGCTGATCTACCTGATGTTCGTCGCGGTCGCCGCTGGCGGCCTGATGGCCACGGCGCAGATCGGCCCGATCGCCAAGGATTACGGTCTGGCCAAGCTGCCGGTCAGCGTACTGGGCATCACCTTGCCGCTGCTGACCATGACCCTGTCGATCGACAATCTCTGCAACGGCTTCACCCGGCCGCTGTGCGGATTCATCTCGGACCGGTTTGGACGCGAGAACACCATGTGCTTCGTCTTCATCGGCGAAGGACTGGCCATGCTGGGTCTGATGAACTTCGGGCACAACCCTTACGCCTTCATGACCTTCGCCGCGCTGGTGTTCCTGTTCTGGGGCGAAATCTTCTCGATCTTCCCCGCCACCTGCGCCGATACCTTCGGCACCAAGTACGCCGCCGGCAATGCCGGAACGCTGTATACGGCGAAGGGCACGGCCTCCCTGCTGGTGCCGCTGGCCTCGGTGCTTTCGGTCGGCGGCAACTGGGACCGCGTGTTCCTGCTGGCGGCCTCGATCACCATCGCGGCGGGTATCGCGGCCAAGGTCCTGCTGGCGCCGATGCGCCGGCGCACCATTGAAGGATCCGCCAAGGCCGCGACCCAGTTCAAGGGCGCCAAGCCGGTCGACGACATCAGCTGAAGCTGGCTCGAACACGGCCTCGCGGATGCGCCGGCGCGCGTTCCGTGAGGGCCGCCGTGAACTGTCCCAAGAACAGGCATGAATGTCCACGAGTACCAGGGTAAAGAGATCCTGCGCAGGTTTGGCGTGACCACGCCTCGCGGCATCCCCTGCTTTTCGGTGGATGAAGCGGTGCAGGCGGCGCAGGATCTGGGCGGAAAGACCTGGGTGGTCAAGGCGCAGATCCATGCCGGTGGCCGCGGCAAGGGCGGCGGCATCAAGCTCGCGCACTCCCTCGACGAAGTGCGCGAGCACGCCTCGAAAATTCTCGGTATGACCCTGATCACCCACCAGACCGGCCCCGAAGGACGCCTGGTGCGGCGGCTGCTGATCGAGGAGGGCGCCGATATCCGCAAGGAGCTCTACGTCGGGATGGTGGTGGATCGCGCGCGCCAGCGCGTGGTGTTGATGGCCTCCAGCGAAGGCAGTATGGATATCGAGGGCGTCGCGGCGCGCACACCGGAAAAGATCCACAAGGTTTTCATCGATCCCGCCACCGGCCTGACTGCCGGCGAGGCCGAGGCTATTGCCCACAACATCGGACTCGAGGGCGGGGCTGCCTCGCAGGCCCGGGCGCTCATGCTGGGCCTGTATCGGGCGTTCGACCGCAGCGACGCCTCGCTGGCCGAGATCAATCCCCTGGTCCTCACCGGGGACGATCGCGTCGTCGCGTTCGACGCCAAGTTGAATTTCGACGCCAACGCCCTGTACCGGCACCCGGACATCGTCGCCATGCGCGACCCGGACGAGGAAGATCCGGTCGAAGTCGAGGCGTCGAAACACGATCTGCCCTACATCCGGCTCGACGGCAGCATCGGCTGCCTGGTCAACGGCGCCGGCCTGGCGATGGCGACGATGGACGCCATGCTGCTCAGCGGCGGCTGGCCGGCGAATTTCCTCGATGTCGGTGGTGGCGCCACCGCCGGGAAGGTGGCCGAGGCATTCAAGCTGATGCTGCGCAATCCGCAGCTCAAAGCCATCCTGGTCAATATCTTCGGCGGCATCGCGCGTTGCGACGTGATCGCACAAGGCATCGTCGCAGCCCTGGGCCAGGTGAAGCTGCACGTGGCGCTGGTGGTGCGCATGAAGGGGACCAACGAGGAACTGGGTTGGAAGATCCTGGCGCAGTCGAATGTACCCATCATTGCCGCGGATAACATAGTCGAGGCTGCGGACAAGGTGGTGGCCGCGGCGCAGGACGCCAACGCAGCAATCGATTTCGCCCCGCCGGTCTCCCGAGCGATGTCCATTCCGATCAACGGTGAAATCCGGCTTGAGTGCGCCGAATCGGGGACAACGTGAAAGAAGCCGATAGCCGGCTTCATCGCCGGCATCAGCGTGCCGCGGGGGAAGCGCATGGAGCATGCCAGTGTCGTCGTTTCCGGGGGACAAGTGACGCGCAACCCAGGTGAAATGGGCAAGCCGCCAAAGTCGATGTCATAAGATTGCCACCGGACTGCCCACAGCGCGTCCGGTCAGATAACAGCCTCCTGCCAGAGCAGGAGCGGGGGAGGGAAAGGAATGAAGCGCGCCGGATTCAGGTTCGGAATCTTCGAACGGCTGTCGGCCGTTTTCGTGGCCGTGACGCTGCTGCCGTTGCTGGTGATCGGCGCACTGGCGCACGGTTACATCAAGCATCGCGAAGAAAAGAACGCCGATGAAAAGCTGGAACTGATCTCGGCCCGTCTCACCGGTCAGGTCGATGGCTGGACGCGTTTGAACCTCGATGTGCAGCGCACCGTATCCAGAATGCCGGCGATGCGCAGCCCCGGTTCCGCGCCGGGCGCCGCGGCGCTCGGCGTGCTGGTGGCGGCCGAACCCTGGATCTCCAATGCGCATGTGCTCGACCTGTCCGGCAACGACCTGGTGCGCAGCGACGGTAAACAGCCGCAGAGTTTTGCCGACCGCCGCTATTTCACGGAAGTGTTGTCCGGTGCGCCGTACGGTTCGGAAGTCATCTTCAGCCGCACGCTGCACAAGCCGGCGCTGAGCCTGGCGGTGCCGTTGCTCGATGATGCGCAGAAGACGGTGGCGGTGCTGGCCGTCGCCTCCGACCTGGATTCGATTTCCAGGTCGGTCGAAAACCTGCGTTTCGGCGAGACCGGCTATGCCTTCCTGATGCAGGGCGACGGTACGCTCATCGCCAGCCCGCGCGTGCACATTCGCGAGGAACTCCCCGACTTCAGTCATCATCCGGCGTATCTCGCCTACAAGGCCGGTCAGCCGAACCCCATCTCCTATATCGACAACGGCCGCGCCATCATCGCCCACGTGGCCAAGACCGAGGCCGGTTGGGTCAACGTGGTGCAGGAGGACTACGACGAAAGCCGCGCGGCGGTGAAACAGGCCGACCGCCTCATCCTGCTGATGCTGCTTCCGGCGATGGCCCTGGCGCTGATCGCCGCCTTCCTGCTGTCGCGCAACTTCACCACGCCGATCCGCAGCCTCACCACGGTGGCCGACCAGATCAGCCTGGGAGAGCTGGAGCACAACATCGTGCAGGTCGGCCGCCGCGATGAGATCGGCGATCTGGCCCGCGCCATCGAGCGGCTCGCCAAGAGCATGAAGCTCGCCATGGCGCGTCTGCAAAAGCGTTGATGCACGTTCGAATGCCTTCGGGCAGGGCCGCGTCATGAGCGCCGGCAATCAGGCCCTGGTCGAAGCCCTGCAGAAGCTCTGCGCGGAGGGCGCGACCGGTACGCTGTTTCTCACCCTGCCCGACCGGCGCCAGGCGCGGATCGGGCTGCTGCGCGGCCGTATGGTGCACCTGACCCTGTTCACACTGCGCGGCGAGCTGGTGATCCGCGCGCTCGCCAACCGGCCGCCGCTGAGCTTCAGCTTCCATCCCGGCAATGTATCGGAAGAGCAGGGTGAGCTGCCGGACACGGCGGTCATCCTGCAGCGGCTCGGCGGCAGCGGCGGCGGTGCCGAGCCTGGGCCGGTGCAGGTCGAAGCTTCCGCCCCGGCGCTGCCGGAAAGTGTAATGCGCGTGGTGACGCAGGAGCTGGCGCATTTCGTCGGCCCGATGGCCTCGATCCTGGTTGCCGAACAGGCCGGGGCCACTTCGCTGGAGCGCCTGCTGGCCAAGCTTTCGCTGGACCTGGACAACCGCGACGAGATCGAAGCCTTCCGCCACAAGGTCCTCGACCGCCTCAAGGGCGGTCACTAGCTCCAGCTCGCGCTGAACGCTACAGCGCGGGAACGCGCCCGGCCATGGGTGACGAGGGCGAGGCGGCGAAGCGTTTGGGCATACGGCCGGCGAGATAAGCGGCACGTCCGGCCTCCACCGCCAGGCGCATGGCGTGGGCCATCCGTACCGGGTCGCGGGCACCGGCGATGGCGGTGTTCATCAACACGCCGTCGCAGCCCAGTTCCATGGCGATCGCCGCGTCGGAAGCCGTGCCGATACCGGCGTCGACCAGCACCGGCACCTGTGCCTGCTCCAGGATCAGGGACAGGTTCCAGGGATTGAGGATGCCCATGCCCGAGCCGATCAGCGAGGCCAGCGGCATGATCGCCACGCAGCCCATCTCCTCCAGCAGCTTCGCCTGGATCGGGTCGTCGCTGCAGTACACCATCACCTCGAAGCCGTCCTTGATCAGGGTTTCCGCCGCGCGCAGCGTTTCCGGCATGTTCGGGAACAGCGTGCGCTGGTCGCCCAGTACTTCCAGCTTGACCAGCTGGCGGCCGTCGAGCAGCTCGCGCGCCAGCTTCAGGGTATGCACCGCGTCTGCGGCGGTATAGCAGCCCGCGGTGTTGGGCAGGATGGTGTAGCGGGAGGGCGGCACCACGTCGAGCAGGCTCGGCGCGCCCGGATCCTGGCCGATGTTCACGCGGCGGATCGCCACGGTGATGATCTCGGCACCGCTGGCTTCCGTCGCGGCGCGGGTTTCCTCGAGGTCGCGGTACTTGCCGCTGCCGACCAGCAGGCGGGAGCGATAGCTGCGGCCCGCGATGGTCAGGTTTTCCTGTGCGGCTGGCGCCGCTTCCGGCTTGCTCATGAGCATGTCGTGTTCCTGGATGTTGTACGGATCAGCGGTGATCGCCACCGCCTCGTTCGCTTGCGCCATCCCTGGCTGTGCGGCTTTTCAACCTCCGCCGATGGCGCGCACGATCTCCACGCGGTCCAGTTCCTTCAGGATCCGCTGCGGCCACAGCTGCGGCGGCACCACTTCGCGATTGACCGCCACGGCGAGGCGCATGCCCAGCAGGTCCAGCGTGGCGATGAGGCCATAGACCGTCTGGCTGATCAGGATCATGTGCGGCGTGCCGTTCAACTCGATTTCCATCATGGCATCAGCCCTTGCTGTAGAGCTGGGCGCCGCCCTTGAGGAATTCGACGGCCTTGACCTCCATCCCCTGTTGCAGCGCCTGCGCCTCGGAAAGCCCTTGGCCGGCGGCGTAGTCGCGCACTTCCTGGGTGATCTTCATCGAGCAGAAATGCGGGCCGCACATCGAGCAGAAGTGCGCCACCTTGGCCGAGTCCTTGGGCAGGGTCTCGTCGTGGAAGGCGCAGGCCTTGTCGGGATCCAGCCCCAGGTTGAACTGGTCTTCCCAGCGGAACTCGAAGCGTGCCTTGGACAGGGCGTTGTCGCGGATCTGTGCGCCGGGATGGCCCTTGGCCAGGTCCGCCGCGTGCGCCGCGATCTTGTAGGTGATGATGCCTTCCTTGACGTCGTCCTTGTTGGGCAGGCCCAGGTGCTCCTTTGGCGTGACGTAGCAGAGCATGGCGGTGCCGTACCAGCCGATCATCGCCGCGCCGATGCCCGAAGTGATGTGGTCGTAGCCGGGCGCGATGTCGGTGGTGAGCGGCCCGAGCGTGTAGAACGGTGCCTCGCCGCAATGCTCCAGCTGCAGCTCCATGTTCTCCTTGATCAGGTGCATCGGTACGTGGCCGGGCCCCTCGATCATCACCTGCACGTCGTGCTTCCAGGCCACCTTGGTCAGTTCGCCCAGGGTGCGCAGCTCGCTGAACTGCGCCTCGTCATTGGCGTCGTAGATCGAGCCCGGGCGCAGGCCGTCGCCCAGGCTGAAGGACACATCGTAGGCCTTCATGATCTCGCAGATGTCTTCGAAATGCGTGTAGAGGAAGGATTCCCTGTGGTGGGCCAGGCACCACTTGGCCATGATCGAGCCGCCGCGCGAGACGATGCCGGTCATGCGCTTCGCCGTCATCGGCACGTAGCGCAGCAGCACGCCGGCGTGGATGGTGAAGTAGTCGACGCCCTGCTCGGCCTGCTCGATGAGGGTGTCGCGGAAGATTTCCCAGGTGAGGTCCTCGGCCTTGCCGTTGACCTTTTCCAGGGCCTGGTAGATCGGCACGGTGCCGATCGGCACCGGCGAGTTGCGGATGATCCACTCGCGGGTTTCGTGGATGTGCTTGCCGGTGGAGAGGTCCATCACCGTGTCGGCGCCCCAGCGGATCGACCAGGTCATCTTCTCCACTTCCTCGCCGATGGATGAGGTGACTGCCGAGTTGCCGATGTTGGCGTTGATCTTCACCAGGAAGTTGCGGCCGATGATCATCGGCTCGATTTCCGGGTGGTTGATGTTGGCCGGGATGATGGCGCGACCCCGCGCCACTTCCTCGCGCACGAATTCGGGGGTGATCTCGTCCGGTATGCGCGCGCCGAAGGACTGGCCGGAATGCTGGCGGCCCATCAGCCGGGCCAGCTCCGCCCCGGTCGGGCCCGAAGCTTTCAATTGCTCCAGGTATTCCCGGCGGCACAGGTTTTCGCGGATGGTGATGAATTCCATCTCCGGTGTGACGACGCCCTGGCGCGCGTAATGCATCTGCGACACGTTGCGCCCGGCCAGGGCGCGCCGCGGCTTGCGTTGCAGGTTGAAGCGCAGCTCGGCCAGTTTCGGATCATGCAGCCGCTCCACGCCAAAGCGTGAACTGGGTCCGGCCAGTTCCTCGGTATCGTTGCGTCCCAGTATCCACGGCAGCCGCGGCCCGGCCAGGCCGGAGCGGATGTCGATGGCGGCCTGCGGGTCGGTGTAGGGGCCGGAGGTGTCGTAGACGAAGATCGGCGCGTTGCGTTCGGCGCCGAACGAGGCCGGTGTATCGGACTGGCTGATCCGGCGCATCGGCACCTGGATATCGCTCCGCGGACCCGGAACGTAGACCTTGCGCGAATTCGGCAGCGGCTGCACCGCGGCCTCGTCGACCTGTGCGGTGGCGGCGAAAAATAGGGGATTGGCGTTCATCGCATTCCTGTAGTCATGGTCGGATGGCGAAGGAACCCGGGATGGGGTCGCGACGCCAGGACAGGTCTCGCCGGATCGGCTTAATCGACAGGCGCCCGCGCCGGTTGTCCGCGCGTCGTCGGTCGGCGATACGGCGGATCCATTGCCGGGCACCGCTGCGTTATTCGGCCTTCCTGGACTTGGGGCGAATATACGGATCGCTCTGCGATGCCGCATTGACCGCGGTCAAGCATCCGGGTTGCGAAATCGATACGCCCGCTTGACCGTGGTCAAGGAGAAGGGGAGGGCGTTTACTTCACACTTCCTGCCCAGGACGGGTGCGGGTTTTTTTGCCGGCCGCCCGTTTTCGAACGATCGATACCAAGTAGTCCATGCGGGCGCTCGCGGCAGGAGAAGACCCTTGCAGCAGCGCCGCGGCCCGCTTGGAAATCGAACAGAACCGCCATCGCGGGTCCGGATTGTCGAGGTCTTTGATGAAAGGGCAGTTGCAGGAACAAGCGCTGCATCCCATGCCGGCCGCCAGGCCGCTGGCGGCGGCGGAGCGGGCCAAGGTGCTGGAAGTGATCGTGCGGCTGCGCGCGCTGCCCGGTGCGCTGCTGCCGGTGCTGCACGGCGTGCAGGATGCGCTGGGCTATGTGCCGCCCGGCGCGGTCACGCTGATCGCCTCGGAACTGAACCTGACGCGCGCCGAGGTGCACGGCGTCATCACCTTCTATCACTACTTCCGCTCGACCAAGCCGGGCAAGCAGGTTCTGCAACTCTGCCGCGCCGAGGCCTGCCAGTCGCTCGGCGCGGTGGCGCTGGAGCAGCACGTGAAAAGCCGGCTCGGCGTGGACTTCCACGGCACCACCGCGGATGGCCGCTACACGCTGGAGCCGGTGTACTGCCTGGGCAACTGCGCCTGCGGCCCCTCGTTGATGCTGGACGGCGAGCTGCACGGGCGTGTCGATCCGCAAACCTTCGACGAGTTGCTCGCCTCGGCACGGGGTGCCGCATGACCACCACCCTCTACGTCCCCTGCGACGCCAGCGCTCTGTCGCTGGGCGCCGAAGCCACGGCCAAGGCGATCATCGCGGAAGCGCAGCGGCGCGGCGTGGAGATCCGGCTGGTGCGCAACGGCACGCGCGGCATGCTGTGGCTGGAGCCGATGGTCGAGGTGGAGACCGCCGCCGGCCGCGTCGCCTACGGCCCGGTCAAGGCCAGGGACGTCGCCGGCCTGTTCGACGCCGGCTTTCTCCAGGGCGGCACCCACGCGCTGGCGCTCGGCGCACTGGCCGACCATCCCTACCTGAAGAACCAGGAACGCCTGACCTTCGCCCGCGTCGGCATCACCGATCCGCTGAGCCTCGACGATTACCTGGTGCACGGCGGCTATCGTGGCCTGCCCGCCGCCCTGGCCATGGCTGCCCCGGCCATCGTGCAGGAAGTGACCGATTCCGGCCTGCGCGGCCGCGGCGGCGCCGCCTTCCCGGCCGGCATCAAGTGGAAAACCGTGCTCGGCGCCGAGGGCTCGCAGAAATACATCGTCTGCAATGCCGACGAAGGCGATTCCGGCACCTACTCCGACCGCATGATCATGGAAGGCGATCCCTTCGTCCTGATCGAAGGTATGACCATCGCCGGCATGGCGGTGGGCGCCACCCGCGGTTACATCTACCTGCGCTGCGAGTATCCGCACGCCTACCGCACGCTCAACCAGGCCATTGCCACCGCCTATGCGCGCAACTACCTGGGCCAGGACGTGCTCGGCAGCAAGCGCGCGTTCGACCTGGAAGTGAGGCTCGGCGCCGGCGCCTACATCTGCGGCGAGGAGACCTCGCTGCTGGAGAGCCTGGAAGGCAAGCGCGGCCAGATCCGCTTCAAGCCGCCGTTGCCGGCGATCAAGGGCCTGTTCGGTCAGCCTACGGTGATCAACAACGTCATCACTTACGCCTCGGTTCCGATCATCCTCGACCGCGGTGCGCCGTTCTACAAGGAATACGGCATGGGCCGTTCGCGCGGCACCCTGCCGTTCCAGCTTACCGGCAACATCAAGCACGGCGGCCTGATCGAGAAAGCATTTGGTATTACCCTGCGCGAACTGCTCTACGACTACGGCGGCGGCAGCTACAGCGGCCGGCCGATCCGTGCGGTGCAGGTCGGCGGGCCCCTCGGCGCCTACATCCCGGCCTCGCAGTTCGACGCGGTGCTGGACTATGAGGAATTCGCCAAGATCGGCGGCATGGTCGGCCACGGCGGCATCGTGGTGTTCGACGACACGGTCGACATGGCGGCGCAGGCGCGCTACGCCATGGAATTCTGCGCGGTCGAGTCCTGCGGCAAGTGCACACCCTGCCGCATCGGCTCCACCCGCGGCGTGGAGGTCATCGACCGCTTGGTCGCCGGGGAGCAGAAGCAGGAGGTGCTGCTGCGCGACCTCTGCGAAACCATGCTGGCCGGTTCGCTCTGCGCCCTGGGCGGTATGACGCCATTCCCGGTGCTGTCCGCCCTCAACCATTTTCCCGAAGACTTCCGCAACGTTAACAGGCCCTAGGAGATTGCCGTCATGCTGTCGATCGTCGAAAAGGATTACGGCACCCCGGGGCGCCCGGAAGAGAAGCTGGTCACCCTGACCATCGACGGGCGCCAGGTCAGCGTGCCCGAGGGTACCTCGGTGATGCGCGCCGCCGCGCTTGCCGACCTTAAGATTCCCAAGCTCTGCGCCACCGAGCAGCTCGAGGCCTTCGGCTCCTGCCGCCTGTGCCTGGTGCAGATCGAAGGCATGCGCGGCCTGCCGGCCTCCTGCACCACCCTCGTCGCCGACGGCATGAAGGTGACGACGCAGAACCAGAAGCTGGCCGACGTGCGCCGCGGCGTGATGGAGCTGTACATCTCGGACCATCCGCTCGATTGCCTGACCTGCCCCGCCAACGGCCACTGCGAATTGCAGGACATGGCCGGCGTGGTCGGCTTGCGCGAAGTGCGCTACGGCTACGAGGGTGAGAACCACCTCAAGGCCGAGAAGGATGAGAGCAATCCCTATTTCACCTTCGACGCCAGCAAGTGTATCGTCTGCTCGCGCTGCGTGCGCGCCTGCGATGAAGTGCAGGGCACGCTGGCCCTGACCGTGCAGGGCCGCGGCTTCGATTCAAAGATCGCCGCCAGCCAGGACGATTCATTCCTCGATTCCGAGTGCGTCTCCTGCGGCGCATGCGTGCAGGCCTGCCCGACGGCGACGCTGTCGGAAAAAACCCTGATCGAGAAAGGCCAGGCCGAGCACAGCGTCACCACCACCTGCGCCTATTGCGGTGTCGGCTGCTCGTTCCGCGCCGAGATGAAGGGTGAGGAAGTGGTGCGCATGGTGCCGAACCAGGACGGCCACGCCAACCACGGGCATTCCTGCGTCAAGGGCCGTTTTGCCATCGGCTACGCCACGCATTCCGACCGCATCACCACGCCGATGATCCGCGCCAAGATCACGGATTCCTGGCGCATCGTCAGCTGGGAAGAGGCGATTGCCCACGCGGCGTCCGAATTCAAGCGCATCCAACAGAAATACGGCAAGGGTGCCGTCGGCGGCATCACCTCCTCGCGCTGCACCAACGAGGAAACCTACCTGGTGCAGAAGCTGGTGCGCGCCGCTTTCGGCAACAACAACGTGGATACCTGCGCCCGTGTCTGCCATTCACCCACCGGCTACGGCCTGAAGCAGACCCTGGGCGAGTCCGCCGGCACGCAGACCTTCGACTCGGTGATGCAGGCCGACGTGATCCTCGTCATCGGCGCCAATCCCACCGATGGCCACCCGGTGTTCGGCTCGCAGATGAAGCGGCGCCTGCGCCAGGGGGCGAAGCTGATCGTCGCCGACCCGCGCCGCATCGACCTGGTGCGTTCGCCGCACATCCAGGCCGACCACCATCTCAAGCTGCGCCCCGGCACCAATGTCGCGCTGGTCAATAGCCTGGCCCACGTGGTGGTGAGCGAGGGCCTGGTCAACGAGGCTTTCGCCGCCGAGCGCTGCGAGAAGGACAGCTTCGATCGCTGGAGGACCTTCGTCTCCGAGGCGCGCAACTCGCCGGAGGAAATGGAAGCCGTGACCGGCGTCCCCGCCGCCGAGGTGCGCGCGGCCGCGCGGCTGTACGCCACCGGCGGCAACGCCGCCATCTACTACGGCCTGGGTGTCACCGAGCACAGCCAGGGCTCGACCATGGTGATGGGCATCGCCAATCTGGCCATGGCCACCGGCAACATCGGCCGCGACGGCGTCGGTGTGAATCCGCTGCGCGGCCAGAACAATGTGCAAGGCGCCTGCGACATGGGCTCCTTCCCGCATGAGCTGCCCGGCTACCGCCATGTTTCCGACGGCGAGGCCCGCGGCCAGTTCGAACAGGCCTGGAACGTCCCGCTCAACGCCGAACCGGGCCTGCGCATTCCCAACATGTTCGAGGCGGCTCTGGACGGCGAATTCAAGGGCCTGTACCTGGAAGGCGAGGACATCGCCCAGTCCGATCCCGACACCCAGCACGTCACCGCCGCCCTGAGCGCGATGGAATGCATCGTGGTGCAGGACCTGTTCCTCAACGAGACCGCCAAGTTCGCCCATGTCTTCCTGCCCGGCTCCTCCTTCATGGAGAAGGACGGCACTTTCACCAACGCCGAGCGCCGCATCTCGCGCGTGCGTCAGGTGATGCGCCCCAAGGCGATCTATGCCGACTGGGAAACGACCCAACTGCTGTCCAATGCGCTGGGCTATCCGATGAACTACAGGCATCCGTCCGAGATCATGGACGAGATCGCCAGCCTCACGCCCACCTTCACCGGCGTCAGCTACGAGCGCCTGGACCAGCTGGGCAGCATCCAGTGGCCGTGCAACGCGGAAGCGCCGCAGGGTACGCCGATCATGCACGTCGAGGAATTCGTGCGCGGCAAGGGCCGCTTCCTCATCACCGAGTACGTGGCCACGCGCGAGAAGGTCAACGCCAAGTACCCGCTGATCCTCACCACCGGCCGCATCCTGTCGCAGTACAACGTCGGCGCGCAGACCCGCCGTACCGCCAATGTCGCCTGGCATGACGAAGACCGCCTGGAACTGCATCCGCACGATGCCGAAGAGCGCGGCATCCAGGAAGGCGACTGGGTCGGCGTACAGAGCCGCGCCGGTGAAACGGTGCTGCGCGCGCGCGTTACCGATCGGGTGCAGCCGGGCGTGGTCTACACCACCTTCCACTTCCCCGAGTCCGGCGCCAACGTCATCACCACCGACAACTCCGACTGGGCCACCAATTGCCCGGAGTTCAAGGTCACCGCGGTGCAGGCGGTGCGGGTCAGCCAGCCCTCGGAATGGCAGAAGCGCTACCGCACCTTCAGCGAACGCCAGCAGGAACTGCTCGCCGGCAGCGGCAGCGAAGCGGCCATCGCCAAATAACACAGTAAGGGAACCAGATGAACGTCGAACGGCTGGCGGAGATGGCGAACGATATCGGTGCTTTTTTCGTGGGCGCCGAGGAGCCTGCCGCGGCGGTGGCCGGCATTGCCGACCACATCGGAAAATTCTGGACGCCGCGCATGCGCGAACAGCTGACCGAGCACCTGCCGCAGCTCGGCGACGGCATCGACGAACTGCCGCGGGCGGCGCTGCTGCGCCTCGCGGTGCAGGCCCGCTCCAGGGCGCAACCCGTCGCTGCCTGACGGCGTGAGGGTGATCGCGGTCCGCCTGCTTGCCGATGGCTGCGCGGGAGCAGTCAAGTTATCCTCCCGGTCCCGGCCGGTTTCTTGCTGGCTGTTCCCGTATTTCGGCAACCAGGACCGACATGAGCCAGGACCAGGACAAGGATGACCCCCTTCGCGAGGACATACGCCTGCTCGGCCGCATCCTCGGCGACACGGTGCGCGGCCAGCTGGGCGATGCCGCGTTCGAGCTGATCGAGCGTATCCGGCAGACCTCCATCCGTTTCCATCGCGATGCCGATGAGTCGGCGCGCGCCGAGCTGGAGGAGATGCTGCGCGGCCTGTCGCACGACCAGACCATCCAGGTGGTCCGCGCCTTCAGCTACTTCTCGCACCTGGCCAACATCGCCGAGGACCAGCACCACATCCGCCGCTCGCGCGCCCACCTGATCGCGCAGTCCGCGCCGCGCGAAGGCAGCATCGCCTGCGCCATCGACCGCGCCTACGACGCCGGCCTGGGCCGGGCCGAACTGGGCGCCTTCTTCGACAGCGCCCTGATCAGCCCGGTGCTGACCGCGCACCCCACCGAGGTGCAGCGCAAGAGCATCCTCAACTGCCAGATGGTGATCGCCCGCCTGCTCAACGAGCGCGACCGCATGCAGTTGACGCCGGAGGAGGAGGAAGCCAACGCCGACGCCCTGCGCCGCGCCGTGCTGACGCTGTGGCTGACCCGCATGCGCCGCCTGGTCAAGCTGTCGGTGATCGACGAGGTCGAGAACGGCCTGACCTATTACGACTACACCTTCCTGCGCGAGCTGCCCAAGTTCTACGCCAGCCTGGAAGACCAGCTCGCGAAACGCGATCCGGCCTGGGACGCAGTGGAACTGCCGTCCTTCATGCGCGTCGGCAGCTGGATCGGCGGCGACCGCGACGGCAATCCCTTCGTCACCGCGCCGGTGCTGGAAAAGGCGCTGGCGATGCAGTCCGAAGTGGCGCTGCGCCATTACCTCGATGAGCTGCAGGCGCTTGCTTCGCAGTTGTCGCTGGCACAGCGGCTGTCGCCCGCGTCCGAGGCCCTGGCCGAACTGGCCGCACGCGCGCCGGACCAGTCCTCGCATGGCGGCGACGAACCCTACCGGCGTGCCATCACCGGCATCCACGCCCGCGTCTGGGCCACTCATGCCGCCCTGCTCGGCTTCGAGCCGCGCCGTGGCTCGGCGCGCCAGACGGTGGCGCCGGCGACGGCCTACACCGCGGTGGCCGAACTGTCGGAAGAGCTGGATGTCATTCATCGTTCGCTCTGCGCCAACGGCGCCATGGCGCTGGCCCGCGGCCGCCTGCGGCAGCTGCGCCGCGCCGTGCGCGTCTTTGGCTTCTCGCTGGCGCCCATCGACCTGCGGCAGAACTCCGAGGTGCATGCCCGCGTCGTCGGCGAATTGATGGAAGTGGCCCGGCCCGGCACCGGTTATGCGGAGCTCGACGAGGAAGCGCGCATCACCCTGCTGCGCCAGGAACTGGCCACCACGCGGCCCCTGGTTTCGCCCTATGTCGATTACTCGGAAGAGACCCGCTCCGAACTGGATATCTTCAAGGCCGCTTACCAGGCGCACCGGCGCTATGGCCCCGAGTCGGTGCCCAACTGCATCATCTCGCAGACCAATGGCGTTTCCGATCTGCTCGAAGCCGCCCTCTTGGCCAAGGAAGCAGGCCTGCTGCGCCCGGGCGAGCAGGTGCTGGACGTCAACATCATCCCCCTGTTCGAGACCATCGCCGACCTGCAGAACAGCAGCGGCGTGATGGAGCGCCTGCTGAGCCTGCCCGAGTATGCCCGCCTGCTGCCTTCGCGCGGCAACGCGCAGGAGGTGATGCTGGGTTATTCGGACAGCAACAAGGACGGCGGCTTCCTCACTTCGGGCTGGGAGCTGTACAAGGCCGAGATCGGCCTGCTCGAAGTGTTCCGCCGGCACCGCTTACGGCTGCGCCTGTTCCACGGCCGCGGCGGTTCGGTCGGCCGCGGCGGCGGCCCCAGCTACCAGGCAATCCTGGCGCAGCCGGGCGGGGCGGTGCAGGGCCAGTTGCGCCTGACCGAGCAGGGCGAGGTGATCAGCGCCAAGTACGGCAACCCCGAAGTGGGCCGCAGGAACCTGGAAGTGCTGGCGGCCGCCACGCTGGAAGCCACCGCCCTGGCGCCGCGCGACGCCGCGCCGAAGGCGGAATACCTCGCCGTCATGGACGAGCTTTCAGCGCACGCGTTCCGCGCCTACCGCAGCCTGGTCTACGAGACCGAAGGCTTCGAGCAGTACTTCCGCGAATCCACCGTGATCGCGCAGATCGCCGACCTGAACATCGGCTCGCGCCCCGCCTCGCGCAAGAAGTCCACCGCCATCACCGACCTGCGCGCCATCCCCTGGGTCTTCAGCTGGTCGCAATCCCGCGTCATGCTGCCGGGCTGGTACGGCTTCGGCTCCGCAGTGAGCGCCTTCCTCAAGAGTCATCCGGCGGATGGCCTGCAAAGGCTGCGCGAGATGTACCGCGAGTGGTCGTTCTTCTCCACCCTGCTGTCGAACCTGGACATGGTGCTGGCCAAGACCGATATGGCCATCGCCTCGCGGTACGCGGCCCTGGTCAAGGACGAGACGCTGCGCAGAGGGATCTTCAAACGTATCGCCGCCGAGCGGGACAGCGCGATCGGCACGCTGCTGCGGATCACCGAAACGCAGGAGCTGCTGGATTCCAATCCGCTGCTCAAGCGCTCGATCCGCAACCGCTTCCCTTACCTGGATCCGCTGAACCATGTGCAGGTTGAGCTGCTGCGGCGCTGCGGCGACGGCGACCAGGACGACCGCGTCCGCCGTGGTACGCACCTGTCCATCAACGGCATCGCCGCGGGCTTGCGCAACAGCGGCTAGGCCCGCTCACCAGCCGGCGGCGGTGGCCAACAGGCGGCCCGCCACACACCAGGCGACGACTGCCAGTGCCGGCACCCGGCCGGTGAGCAACAGCAACAGGCCGGTCAGCGCGATGCCGATGTCGACCGGCGCATGCACCGCGCTGATCCACAAGGGATCGTACAGCGCCGCGGCCAGCAACCCGACCACGGCGGCGTTTACCCCGGCCATGGAGCGCGCCGCGCCTGCATTCGCTGCCAACCGGTTCCAGAACGGCAGCACCCCGGACACCAGCAGCAGGCCGGGCAGGAAGATGGCGCCAAGGCTGACGGCCGCACCGAGTGCACCACCCTGCCCGTGATCGAGGCGCGCGCCGAGGAAGGCGGCCACCGAAAACATCGGTCCCGGCATTGCTTGCGCCGCGCCATAGCCGGTCAGGAAATCGCTCTCGCCGAGCAGTCCCGGCTCCACCACCGCCTGCTTCAGCAAGGGCAGCACCACGTGGCCGCCGCCGAACACCAGCGAGCCGGTCTTGTAGAACGCCGCCGCGGCCCGCAGCAGCAGAGGCGCATTTGCGGGAATCAGCCAGGAGCCCAGCAGCAACACCGCGAACAGCGCCAGCAAGGCCGCGCCCGTCCCGCGCCCGTAGTCCAGCGGCAGCGCTGCGCCGATGCGCGGACCGACGGAACGGCAGGCCAGCGGGCCGCATGCCGCACCCAACGCGATCACCGCAAGCTGCGACCAGCCGCTCCCGGTCGCCACGACCAGCGCCAAGCTGAGCAGGGCCAGCAATATGCGCGGCCGGTCCGGGGTGAGCGTGCGGGCCATCGCCAGCACGCCTTGCGCCACCACCGCCACGGCGGTCAGCTTCAGTCCCTGCAGCAGGGCCTCGCCATAGGGGCCGCCGAAAGCCGGGCTGAAGCGGGCAAAGACGAACAGCAGCAGGGCCGAGGGAAGGGTGAAAGCGAGGAAGGCAGCGAGCGCGCCGCGCCAGCCCGCGCGCAGCAGGCCCACGCAGAAGCCGAACTGGGTGCTCGACGGTCCCGGCAGGAACTGGCTGGGGGCGAGCAACTGGGCGTAATGGGATTCGTCCAGCCAGCGGCGTCGTTCGACGAACTCGCGGTGGTAGTAGCCCAGGTGGGCGATGGGGCCGCCGAACGAAGTCAGCCCCAGACGCAGGAACACCTGGAAAACCTCGCTTGCCGGTCTGCGCGGTGTAGCGCCGCTCACCTGGCCGCCTCTGAACGCGCAGGCCGCCCAGACCGCTGCCGATGCATTTTGAATAACCTGGTCGATCCGGAGGACATTGCGCTCCGATTGTAGCCAGATTCAATAGCGCCGCTCAGCTCCGGACACCTGGCTTCCACAATACGCGCCCGTCGATGTCGGCAACGTTGCGGGTACCCGTCAGCGCCATGCTCACGTCCAGCTCCTTGTGGATCAGTTCCAGCGCGGTATGCACGCCAGCCTGTCCCATGGCGCCGAGGCCGTAGAGGAAGGCCTTGCCGATGAAGGTGCCGCGCGCGCCCAGCGCCATCGCCTTGAGCACGTCCTGGCCGCTGCGCACGCCGCTGTCGAACAGCACCTCGGTGCGCTGCCCCACTGCATCGACGATGTCGGGCAGGGCGGAGATCGAAGACGGTGCGCCGTCGAGCTGGCGGCCGCCGTGGTTGGACACCACCACCGCGTCGGCGCCGCTGTCGACCGCCGCGCGCGCATCGTCGGCATCGAGGATGCCTTTCACGATCAGCTTTCCCGGCCACAGGCCGCGCACCCAGGCCACGTCCTTCCAGCTCAGCGTCGGATCGAACTGGCCGGCGATCCATTGCGACAGCGTGGTCAAACCCTTGCCGCCGGGCACCGAGCCTGCGAGGTTGCCGAAATTCTTGTGCGGGCTGGCCAGCATGCGCAGCGCCCAGGCCGGCTTGGTGGCGATGTCGAGCAGGTTGGCCAGGGTCAGGCGCGGCGGCACGGTCAGGCCGTTCTTGATGTCGCGATGGCGCTGGCCCTGGATCTGCAGGTCGGCGGTGAGCATCAGCGCGGAGCACTGTGCCGCCTTGGCCCGTTCGATCAGGGATGCGGCGAAACCGCGGTCGCGCATCACGTAAAGCTGGAACCAGAACGGCTTCTCCACCGCCGCCCGCACCGCCTCGATCGAGCAGATCGACATGGTGCTGAGGGTGAAGGGCACGCCGAATGCCTGTGCCGCGCGCGCCGCCAGGATCTCGCCGTTGGCGTGCATGATGCCGGTCAGTCCGGTGGGACCCAGCGCCACCGGCATCGCCGCCTCCTCGCCGACCAGCCGCGTGCGCAGCACACGCGTATCGACATCGATCATCACCCGCTGGCGCAGTTTCAGGGCATCGAGATCGGCGCGGTTGGCGCGGAGGGTGGATTCGTCGTAGGAGCCGCGGTCGGCGTAGTCGAAGATGGCGCGCGGCGCGCGGCGCATCGCCAGGCGGCGCAGATCCTCGTTACAGGTGATGACGGGCATATGCTGCTTGCTCCTCGTGGTTCGTTGTCGATCTTGCCGCAAGGCCGCGCTGTTTCTGCGCGGCGGGTATTTCAGCCGATGGTGGTCGGAGTCATCAGCCGGTACGCCGCAAGCATGATGCAGCCAATCATGCCTGCATGGCGTTCCACAGGTGTGTCGCCGCGCCGAGCAGGCCGGGGTAGGGATGCACGACCAGCGGTGTCGGAATGCCCGCCATATGGTGCTGCAGCGGCGCCTTGTTTTCGAACCGTGCGCGGAACTGCCCCTGCGCCAGGATGCCCGCCATGCGCGGCAGGATGCCGCCTGCAAGATATACACCGGTACGCGCGCCGGCAATCAGCGCCACGTCGCCGGCATAGGCGCCGAGAATGGCGCAAAAGCGCTGCGCCGTTCGCAGGCTCAGCGGATGATCACCGCGGCAGGCCGCCTCCACGATCTGCGCTGCGCTGCGCGGTTCCGGCGCCACGCCGTGAATTTCGCCCAGCGTCTCGAACAGCAATTGCAGGCCGGGACCGGAGAGGATGCGCTCGTTCGACACCCGGCCGCAGCGCCGCAGCAGCACGCGGCAGATCTCGATCTCCTCCTCGTCCTGCGGCGCGAAGCTGGCGTGCCCCGCCTCGCTGGCGATGGGGCGCATCGATCCACCGACGGCGTGGAGGATGCCAGCGCCGAGGCCGGTACCCGGCCCTACCACCGCCCGGCAATCCTCTGTCGCCGTGTCCACCCGCAGGGCCGGGCCGCCGATGCATGCCAGATCGGCACTGGCGAACCAGGGCAAGGCCAGCGACAGCGCGGTGTAATCGTTGATCACGCTGGCGTGCGCCAGCCCCAGCCGCCGGGCAAAAGCGCCGCCTTCTATACACCAATGGAGGTTGGTCAGCCGCGCGGCATTGTGCCGCACCGGGCCGGCCACGGCGATGCTCGCCGTCAGCGGTCGTCCCAGGTACCACTGCTCCCGCAGATAGGCCTCCGCCGCTTCGGCCAGGTCGTTGTACTTGGCGGTGGGCCGGCTTTCCGGTGCCAGCAGCCGCGGTAGCGGCTGATCCAGGGCCACCAGCGCGAAGCGCGCATTGGTGCCGCCGATATCGCCCACCAGCCCGAGGGCGGCGCTGCCCGGCCGCATCGGCTCAGCCATGCCCACGGCTGTTCTGCACGGCAGCGTCGCCGCCGAAGCGCAGAGTGACCTTGAGCGGACCCGCCTGGGTCGCGCGTATCGACAGGCGCTGGGCGCCAGCGTCGTGCTGCCACTCCACGGCGACGGAACTCTCGACCGATATCGCGCCAAGACCGGCGGGTACGAATATTTCCGTCGGTGCATCGATGGCCGGATCGGCCGCGAACTCCAGCGTGTAGCTGTGCACCGCGGCGTCATAGCGCATCAGCGACAGCACGCCCTGGGTGCAGCGCACATAGGGCCGGCAAAAGCCCTCCACCGCGCGGCCGCCGTCGAGGCCGTCCCCGGCCGAGCGCTGGTCGTCCGAATATACCGACAGGTCTTCCTGGTTCCAGCCGTCGCCGATGCGCAGGTCGTTGCGGTTGCTGGCGGTGTAGTTCCACTGGGTGGAGGAGAGCAGCAATTCGTCCAGAACTTCGTAGGTCAGCGCCAGCGCCTGCGACTGCGCCTCCCATACCCCGGCGCCGCGCTCACCCTGCGCCCAGCGCTTGAAGGATTCGCCGTCGTTGACGTCGTAGGGAATGCCGAATTCGCCGATCAGCGTCGGCGCACCGCCGTTGAGCCGTTGGCCGAGACTGCGCAGATAGCCGAGCTGGAAGCGGTAGCGCTCTTTCAGTTCCTTTCTTTGCGCGTCCGTCATGCCGGCGTCGAAGCGTTTGCTCCACAAAAGTACCATGTCGTACCAATGGCTGGCGTTGACGGTGGCCGGGGGCATGTCCGCGGGAAAAGTGCCGCCGCGGATGATGGAGTGCGGATTGATCTCCGCGAACAGCAGCCAGTCCGGCCGCACCTCGCGGATGGTGCGCGCCACGCCGTTGAAGAACGGCGCCATGCAGTCGCGATCCAGGCGCAGCGGGCCCTGCGGGCCGCGGCAGAAGAAGTCTTCATCCAGCGCCGCGGCCTCGCCGTTCTCCAGCTTCCAGGCGCCGGCCTGCTCGAACGGATCCGCCACGCCCGGCAGCCAGATGGAGACGCGCCCCGGATTCACCGGCACCTGTGCGCGCACCGGCTCGCCGTCCGGGGTCGTGCCGGTCACTGTCGATAGCGACACGCTCAGGCCGCGCGCCACCTTGAGGCCGTCCAGCGGCGTCCACGCCGGTGCCTGGCGCAGCGCCGGGGGGCCGAAGGTGCTTTCTTCCTGCGGTGACCCCGACAGGCGCTGGCCGATCCAGCCCTGGCCCGGTTCGTTGAGGCTGTCGAAGCCCAGCACATTGGGCAGGTCGCGCACACGCTCCGCCATGGCCCGCACCGCGCCGAAGTAATGCTGCTGCAGGTAGTCCTGCACGTTACGGCCGTCGATCAGCCATTGCGGCGTCAGCGTGGCGCCGGCGAAGAATGCGGTCCAGACGATGCCGTTGACCGGCATCAGATAGTTCAGCGCCCAACTCATCATCGGGTAGCGCTCTTCCTGCCGCAGCACCGGGCTGGAATAGTCGTAGCGGTGCTGCATCACGTGCGCCGCGCCGGCGGCATCGAACTTGCGGAAGTCCAATCCCAGCTTCTCGAACACCCAGCCGGGGGCGCCGCTGCCGCCCGACATGCGACTCCACACGTCCTGGTGGAAATCGATGAAGATGGACAGGCCGAAGGCCTGGGCGCGCTCGCACAGTTGCCCGATATGCTCGATGAAGTCGCGGTCGTAAAGGCCGGGGCCGGCGTGTTCCACCGCTTCCCAGTTGACCAGAAGGCGCATCACATTGAAGCCCCAGCCGGCGATGCGGCCGAAATGCGTGTCGGCTTCATCCGGCGGGAAGGGGCGGCCGACGAAGCTCACCGTGCGATGGTCGGAGAAGTCGCTGGGATGATGAGTGCCGCCGTCGGGATACGGCACCTTGGTATCGCCGCCGACGTTGAGGCCGCGCAGGATGACGTGCCGGCCGGCGCCGTCGACGAAGCGGTTCTGCTGCACCCCGATCCAGAGCTTGGACATTTTGGTTTGGTCGCGTTTGAGATACACTGAAGTCTCATTATACAGTCGGTGAATAAAATCGTCGAAAGACGTCAGCCGACCCCGGGAGGAGTGTTTCGTGATGACCGCAAAAGGCATGAGCCCGAATATGAATCTGGGCCGCAAGATCGCCCTGGGCGCCGGCGATTTCGGCTTCAATCTCTATTGGCAGACGGCTTCGCTCTACCTGCTGTTCTTCTATACCGACGTGCTCGGCCTGCCGGCCGCCACCGCGGGCACCATCTATATGGCGGCGCTGATCGTCGATGCGCTGCTCGACCCGCTGATGGGCCTGCTGGCGGACCGCACGCGCAGCCGCTATGGCCGCTACCGTCCTTATCTGCTGTTCGGCGGCATCCCGCTGGGCCTGCTGTTCGCCGCCATGTTCATGGGGCCGGCCGGTGGCGATACGGCCTCGGTGGTTTTCGCCGCGGCCACCCATATCGCCTTCCGCACCATTTATGCGGTGATCTCCATTCCCTATGCCTCGCTGTTCGCGCGCGTCACCCGCGACGCCCAGGTCCGCACCAACCTCACTGCCTTCCGCATGGTCTTCGCCACCCTGTCCGCCGTGGCCGTGGCGGCCCTGACCCTGCCGGTGGTGAAAGCCCTGTCGACTCCGGAGGCGCCGCGCCATGGCTGGGTGGTGCTGGCGGTGGTGTTCGGCACGCTCGCCACCCTGATCCTGCTGCTGGTGGCCTGGGCCACCAAAGGCTATGACGCCGACGAGACGGCGGAACCGTCCGTGGTGCGGCCGCCGATTCTGGCGGCTCTCCGCTCGGTGCTGGCCAACCGCGCCCTGCTGGTGGTGCTGGGCTCGGTGGTCATCTCCTCCTTCTGCAACACCCTGTTCGGCAAGAACCTGGTCTATTACTTCAAGTACGTCATCGGCAAGGCCGAACTGGCCGGCGGCGCGCTGGCCTTCGTCGCCCTGCTGGCGGCGCTGTGCGCGCCGCTATGGGCGCTGGTGGCGCGGCGGGTCGGCAAGCGCAATGCCTGGCTGCTGGGTTCGATCCCCGGCATCGCCGGCCTGCTGCTCTGGCATTTCGGCGACGGCGTGGTGCCGCTGCTGTTCGTCGCCCTGAGCCTGCAGGCGATCAGCACCGGCGCCTACATCGTGAGTTACTGGTCGATGCTGCCCGACACGGTGGAATATGGCGAATGGCGCACCGGCGTGCGCACCGAGTCCATGGTCTTCGGCCTGGCCACGCTGGGCCAGAAGGCGGCTCTCGGCCTGGGCGCCGGTTTCCTCGGCCTGGCGCTGACGCACGTGGGTTACGCGCCCAACGCGACGCAGTCGCCCGAAACCCTGGAAGGCATCAAGCAGATGATGTTCTGGTTCCCGCTGATCGGCGGCCTGATCTCGGCCGGCCTGGTGGCGTTGTATCCGATGGATCTCGCCGCGCACCGCCGCATCGTCGAGGAGATCGCTCAGCGCACCAGTACGGCGAGCAGCGCTTCGATGTGAGCGGCGGTCACCGCCTCGTCGGCGGGGTCGATGCCCCAGACGCGCCGGACTTCCGGCGCCAGCGTGTAGAACAGCTGGGCGCTGCCGACGATGATGTAGACCAGGGCCGGCACCGATACGTCCGGCAATATGCCTTCGCGCTGCAGCATCTGCACGAAGCGCTCGGCCCGCGAAGCCGTGCCGGAGATGAAGGTATCGGCGGCCCATTGCAGGCGCTCGCTGTCGCGCACGCTCTCCTGCATCATCAGCCGCGCGTGTTCGGGATGGCGCGCGCAGTACAGCACGTACTGGCGCAGGATTTCGCGCGCATGATCGCGGCGGCTCAGGTGTGTTTTGGCGGTGACGGCCGTGGCCGGCGGATCGAAACTCATCTCGGCGGCCTGGCGTTCGAACAGGAAAGTCACCGCGGCGCGCCACAGCGTGTCCTTGCTGCCGAAGTAATACTTGATCAGGGCGTGATGCACGCCGGCATGCGCTGCAATGTCCCGGGTGGAGCCGCCGTCGAAGCCGCGCTCGGAAAAGATCAGCAGGGCGGATTGCAGGATCGCCGCCCGCGTCGCCTCCTTCTGCAAGGTGCGGGAGTTGGGTGGAGTGGTCTGCGCATCGCCGGTGCCGGCCTCGGCATCCGTGCTGTCGCGCTTGCCGCGCGGCGTGCGGGTTTTTTTGACATTCATGCCGGATAGACTATTATAAAACTCATTATACAAATGGTTAATCAAAGCATCGACAAGCGGCGACGCAGGGCGGCAGGAACGGTGAAGCGACGGCAGCGCCGTTCGATCCGGCTCGATTGCGCAAGGCATTGCGCGAGGCCCCGCATCGACCGCGAACCACGGTGCATGCAAATGGAGGCGGCGATGGCGAGCAGCAAGCGTCCGACAAGGACGGGTTCGATGTGGGCGGGTTGGTGCGCGGCCGTTTTTGGCGCGGCGACCCTGGCGATGCCGGCGATCCTGCATGCCGATGCGCTGCAGGACGTGGTGCATGTCGACGGCGGTGCGCTGCAGGGTGTGCATGAAGGCACCATCGCCTCGTTCAAGAACATCCCTTATGCCGCGCCGCCGCTTGGCGCGTTGCGCTGGCGCGCGCCGGCTGCACCCGAAGCCTGGAGCGGCGTGCGAGACGCCACCCGTTACGGCAACGACTGCATGCAGAACCGCATGTCCTGGGACAAGACGGCATCGACCCAGCCGCTGAGCGAGGACTGCCTTTACCTGAACGTGTGGGCTCCGGCCAATGCCGGCAAGAAGCTGCCGGTGCTGGTATGGCTTCACGGCGGCGGTTTCGTCAGCGGCTCCGGCACCGCCAAGGTCACCGACGGCGGCCTGCTCGCCGCGCGCGGCGCGGTGGTGGTCAGCTTCAACTACCGCCTCGGCCGCTTCGGCTTCTTCGCCCATCCGGCCCTGAGCGTGGAAAGCCCCGACGCCCCGGTCGGCAACTACGGTTTCATGGACCAGATCGCGGCCCTGCAATGGGTCAAGCGCAACATCGCCGCCTTCGGCGGCGATCCAGGCAACGTCACCATCTACGGCGAATCAGCCGGCGGCGAGTCGGTCAACATCCTGATGCTGGCGCCGCAGGCGCGCGGCCTGTTCCACAAGGCCATCGTCTCCTCCGGTGGCGGCCGCTCGATCTGGCCGCAACTGCGCGGCGACGGCAAGACCCCGGTGCCGGTCGGCACTCCGGTTCCGGCCGAGACCGTGGCCAAGGCCTTCGCCGTCAAGGCCGGCGTGGCCGGCGACGATCTCGCCGCCCTGCGCGCGCTGCCGGCGGCCAAGGTGCTGGGCAGCATCAGCATGCTCGAAAACGAGAAGGCCACGTACAGCGGTCCGATGGTCGACGGCCGCATCGTCACGGGCGACGTGGCGGGCGGCTTCGCCGCCGGCAAGCAGGCCAAGGTGCCGTACATCGTCGGTGCCAACAGCAACGAACTGGGCTTCCTGCCGAGCTTCTTCCTGCGGCCGATGATCGCCGAGTTCTCGCCGCGCCTCGCTCCCGACCTGGACAAGATCAAGGCGGCCTACGGCAGCAAGGATGCCTTCGACACCTACTTCGCCAACGACTTCATCTTCGTCGAGCCGGCGCATTTCCTCGCCGGCGCGGCGGACGCCGGCGGCGACCACGACCATACCTACCTGTACCGCTTCAACTATGTCGCCGAAGGCAAGCGCAAGTCGCTGAAAGGCGCGCCGCATGCAACCGATGTGCCCTACGTCTTCGGCAATCTCGCCGCGACGGGCGAAGCGGTGTCGGATGCCGACCGTGCCATGGCGCAGCTGGTCGGCGACTACTGGATTTCCTTCGCCGCCACCGGCACGCCCGCTGCGGCCGGTCACGCCGCATGGCCGGCTTATACGAGCAAGACCGACCAGTTGCTGGAGTTCTCGCCCGAAGCGGGCGCCGCCCCCGCCACCGCCGGCGACGCCAGGCTGGCGGCCATCGCCAGCCACTTCGCCCAGGCAGGGAGCGGCGCTGTCGCCGCGGCTCCGGTGGCGCAGACCGTCAACCCGGCCGATGCCGCCTGCGCGGCATTGCAGAACTTCAAGATGGATGCGGTGCACGTCGATGCGGCCCAGTCGCTGGCGCCGACCGACACACTCGACCTCGGCATCAAGGGCGTGCCGCCCTTGCCGGTGCAGGCCGCGTTCTGCCGCGTCCAGGCGACGCTGGCGCCGACGCCCAGTTCGCAGATCCGCATCGAAGTGTGGCTGCCGCCGCAGGACCAGTGGAACGGCAAGTTCATCGGCGCCGGCAACGGCGGCTACGCCGGCACCTTCACCTCGCCCTACATCTACATGCGCGGCGCGGTGGCCAGGGGCTACGTCGCCGCCGGCACCGACGGCGGCCACAGCGGCGACGGCAGCGGCAACGAAGTCGGTGCCGACTGGGCGCTGGGACAGCCGGAAAAGATGAAGGACTATGGCTACCGCGCCAACCATCTCACCGCGGAGACCGGCAAGGCCCTGCTGCTGTCCTACTACGGCAAGGCGCAGCAGCATGCCATCTTCGAAGGTTGCTCCGACGGCGGCCGCGAAGCGCTGATGGAAGCCTATCGCTTCCCCGAGGACTACGACGGCATCATCGCCGGCGCGCCGGCGAATCCCTGGACCCGCCTGATGGGCCAGTTCGCCTGGAACACCCTGGCCAACACCGCCACGCCGGAAGCCACGTTGCCGGCTGCCAAGCTGAGCGTGTTGCAGGATGCGGTGATGAAGAAGTGCGACGCGCTGGACGGCGTCAAGGACGGCGTGCTGGAAGACCCGCGCCGCTGCAAGTTCGATCCGGCCACGGTGCAGTGCGCGGCGGGCGACCGCGAGGACTGCCTCACCGCCGCGCAGGTGCAGACCGCGCGCAAGATCTACCAGGGCCCGAAGAGCCCGCGCACCGGCAAGTCGCTCGGACCCGGATTCCCGCCGGGCAGCGAGGCGGTGCAGTGGAACCAGTGGATCACCGGCCCCACCTCGGAGCAGGCGTTCTTCTCCACCGAGTTCTTCCGCAACATGGTGTTCGAGAAGCCGGACTGGAGCCTGTCCAGCCTCGACTTCGACAAGGACCTCGCCACGGCTTCGGCGCGCACCGATTCCATCCTCAGCTCCCAGCCGGACCTGCGTCCCTTCGCCAAGCGCGGCGGCAAGCTGATCATGTACCACGGCTGGGGCGACGCGGCGATCTCGCCGCTGAACAGCATCGACTACTACCAGCAGGTGCGGGCCAAGGTGGGCGGCCCGGCCACCGATGCATTCATGCGCTTCTATCTGGTCCCGGGCATGAGCCATTGCCTCGCCGGCCCCGGCCCCAACGCCTTCGACATGCTGGGTTCTCTGACGCAGTGGATCGAGAAGAAGACACCGCCGGCGGACATCCTGGCCACCAAGTACGCCAACGACTACGCGCAGTTCCTCGGCTTCCCGCCCGGCGACCCGGTGCGGACGCGTCCGCTGTGCCCGTATCCGAAGACCGCGCACTGGACCGGCAAGGGCTCCAGCGACCAGGCCGGGAACTTCGTCTGCCGCGCGGACTGAGGCTTGTGAGCCCGTGACCGGGGCGGGACCGGAAGGGGACTTCGGCGATCTCGTCGCGCTGATCCGCGCGCGGGTTGGCGAATGTCCCGAACATTCAGTCCTGGTGCCCGGTCACATCGGGGCATTCCGCGCCGGCGCTTCGATCAGGTACCTCGTGGTATCGATAAGCCGACTGCGCGCGGGCATGGGCATCGTGCCGCAGCCGGCAGCTGCGCACCGCTGAACCGGCGTTTCCGTACCGCCGGTCAGCGCACCAGCACCGCCAGCAGTGCGTCGATATGCGCGGCGATGACCGAGTCGGCGGCGGGGTCGATGCCCCAGACACGGCGCACCTCCGGTGCCAGCGTGTAGAACGGCTGCGCCGCGCCGACGATGATGTAGACCAGGGCCGGCACCGATACGTCCGGCAGCACGCCTTCGCGCTGCAGCATGCGCACGAAGCGCTCGGAGCCGCGGGCAATGCCGGCGATGAAGGTATCGGTGGCCCATTGCAGGCGTTCGCTGTCGCGCAGGCTCTCCTGCATCATCAGGCGCGCGTGCTCGGGATGGCGCGCGCAGTACAGCACGTAGTGGCGCAGCACCAGGCGCGCGTAGTCGCGGCGCTGCTGCCGCGTGTCGAGCTTGCCGGGCGGCATGTCGAAGCTCATCTCGGCGGCCTGGCGCTCGAACAGGAAGGTTACCGCCGCGCGCCACAGCGTGTCCTTGCTGCCGAAGTGATACTTGATCAACGCGTGGTGCACGCCGGCATGCGCGGCGATATCGCGGGTCGAGCTGCCGTCGAAGCCGCGTTCGGAAAAGACCAGCAGCGCCGACTGCAGGATCGCCGCGCGGGTAGCCTCCTTCTGCACGGTGCGGGAACTGGATTTCATCGCCGTCGCCGCCCGTCGTGCGCACGCGACCATGCCGCGCCTGCCACGGACGCGGTTGTAGCGTGAATCGTCGATGAAGCGTTTGACATTCGTCCGGCATGCGCTATGATTATTTTCATTATACATACGGCTAATGAAATTGTTGTCGGCAAGGCCGGTGCCGGAGAAGCATCCATAACGAGGGAGGAGAGGCGGTATGAGAGCTGGCAGCGAGAGCGCACGCACGCGTCGTGTCACCCCGGCTTTGCCGGTTTGCGGATTGACCGCCCTGCTGTGCCTGTGGCCGGCCCTGCGCGTTGCGGCCGACGAGCCGCCGCCCGCGGATACCGCGCAGTCCTCGTCCACCCCGGTTGCCGCGGCCCCCGCGCCGGCGCCGGCGGATGCCGCCTCTGACAACGCCAGCTCCGGTTCCGGCGCAAGCAAGGTCACCAAGATCGACGAAATCGTGGTGACGGCACAGAAGCGCAAGGAAAAGCTGCAGGACGTGCCTCTGGCGGTGACGGTGGTCAACCAGGCGCAGCTGCGCGCGCAGAACATCACCCAGGTCAGCGAACTGAGCCGCGCCGTCCCCGCCATCGAGACCAACGGCGAGCCGGGCAATCCCGACACGCGCATCAGCATCCGCGGCATCTCCACCAACTCCTTCAGCGTCACCGCCGAACAGGCCGTGTCCTACGTCGCCGACGGCGTGGTGCTGGGCAAGGCGCCGGCGGTAAACCTGTTCGACGTCAGCCGCATCGAAGTACTGCGCGGACCGCAGGGCACCCTGTTCGGCAAGAATGCTTCGGCCGGCGTGATCAGCGTCACCACCAATGCGCCGGACCCGTCCAGGTTCGAGGTCATGGGCCATGCCGACCTGGGCTTCGAATACGGCCACCGCCTGCTGCAGGCCGCGGTGAACCTGCCGATCAGCAGCGACGCGGCGCTGCGCATCAGCGTCGGCCAGAGCTACGAGAAGGGGCTGATCCACAACGTCCCGCGCAACGAGGACAGCACCGCCTGGGTCAATGGCGCGCGCGCGCGTTTCCTGTGGGAGCCCACGCCGGAACTCAGCTTCAACCTGATCGGCGACTACGAGAAGTCCAGCACCACGCAGCAGCTCTACATCCTGTTCTCGCGCTACAACGACGCCAGCACCGGCCAGCCGGTGCCGATCCCCGGCTGCGGCGGCACCATCGCTTCGTACGACGCGCGCACCGCCTGCGGCGCCGATCCCACCTACAACAAGAGCGGCGCCTGGGGCCTGTCGGCGCAGATCGACTACAAGTTCGAAGACTTCACCGTCACCTCGATCACCGCCGGCCGCCGTTATACCCAGAACGGCGTCATCGACGTCGACGGCCTGCCGGGCAACTACTTCGGCAACGGCAATACCTTCGACAACAAGGTCATCTCGCAGGAGCTGCGCATCGCCTCGCCCACCGGGCAGCAGCTTGAGTACGTGGCGGGTTTCTTCTACTCCAAGTCCAATGTGCCGAACTTCCTCAGCCAGACCATCGGCGGGGATACCCTGGCCTCGCTGTTATCGGGATTCGTGCCGATCTCGCCCTGCACCGGCCTCGGCATCTGCCTGAAGGACACGCTGGCGCTGTACCAGCCCAACGAGTACGTCGCCAGCCTGAAGAGCGCGGCGCTGTTCGGGCAAGCCACCCTGCGCGTCACCGACAAATGGCGCTGGATCGCCGGTGTGCGCGCCACCCGCGACGATGTCGGCATGTCGTCAACCTCCTACCTCGGCGTCTCGGCTAACCTGGCGCCGATCCTGGGCCTCGTCGCCCCGCCTCTTGCATCCCTGTTCAATAGCGCCACGCTGGCCTCGGTTCCCCTGAACGAACCGCTCAACGGCGCCGACGCGGTGAAGAACATCTCCTGGCGCGGCGGCATGCAGTACGACGTCACCAGGCACATGATGGTGTACGCCACCGCCTCGCGCGGCTACAAGGGCCCGCAGATCGTGTTCAATCCGCCCAATGTCGTGCCCGGCATCAGCACGAGCGGTGTATCGCTGCCGACGCCGGCCTCGATCTCGCTGGTCAAGCCGGAATACCCGATGGACTACGAGGCGGGCGTCAAGACCACGCTGCTGCGCGGCGCCTTCGCCGCCAACTTCAACCTGTTCCACACCACCATCAAGGATTTCCAGTCCTCCGTCTTCACCGCCAACGGCTCCATCCCCAACAACATCCCGCACGTGCTCACCGAGGGCGCGGAGCTGGACCTGTTCGGCTTCCTGGCGCCGGGGCTGATCCTCAACGGCGGCTTCATCTACAACCGCGTCACCTATCCGCACGGCTACCTCACCGGCTGCTCGCAGGTCGGTCCGAACTGCCCCAACACCACCGGCGCGCTCGAAGACGTGGGCGGCACCCAGCTGATCGCCGCGCCCAAGTTCAAGTTCACCCTGACGCCGACCTACCAGCGTGACCTCAACCAGTACATGAGCGCCTTCATCTCGACCGACGTGGTCTACAAGACCGATATCCGCTACGAGGCTTCCACCGATACCCGCGACCACACCGGCAACCACGCCATCGTCGGCATGCGCATCGGCCTGCGCGATCCCGACGACAAGTGGGGCATCTCGTTCTTCGGCCGCAACATCTTCAACGCCTACAATCCGGCCTTCCTGTTCTCGCCCTACCTGTTCGCCTCGGCGACCTCACCGGGCATCGACACCGTCGGCCAGGCCGTCTCCACCGAGTCCTACCGCTTCTTCGGCGTCTCGCTCGACGGCAGGTTCTGAGAACATGGTACGGCGTAGTACGAGGACGGCGGAGGGACAGGGAGGACGGTGCATGGCGGCAACGGCAATGAAGTTCGGCGTTGGCGCGTTCGGTGTCCTGCTGGCAGCGTACGCGGCGGGCGCCGGCGCCGACGCTCCGGTCGCCGCAGCGGCGCCCCTGATTCCGGTGTGGCAGGGCCTGCCGCCGGGCGCCAGCGCCGCGGACCTGAAAGAGCAGGATACCGAGATGCCCGGAGGCGATCGCGTGGTGCGCAACGTCACGCGACCGACGCTGCAGCCTTTCCTGCCCGAAGCCGGCACTGCCACCGGTACCGCCATCGTGGTCTGTCCCGGCGGCGGCTTCCGTTTCCTCAGCATCGACACCGAAGGCCTGGAAGTCGCCCGCTGGCTCAGCGCCCACGGCATCGCCGCGTTCGTCCTGCGCTACCGGGTGATGCCGACGCCCGCCGACGACGGCGACTTCGCCGGCCAGCTCGGCGCCTTGCTGGCGCCGCTGTTCGGTCCCGGCATCAACGACGAGATGAAGCGCCTCGGCCCTCCGGCCATCGCCGACGCGCAGCAGGCCATGCGCCTGGTGCGCCAGCGCGCAAAGGAGTGGCATGTCGTGCCCGACCGCGTCGGCATCCTCGGCTTCTCCGCCGGCGGCGTGGTCGTCACCGGCATCGCCCTGCAGCACGACGCGAAGAGCCGTCCCGACTTTGCCGGCGCGATTTACCCCGGCCCCTGGGACATCGGCAAGGTGCCCAAGGATGCGCCGCCGTTGTTCATCGCCGCCGCGAGCGACGACGCCCTGACCGACATCGGCGCCCAGCCGCTGCAGGCGGCCTGGCAGCAGGCCGGCCACCCGGTGGAGACACACATCTATGACAAGGGCGGCCACGGCTTCGGCATGAAGCAGCAGGGTGGCGACAGCGACCATTGGGTCGACCAGTTCGGCGCGTGGCTCGACAAACAAGGCCTGCTGAAGGCGAAGAAGTAGATTGCGCCGCGGCGCCGGAACGGATGCAATGCACAAGGGTGCCGCCCGAGCGGACGCCCCGGTTGGAGGAGAAGCCATTTTGAACAGTTTCCGGTGCGGTTCCCGCCTGGGTTTTCATACCGTCGCCCTGATGGCGGCCTGCCTGTCGCTGCCGGCCTGCACCCAGACCGCGCAACTGCCGGCGGACAGCGCTGCCCGTTCCTCCGACGCGCCGCAGGATGAGCCGGTGTCGAAGCAGTCCACACCTTATGAACTGCGCGCCGAGTACGCGCGCGAACCCCTGGGCATCGACGTGCCCAGGCCGCGTCTGTCCTGGCATCTGCCCAACAGCGACGGCGACGGCATGCAGAGCGCCTACCAGGTCCGTGTCGCCGCCTCGGTCGACGCGCTGCCCGCGGCGGCGCTGTGGGACAGCGGCGAGATCGCTTCCACCGACTCCTCGCAGATCGCCTATGCCGGCACGCCGCTGGTTTCGCGCCAGCGCTGCTACTGGCAGGTGCGGGTGTGGGACGGGCAGGGCCGCCCCTCCGAATGGAGCGAGCCTTCCTGGTGGGAAAGCGGCCTGCTCGAGTCCAAGGACTGGTCGGCGCAGTGGATCTCCGGCCGCCTCAATGCCGATCACGACTGGCACGACGCGCGGATCAGTTTCGATTTCACCTTGAACGGCAACGCACTCGGCTTCCTGTTCCGCGCCCGCCCGGTCGGCAAGACCTACGGCGAAGCCTACCTGTGGAAGCTCAGCACCGACGGCGGCCAGGTGCGCCTGCTGGAGCAGGTGCGGCGCTACGCCGGCGGCAGCAGCTCCCGCGTCAACATCCAGACCCTGCGCACCATCAGCCTGTCCGCCACGGTGGCGGAGTGGAAGGCGCGCAAGCACGTCCTGCAGGTCGATGCGCAAGGCAGCAGCCTCGTCACCTCGGTCGACGGCGCCACGGTGGACACGCTGACCGACGCCGCCCAGGCCAGCGGCACCATCGGCATGATCGCGTCCGCGGCGGACGCCGCCGTGATCCACGCGGTGTCGGTGCAGGCCGGCGGCGGGCAGGACTTCCACGCCGACTTCGCCGGCGGCGCCAATCCCTTCACCGGCGGCACCGTCACCGCCGATGGCCTGCAGGTCGCCGCCGGCGTGCCGGACAAGGACCTGGTGCTGCCGATCGGTACGCCCGCGCCGCTGCTGCGCAAGGCCTTCGACCTGCCGGGCCGCGTCGCCTCGGGCCGCCTCTATGTCGCCGGCGGCGGCCTGCCCCGCGTCAGTCTCAACGGCCACACCATCGGCGAAGCCCTGCAGGACGGCTATACCGACTACGGCAAGCGCGTGCTGTACCGCAGCTTCGATGTCACGGCCCTGCTGGCGCAGGGCAACAACGTCCTCGGCGCCGAACTCGGCCATGGCTGGTACGGCGCCACCGAGCCGAGCGAATGGTACTGGCACATGGCGCCCTGGCATGCGGCTCCGGCGCTGCTGGCGCAGCTCGAAGTGCGGCTTGAAGACGGCCGCCTGTTCACCGTCGCCAGCGACGGCAGCTGGCGCACGGTGGATGGCCCCACCCGCTACGACTCGGTATTCGGCGGCGAGCACCACGATGCGCGCCTGCTGCCCGCCGGCTGGCAGGCCAGCGGGTTCGACGACAGCCACTGGGCCGCGGCCAACGTCGTCGCCGGGCCGAAGGGTGCCCTGCACGCCGCCGCGCAGGAACCGGTCGGCGTGGTCGGCAAGATCCGCCCCGTATCGGTCAGCCAGCCCAGCCCCGGCATCTACGTCTTCGACTTCGGCCGCATCTTCGCCGGCCGCCTGCGCCTCTCCGCCACCGGCCCGAAAGGCACCCACATCACCCTGGTGCAGACCGAAAAGCTCAATACCGACGGCACCGTGGCCATCGCCAGCGGCCTGGTCGATACCCAATTGCAGACCGACCAGTACGTGCTCGCCGGCGGCGGCCCGGAAAGCTGGACGCCGTCCTTCAGCTACAAGGGCTTCCGCTACGTGCAAGTCAGCGGCTACCCCGGCGTGCCGACGCTGGACGCGCTGGAAGGCGAGGTGATGCACTCCACGGTGCGCTCGAACGCCTCGTTCGAAAGCTCCAGCGAGCTGCTCAACCGCATCCAGGCTGCGGCGCGCGCGACCATCCTCAACAACATGTACGGCAACCAGACCGACACGCCGACCTACGAGAAGAACGGCTGGACCGGCGACGCCCAGGCTTCGGCGCTGGCCTCGGTCATCAACTTCGACGTGGCGCGGGTCTGGACCAAGTGGCTCGGCGACTTCCGCGACGCGCAATCGCCGAAAGGCGAGATCCCCAAGATCGTGCCGTCCACGCCCTACTACAGCTACGAGAACTCGCCGGGCTGGAACATGATCTGGGGCGCGGTGCCGTCCTGGGACGCGGCCACCCTGGTGCTGCCCTGGGAAATGTACCTGGCCTACGGCGACCGGCGGATCCTGGCGCAGATGTACGACACGCAGAAGAAGCTGCTCGACTACACCGCGACTTACTTCACGCCCGACAGCCTGGCCTACAACAATCCCAACAATCCCTTCCTCGGCGAATACGCCGCCGTGCTGCCGCCCGGCGGCCTGATGGAAGCGGCGATGCGCCAGCCCAGCGGCCCGGTCGACGCCACCGCCACGGCCTACTACTATCACATGCTGGACCTGCTCTCGCGCAGCGCCGGCCTGCTCGGCAAAAGCGAAGACCAGGCACGTTACAGCGCCCTGGCCGCGCGCGTGCGGACCGCTTACAACACGCGCTACTGGGACGGCGCCGCGCACCTGTACCGCAACAAGAGCGCCAGCGGCGAAATCCGTCCCTACGCCGAGACCCCCAACGTGCTGGCGGTCGCCTTCGGCTTGGTGCCGGCCGGCGAGGAAGCCGCGGTGGTCGGGCACATCAACGAGGACATCGTGTCGCGCGGCTACCACCTCGGCACCGGCGTCTATGCCGGCCGCTACGTCATGACCATGCTCGGCGACTACGGTTACGCCGACACCGCGTACGCCGTTGCCACCAGCACCACCATGCCGAGCTGGGGCTTCTGGCTGGAGAGCGGCCTTTCCACCATGGCCGAAGGCTGGGAACTCTCCTCGCGCTCCTACGATCACCACTACTGGGGTTCGGTCAGCTCGTACTTCTACCAGAGCCTTGCCGGCATCCGCGCCGGCGAACCGGGCTACGCCAGGGTTCTCATCAAGCCCAATCCGCCTGCCGGGCTCGAGTGGGTGCGCGGCACGGTGCGCGCACCGCAAGGCAACATCGAATCGTACTGGAAGCGCGAAGCGGGCAAGCTGCTGCTCGAAGCGCGCATCCCGCAGGGATGCAGCGCTGAAATCTGGCTGCCCGCCGCGGGCGTGCGGCCCGCTGCGCAACCGCAAGGCGTGGAGTTCCTGCGCCTGGACGGCCAGTACGCCGTGTATCGCACCGGCCCCGGCAGTTACCGCTTCGAAGGCCGCGACAGCGCCGGACCCGCCGCTGCTCCCTTGTCCTGATAACGCGCGCGCCCGAAGGCGCGCGGCGGACAGGGCCATCCCGTAACGCCGTCATGGCGGTGTCGATCGCGCGCGTCGCGTCGAAGTTCCCTTCGAAAAACCTCCACGCCGGCAAGCGGACTTGCGCAAGAGCGTGCGTATTTTTTACGCCAAATCCCTTGACTCATTAATTCCCATTATATAAAATATCATCCCATAATATGAAATTAACACGGTGACCGGCCTCCAGATGTCGGCGCCGGATATTCGCGGACCGATTGCCGCCTGCGCTGATCGGACCCGTGGAGGAGACGAGGTCATGCAGTTGGGTCAGCGCCAGGACCAGGGTCAACGCGCCGCCGGCATCGGCTTCGTCATCCTGTTGCACGTGGCCGTCGTCTACCTGCTGGTCGCCGGCCTGTCGCACAAGACCATCGAGCTGCTGCCGCCGCCGATCGAGACCAAGATCCTGCAGGAAATCCATCCCAAGGAACCGCCGCCGCCACCGCCGCCGCCCAAGTTCACGCCGCCGGTGCCGACCTTCGTGCCGCCGCCGGAAATCGTCATCCAGCAACCGCCGCCGCCCGCCGCCATCGCCGTGGTCACCACGCAGCGCCCGTTGCAGGCGCCGGCGCCGGTGCACAGCGCCGCCGCCAATGGTCCGGCGCATGTGCCGCCGGTGATCGACGCCAAGCGCAACTGCCGCGAGCCGGACTATCCCCCGGCCTCGCTGCGCATGGGCGAGAGCGGCACGGTGACGCTGGCCTTCATGATCGGCACCGACGGCAAGGTGGTGGAGAGCAAGGTACAGACCACCAGCGGTTTCGCGCGTCTCGACGAAGCCGCGCGCAATGCGCTGAGCCGCTGCAAGTTCACCCCCGGCAGCTTCAACGGCGTCCCCGAACAGGCCTGGGCCAGCATGAAATACACCTGGCAGATCCCCGAATAGCGAAGGCGCCCTGGCCAGGCAGGCGCTGCCCCGCTGATTGCAGTAAACGAGTTGTCCGCTCCGGAGGTTTTTTCCATGTCATTGCGCGCACGCTTCAAGTCGCTTTCCGCAGGCCTCCTGCTGGCCTGGTCCGCCGTGCTGCCGGGCCTGGTGCTGGTCGCCCCCGCGGCGCAGGCGCAAACCGCCGAAGCGCCGGCCGCTCCCGCCGCGGACGCCGGCATTGCCAAGATCGCCAATCCCTACGGTCTCGACGCGCTGTGGAAAGGCGGCGACGCCATCGCCCGCGGCGTGCTGGTCATCATGCTGATCATGTCGGCCTCCACCTGGTACATCATGGTGGTGAAGATCATCGACCAGCAGAAGGTGATGGCCCAGGCCAAGCTGGCCAACAGCCGCTTCTGGAGCGCGCGTAGCCTGCAGGAAGGCAAGGCGGCGCTGAAGGAAGGCACGCCGTTCTGGTACATCGCCGACCGCGGCATGACCGCCAACCAGCATCATGAAGGCACCCTGGTCGAGCAGATCGACCTCAGCACCTGGATCACCATGTCGGTGGGCCGCGCCGTCGAGGAAATCCAGAGCCGCCTGCAGAACGGCCTCGCCGTGCTGGCCACGGTGGGCTCCACCGCCCCCTTCGTCGGCCTGTTCGGCACCGTGTGGGGCATCTACCACGCCCTCACCGCCATCGGCATCTCAGGCCAGGCCTCGATCGACAAGGTCGCCGGCCCGGTGGGCGAGGCGCTGATCATGACCGCCATCGGCCTGGCCGTCGCGGTGCCCGCGGTGATGGGCTACAACCTGGTCGTCCGCCGCAACAAGGCGGCGATGGAAAAAGTCCGCGCCTTCTCCTCCGACCTGCACTCCGTCCTGCTCTCCGGCGGCCGCGTCGAAGCGCAGATGAAGCAGGCGGCCTGAAGCACGGCGCGCGGGGAGACAGGCCATGGCCATGCAACTGGGTTCGCCATCGGAAGAAGACGAGGTCATGTCCTCGATCAACACCACGCCGCTGGTCGACGTCATGCTGGTGTTGCTGATCATCTTCCTGATCACCATCCCGGTGGTGACCCATACCGTGCCGGTACAGCTCCCGGCGGAGCGCAACCAGCCGACGCAGACCAAGCCGGAGAACATCATCATCGCGGTCAACCGCGACGGCCAGGTATTCTGGAACGAACGCCTGGTGCCGGACCTGCCCACCCTGTTCGAGCGCATGAAGGCCATCGCCGTGCAGGTGCCGCAGCCCGAAATCCACATCCGCGGCGACCAGGAAGTGCGCTACCGTGCCGTGGGCGAGGTGGTCGTCACCTGCCAGCGCGCCGGCATCGTCAAGATCGCCTTCATCACCGAGCCGCCGCCGCGCGGCTAGCACTGCCGCGCGCCGCTCCATCGAGGAAACACAACCATGGCCATGAACCTGGGCAGCCCCAACAGCTCCGGCGAACCCGACGTGGTGGTCGACATCAACACCACGCCGCTGATCGACGTCATGCTGGTATTGCTGATCATGTTGATCATCACCATCCCGGTGCAGACCCACGCGGTGAAACTGGACATGCCGGTCGGCAACCCGCCACCGCCGGCATCGCCCCCGCCGGTGGTCAACGTCGAGATCGACTTCGACGGCACCATCCTGTGGGACGGCACCGCCCTGGCCGATCGCGCCGCGCTGGAAGATCACATCCGCACCGCGGCGCAGCAGCCGCGCCAGCCCGAATTCCACATCCGCCCGGACAAACTGGCCGAGTACAAATATGTCGCGGAGGTGCTGGCCTCCGCGCAACGCCTGGGCATCCGCCAGATCGGCATCGTCGGCAACGAGCAATTCCTCCCATGATCTTCCACACCCGTTCGCGCCTGCGCCGCCGTGCCGCGCTGGCCACCCTGTGCTTCGGCCTCGTCGTGTTCACCGGCGGCGCCGTAGCCGAGCAGAAGGCCGCCGACAAGGGCAGCAGCCTGCGCGCAGAAGTCGGCAAACCCCTGCAGGCCGCGCGCGACCTGATGCAGCAGAAGCAGTACAAGGAAGCCCTGGCCAAGGTGGACGAGGCCTCCCACATCGCCAACCTCACGCCTTACGAGCACTACATCGTCGACCGCATGCGTGGCGCTGCCGCCGGCGGCGCCGGCGATTCCGCCACCGCCATCCGCTCCTTCGAATCGGCGCTGGCTTCGGGCCTGATGCCGAAGGCGGACGAGCTGGCCACGCTGGAAGCGATCAGCAGCCAGGCCTACACCGCGCACAACTATCCCAAGGTGATCGAGACCATCGGCAAGTACCGCGATGAAGGCGGCGCCAACCCGGCCATGCTGAGCCTGCTGCCGCAGGTGCTGTACCTGGCCGGGCGTTACGGCGATGCCGCCAAGGAACTGTCGGTGCAATTGGCGGCGGCGGAAAAAGCCGGCAAGTCGCCCACCGAAGATCAATTACAGTTGCTCGCCAGCTGCGCCCTCAAGCAGAACGACACTGCGGGCTATGTCACCGCGCTCACCCAGCTGGTCAACTACTACCCCAAGGACAGCTACTGGCGCGACCTGATCGAACGCGTGTCCGGCCGCTCCGGCTTTTCCCCGCGCCTGAGCCTGGATGTCTACCGCCTGCGCAGCCAGACCAATACCCTGGCCAGCGCCGCCGACTACATCGACGCCACCGAGCTGGCCTTGCAGGCGGGCCTGCCGGGCGAGGCGCAGCGCTTCATGGATCGCGGCACCGCCGCCGGCCTGCTCGGCAAGGGCGCCGCCGGCGACATCGACCGCCAGAACCGGCTCAAGGCCATGATCGGCCGCAAGATGGCCGAGGACAAAGCCGGCCTCGCCGCCGCGGAGAAGGAAGCGGCCGCGAAATCCGGCGGCGACAGCCTGGTCAATACCGGGCTCGACCACGTCGGTTACGGCTCCTACGACAAGGGCCTGGCGCTGATCCAGCAGGGCGTTGCCCGCGGCAGCCTCGCCAATGCCGACGAGGCGCGCCTGCACCTTGGCTACGCCCAGCTGCTGGCCGGCAAGAAAGACGATGCATTGAAGAGTTTCAGCGCGGTGCGCGGTGCCGATGGCACCGCCGAACTGGCGCGCCTGTGGAGCATCCGCGCGCGCAACACCTGATTTGTCATCCTGAGCGCAGCGAAGGATCTGGCCCATCACATGGCGTGACTCCGGAACATCCATCCTCGTAGCCCGTATATGGACTCCTCCCAAAGTGCAAGCGCTGGCGCGGTGGTAGGGGAAGCAAGGTTGCATCCGTATATCCGGCCTCTGGTGAGAGCGTGCTGACTTGCTCTCGGGCCCGCAGGGTGACTTCGCGCGCGCCGGGTTCTCTGTCGGATGAGAGGCGTAAATCCTCGCCATCGGGCTACTCGGAATTCTCCGGCGCAGGTCTGACCATTGGTCCCTGCCGCGTCATGCGCTTCGCGTTGCCTGTGGTGAGCCTCCTGGAAAATGGTTTGAGTGTTCAGGCCGCCAAGGCTGGCGGCCGGTAGCACTCGCCGCTGGTGAGCATCGCCCACACCATACGGGCATT
>NZ_JONR01000033.1 GCF_000711955.1 Nevskia soli DSM 19509
TGCACGGCGGCGCGCTTGCGCTCGCGGGTGTAGCGATGGATGCGCGCCAGCAGGCGGCGGTCGCACCACTCCGCCGCGGTGGGCGCAGTGAAGCCGCCACGCATCACGGCACCCTCGGCTTCGAGCGCATACAGCGCGGCGAGCACTTCGTCGTTCTCCAGCGCCAGCGGCGCGGCAAGCTGCGTTTCGGTCACCGGGCCGAGCAGTTCCATGCGGCTGCGCACGATCTCGCGCAAGGCCTCCTCCGCGTTCGGCTGCGTCGTCGACACGGCGCGTATCGGCGGCGTGGTCTTGAGCCCGGGGAACAGCGCCAGGAATTCATGCAGGCGTTCGGCGGCGATTGTCCGGGCGCGTGGTCGGAACAAATAATCCTCCATCGCCTTACTCCGCCTTCGGCACCGGCATCCGCGCGAACTCCGAACGAATCACGCTGCCGAAATACAGCATGCCATTGGCCTCCTTGGCCGCGGTGATCGGCGCAAAGCTATCGCCCCGCGGGTCCTGCAGATTGCGCACGACCTTGCCGTTCAGATCCAGCCCCAGCACGAACGCATGCCGCTCCGGCTTGGGCATCAGCGCCTGCGGCAAGCGCATGGTGATCTTGCGCAGGAACGGCAGGCCGGCGACGGCGTCGAGCAGCTTGTCGCGCGGCGCGTAGATCGCCAGCCAGAAAGTATCGCGGCCGTTGAAGCTGATGCCGTCGGGAAGGCCGGGCAGGTTGGCGATGAAGACTTCGCTGCTGCCGGCCTTGTCGCCTTTCAACCAGTAGCGCAGCACGTCGTAGTTGCCGGTCTCGTTGACCAGCACGTAGGCATCGTCCGGGCCGACGGCGACGCCGTTGGCGAATTGCAGGCCGCTCAACAGCACCGCGGTCTTGCCGCTGGCGGGATCGTACTTGAGCAGGCGGCCATGGCCGCCGTGTTCGATGACGTCGTCCACGCCCAGCATGGCGGTGCCGAACTTGCTGGACGCATCCGAGAAATAGATGTTGCCGTCCTGGGCCACGGCGACGTCGTCGGTGAAGCCGAAGGGCACACCGTCCGCGCTATTGGTCAGGGTCTCGATCTTGCCGTCGGGATGCAGGCGCAGCAGGCCCTTGATGGCATCGGCGATGACCAGGTTGCCCTGCGCATCGTAGGCGTGGCCCTCGGGCCGGCCGCCGGTGTTGTTGAGGGTTTCGTGGCTCAAACCGTCCGCGGCATAGCGCTCGACGCGGCCGTCCTTGTAGCCGACCACCATGCGGCCCTGCGCGTCGGGCGTTACCGTTTCCGGGCCTTCGCCGGCATTCACGCCCAGGTGTTCGACCCTGGCCAGGGCATCGTTGGGCGCATAAGGCCCGGCATAGGCGGGCGCGGACGGCGGGGTCCAGGCCAGCGGCTGGACCGGCACCGGCCAGAACAGCAGGTAGCCGACCAAGGCCAGCAGCAGCAGTACAACGAGGTGTTTGAGACGCACGGACAAGCTCCCCTTTATGGAATCGTCATCAGCTAGACCACCGCACGCAACTCCGCCAACAAGGCCTCGCCGCTCCACTCGCGGCGCCCGCCTTTTTCAGCCTCGCGGATCAGCGCCAGCAGCTTTGCGTTGACCGGCGCCTGGCGGCCGAGGCGTTCGGCCAGGCGCAGCACTTCGCCGTTGATCCAGTCGACCTCGGTGGTGCGCCCGGCCTGCAGGTCTTCCCACATGGAGGAGCGTGCCAGAGGATCGATCTCCAGCATCTTGTTGGCGGCGCGGCGGAACACGGCGTCCGGCAGGCCCAGCATCAGGGGAATCCAGTGCGGCGGCAGCGGCGTCAGCTTGGCCGGCCTGATCTTCGCCGCATCGAGCAGGCCCAGGGCCTCGCGCTGTGCCAGCACCACGCAGAGACGATAGGCGCGCTGCGACAGTTGTTCCTGCAGGGGTTTGTCGGAAAGGGCGTTGACCGGGTTGTTGAGATTGAGCAGCAGCTTGGCCCACTGCACGGCCACCATGTCGGCATGCAGGTCCAGCGGCAGGCCGGCGAGGTCGAACAGCCCCCGGCAGGCGCGCAGCGCCGGATGATCGGTCGCCGCGAGATGACCTTCCGAACCCTGGTGGAAGGAGCCGCAGCCGCGATTGAGGACGTTGAACGGCACCATGCCGTCGAGCACCGTGTGCCGCGGCAGGGCCTGGCGCAGCACTTCGGCATTGCCGATGCCATTCTGGAAGCTCACCACCACGGCATCCGCCTTGAGCACGGCGGCGAGTTCGCGACCGGCTTCGGCGGTATCGGCGGACTTCACCGTGACCAGTACGAGGTCCGCATCCGCCGCCGCATCCGGCGTCGTGGCGAAATGCAGGGCGGTGCGGCTGACGCGCTGGTCGGCGCCATGGAGGTCGGTGAGATGCAGGCCGTGACGGTCGAGCTCGGCCGCGAGGCGCGACCGGCCGATGAGCTGCACCGCCACGCCGGCGGCCTGCAGGCGGCCACCGATGTAGCAGCCGATGCTGCCGGCGCCGAAGACGCAGATGCGGGGGGATGCGCTGATGGGCGCGTTCAGGCGTCGTAACCCGGGTTGGCGCGATCTAGCTTGCGCAGCAGCGCCGGCCAGGCCAGCGCGCCGCCACCGCCAAGGGTGACCTTGGCCACCTGGGCCTGGGCCATGGCAAGGATCTTCTTGTCGATATGGATCAGCTCGCCGCCGCCGGACTGGGCACGCACCTGCACCATGCAGGCGGCCTCGAAGATGTACATGGCGACGAAGGCCTCGGCCACGGTCTGGCCGACGGTGAGCAGGCCGTGGTTGCGCAGCATGAAGAACACCTTGTCGCCGAGGTCGCGCACCAGGCGCGGCTTCTCGTCTTCCAGCAGGGCCACGCCCTCGTAGTCGTGGTAGGCCAGGGAGGACAGGACGAAGAAGGCCTGTTGCGAGATCGGCAGCACGCCCTCCTTCTGCGCCGACACCGCCACGCCGTTGACCGAGTGGGTGTGCATCACGCACTTGGCGTCGCCGCGCGCGCCATGGACGCAGCTGTGGATGGTGAAGCCGGCGGGGTTCACCGGGTAGGGCGAGTCCATCACCTTTTTGCCGGCGGCGTCGATCTTGACCAGCGAGGAGGCGGTGATCTCCTCGAACATCATGCCGTAGGGGTTGATCAGGAAGTGGTGCCCGGGCCCCGGCACCTTGGCGGTGATGTGGGTGAAGACCAGGTCGTCCCAGCCGTAGAGCGCCACCAAGCGGTAGGCGGCGGCGAGGTCGACGCGCGTCTGCCACTCGTCCTGGCTCACTTGCTGACGCACGTCCGACGGGGTCTTGATGGCTTGCACGCTCATGGCGCCTGCTCCTGGTTATTTTGGCCTGCTCTCATGGTAAGCGTTGGGCGCTGTCGTTGAGTGTCAAGCGGGTCACGCCGCCGCGGGTAAAAATGACCTATCCCGGAAGGAAAGGAAAGTGCACATGACGGCGGCTGACGGAAAGGTGCTGTTCATCACCGGCGCCGCGCGCGGCATCGGCGCGGAGACGGCGCGTGAGGCGGTGCGGCGGGGTTACCGCGCGGTACTGGCGGACATCGACGGTACGGGCGCGGCGGCGCTGGCCCAGAAGCTCGGCGAGGCCGCCTTCGGCCTGGCGCTGGACGTACGCGACCCGGCGCAATGGCAGGCTGCGCTGGACCAGGCCTGGCGGCACTTCGGCCGGGTCGACGTGCTGATCAACAATGCCGGCGTGGTGCACACCGGCTACGTGCTGGATGTTTCGCTCGAGCAGCACCGACACACGGTGGAGGTGAATTACCTGGGCAATATCGCCGGGGTGCTGGCGGCGTTGCCGCGCTTCATCGCGCAAGGCCACGGCCACCTCATCACCATCTGCAGCCTCACCACCTACATGCCTTTCCCCAGCCTGGCCAGCTATGCCGGCACCAAGCACGCGCTGCGCGGCTTTCACCATTCGCTTGCCTGGGAGTACCGCAAGCAGCCGCTGCACTTCACCATCGTCTACCCGCCCGCGGTGGAGACGCCGATGCTGGAGCAGGAAGCGCAGGACGACAGCGCCGCCGCCGCCTTCGGCGAGCCGGCGATCACGCCGGACGTGATGGCGCGCGCCATCGTCGGCGCGGTGGCGAAGCGGCCGCGCGAAGTCACCGTGCCGGCTTTCCAGGGTTGGCTGCTGCGCGCTTTCGGCGCCTTCGGCTGGATCATGCGCATCGTGCTGGCGGACCTGGAGAAGCACGGCCGGAAGAACCTGGCGGCGCGGCGGGCCAAGGCGCGCGGCTGAAGCATGGCATGCGCCGGCCCGGCCGGTCCCTGCTATGTACGTTACCGCACAGACGGTCTTGGCCACGACGCACAATCTGCGGCCTACAGATTCCAGCCGATCGCGGGCCGCAGACGCGCACCTTGCAAGCGCCTCGTCCGCATCCGGCATAGGGAAACAGGATTCTGAGCTTGGCCCCGTCCCCCGATGGGGGTTTTTTTTGGCCCGGCGCCCATCCTTCGTGCAATGCGCAAAAATGACCGCCTTCGCAGGCGCGATTCATTGTGTTACAGGACACTAGGGCTCCAAGGAAACAACGATGGGCACCATACTCGTCACCGGCGGCTCCGGCTTCATCGGCAGCCATACCATCCTGCAACTCCTGGCCGCGGGCCACACGGTACGCACCACGGTGCGCAGCCTGAAGCGCGAAGGCGAGGTGCGCGCCATGCTCAGGACCGGCGGCGCCGAGCCGGGTGAGCGCCTGTCCTTCTTCGCCGCCGACCTGGAACGCGACGCGGGCTGGGCGGAAGCCGTCGCCGGCTGCGATTACGTGCTGCACCTGGCCTCGCCCTTCCCCTCCGGCGCGCCGAAGCACGAGGACGAGCTGATCGTGCCCGCGCGCGAAGGCGCGCTGCGCGTGCTGCGGGCGGCGCGGGACGCGGGAGTCAGGCGCGTGGTGCTGACTTCCTCTTTCGCGGCGATGGGCTATGGCCACAGCAAGCGGACCACGCCATTCACCGAGGCGGACTGGACCAATCTCGAGGTGAGGGTGCCCGCCTACGTGAAGTCGAAAACCCTGGCCGAACGCGCGGCCTGGGACTTCATCGCCCGGGAAGGCCGCGGCCTGGAGCTCGTCGCGGTCAATCCGGTAGCCGTGTTCGGCCCGGTGCTGGGACCGGACTTCTCGTCCTCGATACAGTTGCTCAAACAGATGTTGCTGGGCGCCATGCCCGGCTGCCCTCGGTTGTACTTCGGTGTGGTCGATGTGCGCGACGTGGCCGACCTGCACCTGCGCGCCATGACGCATCCCGCCGCCGTGGGTGAACGCTTCCTCGCCGCCGCCGGCGATTTCATGTCGATGTTCGAAATCGCGGAGGTGCTGAAGCGCCGCATGGGCGAGGCGGGCCGCAAGGTACCCGCGCGGCAGCTTCCGGATTGGCTGGTACGCACCACGGCGTTGTTCAGCCCCGCGCTACGGCAGGTGCTGCCGGAACTCGGCAAGGTGAAGAACGGCAGCAACGACAAGGCCCGGCGGGTACTGGGCTGGGCGCCGCGGCCGAACGAGGAGGCGATCGTCGCGACGGCGGAAAGCCTGCTGCGGCTCGGGCTGCTGAAGAGCAATCCGGAAAAAACCGCATAGGGATTCCGGAACCGCGTTGCGCCGTAACCGGAGGCGATCCTGTCGCCGGCCAGGCTGCATCAGGGCCGATACGGCGGTCATGGACTGCCGCCTTGGAAAGCAGCAGACAACGGGTTGCCGAGGGAGGAAAATCATCTCGTCCGGCAACGAAGCGGCAGGCCCCCGCCCGCCGCACCCTGGAGTCCGCCATGCCAAGCATCAAGGAACATCGCGCCGCCATGCGGCGGCTGCACCAGGAGGGCTGCTTCGTCATCCCCAATCCCTGGGACGTGGGCAGCGCGCGCTACCTGCAAAGCCTGGGCTTCAAGGCCCTGGCCACCACCAGCTCCGGCGCCGCCTGGAGCGTGGGCATGCCCGACAACAACATCACGCTGGGCATGGCGCTGGCGCATATCCAGGGCATGGTCGAGGCCAGCGACGTGCCGGTCAACGCCGACTTCGAAAGCGGCTTCGCCAGCGACGCAGTGGGCGTGGCGCGCAACGTGGTGCTGTGCCTGGAAACCGGCGTGGCGGCGCTGTCCATCGAGGATTCGCGGCGCGATCCGCAACGGCCGTTGTACGAAGTGGCCGAGGCGGTGGAACGCATTGCCGCCGCCCGCGCGGCGATCGACGAACGCGGCGGCGAAGCCCTGCTGGTGGGCCGCGCCGAATGTTTCCTCACCGGGCATGCCTCTCCGCTGAAGGAAGCGATCCTGCGTCTGCAGGCCTATGCGGACGCCGGTGCCGACGTGCTCTACGCGCCCGGCGCCAAGACCCGCGAGGAGGTGAAGCTGCTGGTGCGGGCGGTGGCACCCAAGCCGCTCAACGTGCTGACCGTACCGGCGATGCGACTGAGCGTGGCCGAGCTGGCGGATCTGGGCGTGCGCCGCATCAGCGTCGGCGGCGCGCTGGCGCGCTCGGCCTGGGGCGGCTTCATGCGCGCGGCGCAGGAGATCGCGCAGCAGGGCAGCTTCGATGCACTCGGCGAAGCGGCCTCGGGCGCGGCGCTGGACAAGTTCTTCGGCGAGGACCAGGCGCGGCGCAAGACGCCGCGCTGAAAAGCCGGGCTACTTGCAGACGTCGCTACCCTTGTCGAAGACGATGCGCCACACGCCCGGCGCTTCCAGCCGCCAGATGGAATTGAAGGTGGCGATCAGCTTGCCTTGCGGGTTGTAGACCGGGCCGCTGCTCAACGCCAGCGTGCCGGAGTCCAGCACCTCGACGTGTTCCGGGTTCCACGAGAACGGCGCGGCCGCCTTGGCGAAGTAGGGCTTCCAGGCGTCCGCCACCGCCTGCTTGCCGCGCAGCACGCTCGGATCGGAGAAGAACACGGCCTCTTCCGACAGGTGCGCGGCGAAGGCGACATGGTCGCGGTCGGCCATGGATTTGGCGAAGGCCCGCTCGGTTTCCATCACCTGCTTTTGCAGTTCCGCCCTCTCCTGAACCGGCTGCGGGGCGACACCGGCACAGCCGGCAAGCAAGGCCACCGCGGCAAGCAGCGAGACAATTTTGATACGCATCCCTGATTCCCCTTTTGTCATGTGCGCCCGGCCGCACGCCGTCCCCTGCGGTGTGCCGGCCGATGCGCTTGGATGCCCCAGGAAGGCTACAGGTTTGTAACCCATGCCCGCCGCGTACCGGATGCGCTACCCTTGCCGCCGCGGCCCGGCGCCGCACTCAGGAGACGGCTCCGCAATGATCGTACGCTCGAAGCTGAACTGGTTTCGCATGATCTTCGCCTGGCGCGGTTCGATCCTGCCGAAAATCCTGCCGCGGCTGACAGTGATCCTGATCCTGGGCGTGGTGGCCGTGCCGGCCCACCAGCTGTTGCTGTCACGCCTGGCGCTGGACCTCAACATTCAGCCTTTCACCCTGGTCGGCATCGCGCTCGCCATCTTCCTGGGGTTCCGCAACACCGTCAGTTACGACCGCTACTGGGAAGCGCGCCGCTTGTGGGGACAACTGCTCAACGTCGTGCGTGCCCTCGGCCGCCAGGCGCTGACCCAGACGCAATGGGCGCCGGACGGGGCGGAGGCGCGGCGCTTCGTGCTGGGGCTGGCGGCGTTCTCCTATGCGCTGAAACACCAGCTGCGCCGCAGCGATCCCGCCGCGGAGCTGAAGGACTTGCTGCCCGCCGGGGTGCTGCCGGGCGTGCTTGCCGCGCGCTTCCGCCCGATGGCGATCCTGCTGCTGCTGGGCCAACAGCTCGGCCAGTCACGGCGCGAGGATCGCGTCAGCGAGATGATGGCGCACGCGATGGAACGCAATCTCGATCAGCTCGCCGAAGTAGTCGGCGGCTGCGAGCGCATCCAGAACACGCCGATTCCGATGCCTTACGCCGTGCTGCTGCACCGCACGGTATACGTGTACTGCATGCTGCTGCCGTTCGGCCTGGCTTCGGCCATCGGCTGGCTGACGCCGCTGTTCGCGGTATTCATCTCGTACACGTTCATCGCACTCGACGCCATCGCAGATGAAATCGAGGAGCCGTTCGGCGTCGACCCCAACGACCTGCCGCTCAATACCCTGAGCCTGATGATCAAGTCCACGCTGCTGGAGATGCTCGGCGACCCGCTGCCGCCGCTGCCGGAAATCCCCAGGGACTACGTCCTGCTGTAACGCAGTCGCGCACTCAGTGGCTGGTGCCTAGGGTGACGCGCCATACCGTGTTGCCCACATCGTCCGCCACCAGCAAGGCGCCGGCGCGGTCCACCGTCACGCCCACCGGGCGGCCCAGCGCATCGCCATCCGCATCGAGGAAGCCGGTCAGCACATCCTCCGGCACGCCGGCCGGCTTGCCGTCGGCGAAGGGCACGAAGATCACCTTGTAGCCGCTGCGCGGATTGCGGTTCCAGGAGCCGTGCTGGCCGACGAAGGCGCCGCCGGCATAGTGCTGCGGCAGCAGCGCGCCCTGGTAGAAGCACAGGCCCAGCGAGGCGGTGTGCGGTCCCAATGCGTAGTCCGGCACCAGGGCCTTGGCCACGAGGTCCGGGTTCTGCGGCTGGACGCGCTCGTCGACGTGCTGGCCGTAATAGCTGTAGGGCCAGCCGTAGAAACCGCCGTCGCGCACCGAGGTCATGTAGTCCGGTACGAGGTCGCTGCCGATCTCGTCGCGCTCGTTCACCGCCGTCCACAACGCGCCGCTCTGCGGCTGCCAGGCCAGGCCGTTGGGATTGCGCAAGCCGGAGGCGAAGACGCGGGAATGGCCGCTGGCCGGATCGACTTCGAGGATGGCGGCGCGGTTGTGCTCGTTGTCCATGCCGTTCTCGGCGACGTTGCTGTTCGAGCCCACGGTGACGTAGAGCTTCGAGCCGTCCGCGCTGGCCAGGATGTTCTTGGTCCAGTGGTGGTTGATGGTGCCCGCCGGCAGGTCGGTGACCTTCACCCCCGCCGCGGTGATCTGCGTGTCGCCGGCGTGGTAGGGGAAGCGCAGCACCGCATCGGTATCCGCGACGTAGAGCGTGTCGCCGACCAGGCTCATGCCGAAGGGCGAATTCAGGCCTTGCAGGAACACCGTCCGGGTTTCCGCCACGCCGTCACCGTCCGTATCGCGCAGCAGGGTGATGCGGTTGGCGCTGGGCACGCCGGCCCCGGCGCGCTTCATCACCAGCTTGCCGATCCAGCCCTTGATGCCGGCATCGTCGTCCGGCTTCGCCGGCGAATTGGTCTCCGCCACCAGCACGTCGCCGTTGGGCAGCACGTAGAGCCAGCGCGGATGGTCCAGTCCGCTGGCGTAGGCGGCCACCGCCAGGCCGGGCGCGGCGACCGGCTTGGCGCCCGCGGGCCAGCCCCTGGCCGGCGCGATCTTCACGGTCGGCAGCAGGCTGTGCTGCGGCGGCGGCAATACCGGGTGCGGGCCGCTCCCCGCCTCGACCGTCTGCGTCGCCTGGTCGGCACAGGCGGCGAAGCTGGAAGCGAACAGGCCGGCCAGCAATAGCTTGAAGAAACTGGAACGCATGGCATTTTCCTCGTCACATCGGGAGCATGGGCCGCGAAGCGTCAGCAGTCTGCCCGGTACCGCATCAACTGAACATTAGCTCATCGCCACAAATTCGTTTCGTTATGCCGCTTTCGCGCGCAAAATCGGCGCATCGAATATATCGGGATATACCCCCATGAACTCCCAAGTGATGCTGCGCGCCGCCTTGCTGGCGCTGGCCGGCGCAGGTTGCACCCTGGCCGCGGCGGCGACCACACCAACCGCCGGCGACTGGAGCAAGGACCTGCAGGCCTGGCGCGATGCGCGCGCGCAGAAGCTCTCCGCGCCGGAAGGCTGGATGTCCCTCACCGGCCTGGAGCCGATCGCACAGGGCCGCAACCCCTTCGGCGGCGCCGACGACAACCCCATCCACCTCAAGGGCCAGGTGCCGGCTCACCTCGGCGTGCTCGAGCGTGACGGCAGCACGGTCAAGCTGTTGCCGCCGCCAGGCGGCTTCCCCGCCGAACTCCAGGTGGACGGCAAGCCGGCGCAGGCGCAGACCCTGCACGCCGACGACGAGCCGCAGCCGACCCGGCTCACCGCCGGCACCCTGGTGTTCTTCGTCATCCACCGCGGCGACCGCTACATCCTGCGGATAAAAGACTCGCAGGCACCGACGCGCACCGGCTTCCAGCACCTCAACTGGTACGCGCCGGATCCCGCCTTCCGCGTCAAGGCGAAGTGGACCCCGTACGTGCCGCAGAAGATCATCTCCATTCCCAGCATCATCGGCACCGAGGACAAGTCGCCGGTACCCGGCGTAGCCGAATTCACCATCGGCGGCCAGAGCTACAAGCTGGAGCCGATCATCGAGGAGCCGGGCGACACGGTGCTGTTCTACATCCTGCGCGACAGCACCAGCCCCAAGACCAGCTACGGCGCCGGCCGCTTCCTCTACAGCGAATTCCCCGACCACGGCCTCGACCAGCCCGGCGAGGTGTGGCTGGACTTCAACCGCCTGCAGAACCCGCCCTGCGCCTACACCCCATACGCCACCTGCCCGCTGCCGCCGCGGCAGAACTGGCTCAAGGTGGCGCTGCCGGTGGGCGAGAAGAAGTATCACGAAGGGGTAGAGGGTGTGGCGGAGCGATGAGCGCGGCGCGGATCGACGAATGCCATCGCTTTCGCCGCCGTGCCGTAAGCCTTAAAGTGCCCGCCCTTACTTGAGGCAGCCCTCCATGGACCCTATCGAAAGCGCGGTACGCCAATGGCTGGACAGCGTGGTGATCGGCCTGAACCTGTGCCCGTTCGCCGGCAAGCCGGTGCGCGAGGGGCGCCTGCGCGTCCATGTCAGCACGGCGGCCGACGAGCTGGAGCTGCTGACCGAGTTGCAGATGGAGTTGCGCAAGCTGGACGAGACGCCGCCGGCCGAACTGGAAACCACGCTGATCGCGATTTCCAACCTGCTGGCGGATTTTGCCGACTACAACGACTTCCTCGACCAGGTGGACCAGTTGCTGGAGGAGTTCGAATGGAGCGGCGACTACCAGGTGGCGAGCTTCCACCCGCAGTACCAGTTCGCCGGCACCATGCCGGGCGACGCCGAGAACCTCACCAACCGCGCGCCGTATCCGCTGCTGCACCTGCTGCGTGAAGACAGCGTGGAAGCGGCGCTGGACAGCCATCCCGATCCGGACGGCATACCGGAGACCAACATCCGCAAGATGCGGGAGCTGACGCCGGAGCAGCGCCGGCAACTGTTCGGCTACCTGCCGTCGGAATAAGGCACGCGTCTACAGTGCCGTTGCTCCGCGCGATCCCGGCGTGGTCTGCACCATGCGGCCGTTGTCCATCAGCAACACGGCTTCCGGCCAGCGCAGTGCACCCAGCCGGGTGAGGAAGCCGGTGGTGACGCCGCGCTCCCGCTCCAGGAAGCGCGCGCCAATGCAGTAGTCGACACAGAACGCGCGCGCCTGCGGACCGAACCAGTCGCCTTCCGCATAGCGCTCGAAGGGATTCATGATGTCCTTGTGCCGCGGCCGTTCCATGCCGTCCGGCACGCGCCAGTAGTGGCCGAACACCACCGCCACGCCGTCGGTGTATTCCTCCCACCAGCGCACCCGCTCGAGCAGGCGCCATTTGCCGGTGGAGAAGAACGGCTGCGCCGCAACGCGCTCCATGCCGGAGGTGGCGACGCGCACCGGGTTGCCGTTCTGGTACAGCTCGTCGCAGCGCGCGTAGTTCGGAGCGGGCGGCGGCTGCCGGTTGCGGTCGGTGGCCATCGCGGAAAAAGCCAGCTCTTCCGCTTCCGCCAGCGCGAGGAAATCGGCGCCCGCCATGCGGTCGGCGTAGTGGTCCTCGCTGTCGCGATAGATGCGCAACGGCTCGTCCGCGCCTTCGCCGCGCAAGACCGTGATCGTCTCCGCATTCCAGCAGGCATGGACGATGCGCAGATCCTCACGCTCCAATGCCAGCGGCAGGCCGCCGATGAATTGCAGCAGCGCCGCGCGATCCTCCTGCGGCAGCCGCCGGCAACCGCTGAACTGGCCCAGCTTCAGGTCGTGGTCGTCTTCCTCGGCGAAGAACCAGCCGTTGCCCAGCTTCGGCGAAAGCCGCAGCAGGTTCAGCTCATGATTGCCGAGGATGCAGTCGCCGCGGCCGCTGTCGACGATGCGGCGTACCAGGGCGAACACGCCGGGGCTGTCCGGCCCGCGGTCGCAGAGGTCCCCCACGAACACCAGGCGCCGGCCTTCGGGGTGCCACCCTTCGGAGTCATAGCCCAGCCGCGCCAGCAGCTCATGCAGCGCCGCCAGCTCGCCGTGCACGTCTCCGATGATGTCCAGCGGCCCTTCGGGCAGCGGGCGAATCAAGGCCATGTTTTCCTCTCGGTGGCCGGAACCGCACAATGGCCTTTCGGTGAGAACGCCGGCGGTTGGCCGGGAAGCGGAGCCGCCTGCCGTCTTCCGGCGTCATCCGCGGAAATTGGTGGGCCCTGTCGGACTTGAACCGACAACCAAGGGATTATGAGTCCCCTGCTCTAACCAATTGAGCTAAAGGCCCGCGCGTCTGGAGGCGGAAGTATAAGAGAAGCCAGCGCTTCCCTGCGCCCGCAAAAACCGGCGGGGCAGGCTGGATATCGCTTCGACCACCCGCGCTCCGTGTATCGCGGATTCGCGGCTGACGATGCGAATCCGCCGAGCCGGCTACCGGGGCAAGTTTCGCGCCGCCCGGCCGCGAAAGGTACAATCGCGTCCCTACGCTGTATTTGCGCGCCCCTCGCGCCGCCTGAACCCCATGAGCACGCCTGCAGAACAAGCGGCCCTGCGCCGCACTTTCGCCATCATCTCGCATCCGGACGCGGGCAAGACCACGCTGACCGAAAAGCTGCTGCTGTTCGGCGGCGCGATCCAGCTCGCCGGCACGGTGAAGGGCCGCAAGGCCAGCCGCCACGCCACCTCCGACTGGATGGCGCTGGAACAGCAGCGCGGCATCTCCATCACCACCTCGGTGATGCAGTTCCCGTATCGCGGCAAGATCATCAACCTGCTCGATACGCCGGGCCACGAGGACTTCTCCGAAGACACCTACCGCACCCTGACGGCGGTGGACTCGGCGCTGATGGTGATCGACGCCGCCAAGGGCGTGGAGCCGCGCACCATCAAGCTGATGGAGATCTGCCGCCTGCGCGACACGCCGATCATCACCTTCATCAACAAGCTGGACCGCGACGGCCACAGCCCGATGGAGCTGCTGGACGAGGTGGAGAAGGTGCTGGGCATCCAGTGCGCGCCGATCACCTGGCCGGTGGGCATGGGCCGCGACTTCAAGGGCGTCTACCACCTGATGGAAGACCGCTTCTACCTGTATTCCGGCGACAAGCATCGCATCAGCGAGATCGAAGTGGTGGACGGCCTGCGCGCACCGGGCATGGCCGAGCGTTTCGGCCAGTCCTACCAGACGCTGCTGGACGAGATCGACCTGCTGCAGATGGCCGGCACCGGCTTCGACATGGACCTGTACCGCGCCGCCAAGCTGACTCCTGTGTTCTTTGGCGCGGCGATCAACAACTTCGGCGTGCGCGAGCTGCTCAACGCCTTCGTCGAATGGGCGCCCTCGCCGCTGCCGCGCGAGGCCACGCCGCGCCGGGTGCTGCCGGAGGAGCCCAAGTTCAGCGGCTTCGTCTTCAAGATCCAGGCGAACATGGATCCCAAGCACCGCGACCGCGTGGCCTTCCTGCGCGTCTGCTCCGGCAGCTACCGCAAGGGCATGCAGCTATACAGCGTGCGCCTCGGCGCGCCGGTGCGCGTGGCCAATGCGCTGACCTTCATGGCGGCGGACCGCGAAGCCGTGGAAGAAGCCTTCCCCGGCGACATCGTCGGCCTGCACAACCACGGCACCATCGCCATCGGCGATTCCTTCACCGAGGGCGAGACCCTGCGCTTCACCGGCATCCCGAATTTCGCGCCGGAGCTGTTCCGCCGCGTGATCCTGAAGGATCCGCTGCGCGCCAAGCAGCTCAACAAGGGCCTGGACCAGCTGTGCGAGGAAGGCGCCACCCAGGTGTACCGGCCGCTGGTCAACAACGACATCATCCTCGGCGCGGTCGGCGTGCTGCAGTTCGACGTGGTGCAATACCGTCTGCGCGACGAGTACGGTGTGGAGGCGGTATTCGAGGGCGGCAACATCCATTCGGCCCGCTGGGTGACCTGCGACGATCCGAAAAAGCTGAAGGATTTCAAAGACAAGAACGACGCCCGCCTGGCGCTGGACCATTCCGGCCACCTGGTCTACCTGGCTTCCAGCTCGGTCAACCTGCAGATGGCGATGGAGCGCGCCCCGGACGTGCGCTTCCTTGACACGCGGGAGCAAGGCGAGCACGAATAGAGGGGTCTGGCCAGGCGAAGGAAACGCCTACTTTGACGCCAGCCTCAATGCAGGCGGCAGACAGCATCCGTTCAGTTTGCGGGTGCTAGATTGCCGCCACCTGCCACTTCTCAAAGGGAGAGTCACCGTGTTCAAGAAAACCTTGGTAATGCTCAGCTTCGTCACCCTGGCCGCCTGCGGCCCCTCGCAGACGCCGCCCCCGCCCGCCGAACAGGCCGCCCCGCCTCCGGCTGCCGCGCCTGCCGCCGCGCCCGCTCCGGCCCCGGCCCCGGTTGCGGCCGCTCCGGCTCCGGCCCCCGCCGCGCCGTCCGCCAACGACCAGGAACTGGCCAAGATCAAGGCCGAGCAGCGCAAGCTGGCGCGCCAGCAGGCCGCGCTCGCCGCGCAGCAGCAGCAGGCGCAGCAGCAGGCCCAGGCGGCCCCCCCGCCGCCGCCCGCCTGCCAGGACTGCGGTGTGGTCTCCTCCATCACCCCGATCAAGAAGGCCGGTGAAGCCGGCTGGGTCGGCACCCTCGGCGGCGCCGCTGCGGGTGGCCTCGCGGGCAACCAGTTCGGCAAGGGCAAGGGCAACACCGCCATGACCGTGGTCGGCGTGCTCGGCGGCGCCCTGGCGGGCCGCGAAGTGCAGAAGGCCGCGACCTCCAGCACCGTGTACCAGGTGGCGGTGAACATGGAGACCGGCGGCCAGCGCGTGGTCACCATCAACAGCGCCGAGGGCCTGGCCCCCGGCACGCGCGTCCACGTCGACGGCAACAACCTGCAGCCGTACTAAGCCGGCAGGCTGAAAGCAAAAGCCCGGGCACTGCCCGGGCTTTTTTGTGGGCGGGGCCCAATCGCCGCGCCGGCTCAGAATTTGATCCGCGCCCAGGTCCGGCCACGCCATAGTGAGATCAGAATCAGATCCTGCGTCAGGCGGTAGGCCGTCATCAGCGCCCAGATCGGCCCCAGGCCAAGACCCAGCAACGGGCCGAGCAGGTAGGCCAGCGGCAGGAACAGGCCCCATTGCAGGCCCACCGACAGCAGCATCACCGCGCGGCTGGCGCCGACGCCGAGCAGGGCCTGCATCAGGATGAAGCCGAGGCCGTCGAGCAGCACGCCGGCGCCGATCAGGCGCAGCGGCAGCGCGCCGATCTCCACCAGGTGGGCAGTGGCGCTCGCATCGTGCTCGCTGCCGAAGAACACCCGCAGCACCGGCCCGGTGAGCAGCAGCATCGGCAGCGCCATCAGCGCGAACACCCACCAGCTGGCCTTGTACACATCCCAGGCCCAGCGGTAGGCGTCGCCAGGGTCGTGCCGTCCCAGGGCCTGGCCGCAGAAGGTGGCGGCGGCGAGGCCGAAGCCCATGCCGGGCAGCACCGCGGTGAGGGTGATGTTGACCAGTACATTGCTCACCGCCAGCTCGTCGGTGCCGATCTGGCCGATGATCCAGAACAGCACCACGAAGCCGCCCGAGAACAGCAATTGCTGCGCGCAGGTGGGCAGGCCCAGGCGCAGCAAATCACCGAGTTGCGCCCGCGTCGGCAGCCGGGCGAAGAAGCCGGCCGGCCGCGCCTGGCTCCAGGCCATGGCGCAGTAGGCCAGGCTGCCGCAGATGACGCTGATCACGCTGGCCAGGCCCGCGCCGCGCACGCCCAGTGCCGGCAGGCCGAGCTTGCCGAAGATCAGCAGCCAGTCGAGCAGGATGTTCAGCGTGCACATGCAGAACAGCGTGATCAAGTAGAAGCGCGTCTTCTTCACCGCGCTCCAGTAGCCGCGGAAGGAGAAGTTGATGCCCACCGCGGCCACGCCGACCAGGCGGCATTGCAGGTAGATGCTGCCCTGCCGCACCACCTCGGGATCGTGATTGAGCCTGGCGAAGATCCACGGCGCCGCGAGGAACAGCACGATGGACAGCGGCATGCCAATGAGCAGGGACAGGAAGATGCCGCCGTTCAGCGGCACTGCCGTCTCGCCCAACCGCCCTTCGCCGTAGCGCCGCGCCGCCATCGCCTGCACCGCGGAGGACAGGCCGGTGATGGCGGAGAAGGACATGAAGTTGATGAAGCTGCCCAGGCCTACGCCCGCCAGCGCCGCCGGCCCGAGATGGCTGACCATGGCGGTGTCCACCAGGTTGAGCACGTTCTGCGAGGACATGGCGCCGATGATCGGCAAGGCCAGCGCCCATACCTCGCGCGTGCGCCGGGCGGAGGTGGGCTTGAGGGAGATTGCGGCGTCGGCGGTCATCGGCGTCGCTTATGGTTTGTGCGTAGTGCCACAGCGCAGTGTTGAATCGTCATTCCGGTTTGCGCCGGCATGACGTCTTTCTGTTACCGCTTTGTCTTGTCTTCCTCTTCCGCCACATTGATCACCGCCGCCGCCATCTGGAACGGCCGCGCGCCCAACAGGGCGGCGAGCGCCGGCGGCAGATGACGCTTGTCGATCTGCAGTAACGACACCTGGGCGAACCCGGGCCGCGCGCCCATGGCGCTGCCGGCCCAGGACTGCGTCAGCGGCGCATCGTTCTTCGCATCGCTCAGCTTGGGCTCGATGCCCAGCGCCCGCAGGCGGGCGGTTTCCGGCAGCAGCGCGCCGGCGCCGTCGGCGAGATCGGCGGTGGAAGCGCGCAGCTCGATCCAGGAATTGAAGTCATGCCGCAGCAACGGCTCGGCCACCGCGCGCAGCAGGGGATTGTCGAGACGGCGCTTGAGCCACTGGCCGACGCGTTGCACCGGCAGCATCTCGCGCGAATGGCCGGGCCCGGACTCAGCCACCGGCGGCGCCTCGCCATCCGCGCCCAAGGCCGGCGCCAGCGCGCTGGCGAAATTGGCCTGCCAGTGCGCGCGTAGATGCAGGCGCTCGCCATCGCCTTGCGGTTCGCTGTGCATTTCCACGTTGATCCGCCACAGCGGCTTGCCCGGACGCAGCCCGGGGATTTCCGCGGACAGCGTGTAACGCTCGCCGCCGGCCGTGCCGGCGACATCGCCCTTGCTGCCGGCGGCGCGCAAACGACTTAGGATGGGCAACTTCATGACCGGGACCCACGGCAAATCATGACCCCATCATACCGCTTCGTCGTCACCGGACGCGTCCAGGGCGTCGGTTTCCGCGCCTCCGCCCAGGGCAAAGCCCTGTTCCTCGGCCTGCGCGGCTGGATCCGCAACCGCGACGACGGCGCCGTGGAAGGCCTGGTCGGCGGCGACAATGAGACCGACCTGCAGGCTTTTCGCGATTTCCTGTCGAAGGGTTCGCCCGCCGCACAGGTGGAGCAGTTCGAATGGAGCGAAACCAGCGAACCGGCGGAAGATGGGTTTCTGGTCAAGCGCTAGGACAGGATGTCTGTCGGCTTTTGATTTGGCTTTTGACGTTCCCCCGTTGCCTGCGCCGAGCATCGGAGTCCGCGGCGACATGGGCTCGCGCCTGTTTGGCGCGAGGCGAGGCAGGATGCCGAAGCGTTTTCAGACAGGCCAGGGATGGCCTGTCTGAAAACCCCGCCGCGGGCGAGAAGCGCAGGGTGAGGGCCTGTTGGAGTGACTCAATGTCACTCCAACAGGCCCGAACGCCCGGCCATGGATGGCCGGGCCGGGGGGGGGGAACAGCAATGAAGTCTCGCCAGGGACGGCAAAGATGAACTCGAAAGCGAAATGTGGGCGCAGGCTCCGGGGCGGCGCTTCTTTGGTTACTTTCTTGTCGCTGGAGACAAGAAAGTAACCCGCCTTCAAGGCGGAACCGCAATTTCAATCTGCGACTTAAACGCCTCGCGCGCTAGCGCGTACACCGAGATTTCAGAGCGAGCGATAGGACCTCGGTTGGGTATCCAAGTTGAGTTCATCCGGCACCCAAGTTCACCGAAGCCTGGATTCCGGCTTTCGCCGGAATGACGATGGAGGATGGTTCAGCGCCGGCCCCTCCCTCGATACAAATCGCTTCGCGATTCACTCGGGACATTCGGAGAAGCACACCCGCTGCGCGGGCACTCGGGGCGAACGGAGGGTGGTGCTGCTCAGATGAGAAACGGCCTCTCCCCACACATGGGGAGAGGCCGTCAGTAACTAAGCTCAGCGCGACGTCAGATCCTTGTAATCCCGCACCGGCGAGCCCACATAGACCTGCCGCGGACGGCCGATCTTGAGGCCGCCCGGCTCGGACACCATCTCCGACCAGTGCGCCACCCAGCCGACGGTACGCGCGATGGCGAACATCGGCGTGAACATGTTGACCGGAATGCCGAGCGCCTTGTAGATGATGCCGGAGTAGAAGTCGACGTTCGGGTAGAGCTTGCGATCCTTGAAGTAATCGTCGGTGAGCGCGATGCGCTCCAGCTCCAGCGCCAACTCCAGCTGCGGATCGTTTTCCTTGCCCAGGTGCTTGAGCACCTTGTGGCACTGCTCGCGGATGATGGTCGCGCGCGGGTCGAAGTTCTTGTAGACGCGGTGGCCGAAGCCCATCAGGCGCACGCCGCTGTTCTTGTCCTTGACCTTGGTCAGGAAGGCCGGAACGTTCTTGACGGTGCCGATCTCGCCCAGCATCTTCAGCACGGCCTCGTTGGCGCCGCCATGGGCGGGGCCCCACAGGGCGGCGATGCCGCTGGCCACGGCGGCGTACGGATTGCAGCCGGTGGAGCCGGCCAGGCGCACGGTCGAGGTCGAGGCGTTCTGCTCGTGGTCGGCATGCAGGATGAACAGGATGTCCAGGGCCTTGGCCGCGATCGGATCGACGTGGTACGGCTCGGCCGGCACGGCGAACATCATGTAGAGCAGGTTCGAACAGTAGTCGAGGTGGTTCTGCGGGTACATGAAGGGCTGGCCGAAGTACTTCTTGTAGGCGGCCGCGGCGATGGTCGGGATCTTGGCGATCATGCGGTGCGCGAAGATCTCGCGCTGCCGCTCGTCCTTGTTGTTGGTGGTGTCGTGGTAGAACGCGGACAGCGAGCCGACGATGCCGGTCAGCATGGCCATCGGGTGCGCGTCGTAGCGGAACCCGTCGAAGAAGCGCCGCAGCGACTCGTTGATCATGGTGTGGCGGCGGATGGAGGCTTCGAATTCCTCCAGCTGGCCCTTGTTGGGCAGCTCGCCGTTGAGGATCAGGTAGGCCACCTCGATGAAGCTGGAGTGGGCGGCCAGCTGCTCGATCGGGTAACCGCGGTACAGCAGCACGCCCTTGTCGCCGTCGATGTAGGTGATGGCGCTCTTGGTGGAGCAGGTCGAGGTGAACCCCGGGTCATAGGTGAACAGGTCCATCTTGTCGTAGACCTTGCCAACATCGGCGCCGGCCGGGCCCAATGTGCCCTTGACCAGCGGCAATTCGACTTTTTCACCGGTTTCGTTGTTGAGCAGGCTGTAGCTGTTCGTCATGACCGCACTCTCCGTCAAATTCTGCAGGGAATCGGGTTGCCGCACTGCCGCAAATATCGCCCGCAGCAACACGTCGGGCGCAGGGTGTAGGGCGTTTAAGTCGCGCAAGCATAACGAGTTTCACCCATACGCCGCCAGATGGCAGCGGCGTAAACCTCCCTTCCGGAAATCGTCATGGCCGCTCCGGAGGCTCCTGAAAAGTCGCATGATCCGGGGATTTGAAACAAAAAAGCCGCCCGAAGGCGGCTTTTTGGCGAAGAAGCGTACAGATCAGGCAGTGGCAGCGGTCTTGGTGTAGCGCTTCTTGAACTTGTCGACGCGGCCGCCGGCGTCCATCACCTTCTGCTTGCCGGTGTAGAACGGGTGGCACTTCGAGCAGACTTCGATCTGCAGATCGTGGCCGATCGTCGAGCGGGTCAGGAACTTGTTCCCGCAGCTGCAGGAGACATTCACTTCAACGTAATTCGGATGGATATCTGCTTTCATGATGGGTTCTCGTCAAGTCCGGGCCCCGGAATCCAAGGGCGGAAACCGATAGGCACAGAAGAAGGGTCGCGAAGTCTACCCGAACAGCCCCCCGGAAGCAAGGAAATTTCGATCTCCGTCAATCGCTTTCCGGCTCGACCTCGACGGTGTATTCCTCGCCGTTGTCGGCCACCGTCAGATGCACGGTCATGGGCCGGCAGCACACGGAGCAGTCCTCGGTATAAGTCTGCGAGCCGGCGCTGAGGTCCACGGTCAGCTCGATGCTTTCCCAGCAGGCCGGGCAGGTGACGGTGGTCTCTTCGATCATGGGGACTTGTTACCGGTTATTCGAGCTATTCCAGGAATTCGCGCAGCAGGGCATTGAGGTGGGCGCGGCCGAAGACGCTGGCGCGAATGTGGCCGCCCTCCTCCTCGATTAGACCCTTTTTCCGCGCCTGGTTCAGTGCCGCATCGAGCACTGTGGCCCGCAGCCCGGTGCGGCGCTCGAATTCGGCTAGGCTGAAGCCCTGGTTGAGGCGCAGGGTGTTCATGGCGAATTCGAACGGAAGTTCACTCGCCGCCACGGTCCTTTCCTCCTGGATCGCCGCGGCCCCGCCGGCGCCCTCCAGGTAGCTGCGCGGGTGCTTGTGCCGGGCGCGGCGGACGATGCCGCCGGCGCCGCTGAGTTTGCCGTGGGCGCCGGCGCCAATGCCGAGGTAGTCGCCGAACTCCCAGTAGTTGCGATTGTGGCGGCACTGGCGGCCGGCACTGGCATAGGCCGAAACCTCGTATTGCGCGTAGCCCTGTTCGGCCAGCAGGGCTTGGCCGGCCAGCTGCATGGTCCAGGCGGCCTCGTCGTCCGGCAGCACCGGCGGATGGGCGGCGAACTCGGTATTCGGCTCCAGCGTCAGCTGGTAATAGGACAGGTGCTCCGGCGCCAGCGCGCAAGCGGCGCGCAGATCGGCCAGGGCTTCGTCCGGCGTCTGTTGCGGCAGGGCGAACATCAGGTCCAGGTTGATGTTGTCGAAGCCGGCGTCACGCGCGGTGCGGTAGGCGGCGATGGCCTCCTCGCGGCCGTGAATACGGCCCAGGCGCTTGAGCTGGACGTCGTCCAGGCTCTGCACGCCGATCGACAGGCGGTTGACCCCGGCGGCGCGGTATTCGCGGAAATTGCCGGCGTCGGCGGTGCCGGGATTGGCTTCCAGGGTGATCTCGATATCCGGCGCGAACGGCAGGCGCGCCGCCATCGCCTCGAGCACGCGGCCGATGGCGCGGCCAGAGAACAGGCTGGGGGTACCGCCGCCGGCGAAGATGCTTCCTACGGGAGGCGAGAGGCGGGAGGCGAGAGGCGCAACAGCGAGTTCGTAATCGAGATCGCGGATCAGTGCGTCGACGTAACGGTCTTCTTCAATATCGCCGCGTACGGCATGCGAGTTGAAGTCGCAGTACGGACATTTGCGCACGCACCAGGGGAAATGCAGATAGAGCGACAGCGGAATGTCGCCAAGAGACGCTTTGGCTTCATCACGCTTATCGCCTCCCGCCTCCCGCCTCACAGCTTCACCCCGCATCATGAATCATCGAATACAGGTGCCGCGCCGCCTTGCCGCGATGGCTGACGCGGTTCTTCACCTCGGCGTCCAGTTCGGCGGCGCTGCGCTTGAGGTCCGGCACCAGGAACAACGGGTCATAGCCGAAGCCGTGGGTGCCGCGCGGGTTGTGCAGGATGGTGCCGCGCCAGCTGCCCTGGGCGATCAGCGGGGTGGCGTCCTCGGCGTGGCGCAGGTAGACCATCAGGCAGACGAAGCGGGCGCCGCGGCGCTCGTCGGGAATGTTCTTCAGCGCGGCCAGCAGTTTCTGGTTGTTGTCGGCATCGCTGGCGCCCTCGCCGGCATAGCGCGCCGAGCGTACGCCGGGAGCGCCCTCCAGTTCGGCCACTTCCAGCCCGGAATCGTCGGCGATGGCCGGCAGTCCGGAAACCAGGGCCGCATGGCGGGCCTTGATCAGGGCGTTCTCGACGAAGGTCGAAGCGGTCTCCTCCGCCGCGTCGTCGCAGAACTCCGCCACCGAACGCAGCTTCCAGCCGAGCGGCGCGAACAGCGCCTGCATCTCGGCGAACTTGCCGTCGTTGCGGCTGGCGAGGACGACTTCCGTGGCCATGGGGATAGCGCCCAGGGCCTAACCGGCCAGCGCCTCGTTCTGCGCCTTGACCAGGTCGGCGATGCCCTTGGCGGCGAGGTCGAGCATGGCGTCCAGCTCCTCGCGGCGGAAGGCGTGGCCTTCGGCGGTACCCTGAACTTCCACGAACTGGCCGGCTTCGTTCATCACCACGTTCATGTCGGTCTCGCAGTCGGAGTCCTCGACGTAGTCCAGATCCAGCACCGGCTGGCCGCGGTAGATGCCCACCGAGATCGCCGCCACTTGGCCATGCAGGGGATTGGTCTTGATCTGGCCGCGCTTGCGCATGGCGTTGACCGCCTCGACCAGGGCGACGTAGCCGCCGGTGATGCTGGCGGTGCGGGTGCCGCCGTCGGCCTGCAATACGTCACAGTCGATGGTGATGGTGAAGTTGCCGAGGGCGCTCAGGTCCAGCACCGAACGCAGCGAGCGGCCGATCAGGCGCTGGATCTCCTGGCTGCGGCCGTTCTGCTTGCCCTGCGCGGCTTCGCGCTTGCTGCGCGTATGGGTGGCGCGCGGCAGCATGCCGTACTCGGCGGTGAGCCAGCCGCCGCCGTGCTCCTTGCGCCAGGCCGGGGCGCGCTCTTCCACGCTGGCGGTGCACAGCACGCGGGTATCGCCGAAGCTGACCAGGACCGAGCCTTCCGCGTGCTTGGTGAACTGCCGCTGGATGGTAATGGGACGAAGCTGATCGGCATTGCGGCCGGAGGGACGGGTCGACATGGGGATTACGCAGGTGGGACGCGGCACCGGGGCGGCAAATCCAGTCTGCGCTGGATGACTCGGGTGCCCGGGGTGAAGCCGCGTCTTGAAGCTCAGGTGGAGGTTTGAGCGCCCAGTATACCCTTCGCCCAATTTCTCCATGGCATGCGCCACCCCAGCAGTACCAGCAGAATCCCCAGGTAAATCATGGGTTCCGTCTCGTCCTTCTTCACCAACCAGACGAAATGGAAGCAGGCCAGCAGCGCCGCCGGGTAGATCAGGCGGTGCAGGCTCTTCCAGCGGCGCTTGAGGCGGCGTTGCCAGCCGTCGGTGGAGGTGATGGCCAGCGGCAGCAGGAACAACCAGCAGGAAAAACCCAGGGTGATCCAGGTGCGCTTGACCAGGTCCTCGCCCAGCTTGGGCAAGGACAGCTCCAGGTCGAACACCAGGTACATGGCGAAGTGCGCGCACATGTAGAAATAAGCGAACAGGCCCAGGGTGCGGCGCAACTGGATCGGCTCCGGCCGGCCTGTGAGCTGGCGCAGCGGCGTCATCGCCAGGGTCAGCAGCAGGATCTGCAGGGCGCGGCTGCCGGTGCCGTGTTCCAGCGTTTCCACCGGGTTGGGGCCGAGATGACCGATATAGGTGAGCCAGCCCAATTGCGCGGCCGGAGCCAGGCACAACAGCCAGGTGGCGAGCTTCAGCCAGCGCAATGGGGTCATGGACATGGCCGGCTCAGTAGAAAGCGCGCAGGTCCAGCCCGGAATACAGCGAAGCCACTTCCGGATAGCCGTTGAACAGCAGCGTCGGCCGCTTGAACAACTCACCCAGGCGGCGCTCGGTCTTCTGGCTCCAGCGCGGGTGGTCGACATTCGGATTGACGTTGGCGTAGAAGCCGTACTCATCCGGCGCCGACAGGTTCCAGGTGGTTTGCGGCGCCTGCTCGGTGAACTCGATGCCGACGATGGACTTGATGCTCTTGAAGCCGTATTTCCAGGGCAGGGTCAGGCGCAGCGGCGCGCCGTTCTGGTTGGGCAGGTTCCTGCCGTACAGGCCCATGGAGAGGAAGGCCAGGGGGTGCATGGCCTCGTCGATGCGCAGGCCCTCGCGGTAGGGCCAGGGCAGGACGCGACCGGCCTGGGGCATCTGCTTGGCGTCGTAGAGCGTGCTGAAACTGACGTATTTGGCCCGGGAATTGGGCTTGAAGCGGGCCAGGAACGGGCCCAGGGCGAAGCCGTCCCAGGGCACCACGATGCTCCAGCCTTCGACGCAGCGGTGGCGGTAGACGCGCTCTTCCAGCGGAAACAGCTTGAGCAGATCGTCGATACCGACCTGGCCCGGCGCGTCGCATTCCCCGCCCACCGCCACCGACCAGGGCCGCGTCTTCAGGGTATTCGCATACTGGGCCGGTTCGTCCTTGCCGGTGCCGAATTCGTAGTAATTGTTGTAGTGGGTCACGTCCTGGTAGGGCGTGGGCGCCTCCTTGCCGGCCATGTCGGTCTTCCGGTCGAGCTTGAAGTCGGCGCCGGCGGCCGCAGCTTGATCGGCAGGGCTCGCGGCGGCGGGCAGCGCCGCCTTGGCCGCGTCGCCGGCCTTGCCGCAGCCGGCCGTAGCCAGGCCGATGGCGGTCATTCCCAGCTGCGCCAGGAAACGGCGACGGTCGCGGTACACCCCTTCCGGGGTGATTTCGGACGGCTGAATCGGATGCTGCGGGCGGACTCGGATCAACATGGTGCAACTCCATTCTCAATGTGCCGGGCCGGATATGGCGCCGGTTTCGCGGGCAAAACAGGTGCTGGCCGAGCGTCTGACCGCAGCGGACCCCGGCGGTTCACGGCTAACATAGCCCGCATACGCTCGAACATAACTTACGGACGCAAGGACATGCAGGTCGAAGAACTGGCGGAAACTTTCGAGATGCTGGGCGACTGGGAGGAGCGCTACCGCTACCTCATCGAGCTCGGCCGCAAGCTGCCGCCGCTGCCCGAGGCCGAGCACAACGAGGCCAACAAAGTGCGCGGCTGCATGAGCCAGGTGTGGATGACCGCCCGCACCGAGCCGGGGCCGCCGCTGAAACTGCACTTTGCCGGTGATTCCGACGCGCATATCGTCAAGGGCCTGATCGCCGTGCTGTTCATGCTCTGCTCCGACCGCACCCCGCGAGAAATCCTCGATACCGACATCAACAGCGCCTTCGCCCGCCTGGGCCTGGACAGCAATCTGAGCATGAACCGGCGCAACGGTTTCTACTCCATGGTGGAGCGGATCAAGCTGCTGGCCACACAAGCTGTCAACGAGACAGCCTAGAATCGGGGATTCAGGCCGGAATCCGGGAACAGGGGGACGCAACATGCCGATCGGAAGCGTATTACTCGTGGTACTGGTGGTTTTCGTCGCCGTGACGCTGTTCCGCAGCATCGTCATCGTCGGCCAGGGCATGCAGTACACGGTCGAGCGCTTCGGCCGCTACAAGGAAACCATCAAGCCTGGCCTGCACCTGCTGGTGCCGTGGTCGGACCGGGTCGGCCGCCGCCTGTCGATGATGGAGCAGGTGCTGGACGTGCCGAGCCAGGAAGTGATCACCAAGGACAATGCCATGGTCGGCGTCGACGGCGTGGTGTTCTTCCAGATCCTCGACGCGGCGCGCGCCGCCTACGAGGTGCAGAACCTGCAATACGCCATCCTCAACCTGACCATGACCAATCTGCGCACGGTGATGGGTTCGATGGACCTGGACGAACTGCTGTCGCAGCGCGACCACATCAACTCGCGCCTGCTCACCGTGGTCGACCAGGCCACCTCGCCCTGGGGCGTGAAGCTGACCCGCATCGAGATCAAGGACATCCGCCCGCCGGCCGACCTGATCGATTCGATGGGCCGGCAGATGAAGGCCGAGCGCGACAAGCGCGCCTCGATCCTCGAAGCCGAGGGCGCGCGGCAGTCGGCCATCCTCAAGGCCGAGGGCGCACGCCAGGCCGAGATCCTCGCCGCCGAAGGCGAGAAGCAGAAGCGCATCCTCGAAGCCGAGGGCCTCAAGGAAGCCGCCTTCCGCGAAGCCGAGGCGCGCGAGCGTTCGGCCGAGGCGGAAGCCAAGGCGACGCAGGTGGTGTCCGATGCCATCACCAAGGGCAGCCCGCAGGCCATCAACTACTTCGTCGCGCTGAAATACGTGGAAGCCCTCAAGATCATCGGTGCGGCGCCGAACCAGAAGCTGGTGCTGATGCCGCTGGAAGCGGCCAGCGTGATCGGGGCCATCGGCGGCATCGCCGAACTGACCAAGCAGACCATGCAAGGCAAGCCGTGAGCCTGCATCCCGCCCTGCAATTAGTGTTCTGGCACTGGTGGCTGGTCGGCCTGGCGCTGATGATCGTCGAGGCCTTCCTGCCCGGCGCCTTCTTCCTGTGGATGGGCATTTCCGCGCTGGTGGTCGGCACCCTGCTGTGGGCCGCGCCGGGCCTCGGCATCGTGTTCCAGGTGGCGCTGTTCGCGGCCGTCGCCATCGGCTCGGTGCTGGCCTGGCGGCGGCTGCGGCCGCAGAAGAATGCCCAGGTCGCGGTCAACGGCCTCAATGACCGCAGCAGCTTGTACACCGGCCGTACATTCACCCTCGAAGCGCCGATCGTCAACGGCATCGGCCGGGTCCGCGTCGACGATGGCCAGTGGCGCGTCGCCGGCCCGGATCTGCCCGCCGGCAGCTGCGTGCGCGTGATCGCGGTGGAGGGCGCAACCCTGAGAGTGGAGAAAGCCGATTAACACCAGCAGCAAAGTCGAAGACCAGGCACCTGAATCGCCGGCCGAACGCGTCCGCGAAACCATCTACACCTTCGGCGAGGAGCTGGCGCACGGCCTCACCCATGGCATCGGCGCGCTGCTGTCCATCGCCGGGCTGACCATCCTCGTCGCCAAGGCGGCGGTGTGGGGACACGCGCGGGACATCACCGCCGCCGCCATTTTCGGCAGCGCGCTGGTGCTGATGTATACCGCCAGCACCCTGTTCCACAGCATCCCGCTGCCCGCCACCAAGCGCGTGCTGCGCGTCATCGACCACAGCCTGATCTACGTGCTGATCGCCGGCACCTATACGCCGTTCACCCTGCTGGCGCTGAACGGCTGGCTCGGCTGGAGCCTGTTCGGCTTCACCTGGGGCCTGGCCCTGGTCGGCATCGTCTTCAAGATCTTCACCACCGGCCGCTTCGAGGCATTGTCGCTGGTGATCTACCTGCTGATGGGCTGGTGCGGCGTGGTCGCGGCCAAGCCGCTGATCCACAGCATGGAAACCAACGGCCTGTGGTGGCTGCTGGCCGGCGGCCTGAGTTACAGCTTCGGCGTGATTTTCTACGCCTGGGAACAGCTGCGCTATCACCACGCCATCTGGCATGCCTTCGTGCTCGCCGGCAGCGTCTGCCATTACTTCTCGGTGCTGTTCTACGTGCTTCCCGGGCCGCACTGACCAACCGCGACGAGGAGCCGCATGGGCAAAGACAAGTCTCAGGTACGGGAGAAAAACCTGTTCCGGGCGGTGGACAGCCCCTACCTGGTGCCCGCCGACGGCCGTTTCAGGCTGGCGAAGTCACCGACCAAACCGCCCAAGGACGCTCCGGGCAAGGATGCCACGAAGGACGAGTTGGCCCGGCTGGTCGGCAAGCTCGACGAATTGCAGCACATGTTCTACGCCTACGACCATCGCGCCCTGCTGCTGATCTTCCAGGCGATGGATGCGGCCGGCAAGGATTCGACCATCCGCGCCGTGCTGTCCGGCGTGAATCCGGCCGGCTGCCAGGTGTATTCGTTCAAGCAGCCGAGCAAGGAAGAACTGGAGCACGACTTCCTCTGGCGCACCAATGTGCGGCTGCCGGAACGCGGCCGCATCGGCGTGTTCAATCGCAGCTACTACGAGGAGGTGCTGATCGCCCGGGTGCATCCCGAATTGCTTGAGCCGCAGCACTTGCCGCGCGGGTTCGACCCCAAGGAAATCTGGCCGCAACGCTATGCCTCGATCCGCGACATGGAGAAGCACCTGGCGCGCAACGGCACGGTGATCCTCAAATTCTGGCTCAACGTCTCCTGGGAGGAGCAGCGCCAGCGTTTCCTGGCGCGGCTGGAAGAACCGGAGAAGAACTGGAAGTTCGAAAGCGGCGATGTGGCCGAGCGCGCCTACTGGAAGGACTACATGCGCGCCTACCAGGACGCACTGAACGAGACGTCCCGGCCCTGGGCGCCGTGGTATGCCATCCCTGCCGACGACAAGCCGCACATGCGCGCCGCCGTGGCGGATATCGTCGTGCGCACCCTGGAAAGCCTGAACCTCAAATACCCCAAACCCGCCACGGCCGAGCGCGCCACTTTCAACAAGCTCAAGAAGCAACTCGAGGCCGAAGGCGGCTGACGCCCCATCCCGTCCTTGCCACGGCCCGTCACACAGCCATGGCGAGGTCAGCGGACCCGGAACAGACTTCCACTGCGGCCAAGGGGCCGTTGCTTGTGGAGATCTTCCGATGAACAAACTGATGCTTTTCTGCACGGCCCATCCCGTTGCCGGCGCCGGCTTCGCCGCGCTGCTGCTGCACGCCGCCGTACTCGCCAGCTTCGGCCAGGTACCGACGCGCGGCGAACGCCTGTTGGCCTACACCTACTCGGAGCAGTTCACCGCGGCCGACCAGTCCCCCGCAATGGTTGCCCGGGCCGCGGCCAAGGCCCGTGCTCCGCAAAGCCGTCTGGCGCGGCTGGCGCACCGCTGGCTGCACCTGGGCGCCGAGCCCACGGCCGCGCGCGGACCGGTCTAAACTGGGCCGTATCCTTCGATGGCCTTGTTGAACTTGAGCGCAGCTTCGATTCCACCGGACAGCATCGACGGCGCGCAGGCCGCGCGGCCTTCCGTCGCCCGCTGGAGCGTGGCGGCCTGGGTGTTGCTGTTCTGGTTCGGCTTCTACGGCCTGATGATGCCCTCGGACATGATCGAGGACATGCAGATGGCCCACGGTGCCAACCTGGCGCGGGATGTCTTCGGCACGTTCCTGCAGGCCTCGGTGTGGAGCCTGCTCTCGCCCCTGATCCTGTGGCTGACGCAGCACTACGCCATCGAAGGGCCCCTGCGCTGGCGCAACATCGGCATACACGCCGGAGCCGGCCTGGCCATCTCGGCGGTCAACGTGGCCATCTGCCACTCCCTCGTCTATGCCGTGTTCGGCGACCGCATCGGCAGCAGCGTGCACTGGACGCTGGGCGAGAGCGTGCTGGTGTCGACGCCCTATATGGTGATCATCTACCTGGCCTTCGCCGCCATCGTCTATTCGATCCGGCTGGTGCGCCGCTACGAGGAGCGCGAGAAGCTGCTGGCGCAGGCGCAGGTGCAGGCACTGAAGGCCCAGCTCAATCCGCACTTCCTCTACAACACGCTCAACGCGGTATCCGAATTCGCCTACAAGGACGCCGCCACCGCCGAGCGTCTGATCACCATGCTCAGCGACCTGCTGCGCCTGTCCTTCGCCGGCGGCGATGCCCCAAAGGTGCCGCTGGCCGACGAGCTGGCTTTCGTGCGCCGCTACCTCGACATCCAGCAACTGTTGCTGGAGGACCGCTTGCAGGTGCGTTACGCCTTCGAGCCCGAGGCGCTCGGGGCGCAGGTGCCGAATTTCATCCTGCAACCGCTGGTGGAAAACGCCGTGGTGCACGGCATTTCGCGCCGCGTCGCCACCGGCCACATCGAGGTCGGCGCACGCGTCGAGAATGGCCGCCTCAAGTTGTGGGTCAGCGACGACGGCCCGGGACTCGCCGGTGCTTCGCCGCGCCGCCACGGCATCGGCCTGTCGCATACACGCGCGCGACTGACCCAGCTTTACGGCGGCGAGCAGGGCCTGGAAATCGACTCGCCCGCGGCCGGCGGCTTCAATGCGCGCCTGTGCCTGCCGTACGAACGGCAGCGCACCGGCTGAGGCGGGGAACACCATGGCCGCCATCCGTACCCTCATCGTCGACGACATGCCCCCGGCGCGTCGGCGTCTGCGGCGCCACCTGGAACAGGCCGAGGATTTCGAGATCGTCGGCGAGTGCGGCGACGGCGCCTCCGCCATCAGCAGCATCCGGAGCCTGCGCCCGGATCTGGTATTCCTCGACGTGCAGATGCCGGAAATCGACGGCTTCGGCGTCATCGCCGCACTGGAGCCGGCGGCGCGTCCCGCCATCATGTTCGTCACCGCTCACGACGAGCACGCCTTGCGCGCGTTCGAGGTGCACGCACTCGATTACCTGCTCAAGCCCTTCGACAGCGAGCGTTTCGAGAACGCCCTGCAACGCGCGCGGGAGCAGCTGCGCAACCGCAGCGAACAGAGCCTCGACCACCGCTTCGACGCCTTGCTGGCGCAACTGCGCCCGGAAGCGCGCTGGCTGCGCCGCGTCGCGGTCAAGACCCGCGGCCGCACCCGCGTGGTCAGCGTCGACGAGATCGACTGGATCGGCGCCGAGGGCAACTACCTGAGCCTGCATGCCGGCAGCGAGCTGCACCTGATCCGCGAAACCATGAACGCCTTCGAGCAGCAGCTCGACCCGCAGCGCTTCGTGCGCATCCACCGCTCGACCATCGTCAACCTGGACCGGGTCAAGGAACTGACGCCGCTGTTCAACGCGGATCAGTGCGTGCTGCTCAAGGACGGCACGGAGCTGACCTTGTCACGCAGCTATCACGATCGGGTGAAGGCCCTGCTGGGGGACATCTAGCCGCGGGTGCGAGACGGGTTCAGCTCTTCGAGCGCTGCATGAACTTCGCCGTGGCCTTCTGCACCATGCGGAAATAGAACTCGGGCGAAACCCGCTTGAGCAGCACCTGCCGCCTGTCATCCGCATTGACCAACACCAGGAAGCGCTTGTCGCGCACCGCGTCGAAGATGTCGCTGGCGACGCTGTCGGCGGTGACGGCGGACTTGTCCATCAGGCGCTGCACGATGCGGTCCATCTGCGGCGCCGGCTCGTCGCCCTGTTCCGGCGAAGCCTGGCGGCTGGTGGCGATGAGGTTGGTCTTGAAGAAGGAAGGGCAGACCGCGCTGACGCCGACGCCGTGCGGCTCCATCTCATGGCGCAGGGTTTCGGACAGCGAGATCACCGCGGCCTTGGCGGCGTTGTAGCTGGCCATCGCCGGCGGATTGGCGATGCCGGCGAAGGAGGCGATGTTGACGACATGGCCGCTGCCTTGCGCGGTGAGCAGGGGCACGATGGCGCGCGCGCCGCGCACGCAGCCGAGCAGGTTGATGTTGAGCACCCACTGCCACTGCTCGATGGACGACTCGACCACCGTGCCCTTGGTGGCGACGCCGGCGTTGTTGACCAGCACGTCGACACCGTTCCACTCGCGCTGCAGGCGCGCGGCAATGGCGGCGAAGGATTCCTCCGAGGTCACGTTGCAGACGTCGGCGAAGCCGCTGCCGCCGGCGGCGGTCACTTCAGCCAGGGTCTGCGTGGCGGCGGCGAGATCGACATCGGTGACGGCGACCCGCCAGCCCTCGCGGGCAAAGCGCAGCGCCACGGCCTTGCCCAGGCCGCTGCCGGCGCCGGTGATGAAGATGCGCTTGCGGGCCTGCTGGCCCGGTGCCGCGGGGGTCGAACTCACGCAACCATCCTCTTAAAGAGTGATGGTGCGATCGTAGATGAAATCGAAGCTGAAAGTGCGCTCGGCGGCGGCCTTGGCGTCGAGGTAATCGGCCATGCGCTGCAGGCGCGACGGAATCTTCATCAGCTTTTCCTGCGCCGCGGCACCCTCGGCCGAGAGGCCGGTAAGGCCGCCGATGTTCCAGAACTCGAGCAGCTCCTCGACGATCTGCTGGTAATGGCGCGGGCCGTAGATGTCGGCGCGGCGCACCACGTCCGCCATATGCTCGTAGTCGCAGATGTTGTGGCCGGGCATGGCCAGCGCCGGCATCACCTTGAGCAGCGAATTCAGCGCGACATTGGTGTCCTGCTTCAGCACCTCGTGGAACACCGCGCGGTAGAAGGCGTAATGCCGCGATTCGTCGCCGGAGATGTGGGCCAGGATGCGCTGGATTTTCGGCTCGTACCGGCCGCAGCTGCGGCCGGTGTTGGCGTGCGCATACTGCGTGGCGCGTTCCTGCAGGCTGGTATAGGCCAGCAGGCGGTAGGGATCCTGGTGCCAGTCCGGGTTGAAACCGGCTTCGATGTAGCGGTACTGCATGCGCTCCAGCGCGCCCATATTGAACACGCGCGCATCGCGCACGTAGTCGCGCAGCACGCAGCCGTGGCGGTCTTCCTCGGCGGTCCACAGGTTGTTCCAGTCGGACCAGGGGGATTCGTTGCCCAGGTGGGTGGCGATGAGGCGATGGAAGTGCGGCAGCCCTTCCTCAGTCAGCAGGTTCAGGGCCAGCGCCACGCGCACCGCGTCGGGCAGGCCGCGTGCGGCGTCGCGCACCCGCAACAGCTCCGTGATGTCCTGCTGCGTCTCCTGGTCGTCGGCCGGCGACAGGTCATTGGGGAACCACAGCTTGCGGCGCTCCAGGTGGGAGGCCGTCTGCTCCCTGACGAACGGCTCCAGCGCGGCCAGGATTTCAATCTGGTCGGGGGTGCCAAAACTGATTTTCGGTGCTGCGCTGCCCATGGTGGACGATCCTAGAGTGCTGCCGCCGCCGCCTGCCCGGGAGGTAAGCGGCATTTCTTACGAAATCATTATACGGAAACGACGGGCGGACAGACGAGGCCGGGCCCACGCGCTGATTCAGACCGCTATCCTCCTGATTAAGGTAAGGAATTCCGTGCGCGTGCGGGGGTCGTCGCGGAACGTTCCAAGCATCATCGAGGTGGTCATCGAGGAGTTCTGCTTCTCCACACCCCGCATCATGGCACATAGATGTTTAGCTTCGATGACCACCGCCACGCCGCGGGCGCCGGTCACCTCCTGGATGCAGTTGCCGATCTGCTGGGTCAGGTTTTCCTGGATCTGCAGACGCCGCGCGAACATATCGACGATGCGCGGAATCTTGGATAATCCGATGACCTTGCCGTCCGGGATGTAGGCGACGTGGGCCCGGCCCAGGAACGGCAGCAGGTGGTGCTCGCACAAGGAGTAGAGTTCGATGTCCTTGATGATCACCATCTCGCTGTTGGTGGTGCTGAAAATGGCATTGTTCACCACTGCCTGCAGGTCCTGGCGATAGCCCTGCGTCAGGAATTCCATTGCCTTGGCGGCGCGGTGCGGGGTGCGCCGCAGGCCTTCGCGCTCCGGATCCTCGCCCAGGGCCTCGATGATGGCGCGGTAATGTTCTTCCACGATTATTCTCTTTCTGGCGTGATAGTGACTTTCGATTATTCCACAGCGGTCAAGCGGGCGGCTCCTCCGGACGGGCGGAATGGTTAAGCGCCAGGAAGTGCTGCAGGTGCCGGTGGACCTGATCCGCCCCGGCCGCACCCAGGCCCGGCGCCGCTTCGATCCCGCCGCCCTGGCCGAACTGGCCGAGTCGATCCGTGAATCAGGCGTGGTGCAGCCGGTGGTGGTGCGCAGCGACGGCCGCGGCTACGAGCTGCTGGCCGGCGAGCGCCGCTGGCGCGCCGCGCAGCAGGCCGGCCTGCACGAGATCCCGGCCCTGGTGCGCGACGACCTGTCGGACACCGAGGCCTACATCCTCGGCCTGATCGAGAACCTGCAGCGCGAATCGCTCTCGCCGATCGAAACCGCCGAAGGCCTGCGCCGCCTGGGCGACACCTTCACCCTGCGCCACGAGGACATCGGCACGCGCATCGGCAAGTCGCGCACCTATGTCACCAACCACCTGCGCCTGCTGGCGCTGGCGCCGACGGTGCAGACGCAGGTGGACGAGGGCGGCCTGTCGCTGGGTCACGCCAAGGTACTGGCCGGCCTGCCGGTGGACAAGCAGCAGGCCTGGGCGCAGATCATCCTGCGCGAGCGCCTGTCGGTGCGCGCCTTCGAGCAACGCCTGGCGATGAAGCGCGCGCCGAAGAAGAATCGCAGCGGCGACGACTGGGAAAAGCTGGCGCAGAAGCTGTCGGAGCACCTCGGCTATCCGGCGGACTTCAAGCCGGGCGCCAAGGGCGCCGGCGAGTTGCGACTGCGCTTCCACAGCCTCGACGAACTCGACGGCCTGCTCGAGCGCATGGGCTACCGCGAGAACTGAAGGGGCCGATCGGCGGTCTGTGCTTGCGCATGATCTGGCACGAGTTCTGTTACGAAAAGGCGCATCGCCACCCTGCAACACACGCCAGCGCCGGAAGTCGGATAATGGCGTCCTCACCGAAGTCCTGACCGCATCAGCTTGATGAATTGTCGCTCCATCGTTTTCGCCTTGTGCGTGGCGGCCCCGGCCGTGCTGTGCGCATGCGTCGGCGCACCCGCCAATCCCAATCCGCGCGCCGCTGCGCCGCTGGCGCTGGCCCCCGCGGTGGATCTGCCGCGCTTCATGGGCCGCTGGTATGTTATCGCCAACATTCCCTATTTCGCGGAAGCCGGCTATGTCGGCAGCTATGTCGAATACGCGCAACGGCCTGACGGCGACATCGACGACCTCTACTTCGGCCGCAAGGGCAGTTTCGAGAACCCGCTGGAGAAGAAGGAACTGAAGGACAGCGTGGTGGCCGGCAGCAACAACGCCGAGTGGCGCGCCTCACCGGTCTGGCCGGTGTCGTTCAGCTACCTGATCCTCTACGTCGATCCCGCCTACCAGTACGCGCTGGTCGGCTATCCCGAAAGAAAATGGGGTTGGGTCTTCGCCCGCTCGCCGGAGATCGACGACGCGACCTATCACCGGCTGCTGGCCGAGTTCGACCGGCAGGGCTACGACACCAGCCGCTTCCTGCGCGTGCCGCAGCAGATCGACCAGTTGGGCAAGCCCGGCTTCCAGTCGCAATGAGCGCCGGCATGACCGCCATCCCGCTGGAAGGACCGCAGCCGCCGTTCCAGGTGGTGGAACGCGTCAGCAAGCAGGCGCGCAGCATCCGCATCGAGGTGCGCCCGGACGGGGAGGTGCGGCTGATCATTCCGCGCTTCGTGCCGAAACGCGCCGCCTACGAGTTCCTGCACAGCCGCGAGGAATGGATCCGCCTCAAGCTGGCCGAACTGCACCTGCGCAGCGCCGCCGAGCCGCGGCGCCCGCCGCTGCTGTGGGACGGCACCGATACCATCCCGCTGCATGGCGTGGAAACGCCGGTGGAGATCGTCTCCGCCCGCCTGACGCGGCCACGCGTGCGCTTCGACGACGGCGCCATCACCATCTTCTGCGCGCAGATCGCCCGCAGCTATCCGGCGGTATTGACCAAGGCCCTGCGCACCGCCCTCGGCGAACTGGCGCGGCACCAGGCGCGGCGCCTGCTCGACGAGGAAGCCGCGCGCCTGGGCGTGGATTACCACGGTCTGCGCATCGCCGACCAGAAGTCGCTGTGGGGCAGCTGCACCCCCCGCGGCGACATCAGCCTCAACTGGCGCCTGGTGCTGGCACCGCCGGAAGTGTTCCGCTACGTGGTCGTACATGAGCTGTGCCACCGCATCCGCCTGGACCATTCGCGCCAGTTCTGGACGCTGGTGATGCGCCAGATGCCGGAAAGCAGCGCCTGGCGCGCCTGGCTGCGCCAGGAAGGCGCCTCCCTCCACACCGTCCTACCGCGCCGCTGAAACCCGCGCGGACGGCACGGAAGGCGCTCCGGAATGGTGCGCCGGGCGGTTCCAGAGCGGCCCACTCTGTATCCAAGACGAACCAATCGGCCTCCCTTCCCAAGTGGGAGGTTGTATCCGGCGCCAGGGGCCGGTAATGTCCTCTTGCGCGCACTTGCGGAGGAGCATGTGATGGCAACGCTGGACTCGGTACGGGTTAGGGACTACATGAGCACCAAGCTCATTACGTTCACACCGGATATGGAAGTGATGCGGGCGGTCAACACCCTGGTGCAGCACGGCATCGCCGGTGCGCCGGTGGTGAACAAGGACGGCCAGGTGGTGGGCATGTTCTCGGAGAAGGACTGCCTCAGCGTCGCCCTAGTGGCATCGCAGGACACCTGCATCGCCGGGCCGGTCAGCCAGTTCATGAGCACCAAGGTCGTCACCGTCGATCCGGAGATGAACCTGACGCAACTCGCCACCATGTTCGTCAACCAGTCGTTCCGGCGCTATCCGGTGCTGGAGAACGGCAAGCTGGTAGGGCAGATTTCGCGCTCGGACGTGATGAAGGCGATCAATTCGCTCTGCTGATCCCGGCTTGCCCTGAAACCTCGACGACGGCGGGCAAGCGCGGATTTCCTCCGCGCCGGCCAGATTCCGTCTAAATCGTAGGCTCCAGCACCAGCGGCAAATTCAGGCGGAACGTTGCTCCGCGTTCCGCAGGCAGCAGCGCAATCCCGCCCCCATGCGCCGCCAGCAGCGAGCGCGTGATGGACAAACCCAATCCGGTGCCGCCGCGTTCGCGCGCCGTGGTGAAGAACGGCTCGAATATCTTGGCGGCATTGCCGGGCGAAATGCCGGGGCCGTTGTCGCTGAAGTCGATCATGAGCTGACGGGCGGCCGGATCAATGGCGTAACGGATGGTGACGCGCGCGCCGGCGCCCGCATGCTGGCGGGCGTTGTCGCATAGCGTGCCGAGGATCGAGTCGAGCACCTCGGCGGCGATCGCCACGCGCGCACCGGCGGCCTGGCCGTCGACCACCACTTCCAATCCGAGCTCGCGCTGCCGCGTCGCCACCGCGTTGACGATGTCGACGATGGCGGCCTGCTCCTGTCTTGGCTGCAGCACGTCGGCGCGGGCCAGTTCGAGCAGGCGGCGCACCAGGCGCTCCAGCCGGTTGGCGTCGGCGGCGACCATGCCGAGGAAGCGCTCGCGCTCCTCGCCGGACATGCCGGCACCGTGCTCGCGCAGCAGTTCCACCGCGCCCTGCATCGAGGTCAGCGGCGTCTTGAACTCGTGCGAGACGTGCGCGGCGAAGTCGCGGATGTAGGCGGCGCGGCTTTCCAGCGTGCCGGCCATGGCGGCGATGGTTTCGGACAACTCGTGGATCTCGCGCGTGCCGGCGTGGCGCAGCGGCGTCACCGCGCCGCGCTCGCCGCGGGCGGCGCGCCGCGCCTGCTCGATCAGCGCATGTACCGGGCGGCTGATGGTGAGCGAGGTGAACAAGGACAGCGCCAGCACCACCAGCAGCAATATCAGCGCGCCGCGCAGCAGCGCGGTGCGCTTGCCCAGGATGGCCTGCTTGATGTTGGCCGGCGTGCGCACCAGCAGCACCGCGCCGAGCACACGCCCATCGTGCACGATGGGCTGCGCCACCAGTACCGATACATGCGCGCCGCGGCTGATCGATTCCAGCGGCGTCGGCGGTTCGGTGCCGCGCCAGCGCAGCAAGCTCACCGGCTCGCCCTGCAAGGCGCGCGTCACTTCCTCGCGGGTGATCAGCGAAGCGCCGAGATCCTCGCTGGTGCTGGCGACGACGATGCCGTTGTAGTCGACCACGCGGATGCCGGCGAGGGTATAGAGCTGCGCGCCGCGCAGCACCGGCGTCAGCTCGTGGCCCAGGGTCTGCGCCAGGGGATCGGCGCCGGTGTCAGCCACGGCCGGATCCGGCACCGGCGGGCGCACCTTGTCATCGGCGAGGTCGAGCTGCGCGCTGCGCGGCCGCCACGGACCGTTGCCGGGATTCTGCGGCGGATGCCAGAGCAGGGGATTGCCGTAATCCAGCGACTGCACATCGCCGCGCGCATGCGGATCGTGGTGGCCGGCGAGCCGCGTGTAGTCGGTCTGGTACGCCGCCGCGATCACTGCACCCTGGGCGATCAGCTCCGACTCGGTCTGGCGGATCAGCGCGCTCTCGTAGATGCGCAGCACGAAGATGCTGCCCAGCGGCAACACCAGCACCACCAGGTTGATCAGCAGCAGGATGGTGCGCAGGCGCAGGCGGAACCAGCCGCCGCCGCGCTTGCCTGCCGCTTCCGGAGTGGGGGTGATCGCAGCGATCGGCTTACTCGCAGGGGCCCAGGCGATAGCCGACGCCGTGCAGCGTTTCCACCGGATCGGCGCCGAGCGCGCTGAACTTGGCGCGCACCCGGCGCACATGGCTGTCGATGGTGCGGTCGCTGACGATCTTGTGCAGCTCGTAGGCGGTGTTCATCAGGTGATCGCGGCTGCATACCTTGCCGGGCCGTTCGATCAGGGTGCGCAGGATGCCGAATTCGGTCAGGGTCAGCACCACCAGCTTGTCGTCCCAGTAGGCCTCGTAACGGTCGAGATCCAGCCGCAGGCGACCATGCTTGAGCGCCTGCTGCGCCGCCGCCGGAACATGGCTGGCACGGCGCAGGATGGCGCGCACCCGCGCCACCAGCTCGCGCGGCGAGAACGGCTTGGCGACGTAGTCGTCGCCGCCCAGTTCCAGGCCGACGATGCGATCGACCTCGTCGTCCTTGCTGGAGACGAACAGGATCGGCGTGTGCGCGGTGGCCGGCGCCGCGCGCAGGCGCCGGCAGACCTCGGTGCCGTCCATCTCCGGCATCAGGATGTCGAGCACCACCAGCGCCGGCTTCTCGCGGCCGAAGCAGTCCAGCGCCTGCTTGCCGTTCTCGGCGCTGACCGTGGCATAGCCGGCCTTCTGCAAGGCGAAACACACCACCTCGCGGATATGCGGATCGTCGTCCACCACCAGGATCTTTTCCATCGCGCTCATCGAATTGACCGTAACGGCGAGCAGATTAGCAGCCGCCGGGCGGCGAAAACCGCGCTGCACGGATTCTGCACACGGTTCCTCGCCATTTGCATGGCGCCGTCAATCCGGCGGCAAGCGCCGCGCCGAAACTGCTCCCCGCCAACCCCGGCCGAGGACAGCGCCATGCGCGAGCAAATGATGTGGTTCGCCTTCTTCATCGCCCTGATGTTCCTGTTGCCGCCGCTGGTGGCCATGGACCTGGCAGTACCGTGAGAATCGAGTGCTTTTTGTAGGGCGGGCCGTGCCCGCCGCATGCCGCGCGGCCAGGGCGGCGCAGCGGCGGCCACGGACCGCCCTACGATCGCTGCATTCCGTTCAGGCCGCCTGCGCCGCCAGCCGCCGCAGATGCCCGTGCGCGCCGACAGCGGCAAAGCATTCCAGGGCCTTCGCCCGATGGCTGGCTGCCTCGGCCGCGCTCGGCGCCCAGCGTGCCTGTGCCAGCCACCACCAGGGGCGCGCCACTTCGGCGCCGGTGCTGTCGATCAGCTCCGCCATGCGTGCCAGGCCTTCCGGTACGCGGCCGCTCCAGGGGCCCTTGCCGGGCAGTTCGAAGAAGGCCGCCCAGCAGATCAGTTCCCACACCCGCGAATGCGAGCCCTGCGCCGTGGCGATGGCGGTGGTGGCGACTGCGTGGGCGCGATCGTTGGCGCCGAGCAGGACATAGGCCTTGGCCAGCGTGGCCAGGGTCTGCGCCTGGAACTGGTGGGCGGTGGCGCCGGGCGCCACCAGGGGCAGGGCCGGCTCCAGCACGCGCACCGCCGTTGCGCCGTCGCCCAGCAGCACATGGGCCATGCCCAGGCCGCGCAGGGCAATGGCGCGGAAGTAGGAGCTGCCCCAGGTCTCGGCGCGCTGCATGGCCAGCTGGCCGTGTTGCAACACGCCGGCCGGGTCGCCGGTGAAGGCGGCGAGGTCGATCCAGTTGGTGTGCATCCAGCTGGTGTCGCGGCCTTCCGGTTCGGCGTAGCTCAGCGTCTCGCGCAGCTGCGCATGCGCCCGGTCGAGTTTTCCCAGCCAGCCCAGTGTCAGCGCATGGAAGGCGCGCGACATGAAATTCTCCGGGCCGACCGGCTCGGTCAGCCAGCCGTCGCCGCCGGCCGCGCTGACCAGTTCGGCGCCCTCGCGCGGGTAGCCGGCGGTGCTGTGCACCAGCAGCAGCTGCAAGCGGAAGCGGTTGATCAGCCCGCGGGCATTGCTGTCCACCGCCAGCCGCACGGCCTCGCCGGCGTAGCGGATCGCCTCGCGCGCGTCACCGCGATGCAGCTGTTCGGCGCTGTAGGAAATCAGCAGCTCGGCCAGGGCCGCGGTGTCCTGGTTGGCCTCGGCCAGGGCCCGGGCTTCGATATAGGCCGCCTCGATCTCTTCTTCCGCCGCTTCGGTGAACTGCGCCATGCGCACCAGACCGGCCAGCGACTGGATGCGCAGGCGGTCGGTGGCGGCATTGCGCGGAGCCTGCAGCAGGTTCTTCTGCGCCAGCCGGAACTGCGCCAGCGAGGCATTGGCGCCATGGGCGGAGGACCAGCTGGCCGCGCGCAGGTTCCACTCCGCCGCCCGCGCCCATTCGCCGGCACGACGCCAGTGATGGGCGATGGCCGCCGCATCATCGTCCGGGGGAGCGCTCAATGGATGTTCTTCTTCCAGCAACTCCGCCAGGCGACGATGCGCCGCGCTGCGCTGCGTTTCCAGTTGCGCGCGGTAGACCACATCCTGGCTCAGCGGATGGCTGAAGGTATAAATCCCGACCACATCGGCCTTGGCTTGTATGAAGCCGCGGCTCTGCAGCGTCTTCAGGCCGTCCGCGCACTGCGCCGGCGGCAGCGCGGCAAGGCGCGCCAGCACCTGCTGCGGGAATTCGAGGCCGATGATGGCGGCCGACTGCAGCAGGTTCTTGTCGGCCTCGCCGAGGCGGTCGACGCGCGCCGCGACCAGGGCGTGCACCGTATCGGGGATCGGCCATTGCTCGATGTGGCGCACCAGGGAATAGGCGCCGTTCGAGCCTTGCAGATAGCCGGTCTCGCCCAGCGCCTGCACCGCCTCCTCGACATAGAAGGGATTGCCGCCGGCGCGCCGGCTCAGTTGCTGCGGCAACGCCACCACGCTGGGATGGGCGCCGAGCAGGTCGGAGGCCACTGCTTCGATCTGGACGCCATCCAGCGCGCCGATGTGGATACGCGGATGCGCGTCCAGCCAGGAGGCCGCATAGTCGGGCCGGAAGTTGAGCAGCAGCAAGGTGGACGTGCCGGCCACCTGCGCCGCCAGCATCTCCAGGAAGGCTTCGCTGCCGGCATCGGCGAAGTGCAGGTCTTCCACCAGCAGGATCTGCGGCGTGTCGGCACGCGGCAGCAGCCGCGCCAGCAGTTCGAACAGCTGGCGGCGATCCGCCGTGGCGCCGGCACCCGCCGCACTCGCTGACCCATCGCCCGCGCCGAGAAACTCCAGCAGCCGCGGCAGCAACGCCACCGAAGCAGGCTCGAACAGCAGCAAGGCGCCTGCGGCGAGGCGTTTCAGCTCGGCCGGATGGCCATCCTCCGGCAGGCACAGACGGCGGCGCGTCAGCGTGGTCACGGGGTGGAACGGCATCGCCGCCGCATACGGCACGCCGGTGGCGCGGTGCACGGTCATGCCGCCGCGCTCGCAATCCTGCGCGAACTCGTGGCACAGGCGGCTCTTGCCCATGCCGGCCTCGCCGACCACCGCCACCACCTGGCCGCGGCCGGCCTGCGCTTCCTCCAGCGCCGCCTGCAACCGCTCTCGTTCCGCCTCGCGGCCGACGAAGCGCGCGGCGCCGCGGGCCAGCCCGCGCTCCAGCCGGGTCTTCAATGTTCCCTCGGCTTCGACCTCGTAAACGCGCAGCGGCGCATCCATGCCGGCCACCGCCATCTTGCCGAGATCGCGCAGGCGAAAATAACCTTCGGCCAGCGCCGCGGTGTTGCGCGTGGCGTAGATGCGCCCGGGCTCGCAGATCTGCTCCATGCGCGCCGCCAGGTTCACCGTCAGGCCCTGGGCGGTGTAGTCCATGCGCAGGTCGTCGCCGATGGCGCCGACGATGACCTCGCCGGTATTGAGGCCGACGCGGATGGAAAGATTCAGGCCGGAAGCCAGGCGCAGCTCGTCGGCATACAGGCGCACCTGGCGCTGCATCTCCAGCGCCGCGAAGCAGGCGCGCACCGCGTGGTCCTCGTGCGCCAGCGGCGCCCCGAACAGGGCCATGATGCCGTCGCCGGTGTACTGGTTGACGGTGCCTTCGTAGCGATGCACCGCACCGCTGAGCAGGGTGAAGTAACGATCGAGGATCAGGTGCCAGGCCTCGGCGCCGGCCTGCTCCGCCAGCCGGGTCGAGCCCTTGATGTCGACGAACAGCACGGTGACCCGCTTGCGCTCGCCGATCAGCGCGGCGCGGCTGTTGAGCACCCGCTCCACCAGGTGGCGCGGCGTATAGACGCGGCGCGCCGCCTCGGGAGCGGCGTCATTGCCCAGGCGGGTACCGCACTGGTTGCAGAAGCGTGCGCCGTCCGGATTGGCGGTGCCGCAGTTGTGACAGGTCGGCAAGCGGGGGTCTCCTCCCTGGCTATGTCCCCATCATGGGCCAAGGACGCGGCGGCGTCAGCTACCCCAGCCACAGCGGCTGAAACGGACCGGGGCCCGCTCCCGCAGAGACGGCAAGTCTTACAGGTACTTGGTCCCGGTCAGCTGCTCCGAACGCACCCACAGGGCCGCGGCGAGCTGTGGATCCCGCGATTCGTCGCTGCTGCCGACCTTGGCCGGATAGCCGCGCAACTCCTTGAAGCCACCCGGGCCGAAATACTCGCCGCCCTGTACCCCGGGTGCCGTGGCAGCATAGAGCGACGGCAGGGCGCCCATCGCCGCAGGCTGCGCCATGAACGAATTGGCCCAGCGCATCAGGGCGCTGCCCTGATCCGGATTGGTATTGGACCAGCCCGGGTGGGCGGCGACGGCGGTGACGGCCGAGCCGGACTGGCGCAGCCGCCGGTCCAGCTCGAAAGTGTAAAGCAGGCTGGCCAGCTTGCTCTGGCCGTAGGCGTCCATTTCCTTGTAGGGGCGGCGCTCGAAATGCAGGTCGTCGAGCTTCAGCCCCTTGGTCAGACGGTGCGCCATGCTGGCGGTGTTGACCACGCGCGAACCCGGCGTGGCCTGCAAGCGCTCCAGCAGCAGGCCGGTCAGCGCGAAATGGCCGAGGTGGTTGGTGCCGATGTGCGTCTCGAAGCCGTCGCGGGTCTTGCCCAGCGGCACCATGATGGCGCTGCCGTTGTTGCACAGGATGTCGAGCCGGCTGAAGCGCGCCTTGAAATCCTGGGCGAACTGCCGCACCGAGGCGAGATCGGCGAGATCCAGCTGCATGATTTCCAGTTTCGCCTGCGGCACGCGCCGCCGCACTTCGGCGGCTCCCGCCTGCGCCTTCCGCGGATCGCGGCAGGCCATCACCACGGTGGCGCCGGCGCCCGCCAGCCCCGCGCTTATTTCCAGCCCCAGGCCGCGGTTGGCCCCGGTCACCACGGCCACCTTGTCATCCAGCCGCGGCATCTCGGCAAGCGTCCAGTTCTTCTGCGGCATGTCGCATCCCCCGATCGAATCCGGCCTGAAATCCGGCTGGCGGCATCATTGCAGGCGAATCGGTTCATGACCTCCTGCGTTCGGAGCAGGGCCGGGCGGGCCTACGCTGGCCGCACCCGGCGCACTGCGGTAAGGTGCGCGCAGCTTTCGCCCCCGGAGCGGCCCGGAATCACCGATGTCACCCGAAGCCTTCACCGAATACCTGCACCGTCATATTCCCCTGACCGCCGCGATGCAGTTGCGCGTGTTGCAGAACGGTGACGGCCACATCGAGCTGACGGCGCCGCTCGCGCCCAACCGCAACCATCGCGATACCGCCTTCGGCGGCAGCCTCGCCACCCTCGGCATCGTCACCGGCTGGGCCCTGCTGCAACAGGGTCTGCGGCAGGAAGGGGTGGAGGCGCGCATCGTGGTGCAGAAAAGCGAATGCGAATTCCTCGAACCGGTCTCCGACGCGTTCTTCTCGGAAAGCCGGCTGCCGGTGGACGAGTGGGCGCGCTTCCTCGCCACCTTGCGCAAGCGCGGGCGCGCGCGCATCACGGTGCACAGCACGCTGCGCAGCGCGGACCGTGAAGTGGTGCAACATAGCGGGACTTTTGTCGCCCTCGGCGGAGACCAGGCATGACCCAGACCTTCCAATTCTGTCCGCGCTGCACCAAGCCGCTGGCGATCGGCTCGGTGGACGAGGGCCCGCCGCGCCTGCGCTGCCCGGATACGGGCTGCGGCTTCGTGCACTGGGACAACCCGGTACCGGTGGTCGCCGCCATCGTCGAGCACGAGGGCGAGGTGATCCTCGCCCGCAACCGCATGTGGCCGCCGAAGATGTTCGCCCTGATCACCGGCTTCCTGGAAAAGGACGATCCCGATCCGGCTTCCGGCGTGCTGCGCGAGGTGGACGAGGAACTGGGCCTGAAGGGCCGCGTGACGGAGTTCATCGGCCACTATCCGTTCCAGCGCATGAACCAGATCATCATCGCCTATCACGTCGTCGCGGCGGGCGAGATCGTGCTCGGCGAGGAGCTGGTCGAATACAGGAAAGTGGCGCCGGACCAGCTGCGCCCCTGGCCGGCCGCGACCGGCCTGGCCCTGCGCGATTGGATGATCCGCCGCGGCCTCACCCCGCTGCCGTTCGAGAACGAGCCGATCAAGCAGATCCAGAATCTGCGCATCATCGACGACCGCCTCGCCACCGCCGGCCAGCCCAGCGCCGAACAGTTCCGCGCGGTACGCAGCGGCGGCTACCAGAGCGTGATCAACCTGCTGCCGGCCGATTCGATATCGGCCGTGACGGGAGAACAGGCCGCCGTGGAAGAGCAGGGTCTGCGCTACCACCACCTGCCGGTGGTGTGGGAAGCGCCGACGGCCGAGGATTTCGCCCGCTTCTGCGCCCTGATGCAGGCCGAGAGCGACCGCCGCATCTTCGTGCACTGTGCCGTCAACAAGCGCGCCTCGGCCTTCGTCTTCCTCTACCGCGTGCTGCGCCTGGGCGTGGCATACGAGGTCGCGGCGCGCGACCTGCTCGCGGTGTGGCAGCCGGACGCGGTGTGGAGCAGATTCATCGAGGAGCGGCTGGCTGCTGCGGCCTGACTGGGAGCGCCGAGCAGGTGTAGGGACAAACGAATCCTTATTGTCAGCAACGTGCCAGGTAGAGACATTCGGCTCGTTAAGTTCGCTGCCGAATAGCTGCCAGATAAATGGTCAAAGCTGAAGCTGAGCGTCGCAATACGGATATGTCATGGGGTCGTGGACGTATCGAACAGCACCCCATCAATGTAAGCGTGGATTCGGACCTTGATTTGATCTGCCCCCTCACCCTGATGGTCTGGATATGGAGTTATTCGTTTGCCATCTTTCACCAAATCTAAGCCAGTGCTATATGCATCTGAGTAACGCCTAATTTCCCGGGGCGGAACCCAGGGGGAAGGCACAGCTAATAGTGCATTTTCTAAGCAGTGAAATTTTGCCGTCTGCTCGGGTGTGGCAACTAAGACCGTGACGATCTGAGCGCTGTGATCAGCTGTTCGAACTTTTCTAACGGCGTTTGGATTTAATGGTCGGCGCAGGGAGATGGACACAATAGATGCGTCCGGCTTCCATGCAGGGTTGTTTGGGGCATAGAGAGTCTCCGTTTCAAAGAAGAGTCCTCTATCTTCGTCGTAGCCCCAATCTCCCGATGCAGCTTCGCCGTAAGGCCCCTCTAGACCGCCAACTTCCCCGCCTACTGCTCCGTTGCGCGTTTCGTCCGCTTCGATGGGTATCCTGGTATAGCCCATTGTGTCGGGGCTAACGTAGGGGATTGTGGGCGCCACAATTTTTGAGGGATTCGTTTCGAATGGTCCCCGTGGACAGTCCGCCGGGTGTCCGGGCAAAATCGCGCATGCTGCCAAACAGATCAGCGAGGCCGAGGCCGCCATTGAGGATGTTCTTAACAAGGACGACTCCCTAATGCACCTAATAGACAGCCTGCCCGAAAGCTGACGCTCGCGACCGACCGCTCAGGGCCGAACGCAGCCTCTTGGCGCCGAATCGAGGCCAGAATCATTCTGGATGATACTCGTAGCGCAGGTAGCGGGTTGCGTAGAACTGAACAAGCGACTCTCTGGCTTCAAACATCTCTGACCATACCTCGGCCCCGTCGGCCAAAGCCACGTCATCCAATAGATATAAGATTAATTCCGGATGGCGTTCGTAAGTCACGTCTCTGCGGCTATGACAGTAAGCCTCCGCTTCGGCTCGCGCTTTTATTTCGGCATCGCTCTCCGACTGAGCAGCAAATGCAACTACTCTTTCCTCAAAAACATTTGTGCCATCCGATTTCTGACCCCACAGATAAACCGAGCGGCCAGCGTACCAATTCATTGAGCTACTCCCGGCAAACGGATGTTGCTTCAATTCTATTTCCACGAAGCTGCCGTTCGCGACCGACCCCCTCGGGCCGATTTGCGCCAATCACGAAAGATCTCACCGCGGGTGCAGCAGTCAATCTGAGCCAGGCAATTCTCCGCACGGCAAGCGCGTGATATATAAGCTTAGGCCACCGATTTCGGGCTGTCCCTATGGCAAGGCGGGGTGCGGCTTACTGGCGCGCGGCCGCCGCTTCCGGGAAGACGATGCTCGCGCTCAGTCCGCGCCCGCCCAGCCCGTCGCCCAGGGTCAGCGTGGCGCCGTGCGAGCGCACGATCTCCTGCACGATGGCCAGGCCCAGGCCGCTGCCGTCGCTGCCGCTGCGGTCCACCCGGTAGAAGCGCTTCAGCGCCTGTTCCCGCAGCGGCGCCGGGATGCCGGCGCCGTCATCGACGACGCGCATGCAGGGTTGCGGCTGCGCCGCCACCTCGATCGACAGGTGACCGCCGCCGGGGTGGTACTTGATGGCGTTGTCGATCAGGTTGTTGAGCGCTTCCGCCAGCAGCAGGCCGTTGCCGCTCACCGCCACCGCCTGCTGCGGCACGGCCAGGCTGATATCGATGTTCCGGCGCAGGGCCCGCGGCACCCACTCGGCGCCCACCTCGCGCGCCAGCCTCGACAGGTCGACCCGCTCGAACGGCGTGGTGGCGATGGCGTCGGGCTCGGAACGGGCCAGCAATAGCAATTGGTTGGACAGGCGGGTGACGCGCTCCACCGCGCGCGCGCATTCCTGCAACACCGGGATCACGCTATTGCCGGCGCTGTTGCCGGCATTGCCATGACCGGCATCCTGCAGCGCCTGCTCCATGTTCAGCTTGAGCGAGGTCAGCGGCGTGCGCAGCTGATGGGCGGCATCGGCGACGAAGCGCCGCTGCGCCGCCAGCGCGCTTTCCAGGCGGGTCAGCAGATCGTTCAAGGCCAGCGCCAGGGGCTGGACCTCCTGCGGCACGTCGTCGACGGCAATCGGCTGTGGACGGCGATGATCCTGCGCCTGCAGGCGCTCCGCCAGCCGGCCCAGCGGCGCCAGGCCGCCGCGGATGCCGAACCACAGCATCAGGCTCGCGGCACCGATCAGCACGATCTGCGGCAGCAACACGCTGGCCAGGATTTCACGCGCCAGCTTGCGGCGCTTGTTCTGCGTTTCGGCCACCTGCACCGTCACCGCTTCGCCGAAGCGATCGGCGGGCAGTTGCAGCGTGGCCACGCGCACCGCGCGGCCGTCGATGACGGCGTCGAACAGGCGCGCGCCCTGGTAGTCGACCGCGCCGTCCGGGTTCTCCGGCGTCGCCGGAAAATCGCTCTGGCCGGCGATGAAGCCGCTGCTGGAGCCGGAGACGCGGTAATAGGTGGTATCCGAAACATCCCACACGAACAGGCGCACGGCCGATTGCGGCAGGTCGAGGATCACGCCGTGATCGGTGCGCTCCACCACCAGCGCCAGCGACTTGGCCGAATCGAACAGCCAGCCGTCGTACACCGTGTTGGCGTAGTGCAGGGCGAAGGCGTAGCAGGCGCCGCCGCCGATGGCGAACAGCACCAGCAGGGGCGCCAGCAGCAGGCGCAGGAAGCGCCGGCGCAGGCTTTCGGCGGTTGCGCCGGTGGAACCGGCCGAACCGTCCAGGGGCTTATCCCTGCGGATGCTGCAGCAGGTAACCGAAGCCGCGCACCGTGCGCAGTTCCACCTCGGTGCCTTCCAGCTTCTTGCGCAGGCGATGCACGTAGAGCTCGATGGCGCCGTCGGTGAGCGCTTCGTCCCAGTCGCACAGGTGCTCCTGGATCTGCGCCTTGCTCACCACGCGGCCGCGGCGCAGCAGCAGCATTTCCAGCACACCCAGTTCGCGCGGCGACAACTCCAGCGGCACGTCGCCAGCATAGGCGCGCCGTTCCGCCAGATCGAAGCGCAGGCCGCCGACGCCGATGTCGCCGCCGGACTTGGCGATGGCGCGGCGCGCCACCGCGCGGATGCGCGCCTGCAGTTCCACCATCTCGAACGGCTTGACCAGGTAGTCGTCGGCGCCGAGGTCGAGCAGGCGCACGCGGTCGTTCAGTTCGTCGCGCGCCGTCACCACCAGCACCGGGGTGTGGTTGTCCTGCGCGCGCATGGCGCGCAGCAGGGTGCCGCCGTCGCGGTCGGGCAGGCCCAGGTCGAGGATCACCAGCGCGTAGTCGACCGCGCGCAGGGCCTGCTCCGCGTCGCGGGCGGTGCCGTAAATGTCGACCACGTCGCCGGCGCGGCGCAGGGCGCGCCCCAGGCTTTCGGCAATCTGTACATCGTCTTCGATCAATAGCAGGCGCATGGCCTCTCTCCCGGCGGATAAGCCTGTGGGCGCTGGCTGTTCGCGGCGCCCACGGGTAAGCGTAGCTTACCGTCTGACAGCGGGGGGAGTCGTAAGGTCCGAGAAAGCAGTTGCGCATAGCCTGCGCGCCGAAAGCCAGCCTTGTCCCAGGCCGGAAGTTGAGCTGCCTGTTCTCATGCGCCGAACCCACCCGCCAATCCGCCGCCACCTCCGCCCGCAATTCCCGGTGGCGCTGGTGCTGGCCGGCCTGCTGCTGGCGGGCGCCGCCATCGCCGATACGGGCGTCGCGGCTCCGGCCGGGGCCTGGACCCTGGACGACCTGGTGACGGCGCTGAAGCAGGACAATCCCCAGCTGCGGCAAGCGCGGCAGGACTACCTGGCGGCGCGGCTGTCGGTTCCCCAGGCCGAAGCGTTGCCGGCGCCGCAGTTCAGCCTGCTGGAACAGGCGAACACCGGCGGCCCCTTCGACTTCAACCGCAACTCCGGCTTCTACGCCTACTACAACTTCAGCCAGCCGCTGCTGTGGCCGGGCAAGCGCAGCCTGGCGGCGGACATCGCCCGGGCCCAGGCGGAGGCGGTGGGGCGGCAGTACGACAGCCTCGAACTGCAACTGGTGTCGCAACTCAAGCTGGCCTACTACCAGCTGATGGCCCTGCAGGACCAGCTGCACTTCACGGACCAGGACCTGCAAAGACTGGAGCAGATCAAGGCCATCGCCAAGGTCCGCTACGCCAACAACGCCGCGGCCTATGTCGAATTCCTCAACGCCCAGGTGGCCGTCGGCGGCCTGCAGAACGGCCGCTACGCCCTGGACAAGCAGGTGCAGGGCGCCCGGGAGCAGCTCAACACCCTGCTCGGCCGGGCTTCGCAGACGCCCTTGCAGGTGCAGGACCAGCAGGACAGTCCGCACCTGCCGGCGCAGCCCCTGGACCGCCTGATCGAGCTGGCGCAGAAGAACAACCCGGCCATCGCCGGCGGCGAGTTCCAGGTCGAGGCGGCGGACAAGGGCGTGGCCCTGGCGCACAAGTCGTTCTGGCCCGATTTCCAGCTCAGCGCCGGCACCTACGCCGATCCCTCGGTAGTGCAGTTGCAGACCATGCGCATGTATTCCCTGGGCATCAGCTTCAACCTGCCGAGCTGGGGGTTCGCCAGGGAGAAGGCCGGCCTGGGCCAGGCGCAGGCCCAGCTCGAGGCGGCGCGGGCGGGGCAACAAGCCAACCTGCAGCAGGTCGACCTCGGCGTGGCCAACGCCTACCACAGCCTGGAAACCGCCCTGCGCCAGCTCGGCTTCACCCGCGACCAGCTGCTGCCGCAGGCGCAGATGGCCTACCGGCTGGCGCTGGACAGTTACGGCAGCAGCGGCAGCCCTGGCGGGACCGGTTTCTCCGACCTGCTGACCGCGCAAACCGGCCTGCGCGATACCGAGCTGAGCCTGATCCAGGCACAGGACGCCGCCGTGCAAGCCTACGTTTCACTCGCCGCCGCCATCGGCAAAGACCCGGACGTTCCCTGACATGAAAACCTGGCTCTACATCCTGGTGCCGGCGCTGCTGGCGCTCGCCATCGGCTACGGCGCCGGGCGGCATGCGGCCACGGCGCCCACAAACTCCACCTCCGCAGCGGAAAAAGCCGCCGATGCCGCGGCCACCACTCCCGATGCGGCCAAGCCCGCCCAGGCCTTCAACCCCGACTTCGTCAAAACCGTCCTGCCGCAGTCGCGCACCGTTCCCGACACCATCGCCGTGACCGGCAAGCTGGCGCTGGACCGGCAGCGCGTGCACATCGCCGCCGCCCGCGTCGCCGGTCGCCTCGGCCGCGTCTTCGTGTTCGAGGGCGAATCGGTGAAGGCCGGCCAGCCGCTGGCCGAAGTCTACAGTCCGGACTTCATCTCCGCCGAGAACGAATACCTGCTGGCGCGGCATTTCCGCGACGCCCTGGCCCAGGGCGGCTCGGACGCTACGCTGCGCGATGACGCGGCGGAAACCTTCCTCGCCGCCACCAACCGTCTCAAGGTGCTGGGCGCGGCCGATGCGGATATTGCCGGTCTCGATCGCAGCGGCCAGGCCGAACAATACCTGTTGGTACGCGCTCCGATCGGCGGCGTGGTGATGCAGCGCAACGTCGACGCCGGCGGCTACCTCAACATCGGCGACAGCCTGATGACGGTGGCCGACACCTCCACGCTGTGGCTGTACTTCAACAGCTACGACAGCGACTACGCCGCGCTGAAGCTGGGCCAGCCGCTCGACTTCCAGAGCAGCTCCCTGCCGGGCCGCAGCTTCAGCGGCCGCGTCAGCTTCATCGCGCCCACCATCGACCCGGCCACGCACACCCTGCCGGTGCGCTGCGACATTCCCAATCCGGATAGGCTGCTACGGCCCGAGATGTTCGTCAGCGGCAAGCTCGGCACCGGCGAGCGCACCGCGCTGGTGGTGCCGCGCAGCGCGGTGATCCGCGTGCGCGACCAGGACTACGTCTTCGTGCAGCAGGGCGGCAAGCAGTACCACCGCCTGCCGGTGCAGGGCCATGCCCTCGACGATACGGAGTACGCTGTCGTCACCGGGCTCGACGCCGCCACGCCGGTGGTCAGCGAAGGCGCGGTGCTGCTCAACCAGGTCAGCGGTTCCTAGCCGCGCCCGATGACCGCTTCCGAAAAATTCGTCGACGGCGTCATCAACAACCGCGCCCTGGTGTTCCTCGCCTGCGCGCTGCTGCTGCTGCTCGGCGGCTGGTCTTTCCGCCAGTTGCCGATCGAGGCCTATCCGAACATCGCGCCGCTGAACGTCCAGGTCATCACGCAGTGGCCGGGGCGCAGCACCCTCGAAGTCGAGCGCCAGCTCACCGTGCCGGTGGAGACCGCGCTGTCCGGCGTGCCGGACGCCGCATCGGTGCGCTCGGTCTCGCTGTTCGGCCTGTCGGTGGTGACGATCCAGTTCCGCGACGGCAGCAACGACTTCCAGGCGCGGCAGAACGTGCAGCAGTACCTCGCCCAGATCACCTTTCCCACCGGCGTGCAGCCCAGCCTGAGCCCGGACTCCGACGCCACCGGCGAGATCATGCGCTACCGCATCGCCTCGGATAACCCGGACGTCGACCTCACAGAGCTGAAGAGCCTGCAGGACTGGGAAGTCTTCAAGGAGCTGAAGAGCGTGCCCGGCGTGGCCGACGTCAGCGGCTTCGGCGGCATGGTGCGGCAGTACCAGGTGCTGCCCGATCCGGAAAAGCTGCAACGCTACGGCGTCACCCTGGCGCAGCTGGCGCAGGCCCTGGGCAACGGCAACGCCAATGTCGGCGGCGGCCTGCTGCCCAGCGGCGAGCAGCAACTGGTGGTGCGCGGCGTCGGCCTGGTGCAGTCGCTCGACGACATCCGCCGCATCACCGTCGCCGGCAACGGCGGTGTGCCGGTACGGGTGGCGGACGTGGCCACGGTGCAACTCGGCCATGCCGAGCGTCTCGGCCAGGTGCAGTTCAACCACCAGGACGACATCGTGCAGGGCGTGGTGATGCTGCGCCGCGGCCAGAACGCCAGCGCGGTGCTGGCGCAGGTGCGCGAGAAGATCGTCGGCATCAATGCCAGCGGGCGCCTGCCGGAGGGCGTCAAAGTGCAACCCTACTACGACCGGCAGGAACTGCTGGATCTCACCGTGCACACGGTGACGCATACCCTGCTGGTCGGCATCGTGCTGGTGCTGCTGGTGCTGTGGGTCTTCCTCGGCAACCTGCGCGTGGCGCTGACCGTGGCGGCGATCATCCCGCTGGGCCTGTGCGTGTCCTTCAGCGGCATGCACTGGCTGGACGTGCCGGCCAACCTGATCTCGCTCGGCGCCATCGACTTCGGCCTGATCGTCAACGCCGCGGTGATCGTCATCGAGAACATCATGCAGCACCTGGAACGCGGCGGCCGCGAGGCCGGCCTGGTGTTCCGCAGCGCCACGGCGGAAGTGCAGCGCGCCATGATCTTCTCCACCGCCATCATCATCGTCGCCTACGCGCCGCTGTTCCTGCTCGGCGGCGTCGAAGGGCGCATCTTCGAGCCGATGGCCTTCACCATGGGCCTGGCGCTGCTGGCCTCCATCGCCCTCAGCTCCAGCTTCGTGCCGGCGGCGGCGGCCACCTTGTTCGGCGGCGGCTGGGTGGTACAGGCGCCGCGCTTCATCGAGTGGATGCAGCAGCGCTACCGCGCCATTCTCGAAGTGCTGATCCGCTATCCCTTCCGCACCGGCCTGGTGTCGCTGTTCTTCCTCGGCCTGTCCGGTGTGGCCCTGGCCGGCCTGGGCACCAGCTTCCTGCCGACGCTGGAGGAGAACAACCTGTGGATTCGCGTGACGCTGCCCAACACGGTGGACCTGGCCTATTCGGCCGGCATCGCCGACAGGATCCGCAAGCGCATCGCCACGGAGTCCGAGGTGCGCACGGTGACGGCGCAGATCGGCCGCCCCGATGACGGCACCGATTCGGCCGGCGTCTACAACCAGGAGTACGGGGTCTACTTCAAGTCGCCGGCGGATCTCGGCCATGCCGTCGACCGGCAGGGCGTGATCGACCGCCTGCAGCAATATTTCGACGGCATCCCCGGCATCGACGTCAATTTCTCGCAGTACATCCAGGACAACGTCGACGAAGCCCTGTCCGGCGTCAAGGGCGAGAACTCGGTGAAGATCTTCGGCGACGACCTGCCCACCTTGCAGGCCAAGGCCGAGGAAGTGCAGGCGCAGCTGGAGCAGGTGCAGGGCGTCGCCGACGTCGGCATCTTCAAGGAACTGGGCCAGCCCACCCTCAACCTCAGCGTGGACCGCATCGCCGCGCAGCGCTACGGCCTCAACGTCTCCGACATCGAAAGCGTGGTACTCAACGCCGTCGGCGGCAACGCGCAGACCCAGGTGCAGGAGGGCGAGCGCGTCTACGACCTGTTCCTGCGCCTGCCGCAGGGGCCGCGTTCCGGCCCGGAGCAAATCGCCCGCCTGCTGGTCGATGCGCCGGACGGCAGCCGCGTACCGGTCAGCGCCGTGGCCAAGGTGGAAGTGGGCGACGGCCCCTTCTTCGTCTACCGCGAGGGTGCGCGCCGCTATATCGCCATCAAGTTCGGCGTGCGCGGCCGCGATCTCGGCGGCGCGGTGGCGGCGGCGCAGGCGCGCGTCGCCGAACATGTCGCACTGCCGCGCGGCTACGTGCTGCATTGGGACGGCCAGTTCAACGAGATGAAGCTGGCGCAGCGCAAGCTGGGCCTGATCATCCCGGTGGCGCTGGCCGCGATCTTCGTGCTGCTGGTGCTCGCCTTCGGCCGCGTCCGCGACGCCGCGCTGGTGCTGATCAACGTGCCCTTCGCCGCCATCGGCGGCGTCGCCGCTCTGTACCTGGCGCACGAAGACCTGAGCATCTCCGCCGGCATCGGCTTCCTCTCGCTGTTCGGCATCGCGATCCAGAATCTGGTCATCCTCATCACCAGCATCCGCGAACTGGCGCAGAGCCCGCAGTGGCAGTTCGACGCGGCGGTGGTGGAGGGCGCCACGCGGCGCTTCCGCTCGGTGCTGATGACGGCACTCCTCGCTGCGCTGGGGCTGGCGCCCGCCGCGTTCTCGCACGCCATCGGTTCGCAGGCGCAGCGGCCGCTGGCCCTGGTGATCTTCGGCGGCATGCTCAGTACCACTTTGCTGACCCTGCTGGTGCTGCCGGTGGCCTTCGCCAGGGTCAACCGCGGCCGCGGCGTGTAACGCGCAGGCATTTTTCCCCTCCCAGGCGGTATGCTGGCGCCGACCTCGGGGGGCCAGATGGCGTTTGCGACATTCACACCGTTTTCCGGCAAGCGCGCCGTCGCGTTCGCGCTGATCGGCCTGTTGACGGTCAGCCTCGCGCTGGGCCTGGTCTACCCGCGCATGACGGCGACGCAGCACCTCGCCGGGGGCCGCGACGGCCCGGTGTCCATGCCCTGGCTGTTCGGCGAAGTCAGCAAGGGCAACCGCCTCACCGTGGAGATGCCGCTCAACTGGCTGACGCCGCGACGCTGGCACATCGTGCCCGACGACCGGCTGGTCGAGCTGCACGTCAACGGGCAGCCGGTTCCCCTGGACGGCGTGCGGCCCGGCGGCCTGACTGACTGGCGCTACGGCTTCGATATCGACCTGTCGCCCTGGCTGCATACCGGCGGCAACCAGCTCGAATTCATCGTCGACAACTACGGCTGGAGCGGCAGCCTGTCCCTGGACCCGCTCCCCGGCTGGCGCTGCCTGCTGCTGGCGGCGGCCCTGCTGCCCTGGCTGCTGGCCCTGGCGGGCGCCTTCCGCCTGCGGCGCTGGCAAACCGTGCTGCTCGGTATCGGGCTGGTGGTGCTGTGCTTCTATTGGAGCGCCACGCCCTGGACCTGGCGCAACTACGACGTCAAGCGCCTCGGTGAGACCGGGCACCTGGGCTATGTCGAGTACATCGCCACCCGCCTGAGTCTGCCGTTGCCGAACCAGGGCTGGGAGTACTACCAGCCGCCGCTGTATTACATCGGCGGCGCCCTGGTCTGGCGCTGGGCGGACTGGCTGGGACTGTCCCAGCCGCAGGCACTGCAGGCTTTTGCGCTCGGCTTCTGGCTGATCTTCCTGGTCGCATCCACCGCAACCCTGCGGCTGGCGCTGCGCCGCTCGCCCTCGGCACAGGGCGTGGCCACCGCCGCCCTGGTGCTGTGGCCCGCCGGCATCATTCACGGCCTGCGCCTGGGCAACGACCCGCCGCTCTATGCCGCCGCCGCGGTCGCCACCTGGTTCATGTTCCGCTGGTGGCGCGGCGGGCGGCGGCGCCACCTGCTGGGCATGGCGGCGAGCATCGCCCTGGCGCTGCTGTGCAAGAGCAGCGCCCTGGTCCTGCCGGCCGCGGCCCTGGCGCTGATCGCACTGCGCCTGTTGCGGCATGGCGGCTGGCGCAGGACACGGCGCTGGATCGATGCCGGCGCGGCCAGCGCGGTGATGGCCGTGGGCCTGCTGCTGGGCCTCGGCCGCAATCTCTACTATTGGTGGCATGGCCAGATGTCCAACTGGCTGATCGGCAACATCGTCAACCTCGACGCCGATCTGCGCGTACCCAACCAGTTCCACTATTTCCTGCCGCTGGATATCCCGGTCTTCCTCAGTACCCCCTGGCTCGATACCCGGGCCGATGCGACCGGGCGTGCCAACTTCTGGAATTTCCTGCTGCGGTCGGCGCTATCGGGGGAGTTCAGTTTCCAGGGGGCGTTGCATCGCTTTATCGCGCTGCTGTGGGGTGTCGTACTGCTGTGGTTGCTGGCTTTGCTGATCATGCGGGCGGCTGCGCTGCGCTGGTCGACGAAAGTGATGTGGCGCGAGGCGCCGTGGATCGTGTTGAGCGTGCTGTGGCTGTTGAGCTTGCTGGCGGCACGGATCAGTTACCCGTTTTCCTGCGAGAGCGACTTCCGTTTCATTCTGCCGGTGTTGTTGCCGTTTGTTATTGCTTGTGGGCGGGGCGGTAAGGTAACGCAGGGATTGCTGGCGGTGATGGCGCTGAGTTCGGCGCTGTTCTTTGTCACTTTGTAATGATCGTGGGGTATTTTGGTTGCGTTTGCGCTCTGAAGCTTTGGCGTACGCGCTTGCACGCGGGTCATTGACCGCGCTTGTTGAAAGTGCGGTTCCGCCTTGATGGCGGGTTACTTTTCTTTGGCTTTCGCCCAGTAGCGTCCGGTTAATCGCCCAATAGATTCAATTGGTTGGCAGCGGGGTTGTTGTTGAATGAGTCGTTGGCCTGTGCCAAGACGCATTGCAACGTGGTTTTCTCGAACAGCGTGAGACTCAATACCTGTAGCAATTCATAGAGAGAAGCAGTGAGACCCAGCCGTTTGCGCACGATGGCGATCAACACATAAATCGACACGGCAATCCACAATTGGGTCTTCACGGCATTGGTCGAAGTGCCGTAGAAAGCTTTTATGCGCAGATGCTGCTTGATCCATCGGAAAAAGATTTCAATTTGCCAGCGCTGGCGATACAACGCACTGACCGTTGTCGCCGGCAAAGC
>NZ_JONR01000034.1 GCF_000711955.1 Nevskia soli DSM 19509
ACCGCCACTACCCGGCCTTCAACGGACCGGTCCGCCCAGAACGCTCGTAGGGATGAACCTGCGAAGCAGGTGTTGAACCCCAGGTCGGATGCTCTTGCGGACCAGACCAGCGGTGCGAATGATACGCCTGAACCAGCGGCGGGCAAAGTACCCGGGCCGGACAGGGTCGCCCAGGCCGCCAACCGCGACGGCTTGCCGATCCGCGAAGGCGACGACGTGGGGCTGGCGGCGGGCATGTCGGAAGACGGCCGCACGTCGGTGCACGATGCGGCGATGCCGCGCTGGTATGACGATGCACGGGGCCGGCGCTTCGATCTGCGCGAGTCGCGCGACTACCACGAGCGGGTGGAGAAGGCGCTGCTCGATGCGGGGCACACCTATCCGGAAGCGCATCGCGCCGCCACCGAGGTGGAGCATGCGCGGATGCGGCAGATGGGCTTCGACCCGAATGCGGTGGAGGCCTTCCAGCAGCCGTATATCGACCATGCGGCGCACCGTGCCCGCGCCGAGGGCAGCACTACGCCGGATGTGACGGCGGAGCCGTATATCGACAGCGGCGAGCTGGGCATGCGGCGCGATGCGCCGGCCGATCCGCGCTTCGTGCTGGACCGGGAGGGCAAGCGCTACGACCAGCCGGTGCACGGCAAGCTGCTGGACAGCATCGAGACCGTTACCGGGCGGGATGGCGATGGCGGCTATGCGGTGATGGATCCGCATAGCGGCAAGGTGCTGAAGCGGGGCAGTACCTTCGAGTTGGCGCGGATGCGCGCGGAGCGCATGGCCAGCAATCTGGGCAGGCGCCGTTTGCAGGAGCGGCTGGATGCCGAACCGGCGCTATCGCAGCAGCAGTTGCGGGAGCGGTTCAGGAATCGGCAGGCGGAGGTGCGATTTAGCAGGGCCGCGGATACACCGCCTGGACGGGACCGGCCGCCACCGGATGAGCAGAGCGAGATGCAGGACAACGCCCCTCCTAGTGAGGGGCGAATTGTTTCTGAGGGGAAAGATCAAAGCGGCATAACTGGAAGCACGGAAGCGGCTACGGCTGAGGCCCGATCATCTACTTGGCCTATCATAGAATCATGGACGAAGGAGCTTGCGAAAAATCCGACGGCGTATAGTGTGCTGCACGAGGTTCAGCTCGATCCGGCAGACTATGGAAAGAGCAGGAAAGTACATAAACTTATTGCCAATAAGGCTTTGGATGATTATTTGCAGCAATCCGGTGCCCCCGAGAAACACTTGGAAGCTTTGATCCCGGATATTCGCGAGTCCGTTTCCCCGGAAGGGAGGAGAAAGACACCCGAAGGATGGATTTGGGAGCATGCTTCTACCTCAACAACTTCTGGCAGAAAGGGAGTGATGCGGCTCGTTCCGGATTATCAGCACACACCGAAGTCAAGTTGGTGGAGAACGCTACATCCGGATAAAGGTGCGAGGGGTGGCTATTCAGAATGGGCGATCCCGTCTGGGGCTCCGCCGAACAAGTCAAAAAAGAAGTGAGCTATGGAAGATCGATACGAGGGCAGGCCGTTAGTTGGGTTGCTGGAATGCTACGTACTTCACGCGATCGGAATGTTGCACGAGGAGCAGCAAGAGAGATTGCGTAACATGGAGCAACATCTCAGCAGGGCTTTTGGGCGCGAAGGTAATTGGTTGGAAATTCTGACCAAGCAAATGGAATTTCCGGATACCTTGCCGGGGAAAATTGAGGCGATCTGGAAGCGCTTTCTTGCAGATGCGCATGCTCGTGGCGAGTCGGTGATTCCGGAGGAATTCGCGCGGATATTTGTCGATCAGAATTTTCCAGATATCGAACCAAACATAAAATCTCGATAACGCGCTTATTTCTTCGTATATAAGGCAATTTAAGCAAGGACCAAAGGGGCTTCGATGAGGTCAAAAGCGGGGGCGCGGGAATAAATTCAAAGCGATGTTGTTTCGAGGAGTGCCCTCGACTGCCAACTGGATCACATTTCGCCCGGACTGGCTGTCGATTGTTCTCTACAATTGCTTTGGGGGTACGGGACGCAGGGTTCGATCCCGTCCATGATTCGGGGAGCCGGCCGTGATTCGGTGGACGCACGCATATAATCTGTTGTGGAAGCTGTTGTCGTTCGTGGCGAGTCTGTCGCTAACTATCGGGCTAGGGGCTTTCCTTTCGCCCTATTTGGATCAGATGGTGATGGTGCTCAGGGTGCCACCATCTGTGGAAAACGGGTTATCGTTTCTGTACTTTCTGGTCTGGGCACTGGTGTATTTCCTGCTGTTGCTGACACTGCTGCCGCCGTGGCTACCGGACCTGCTTTACATCCGTTTGAACCTCAGGACCCAGGTCACGGTGTCCGAGGCGGCCAAGGCTGCTTTCCTTTTTGATGGTTCGCTGAATGGTCGCTGGTACCGGTTGCCCTCGCTGCGCACCACGGATCCGGATGTGCGGCGTGATTTCCTGTTTCGTTTTGCCAACAACATCGCGCAGAAGGAAGGAATAGCCAAGCCTTTCCGCTTCCCCGAGGAGGAGCAGGCGCGGCAACAGGCTGGTTCGCAAGCGGGCGCTGGTCAGAACGCGGGGGGCGGGGCGCCGCCGCGCGTCGATCCGTCGGCGGCTTTTCTGCGCCTGCTCGGCCTGGCGCAGATGCCGGCTTCGCAGGAAGAATTGAAGGCGGCGTATCGCAAGCGGATCGCCGCCTTTCATCCGGACCGCTTCGCGCAGGACAAGCCCGAGGTTCGCAGTCACGCTGAGGAGATGTCGAAGCGGATCAATCTGGCTTATCGCTGGCTGTATGACCGGATGCGGGTGCCGGCATGAAGCAGCTCAAGTGTTCCGAATGCGGCACATTGAACCGGATCGAGGCGCATTCGTTTCGCATGGCGCCTCTATGCGGCCGTTGCCGGATGCGTTTGCCGGAACCGCTGTTGAACCCGTTGCTACGTGGCGCCTGGCTCAACAAGGCCTGGATCGCGCTGGGCGTGGTGGTTGTACTGGCGGGGTTAGGTATAGCGGATATCCACCCAGGGCTGAGGTATCTGGAGGGCTTGGCCGGGACCAGGGAAAAATCGACCTTTGCGGACGCAGATCGGCCGCCGCCAAAACCGGTACCGGCCGTCCCTGATGATCCCGTGCAGGCAGCGCCGCAATCGGCGCCATTGCCCCAGTACCTGGTCCGGCCACCATCATCGTCACCCTCACCCTCATCGCCACCTTTGCCGCTGCCGGAAACCGGCACGGGGAAGACGTATCTGCGTACGCGGACGGACCACTGGATCGAGATCAAGATTCAGGACGGGCCCTATGCGAATACGCTGGTGCGCATATACCGGGTGAAGGACAACGCCATCGTGGCCGAGCGTTTCATCCGCGCGGGCGGCAAATTGAAGATCCCCTTGCCGGCGGGGACATTCGTGGTGCGCTCCGCCAGTGGACGCGACTGGTACGGCGGTTCGCTCTATTTCGGCGATGCCACGGCTTTTTCGGAAGCAGAGGCGCAGCTGGATTTGCGGCAGGACGGCACGTACTACGATATGAGCCTGATTCCCCAGAAAGAGGGAAACCTCGACACGAAGAGCATTTCCCGGGATATGTTTTAGCGGCGTCGCTTAGTTTGCGTAATGGATGGCTGGTGCTATTGCATCTGGATGTGTAAGTAATTGACCGCTTCGTCGATTGGAATGAAGTAATTGATACCTTCGCTCCTGTCGACTGCGCTCGTAGCCCCCGACTCACATAGCGCAATCACTTTTCCATTGCGATCCACCAGTGGACCGCCGGAATTTCCGTGTTGGACAGAGACATCACTCTGGATGAGCGGATAACCGCCATTCTTGCGGAAGGCACTGACGATGCCGCGGGTGACGGTGAGGGCGTTCTGCTCCTCCAGAGGAGCGCCGATGGCGAAGACTTCGTCGCCAATCTGCACGTCCGGCGGCAGGTGCAAGGCGGCGGCGGGATAACCGCTGCCTTCCAGCTTGAGCAGGGCGACATCGCGCCGCGCATTGCGGCGCAGCACCTGGGCGAGCAGCTGGCGATTGTCGGCCAGTTTGACGCGGACGCGTTCGGCACCTTCCACCACGTGGTAGTTGGTGAGGATGTAGCCGTCGGGACTGATGATGACTCCGCTACCAAACGCGCCGGCGACGTAGACGATGACGGTGGCGGCGCGCGGCGCTTCAAGGCCGGTGGTGGGTAGGGCGGCGGTGATGGTGAGCGGGGTGGTATCGGCGGAAGGCGGTGGCGGCGAGCTGGCGGCGGTCGCCGTGCTGGCCTGGCTCATGGGGGCGGCGGGAGCGCCGAGTTGCGGCTCGCTGCTGAGGATGGTTGCCAGTTGCGGGTCGGCGAGCAGGTTGCGCACGGCCAGGTCCAGCGCGTGGACAAGGAATACACCCCAGCCCTTCTTTTCGGTATGGGTGATTTCGTAGCGGCCCTCGGTGACGACCTTGTAGACGGTCTTCTGCTCCAGCACGTCGTAGAACTGCCAGCGGATGCGGGCGTAGGCGGTGCCCTTGATGTCGCCGTGCACGCCGACGCCGGCCCAGGGGTAGCAGTAGTCGGTGGAGAGGAATTCGACGATGGCGCCGGCCTGGAATTCGGCCTTGGCGGCGCCGCCGTCTTCGAACAGGTCGTCGCCGCCGCCGACGATCCTGTAATGGGCGTCCCGGAATTCCTTGTTGAAGCGCTCGGCCACGCTGTGCTTGAGCTCGGCGACGAGCTGGTTGTCCCAGCCGACCGCCCTGGTGTTGCCGCACTGGGCGCCCGTCATTTCGCGGGCGACGGCGCTGGAGGGATCGAAGCCGACCACCACCTTGCTCAGCATCAGCGGGCGCGTAGCCTGCTGCGCCGGGACGGGTTCGCGCGCTTCCACTTCGGGAAAGGTGCGCATCGAGCCGCAGGCTTGCAGCAGCAAGGCGGCGGCCAAGGCCGGCAGTAAGCGCTTCATCACGGTTCCCCTGGTACCCGCTCGAGCGCGGCTGTGTAGCGGCGCCTTGCCCCATGCCGGGCGCCTTGTCTTCAACCGCGTGCATTGAATGATAGCCGCAGCCGCGGTCGGTTCGCACGCGAAGTGTGAGGTACCGCACGTAACGGCCGGCCGCGGGAAGCCGCGGGCCGCACCACGGGATGGATTTTCAGAACAGCAGGGAGGTTTCAGGCGCTCATGGGTGATCCGGCAGTCCTTATTCCAAGCGGCCTGGCGAAGCTGCATCCGCAGCTCGAGACCTCGATCAAGTCGATCGCGGGAGCGATCCAGGCCTTGCAGAAGAAGGCCGGCACCAGCACCGGTGGTGGCGTATCAGGCTCGCTGGCGGCGCAGGTGCAGGCTTTGCAGGCGCAGCTGGCGGCGCTACAGGCGCAGGTGGATGGGATCGATGCGGGCGCGGCCGTCTACAAGGCGGGGCAGACCCTGCCGGCGTACTGCGCGGTGTACGAGGTGGCGGCCGGCGTGCTGGCGCCGGCGGACAACGCGGCGCTCGAGACCTGCGTGCCGCTGGCGGGGTTGACGCGGGCGGTGGCGGCGGCGGGGCAGAGCGTGTCGCTGGCCCGCAACGGCGAAGACCTGAGCAATTCGGTCTGGAGCTGGACGCCGCGGCAACCGGTTTACCTGGGGGCGGCCGGTGCGCTGACCCAGGTGCTGCCGCTGGCCGGGTATCCGCTGGTGGTGGGCTGGGCGGTGTCCGCCATTGCGCTGCGGGTGGGCATCTCCGGCGCCGGCGGCGATGGGCCGCACACGCTGGCCTTCCAGCAGCAGAGCCCGGCGACGAGCTGGGAGATCGACCACGGGCTGAACCGCTATCCCGCCGTGGTGATCCTGGATTCGTCCGGCGACGAGGTGGAGGCGGACGTGGTGTACCTGTCCGCCGGCAGCCTGCGCATCGATTTCGCTTATGCGGTTTCGGGGCAGGCGTTTCTGAACTAGCGGGCGTTGTCGCTAGCGCCTATCCGCTACGAGCACGCGCAACAGGTGCATCAACAGGCTGACCCGGTGCCGGCCCCTCGATACAGCGTTGCTAGGCAACGCCACTCGGGACGAACGGGGCTGGGCGCCGCTGCAAGGTTTTACCGATTCACTTCAATTCTTAGTCCAACGGAGTCACCATGAGCAAGAAGTTTTATACCCCCATCGACATGCAGCTGCAGCAGGTGCTGAACCTGTTGTTGCAGAACCTGGCGAGCGATCCTTCGGCGAAGGAGTCGCAGATCTACTACAACAGCGCCAGCCACACCGTGCATTTCCACAACGGCACGGCCTGGGTACAGCTGGGCACGCTGGACCAGATCAGCGCGGCGCTGGCGGCGGTGAGCCTGAACAACCAGAACATCACCAACCTGGCCGACCCGGTGAATCCGCAGGACGCGGTGAACCTGCGCACGTTGCAGACCATGATCACGGCGCTGTCCGACCGCGCCGAGGTGGCGTATGCCACCGCCGCGGCGCTGCCGGCGAATACCTACGCCAACGGTTCGGCCGGCGTGGGCGCCACGCTCACCGCCGCCGCCAACGCGGCGCTGACCGTCGACGGCGCCAACGTCATCACCGGCCAGCGCATCCTGGTCAAGAACGAAACCAGCGCCGCCAACAACGGCATCTACACCGTGGCGCAGGCCGGTGACGGCACGCATCCCTGGGTGCTGACCCGCGCGGTGGACATGGACCAGGCCAGCGAGCTGGGGCCGGGCATCCTGGTGCCGGTGCAGTCGCCCAGCGGCGCCACCGCCGGTGCGGTGAACAACGGCGTGGTGTTCCTGTCCCTGGCGCCCAGCCCCTTCACCGTTGGTACCAGCGCGCTGACCTTCTCCACGGTCGGTTCAGTTTATTCAGCGGGGAATGGGCTGACCTTGTCCGGCACGCAGTTCTCGCTGAGCACGCCGGTGACGCTGGCCAACGGCGGCAGCGGCGCCACCACGGCGGCGGGGGCGCGCGCCAACCTCGGCGCCGCCGGCCTGTACTCGGCCACCATCGGCGACGGTACTTCGCTCAGCTTCAGCGTGACGCACAACCTCAACAATGCCTATCCCACTGTGGCGCTGTATCTCGTCTCCAGCGGCGAGCAGATCGAGGCGGACGTGGTCAGCGCCAGCGCCAACGCGGTGACCATCAGCTCGGCCCTGGCCTTTCCCAACAACGGCGTGAAGGCGGTGGTGGAGGGATGAGCCGCCGCTTCTATTCCACGCTCAACCTGGTGGAGCTGGCGGCGGATCCGGCGAGTCCGCGCGAAGGGGATATGTATGCCAACACCACACTGGGTGCCCTGAGACATTTCATCAATGGCGCCTGGCAAACCCTTTCGCAACGTCGCACGCAACTGGACATCCTCGGCCCCGGCCTGGGGCAGACCTGGAGCAAGCCGGCGTGGGCGCAGAGTGTGGTGGTGTTGTGCATCGGCGCCGGTGGCGGGGGCGGCTCCGGCGCAAGACTGGCGGCGACCAGCGCACCCAGCGGCGGTTGCGGCGGTAATCCGGGCTGCGTCGTCACGCAGACCTTCCTTGCCACCGATCTGCCCGCGACGGTGAGCTGCAATGTGCCGGGCGGCGGTGCCGGCGGCGCGGCGATGACCAGCAGCAGCAACGGCAATGCCGGTGCCACGCCGGGCGCGACCAGCTTCGGCACCTACCTCAGCGCGGCGGGCGGCAGCGGAGGGCTCGGCGGCGTGGGCGGTGCGCAGTCGGCACAGGCCAGCCAGCAGGGCGGCAACACCTACAAGGATCCGGCGCAGGGCGGCGGCACCGTTACCGGCGCGGGCGCCAGCAGCGGCGCCGGCAGTTCCTCGATGAATGGGCCTGGCGGCGGTGGCGGTGGCGGCGGTACCGCGGGCCTGCTCGGCAACGGTTCCTTCGGCGGCGCCGGTGGCAATGGCTATACCCAGGGCCAGCAGGCCAGCGGTGGTGCGGCGCCGGGCAGCGGTCAGGCCGGCAACAACGGGCAGAACAAGCAGAGCATCAACTACGGCTTCGGCGGTGGCGGCAGCGGTGCCAGCCAGATCCAGGGCAGCACCCTGGGCAGCGGGCTGGCGGGCGGCGCGGGCGGTTCGCCGGGCGGTGGCGGTGGTGGTGGTATCGGCACGGGCAACACCGCTTCGAGCAGCGGCGCCGGTGGCAATGGTGGGGACGGGGAGATCCGGATTTTCAGTTTCGATTGAGCATGGGCGCAAGCCCAGCAAGCACATAGACCGGAGCCCGCCATTGCGGGCTTTTTCATTTTCGGCGGCAAGCTTTTCCAGGGAGAGTTACATGCGACTCATCAACATCCACGAGTACCTGATGGGACGGGACCAGTCCTATGCGGCGGACTACACGGCCGAGGTGGCGGCCAATGCGCAGCGCACCGTCGAGCACATCAATGCGTTCCTGCAAGCCGGCGGCTTCGACGGCCACGTCAATTCCGGCTGGCGCCCGCCCTCGGTGAACGGCGCCACCAAGGGCGCGGCGCCGCATTCCAAGCACATGCAGGCGCTGGCCTGCGACCTGCTCGATCCGGGCGGCCTCATCGACCGCTGGTGCCTGGAGCATCCCGAGGTGCTGGAGCGCATCGGCCTATGGCAGGAATCACCCGGCTCCACGCCCGGCTGGTGCCATCTGCAAATCCTGCCGCCCGTCAGCGGCCACCGTGTATTCATTCCTTGAAGGGGGATTCGAACATGCAATGGAAAGATATCGAGAGTGCGTTGCCGAACGGTCTCACGCTGCTGGGCGCGGCGCTGAGCGCCACCGGCGTGGGCGCGCCCGTGGGGGCGGCGGTGGCCGGCATCGGTGCGCTGGTCGGTCATGCGCTGGGCGTGGACGGCACCAGTCCGGACGCGGTGCTGCAAGCGGTGCAGACCGATCCGGCCGCGGCCGAGAAGCTGTTGGAAGTGCAGAGCAACACCAAGATCCAGCTTCAGCAGATCATCGCCCAGCAGGCCGTCGCCCTCGCGCAGGAAGACACCAAGCGCGGCCAGCAGCAGATCGACGACCGCGTCTCCGCCCGCAATATGGCTGTACAGACCAGGGACATCTGGACGCCCAGGATCATCGCCGCCCTGGTCATTTTGGGGGCCTTCCTCGGTGAGGGCTTCGCTCTGAGCCACGTCATCCCCGCCGGCAGCGAGGTATTGGCCGGCCGCGTGCTCGGCACCCTGGATTCGGCCCTGCTGGCGGTGCTGTACTACTACTTCGGCGGCTCCGCCGGCAGCGATCGCAAGACCGAGCTGCTGGCCGGCGGCCAGCCGGCCAAGGATGGCGCATGAAGGACTCGCTCTCCACCTGGCTCACCGTGGGCTTCCTCGCGCTGCTCGGGGGCGTGGCCGCTTACATGCGGGACCTTCTGGCGGGCGAGAAATTCGCCTGGTGGCGGCTCTGCGCCAAGCTCACCATCTCGGCCTTCGCCGGGGTGGTGGTGTTCACGCTGCTGCGCGAGTGCGGGCTGAGCCCGGAACTCGCCAGCGCCGGGGCCGGCATCGCCGGGCACGCGGGGAGCAGCATCATCACCGTGCTGGAGCGGATGCTGGTGGCGATGCTGGATGCGGCGGCGAAGCGGGGGAATTAGGAGTGATCGCGTTGTCGATGCCGATAATCGGGCGGGGGAACCGGTGCGGCGTTTCGGGGCTCGGAACGGGCTAGGATGCGGGATATCCGCGGATCGGCCCGGGGGCTGAAAATCCAGGGGCCGGTTCGCGGCATCTAAATGCATGACCGATACGGGATTGGCCCCGGGAGCTGTAATGCGCGCATCGCAGATCGTGAAAGTGCTGGCCTTCATCATCGCCGGTGGCGTGGCGCTGGCCCTGCTGCTGGAGTTCGGCAGCCGTACGCTGGGCTGGCGGCATGGCGGAAGTGCCGATGCCGATCGCGGGCCGCCGGTGAAGCAGGTGCGGAACCTGGAGGCGTTCGACGCCATCGAGCTGCGCAGCAAGGCGGATATCGAGGTGACGGTGGGCGGGCCGCAGACGGTGACGGTGGAAGCGGACGCGCATACGTTGTCGCAGCTGGAGACCCGTGTCGAGGGGCACACCCTGATGGTGGACGCCGGAGACGGCAGGGGCGATTGGAAAGGCGACGCCGGAACCCATGTGCATTTCTCGATCGGGCATGACGGGCCGACTCCGCACATCACCATTGCCGTGCCCGCGCTGACCGCATTGCGCGTGCTGGGCGCGGGGCGCTTCGTGCTGCACCAGCTCAAGGGCGCGCAGTTCACCTTCGAGGTGAAAGGGGCCGGCGTGCTGGTGGCGGATGGTGCCGTGGACGCGTTGACGCTGGACGTGAAGGGAGCGGCCAAGGTGGATACGTCCGCGCTCCAGGCGAAGTCGGTCGACGTCACCATCGGCGGTGCCGGCTCGGCGACGGTGCGTGCGCAGGATGCGGTGACCGCGCGGGTGGAAGGCATCGGCCGCGTGATCTATCTCGGCAATCCGCCCACGGTGGTCAAGCGTGTCTCCGGCCTGGGCATGATCCACGCGGGGACGGCGGATGAGTCTCCGCCGCCGGGATAGGGCGGCGGCTAGCCGCCCTTCGGCCCGAACGGCAGCAGCATCGGCACCCGTCGGCGGTATTCTTCGTACGCACCCGTGCCCAGCTCCTGGCTCAGCCAGCGCTCCTCCAGCCGCGCCTTCATCCAGATGCCGATGCCGATGAGCAGCGCGCCGGCGATGGCGAAGACGGTGCTTTTCGCTGCCATGGTGGCGACTACGGCAAGCAGGATGCCGGTGTAGATGGGGTGGCGCACCAGGGCGTAAGGGCCGGTGTCGATCACCTTGTGGTCGGCTTTGCGCGTGACCATGCCGGACCACAGCCGGCCCAGATGCAGGCGCGCCCACCAGCAGAAGGCGAAGCCGAGCGCGATCAGCGCGACGCAGAGCCAGGCGCCGATCCAGCCCACATGCCACAGGCGCAGCACGCCTTCGTAGCCGTGCGCGGGGATGAAGAACAGGACGATGCCGAGCAGCTGCACGATGCGGTAGCCGGCCTCGGCGCCCAGGCCGGGGCGCTTCTCCGTGCTGTTGCTCCACTGCGAGGCGGCGAGCCACGACACGCCCCACAGCAGCCACAGGCTAATGATCGCGATTCCGGGGTGCATGGTTTCTCCCTCGCTGCGTTAGGCCTGTAGTTTCGGCCCAAGCGGCCTGCAGCGGAAGCCTGAATAAAGTCACCCCTTCGGGAGCAGGCGCAACATCCTCCACCCGGCTTGCCGATTTCATTCCGGGCGTGGCGCCCTACGATGTGGCGATGCTGGTGGAGTTCCACGCCGGCGCCAGGGACGTGCGCATGGTGCTGACCATGGATGCGATGCATGACGAAGCGTGGACGCGCAATATGTCCATGGGCTGGGAGAGCGAGCAGGGTGGCGGCGCGGCTGGTCTCCGCGTGATTGCGGTACTTGACCGGACGCTCATTAATGAGAATAATTATCATTATTGAAGCGCCCCGTCATTACCGGGCGGGCCGCGGCAATACACCGGGGATCAGCGCCCCGGGGAGCGCCTAGCCAGCCACCTGATGGCAGCCAGCAAGGGCGATCGAACGCATCCAACGATCGTCCCGGCCGGTGCCGGAAGGGAAACATATGTCGCGGTACTTCAGGGCCGGGTCCGGCCGCAGCCGGATGCGCGTCCGGCATCCACTGGTTGTCACCTTCACCGCGGCGCTCTTCCAGATACCGGCCGGGATCGCCGCCGCGCAGGACACGGCAAGTGCCGCCGATGTCTCCACTGCCGCCACCTCCTCCGGCGCGACGAAGCTCGACGCGGTGATGGTGAAGGGGCAGGCGCAGGGCTACGTCTCCGACGAAGCCAGGGCCGCCACCAAGACCGATACGCCGCTGGCGGAAACGCCGCAGTCCATCTCCGTGGTGACGCGCGAGCAGCTCGATGCGCAGCAGGTGGTGAGCCTGTCCGAGGCGTTGCGTTATACCGCCGGCGTCAACACCCAGCCCTACGGCAGCGACAACCGCTACAACTGGTACAGCATCCGCGGCTTCTCCGCCAACGGCTACACCTTCCAGGACGGTCTGCGCCTGGTCAGCGGCTACTTCATGCAGCCGGCCCCGGACCCTTACGGCTTCGAGAGCGTGGAGATCGTGCGCGGCCCCTCGTCGGTGCTGTACGGGCAGGGCAGCCCCGGCGGCCTGGTCAACATCGACAGCAAGCTGCCGACGCAGGCCCGCAGCGGCAATGCCGGCCTGATGTTCGGCAACTACGACCTGCGCGAGGCCTACGCCGACAGCGCCGGCCCGATCACCGGCGACGGCCGCCTGTCCTACCGCCTCAGCGCGCTGGGCAGGCTCAGCGGTACACAGGCGGAAGGCGCCGGCAACAACCGCCTGTTCGTCGCCCCGGCCCTGACCTGGATGCCCTTCGACGGCACCCGCATCACCTTCCTCGGCAACTACCAGGACGACGATACCAGCGGCATCAACTCCGGCACGTATTCGCCGGCCTTGCAGCAGACCCTGCTGGCGGTGGGTCGGCAGCTCTACGGGAAATCCGATCCGATCAATCCGGTTCCGCCAGGCACGAATTTCGGCGTGCCGGGCAACGACCTGGAACGCGCCTCCTCGTCCATCGGCTACCTGCTCGACCAGCGCATCGACGATGTGTGGTCCTTGCACCAGGGCGTGCGGCTGAACCACACCGGCGGTTTCTACAAATACACCGGTCTCGTCGGCGTGGTCTTTCCGGCAACGACGGATGCGGCGGGTATCGCCAACTATCCCTACATCCTGACGCGCCAGGCGATCCACTACGACGAGCAGCTCAACAGCGCCGTGGTCGATACGCACGGCCAGGCGAAATGGAGCTGGGGCAAGTTCCAGAACACGGCCATCGCCGGCGTCGACTACCAGAACCTGTGGAACCACTACGTCGGGCTGAAAGGGCCGGCGGCCACCGCGGACATCCGCAACCTGGACGCCAGCCCGCCGCCGCCGGAAGCCGATACGCAGAATATGAACGTCATCACCCGCGGCACGCAGGTCGGCTTCTACGGCCAGGCGCAGACCAGGTACGACCGGCGCTGGGTCGGCCTGCTCAGCCTGCGCCGCGACTGGGCGCCGTACCAGTACCAGGACAACCTCGCCGGTACCAATTCCCGTTTGAACGATCACCAGTGGACCTACCGTGCCGGCGCGGCCTATCTCGGCGACCATGGTTTGAATCCCTACATCAGCTACGCCACCTCGTTCCAGCCCACACCGGGTACCGTCACCAGCACCGGCGCTCCCTTCAAGCCCACCGAAGGCCGCAACTTCGAAACCGGACTGCGCTGGCAGCCGCAGAACGGCAAGGTCTCGGTGACCGCGTCCGCTTTCACCATCCACAACAAGAACGTGACGCAGGCCGATGCGCAGAATCCCGGCGAGCAGACCCAGGCCGGTGAAATCCGCTCGCGCGGGTTCGAAGTGGAAAGCACGGCGCGGTTGTTCCGCGCTCTCGACCTGATCGCGGCCTACACCTATCTCGACGCCAAGATCACCGAATCCAGCGACCTCAACCTGGGCAAGCGCCCGCAGAACGTGCCGCGCAACAGCGCCTCGCTGTGGGCCGACTACAGGCTGCCGGCGCTGGTGCCGGGCCTGGGCTTCGCCGCCGGCGTGCGCTACGTCGGCTCGGTGCTCGACTACACCAGCACCTACACCACGCCTTCGGTCACCTTGCTCGATACCGCGGTGCACTACGACTGGCGCCGCTGGCGCCTGTCGGTGAACCTGGCCAACGCCTTCAACCGCACCTATCTCTCCAACTGCGGCTCGCAACTGTGCAGCTACGGCGATCCGCGCACCATCCGCGGCGCGGTGACCTATGCCTGGTAAGCGCCGCCCTCCACACGCGAACGGGATGTAGCCATGCTGAACACCCGCCAGATCCGCGCCTGGTACCAGGTCCACAAATGGACCAGCCTGGTGTGCACCGCCTTCCTGCTGATGCTGTGCCTCACCGGCCTGCCGCTGATCTTCCACGACGAGATCGACGGCTGGCTCAACCCCGAGGCGCAGGCACTGGACCTGCCGGCCAGCGTGCCGGACGAGGATCTGGATGCCATCGTGGCGCAGGCGCGGCAGTACCGACGGGGCGAATACCTGCGCTTCCTCGACTGGGACGACGAGCGGCCTCACGTGCTGTCGCTGGCCTTCACCACGGACGCCGACAGCGATGATTTCAGCAGGGCGCACTTCATGGCGGTGGATGCGCGCACCGGGCAACTGCTCGGCGAGGACCGGCCGGCCGGCGGCTTCATCGCCTTCGTCTTCGAGCTGCACGTGCGCATGTTCGCCGGCCTGCCGGGCGAATTGTTCCTCGGCCTGATGGGCCTGCTCTTCGCCGTCGCCATCGTCTCCGGCGTGGTGGTGTACGGGCCATTCATGCGCAAGCAGGCATTCGGCGTCGTGCGCCGCGACAGGTCGCCGCGCCTGAAGTGGCTGGACCTGCACAATCTGCTGGGCATCGTCACCGTGGCCTGGGCCCTGGTGGTCGGCCTCACCGGCGTGATGAATACCCTGGCCACGCCGCTGTTCGGCCTGTGGGCGATGCGCACCCTGCCGCCGCTGGTGGCGCCTTACAGGGGCCAGGCGGCGCCGATGCAGGAACAGTTCGGCTCGCTCCAGAAAGCGGTCGAATCCGCCCGCGCCGCGCTGCCGGAGAACGAAGTCACCAGCATCACCTTCCCCACCGCCAACCTCGGCAGCCCCTGGCACTACCTGATCTGGACCAAGGGCCGCACGCCGCTGACATCCAAGCTGCTGACGCCGGTGCTGGTCGACGTGCTCAACGGCCGGCGGCAGACCGCCGCCGCGCCGAATTATATCCGCGCCCTGAAGCTGTCGCGCCCGTTGCACTTCGGCGACTACGGCGGCCTGCCGCTGAAACTGATCTGGGCGCTGCTCGATCTTGTCACCATCGCCGTGCTCGGCAGCGGCCTCTACCTGTGGCTGGCGCGGCGCCGCAGCGCGCCGCAGGATGTTACCGCCTGGGCGGATGTGGCCGTGGCGGAGAAAAGCGCATGAGCGCGCCGGGCGGTTTCAGGCGCGTGTGGAGCATGCCGCTGCTGCTGGCGACGCTGACCCTGTTCGGCCTGCTCGCCGCGCTGCTCGGTGAAGGCTGGTGGTGGCCGTTGTCGTGGATCGCGCTGGGCTCGCCCCTGCTGGTGGCGGGATGGTGCCTGATGCCGCAAGACCGGCAACGGTAGAGCACATCTTCGCTTTCAGCCGGCGTCCGGCGGATTGTCGCAGTCCCCGGCCGGGTCCGGCTGCCACACCAGTGTCATGACGGCGCGGCAATCTGCGCGGCGCGCTCCGAGGCATCGGCGCAGACCGTCAAATCACTGGATTGGGGATACCATGCTGAAGCTTGGCCACGGGCGCTTCGCGCCGTTCCTTCTCGCCGCCGCGCTGGGCGTCGCCGCCATCGTTGGCTGCAACAACAACGACAACAACGCCGCGCCCGCCACCGACCCGGTGACGACCTCCGCCGCCAAGGTCAGGCACGTCTTCATGATCGTGCTGGAAAACAAGAATTACAGCGACACCTTCGGCACCAGCACCCAGGATCCCTACCTGCAGAAGACCCTGGTGCCGATGGGCGCCCTGCTGAGCCAGTATTACGGCACCGGCCATGTCAGCCTCGACAACTACATCTCGATGATCAGCGGCCAGGCGGCGACGCCGGATACCGATAACGACTGCCTGCCGGGCTTCACCGGCGCCGTCGGCAACTACAACGACGTCGTCCAGACCGGCACCACCTCCGACGGCCAGATCATCGCCACCGGCGGCTGCATCTACCCCGCCAGCGTCAAGACCCTGCCGGACCAGCTCGTCGCCGCCGGCTTCACCTGGAAGGGCTACATGGGCGACATGGGCAATGACCCCGCGCGCGAGGCCGCCACCTGCGGCCATCCCACGCTCGGCACCGGCACCGACAACACCAACAGCGCCGAAGCGCCGAGCGCCGCCGTGCCGCTGGGGGATGCCTACGCCACCCGGCACAACCCGTTCATGTATTTCCATTCCATCATCGACTCGCCGAGCTGCGCCGCCAACGTGGTCAACCTCGACAAGCTCGATGCCGACCTGGCTTCCACCTCGACCACGGCGAACTACGTCTTCATCACGCCGAACCTGTGCGACGACGGCCACGACGGCAGCGGCACCGGCGCCAAGGGCACCACCTGCGCCAACGGCAGTCCCGGCGGCCTGACCTCGATCGATGCCTTCCTGCAGACCTGGGTGCCGAAGATCCTGGCCTCCCCGGCCTACAAGCAGGACGGCATGCTGGTCATTACCTTCGACGAGAGCAGCTACGTCCAGACCAGCAGCACCAACTCCAGCACCGGGCAGACCACCGTCAACATCACCTTCCCCGGCCAGCCTTGCTGCAACCAGCAGCCCGGCCCCAACCTCGCCGGCGTGCGGCCCGGCACTTTCACCCTGGTCAATTCGCCGACCCTGGTGGAGAATATCGTCATCAACGGCTACGGCGGCGACCAGGTCGGCGCGGTGCTGATCTCGCCCTTCATCAAGCCGGGCAGCAGTTCCAGCATCGCCTACAACCATTACTCCCTGCTGAAGAGCCTGGAAGACATCTTCAAGGTCGATGGCCACCTCGGCTATGCCGCGAACAATCCCGCCACCGGCTACCAGCTCGATACCATCGGCAACGATCGGAACATCTTCACCAGCCAATAAGTCTTCACGCTGCGCCGACCCGAACCCCTGACGGCTGCGCCGCCAGGGGTTCCGTCATTCCGGTGCCTCATTCCAGCATGCTTTTTCCAGATTCCAGAAGCCGCCTCCCGCTTCGCATACTGGCGGCCGGCACCTGCATCGCACTGCTCGCCGCCTGCCGCCAGGACGGCGCGGCCACTGCCGGTGCAGCGCCGGGCGCCGTTGCGCCGGCCGTCATCAGGGACATCCCGGAATCCGCCCTTGCCATTCTCGGCGGAAAAATTTTCTCCGATACTTCGCTGTCGGCTTCCGGGCGCCTGTCCTGCGCCAGCTGCCACAGCCCGGCACACGCCTATGGGCCGCCCAACGGACTGGCGGTGCAAAATGGCGGTGCCGGGATGAACCTCCAGGGCGCGCGCGCCGTGCCTTCGCTGCGCTACGTGCTGAACCGCACGCCGGTGTGGAGCAAGGCGTTCATTTCCAGCCAGGCCGAACGCATCCTCGAAGGCGAGGAGCCGCCGGTGGGCGGCTTCGGCTGGGACGGCCGCTTCGACACCCTGCACGAGCAGGCTGCGTTTCCCCTGCTCGCGGCCAACGAGATGGCCAACGCAGGTCCAGCGGATGTCGCGGCGAAGCTGCGGCGCGGCACCTATGCCGACGAATTCCGCCGGGTCTTCGGAGCGCGAGTCTTCGACGATCCCGCCCAGGCTTACGCCCAGGCGCTCAAGGCGATCGAACGTTTCGAGCTGGAAGACCCGAGCTTCCACCCCTACAACAGCAAATACGACGATTACCTCGACGGCAAGACGCAGCTGAGCGAGCAGGAGCAGCGCGGCCTGGCCCTGTTCGACGACCCGCGGCGCGGCAACTGCGCCTCCTGTCATCTCGACCGCAAGGGTGTGAACGGCGCGCATCCCCTGTTCACCGACTACCAGTTCGAAGCGCTCGGCGTGCCGCGCAATCCGGAGATCCGGGCCAACGCTGCGCACGGCTATTTCGACCTGGGCCTGTGCGGGCCCCTGCGTGCCGATCAGCGGGATCAGGCCAGGTATTGCGGCATGTTCAAGACGCCGACCCTGCGCAACGTGGCGACGCGCGGTGTCTTCTTCCACAACGGCCGTTTTCACACGCTGAAGGAGGCGCTGCGCTTCTACGTCCGGCGCGATACCGATCCACGCCTGTGGTATCCGCTGTCCGCTGCCGGCGTCGTCGACAAGTTCGACGACCTGCCCGCCGCGCTGCGCGGCAATGCCGATGTGGTCGATCAGCCGCTGACGCGCAGCGAAGGCGCGGCGCCGGCCTGGAGCGATGCGGAGATCGACGACGTCATCGCCTTCCTGCAAACCCTGAACGACCGCGATGCGGAAATGGCGGCAGCGCCATAGTAGTTCCGGTGGTCCCGCGACAGTGAGGTCTGCGGATTACGTCCAGGCTTGCATTGGTCACCCTTCGCTGCGGGATGACAAGAGGGAGAGGTGTCGTTTCAATTCGAATTCCTCACTCCTCATACCCCGTCCGCCTGGAATTCCACCACCGTGTGCGTGTTGTCGCAGAAGGGCTTGTTGTGCGACTGCCCGCAGCGGCAGAAGCGCACGGTGTTGAGACGGTCGACGGTGCGGCCGGTGCCGGCGCACAACTCCAGGTTGCCGGTCACCTCCAGCGGGCCGTTGCGCAGCGGCTCCACCCGCAGCGGACCGTTGCGCACCGTCAGCGGCGCCGACTCGCGCGTTTCCGGTTCGCCGCTGGCGGTGAATTTCGCCGGGCCATGCGAGCCGTCGCAGAAGGGCTTGTTGCGCGACTGGCCGCAGCGGCACAGCGTGGCGCGGAAGGGCGAGGCATCGCCCGGCGGATAGGCCGGCATGTCGATCTCGGCGTGGAAGGCCAGCGGGCCGTTCTCGCGCACGCGCGCCACATTCACCGCCGGCGCGGTTTCCGCCACGCCGTCCTTGCGGTCCCGCACCGATACCGCGCCGGACGGGCAGTTGAACGCAACCCGCGCCAGCCGCTCCGGCGTGGCGGCATCCGGATAGAGCCAGTCGCCGGGCTTGTTGGCGATGAACACTTCCGGCTCGTCCAGCACGCAGTGGCGCGAGTGGATGCAGCGCCTGGAGTCGAACACCAGCACCGCTTCGCGGCCTGTGACGATCTCGGCGGCCTTGAAGCCCGCGGCGGCAGCCGGCGTCGCGGGGCCGCGCGTGGCGCTCAAGGTGGCGAGCGGAATGGCGGGCGAGGGCGGCGCCGCGTCTTCCGTCTCGTCGCCGATCAGCGACGCATGCCGTTGCGACCAGAAGCGGGCGTAGCGGTGCATCTGCGCCACGTGCCGCGTCAGTTCCGGATTCGCTTGCGCCAGTTGCGCCAGCCGTTCGCCCAGCGCCTGGTAACGCTCGCCCAGCGCGAAGCTGTCGGTGGCGGGGGTGAGGAAGGTGAGTTCGGTGCGCGACACGGTGAAGGTCAGGCCGGCGTGCACGCCCGGGTGTTTCGGGTTGGCCGGCAGGCGCGTCAGCAGGCCGCCGATGTCGGCCACGGCATGCATCAGGCACAGGGTCTGCTCGCCGATGCCGCGGCGCAATTGCGCCTGCTCCGGCGAGGCGGCGACTTCGGCCAGCGCGGCCAGCACGTGCAGCATCAGCTCGTAGCAGACGTTGCCGGCATCGAGCAGCGAGATGGCCGGCTCATCGACGATCTGGATGCGTCCCGCCAGGATCGGGGAGCGCATCACCGGGTTGCGCGCCACCGGGCGGTGCGGCACGAACTCCGGCCGCGCCGCCTTCAGCGCCAGCCATTCCTGGCGGATCTGGCAGAAGCGCGAGAAATGCGAGCCCGCCTTGCTCTGCGGCGAACCCTCGCCCTGCTGCACGATGAAGTCCACTGCTCCCAGCGCTTCGTCCAGGGTGCGGATGGTGCGCAGGCCGGGCAGGCTGAAGTCCTGCGGCGCCAGCTGCGAATCGCGGCAGCCGACGAACACCGCCTTCTCGCCCAGCGTTTCCACCAGTACGCGCAGGCTCTGCGCGATGGAGACATACAGCTCGCCCACCGTGGCGTAGTCGTCGGCGAAGGGCATCAGCCGTCCGTCAGCGCCCTGGCGGCGATAGCTCAGCTTCTCGAAGTGGGTGGCGTCATGCTCGGCCGCGTCGCGCGGACGCTCCAGGTAGATGAAGTGATCCAGCGTGCCCTCGTCGAAGGGCGACAGCTCCACCACCACGTCCGCCGGAAACAGGCCGGGCGAGATGGGGAAGTTGAAGCGGCGCAGGTGCGGCCGGCCGCCGAGGGCAATGGACAGGTTGTTGGCCAGCGCCAGGTGCAGCATCTCGTCGGTGGCGATGCGCACCACTTCCAGCCGCCAGCGGCGCACCGCTTCCACTTCCGCCGCGGTCAGTCCCTCCGCTTCCGACTGCTTGATCGAGAACGCGGCATACAGATAGCAGCACATCAGGCAATGCTCGATCTCTGCGGCTTCGCTGAGCATCATCAGCAACTGGCTGCGGTGGCGGGCTGGGGTCATCTTGCGGCGTTCCCTGGCTGGTTGTGGTCCTGGACCCCTAGTCTCGCCCAGATGCCGCCATAAGGCGATGGCGGCGGGTTCCGACACCCCCGGCAAGGCCACCCGTAGCGGACGTAACCACGTCCACGTGTTCCGGATGAAAGGGGGGGCGGTCGGCTCAACCATGGGTTGTGCGATGATTCGCGCAAACAACTGCCCACTTTTCTCATGCCCGCGCCCTTCATTCCCCTCACCACCCGCCGCATCCCCACGCTGCTCGGCCACATCAACGTCCACCTCGGCGGCAGCGGTCCGGCCATGGTGTGCTGGCCCAGCCTGCTGATGACCGGGCCGATGTGGCGAGCGCAGGCCGACTATTTCGGCGGCAGTCACAGCATGATCCTGATCGACTCCCCGGGCCACGGCGGCAGCGATCCGTTGACGCGCTATTTCACCATGGAGGACTGCGCCCAATGCCTGGTGCAGATCCTCGACGCGCTGGAGATCAAGGACTGCGTGCTGGTCGGCAACTCCTGGGGCGGCATGATGGGCGGCGTGTTCGCCGCGCTGCATCCGGAGCGCCTGCGCGCCGCCGTGCTGATGAATTGCAGCGCCTCGGCGCCGGGTTTGCGGCAGAAGCTGGAATTCCTGCTGATGACCTTCGTCATGCGCCGCCTGCGCGCCATTCCGAAAATGTTCGTCGACCGCGCCGTCATCGCCTTCGCCGGTGAAACCACCGAGCGCACCAAGCCGCAGGTGGTGGACTACATCCGCGCCACCGTCAGCGCGGTCAACGCACAGTCGGTGTGCTGGGCCATCGACAGCGTGGTGCCGCGCCGCGTCGACCAGCGCGGCCTGATGGGCAAGATTCGCAAGCCGGTGCTGGTCATGACCGGCGCCGAGGACCGTACCTTCCCCGTGGCCGAAACCCGCGCCATGGCCGATGCCATACCCGGCAGCGTGTTCAAGGTCTTGCCCGGGGTCGGGCACCTGGCCGCGCTCGAAGCGCCGGAAGCGGTCAATCCCGCCATCGCCGACTTCCTCGCCGGCCTGCACGCATGAAAAAGCGGCGGCGGATCTTTCGAATCCGCCGCCGCCTCGCTTCAGCTTATCGGCTCAGCCCAAGGTTTCAGGCCGCGACCGCAGCCGACTTGTAGCGCGTCGCCGCATGCTTGCGCGACAGGTTGGGCTTCAGCGCCTCGCGCGCCTCGATCAGGCGTTGCCAGTCGGCGGCTTGCGGCAGGGCCGGGATGGTCACGCTCTCGCCTTGGTCGAAGCCGGCCAGCGCCGCGTCCACCATCTCGTCCACTTCCATGATGATCTCCGCCGGCAATTGATGCAGTTCCACGCCGGAGCCGTTCCAGATCTCGGTGCGGGTCGCGCCCGGCAGCACCGCCTGCACGCGCACGCCGGAACCGGCCAGTTCCTGTTCCAGCACCTGGCTGAAGTGCAGCAGGTAAGCCTTGGTGCCGCCGTAAACCGCGTTGCCCGGCTGCACCATCTGCGACATCACCGAGGCGATGTTGATGATGGCGCCGTGGCCCCGCGCGGCGAGGCCGGGGGCGACCGCATGCGCCAGGCGCGTCGGGGCGACGATGTTGAGCTGGATCTCGCCGCCGAGGCGGCCGATGTCGGCGCCGACCAGCGGACCGAGCGTGGCGGTGCCGGCATTGTTGACCAGCACGCTGACGCTGTGGTCCTCGCGCAGTACCTTCTCCACCTTGGCTATATCGCCGTCCACCGTCAGGTCGGCTTGCAGTGTGCGCACCTCGGCGCCGGTCTCGGCGCTCAGCTTCTTCGCCAGCTGTTCCAGTTTGGCCTGGTTGCGCGCCACCAGGATCAGGTCATAGCCGCGCCGCGCCAGGCGGTCCGCGTACACGGCGCCGATGCCGGTGGAAGCGCCCGTCACCAGGGCCGTGCCTTTCTTGTTCGTCTTGCTCATGTTCGTCACTCCGCCTGTGGATCCAGGAGGATGGGCCTGGATGTTGTTTGAAATCCTGGACACAGCGTACTCCCTTATCAAACAGGATGTCAAATGACATCTAGAAATAGTCTGTAATTGAACTGACAGGACAGGGGGTTGGTGATTCTGTATGATGAATACAATCCTGTTATGGAGGCATGCGCCATGGGCCATTCCCAAGCCGACAAGGCACAGACACACCAGCGCCTGGTCAGGACTGCCGCTGGCCAGTTCCGCGACCGCGGCATCGAAGGCATCAGCCTGGCCGAACTGATGAAGCTGCTGGGGCTGACCCACGGCGGCTTCTACAAGCACTTCAGCTCGCGCGACGAACTGGTCGGCGAAGCCATCGGATACGCCCTGGCCGAGGGCGACGCCGCCATGCACGGCTGGCTGTTCAAGGACGGCAAGGCGGACCTTCCCAATTTCATCCACACCTACCTCAGCGAGGCGCACCGCGACAGCCGCGCCAACGGCTGCACCGTCTCCGCGCTGTCCGCCGACGTGGCGCGCAAGGGCGAGGACCTGCAGGGCCTGTTCCGCGACCAGATCGAACGCAACATCGGCATGCTCGTCGCCGCCATGGAAGGGGTGCCGGCCGGCGAGCGCCGCGGCCAGGCCATGCTGCTGCTCAGCGCGCTCTACGGCGCCCTGATGCTGGCGCGCTCGACCGGCGATTCGCGGCTGTCGCAGGAGTTCCTGCGTACCGTCGGTGACAAGCTGGTGGCACTGGGCGGGGCCGCGCCGAAGAAAGTGCGGGGCGCAAGCAAGGCCGCCTGAGCCGCGCCGTTCCACGGTGCCGATATCTCCCGCGTGAAAAAGCCCGGCGGACTTGCGCCCGCCGGGCCGTTCATCGGTGCCGCGGGATCGGTACCGGGTGGAATGGCTCAGGCGCATTCCACCTGGCGGCGTTTCATCTGCCGAGATCGCCGAGGAAGCGGTTGGTGTATTGCAGCGCCGCGCTGCCGGACACCGAATTGCAGGTGGACGAAGCCGTGCTGCTGGCGCCGGGGCAGGGCGTGTCGCGATCCAGTGACCAGTAGTGCAGCCCGGCCATGCCCTGCGCCACGGCATAGTTGGTCAGGGTATCGACATCGCCCAGCGACACGATTTCGCTGGAGGTGTCGTTGATCCCGATCATCGGCGTCAGCTCGATCCTGCTGGCGGGGATGCCGTAGGTGTGCTCCAGGTTCAGCGCCGCCTGAATGGCGGACTGGCCCATATTGCAGGCGCCGCCGGAGACCACGCAGTTCGCCGCCGAAGTGCCGCCGTAATCCATCACCATCAGGTTGATGGTGTAGCGTGCCAGGTGCGCCGCCTGGATCGCTTTCACCACCGAATCGCCTAGGGTGTTGAGGCCGCCGAAGCTGCCGTCGGACGCCGCCAGCGTGGCCAGGGTGAAGGAGAAGCGCAGGCTCGGATATTGCGTTTCGGCATAGGCCACCTGGGCCACGAGGTTGCTGATGTCGGCCGCGGATTGCCCACCCTCGATGTCGAAGTCCACGCCCACCATCTGCGCCGTCAGGTAGGTGTTGATGAAGTTCACCATGCCGGCTTGCGTGCCGCAGGTGAAGACGCCGGCCTGGCCGCCGGTGGACACCACGTAGTTGAGTCCCGCGCTGGACAGGGCCGGGATGTTGGCGCTGGCGAAGCTGGCGCGCGCCAGTCCGCCCCAGTTTTCGCTGCCGCACTCGCCGGTGGCGAAGGCCAGCGTGATGGCGCCGAGATGCGGTTCCTGCGTCGACACCAGGCTGCCGCTGCCGACGATCGGAATCGCCGTGCCGGTCACCGCGGTGTGCATCACGTTGGTGTTCCAGTTCAGGTTGATGGTCACGTCCTTGTACGGGCTGAACAGCAGCCCGCTGCCGCCGCCGCCGGAGCTGCTCGAGCTGCTGCTCGAACCGCCGCCGCTGCTGGAACTGGAACTGGAACTGCTGCCGCCTCCGCTGCTGCTGGAGCTGCTGCTACTGCCGCCGCCGCTACAGGCACCCTGCGACGTCCAGGGCTGGCCGCTGCCGGCGCCGCCGTTGTTGCTGGTCGGGTTCTGCCCCTGGGTCCACCAGTTGGCGAGGTAGTTGGTAGTGCCGACGCTGGCGGTGTTGCCGCCGACATAGACCTGGGTGGCACTCCATGCCGCCGCACAGGCCGGCGCGGCATGCGCCGTTCCGAGCGGTACGACAGCGAGCAGGCAGGCGCACAGCATCGCGCCGGCAAGGCGCAGCAGCGCGAGGGTTGGGAAAAACAGCGGAACCGGGTTTGGCCGACGGGCCGGGTGATTCGCAGACATTGTTGGATCCCTCCAAGGATTGAGTCATCGCGCGGCACAAGCCATGGCGACTGCCCCGCTCGCGACGCGACCGGGGCGGACACCGCAACCGGCGCCGCTACCAACTCCCACTTCCTTGCAGGATGCCGCTGTAGTTATGCGGCGGAGTATCGGAGCCGGATGACAACGTTGTCAAACAGGGTGTGCAATTTTACTGGCCAGACCTTTGTACGGCCTTGCCACAATGGAGGCCACGCGCGGCAGACGGGCATCAAGCTCCCGCGCAAAATCAACAGGCTGCGGCACGTTCTTCAAACAAGGCATCAGGTAAAGCGCCGCTGGATGAGCCGGCTCGCACTGTGGGTCCGCATGGCCCCTCTGCGCAAGCCATGGCGTACCGCGTCCGCGCACCACCCGGTACTGCCGCCAGGCAAAGGGATGACAACGGAAGATTTTGCCCGCTGCGGCCGCTGCCTAGCTGGTCATCCTCAGGTAAAACCAGCCGGCCGCATGCCCGAGGTTGGCGTACCGCAGGATGGCTTTCGCTTCGGCGAGGCCCTGGCCGGCGGCGCGCCTGATCCACACCAGCCCGGCCTCCGGGTCGGCCGGCTGATCGATGTCCACGCAGCCCAGGTAGAGTGTCTTGCCGACGGCCAGCTGCGCCGAGGCGTCGTCGAGCTCGGCGGCCTTCAGCAGCACGGCCCAGGCTTCCTTCATGCGCTTTTCCAGGACGTACATATTGCCCATCTGCGTCATGATCCAGGCTTCTTTCACCGGTATGGTTTCAAGTTGGGCCAGGCCGAGATCCGCTTCCTTGCCATGTCCTTCGTGCCAGGCGGCGTAGGTGAAGGCGTAGAGATCCGCGGCCGACAGCGGCTCGCCGGTGATCTTGGACAGTTCAAGCGCAGCGCTCCAGTGGTCGTAGGCCGCGGCCATCTTGCCGTCCCGCGAAGCCTCCGTCGCCATCGCGGTCTCGATCATCGCCTCCAGCCTGGCCAGTTGCGCCGGGGGCAGGTGTTGTCGCCGGCACTCCTCCAGGAAGCCGCGCATGCGCGGGTAGCTGCCGTACCACTTCGGCAGCAGGCTGGTCATGTAGCGTGCGCGCAGCAGGGTGTTGCCCGGATCGATGTCGTTGCCCAGGTCCAGCCAGTGCCGCAACTCATCCTTTTGGTTGTTCATCATGGCGGCATTGAGCAGGTACAGCGTGCTCATGTAGGGCTTGCGGGTCATCGTCAGCGAAGCCCTCAGGTCGGTTTGCGCCAGGGCGACATAGCGCCGCATCGTGTCGATCTGTTTCAGCGGCGTGTTGCTGGCGTAGTCGTGGCCGCGGCTGGCCCAGGCCATGCGGTAGTAGTAGGCGCCGCGCGCCGTACGCGCGGCATAGGACTTGGGAAATGCGATGACCCAGCCGTCGAAATACTGCGAGTTGGCTTCCTGCTCCTCGTACAGGTCGACGTAGCCCTGGTACAGCGCCTGCTCCGGCGCGCGGCCGGTCTCGTAATCGTGCTGCAAGGCGCCGTAATGTGCGTCGAGTACCCGGTACTGCGCGGACTTGAGCCAGGTCAGCGCCTGCGTATCGGCATTCGGCGGCCCGGCCAGATCGGCCTGTGCCGACAGGCAAAACAGCCACCCCCCGAGTACCAGCAAGGTGCGGAGGCGCAGCAGGCTACGCGGGGTGCTGGACATGAGTCGGCTCGGTCAGGGTCGTTGGGCGTGCGCCGATCGTTCCCCGGCGCCCGACCCAGCTTTCACTGAAAAGACCAGCCGGTATCATTTATCCGGAATGGCGGTGTCCCTGATGCGACGAACGGCGTCGCCAGGCGGCATCCCCGCTGCTGCCCTGGCCGCCGCTATCCGCCCCGCTGCTCCATGCGGGTGAGCGGCTTCATTTGCCGGCCTTGCCCTGCCAGATTTCCATCAGCTCGGGCGAGCCCTGGGCGCGCACGCCGTTGTCGGTGAGGATGTCGTCGGTGGAAGCGGCGATCTCGGCGCGGGGGAAGACCAGGGCCTCGCCGCTGCGGTTGTCGAACTCGAAGGTGACGAACTCGTCCTTGAGGTCGCGCAGCAGCGCGACGAGGTGGCGCAGGTTGCGCACCGGCACGCCGTTGACCGAGCGGATCACCGTGCCCGCGGGATTGTCGTAACCGCGGGTCAGCTTGTGCGGGAAGAAGGGCGAGGAGATCACCACCAGTTCGTCGCGGCTGGCGTCCGGCGCGTCGCCGATCTGCGTCACCAGCGGGCTGCGGATGTAGCTGAAGCCGGTGACCAACTCCTTGCTGCCGAGGAAGGACAGGAACTGGTAGCTGGCCTTGGAGAATACCAGCGGCCCGTAGATGAAATACGGCGGATAATTGCCGCGCAGATCCGAGATCAGCATCGGCTTGTCCGCCGATACCGGCACCTGCACCTGCAGGGGCTTGCCGGCGCGGACGATGTTCAGCGGCACCTTGCCGTTCTTCACTGTCTTCTGCACCAGGTACTGGAAGCCCACCCGCAGGTCCGGGCCCAGCGCCACCTTGCCCTGGTCGTCGACCACGCTGTCGCCGATCCGCGTGATCACGTCCCATTCCTTCAGCGGGTACTCGGCATCGCCGCGGAACGGCTGGTGCACCACGATGCCGGTGACCGACTTGTCGATCTTGAGCGCGGCGCGCAGCGCCGGGTTCTCCAGCGTCTGCAGGTAATCGTAGAGCGCCGGCTTGCCGTCATAGTGGCCGTCGGCGATGTCCTGCAGGAACAGCTCGATCTCCTCGTTGGGGATGATGTAGCCGATGTTCTGCGCGTCGCCCAGCTTGCTGAAGGCGAGGCCGATCATCTTGTCCCCGGCCACGGCCGGGCCGCCGCTGTTGCCGGGGTTGATGGCCGCGTCGATCTGGATGCGCAGGCCGCTGACCGGCTGGTTGTAGGGCACGAACTCGATGCGCGAGACGATGCCCTTGGTGATCGACAGCGAGCTGCCGCCGGTGGGAAAGCCGTAGGCCAGCACCGCATCCTTGATCGCCGGCAGGGCGCTGGCGCGCGCCAGCGGCGCATGCGTATCGAAGAACGCGGCGTCGTCCAGCTTCAGCACCGCCAGGTCGATGCCGGGTGCGATCGCCTCCACCGTGGCGCCGATGCGGTCGCCGCCCTGGTTGGCCTGGATCTGCACCTGGCTGGCGTACAGCACCACGTGGGCATTGGTCAGGATGCGATGGCCGTCGATGACCACGCCGGAGCCGCTGATCTCGCTCGGCGACTGCTTGGCCCAGGGGCGAAACGGGTCGGGGTAGCGCACCGTGGTGAAGACCTTCACCACCGAGCGTTCCACTCCGGCCGGAATCGCCTCGGTACTGGTGGTGGTGGCGGACAGCGGCGCCGGGGCGGCGGCGCTGTTGGCGCCCGGCAGCGCGCCCCCCGGGCTGTCGGCGGCGGCAGCCGTGGAGGTTCGGACCAGGGCCAGCATGCACAGGCTGAAGCACAGCGCGGAGCGCAGCTTGAAGAAAGTGGACATTGGAGAGGGGGTGGCGGTTTCGATCAGAATAGCAAATCGGCGGCCCGCCTCAGGATCCGCCGCATCCTGCCGATCCCCTGCTCCACAAAAGCATACCGGCGCAGCGGCTTGGCCGCGCCGGCATCAGTCAATGCGATTCGACTCAGTCGTGCCCGTGACCGTGGTCATGATCGTCGTCGTGACCATGCCCGTTGCCGTGTCCATGGTCGTGGCCGCCGCCATGGTCGTCATGATCTCCATGATTGCCGTGGTCGTGCTGGTAACGAGGCACGTATTCGCGGTTATACCAGTCGTCGCGCACGAAGTAGACCGGGCGGCCGCAGGCATTGTACTGGGCGCAATGCTTGTCCCAGTGCTTCTCGTGGCCGGGCGGCACATGTAGGTAGACGGGGCCGCTGTCGTAGTCCGGCCCGCGTTGCACCACCACCGGCTGCGCATAGACCAGCTGTGGTTGCGGGAAATCGCCGATGTTGATCTGGCCATAGAAGCCGGGCTGGCCGATATTGACGGAAACGCCTACCTGGGCGAACGCCGGGGCGGCGCAGGCGGCAAGCGCCGCGGCAAACAGGATTTTCTTCATGAGCTGATACTCCCAGAGTAAAAAGACGGGCCAACTTGCCCCTGTGTTGGCGCAGCCCGCCGCGTGCCGACGCGGCAGGGCCATGGCGATACCTTGCCTGAGCGCGTCGAACGCGGCAGCAACGCCGAATCTGCGGCTAGAGAATATAGCGCCGCGTCTGAATGCTCCCTGAACGTGTGCCTGACCGTCCGCCGCAATCTGGCGTGGCGCCGGCGGCTGATACAAACTGTGGAGCACTTGCGTTTCGCCCCAGCCTTGCACCACAGGATTCAAACATGAGCGATTCACCCCTGACCATCGAGCGCCGCGGCCACCTCCTGCTGCTCGGCTTCAACCGGCCGGCCAAGCGCAACGCCTTCGGCATCGACACCTACCTGCAACTGGCGCAGGCCTACGGCGAGCTGGACCGCGACCCGGAGTTGCGCTGCGGCGTGGTGTTCGGCCACGGCGAGCACTTCACCGCCGGCCTGGACCTCACCCAGTGGGCGCCGCAACTCGCCCAGGGCAAGCTGGCCGACCTGCCGGAAGGCTCGATCGAACCCTTCGGCCTCGACGAATCGCACCGCCTGCGCAAGCCCTTAGTGGTCGCCGCCGAGGGCGTCTCCTTCACCGTGGCGGTGGAGCTGATGCTGGCGGCGGACATCCGCGTCGCCTCCACCAGCGCCCGCTTCGCCCAGCTCGAGGTGAAGCGCGGCTTCTACGCCTGCGGCGGCGCCACCGTGCGCCTGGTGCAGGAAATCGGCTGGGGCAATGCGCAGCGCTACCTGCTCAGCGGCGACGAGTTCAGCGGCAGCGATGCCTACCGCATGGGCCTGGTGCAGGAACTGGTCGAGCCCGGCCAGGCCCTGGCGCGCGCGGTGGAGATCGCCGAACGGGTCGCCGCCGCCGCGCCATTGGGCGTGCAGGCCTCGCTGCGCTCCTCGCGCATCGCCCGCGTTGAGGGTGACCGCGCCGCCCTGGAACGCCTCTATCCGGACCTGCAGCCGGTGATGCACAGCGAGGACGCGCGCGAAGCCGTCGCCGCCTTCGCCGAGCGTCGTCAGGCCAGTTTCAAGGGGCGTTGAAGCGGCGTGCCGTCAGTGCCCGGTGGCCCTTGCGGGAATGCGCTTGTTCCCTGAACCGCGCCAACCCCCGTTCGCTCCGGGAAGCGGGTGTATCGAGGGAGCGAGCGTGGCCCCATCTCCAATCGCAACCTGGCCGGCCTGCCTCGGTTGAACATACTGCAAGCTCCGCGGGGCGACGCTCCGGATCATCGGCCAGGAGTTGCAGCTTGGGCAAGGCGGTCCGGTGTAAAGATGGGCTGCCGCCGGCAGCCCACCCATGCAACATACTGCTGCGCTCAGGACCCGGTGGGCGTACCGAACTTGTAGATCGCCTTGATGGCGATGTCGCTTTCGGTGCCCTTGAGGTCGGCCGCATCGCCGTTCGGGTAGATGTGGTTGCTGGAGCCATCCGCACGCACTTCGCCGAGCAGGTCGAAGTTGGCGGCCGGGCTGTAGTCCAGCGTCACGGTGAACTCGTTGTCGTTCTCCGAGTACCCGTCCGTCCGGAACTTGATGTACTCGCCGCGCAACGAGCCCTTCAGCTTCGGCAGGAAGGTGTAGTTGACGTAACCGGCCACACCATAGGTCTCGTTGCCCGCGGGGCCGCCGCCGTCGAGGCCGTAGACCTTCTTGTAGTCCAGGTTCAGCGCCAGCTGCAGCGGGTCCAGCACCTGCCAGGAGGCGGTCAGGTCGGTCAGGCTGGTCTTCTGCGTCGGATCGCCGCCATCGAAGCCGTAGTACTCGTACAGGCCCAGGCTGATGGCCTTGGACGGGGTCAGCAGGCCGCCCGCTTCCAGGGTTTTCTGCTTGTTGTCGTCGCTGGCCAGGCCAGTGAGGGCCGAGTTGCTCAGGCCCAGGTAGGCGGTGATCAGGTCGCTGAACTTGTACGAAGCGCGCGCGCCGGTGTGGACCAGCGGCTCGGCGTTCTGGAACAGCAGGGAACGCGAGATGTTGGTATTGAGCGTGCTGTTGATCACCTCATAGCCGGAGAGGGTGACGAAGCGGCCGGCGATGACGGTGAGATTGCCGGTGGCGTACTGGGCATAGGCCTGGGCCAGGGCGAACTCGTCGTCGCTCGACGCGGTGCCCAGGTACGAGGCATTGATGACCTTGGCGTCGCTGCCGGCGATGAGGTTGACGAAGCCGCCGAAGCCGTCCGCCGGCTGGTAGCCGATGCTCAATGCCGCCTGGTTGAAGGTGAAGGAATCCGACTTGACGTCGAAGGTACGGCCGGCGGCGGAGCCGCCGCCCAGGGTCGAGCCCTTGTTGAAACCTTCCGTATAAGAGGAATCGAGATAGCCCGATGCCGAGATGCCGGAATTCACCAGCACCTCACTGAGCGACGGTCCCGCCGCGCTCACCACGGACGGCAGGCACAGTGCGCCCGCCGAGGCCAACAGCCCCGCAATTTTCCTGTTCATGACACTCCTTGCTATGTAATTTCGCTGAGCGATGCAGCGAAGATGAGAACCGCCTGCAATCAACCTGGGCCGCTTTGCTGGCGGCCCGGTCAAACTTTGTTGTCGATCCGCGGCAGCGGATGGGCCGCTGCCGCGTGCCTCAGCGCCCGCCCTTGATCCAGTGCATGCACCAGCGGCTGAGCAGCAGCGAGAACAGGCCGACCACGATGAAGCGCATCAGCACCGCGCTGCCGTTCAGCGGCAGGGTTCCGGCCTGCATTTCAGCATGCAGCCTGAAACACAGCACCACGAAAGGGGTGGCGTAGACCGCGGCAATCAGCAGCACCTTCGCCGGCGACCAGCGGAAACCGCGCGGCATGGGCCGCTCGGGGAGAACGGTGACGACGCGCACCTCAGTGTCCGGCTGCGGTGGCCGCCGGTGCGGCCGGAGTCGTCGGTGCGGCGGCCGGTTCAGCGGCCGCGGCCGGCGCGGCTTTCAACGGCGCCGCCGCATCCAGCGCCAGGTTCAACTCGAGCACGTTGACCACCGGTTCGCCGAGGAAGCCGAGCATGCGGCTCTCGGTGTGCTGCGCCACCAGTTCGCGCACCGCGTCTTCGCCCAGGCCGCGCGCTTTGGCCACGCGCGGCACCTGGAAGTCGGCGGCGGCGGGGGAGACGTGCGGGTCGAGACCGCTGGCGGACGTGGTGACCAGGTCCACCGGCACCGGCACGCCGGGGTTCTCGGCCTGCAGCTTGGCCGTGTCGTCCTTGACGCGATCGATCAGCGACTTCGCCGTCGGACCGGCGTTGGTGCCCATCGAGTTGGCGGCGTTGTAGGGCGCGGGCACCGTCTTGGTGGCATCGTTCGGATCGGTGTCGGTGGTGGCCGAGGGACGGCCGTGGAAGTACTGCGGCGCGGTGAAGTTCTGGCCGATCAGGCTGGAGCCGATGACGGCCCCGTCCTTCTGGATCAGGCTGCCGCCGGCCTGGCGCGGAAACAGCTTCTGCGCGATGCCGGTGATGGCGAGCGGGTAGGCCAGGCCGGTGAGCGCGGTGAACAGCACGAACAGGACGATGGCCGGGCGGAAATGGTTGAGCATGTGAATCTCCTAAAAGCAGTGGCCAGTGACTAGTGATTGGTGGCCAGTAGAAGCAAATAGATGAGGTGCCGTGTTTTTGAAGCTGGACTGGCCACTAGTCACTAACCACTGGCCACTATCTTTTCTCACGCCAGGCCCACGGCGCTGACGAACAGGTCGATGGCCTTGATGCCGATGAAGGGTACGATGACGCCGCCGACGCCGTAGACCAGCAGGTTGCGGGTCAGCAGCGGGCCGGCGCCGATGGGGCGGTACTTGACGCCGCGCAGGGCCAGCGGGATCAGCGCGATGATGATCAGCGCGTTGAAGATGATGGCCGAGAGGATGGCGCTCTGCGGCGTCGCCAGGTGCATGATGTTGAGCTTGTTCAGCGGCGGGTAGATTGCCGCGAACATCGCCGGGATGATGGCGAAGTACTTGGCCACGTCGTTGGAGATGGAGAAGGTGGTGAGCGCGCCGCGCGTCATCAGCAGCTGCTTGCCGATGCCCACGATCTCGATCAGCTTGGTCGGGTCGGAATCGAGGTCGACCATGTTGCCGGCCTCGCGCGCCGCCACCGTGCCGGTCTGCATCGCCACTCCGACGTCGGCCTGGGCCAGCGCCGGGGCGTCGTTGGTGCCGTCGCCGCACATCGCCACCAGCTTGCCTTCCGACTGCTCCTTGCGGATCAGCGCCAGCTTGTCCTCCGGCTTGGCCTGCGCCAGGAAGTCGTCCACGCCGGCCTCGGCGGCGATGGCCGCCGCGGTAAGAGGGTTGTCGCCGGTGACCATCACCGTGCGGATGCCCATGCGGCGCAGCTCGGCGAAACGCTCGCGGATGCCGCCCTTGACGATGTCCTTGAGGTAGATGAGGCCGAGGACGCGGCCATCCTTGGCCACCGCCAGCGGCGTGCCGCCGGCGCGGGAGATCTTGTCCGCCTCCTCTTTCAACTCTTTCAGGGTGGCACGTTGCGCGATGCTGTTGAACTGCGCGCCGTGGGCGATTTCACCGCCGCTGGTCTGCACGTAGTCGACGATCGCATCCACCGCGCCCTTGCGGATGGCGTGGCCGTCGAGGTCGACGCCGGACATGCGGGTCTGCGCCGAGAAGGTGATGAAGCGCGCATGCAGCCCGGCCAGCTCGCGGCCTCGCATGCCGTACTTCTCCTTGGCCAGCACCACCACCGAGCGGCCTTCCGGCGTCTCGTCGGAGAGGCTGGCGAGCTGGGCCGCATCGGCCAGTTCCTTGTCGTCCACGCCCTGCAGCGTGATGAACTCGGCGGCCTGGCGGTTGCCCAGGGTGATGGTGCCGGTCTTGTCCAGCAGCAGGGTGTCGACGTCGCCCGCCGCTTCCACCGCGCGGCCGGACATGGCCAGCACGTTGAAGCGCACCAGGCGATTCATGCCGGCGATGCCGATGGCCGAGAGCAGGGCGCCGATGGTGGTCGGGATCAGGGTCACGAACAGCGCCACCAGCATGATCACCGGCACGCTGCCGCCGGCATAGGTGGCGAAGCTGGGAATGGTGGCCACGGCGAAGACGAAGATCAGCGACATGCCGGCCAGCAGGATGTTCAGCGCGATCTCGTTCGGCGTCTTCTGGCGCGAGGCGCCTTCCACCAGGGCGATCATGCGGTCGATGAAGCTGGAGCCGGCCGCGGCGGTGATGCGCACCACCACCTGGTCGGACAGCACGCGGGTGCCGCCGGTGACCGCCGAGCGGTCGCCGCCGGACTCGCGGATCACCGGCGCGGATTCACCGGTGATGGCCGATTCGTCCACCGTCGCCACGCCCAGAACCACTTCGCCGTCGCTGGGGATGATGTCGCCGGTTTCGACCAGCACCAGGTCGCCCGGCTTGAGCTGCGGCGCCGGCACTTGCGTGTACTCCTTGCCCTCGGCCGATTTCAGGCGCTTGGCCACGGTTTCGGTCTTGGTCTTGCGCAAGGAAGCCGCCTGCGCCTTGCCGCGCCCTTCGGCGATGGCCTCGGCGAAGTTGGCGAACAGCACCGTGAACCACAGCCAGACGATGACCTGGGCCGAGAACAGCAGGCGCTCGCCGCCGCTGAACAGGCTGCGAGCGAACAAGACCGTCGCCAGCAGCGAGACCAGGGCGGTGATGAAGATCACCGGGTTATGCGCCAGCGAGCGTGGATCGAGCTTGCGGAAGGAATCCTTGATCGCCGGGCCGACAAGGGCGCGGTCGAAAAGAGGAGGAGCGGATTTTTGTGTGTTCATGGAGACAAAGTCCCGATTTTGCTTGTTTGAAAAGTCCGGCCCATGGATGGGCCGGTTCTTGAACAGGACGTTCAGTCGCTCGTCAGTACAGGTTTCCGGCGAGCATCGAGTAGTGCTCGACGATCGGACCCAGGGCCAGCGCCGGGAAGTAGGTGAGGCCGCCGACGATCAGCACCACACCGACCAGCAGGGCGATGAACAGGCCGCCGTTGGTGGGGAAGGTGCCGGCCGAAGGCGGCGTGTACTTCTTCGCCGCCAGTGAACCAGCCACCGCCAGCATCGGCACGATCAGCGCGAAGCGGCCGATCATCATGGCCAGCGCCAGGGTGATGTTGTAGAACTTGGTGTTGGCGCTGAGGCCGCCGAAGGCGCTGCCGTTGTTGCCGGTGGCCGAGGTATAGGCGTAGAGGATCTCGGAGAAGCCGTGCGGACCGTTGTTGCCCAGCCCGGCCAGGCCCTGCGGCATTACCGAGGCCAGGGCGGTGAAGCCGAGGATCGACAGCGGCAGGCAGAGGATGGCGAGCATCGTCATCTTCACTTCCTTGGCTTCGATCTTCTTGCCCAGGTACTCGGGCGTGCGCCCCACCATCAGGCCGGCGATGAACACCGCGATGATGGCGTAGAGCAGCATGCCGTAAAGACCTGCGCCGACGCCGCCGAAGATCACCTCGCCCAGCTGGATGTTGATCAGCGGGATCATGCCGCCCAGCGGGGTGTAGCTGTCGTGCCAGCTGTTCACTGCGCCGCAGGAGGCGTCGGTGGTGATGGTGGCGAACAGGGTGCTGCGGGCGATGCCGAAGCGCGCTTCCTTGCCTTCCATGTTGCCGCCGGCCTGCAGGCTGCTGGCCTGCTGATCGACGCCCAGGGCGGCGAACTGCGGATTGCCCTGGCTCTCGGCCCAGTAGCAGGCGGTGACGCCGGCGAAGAACAGCACTGCCATTGCCGAATAGATCGCCCAGCCCTGGAGCTGGCTCTTGACCATGCGGCCGAAGACGTTGGTCAGCGCGGCGGGGATCAGGAAGATCAGGGTGATCTGCACGAAGTCGGTCAGCGAGTTCGGGTTCTCGAACGGGTGCGCCGCGTTGGCGTTGAAGAAGCCGCCGCCGTTGGTGCCCAGCATCTTGATGGCAATCTGCGAGGCCACCGGGCCCTGCGCGATGGTCTGCTTGGCGCCTTCCAGCGTGTTCACGTCGGTGTAGGCCGACAGGTTCTGCGGCATGCCCTGCCACACCAGGAACAGCGCGGCGACGATGGCGATCGGCAGCAGCACGTACAGGGTGCAGCGCGTCAGGTCGACCCAGAAGTTGCCCACCGTCTTCGACGAGCGGCGCGCGAAGCCGCGCACCAGGGCCATGGCCAGCGCGATGCCGGTGGCGGCGGAGACGAAGTTGTGCACCGTCAGGCCGAGCATCTGCGTCAGGTAGCTCATGGTGGTCTCGCCACCATAGGACTGCCAGTTGGTGTTGGTGACGAAGGAGATCGCCGTGTTGAAGGCGAGGTCGGAAGTCAGGCCGGACATGCCTTGCGGATTCAGCGGCAGCAGGTTCTGGTACAGCTGCAGCAGGTACAGCGTGACGAAGCACACCAGGTTGAACACCAGCATGGCCAGCGCGTAGCCGGTCCAGTACTGCTCGCTTTTGGCGTCGACGCCGGCGAGCTTGTAGAAGCCGCGCTCCACCGGGCCGAGCACGCGGCTGATCCAGGTGGGTTGCCCGTCGAACACACGATACATGAAGCCGCCCAGCGGGCGCGTCAGCACCGTGAGCAGCACGAAATAGATGAGGATCTGTACCCAGCCGTTGATAGTCATGGTGATTCCATAGTGAACATCCTGTTCAACTACCGGCCATCCATGGCCGGACTGTTCAATTCAAGATTTCTCTTTTCGGGTCGCCCGCGTTATCGGCGGGTGCGGCCGATCAGAACTTTTCCGGCCTGATCAGGGCGTAGATGAGGTAGCCCAGCATGAAGACGACCGCGAGGCCGCCGAGTACGTAGTCGAAAGTCATGGTGTGTCCTTCGTGGGTGCGGGCGTCGTGTTCAAACGCGATCGCAGAAAATCACGTAGCCGGCCAGGGCGCCGAACAGGGCGACACCGAGCACGAGCAGGAGAATGGTGGTCATGGATGCAGGCGCGATAAACCGGCAACCGCCGGCGAGCGCATTAGGCGCCTCCAGGCCGTAGGAATTCGAGAGGCGGGGTGGGGGCGCGATATAAAGAAAGCATAAAAACGCTGAAAAAAAGCCGTAAGGAAGGGAAATCAGCCCCGTCAGCCACCCCAAAACAGGGGTCAGGATCAGCGATCCAGCTTCCGCCGTGTATCCAGCCGATTCATCCCTACATTGATTGAATGCCCGCCGCCGGCCCATTCAGCCGGCAGCAAGTTTGTCCTTGTTATAAGGAATGGCATCGGCCGCAGGAGGCCTGTATGAACGCCCAGTCAGATCGGATCACGCAGTCCAGCCCCGGGCCCGCTTCGCGGCCACGGCTGGTTTTGCTTGCCGTTCTGGCTGTGATCCCCGCCCTCGGCGCGGTGAGCGGCGCGGCCCAGGCCCAGGCGCAGGGCACCGACCAGCCGATCGTCGCCAGCCTCAACCCGCCGCCGGCCGGCCTGGCCTGTGACGCCGCTGCCGCTGCCACCAGCGTCTATTTCCAGTTCGCCAACCCGCCATTCCAGATCTCGCAGATCAGCCTGTATCTCGACGGCAAGGGTGTGCCGCAGGATGCGGTCGACGAGCATTGGCCGACCGTAACCCTGACCAAGGGCCTGCACCCGGGCAGCAATACCGTCGACATCGTCGCCAACGGCGCCTCCGGCCAGCACATCGAGCGCCGCATGCTGGTGCAGGTGGGCGGCGTGGCGGACGGCGCCGCCGCCGGTACCGCCCAGGTAGCCTGCGACGACAATGCGGTGGCGCAACAGATCCCGGGCGTCTATCCCGGTGAAGTGGCGGCGGTCGATCCGGACCAGCCTATCGTCGACGACAGCGAACCGCCGCCGGTGGTGGTGCAGGACGCGCCCCCGGTGATCTACGAGACCCAGCCGCAGGTGGTCTATGAGTACCCGCCGCCGGTCTACGTTTATACCCCGTACCCGGTGGTGGCCTTCGGCCCCTGGGTGCCCTTCGTGCCGTTCTTCGGCTTCGGGTTCTTCTATCACAATTACCATCCCTACTTTTCGCCGCCGCGCGTGGTGGTGAACAACTACTACTACGGCCACGGCGGCTGGAATGGCGGCGGTTGGCACGGCGGCCCGGGCCCCGGCAACGGCTGGCACGGCGGCAATGGTGGAAACAACGGCGGCTGGCATGGCAATCCGGGCGGCAACAATGGCGGTGACTGGCATGGCGGCGGCAATAACGGCGGCCACTACCCAGGCAGCCCGCAGGCCCCCAACAACGGCGGCGCCTGGCACGGCGCGCCGCAGCCGGTGCGTCCGCCGATGAACGCCGGCAACAACGGCGGCTGGCACGGCCAGGCCCCTGGTGTTCCCCAGAACCACGGCGGTTGGCAGGGTGGCGGCCAGCACTTCGCGCCGCGGCCGGCGCAGCCCCAGTCCCGGCCGGCCTATAACAGCGCGCCGGTACAACGCTTCCAGCCGGCGCAGCAGTTCCGCCAGGCGCCGCAGCAGAATTTCCGCCCGTCCGCGCCGGCCTTCCATGGCGGCGGCAATCCGGGCGGCGGCGGACATGGCGGCGGCCACGGCGGCCCTGGCCATCGCTGATGACCGCGCTTCAATGAGCGACTAGCCAAAAACACGGCAAGCGGGCGATCGCGACGAAATCGCTCCGGTAATCCCGGAGCCGGCCGAAACCGGGGATTGCCCGCTTGTCCGCCCGCGTCATTCCATGCACGCTGCGCAACCCGACAATATCCAGGGCAACCATTGAGTACCTCAAGCCTGCGGACCGCGCGCGGTTTCGCCTGTCTGGGCCTGGCCCTGCTCGCCGGCTGCGGCGGCCCGGTCAAGCCCGAGCCGGAAACGCTCAGCCCGGAACAGGCCCGCGCCCTGATCGACCGCTTGCTGCCGGCGCGGATCCCCGACCGCAACGGCTGGGTCACCGACATCCACGCCGCCTTCACGGCCATCGACATCACGACGACGGCGGAGCACGTTTGCGCCGTGGCCGCGGTGGCGGAGCAGGAATCGGGCTTCGAGAGCAATCCGGCGATCCCCGGGTTACCGGCCATCGCCATGAAGGAAATCGACCAGCGCGCGGAGCACGCCGGCATTCCCGCGCTGGTGGTGCACGCCGCCCTGCACCTGCCTTCGCCTAGCGGCCGCAGCTACAGCGAGCGCATCGAGGCCGCACGTACCGAGCGGGATCTGAGCGACATCTTCGAAGACCTCGTCGGGGTGGTGCCTCTGGGACGGATGTTCCTGGCCGACCGCAACCCCATCCGCACCGCCGGCCCGATGCAGGTCAGCGTGAGTTATGCGGAGGCATACGCCGATACCCATGCCTATCCCTACCCGGTGGGGCGCAGCCTGCGCCGCGAGGTCTTCACGCGGCGCGGCAGCGTGTACTTCGGCGTGGCGCACCTGCTGGACTATGCGGCGGCCTACGACCAGCCGCTGTACCGCTTCGCCGACTACAACGCCGGGCAATACGCCAGCCGCAATGCCGCGTTCCAGCACGCGCTGAGCCTGGCCTCGGGTATCCCGCTGGCGGACGATGGCGAGCTGGTGCGGCTCGGCGGCGGCGATCCGCCGACCAGCACCGAACTGGCCGCGCGGGTGCTGCGCCAGCGCATCGACCTGAGTGAAGCGGACATCCACGACGATCTGCAACACAGCCGTCGCGCGGATTTCGAGCAGACCGAACTCTATGAAAAGGTCTACGCCCTGGCCGAGCGATCGCAAGCGCATCCGTTGCCTCGCGCCCAGGTGCCGCGGATCGAACTGAAAAGTCCGAAGATCACCCGTCATCTCACGACCGCCTGGTACGCCAGCCGGGTCGACGGGCGTTTCCAGGGTTGCATGCAGCGCGCAAGGGCGAATGGCGCGATGCCCTAGCCTTGCTGGATGAGGCGTCTATCGGCGCCTCATCCAGCTTGCAGCCACCACATTCAGCGCGTGCCGCTGGCGAAGCCCGCATCCGCCATCTGCCGGTTCTCGGCCTGGTTGCGGGCCATGCGGATGTCACCGGTCGCCTCGCCGTCGGCGAGCAGATTCGGCGCGCTGATGGAGACCATCGCCGCCGGCCCCAGCTTCTGCTGCGACAGCGGAGGGGTGGCGCCGCCGTCCGATCCGGACGAAGGGCCGGTCAGGTAGATCCTGGCCGGAAAGCCGGGTTCGAACGGGCTGGCGCCGGAGTCGGAACCATCGGCCCTGGCGGTGTAGGCCATCGTGATCAGGGTGGCGGCTACGGCGGCTTTGGCAAATTTGATGTGCATGTTCATTTGATACTCCTATCGGCCTCATAGGCCGGCTGAATGGTGGAAAAGCACCTTGCTGTCTGTGTTGCTGTGTTGCTGTGTTGCTGTGTTGCGTATGCCCTTACCAGACGAATGGGTTGGTGATTTATTCCATCGCCGTCGTCGAGTTGATTGGTGGAAGAAACCTGCTGCTGTTGCTGTATCGCGTATGCCCTTACTAGACGAGCGGGGTCGCGATTTATTCCATCGCCGTATGATTGATCGGGGCCCCTGTCGAGCCAGCGATGAAAGTCAGCGCCACCGAATTGCAAGTTGCAGCCTTCCTAGGCGGGTACACGCCCGCGATCGAGGTGCAGTTGCGCGAGGTCCGCAGCAGGCTTCGTGCTCCGCTTCAGTGCCTGAGCCGCTGTAACGCGACATGACCGCGGACGAAGCCATCGCTTTCGTGGAGAAGCACGGCGTCGTGCTCGCCTCGGGCAAAGGTCCTGTGCCGCGGCTGGCGGAAGCCATCGCCGATGGCCCGATCAAGGGCAGCTGGTGGGCGCACCCCAAGAGCCATCAGATCTTTCGTGTCTTTCAGGCGCTGGGCGAATCAGGCGACATCCTGGTGTGCCGCCTGGTTGGCGGAAAGATCACCTTCGTGCACCGGCGGCTCTGGCCCGCCCTGGTTCGTGTCTCGGATCGTTTCCCGGCGCGCCAGCTTGCACAGACATGCCAGGAACACACTGCCGCGGGTCACCACGTCAATCGCGATACGGCATTTCCGCAATGGGTTCCGCCCGGAGTGCTGCGCCAGGCACAGCAACTGGGCGAGCAGGAGGCTCTCCAGGCCTTGGGTGCATGGGCTGTCGATGCCCATCCCGTCGCCCCACCGGATGGCTTTTCACGCGCGGCTCCCGGCCGCCTCTGAGCCAGAGCGTTGAACGCTTAATCCGGGAGAATTCACCCGGCGCTTGGCCGTTGGAAGCGCCTACTGGAAAAGGCAGGCCGGGTCATTTATCGTTCATGGCGGGGCCTTGCTTCAGCCAGTAAAAAAGCAGTCAGTAAAAACCGGGGATGGGGAACAATGTTGAGAGTGCTCATGCCGCTCATGGCGGCAACGATGCTTGGCGCGTGCGCCACGGGCTACCACGATGCTTCAAATCCGATTCTGGGCTATGCCGGCGGCTACTGGGACGCACCCGGCCCGGGCCAGCTTCTCAAGGTCGGGTTTTCCGCCAACGGTTTCAGCAAGAAGGAGCAGGTCGGCACCTACCTTCTCTATCGCTGCGCGGAAGTCGCCGAGAGCCACGGCAAGAACTACTTCGCCATGTACGCAAACCTGCCCTCGGCGATTCTCGACAAGCGCAGTACCGAACGCACCGTCGGAACGCTCGGCGGCAAGCCGAGTGCCTACGTCTATATCCTGCCCAGGGATGAGGATGGAGCGGATGTGATGTCGGCCAAGGTGATCCTTGAAAGGAAAAAGCAGGCCGAGTCGGGAGGCCCCGCGTCATGAAGACGGCGAAAATTGCCGGCTGTCTGCTTCTGATCGGCCTGGGGGGGGTGCGGCCTGGAGCCCTATCAGCTGCCGGACGGCGTCGCGTCGGCCAGGCTGAAGGTCGCCCCGAATGTGGGCCGGGCCTGGGTCTGCGACGCATCCAGTTCGATCAAAAAGCTGATGCCGGACGAGAGTGGCTATGCCGTGATCCCCGCCGGCCATCGGGTAACCATCGGTGCGAGTTTCGTTGCCACCGGGTATCACGTCACCTACAGCTGCTTCCCGAAAATCAGCCTGGTCCCTGTCGCGGGTGCTTCGTACTACCAGGATTTCGAGACTGAGGCCGAGCGTTGCACCTCCCTGATCTTCAGGGAGGTGACGACCAATCCCGTCGGCCTTGACTTCGAGCCTTCCGAGGGCGGAGCCATCGCCTGCCCGGCCAAGTAGGCACCATCGATTGAATCAATCGGGGTCAAGCCCGATTGATTCACCCGCGGTCAATGTGGGTGGCTTCTACGCCGCTGCCTCTACCTGCGGCGGTATGCGCGCGCTGATGGCCAGCCGGTTCCAGGCGTTGATGGCGGCGATGGCGAAGCTCAGGCTGGCCGTCTCCTCCTTGCCGAAGACGAGAGCGTGCCCGTGGCACGTCTCATCCGGGTCCGGCCGTTTGCGCGATCAGGAGCAAACCTGCTCCGATGACGACGGCGCCGATGACCCGCGCGACGCGCTCACCGGACGGTGCCAGACGTTCGGCGGTGATCGCCGCCGTGACGGCAGCCATCGCGCGCAGGTCCATGATGCCGATGACGAAAAGGATCGCCGTCGAGGGCGCGCAGCAGATGCAGCAATGAAGGCCCAGGCGCAGGCCATGGCGCCAGGCCGTAGCAGCATCCGCCATCAGCGTCCGGCGGTGTCCCGGCGTCTCCCGGCAACAGGCGAGCTGCCTCGCTTTCCATGGAGTGAACTGGAGCGCGCCGGCGATCAGCACGATCGCGCCGGAGGCGAGCGGCACCGTGCGCGCCAGCGCCGGCAGCTGCATCTCGACCGCCGCCAGCGCGACGCCTATTGGATAGACAGCCATTCCGAACAGGGTCCACACGAAGAAATACGCCAGGCCCACCAGCGCGGTCAGCCCGCCAAGGCGCGTCTCGCCGGTCCCGCGGACGGCCTGGCGGTAGCGCCACAGCATCGGCATCAAGGATGGCAGCATCATCGCCGCCATCATCACGGTCCACATGCCGAGGAACGATGCCGCGGCGCCTGGCCAGCTCTGTCCAGGCATCCGCATCCAGGCCATCGACAGGATCCAGCCGCCGGGCATCGGCATTCCGCCCATCGCCGACATGGATCCGCACCAGACGATGGTCAGCGCCACGCTGGCGATGAAAAGCAGCGCCGGGACACCGAAGAAGATGCGCCGGGAGATTCGCGCGGCAACCATGCCGCGCGAGACCTCCGGTCCTTCGCTTGTGCCAATGACGTTCACGGCCTGGCTCAGCGCGCGTACTCGTCGTGGCGGCGCCACCAGATGCCCGTCTCGTTGCGTCCCCTGGGCGCGCGGTCGAGCCACTGGTACATGCCCCAGATGCCGTCCACGCCGCGCGCATAGCTGGAATAACAGTGGTAGACCACGCCGTCTTCCAGCACGAAGGTGCTGATGCCCGGCCGGTCGCGGGTGTAGGTGGGGGCATCGGTGCCGCAGGAGGCGGCGAACTGGGCGACCGGTTCCGGCACCGCCGTCATCTCGTCCATGGCATGGCCGCCGCGCGCGTAGTTGTACTCGATGCTGCCCTCGCGCTGCTGCTGTTCGCTGAAGGCGACGCTGTAGTCGAAGTTGAAGTCGGTATCGGCCGAGGAGGCCCAGGGAAAGCTCCAGCCCATACGCTTCTGGTAGGTCAGCAGCTTGGCCAGCGGCGCCCGCGACACCGCCGTCAGCATGACGTCATGGTTGGCCAGGTGCACGGCGATGCCGTCGAAGCCGTCCGCGATGGACGAGCAGGATGGGCACCCCGCCTTGTAGTCGGGGCCGAACATGAAGTGGTAGACGATGAGCTGCGAGCGGCCCTTGAACAGGTCCGGCAGCGAGGCGCTGCCTTCGGCGGTGTCGAAGCGGTATGCCTTGTCCACGCGCACCCAAGGCAGGTCCTGGCGCCGTTGGACCAGCTCGTCGCTGCGCCGCGTCAGTTCCTTTTCCGCCTTGAGCAGCTCGATCCGCGCTGCCAGCCAGTCCTTGCGTGTTGCGATCTTGTGCGTAGTCATCACTCGTTTCTCCATTGGGTATCCGGTGTGGTTCGTTCAGTGCCCGATACGGCGTGTCGCCTGGGTTGCGTGTGATAAGTTAACGGCGTGCTTCGAATGGTGGGAGTGACAAGTGTGGCGGGATTAGGGTCTGCTGAATGGACTCCCTGATCACGGCCGCGGCGCATGCGCTGGCGGCGGGTGATCCACTCGGCGCACTGAAGCGCATCGCCCTGCGCGACGACGCGCCGGCGCTTGCGCTGCGCGGCATCGCCATGGCGCAGCTCGGCGATCTGGTTCGGGCCAAGGCCCTCCTGCGCAGCGCGGCGCGCGCCTTCGGCCCGAAAGAGGCCATGGCCCGCGCCAGGTGCGTGGTCGCCGAAGCCGAGATCGCGCTCGCCTCGCGCGACCTCGGCTGGCCCGCGAAAGCGCTCGACGCCGCGCGGGCGACACTCGAAGCGCACGGCGACCGGGTCAACGCCGCGCACGCGCGCTATCTCGAAGTGCGGCGCCTGCTGCTGATCGGTCGTCTCGACGAAGCCGAACACAAACTTGCCGCGCTTGATCCCGCGCCCCTCCCGCCCGCGCTGCGCGCCGCCCATGAGCTGGTCGTAGCGGGGATCGCCATGCGGCGCATCAACACCAGGACGGCGCGCGCCGCACTGGTCCGTGCCAGCCGTGCCGCAGGCGTCGCCGGCATCCCCGCGCTGACGGCGGAGGTCGAAAACGCGGCCCTCGTCATGAACACCCCGGCGGCACGCCTGATCGCGCGCGGCCAGGAGAGGCCCCTGCTGCTCGAAGAGGTGGAAGCCTTGCTGGCGTCGAAGGCGCTGGTCGTGGACGCCTGCCGCCATGTCGTGCATGAAGCAGGCACGATGGTCCCGCTCGCCAGGCGCCCGGTACTGTTCACGCTGGCGCGCGCATTGGCCGAAGCCTGGCCCGCGGATGTGACGCGGGATGCTCTGGTCGCGCGGGCTTTCCGGGCCAAACACGCCGACGAATCGCACCGCGCGCGCCTGCGCGTCGAACTCGGGCGGCTGCGCGCGGTGCTGCGGCCGCTGGCCGGCGTCAGCGCAACGCAGCGGGGCTTTGCCCTGGTGCCGCGCCGCGCACGCGAGGTGGTGGTGCTGGCGCGGCCGGTCGAAGAGCGGCACGCGGCAGTGCTGGCCTTCCTCTCCGATGGCGAATCGTGGTCCAGCTCGGCCCTCGCGCTTGCCCTGGGCGCCAGCCAGCGCACCGTGCAGCGGGCGCTCGACGCGCTGGCGGCCGCGGCCAAGGTGCAGTCGTTCGGCCGCGGCAGGGCGCGCCGCTGGATGACGCCGCCGGTACCGGGATTCACGACGACCTTGTTACTCCCCGCTTCCCTGCAGGGCGATTAGGATGGAGGCATGAAAACCTCAAGCGCTGAAATCGTTCACGAATACGGTCCCTTTCCGGGTGTCGACCGCATCGGCGGCGTCACCTATGACGGGCGGCAGGTCTGGATCGCCGCGGGAGACAAGCTGAACAGCTTCGATCCGGCGAGCGGCGAGACGCTGCGTTCGATCGAGGTCGCCGCGCATGCCGGCACCGCCTTCGACGGCCAGCACCTGTTCCAGATCGCCGAGGACCGCATCCACAAGATCGACCCGCAGACCGGCCGTGTGCTCGCCACCATCCCGGCGCCCGGTGGCGGCGGCGACTCGGGCCTGGCCTGGGCCGAAGGCGCGCTCTGGGTGGGGCACTACCGCGAGCGCAAGATCTACCAGATCGATCCGCAGACCGGGGCGATTCTCCGCACCATCGAGTCCCAGCGCTTCGTCACCGGGGTGAGCTGGGTCGATGGCGAGCTGTGGCATGGCACCTGGGAAAACGAAGAAAGCGATCTGCGGCGCATCGATCCCCACACCGGCGAGGCCCTGGAGCGGATCGAGATGCCGCCTGGCGTGGGCGTGTCCGGTCTGGAGTCCGATGGCGCCGACCGCTTCTTCTGCGGCGGCGGCAGCAGCGGCAAGGTGCGAGTGGTGCGCCGGCCCCGGCGGGCTGCCGCGGGCAAGTAATCGAGGCGGCCTGCGGCGCTTTCACCGCATGGCCACATCCCTCGTTTAACCTGATCCCTGAAATCAGGAAATGGGGGATTCTCGATGCGTCTGGTATTGGTCTGTCTGTGCACGCTGGCGGCACTCTGCGGCTGCGGTGGTTCCGACGATGCGGCGGGTCCGTACAGCGCCGCGAGCCGTTCGGTGCCCTACGTTTCGGGGCATCGCGGCGGCTCGGCCTATGCGCCGGAAGACACCATGACCGCCTACCGCAACGCCGCCCGCATCGGCGTGGACGATTTCGAAACCGATTCCTACCTGAGCAGCGACGGCGTGCTGGTGCTGATCCACGACGCCACGCTGGATCGCACCACCAGTTGCAGCGGCAGCGTTACCACCAGGACCTTCGCCGAACTGCGCCAATGCGATGCCGGCTACTGGTACTCCCCGGGCCAGTCCACCACCGCGAGCGACGAGTCGCTGCCGCATCCGCTGCGCGGCAAGGGCGTGGTCATCCCCACCGCCAAGGAGCTGTTCGACTTCGCCGCCAGCCTCGGCGCCTACGGGCCCACGGTGACCATCGAAATCAAGCAAGCCGGTGCAGCGGGTGAGGCCGCGGCGGCGCCGCTGGTGGACCTGATCCACGCCAGCGGCATCCAGAACCGCATCATCGTGCAATCCTTCAACGAGGGGCCGCTGGCCCAGGTGCGCAAGCTCGATCCCACCATCAAGACCCTGTTCCTCGGCAACCTGGCCACCACCAACCTGATCGTGGCCAGGGCGCAGGGCTTCGACTACAGCTCGGTCAGTTCCAGCGCGCCGGATTTCACCCAGGCCTACGTCAATGCCGCGCACCAGGCCGGCAAGGGCGTGGTGCCGTGGACGCCGGATTCCAGCGCGGACCTGCGGAAATTCATCGGCGAGGGCGTGGACGGCATCATCACCAACTACCCGGCCTGCCTGATGCAGCTGCTGGGCCGGCCGATCCCCGGCCGCGTGCTGGCGCCGGAGATCCAGGGTTTCGACGACTTCCAGCCCTGCCAGGCCAGCTGAACGCCGCTCGGGGAATCAGGCCGCCTCCACCTGCGGCGGTATGCGTGCGCTGATGGCCAGCCGGTTCCAGGTGTTGATGGCGGCGATGGCGAAGCTCAGGCTGGCCGTCTCCTCCGCGCTGAACTGCTGTCGCACCTGTTCGTATACCGCGTCCGCCGCGTGACCCTGGGTGATGAAGGTCAGCGCCTCGGTCCAGGCCAGCGCGGCCTGTTCGCGCGCACTGTACAGCGGCGCCTCGCGCCAGGCGTTGAGCAGGTGCATGCGCTCCTGGCTGATGCCGTGCTTCAGCGCGTCGCGCGTATGCATGGCGATGCAGAAGGCGCAGCCGTTGAGCTGCGAGGCGCGCAGCTTCACCAGTTCCAGGATGGTCTGTTCCAGGCCGCATTTGTTCACCGTGTCCTGCAACGCGAGCATGGCGTTCCAGGATTTCGGGGCGGCTTTGATGAGATTGAGTCGGGCTTCCATGGTGCATCCTCTTGATCAGCGAAATGCCGGCACTGTTGCCGGCTTGCCATCAAGACGAGGCAGCCGCCCGCGATGTGACATGCAGGGGCGCATTACCGCACTTCCGTCAGCGCGCCCTGGCCTCCGGCGCCGGCGATTTCTTGCGCTTGTCCCGCAGGTAGATGACCTTGGAATGGCCGTCGGCGTGCGGACGCTCGTCGAGATCGAACTGGTCCTTCATCTCCGCCACCAGGTCGCGCAGTTTCTTGTGCCCGTAGTCGCGCGGATCGAACTGCGGCAACTGCCGCACGATGTTCGATCCCACCGCGGACAAGGCGGCCCAGCCGGATTCGTCCGAGCCGGCATCGATGGCCGAACGGAGGAAGCTGGTGAGCTTCTTCTTCGAAATCGGCCCGTCGGGCTCGGGCTTTTTCCCGGGGGCAGGCTCTTCATCGGCGACGGTGGCCTTCAGCAGGTGCGTATAGATGAACTTGTCGCAGGCCGAAACGAAGGGGGCCGGCGTCTTCTTCTCGCCGAAGCCGTAGACGGTCAGGCCCTGTTCACGGATGCGGGCGGCGAGCGGCGTGAAATCGCTGTCGCTGGAGACGATGCAGAAGCCGGAAAACCGCTCCGTGTACAGCAGGTCCATCGCGTCGATGATCAGCGCGGAGTCGGTGGCGTTCTTGCCGGAGGTATAGCCGAACTGCTGGATCGGCTGGATCGAGTGATGCAGCAGCACCTTCTTCCAGCTCTTCAGGTTGTCGGTGGTCCAGTCGCCATAGGCGCGCTTGACGCTGGCCACGCCGTACTTGGCGACCTCGCGCAGCAGGCCCTCGGCGATGTCCGCCGGTGCATTGTCGGCGTCGATCAGTACCGCCAGGCGCGATTGTCCGTCTTTGTCAGCCATGACCGGTTCTCCTGCTTTTTGCGGCGCTCTGCCGTCTGCATCCGTCCCTATTTCGGCGCCATCCGCAGCGCCCCGTCCAGCCGGATGGTCTCGCCGTTGAGCATCGGATTCTCGATCACATGCTGCACCAGCGCCGCGTACTCGCTGGCGCGGCCCAGGCGGGAAGGGAAGGGTACGCTGCGGCCGAGCGAGTCCTGCACGTCCTGCGGCAGGCCGCTCATCATCGGCGTTTCGAACAGCCCGGGGGCGATGGTGACGCAGCGGATGCCGCTGCGCGCCAATTCGCGCGCGATGGGCAGGGTCATGCCGACCACCGCGGCCTTGGAGGCGGCATAGGCGGCCTGGCCGATCTGGCCGTCGTAAGCGGCGATGGAGGCGGTATTGATCAGCACGCCGCGCTCGCCTTCCTCGTTGGCGGTCTGCTTGGCCATCTGCGCCACGGCGATACGGATGAAGTTGAAGCTGCCGACCACGTTGATGTTGAGGCAGCGGGCAAAGCTGGCGAGGGCGTGCGGGCCTTCCTTGCCCAGCACCTTTTCACCGATGGCGATGCCGGCGCAATTGACCAGACCATGCAGCGCGCCGAAGTTCTCCACCGCGGCGGCCACGGCGGCCTTGGCGTCGGCCTCGGCCGTGACGTCGGCGCGGACGAAGCGCACCGCCGCGCCCAGCTCGTTGATCAGCGCCTGCCCGGCGATCTCGTTGAGATCCGCGATCAGCACCTTGCCGCCGAGCCGCACCAGATTGCGCACCGTACCCGCGCCCAGCCCGGAAGCGCCGCCGGTAACGATGAATACGCTGTCTTCGATTTGCATGCCTGCCTCTCTCCGATGATGTATGGGGCGTCGCAGGGCATGGCATCGAGCCTGCCGGCCGGACGACCGTCGAAATTGTGCGTGTGGAAGTATCCGCGCAAGCGGTCTCCGCACGCAAAAGGCGGCCAAAAAAACGGCCCCGGCCGAAGCCGGGGCCGACGACGCGCCCGATGGGCGAACGCGCCGCTTTACTTGACGGTGACGGTGATCTTGTCCGACACCACCGGCGGGTCGAACGGCACGTGCAGGCCGTCGGCCAGCTCGATCTGCAGGGTGTGCGTGCCCGGAGTCAGGGTGACCGTGTCCTCGGTCTGGCCCTTGCCGTAGTGCTTGACGTGGTCATTGGCGGGCAGCGGGCCGTCCTGCGGGGGCAGGTCGGTGTCGATCAGCAGATGGAAATGGCCGGTGCCGGCGTCCGTGGTGCCGGCCGGGGCGATCTTGGCGCCGGTGACAGCGAAGCCGATCTTGACCGGGCTGGCGACGGTGTCGCCGTCCTTGATGCCGACGAAGGTCACGGCGGTGCCGTCCGGGGCTTTCTGGCGCGGCAGGCTCGCCGCCGGGGCGGCGGGGGTGGCAGCAGCCGGGGCGGCGGCGGGCGCGGCGGCCGGTGCAGCCTGGTCCGGGGCTTTCTGCGAACAGGCGGCCACGGCCAGCGTGGTGGTCAGCAACAAACCTAGCGTGCGGAACTTGCTCATCGGCGCATCCTTTCGGGGGTATAAGGGAGGCAAGCATAACCCCAGCCGGCTTACACGGGCATGACCGCCGGGCATGACCGGCCGGCGCGGCCGGCGGCATGGCGGGCGCTGTGGCCGGCCGCAGGGCCGGCAAGCGTGAATCGCCATAATGTTGTAAGATTGCGCCCAGTTTGAAGTGGCGCTCCGGTTGCGCCCCAGAAGCCGGTTCCCGGTTTCCCGACAAACCCGGCGCTGTTCCTCACCCTGGTGAGGCGTATGCGCCAACCTCAATCATCACTGCCTGAACCGGTTCCATGCTTGTTGCGTGGTGTGGCGGCTTCAGGAGTCTCAAAGATGTCGTTTTCCGAACTGGGCTTAGCGCCCGAGTTGCTGCGTGCCATTGCCGACGAGGGCTACACCGAGCCCACGCCGATCCAGAAACAGGCCATTCCGCTGGTGCTCGAGGGGCGCGATCTGCTCGCCGCCGCCCAGACCGGCACCGGCAAGACCGCCGCCTTCACCCTGCCGATCCTGCAGAAGCTGATCACCGTCACCAACGGCGCCCCTGGGCCCCGCGTGCTGGTGCTGGTGCCGACGCGTGAACTCGCCGCCCAGGTGGCCGAGTCGGTCCGCACCTACGGCAAGCATCTCAAGCTGCGCACCGCCGTGATCTTCGGCGGCGTCGGCATCAACCCGCAGATCGACCTGCTGCGCCGCGGCGTCGAGATCGTCGTCGCCACCCCGGGCCGCCTGCTCGACCATCTGCAGCAGCGCACGGTCAACCTCTCCAACGTCGAGACGCTGGTGCTGGACGAAGCCGACCGCATGCTCGACATGGGCTTCATCCGCGACATCCGCCGCGTCATCCAGGTGCTGCCGAAGAAGCGCCAGAACCTGCTGTTCTCCGCCACCTTCAACCCGGAAATCCGCGGCCTGGCCGAAAGCCTGCTGCACAATCCGGCCACGGTGGACGTGGCGCCGCGCAACACCGCCGCCGAACTGGTGACGCAGCGCGTGCACCCGGTCGACAAGTCGCGCAAGACCGGCCTGCTGGCCCATCTGGTGAAGGAGGGCGACTGGAAGCAGGTGCTGGTCTTCACCCGCACCAAGCACGGCGCCAACCGCCTGGCCGAGCAGCTCGCCCGCCACGGCATCACCACCGCCGCCATCCACGGCAACAAGTCGCAGAACGCGCGCACCAAGTCCCTGGCCGACTTCAAGGCCGGCAAGGTGCGCGTGCTGGTGGCCACCGACATCGCCGCCCGCGGCATCGACATCGACCAGCTGCCGCATGTGGTCAACCACGAGCTGCCGAACGTGCCGGAGGATTACGTCCATCGCATCGGCCGTACCGGCCGTGCCGGCACCTCGGGCGAAGCCATTTCCCTGGTCAGCTCCGACGAGCGCCAGGAGCTGAAGGACATCCAGCGCCTGCTGCGCAAGGAAATCCCGTCCTCGATGGTGCCGGGCTTCGAGCCGGGCTCGCAGCCGACTGCGGAAGAAACCGCACGCCACGCCGCGATGAAGTTGCCGGACAGCGCGCCGCAGCGCCCGCAGCGTCCCAACCCCCCGCGCCACGGCTTCGGCCGCGGCGGCAACGGCCGGCCGTCACGCGACGCCGAGCGTCTCGCCGGCAAGTCGCGCAAGGTCCATTGAAGCAGTGGCCAGCGGCTGGTGATCGGTGGTCAGTAAGAAGCGCCACTAATCACTAGCCACCAGTCACCAACCACTAATTACCGCAGCCTGGAGTTCAAGATGCTCAAAATCTATGCCGGCAACCTGCCGTCCGACGCCACCGAAAAGGAAATCACCGAGCTGTTCTCGGCTCACGGTCGCGTGCGCTCGATCAAGCTGGCTCACGACGTGTTCTCCGGCAAGTGCCGCGGTTTCGGCTTCATCGAAATGGAAGGCCATGAGGCGCGCGCCGCCATTGCCGGCCTCAACGGCAAGGACCTGCGCGGCAACCTGCTGCGCGTCAACGAAGAGAAGAAGGATCTGAAGGGCGGCGCCCGCGGCGGTCGCCGCTAGGCTGTTGCCGCGCCGCGCCCTCTTTCGGAAGGCGCGGCGCCTTGCCTGCCGCATCGCCCGGATGCCGGCCGAACCCATACCGGGGCCAGCCTGCAGGTTCGTACCAATTACTGCTTTTTCCATGCCGCCCGGCCCGCCGCCAGGCGGCTTTTGCGTGTCTGAGAATCCATTCAACTGACCGTTTTTAAACAGAAATAACCGCATTAAGGCGTGATTCAGGCGGGTCTTCGTAAGCTGGCTCCATCGCGTATCCCAAGGATTGGGGCGCAGGTTCAAAAGGAGCTTCCCATGAAACGCGTCATGATCAGTGCAGCACTCGCCGTTGTCCTCGTTGCCGGCTGTTCCAAGCCGGGTGCCCCGACGCCGCCGTCCCAGGCTTCCGCCGCCCCCAAGGTGGTGTGTAGCGAGCAGCGCGTCGAGCACAAGAAGGAATGGGGCACCGGCGGCATCGCCGGCACCGCCATCGGCGGCGCGGCGGGCGGCCTGCTCGGCAACCAGTTCGGCAAGGGCAGCGGCAATGCCGCAATGACTGCCGCGGGTGCGGTGGGCGGCGCGGTCGCCGGCCACGAGATCGGCAAGGATCGCGATACCCAGGTGTCGTACACCGAGCACTGCCGCGATGTGAGCAACTAATAAGTTACTGCGGTTGGCTGTCTCGAAGGCCGGAACCCTCCCAGGGGTTCCGGCCTTTTCTTTTGCGCGCGCCATGGAGCTAACATGCCCGGACCATTCTTCTTGAGGAGCCCGGCATGCTCGATCACATCGGTTTTTCCGTTTCCGATCTGGGGCGTTCCAGGGCGTTTTACGAGCAGGCGCTGGCGCCGCTGGGCATCGTCAAGATCATGGAACTCACTGCCGAACAGACCGGCGACAGCGGCCACGTCGGCTTCGGCGAAGGCGGCAAACCCTACTTCTGGATCGGCGATCGTGCCGACACCGTCCTCAAGGGGCCTTTGCATGTGGCCTTCGTCGCCCCAGACCGCGCCGCCGTGGATGCTTTCCACAAAGCCGCCCTGGCCGCCGGCGGCCGCGACAATGGCGCCCCCGGCCTGCGCATCCACTATCACCCGAGCTACTACGGCGCCTTCGTGCTCGATCCCGATGGACACAACGTCGAGGCGGTCTGCCACAAGCCCGGCTAGACGCGTGGCTAAACTGGCATGTGCATTGCTATATTCCGGCCACCAACGAAAAGAGAGATGCGCTCATGGGAAAATTTGTCGAAATCGAATTCCAGAACAAGACCACCCTGGTGAAGCTGGCGGAGATCACCATGCTGGAACTGGTTGAAGAGGAAGAGGGCTACGCCCTCAATATCTACATCTCCGGCGAAGACACCGTCACGGTGGAAGCCGAGCCGGGCAACGAGAAGATGGTGCAGGGTCTGTACAACGACCTGAAGGCGAAGCTCGAAGCGGTTTGAAACCCCGTTTTCCCCATGGGTGCCATGCGTGCCAAGGTTTTTTGTTGGCACGCATGCGGCGAGCGATGTTCCTTCCCACCGGGAAAAGGGTGCGAAAGTCGGGGCTGCATCCGTACGTTGAGGGCAGCAGAACTGGATCCCCGCCTGCGCGGGGATGACGCAGAGGGCGGAGGAACGCCCAAGAGCGACACTCCGGCCTTTGACGTTGCTTTGCGCTTTTGCGGTTGCTTTTGATTTGGCTTTTGACGTTCCCACCGTTGTCTGCAGGCTCCGGGGCGGCGCTTCTTTGGTTACTTTCTTGTCGCTGGAGACAAGAAAGTAACCCGCCTTCAAGGCGGAACCGCAATTTCATTCTGCGACTCCAATGCCTAGCGCGCTAGCGCGTACGCCGAAGTTTCAGGGCAAGTGGCAAAGCTTGGTGTGGCGTCCAAGATGCCTGAAGCAGATCATGCTGCCTTCAACTCCCGCACACCCGCCGGCGACCCCAGCAACAACACATCCGCCGGCCGCCGCGCGAACAGCCCAACCGTTACCACGCCGGCTATCAGCCCGATCTCGGTCTCCAGCTTCACCGCGTCGGTGATCGACAGCCCCGCCACGTCGAGGATGACGTTGCCGTTGTCGGTGATCACGTTCTCGCGCCAGCTCGGCATGCCGCCGAGCTTGACCAGCTCGCGCGCCACGTAGGAGCGCGCCATCGGGATCACTTCCACCGGCAGGGGAAACTTGCCCAGCACCTTGACCAGCTTGGATTCGTCGGCGATGCAGATGAACTTGCGGCTGGCCGCGGCCACGATCTTCTCGCGGGTGAGGGCGGCACCACCGCCCTTGATCAGCTGCAGCTGGTGGTTGGCCTCGTCGGCGCCGTCGACGTAGATCGACAGGCTGCCGACGCTGTTCAGGTCCAGCACCGGGATGCCGACGGCCTTGAGACGGGCGCTGCTGGCCTCGGACGAGGACGCGGCGCCGGGGATGTCGTGCTTCATTTTCGCCAGGGCGTCGATGAAGTAGTTGACGGTGGAGCCGGTGCCGACGCCGAGGATTTCCCCCGGTTCGACGTACTTGAGGGCGGCTTCTGCGGCGGCTTTCTTGGCGGCGTCCTGGCTCATGGCGGGAGGTGAGAGGGGAGAGGGGATAGGCGGCAAAGCATAAACGCAAAGCATCGAAAGCGCTGCCTTGCCTTAGAGCCTGTAACAGAATGAATCGCGCCTGCGACGGCGGTCATTTTTGCGCAGTGCAAGTCGGACAGAGTGCGGCATGGTGATTCCATGGTGCGCTCTGGCCGGCGCAGCACTGCG